>NZ_SRRY01000001.1:692500-1892500 GCF_004792295.1 Pseudoalteromonas sp. MEBiC 03607
TGGCTGTTCGCCATTTAAAGTGGTACGCGAGCTGGGTTTAGAACGTCGTGAGACAGTTCGGTCCCTATCTGCCGTGGGCGTTTGAGAATTGAGAGGGGTTGCTCCTAGTACGAGAGGACCGGAGTGAACGAACCGCTGGTGTTCGGGTTGTCATGCCAATGGCACTGCCCGGTAGCTACGTTCGGAACTGATAAGCGCTGAAAGCATCTAAGCGCGAAGCAGGCCTCGAGATGAGTTCTCACTAGACTTTTAAAGTCTCTGAAGGGCCGTTGAAGACTACAACGTTGATAGGCAGGGTGTGGAAGTGGTGCGAGCCATTAAGCTAACCTGTACTAATTACCCGTGAGGCTTAACCATACAACGCCAAACGCGTTTTATGACAGCGTAACAGACAGAAGTTAAGACACTAAAGTAGACATTTACTGATATCAGAATTCCAGATTTTAGTTAATTGCCAAGGCGATTAACAAACCAAATTTGCTTGGTGACAATAGCGTTTTGGACCCACCTGACCCCATGCCGAACTCAGTAGTGAAACGAAACAGCGCCGATGATAGTGTGGCATTTGCCATGTGAAAGTAGGACATCGCCAGGCTCCAAATTAAAGAAAGCCCGATTCGAAAGAGTCGGGCTTTTTTGCGTTTAAGCTATTCACACAACGTGGCTTATTCATTCTTCAGGTAGGTTGGGCTGGCTTCAAACTTTACTCTCGCTACTAAAAGAGCCCGTATTCTTCGGTTTCTTCAGCTTCATGGCGCATGAGGTGTTCTGGACGGAATATTGCGCTTGGATCTAACAACAGGCTATGTTTATTTTTCATTTTGATTAAACCACGCATCATATTTTTCGTCTGAGGGTCAACATCGAAACCCACAGAGGTGAGCTGCTCTAATGGTTTAATATCTTCTTTTTTTACGTTTATGTTATCTTCAACTTGGTCAACTAACAGACCTATATGAGGCGTGATGCCATCTTTTGTTGTGAAGATAATAATTGGCTTGTAATCAAGGATAATTTGTTCTCGGGCTGACTCAAATAATCTGACGAGTTGATTAAATACCTGACGTTTTTTTTCTTCAAAAACACTAAGAACTTTTTCTTGGGGTTGGCTTTTCTGTAACTCTAGTAATTCTCTGGCCATAGCATGTAGTTCACGATGAGGTGCATCGAACTTAACAATAATGCTGTGTAAATCCTCGTTATCTGTTTTGAAATTGTTATACCAGCGGCCAAACTCACACTTATCAGGATCTGTTGATTTAGTGAATGGAGTGCCTGTTACTAAGCTGTGCTCAAGCGCATTTAGCCACTCTAGGTGCTCTTTTTCTCGTTCTACTAATAAATCTGAAAGTGCAGTGTTTGTATCACTTGTTGATTGGTTGTTTAAAACGATGCCTAAATCAAAGATAGGGGTGGGTGTATCCATGTAGTCTTTTACACCAATGAAGCTTTTATTTTCATTCGGCAAAGATGTCAAATTTCCTTCATAACGTTCAGTTAGAAGTATATCGAGAATTTTTAATGAAATGGTCTTTTGCCCGACACGAAAATTAATCAGATCCATATTTCCCTCAAAGCCTTGTTAAGTCTTTATAGCATAGAACATTATTGCTAATTAGTTGTAGTTAAATTTAATTACTTTTGTAGTATGAGCGATAGATTTTTTTTATCTTATCTTTATCGGGGTCACTAAACAGAGCGGCTAGCTCACTATCTCTGTCAAAGGTTTTGTTTAGTTCGATTAGTAAGCATTGATTATTTAGTGGTGTAGGGCATTCTTTTGCGGCTTCTACTAAAGCTGCTGCATTCAAATAGCCTTCAAAAATAATTCGATTAGGGGTCACCTTATAAGGTTTGATATCTTCCTTAAAGCTTTTACACCAGGCGTTTTCACATTTATTAGGGTTGGGGACCACTTCTGTGACCATTATATTTGCTGGGTGTTTTACAAGAGCAAATAAATCGTGACTAGAAACAAATGAAACGGATGTAAAGTCAGGTTTGAAACCTTGTTCATAGCTGGTATTTATAAATTCGGCTAGCGGTTGATAGGTCCCTACCATACAAACAGCCGTTACTTTGCTTTGCTTCAGGGTTTCTAAGGCTTTCGATATATCTGAACTATTTCTTCTAAAACGAGCTACTTCGATAGGTTTGATGCCAAACTCTTCTAAAGCAGTGATTAAGTTACTTTCAACCATGTAGCCAAATTCATCAGCTTGAATGATTAAGCCGATCTTTTGATGGTTACGTTCTTTTATCAAATAGTTTATCTGCTCAATAGCTTCATCTTGATAGCTAGCTCGTAAGTTAAACACATTGGGCATTGAGCTATTATGCAGAAAATCAGCGCCTGTAAACGGCATTAGAAAGGGAATGCGGTGCCTATCTAGTAATGGTTTTATGGCGTGAGCGGTGGGTGTTCCCATCGAGCCGAAAATCGCGTGAATTTTTTCGGTGTACAAAAACTGTCTTGTATTTACAACGGTGTTTTTTGGCTCATATCCATCGTCAGCGAGTATAAGATCTATATTCTGGCCATTGATCCCTTGGGTTTTGTTAACTTTATCGAAGTAAATTTTACTGCCTAGCGCAAGTTGCTCACCGATTTGTTTGGCAGGTCCTGTTAATGCGGTAGACATGCCTAACTTTATAGGGGGTTGCGTATGTTGCGCTAAGCTAGTTGTTGGTATCAACACCAGGGTTATTAAAAGGGCATTGAGTACTTTTAGTGTTAAGTGATTTATAGTGAGCATACCAACCTTTTACTGCGGTTATAAACTGTGAATCGAGTTCTTTACGGCCAGCAAAATTAGCTTCATAAATAAAGCTATTCACAGAAGTCTGCTGTAATACTAGTCTAATAAGGATGAATTTTGTATTTTCATCTAATAATTTTAGACTAATTGGTGTGTGCCATATTAGTTGCCACAGTAAAGGTTGTATATTGAAAAGATTGAAATCATCACTGATGATTCGCTCTGCTCTAGTGGATAATGCAGTAGGGCAAGCAGAGCTTGGCAAATGCGATACTAATTGATCAACTAACTGCCAAGGTAAGCTTTTAAAGTGCCCTAACAATTGCACTGATATGTCTAACTTAAACTCATTAATGAGTTGCTGTACCAATGAGCTATTTTGTTTGCAAAGCGATTTGATCACTAAAGCAGGGTGTTCAGCTGTTGCCTTATCATGACTAAAACCGAGTTTTACGACATGAAAGCCATTGTGCTGCCAGAATCTAACAAGCGATGCATTAGCACCAAAACTTGCCCCAAAATAGCTACAATTATCTAACTGTCTTTCGCAGAATTTTAATAAGGCTGAGCCAATTCCTTGCTGATGGCATTCGGGTGCTATCGCTATTCTTACAACCCGAGCAGAGACCTCTGTCAGAAAGTGTGAGTCTTTGCTTAGTTGAGTAAGTGTTTGTGCCATCAAATGGCCATGCGGACGACGCTGACCGGCTTTAACATGGTCTGCTATATCTTTAGTCAGTCCACCTTCGAGAGCAACCAAGCAGACGCCTTTGAGCTCATCTGCTTGAGTGCAAATAAACAATTGTAATTCAGGCGCATCAAGTAATTGGCGTAAATCATTAACACTGGTTTGATAATGTGCCAAAGCAAGTAAGGCTATTATCTGGCCTAGCAGTTGCTCATTATCAACAAGTTGTTGTTTGCTTACTTGTGCAAAATTGAGAGATTGTTCTTTACTTGTGTGTAGGTACTTTGCATCGAGAAGTAATAGTTCGCGTAGGCTATTTTCGAGGGGATCATGTTTAGCAAAACGAATTGGCTCATCCAGAGTAATAGTCTTTAGCGATTTAAATTGACTGCGCAAGTAATGTAAAAAGCGTAACGTGTAACCTCGTCCATTTCCTTCATAACCAACCATAGTGCTAGCAAATACAATTCGTGGGTAGCTTTTCAGGATCTGCAATAATAGTGGAACTGGAATCGCTGCTGCTTCGTCGACAAACAGCAGATCGCAATCAGGTTTTTCATTTAGCAGTATATCTGGCGCAATATAGCTAAGGTTAGCTAATTGCTTACAGTTTTGCTCTTTGCTAACACCAAGCTCAGCAGCTAAATGTTTAAAGCTTGTTTGTACAGCTTTGGCTTGGGTTGCACAAATAAGGATTTTTTTATCTTGAAGATTGGCTGCTGCAAGTCCTAAAGCCGCTGACTTACCACGACCTCGGTCGGCACTGATCACAAAAGGACGATTAGCGCGTCCTGTCGCGGTTTTAATAATTTGCTCAACACATGTTTGTTGTTGCTGAAAATTTATCTCAGCAGTTGCTGGTGATACTGATTGGTAAGCAGGGAGCGAGTGCTCAGTAAAATAATGTGGCTGCAACTTTAGCTTGGCGAATAAACGCTGATTAAAAAAGCTGTGTTGAATCACTTGGCCATAGGAGGTAATACTTGTGAGTGCAGGGTCTTGCCAATTACTGTCATCAGGCAGCAATAGTATCAGTACACCACCTGCTTTTACGGTGCCTGCAAGTGCGGCTAATTTATCGGCATATAAGCCGCTAAAACCATCAAAAATTGCATTTTGAAACTCTTGACCAAGAATTTGGTGAGCATGTTTTGGAAACTCACTATTTGCTAATAATGAGTTGCTACTGAAAACATAGCTATTTTTAAGCGCTAATTGGTTTGCAAACTGATAGCACCAAGCTTCGCTTCCTTGCACTATGACAAGCTGGCGATGCTTTGCAATAACCAGCTCGTTGCACAGTGCTGTTAAATACTCATTATAAGGCTTGAAGTCTTGCATACTGTGTTACAAGCCATTTACTGCCTAGGTCATCAAAGTTCACTTGAATACGTGACTGTGCGCCGCTACCTTCGTAATTGAGTACAGTACCTGCACCAAACTTGGCATGCAAGACGCGTTGACCTAAGTTAAAGCCGCTATCTTCAAATGCGGCATGTGTTACTGATGGACTAAAACGACCTGCTGCAGGCGGTCTTGAAACCTGTGTTTTAATACGAATTTCTTCGATACAGTCTTCAGGCATTTCACGTAAAAAGCGTGATGGGCTGTGGTATTTTTCTTGTCCGTATAAACGGCGACTTTCTGCGTGGCTAATGTATAGTTTTTCCATGGCGCGAGTCATACCGACATAACATAAACGGCGCTCTTCTTCTAAACGGCCAGACTCTTCATTACTTTGTTGAGATGGGAACATGCCTTCTTCAACACCGACCATAAATACCAACGGGAACTCTAGGCCTTTTGCTGAGTGCAGGGTCATCATTTGCACCGCGTCTTCGTGCTCGTCAGCTTGACCTTCGCCAGATTCTAGAGAGGTATATGCCAAAAAGCCCTGTAGTGGCGAGCTGAACTCTTCATCTTCAGGGAGTTCATATTGACCGCAAGCACTAATAAGCTCTTCTAAGTTTTCTACCCGGGCACGGCCTTTTTCACCTTTTTCAGCTTGATACATTGCCATTAACCCTGAGGTTTGAATGGCGCATTTCGCTTGCTCTTCTAAGGTGAGATCGCTGATCTTATCTTCGATATGCTCAACAAGCTCTAAGAATTTAGTGACGGCACTCGCAGCTCGGCCAGATAAATGCTGCTGCTCGATAATAGCTTTTGCGGCATACCAAAGTGGCAATGATTCATTGCGCGCGCAATCACGAATATGGCTTAGTGTTTTATCACCTATGCCACGGGCTGGGGTGTTAATAACGCGCTCGAAAGCAGCATCATCTTGACGGTTACCCACTAAACGTAGATACGAAAGTGCATCTTTGATCTCTTGACGTTCGAAGAAGCGCATACCGCCGTAAATACGGTATTTTAAACCTTCTTGTAGCATTGCTTCCTCGAGTACACGAGATTGCGCATTGTTACGGTATAAAATCGCGGCATCTTGTAATGCATTACCTGCATTTAGCCAGCTACGCAGTTTGCTGCTGACAAAGCGCGCTTCGTCTAATTCATTAAACGCAGCGTAAACAGAAATAGGCTCACCATCATTGCCGTCTGTCCAAAGGCTTTTGCCCATGCGTTCAGCATTGTTTTTGATCAGCGCATTTGAGGCTTTCAAGATGGTTGCCGTTGAGCGGTAATTTTGTTCAAGGCGAATGGTTTCGGCTTCGAAGTCAGTTAAAAAGCGTTTGATATTTTCAATTTTTGCGCCACGCCAGCCATAGATACTTTGGTCATCATCACCCACAATCATAATACTGTTCGTATTACCCGCGAGTAGTTTTAACCAAGCGTATTGAATAGTATTAGTATCCTGGAACTCGTCTACTAGCATGTGAGCAAAACGCTGTTGATAGTGACGTAAAAGTGTTGGGTGGTTTTTAAGTACTTCGTAGCAGCGCAGCAGTATTTCTGCAAAGTCGACCAAGCCTGCGCGGTCACAAGCCTCTTGATATGCAGCGTAGACTTTCAGCATCATCTGCTCATTAATATCGTAGGCTTGAATGTCTTTAGGACGTAGACCTTCATCTTTTTTCGCGCTGATATACCAACCAAATTGTTTTGCTGGCCACTTTTTATCATCGATGTTCATCGCTTTAAGCAAGCGTTTGATCATACGTTGTTGATCGTCAGAATCTAAGATTTGAAAGCTTTCAGGCAAGTTCGCTTCACGGTGATGGGCGCGTAAAATGCGGTGAGATAAGCCATGGAAAGTGCCAATCCACATACCGCCAACCGGTGCTTTTAAGGTTTCTTCTACACGGGTGCGCATTTCTTTCGCGGCTTTGTTAGTGAAGGTTACCGCAAAGATGCTGTATGCAGAAGCTTGCTCAACTTGCATGAGCCATGCGATGCGATGAACAAGTACTCGAGTTTTACCAGAACCTGCACCTGCAAGTACTAGCATGTTTTGCAATGGGGCTGCGACTGCATCCCGTTGTTTATCATTTAAGCCATCGAGTAATTCAGAAACGTCCATCGTTACGCCTTTTCAATCTATAATGGGTGGAGTATAACAGGTGTTTATGCAAGGCTAAATAAAATACTGTTTTTATAAACAGCTATTTTGGCAAGTCATTAAAATTACGAAAGGATACCTATCCGCAATAATACTTAATCATTTTGAGGGATTAAACCTGTCGCTACCTGCGTTAAAAATTTCTCATTTAGAACAACTAAATAACGAAATTTTTGCCTTGTTATCAACGAGGTTTTATTGCCTCAAAATAGATCACTTAATTAAGCGAATAGGTATGAAAATTGTGAATTTGACCGATTTTTAGCAAAAAGAACTAAAATCAAAATAACGCTACTTTTTAACACTTTGATTTGTAAGTCATAATAAGTTGGCATAAAGTGTGTTTATAAAAAGTATAATCATTAAAAACTACAGAGGTTAGTATGGCAGAGCAAGGTTCTGGCGGTAATGTAATCGCAGCAATATGTAATATCTTTTTTCCTGGTTTAGGACAATTGGTACAAGGTCGTTTAATGGCGGCAATTGCATTCTTTTTAGCATGGGTGATTAGTGGTGCATTAATATATGTTGCAGTAGGTTTTATTTTACTGCCAATCGTATACCTATGGGCGATTATTGATGCTGCACGCTTCAAATCGCGACTCTAGCTATTTTAAATAGCATAAATACGAGCGCCCGCATGGGCGCTCGTGTTGTTTTAACCTTACAAAACTCGCCACGTCTAGCTGCAAACGGTATAATTAGCACATAACGTATTACGAGTACCCTTCATGGAATATCAATTTATCCGCGACCCAATTAGCGGTTTACGCATTAAAATTTCCTCTGAACATGCCGTCATAGGCCGTTGGCTAAACGAAGAAGTCGGTAAAGAAAAAATCGCGATGGTGCAAGCGTTGATCTCTGCGGTTAAGAGCAGCAATGAGCCATTAACTTTACAAGGTCAAGAAATTGATTTGATCTTAAGTAAAGATGAAGCGTTATTCGAAGCACATGCATTACATCAAGACAACGAAGACCTAGTTGCCTATCAAGATGATGATTTAATGCTTGAAGAAGAAGGCCTCTGCAGTGGCTGCGGCTTTGAAGACTTTGTTGATTTAATTGAATCTTGGCAAGAGTTTACACAAGGCCGATAAGCAGAAACATGTTCTGCTTATCGATTGCCAATTTATTGCTCACTCACTGATTTAACAGCGGCTAGTAATAAATCTTCTGTTAAGCGTACTTTGTAATTTGGGTTAGCGTATTGAAAATGAACTAACCCATTTGTGTCTATCACGAATACTGCGGGTACTGGTAGCGCGACTTTCGCCTCACCCTCTAACGAGACAAAGTTAACTCCAAGCTTATTACGGTAAATCTTTGCTGTTTTGTCATCTAAATAAAACGCTAGACCTAACGTTTGCGCCAAAGTGAGGCTGTCGTCAGAAAGCAATTGATAGCTAGGAGCTGTAATTTTTGTTTCAGCGAGTTTTTCAGGGCTGTCTGGCGAAACGGCAATTAATTGCGCGTTTAAATCTGCTAATTCTTTCTCAATTTTTTGTACGCTAGCCAATTGCTTTGAACAATATGGGCACCAACCGCCACGATAAACAATCAGCACCGTGGTTTTTTCTTTAAAGCGTTCAGTTAAAGACACTGTTTTGCCGTATTGGTCTTTTAATTCAATATTTGGCACCGTTAATCCTGGTAATAATGGACTGACTCGCTCAGCAGATTCGGCAATATTGGTCGCAGTTGCAGCGATAACTTGGCTTGATAGTACAAACAACGCGCTAATGAGTAGAGATTTAAACATGGGCTTCCTCGGTTATTTTTTTCAACTGCAAAGATGACCTGATTGTTGCGGGATTAATTTCATCTTTACCTACATCAAACTCAAATTTAACTGTAGTATATAGGCAAATAAAAAATGCAAGTTGGGATAAAGAATGTCTGCTAATTTACAAAAACTCGTTGTTATGCTCGAGATGCAAAATGCGATGAATACCAAAGTTCATGAGCAATGGTTTAGCCAAGGTTTTGAATGGTATCGTGCAATTTGGGTTGAGTGTGCTGAAATGCTTGACCACTACGGTTGGAAGTGGTGGAAAAAACAAACCCCAGATACTGAACAAGTTATTTTAGAGTTAGTTGATATTTTCCATTTTGGTTTATCTTTACGTATTGATGGTGAAACCAGCTATGAGCAGTTAGCTGCGCAACTTGAAGCTGAGTTAAGTGCGCCAGTTCAAGCTGATGACTTTAAACAAACACTCGAATTATTAGCCGCGTCAGCAGTCGCTGAAAAGAGTTTTAATGCAGCTACATTTGCAGGTTGTATGGCGCAAATTGGTATGGATATTGATGATTTATACCGTGGTTATGTTGGTAAAAATACCTTGAACTTCTTCCGTCAAGATCATGGTTACAAAGACGGTAGTTATATCAAAGTCTGGAATGGCCAAGAAGATAACGAGCACTTAGTAGAAGTGGTTAAAAGCCTGGATACAGAGCATGCTGATTTTGCAAAACTTGTATACCAAGGCCTAGAACAGCGTTACCCGAAGTAATTATTTAACGGGTATAAACTCGCGAAAATCGATGGTCGATAAAAAGCCATCGAACTGCTTATGCGGTTGCTGACTATCAGGGTTGGCAACCGCAAGTATATGGCCAATACCAAACTCTTTTGCCGCATCTAGCACGGCAGGGCTATCATCGACAAATAAAGTCCGTTCCTTATCAAACTGCCATTCTTGATGTACTTGTTGCCACAATGGTTGATGCTCTTTACTCACGCCATATTGGTGAGTTGAGATAACCCCATCTAAGTAATTATCGATAGCCGTGTGTTCAAACTTTAACATGGCACAATCTGGGTGCGCGTTAGTAAGCATTATCAATTGCTTGCCTGCTTTTCTTAGCTCCGTTAAGAACGGCGGAACATCGTCACGAATTCTGATTAAATGTTGAATTTCACGTTTTAACGCCATAATCGGTAAATCAAGTTGCTGTTGCCAGTAATCTAAGCAGTACCAATTAATTTGCCCGTGAACTTGTTGATAACGATGTAAAATGTCAGCTTTTGCTTGGTCTAAACTGATTTTATGTTTACGCGCATATTGCTCGGGAATAACGGTTAGCCAAAAGTAATTATCAAAATGCAAATCGAGTAGGGTGCCATCCATATCTAACAACACAGTATCGATTTTTGACCAATTTAACATAGGCAATTCACTTTAAAAGATTTATGATGAGCATAACTGCCATGATAGCAAATTAATGCCAATGACACAGAAAAAGCATCCTACACCACCGCAAATTTTGTCTAATGAAGTTGTCGCTAAAAGTCGACTATTTACTGTTGAGTCTCTCGAATTGAAGTTCTCAAATGACGAGCAAAGGCAATACGAAAGAATTCGTGGCGGTGGCAGAGGGGCAGTGATGATTGTGCCAGTAACGGCCGATAATGAACTGCTATTAGTGCGAGAGTATTGTGCAGGCACCAATGATTATCAGTTGGGCTTTCCAAAGGGCTTAATTGACCCAGGCGAAACACCACAGCAAGCTGCAGATCGTGAGCTTAAAGAAGAAGTTGGTTTTGGCGCGAAGCACTTTGCTGAACTTAAAAAAGTCAGCATGGCACCGAGTTACTTTAATGCCACTATGCATATTTTGTACGCCGAAGCTCTCTACCCTGAAACCTTACCTGGTGATGAGCCTGAACCGCTTGTCGTTGTGAAATGGCCAATAAGTGATTGGCAATCATTATTGCAACAAGAAGACTTTACCGAAGCACGAAGTGTCGCAGCTTTGCTATTATTAACAAAGTACTTAGAGTCGGGAGCGGGCAATGAATAATTTTTTAGAGCCGTGTATTCGGTTAGCTGAACAAGCTGGCGACGCTATAATGGCCATTTATCAACAGGATGATATAGGTGCTGAGCAAAAGTCAGATGATACGCCTGTTACTAAAGCTGATTTAGCCTCGAATGAGGTGTTGATGGCAGGCTTACAAGCATTAGCGCCTGATATTCCAATTATGTCAGAAGAAACACCTATTCCAGCGCTGGCAGATAGAAAAGATTGGCAGCGTTATTGGTTACTTGATCCAATGGATGGCACTGGCGAGTTTATTTTAGAAAGTGGTGATTTTGCAGTAAATATCGCTTTAGTTGAAAATAATCGCCCAGTGCTTGGCGTTATTCATTGGCCAGCGAAACAAGTGACTTATTTTGCTAGTTATCAAAATGGCGCGTTTAAACGTGAAAATGGCCAAGATCAGCAAATTTCGGTAGCAACGCCGGATAATTTAACCTTAGCTGTAAGCCGAAGACAAAAAATTGAAGCTGTTAGCCAATATTTAAATACCCAGTTTGCGACGGTTGCATTAGGTTCTTGTTCATTGAAAGCATGCATTATCGCGGAAGGTAAAGCTGATTGTTTTTTACGAATAGGGCCAACAGGTGAGTGGGATACAGGCGCGTCGCAAGTCATTGTTGAAGAAGCGGGTGGTTGCATCACGGACGCTGAATTCAATCCGTTAACTTACAATCAACGAGAAAGTACCGAGAATCCTGATTTTATTGTTATGGGGCACCCTGATTGGGAGTGGCAAAAAATGATTAGTCCACATCAGCGCGCATTTTAGTGAGGTTTTGTGTGCTTTTTGTTCGCTTAAGCCCGTATTTTGATTATAACGCTTGATTTCTAATTTTATTGCTATATTATAGCGCTCTCTTCGGAACAAGGCATCGTTAACATGCTCATGTTACTTAGGGATTACAGGCGCGGGATAGAGCAGAATGATAAATCATTCGTCGGACTCGCTAATACCTGAAGTCGAAGGTCGTCGGTTTAAATCCGGCTTCTGGGACTCTAAACATACAGGCGCGGGATGGAGCAGCCTGGTAGCTCGTCGGGCTCATAACCCGAAGGTCGTCGGTTCAAATCCGGCTCCCGCAACCAATTTTCTGAATTGGCTGACTTCTTAAATTAAGTAGGAAGTAAAATAAACTTAATATTCAGGCGCGGGATGGAGCAGCCTGGTAGCTCGTCGGGCTCATAACCCGAAGGTCGTCGGTTCAAATCCGGCTCCCGCAACCAATTTTTAAAAAGATTGGTGCAATGTTGGAACTATAAAGGTCGTCGGTTCACTCTTCACCTTCACAGCTCCCGCAACCAATTATTTGAATTGGCTGACTTCTTAAATTAAGTGAGAAGTAAAATAAACTTAATAATTTCAGGCGCGGGATGGAGCAGCCTGGTAGCTCGTCGGGCTCATAACCCGAAGGTCGTCGGTTCAAATCCGGCTCCCGCAACCAACTGAAATTAAAAAATTAATATGTAATACTAGACACGCTGTAGCGTGTTTTTTTATGTCTGAAATTCAGGTTCAGAGCCTGAAGGTCGTCGGTTCGCCCTCAAAACTTACAGCTCCCGCAACCAACTGAATTTATATCTATTAGTTTTTAGTAACAAATTATTATAGTTAAAATCAAAAGAAGTGTTTTTTACTTATTTTCCATTCTTTTTGTCGTAATTTACTTACATATCAGAACTGACTGAACTAATCTTAAAGTATGGCTTTAGGCTGTACCTTGATAGGATCTCTTGTGTAAGTATTTGACGGGCAAACATGGCTCAATAACAGCTATGGTTAAAGCATCACTGAGATCCTAACCTCTTACAGTTCAGCTTTCCTTCCTTTGAGTTTTGGCAGCTGAGTATTCAGTTGCTTTTCTTTATTATGTTAGTGGCTTTGTGCGAGCAATGAATCTTCGCTTAAAAGATAGAAAGGTTTATGTTACAACGTCAGTAATATTACTTTTTAGCTACAAACATGACTGAACTTTACCATTGGTTTGATTTATTTGGCGTAGCCGTATTTGCGGTCTCAGGGACGCTACTGGCATATGATAAAAAGATGGATGGCTTTGGTGTTGTCGTATTAGCCACTGTTACTGCAATTGGCGGCGGCACAGTCCGCGACGTTATTTTAGACATTCCTGTTTTTTGGCTGCATGATCAAAGCTACTTTTGGGCTATTTTACTCTCGGTATTTATCACTACGCGTTTAATAAACAAACAGCGCTCTATTTCGCTAAGTGCACTACAGATTGCAGATGCATTTGGACTCGCGTTTTTTGCTGTTATGGGGGCTCAAAAAGCAATGCTTGCCGGTATGCCAGATACGACTTCGATTATTATGGGGGTTATCACGGCATGTTTTGGCGGAGTCATTCGCGATGTATTAGCAGGCAACATACCCATGCTGTTAAAAGGCGAGCTGTATGCGATAACATGTATCGCCGGTGGTATTGTTTACACAGTAAGTATTTCCCTAGGTTTAGTCACTGAGCTTGCCATGATTATGGCAATGTTAATGACACTGATGCTTCGTTTAGCTGCAATGAGGTGGCATTTAACGTTGCATGTTTTTAAATATCCTGACTAAACTGTATTCATGGATGAACTATAGGGACATATCGGATCGTGTCTTTAGCCCGAATTTTTTCTCGTGCTCAGGTTGGCGTGCAAGCTCCTGAAGTGATTGTTGAAGTGCATTTAGGTAATGGATTGCCAGCGTTTCATATTGTTGGTCTTCCTGAGGCCTCAGTAAAAGAAGCCAAAGACCGTGTACGTAGCGCGCTCGAAAACTCGCAGTTTGGCTTTCCTGATCAACGTATAACCGTTAATCTTGCGCCCGCTGATTTACCAAAAGATGGCGGTCGATTTGACTTAGCCATAGCAGTAGGGATTCTAGTCGCTTCTGGACAGATCACCTGCAACGACATACATCGTTATGAATTTTATGGTGAACTTGCCTTAAACGGTGAAGTAAGAGGTGTGAATGCTATCTTACCTTCAGTGTTGGGTGCTAAAGAGCAAGGGCGCTGTTGCTTTTTACCTGTCGAAAACGATAACTTAGCTAGTTTAGTTTCTGGCGTATCACGAAAAGCAGTTTATTCATTACAAGATGTCTGGAACGACTTACTAAATCAACAACCTCTGCCTTTGAATATCCACTACCCAGAGCAGCAGCCAAACCGAGAGTCGCTACTTGATCTAAGTGATGTGAAAGGGCAGCCCGGCGCAAAAAGAGTGTTAGAAATCGCTGCCGCTGGTGGACATAACTTACTTTTTCTTGGCCCCCCTGGTACAGGAAAATCAATGCTCGCACAGCGTATGCCGACGATTATGCCCACCATGTCTGACGAAGAAGCCATTAGTACCGCAGCGTTGTATTCGATTATAGGTCAATCGGTAGATCTATCAAATTGGCGCGAGCGACCATTTCGAAATCCACACCACACTTGCTCTGCGGTAGCGCTGGTGGGAGGGTCGTCAAATCCGAAGCCCGGTGAAATATCATTGGCACACAATGGCGTGTTGTTTTTAGATGAATTACCTGAATTTGAGCGTAAAGTGCTCGACTCACTGCGTGAACCAATGGAAACAGGTGTAGTGACAATATCTCGAGCGGCAAGGCAAATGGAGTTCCCATCGCAGTTTCAGCTAATCGCCGCATTAAATCCTAGCCCGACAGGGAGTCATACCGATAAACGTGCAACGCCAGACCAAGTCTTGCGATACTTATCTCGGGTGTCTGGGCCATTTATCGATAGGATTGATTTGCAAATAGAGTTACCGCGGCTTACAAGTAGCCAATTGCAGAGCACCCAAGCAGAAGAAAGCAGTGATCAAGTGCGCCAGCGTGTAGAGCGCGCGTATGCTATACAGCTTAATCGGCAGGGTAAGGTGAATGCCAGGTTAAGTAATAGAGAAATGGCGCGTTATTGTGAGCTAGGAGCCGCTGAGTTGCAGTTTTTGGCTAAAGCTAGTGAGAAACTGGCGCTGTCACCGCGTTCTTATCATCGTATTATCAAAGTGGCCCGAACTTTAAGCGACTTAAAAGCCCAGCCAACAATTACCTTAAATGAATTAAAAGAGGCGCTAAATTACCGTGCGTTTGAACGACTAATAAGTCAGTTAACGCAGTACTAGAAAACGAATTAGATTGAAAGCATGTAGCCTTTACCGCGCACGGTGACAATGCGCTTTTGATCTTTTTCATCGCTGAGCTTTTTACGAAGGCGACCAATTAATACATCAACGGTACGATCGCTTGGACTCCAATCAGGCTGGCCAATTTCTTCGGAAATCTTTTCTCTTGATGTGGCTTTACCTGCATTACCAATTAAGCAGATTAAAACTTTATGTTCTGCTTCAGTCAGGCGTGACTCTTCGCCGCTGGGTGTGATCAGCGTGCGATTATCAGGGTGTAATTTAAAGTTGGCGTACTCAATAAACTCTTCGCTTTCGTCGTTTGTTTGAGAGCTCTTAAGGCGTTTATACAGTGCGCGCATTCTAAGTTCTAGCTCGAGTAAATCCACTGGTTTGCAAATATAATCATCGGCCCCTTGCGCAAGGCCTGCGATACGGTCAGCTTGCGAATCTCGGCTTGATAAAACAATGACCCCAATATCAGTCAGAGCATTTAGTTCTTTGGCAAGCAATAACCCATCGCGCTTAGGTAGCACAATGTCGATAACTGCTAAAGAAATAGCTTGTGAAGAAGCTGCACGAGATTGCACTATGCTCAATGCATCAGCACCTGTTGAATCTATCTCAATGTTAAACTCAGTTTCTTTAAAGTGGTTAAGAATGCGTTTAACGAGCAGTTCGTCGTCTTCAACCAATAAAACTTGAATAGTCATTCGCTTTAATTTCACACTTGATTTGTTGTTATGTTAGCACTGTATAGCGAAGGGTGAGAAGTGTAATGGCGAGGTTTGTAACTATTTCTTACAATTTAATGGCTTAGCGATAGTTGAAAAGGGTGAAAGCTGAACACTCGTGCAGTGCTCAGCCAAGTGATTAAACTACTTTTCAGGATAAAGATATTGCCACCACTGCGGCTGATCTTTTAAGTTTTTATCGAAATAAGCCAGCATGGTGTTCCACCAGTCAAAGCGTTTATCTCGCGCAAAAATTTGGTGATCTGCTCCTTTGTATTCGATTAGGTCAACATCTTTACCGAGTAGCTTTAATGCCGTGTACATGTTGTGACTTTCACCAACTGGTACGTTGGTATCTGAATCACCATGAAGGAGTAATAGCGGAGTGGTTACTTTATCAGCATGAAACACCGGGCTATGTTGGCTATAAAGTGTAGGGTTGTTCCAAGGGTAGCTATTTTTTGATGCCTCAGCTGAATATAAATAACCCCACCAACCTTGACCCCAGTACGAGGTGATATTTGAGATCCCCGCATGAGCTATAGATGCACTGAACATATCAGTTTTAGTTGCTAGTAGCATGGTCATGAAGCCACCGTAAGACGCGCCCAAGTTGCCAACACGCTTACTATCTACAAAGCTATATTTATCCAAAAAGGCTTTTGTGCCGTCAATAATGTCATTAGCTGTGTACTCACCCCATGCATTTACATGTTTAGCCGAAAACTCTTGGCCAAAGCCAGTCGCACCTGTTGGTTGTATTACGTAAACAACATAGCCGTGCTCTGCCCATAAGTTAAATGGGTAACGACCTGTAAAGCCACGTGTTACTGGTGATGTGCCACCGTAATAATAAACCAGTGCAGGATATTGTTTTTTGCTATCTAAATCATGAGGTAAATAAACACGACCCTTAATTTCAATGCCATCTTTATTAGTAAAGTTAAATTCTTCAAGTGAGGCTACTTGGGTATTTTCATAGCCAATTGGCTTTGAATCCCATACGACTTTAGCACGGCTCTTGCCTAAGTTGAGCTGCTTAAGTTGCTGTGGTGTTGTCGCTGTAGTGCCAGTCACTAAAATGCTTGGATTGCGCTCGTTTGAGTAACTAAATTGCTCAACAACATCAAAGCCTGTATTTACTTTATTGAAACGCTTTTTGCTTAAGTCGTATTGATAAAGTTGTACGGTATCTTGCTCGGTGACTTTAATAAGTGCATCACCGTTTTCTAGTACATTTAACTGGCCGATAGCCGGGTTAAACTCTTTACTTAAAGCGGTTGCTTTTTTACCGTCGCGGCTGAGTAAATAAAGTTGACCATCATAGTTATTAGCCAGCATGCCTTCAGGAAGGTTTCGGCCTAAGCCATTATTAAAATCTGGGCCAGCAGTGACATAAATACCGTCATCAGTATATTTAGCCTGATTAAAGGTATTAAATTGACCAAGCACCGTGATAGCCGATGTAGCTAGGTTTAGCTCAACAAGCTCTGTTGCAGGCTGTGGTGATAGCTGCATTGCTTGTGCTGAGCGGCTCATTAATACGTGACCGTTTTTAGCATCAAAATCTTCAAGTGAATGGCTAAGTGGGCCTTGGCTTAAAATTTTGCTAAGACCTGTTGTGATATCAAGCAAGTATATTTGTGATGTTGTACGAGCATAAGACCAACGGTCTTGCAGGCCTTGATAATGTTTAGTGAGCTTGCCATTGTCTGTTGGTGATTTTGACCAGCTAAAAATTAAGCTGTTGTTATCAAAATATTGAAAGCCACTTGCACCAGAAAGGTTTTTAGCAATCACGCTAAGTTGCATCGTTTTTAGATTTAAACGCTTAAGCTCACCATTTAATAGATACACTAAATTTGTGCTATCAGGGCTCCAAGTAATATTGCTCGGTTGGGCTGACTCAAAGCGATAAAGAGTATTGTTTTTTGCGTCTTTAAGCTCAGTCACGTATTGCGCTTGATTAGCCGTTGCATCTTCGTAATGACGTTGGCTAGTAATAAAGTAATTGCCATTTGGCGCCATTGAAATATAACTTACCGTTGGCGCATCGAATAACTGTTTTGCAGACAAGCCATGTTGTTGTTTAGAACTAAATTGCACAGTATCTAGTTCAGACTTTGCAGTAAAATCAAGCTCAACTTCATTCCAGTTTGCTACTTGCTCAGTGATGATAACAAATTGGTGATCGCCTTGGCTTAAAGCTAACTCATAGCTGTTATTTTTTTCTGTTTGCTTTTCACCATCGATAAACAGCTGTGCGTTTTCAATGCCTTTAAGGGTCAACGAGCCTTGGCTAAAGCGCTCGGTTGATGCAGTAAATTTTAGTGCTTGCAGGCCACCTAATGTAAGGGCGCTTACTTTGTCGAATGATTGCCACTTTATCTCGTCGCCAAAAATACGAATATTGTCGTTATTTTTTTGTAAGCTTGGTACTAAGTTGGCAATAATAGCGTCACGATGTTCGGTTTGATAAGGCTTTAATTGCATATCATCGCTAAGAGGGCCAATAAACTGAATTGCTGAACGTTCAATAGCATCTGCCATAGCTGTTGAACTTAGAGAATAAAGTACA
Source organism: Pseudoalteromonas sp. MEBiC 03607 (assembly GCF_004792295.1). Lineage (NCBI taxonomy): Bacteria > Pseudomonadati > Pseudomonadota > Gammaproteobacteria > Alteromonadales > Pseudoalteromonadaceae > Pseudoalteromonas > Pseudoalteromonas sp. MEBiC 03607. The sequence goes on from NZ_SRRY01000001.1 coordinate 710,736, forward strand.
AGTGCGCTAAGCGTGGTTTTTAGCTGAGTTTTTTTGTTCAGCCAAGTGGTTGTAAATGTCATAGTTTCGCCTGTTGAAGGTATGTTTTAGCAATATAGCACGCAGAAAAACTAGCAAAAAGAGCTCTGCGTTAGAATGCTGATGGGTTTGAGGTTCCAGTTATCTGTTGATATGGTGGGCGCTTAGATGAACAATGAGGATGCACAGTGACACTTTTACTTGTTTATATGTTGGTTGCTATTACCGTCTCTTTTTTATGCTCGGTAATGGAAGCGGTGTTATTAAGTATAACGCCAAGCTATGTTGCTATGTTAAGGAAGCAGCAACCTGCATTAGCAAAACGCGTTGCTAAGCTAAAAGATAATATAGACCAACCGCTCGCGGCTATTTTAACGCTTAATACAATTGCGCACACAGCTGGTGCTGCAGGTGTTGGTGCACAAGCTGCAGTGGTTTTTTCAGATGCTGCTGTTGGAATAGCCTCGGCAATTATGACCTTATTGGTTCTTGTACTTTCTGAAATCATTCCGAAAACACTGGGTGCAAATTATTGGCGTGGTCTAACACCTATCGTCAGCATTAGCCTTATTTGGTTGGTGGTCATTTTAAAACCTTTCGTTTGGTTTGCAGATATCCTCACGCGCTTTTTGGGGCGTAATTATGATGAGGCCTACTATATTCGCCAAGAAATTGAAGCCATGGCTGATATAGGCACAGAGTCAGGGGCACTTGGTCACGATGAATCTGAGATTATTAGGAGTCTGCTGCGTTTTCGCCACGCTAAGCTAGATACCATAATGACGCCGCGTACTGTGCTGTTTAAAGTGCATAAAGATTTAACTGTTAATCAGTATTTGTCTGAACATGGCTCATCGTCATTCTCTCGGGTGCTGGTATATGACAAAAATGGTGATGATATTATCGGCTTTGTACATAAAAACGATATTATGCTGGCGTATCATCGTTTAGGTGAAGACTATAAGATAAGTAAGCTGGTTAAACCAATTTATACAGTGCCAGAGACCCTGCATGTGCCAACGCTACTTGAAACCTTATTGTCAGGGCGAACCCATATTTGTTTAGTGGTTGATGAATACGGAGATGTTCAAGGGATTGTGACCTTAGAAGATTTAATTGAGGCGCTGATGGGGCTTGAGATTGTTGATGAACATGACCAATCTGCAAATATGCAAAAAGTGGCTAAGCAGCGTTGGCGACAGCGCTTAGCACGAAGTAATACCATTGTTAGTGATGACAAACGGGAGCCTTAGCGACGCTGCCCGGTCGCTGTTTTGACCATTTGCCGCCATGAGATTGACCAATTTAAAAAATCTTCTTTGGCTTTCGGGCGGCATAACAAAAAGCCTTGCATTAAGATAAATTCTTTATAGCGGTCTAAGTATTCGAGTTCTTCTACTCGCTCGATCCCCTCGGCGACAATAAATAAATCTTCTTGAATAGCAATATTCACAAGGCTACTGACAATGACTTGAGAAAATTGGTCAGTTTCAATATTACTGATCAGCGTTTTATCTATTTTAATCTCGGTAAATGGTAAGGTTTTCAATTGTTGTATGTTGGTAAAGCCGGTGCCAAAGTCATCAAGAGAAATACCAAATCCTCTCATTCTTAATCTGTTTAGTGATTCTAACTGTGCAGCGGTGCGTAAGGCGTATTGCTCGGTTATTTCTAAAATAACTTCACCTGGGGTGAGGTTATTTAGATGTAATATTAGTGCCAATTTATCTGGGCAGCTTAAGTCTTCGAGTTGCGAAGGCGATAAGTTAAAAGCCAGTTTTAGGTTAGGATGAAAATGTTCTTTGATTTCAGCAAAGTCGTTGGTCGCTTTTTCAAAGAGCTGAAAGGTAATAAGGTTAATTAAATCTAAATCCTCGGCAACACAAATAAATCGCTCAGGAAGAATTATTTCCTCTTCTTTACTTGTATTTATTCGCGCTAATACCTCAATACTTTCGACACGGTTATCGTGGCGGTTAATTTTGGGTTGGTAAAATGGAATTATTTCGTTGTGACTAATCGCATGAAGTAATAGCGACTCAGAAATAGGGGATTTTGTCCGCTCTACGTGAAATGAAAAATGCTCAAGTTTTTGCAGCAACAAATAAACCTGATTCAACTGCACGGGTTTAGATATATTACCAATCAGATGGGCATTATTTTTACGGGCAATATCAGCCGCTAAATCAATTACTTTGGGATCCATTTCAGAAATGATCGCAATAGCACCATGGTATTTCATTGCGCCTAAATGACGGATCAATTCCATACCATCCATATCGGGCATTTTTAGATCAGTAAAGATAGCATCAAAGAAGTGAGGCGCTTTTTTTACTTTTTCTAGGGCTTCTTCTGCACTTAGGCAGGTAGTGACATGGCTAATTTCCAGCTCATTCAAAATAGCCTGCATAACAATAAGAATCGCTTTGGAGTCATCGACTACGAGAATATGCCTATTTGACTTCACTATATTCACTCCTTGAACGAGAACACTATACTTAAAAGTAGTAGATAAATATTAGTTAGTCATGTTTTTTGGTTGTTTGTGTGCTGGGAAGAGTAATTTAAATTGTAGAAGCCTCTCTCTCGTAATTTATTTTGTCCTACGTATAATAGCCGCACTCTTATCTAGTATTTTTACAGATTATGGCAAGACTTCAGTTGAGCTTAGCAAATGAAACCTTCACTTTGCATTTGCACGGCTCGCAATTAATACAGTTATTCCATCAACAGCAAGCTATTGCATTTGATAACCCGACTCAGAATAAGTATGAATTTGATTTTCAAGGACAAAAAATTAGTTTAGATACCAGCAAAGTGCATGAAAAAAGCTTAGCTATTTATGTTAATCAGCAATTAGTTAGTGAACTTGCACTTCCTGCGGTAGAAGACACTGAACCAAAACGCGGCATCATTGGCCTGCTAGCACTGGGCTTTAAATTATTTAAAAGTGCAAAAGTAGTGAAAGCTGCTTTAGCGGGTGCATCAGTTGCTGGTTACGCATGGCTTTTTTCTATTGAATTTGCTTTGATGTTAATTGCTTGCTTGGTTGTGCACGAATATGGTCATGTGCGCGCTATGAAATATTTTGGCATTAAAACTAAAGGTATTTATCTTATTCCGTTTGTCGGTGGCTTGGCCGTTTCCGACGATAAAATTACCACCCGTTGGCAAGATGTGGTGATCTCTCTAATGGGGCCTGCATTTGGCTTAATTACCTCAGTACTCGGAGTGGTGCTTTACTACGCCACTGAAATGGAAATATTCGCCGGTGTGGCAGTACTCAGTGCACTGTTAAACCTATTTAACTTGTTACCTATTTTGCCCTTAGATGGCGGTCATGTACTTAAAAGCATTAGTTTTTCTATGCGTTCTTGGGTCGGCTTAAGCGTGTGCTTATTAGGCGTGTTATTTGGTTTATGGTTGAGCTATACCTTCGGTTTAATGCTCCTCGTGTTCTTCTTGTTTGTTGGCGCGCTTGAAATTGTATTTGAATGGCGTGGTCGTCATTATTCACACTTAATCCCTCTTGATACTTACGGGCAAGGTTTTTCAGCGGTCATGTACGCATTGGTTGTTGCAGGCCACGTTGCGGTGATGATGCATTTTGCTGATTCAGAAAGCGCAATCCTAAGCCTACCTATGAAGATTTTATCGAATTAAGTATTAAATACGGATATTTTTGAGTACTTTTTTAGGGAAGTGGCTACTTAGTAAAAGTAATTTTTGAAGTCAGGTTAGCTTACAACATCCATATAAAAGTAAGAGAAAATGTTTTAATCAAGGAATAGTTAGTTTAGCTATAGCCTATTCTAATTAGGCTATAGCTTTCATATCAAAAAACACAAAAGTTAAAAAAGCTATCTACTTTTTTATAGTCATCCTCACTGAGTGGTAGGCTATTCTTAGCTGTAATAATTAATTTAGTTAAGTACTCTTTTTTTCTGTATTTATTTAGTTTTATAAAAAATATAACCCTATTTTTATTTTCAAAACTTGTTTTAATTTCCATGTACTTATCTTTAACTAATTTTTCATTCTCAATCGTGAGAAATAATTCACTTTTTAAAAATTTACTAAAGTTGATGTAAACTATTTCATCTATAGACTTTTCAGTACCATTGATGTTTCGTAAAATACTGTCTTGGGATAACTCTGAAAATGAAAAAGCCCATGCAAAATTTTTATCTTCGACTGAGATATTTCTTTTCATTTCTTTTCATTTCTTTTCTATCGAACATATCTTCGTTAAAAGATGAGTTGAAAGAAAACCCAAGGTTATCAGCATTACATCTATCTGTTGGTGACCCATAAGCTAAATTAAATTGAAAAATTAATAAATATAAAAATAATATTTTAATTTTTTTCATCTTCATTCTTAATTTTAGAAAGTTTATACCCGTAGTAAATCCCTTGGGCATTTGCTAAAAAAAGGATAATATAAAAAATAATATCTTTATGGAAACTGGTTGCATAGCTATAAACTAGTATGCAACCTACAAAGTTTATTAGATATACAGAAATAGGAAGTATAATCTTCATTAGTTGTAGTGCACTGAATCTAAAAGTTTACTCCTATTAGATATTTCTTGGTTTGCCTTGTTCAACTCTGTGGCATTGAAATATAAAGAGCCCCACATAACGATAGTAATCCAACCACCCTTAGACACTTTTTTAGTTTTCCATATTGTCGATGCCAATTCTTTAGCGCTTGCAGCAGAAATTGAAGCACCTAGAATTCCAACATATGAATTTACCATATCGTGAAATTTTTGGTCTTTTAACAGTTCTGTATTGGATAGCGACCAAATTCCCCATTGGGGATTAACAATGACATCTGTTACTTTTTCGATTAATTTAGCCATTAATGGCTTGTTGTTTAGGGTTTGAATTAAGCGCATGGCTTCTATTTTTTGATTACTGTTTAAGTGCCTATAAATAATCACGCTTGCTATTGCTTCAGATTCTTCTTGGTGGTTGTTACTTAGCTTGTGTAAACTAATAGAACATATACATACGAGCAAGATATTGGCATTGCGCTTTAGGTGTTTTTGGTAAGGAATAAGGTAGTTCGCTAATATTCATTTAAGTTCCTTTTAAATTGATTTACTAACCTTGTACCTAGTTTTGCTTAGTTTACATGGGTAGTCAATACGTAATATAGCTCTGAATAAGGGACTGTTATTAATAAAAACTCAGCATTAACGATATAAACACGCCGGTGATGATCAGCTGCACAAGGCAAAAGCCCATGATGTCTTTTGCTTTTAAGCCGGCAATAGCAAGTACGGGGAGTGCCCAGAACGGCTGAATTAGGTTAGTCCAGGCATCGCCCCATGCGACAGCCATAGCAACACGTGGCATATCAGCGCCAAGTGTTTGTGCTGCAGGAATGACAATTGGCGCTTGCACTGCCCATTGGCCGCCGCCTGATGGCACAAAGATATTCACAAACCCGGCACTTAAAAAACTCAAAAAAGGCAGCGTTTCGGCTGTTGCAATGGCAATAAATCCTTCAGAGATTTGTTGAGCAAGTCCCGTTTTTACCATAATGGCCATGATCCCGGCATAAAACGGAAATTGAATCACAATACCAGCGCCGCTGGGGATTGCTTGCTGTAAGCTTCGGAGTAAATTATGTGGTGTTTGATGTAGTAAAATTGCGCTAAATAAGAAAATAGCGATCACACTATTTAAATTTAAGCCGCCTCCGCTTAGTACAAAATAATAGAATAAATAGGCAAGGCCAACGGCACCTATCCCCATTCCTAATAAACGACTATGTTCTATTACTTCGGCAGGGCGGGTAGGTGTTGCTATTTGCTGCGTTTCATCATCAAGCTTTGCGGGGTCAACATAGACGCTGTCTTTCTCGTTTGGCAGCATGTAGCGATTTACCAGCGGCATGATAATAAACAAGCCCACAACAATAGCGATATTAAATGCCGAAAAGATCGTGTTTTCGGTGCCTATTACACCAATACTTTGCTGTGCAAAGTGGCCGTCGGTCGCGATTGTCAGCGGCACTGAACCGGCTAAGCCGCCATGCCAAACAATAAAGCCTGAATAGGCACTGGCAACCAATAAACGGTAATCAACACGGGTTTGTTTTGCAATTGCTTTGGCGAACAAAGCGCCTATGACTAAGCCAAAGCCCCAGTTTAGCCAGCTCGCTAATAAAGAAACGAGTGTCACGAGTATAATTGCTTTGGCTGGGGTATTTGCTAGTGTCGCAAGTTTATTGAGTATGCTGCGCATAACTGGAGTACTCGCTAACATGTAGCCTGTAAGCAGTACTAGCAGCATTTGCATAGCAAATTGTAATAGGTTCCAAAATCCACCACCCCAAGCCGCGAGCACTTGTGTGGGCGTTGACGGCGTAAAGAGACTCGCAACGATAAAGCTCAGCAAGGTGAGTAATATAACAAATACAAACGGGTCGGGTAGGTAACGCTCTACTAGTTTAGTGAATGGTTTGGCAACGCGATTTAGCATAGTTTTTATTGTTGTCGTCGAATCGATAAAGCCAATAAATCATGAATAACGATGATTGGCAAATTGCGACGTCGTTGCTTTAGCTTATATTAATAAAACAAATGTTAAAAACGATTACTGAGCATCTTGTTCTAGCACGGCTTTTAAGCGGGCTTGTACTTCTTCCACTAACAAAATTGGCTGGAACTTTGATAAAAAGGCATTACAACCAACCTTCTCAACCAGGGCTTGGTTAAAGCTACCACTGAGTGATGTGTTAAGCACGATATGTAAGTTCTTCATTCGGCTGTCGTTGCGAATTTCGTGGGTTAAACGGTAGCCATCCATTGCTGGCATTTCTGCATCGGTGATCACCATAAGTAATTCTTTTTCGACGTCTTTGCCCTGATCAGCCCAGCCTTTTAACATTTCGAGTGCTTCAAGTCCGTTACGAGCAGGAATAATTTCGATGCCGAGTTGCGATAAAGTATCGCTTACTTGTTTGCGAGCCGTTGGTGAATCATCAGCATGAAGAATTTTGCGGCCTGCAAATTCGTTCACGATACTCTTATCAAGAATATCTTCAGAAATATGTACTTCGTACTCAACGATTTCGGCGAGCACTTTTTCTACATCGATTATTTCAACCAGTTGCTCTTGGCCATCGCGTTTCACCTTCGTTAAGGCTGTTAGGTAATGATTTTTACCAATCGCAGTTGGTGGCGGCATAATATCAGACCATGTCATATTAATGATTTGATCAACCTTGCCAATTAAAAAGCCTTGTACAGTACGATTGTATTCAGTGATAACGAGGTTTGTATCTTCAATGTGTTTAGCTTCAGGCATGTTAATCGCTCTACGTAAATCAATCACAGGAATTGACTCACCGCGAATATCAACTACACCTGACACTTTCGGGTGTGCGTGAGGAATTTTGCTAATATGAGGCAGTTTAACGACTTCTTTTACTTTAAAAACATTAAGAGCAAATAAGTGGCGACTGTGGAGGTAAAATAGTAAAAGCTCTAAGCGGTTTTCACCGACTAGTTGCGTACGCTTATCAACTGAAGCAAGAACACCTGACATATTTCACCCAAAACAACTAATACAGAGATATTATAGTCTACTATTATTTTTCATCGACATGCATTAGTAATTTCAATCTGTTGCCAAAGAGCAAGCATTCCAGTACCGTATCGTTAATTTCCACCACTGTAAATTGCAAGGATTATGCACTATTTATTAAATCGTATAGTGGTACTTATCCGCAGTCATATTGATCAAGTAAGTTGGCAGGCTGTGGTGGTTACCACGCTTTTGCATATGCTACTTATATGGTGGCTGCTTATGCTTGCAGGAGAGCAAGCTTTAACACCACTAAGTACCTACGTTTATTATTATGTTGTAACAACATCAACAGTTGGCTATGGCGATTTTAGTGCCAGTACTGAGCTTGGCCGCTGGATTGTTGCATTACTACAAATACCTTTTGGTTTAGCATTATTTGGCGTTCTGTTAGGAAAAACAGGGCAAACAGTAACTTATTTAATCAGGCGCGCTATGACGGGTGATAAAAGCTTCGCACATATAAACAATCACATTATTATTTTTGGTTGGCACGATACTCGTACTAAGAAGATGGTTGACTATATTCTAGCCGATCAAAAACGCTTAGATCGTCGTATTCTATTGGCAGTTACTGAACAAATGGAGCATCCATTTTTAACAAATCCGATGGTTGATTTTGCACGCCTAAGTAGCTTTACCGACTTAGATGAGTTGCAAAGAATCGCAATTGAACGCGCCGATAAAATTATTATTGATGGCCAAGATGATGACCAAACGTTTACTACTGCACTGCGCATAAGTAAGTTGGTAAATAAGGATTGTCATATTAGCGCGCATTTTACTGACGAAACCAAAATCGAAATGCTACATGAGCTCTGTCATAATGTTGAATGCAGTAGTGCCAAGTCAGCCGAAATCTTAGTGCGTTCAATGCAAGATCCAGGTTCGAGCCGTGTGCAAGAAGAGTTGTTATCAACACTTCATGGTGATACTCAGTTTAGTTTGCCTATTCCAAAAGGCGTGCAAGCAATGGAGTTTGGCAAGCTGTTTCATCACTTTAAATACAGCCACGATGCTATATTACTGGGTGTCGCACATAATTTAAGTGCAAAAAACATGGATTTAAATCCGCCACTTGACTATGTAGTCAGTGAAGGAGATATTTTGCATTATATTGCTGCGGAGCGTGTTTTGAGTGACGAAGTTGATTGGTCAGCGTTGGTATAGTACCAATCCGCAATAATACTTTTAATTAAGCGAATTGGTATTTATGAATGAAGTTGCGTTTTTAATTATTGTTTTGAGTGCCTACATTTTACCTGTGGTCATTGTGCTCAATAGTAAACGTACTCAAGGCCACGAAAAGAATGCTTGGTTAATCGGTATCATCTTCTTTTCGTGGTTAGCTTTAGTGATGTACTTAACTATTATCCCTAAACACGGGCGGGTCAAAAAACACCGTAAAATAAAAACGAAGGGTTAACTTACAGCTACTATCTCACTTCAACTGTTTCAATTTATGATCTATCAATGGGTCATCAGGTGAAAGTTGCTGCGCCACCTCTAAAATCTTTATTGCATCGTTTGGGTGTTCATCCTGATGCTTGATTGCGACATCAATCAGCGGCTGAACATCAATTGTGCCATTTTGCTCTTGAATATGCTCTGCTTTTTCTTCAGTCAAAATTGTGTGCGCCTTACTAAGTAAGGCTAAGCGGTGTGCCGAACCGTAGTTGGCTTTATTGAGCCGACGATAATAGTCTTCTTTAAAACGTAACGTTTTTGTCTGCTGTCGAAATTGAGCAATATCGACTTGCTGGTGGCTAATAAAATCAACAGCAACATCTTTATAAAAACCAAATTTATTCAAGTATGTAGCATGAACGCTGTGGCCCATACCGAACACCCGTAAATGGGTGAGTTGTGGGTAGCGTTTAGCATGAGCTCGGTCGATACGATTGGTTGGATCGTAGATGATATAGCCTTTAGCATGACCTAGGTCTAAATCGTGATAATCACCGTTCCAGTCAAATTTTTGTGCGATATCTGTGCTTGAGCGGTCATCCCATGGGGCTTTGTTTTTATTTTTTGTGCTGACAGGATGAAATAACAAGACTTTATCAAGCTTTAATAGATTGGCAAATGCGCCAACAGCAAAGCCACCACGACTCAAGCCATATCCTAATCGTTCTTTAAATCCGCCAATCAATGGCGCTAACTGCTCAATAAAAAACAATAGGTTGCGGTGTCTAAACCAGTTACTAATGCCTAAATGTTGGAAGGCAATTACATTCACATTTTGTTTTTTCGCAAGTTTATAGGCCCAAGGCGAAAAATCATCTGTGAGATCATGTTCTTGGTAGTTGGTTCCCGCTGGTGAGAAGGTGAATAGCAGAGGTTTATTTGCGTCGATGATATGGTACTTCACGTATACATCACCGAGTAAGTCACCACCGGTAAATGGGACTCGGCTTTGTTGTTGCTCATGTGGGAGATGGGTCCACTCATCTAACCAATATAATAATTTCATACATCCCCCAAGATACCTCTAAAATAAAGGGACAGAATTATAGCAAAAATCACTACTCATTAAAAATGCACGCCTTTTTAATGTGTTATGTTTCGCTCATAGCTATAATCTGTTGCCAATCATGTTCAGTTACTGGCATTACAGATAATCGACCGCCTTTTTTAAGGGCTATTTCGGTAATGGACTCATTGGCTTTAATTGCTTGTAGGCTAACAAGCTTTTTAAGGTGAGATTTATAAGTAACATCGACTACAAACCAGCGCGGGTTATCAGCTGTTGCTTTAGCGTCGTAGTAATCGCTATTTAAATCAAACTGAGTTGGGTCGGCATAGGCCTCACGGCTGACCGTGGCTATTCCTGCGACACCTACATGTTTACAACTTGAATGATAAATCATTACCAAGTCGCCTTGTTTAATACCATCGCGTAGAAAGTTTCGCGCTTGATAATTGCGCACGCCATCCCACATAGAGGTTTGCATAGGTGCGTTTTTTAAATCATCAATTGAAAATGCATCAGGTTCGGTTTTAAAAAGCCAATAAGCCATAATGGGGTGCTCTTACAAAGATTTACTTCCAATTAGTCTATAGTATCATTAAACGCTTGTCGGGATTGAGGATAAATAAATGAGCCAAGTATTAGATGACTTACTGTCATTAATGTCGTTAGAAGAGATTGAGCAAGGCTTGTATCGCGGGCAAAGCCAAGATTTAGGGTTTAGAGCTGTTTTCGGTGGCCAAGTAATGGGGCAAGCCTTGTCGGCAGCCAAAGAAACATTACCTGAAGGGCGTATAGTTCATTCACTGCATTCTTATTTTTTACGTCCAGGTGATGCGAGCAAACCAATCGTTTACGATGTAGAAAATATTCGTGATGGTAAGAGCTTTAGTACCCGCCGTGTAAAAGCTATTCAATATGGTAAGCCGATTTTTTACATGACTGCTTCGTTTCAAGGTGAAGAGGACGGCTTATCACACCAAGCGCAGATGCCCGATGTCCCACAGCCTGAAGAATTAAAGTCATCGCTTGAGTTTTACCAAGCGAATGCTGAACTTATTCCTGAACCAATTCGCAATAAGTTTATTCGTGAAGTGCCAATTGAAATGCGTCCAGTGACCTTTCATAACCCATTTAAACCACAAGCAATGGAACCCGTTAAGCATATTTGGTTTAAAGCCAATGGTGAGATGCCTGACGATCAGCGTATTCATAATTACTTACTTGCTTATGCGTCTGACTTTGAGTTTTTACCAACGGCATTACAGCCGCACGGTGTATCGTTTATGCAGCCGAATATGCAGGTTGCGACGATTGACCATGCAATGTGGTTTCACCGCCCGTTTAGACTAGACGATTGGATTTTATATTCGATTGATAGCCCAAGTGCGAGCTCTGGCCGTGGTTTGGTGCGAGGTCAGTTCTTTGACCGTCAAGGCAATTTGGTTGCCTCAACGATCCAAGAAGGGGTCATGCGTCAGCGTTAATCTTTTGCGTGCTGAGCTTGGCTTTGCACTATATCGTCAATTGACTGCCAGACTCGTGCTGGCAGCAATGCCTTCAGATATAAATACACTTCACACAGCTCATTGCTACCCGTTAAGCCTTGCTCTGATTCGGTAATTAGCTTTTGCTCTCGCAAGCTTGAGATAAAACCAATAAGTACTTTTTTGTCAAAGAACTCCGGCGTTTTAATGCCGTGCAACGTGCCTAAACGCTCTGCTAACACTTGGCTTTCGTGCTCAAGTTCTTCACGCTCAATACCGCTACTGGTTTGAATAAAACCAACCACGATAGCGTAACGCTGTAGCGTTAAGCTTAAGGCGCGACCAAGCATTTCGAGTTTTGCTAAGCAGTCGTTGCTATTGGTGATTTTGATATTATCACCTTCAATTTCAATAAGGTCTTGATCAACAAAGCTTGCGAGCACGCGAGTAATGTAGTTTTCATCTAGCTCATGCAAGAACCACTCTTTAGCGAACAGCGGGTAAAAACGTGCAATCAAGGCACGGCAATCTGCCATGGTAGTTTGATGTGCTTTGAATAAATGCAGCGCAAGCAAGCTTGGTACAGCAAATAAGTGCAATACGTTATTACGGTAGTAGTTGAATAGCGTCTTTTCTTTGTCGTTAATAGCGATAATTTCGCCAAATTCATCACTGATGACGTCAAACTTATTAAGCTTAAGTGCATGCTCTAATAGCTGTTCAGCACTTTCGTTAGGTGTTGTTACCTTGTCGCTGTAACTTGCGCTGCGTTGTAAATGTAGATAAAACTCAAGTTGCGCAATCAACTTAGGTTTACTTAACGCATGTTTGTCATTCACCAATAAAATCATCGCGAGTAGATTCACCGCATTGAGTGCAGCGGCACTATTAATATTAACCATTACTTTATCGGCAAGATTCGCTACCTGCGGTCCAAGCCATTGTGGCTTTTGTACATCGGTCGGGTGAATAGACTCGCGCCAATCAGGTTGCTGTTCATTAAGGTATTGATTTATCGAAATAGGATCACCAAAATTTAAGTAACCACGGCCATAGTTTTTCAGGTTTTTAATGGCTTTAAAAATCCCCAAGACCGACTCACCTTTTTTATCGTTACCGGCCAGCTCTTTTAAGTAAGTATTAATTTCCATTACGTGCTCATAACCGATGTATACAGGCACAATCGAAATAGGGCGATCTATGCCACGAAGCATGGCTTGCAACGTCATGGCGAGCATACCTGTTTTTGGTGGTAACAAACGACCAGTACGGCTACGGCCACCTTCAGTGTAAAACTTCACTGAGTAGCCTTTAATAAATAACTGGCTCAGATACTCTTTAAACACTGATGAATATAACTTGTTGCCCGCGAAAGAGCGGCGAATAAAGAAAGCACCACTTCGACGGAAAATACCACCTGCCGGGAAGAAGTTTAAGTTGATACCAGCGGCTATATGCGGTGGTACTAAACCTAAGTGATAAATAGAGTAGGTCAGTAATAAGTAATCCATGTGCGAGCGGTGACAAGGCATATAAATAATTTCATGGCCTTTATCAGTGAGCTCGTGAACTTGCTCTGAAAACTTAATGTCGATGCCGTTATAAAGTTTATTCCACAGCCAAGTTAATACACGGTCAGCAACACGAATGGTGGCATCGCTGTAATTGGCGGCTATTTCATCAAGTAGCTTCAGCGCATTTTGACGAGCTTGCTCTTGGCTGATGTTTTTTTCTTTTGCTTCTATTTGAATCGCTTTTTTTATTGTTGGTGATGCAAGTAGCGAATTAAAAAGCTGTTCACGCGATGGCATTTTTGGCCCTGTAGCAGCCAGTTTTTGACGGCGAAAGTGCACACGGGCTACGCGTATTAACTTATGTGGTAGCTCATCAACATCGGCTTTTTCATTGACTAATAAAGATAAGTCGAGTGGTTGGCTAAATCGAATAAAGTTATCACGCCCAGAAAATAGCAACACAAAGAACTTGCGAAACCAGCTGGGTGTTAATGAATGAGACACCAAAGTACCTAAACCAGGCTTTTCTTTTCCTGGGTTACGACCCCATAAAATGGTCACCGGGATCACTTGGACGTTTTGCTCACCAGATTGCATTAGGTGGTCAATAATGTGTTTGCCTTGCTGCAAGGCATTACTTGGTTTGCTTTTATTACCAAATAGCGGTGGTGGGTTTTGAATACCAATAAAGCGGTTAAGTTCGGCATTACCTAATAACTGCTCTTCGGTTGGGTCAGGTAAGCCATATTTTTTACATACCCGCGCCAGTGCCGCTAAATCAGAGCGCGCATTCAACCTCACAATATAAAAAGTTGGGTTGGCAGGGTTTAGATTGTATTGTTCAATAGGGTTCTCAGGCAGAACTTTGCTTTTTACTAGCAAGCGGTTCATCCCAGCAGAAATAGCATTTAAACAACGATTAATGATACGCATCAACTCACCAAAGTTTTATACCAACTAGGTTTAGTGCCTAAGACAGCTCACTTTATTAAGCCAATTGGTATTAGTAAATATACAGTAGACCACATGCGGTCAAAATAAGCGGCATAGAATAACAATTATTAACTGGACTGACCATTGCAACATTGTATGGCTTTTTGTTTCTTTACCTAACTATAGTAAGCAAAGACATACCTTGGCTGAATTTAGTTCTATTTCATTTAAATTTCATTTTGATAAGGTGTCGAGTGTATTAATTCTAAAAAGTTGTTGCATTTATCACCAATATAACTATAATACGCAGGCTTTCAAAATTCCCTCGGGAACTTGGAAGGAAAGATTAAGCTTGGATTTCAAGCTAATAAACAGGAATTCCGATTTGGAATTCAACGTAGATATAAGAGAACAGCCGACATCTTAGTTAGTAAGATTGTTTCGGTCGTTTTTTTATGCTCTTTTTAAATGCTCTTTATATTGAGGTTTAAGAATGTCAAATCAACGCATTCGTATTCGCCTAAAAGCTTTTGACCACCGTTTGATTGACCAATCAACGGCGGAAATCGTGGAAACTGCGAAACGCACTGGCGCTCAAGTACGTGGTCCAATTCCACTACCTACACGCTTTGAACGTTTTACTGTACTAACTTCACCGCACGTTAACAAAGACGCGCGTGATCAGTACGAAATCCGCACCCATAAACGTCTGATCGACATCGTAGAACCAACTGACAAGACTGTTGACGCTCTTATGCGTTTAGATCTTGCTGCTGGTGTTGATGTTCAAATCAGCCTGGGTTAATCGGAAGATTAGAGAGGTTTTAGGAAAATGGCATTAGGTCTAGTCGGTCGTAAAGTGGGTATGACACGTATCTTCACTGAAGATGGTGTATCTATCCCTGTGACAGTTATCGAAGCGACTCCTAACCGCATTGCACAGATCAAATCTGACGCAACAGACGGTTATAACGCGCTTCAAGTAACCGCAGGCACTAAAAAAGCAAGCCGTGTAAACAAAGCAGCAGCGGGTCACTTCGCTAAAGCTGGTGTTGAAGCGGGTCGCGGTCTGTGGGAATTCCGCCTAAATGGTGGTGAAGGCGATTTTGAAGTAGGCGCTGAGCTTACTGTTGAATTATTCAACGAAATCAACAAAGTTGACGTAACCGGTACTTCTAAAGGTAAAGGTTTCCAAGGTGGTGTTAAGCGCTGGAACTTCAGCATGCAAGACGCTACTCACGGTAACTCTCTATCTCACCGTGCTCCTGGTTCAATCGGTCAAAACCAATCACCTGGTAAGGTGTTTAAAGGTAAGAAAATGGCCGGTCACATGGGTGCTGAGCGTGTAACGACTCAAAACTTAGAACTAGTTCGCGTTGACGCTGAGCGTAACTTGCTTTTAGTTAAAGGTGCAGTACCTGGCGCTATCGGCGGTGACGTTATCGTTAAACCAGCTGTTAAAGCATAAGTCCTGGAGATTTAGTGATGGAATTAGCAATTAAAGACGCTTCTGGCGCTCTTGAAGTTTCTGAAGCTACTTTTGGACGTGAGTTTAACGAAGCATTAGTACACCAAGTAGTTGTTGCTTACGCAGCAGGTGCTCGTCAAGGTACTCGTGCTCAGAAGACACGTTCTGAAGTTAGCGGTGGTGGTAAAAAACCATGGTCTCAAAAAGGTACTGGCCGTGCACGTGCTGGTACAATTCGTAGCCCAATTTGGCGTTCAGGTGGCGTTAGCTTCGCAGCTAAACCACAAGATCATAGCCAAAAAGTAAACCGTAAAATGTACCGCGGTGCGATCAAAAGCATCTTATCTGAATTAGTTCGTCAAGAGCGTTTAATCGTTGTTGAACAGTTTGGTCTTGAAGCACCAAAAACTAAAGAACTAGTTGCTAAGCTTAAAGAACTTGAGCTTAAAGATGTTCTAATCGTGACTGAAGAAGTAGATGAGAATCTTTTCTTATCGGCACGTAACCTATACAAGGTTGACACGCGTGATGTAGCTGGTATCGATCCTGTAAGCCTAATCGCTTTCGATAAGGTACTTATTACAGCTGCTGCTGTTAAGCAACTTGAGGAGGCGCTAGCATGATCCGTGAAGAACGTCTTTTAAAAGTGATCCTTGCTCCACACATCTCTGAAAAAAGCACTATCGCTGCTGAAGAGAACAACACGATTGTTTTCAAAGTAGCTTCTAATGCAACTAAAGCTGAAATCAAAGCTGCTGCAGAAAAGCTTTTTGAAGTAGAAGTAACTGGTGTTCGCACACTAAACGTTAAGGGTAAAACAAAACGTACTGGCATGCGTTTCGGTCGTCGTTCAGACTGGAAGAAAGCTTACGTTACTCTTAAAGAAGGTAGCGAGCTAGACTTTGTCGGCGGCGCCGAGTAATAAGGGGAGTTAGAATTATGGCACTTCAAAAGTGTAAACCAACTTCTGCGGGTCGTCGTCACCTGGTTAAAGTGGTTAACCCAGATTTACATAAGGGTAAACCTTACGCACCACTACTAGAGAAAAACTCTAAGTCTGGTGGTCGTAATAACAAAGGTCGTATCACGGTTCGTCACATCGGTGGTGGTCACAAGCATCATTACCGTGTAATCGACTTTAAACGCACTAAAGATGGCATTCCAGCTGTTGTTGAGCGTCTAGAGTATGATCCAAACCGTAGCGCAAACATCGCTCTTGTATTATATGCAGACGGTGAGCGTCGTTACATTATTGCACCTAAAGGCTTAAAAGCGGGTGATTCAATCCAGTCTGGTATTGATGCACCAATCAAACCTGGTAACACGTTACCAATGCGCAACATGCCTGTAGGTTCGACTGTTCACAACGTAGAATTAAAACCAGGTAAAGGCGCGCAAATCGCACGTTCTGCTGGTGCATACGTTCAAATCCTTGCTCGTGAAGGTCAATACGTAACTCTACGTCTTCGTTCTGGCGAAGTTCGTAAAGTTCCATCTGACTGTCGCGCAACACTTGGTGAAGTAGGTAATGCTGAGCATATGCTTCGTTCACTAGGTAAAGCTGGTGCAAATCGCTGGCGTGGTATCCGTCCGACAGTTCGTGGTGTTGCCATGAACCCGGTAGATCACCCGCACGGTGGTGGTGAAGGTCGTACATCTGGTGGTCGTCATCCTGTGTCTCCATGGGGTAAACCGACTAAAGGTGCTAAGACACGTAAGAACAAGCGTACTGATAAATTTATCGTACGTCGTCGTACTAAATAATAGTTGAGGAATAGCCATGCCACGTTCTCTCAAGAAAGGTCCTTTTATTGACCTACACTTGCTGAAGAAGGTAGAGAAAGCGTTGGAAAGCGGTGACAAGAAGCCAATTAAAACTTGGAGCCGTCGTTCAATGATCATACCTAACATGATCGGATTGACCATCGCTGTCCATAATGGTCGTCAGCACGTTCCTGTGTTTATCACAGACGAAATGATCGGTCACAAACTAGGTGAATTTGCACCAACTCGCACTTACCGCGGTCACGCTGCGGATAAGAAAGCGAAGAAACGTTAAGAGGAGAATGATAAATGCAAGCATTAGCTAAACATAAATTCGCCTCTGGTTCGGCGCAAAAAGCACGTCTAGTTGCAGATCAGATCCGCGGACTTCCGGTTGATCGCGCTCTAGAAATCCTGGCGTACAGCCCTAAAAAAGCGGCTGTATTAGTTAAGAAAGTACTTGAGTCTGCTATTGCTAACGCAGAGCATAACGAAGGTGCTGACATTGATGAGCTTCGTGTAACTACGATCTTTGTGGACGATGGTCCTACAATGAAGCGTATTATGCCACGTGCTAAAGGACGCGCTGACCGCATCCTTAAGCGTACAAGCCACATCACTGTTGTGGTTTCAGATAGCTAGGAGTATAAGTAATGGGACAAAAAGTTCATCCTACTGGTATTCGCCTAGGTATCTCTAAACCTTGGGTTTCTACCTGGTACGCGAATTCAAAAGATTTCTCTGATCAGCTTTTTGGCGATCACAAAGTACGTGCATTCCTAACTAAGGAATTAAAAGCGGCTTCTGTGTCTAAAATCGTTATCGAGCGTCCAGCTAAATCTATCCGTGTAACAATTCACACAGCTCGTCCTGGTGTTGTTATCGGTAAAAAAGGCGAAGACGTTGAAAAACTACGTCAAGCAGTAACTAAGATTGCAGGTGTTCCGGCTCAGATCAATATTTCTGAAGTTCGTAAGCCTGAACTTGATGCACAACTAGTAGCTGACGGTATTGCGTCACAGCTAGAGCGTCGTGTTATGTTCCGTCGCGCTATGAAGCGTTCGGTACAAAATGCAATGCGCATTGGTGCAAAAGGTATCAAAGTTGAAGTTAGCGGTCGTCTTGGCGGTGCTGAGATCGCACGTTCAGAATGGTATCGTGAAGGTCGTGTACCTCTACATACTCTACGTGCTGATATCGACTACGCAACTTCTGAAGCCTTAACCACTTATGGTATCATTGGTGTTAAAGTTTGGATCTTCAAAGGCGAAGTTATTGGTGGTTTACCACTAGTACAAGAGCAAGAGAAGCCAGCTAAACGCGCGCCAAAGAAAGCCAAAAAAAGTGCTAAGTAGAGGTAGCGAGTAATGTTACAGCCAAAACGTACAAAATTCCGTAAAATGCACAAAGGCCGCAACCGCGGTTTAGCGCAAAACGGTAACAAAGTAAGCTTCGGTACTTTCGGTTTGAAAGCTACTGGTCGTGGCCGTATGACTGCTCGTCAAATCGAAGCAGCTCGTCGTGCTATGACACGTCACGTAAAGCGTCAAGGTAAAATCTGGATCCGTGTATTCCCAGATAAGCCAATTACGAACAAGCCATTAGAAGTTCGTATGGGTAAAGGTAAAGGTTCTGTTGAATATTGGGTTGCTGAAATTCAACCTGGTAAAGTACTTTACGAAATGGAAGGTGTTTCTGAAGAGCTTGCTCGTGAAGCATTTAACCTTGCAGCGCGTAAATTACCATTCACAACAACTTTCGTAACTCGGACGGTGATGTAATGAAAGCTAGCGAACTAAAAGACAAAAGCGTAGAAGAGCTAAACGCTGAACTTCTAGGACTTCTTCGTGAGCAGTTCAACCTGCGCATGCAAGCAAGCACTGGTCAGTTAGCTCAGACACACACGCTAAGAACAGTACGTCGCGATATCGCGCGTGTAAAAACAGTTATTAACCAGAAGGCAGGTCAATAATGAGCGATAAAATCCGTACTCTTCAAGGCCGTGTAATCAGCGACAAGATGGATAAATCTTTCACTGTTGCTATCGCACGTTACGTGAAGCACCCAGTATATGGTAAATTCATCAAACGTACGACTAAACTACACGTACATGACGAAAACAACACAGCTCAAACTGGTGACGTAGTTACTATTCGTGAGTGTGCTCCTATTTCTAAGACTAAGTCTTGGACTTTAGTAGACGTTGTTGAACGTCCAAAGCAAGCTTAATTTTTAATTAAGTTTACTTACTAAAAAGCCCCGGCATTTGCTGGGGCTTTTTGTTTTTAAAATAAAGCTATCAGCTTTGAGACGTCAGTTGAGCGGTAGACTTGTTTGCTGCAGAGTTTCCCGCTGCTGTAAAACCTCATATGGCACTCATGCTGAATCCAAATCATCTCTACGAATAGACTTGAGCTAGAACCTTAAAATTTACTCTTGCTAAAACGCCACTTTTTCTTATGAACTAACTCACTCATTTAACACTCTTAAAAATAAAAATGAGGCGTTTGGGTGCTAAAAGGGACTTACAAAGCATGGATCATCTCGATTACGCTACATGCTGTGCTTTTGTTGTTATTTGCTCAATATGGAAAATTTGTGAAACTACCAGTAGCAGCCACAGAGCCGCCAAAAGTAATCAACGCGTATGTGAGTGTCGATTTAACTACCTTACCTAGTTTTCAGAAATCCCAAGACAAACCTTTACCGGAGCAGCCGCAAGTAATGCCTGATGAGACTAAGCCTTTGCCAGAAATAGAAGAAGCTTCTCATAGTGGTTCTGGGCAGAGTAACGGTGTTGAGGTCGTTGAGCACTTAGTTAATGAGCCCAAAGAAGCAACCACTAAGATCGTTAAGTCTAATCAAGCATTTGATAGTTCAAAAACAACCGAAGCACCCTTTAAAAAGCTCAACCCGTATGCGCCAATCCCACAGCTTAATTTTGAAAATGGCTCTTCTAATTCGTCATTATTTGGGCAGGTTGAAGGGGCAAATAATAATTTGCCTGTAGGCAGGGTTTCAGTGCCTGCACAATTAACAGTTTCTGATAAAGCAACCGTCGTTTGGCAGAGTGGTGATGGTAGCAAGCGTATCGAGGTGTTAAATGGTATGTGTTATGGCATAGATTTCAATTCGGTGTTTGGTAAATCTGGGGTGCCAAGTGGATCGCCAAGACCCTGCGAAGACAAAGACGCTAAGTTATTTAAAGAAATAATGAATAAATGGAGTAATAAATAATAAAACACTTTACCTCAACTTAACTTGAGATTTTAAAGTAGCGTTTTTTGTAATGGATAACGCTATGAACTCACTAGAAAACTATTTATTAAGCTTACAGATTAATTGCTATCAAGCGTCAGCGATTCAAATTTCTCAAGTACAAACGCGTATTTGGCAGTCATTACAAAATAATTCTAGTTATGCACATAGCGTAATCGAAGAGTTTGATTTGAATGGGCAGCCTAGCCATTACCAGCATGCAGCCCTATTTACACTGGTTTTACTGCAGCTTGGCTATAAAATAAAGCCAACGCCGGAAAACGCTTTATCGGTAAGGCATAACCATTTGTTACATGACATTCGTCTTGTCGAGCAGTTAAACGCTAGTGGAGCTTAAGTCATCTTGTATCGTATAAAAAGGCACTTAGCCGAAACTAAGTGCCTTGGCTTAACGAAGTTACCAAATCATTTCTACAAATTCTGGATGATCCACAAATGGGTTGCGGTTACCTTGATGTTCATAAGCTGCTTGGTTACGGTCAAGCTCTAATTGGCTAACAGGATCCTCGTTATGCCATTTTAATAACATAGCAACGACCCAGTTCTCAAATACCTGATCAGATGAACCATTCAATACAGCGTTACTGTAGGTTGTGTTGTTTTGCCACGAGCCAATTACGTTTTCATAGCGTGTTGCCATGTAGAAATAGGCTCTTGCAAAGTCACCTTTAAATTCATCAATAGGTTCAAATACCGTTCCTGAGTAATTTAATGAGCTAGCTGCACTGCCTAACTTACTGCCGTTGCTAGAGGTATAGCTTGCACTACCAACTTCACCAAATGGGTAGTTACTACGTTTTGAATTTACATAACCATCAGTAGCAAAAATGTGATGTACGTCTGAATTCATTGGCTCAACTGTACCGCCAAACCAACTTTTCGGGAAAGAATGCTCACGGTTGTAGCAATCTGCTTCGCTGTTGTATGTCCCACATTGATCGCTCACAGCAACATAGTTGTAACTGTCTTGGCCTGCAGGGTTTTCTGAATAACGGTCTAAAATAGAGTTGTCGTTTTCAAAATACTTATCGCGTGAGGCAACATCGTAAAAACTCCAAATAGCTGAATAGCCTTGTGAGTTGTGATCTTTAATGATGTTGTATAACTCTGTTTTCAGTGCATAACCACTAAGGCCTTGCGTTGTAACATAGTATCCCGTTGGCTCTGTTGGTGTTGTACCACCACCGTCACCGCCGCCTGATTTATCACCCAAAGTAAATGGCGTAGCTTCCGAGCTTTGGAAGCTTGCACCACTGGCAAGTACTGTTTGACCTAAAGAAAGATTGTAACTGCCATTGCCGAATGAGCAGCATATGCCATCACCATAGCTATCAAAAATAGTAAAGGTATAGTCACCATCAGTTAAACATGCTTGCTCACTGTACTGAGTATTTGCAGCATAGCTGCCGCCTGATGCTACTGTGCTACCTTGGCTATTAGTGATATGCCAGCTGGTTTCTTCACCATAGTTATCGGTAGTGAGGGTTAAAGATACTTGGTTATCGGCGCAGCTGCCCGAAGGTGGTGGTGTTGAGCCCGTGCTTGGTGCAAAGTTATCAACATAAACCACTTCGCTGCCATCAAAGCCTGTTACATCGTAAAAGCGCAGGCCAACACTAATTGAGGTAGTCGCTGAAGCTGTATACTGATAGCTGATTTGTTGCCATTGATTCGTTAATGCTGAATTAGAGTAACCCTGATAGCCATCAACCACTAAGCGAGCTTTTACGCCGCCTTCAGTATGGTAAACCCAAGCAGAAAACTCATAGCTTTCACCGGCCACTACATCAACTAATTGCTGTAAATCGGTATTACTTTGCGTGCCAGTATTAACCACAACTTGCGCTGAGTAATTACCTGAGTAAACCACATTACTATTAGCGCTAAGACTAATACCGCTATCTATGGTGCTCCAGCTTGCAGGGGTGTTTGCTGACCAGTTTTCGAAGTCGGCATTATTAACATTTGCCAATGCTGAACTCGCTAAACACAGTAAACTACTGGCTAGCATGTATTTTTTACATGTCCCGTGTGACATCGTTGTTTCCTTTTTATATTTTAATAGTTTTAGCTGTTCTCAAAATGAACACAGCGAGTATAGGCTAATCGGCTTATGTTGCAATAATGTTAATTAATAAAAGTTTCTTATTGGGTAATTTTTGCTTTTAACATGTTTTTTTTGGATAAATACTAAATTAATAACTAAATGGAATATCAAAGCAGATTCTATTCTTTTTTAATCGCCTCAGACCCCGTTATTCTTCACGCTCAGATAAACCTTTAAAGCATTTTTGTTTAGTCTTTAAAGTCGAAAAAATTGTTCGCGAAATGACGGTAGTAAGCTCGTTTCGCAGTTAACTTTTCAGGGTTACGAGGAATAAATTCATGTTGTTAAGTCAACTAAATGCAGCGGCGAGCCCGCTATCGCAAGAGCAAGTACAAAAGCTGCAAGGCTTAGTGGCTGAACTTAATCCAATTCAGCAAGCGTGGGTAAGTGGTTACTTAGCTGCTAACGCAAATGCAGGTGCATTAACTGGTGGTGTTGCTGCCGCTCCAGCTGCGGGTGATGCTGCACCATTGACTATTTTATACGGCTCGCAAACGGGTAACGCCAAAGGCGTGGCGAGCAAGTTAAAAGAGCAAGCAGAGTCGCGCGGTCTAACGGCTAAGCTAGTAAACATGGCTGACTACAAACCAACAGCCCTGAAAAAAGAAAAGTTTATCACGGTTGTTGTTTCAACCTACGGTGAGGGTGAGCCACCAGAAGATGCTGAAAGCCTCCATGAATTCTTAACGACTAAAAAAGCACCAAAGCTAGATGGTGTTAAAGTGGCTGTGATTGGCTTAGGTGACTCAAGCTACGAATTCTTCTGCCAAACAGCAAAAGATTTCGAAGAGCGTTTTAACAAGCTTGGCGCAGAAACTATTTTCCAGCGTGCCGACTTAGATGTTGATTACGATGATGAAGCTGCTAAGTGGATTGATGGTGCACTTGATGCGTTTGAACCAGATCTTAAAGCGCAGCAGCAAGCAAGTGGTGGTCAAGTTGTGGCGATGCCATTTGGTGCAGCGGCACCAGCAGCAAGCCAATACACCAAGCAAAACCCATTTGCTGCAGAGCTAAGTGTTGTGCAAAAAATTACCGGTCGTGACTCAACTAAAGATGTGCGTCATGTTGAAATCTCATTAGAAGGTTCAGACATCACCTATACACCGGGTGATTCGCTAGGCGTTTACTTCTTGAATGATGAAGTACTTGTTGATGAAGTCCTTGCGCTTACCCAAATTGATGCATCTAGCACGGTTAAACTAGGCGATGAAGAGCTCAGTATTCGTGATGCATTAATCGAAAAATTAGAGTTAACCCAGTCATACCCAGGTTTTGTTGAAAAATATGCAACAGCAACTGGCAATCCTGAATTATTAAAGTTAGTTGAAGATAAAGCGGCAATGCGTGAGTACATCGAACCTCGCCAAATCTTCGATATTATTCGTCAAAACCCAGCTCAACTAGAAGCGCAAACCTTAGTAGACTGCTTACGTAAACTACAAGCACGTTTATATTCGATTGCATCTAGCCAAGCTGAAGTTGAAGAAGAAGTTCACTTAACGGTGGGTCTGGTTGAGTTTGATGCATTTGGCAGCGAGCACTTAGGTGGTTGTTCTGGTTATTTAGCACGTCGTGCTGAAGAAGGCTGCAAAGTAAAAGTATTCAGCGAGCACAACGATAATTTCCGTTTACCGGCTAATGATGAAACGCCAATTATCATGGTAGGTCCGGGTACGGGTATTGCCCCATTCCGTGCGTTTTTACAAGAGCGTGATGCGCGTGAAGCTAGCGGTAAAAACTGGTTATTCTTTGGTAACCCACACTTTACTCAAGACTTCTTATATCAAGTTGAAATTCAAGGTTACTTGAAGTCAGGTTTACTGACTAAAGTGGATGTGGCGTTTAGCCGTGATCAAGCGGAAAAAGTATATGTTCAAGACAAACTTCGCAAAAACAGCCAAGAAGTATTTGCTTGGTTAGAAGCGGGTGCTCATTTCTATATCTGTGGTGATGCAAACCGTATGGCGAAAGATGTTCATCAGGCGCTTGTAGACATTATCAAAGAAAATAGCGGCAAAGATGATGAACAAGCTGAGCAATATTTAAAAGATTTACGTAGCGCAAACCGCTATCAGAAAGACGTGTACTAATCACGTTTAAAGCTAACAGCCGTCACTGTAACAAATTTAGGAAATACCATGAGCGAACAAGACAAAAACGTAAAGCTTTCTGATAACGAGCGTTTGAAAAGAGAAAGTAATTTTTTACGTGGCACCATTGAGCAAGATTTAAAAGACGAGATCACCGGTGGTTTCACTGCTGATAACTTCCAACTGATCCGTTTCCACGGCATGTACCAGCAAGATGACCGTGACATTCGCCCTGAGCGCGCTAAACAAAAATTAGAGCCGTTACATAACGTAATGTTACGTGCTCGTATGCCTGGCGGTATCATCAAGCCAGAGCAATGGTTAGCGATTGATAAGTTTGCTGAAGAGAAAACCAGCTATGGCAGTATTCGTTTAACCACGCGTCAAACTTTCCAGTTCCATGGTGTGCTTAAGCCAAATATTAAAGGTATGCACCAAATGCTTAATAGCGTGGGCATTGACTCAATTGCAACAGCGGGCGATGTAAACCGAAACGTATTATGTACGACTAACCCTGTTGAGTCTGAGCTTCACCAAGAAGCTTACGAGTGGGCTGCGAAGATCTCAGAGCACCTATTACCAAAAACCAAAGCATACGCTGAAATTTGGTTAGATGGTGAAAAGAGTGAAACCACTGAAGAGCCAATTTTAGGTTCAACTTATTTACCGCGTAAGTTTAAAACCACAGTAACAATTCCACCGAATAATGAAGTGGATGTGCATGCGAACGACCTAAACTTCGTGGCAATTGCAGAAAACGGCAAGTTAGTTGGTTTTAACGTGTTAGTGGGTGGTGGTCTTGCTATGACTCACGGTGATACAGCAACGTATCCTCGTAAAGCAGATGACTTTGGTTTTATTCCACTTGAGCACACCTTGAAAATTGCTGAGCACGTCGTGTCTGTACAGCGTGATTGGGGTAACCGCTCAAATCGTAAAAATGCGAAAACTAAGTACACACTAGACCGTGTAGGTACGGATGTATTTAAAGCTGAAGTTGAAAAACGTGCTGGTGTTAAATTTGAACAGAGCCGCCCGTATGAGTTCACTCACCGTGGTGACCGTATCGGTTGGGTTGAAGGTATTGATGGTAAGCACCACTTAACGCTGTTTATTCAAAGTGGCCGTATTTTAGATTACCCAGATAAACCGCTAAAAACAGGCTGTCGTAAAATTGCTGAAATTCACCAAGGTGATTTCCGCATGACGGCAAACCAAAACTTGATCATCGCAGGTGTTCCGGCTGATCAAAAAGCGGTAATCGAAGAGATCGCTCGTAACCATGGCCTAATTGATGACAGCCATACAGAGCAGCGTAAAAACTCAATGGCGTGTGTGGCATTACCAACGTGTCCGTTAGCGATGGCAGAAGCTGAGCGTTATTTACCAAGCTTAATTGAGAAAACAGAAGCGCTATTAGCGAAACATGGTATTGGCGATGACAACATCATTATGCGTGTTGTGGGTTGTCCGAATGGCTGTGGCCGTGCAATGTTGGCAGAAGCGGGTCTGGTTGGTAAAGGTCCAGGAAAATACAACGTGTACTTAGGTGGTAACCGTGAAGGCACGCGTATTCCAAAACTGTATTTAGAAAATGTTGGCGAAGACGTATACCTAGACGCATTCGATAAGCTAATTGGCCAATGGGCAAGTGAGCGTAATGAAGGCGAGTGTTTTGGTGATTTTGTAATTCGCAAAGGCATTGTTGCTGAAGTTAAAGTTTCAGTAACTGATTTTCACGCATAATTTTATAAGCGACACCGCTTTAAGGTTTGGAATTAACCATGAGTGAATTTAAAAACATCTTAACGATGAGCAAAGAAGACCAAACAGCCATGTTGGCTGATATAAATGGTCTTCTGGCTGATAAAAGCGCTGAAGAGCGTGTTGCTTGGGCGCTTGAAAACTTACCAAGCACGCACTTTTTGTCGTCGAGTTTTGGTATTCAAGCGGCGGTGATGTTGCACTTAGTGACATCACAGCAGCCAGATATTCCGGTGGTACTGACAGATACCGGTTATTTGTTTCCTGAAACCTATCAGTTCATCGAGCAAATGACCGAACGACTTTCGCTTAATCTTAAAGTTTATAAAGCTGAGCTTAGCCCTGCGTGGCAAGAAGCGAAGTTTGGTAAGCTTTGGGAGCAAGGTGAAGAAGGCATTAAGCAGTACAATCAACTGAATAAAGTTGAGCCAATGACTCGTGCCTTAAACGAGCTGGATGCAGGTACTTGGTTTAGTGGCTTGCGTCGCGATCAGTCATCTAGCCGAGCTGATAAGCAAATTGTTGAAATCAGCCGAGGTACTGTGAAAGTGTATCCGCTTATTGAGTGGAACAACCGTGACATCTATCAGTATCTAACTAAACATGATTTACCTTATCACCCACTTTGGGAGCAAGGTTATGTGTCGATGGGCGATGTTCACACAACACGTAAACTTGAACCGGGCATGACAGAAGAAGAGACGCGTTTCTTTGGTTTAAACCGTGAATGTGGCTTACATATCGATGGTGATGGTATCTAATCCTAAATTCCTATCAGAATTTTCGTAAAGCGTAACCAAGGTTGCGCTTTTTTTGTGCTATTTATATACAATCTCAGGCTTAATTCTGTGAGAGAAAATTATGAGTCGTGTTGTTGTATTTTTATTTTTATTATTTATTGCTCCTTTAGTACGAGCTGAAACGCTGCGTGTTGCACTCTATGACACAGATTACCCTCCTTATCATTTTGCGAGTGAGAAACAAAAAGGCTTAGTTGATGAGCTACTTGAACGTTTCGCTGAAAAGTACAAAGTGCAAATTAGTTATATTCTCGTACCTGAAGTGCGCTCTCAGCATTTACTGGATGAGGGAAAGGTTGATGTGAGGTTGGAGTCTGAGCAGTGGTACAGAGGCGAAAATCACTATTATTGGAGTGATATGATTGCTGTTGTCGAAGACGTGCTGGTGATGCCAAATGGTTGTCATATCCCACCACTTGATAAACTGAATGGTTTTGCTGTACTGACGCGATTTGGCTATACCTATCCGCAATTTGAAGCTTTGTTTGCTTTAGGAAAAGTACACCGAGAAGACTTCTATTCTGAATTAGACATGTTGAATGCTTTACTTGATCAAAAACAAAATCAACGTGTTGCCGTCATCGCAAAAAATACCTTGCAATGGTATGCCGCACAAAATGATGCCTTTAAAAAGTTTACTGTTAGCGACTACAACGTGGGCAAAGCGCCGATGCAACTACAGTTCATTTATAATGAAAAAGGTAAGCGCATGAGCGAAAAATTTAATGACTTTATGAAAAGTCTTAAATCATCGGGGGAATTTGCTAAGATTGTGAGTAACTACCAATAATGTGTAAATGGAATTATGAAACGCTTTTGTTATTTTGCTGTGATGCTGCTCTTAACCAGTGTTGCGCTGCTGTTTTACATTAAAAAGCCAGGCGGTAAACCTTACCTAGAGCTTGGTATGTTTGAGCGTTATTCAGAAAAAGTCAGTGATGATGTGAGTGATTTTGCTTCGCAAGGAGCCGATACGCTTACTAGCCAAGCAAAAAAGCTCACTGAGAAGTTGAGCTTTAGCAAAGACGTTAATACACCTGTTGTTGTTTATAAATGGCAAGATGAACATGGTCAGTGGCACTATGCTGATACACCCCACCCTAATTATTTTAGTATCGCGGTAAGTTTAGATCCTAACGACATAACAGTGTTACCTGCAGAGACATTTCAAGCAGATGAGAAGCAAGCAGCAACCGTTAAAGCTGACGAAACACCTTCAACGCTTGGGGTATACGACCCTAAAAACGTACAAAAAATGATGCAAGACGCTGAGCAAGCAAAACAGCTTATGGAGCAACGTAACAAGCAACTTGAGCAGCAGCTCAAAAAGCAAGGTGGAAATTAACTTTGTTTGTTTTGCGCTGTGAGGTCGCTTTCCATTTTCATCAGTAAAATAGTGAGATAAATTTTGGTGGGTAGTGAGAATAGCACACCAACAGCAATACACGCTGCGCTGATCATAATGCCATGTATACCCATGCTATCACTTAAGTAATTACCGGCTAATAAAGAGTGCCCCAATATAATTAGGCAAATACCTAAAATGATAAAGGTTTTTAAGATTCGAATGATGGTTTGTTCAGTCATACAAGCACCTCACTTTAGCCTTAATTAAAGTGTAGGTGCTGTTGTAATTAATAGGATTGTTCTAAATCAAGCAATTGTCGGTTATTTGTCCAATTTTACTGGGCCGTTGATGTTATCGATACTTAAATCACCTGAACCCGCTTCGATAATTGTCAGGCCAAGTGTGTCATCAACATAAATGCTGCCAGAGCCATCGGTAATGGTAACCAGCCCTTTGATTTGTCTTACATCTATATCACCAGAGCCATCTTCGATAGTAAGCGCACCAGCCAATGTTTTAACGCTGATACTACCTGATTCATCAATAATACGTGCAGGGCCTTGGCTGTTTTCGATGCGGATATCACCAGAGTCATCTTCAATATCAATACGCCCTTGACCTTGGTCAATCATAATTGAGCCAGAATCGTCTTCAATGCTGATATTGCCGCTGACATTGCTAATGCGAATATCGCCGGAGTCATCATCTATGTTGATATTTCTGCCTTGTTCAATAATGATTGAGCCAGAATCATCATCAATGCTGATATCGTTTTGCATCGCACGTATCACGATATCACCTGAGTCATCATCGATCTCTAGTTTGAGGTTGCTAGGCACAGAGACAATTAAATCAATATGAGGGGATGAGCCACTGTAAAACGACAAGCTACCATTATTGAGCTTGCTGATAAGCTCAGCCGTGTCGCCATGCTTTTCGAGTGTTAATGTATAGGTCTCATCGCCTTTTGCGGCATAGATATTGGCATTTACGGTGATATCTTTTGTATTACTCTCGCCTTTGATGATCAATGAACCGGCTTCGGCATCAATTTTTAATGCGCTGATATTTGCAGCCGACACGCTTAAGTCTTGTTGTTTTTGTTCTGCGATTTGACCCGGAGAGACGTGAATAACACAGCCCGTTAATAATAAACTTGATGAAATGGCCGTTGCGCAAATTGCGCGTTTGAATGATGCAATAGTCATATGGATTCCAAAATTATTGTGATTGTTATCTGGTTAGCATTTGCAAACTATGGTCCAATTTTAACATGCTGATTTTTATGTGCTTTTCATTTTTTGTAAATAAGTGTGTTGGTCTAAACTGCAATTAATTAGTGATTTAAACAAAAAAAGGGGCTGAAAATTCAGCCCCTTAGTTAACTTAAAAGCAGTTATTGCTCAGCCAGCATATTACGAAGTACATACTGTAAAATACCGCCGTGTTTGTAGTAATCCCATTCTTTAGGAGTATCTATGCGCACATCAACACTAAAGCTAATTTGTTTGCCTTCGCTGTTAGTGGCAATCACACTGACTTCATTGGTTTTGTCGTATAAGCCCTCAAAGTCGAATGACTCTTGGCCTGTAAGGCCCAGTGACTCATAGCTTTCACCTTCTTTAAATTGCAGTGGTAATACACCCATACCTATCAGGTTAGAGCGGTGAATACGCTCATAACTTTGTGCAATAACAGCTTTAACACCCAGTAATAATGAGCCTTTTGCTGCCCAGTCTCGTGATGAACCTGTGCCATATTCTGCGCCCGCTAAAATAATCAGAGGTGTGCCGTCTTGCTGGTACTGCATTGCTGCATCATAAATACTGGCAAGTTCATCACTTGGTTGTATACGGGTAACACCGCCTTCAGTGCCCGGCGCTAGTAGGTTGCGTAAACGCACATTAGCAAAGGTACCGCGCATCATCACTTCGTGATTACCACGGCGTGATCCATAAGAGTTAAATTGTGCTTTTTGTACACCGTGATCTTGTAAGTAAAGACCTGCAGGAGCATCAGCTTTAATCGCACCTGCTGGCGAAATGTGGTCGGTTGTAACTGAGTCACCTAATTTTGCTAAACAGCGTGCACCACTAATGCTTGGAATTCCTGGAGGCTCAATTTCCATACCATCAAAGAATGGCGCTTTTTTGATGTAGGTTGACTCATCATCCCAATCATATAGTTTGCCATCAGGAATTTGAATTTTCTGCCAACGATCATCGCCTTGATACACATTGCCATAGCTTGATGCGAACATTTCTTTGGTCACTGTTTCACGGACAAGGTCGTTAACTTCGCTAACACTTGGCCAGATATTTTTCAGGTAAATGTCATTACCATTCGGATCTTGCGCTAATGGCTCGTTATATACATCAATATCTGTGCGACCTGCAATAGCGTAAGCAACAACGAGTGGCGGTGAGGCTAAGAAGTTCATTTTCACATCTTGGTGTATACGACCTTCAAAGTTACGGTTACCCGATAAAATAGAGCTTACGACCAGTTTATGCTTTTGAATTGCTTCACTGATCTCATCGGCCAGCGGGCCTGAGTTACCGATACAGGTTGTACAACCATAACCGACAAGGTTAAAGCCTAACGCATCTAAATCATCCATTAAGTCGGCTTTTTTCAAGTAATCAGTCACCACTTGTGAGCCTGGAGCGAGTGAAGTTTTAACCCAAGGTTTAACCTTTAAGCCTAATTGTTTTGCTTTCTTCGCAACTAATCCAGCAGCTAGAATTACACTTGGGTTTGAGGTGTTTGTACAACTTGTGATTGCAGCAATCACACAAGCGCCGTCTTTAAGCTCAAACTCCTCGCCTTTAAAGTTAACCTTGGCAGCACCCATGTATTGGGCTTCGTTTACCTGATCATCTGGGTTAGTTGTTGGACCTTCATCTTCAATGCGGGCTTCTTGAACATCGCTTTTATCACGTTGTTGCATGCGCTCTTCTTGAAAGCCGCGAAGGTGTTCACCGATAATGCTACCAGCTTTATCAAGGGCGATTCTATCTTGCGGGCGTTTAGGACCTGCAAGGCTTGGCACGACATCATCAAGTGATAATTCAAGCGTATCTGTGTAGTGAGCTTCATCGCCAGGGTTACGCCATAAGCCTTGGTGCTTAGCATAGTCCTCAATAAGCTTAAGCTGCTCCTCATCACGGTTAGTTAAACGTAGATAGTTAATAGTTTCGTCGTCAATCGGGAAAATACCGCAAGTTGCACCATACTCAGGCGCCATATTGGCGATTGTCGCGCGGTCAGCAAGTGGTAAATCAGCAAGACCATCACCATAAAATTCAACAAATTTTCCAACCACACCATGTTTACGTAGCATTTCTGTCACGGTTAGCACAAGGTCGGTTGCAGTTGTACCTTCAGGCAGGCGACCATTGAGCTTAAAGCCAATAACTTGAGGAATAAGTAAGCTGATTGGTTGGCCAAGCATTGCGGCTTCGGCTTCGATACCACCTACGCCCCAACCAAGTACCCCAAGACCATTGATCATAGTCGTATGTGAGTCAGTACCAACGAGGGTATCTGGGTAAGCGAGTGATTTACCGTTTTTACTATCGTTAAATACCACGCGGGCTAAATATTCTAAATTAACTTGGTGAACGATACCGGTTGCTGGTGGCACAACTTTTAGGTTATCAAAAGCGGTTTGGCCCCAACGTAAAAATTCGTAACGTTCTTTGTTACGCTCATATTCAAGCTTCGCATTTAGATCAAATGAGCCATCTTCACCGTAGCCATCGACTTGCACTGAGTGGTCAATAACCAGCTCAGCAGGTGACAGTGGATTTATCTTTGCAGGATCACCACCGAGTTTTTCCATGGCATCGCGCATCGCCGCTAAGTCAACAATTGCAGGAACCCCTGTGAAGTCTTGCATTACTACGCGTGCAGGTGTAAAGGCAACTTCAGCAGATGGTTTAGCTTGTGGGTCCCAGTTGAGTAAGGCTTCAATGTCTTGCTTTTTAATGTTGACGCCATCTTCATTGCGCAACAGGTTTTCGAGTAATATTTTTAACGAAAATGGTAGGCGTTTGGCTTTGTCACCTAAACCTTGTAAAGAGTGAATATGGTATTGTTCACCATTAATTGTAAGCTGTTTTTGGGTATCAAAACTATTATTCATTATTTGCCCCTGTGGTTTGAGCAAGCAAAGCTCGCTTTTGTGTTTCCTTTTGAAATAGACACATTGCTATTGCAAACTTAATACCAGCTGGTAAATTTTTCTGCTGATGAAAAAATATGCTACTTAAATATAGT
Organism: Pseudoalteromonas sp. MEBiC 03607; assembly: GCF_004792295.1. Taxonomy (NCBI): domain Bacteria; kingdom Pseudomonadati; phylum Pseudomonadota; class Gammaproteobacteria; order Alteromonadales; family Pseudoalteromonadaceae; genus Pseudoalteromonas; species Pseudoalteromonas sp. MEBiC 03607. The sequence continues at coordinate 743,664 of NZ_SRRY01000001.1, forward strand.
TGATGCCTATGTGATTTATTTCAAGTGTAAAGGGCAGATTAAAGTGTAGATATTTAAAATAGTTCTCATGAATAAGTGTGTTAATTAAGCCAGCTTTCTTGCTTACCTTTATTACTAATCAAAAGTAAGACTAAGCCAATCACAATAACGCAAAATGGCATTGCCAGTGCACTACTGCCAAACATAGCAAGGCTATCGATCACTACAAAGTTATAATATTGCTGTACTAACACAGCGATAAATGACACTAAAAAAAACTCTCTGGCTAGGGCTTTTCGAACAATTAGCATAATACTGCCAAGGCATGCTGAAAACACCGCTACAGCAAAGGCTGCAGTAGACCAAAGGGGGATGTTGCGGTATGCGTCTTGTTGATTCTCGGGTAGTAAAGCAATCATTTCAGGAGTCATTAACTGTTGCATGATAAACGCAAAAACACCTAACAGATTCCAAACAAGTGCAGCCCAAGCAAGTGGTTTAAGCCAAGCAGGAGGGGTCATAAATCACCTTTTATTGTTGTTATTATCACATTCAATTAAAGGTGATTTATGCTAACTAAGCAAGATTTAGTTAACCAAACGAGATAGGGCGGCGACCGGTTTTTTCGTCTACTTTTGGTTTTTTAGTGCGTTTACGTTTTGATTTTTTTGGCGCTTCTTCAGAGCTTTGTGGTTTTGCTTTTTGTACTGATTCTGGTGGACGAGGATTTGGTGTTGCATCTTCGCTTAATGTAAGCTGGAACAACTCACCATCAAAAGCAAGCACGTCACCACTGTATAATTTTTTCCGCTTTATTGTACAAATTTCATAGTTAACCCCAACATAACCTTCACCAATTAAGGCTTTTGCTTGGCCACCTGTTTCGACTAGGTCGAGCACTTTTAGCAAGTTACATAGCTCTATTGGCTCTTCTTCTAGTTCAATTTCGATGAAATCTTCGTTCATGTTGGTCTCTCTTAATTCAATCGCAGCCATTATAAAGCCTAGCACTGAATTGAACCAAGATTAAATTTTCAAGCTCTTCAAGCGGTTAAAATTTACAGCAATAAATAATCTGAGATTTTTACAAACAGTAAAAAAACTGCAGTATTTGCTGGCTACACTGCGCGCGTATGAAATTGGTGTACAAATTGCTAATTGCTTATCCGTTTAATATTTTTAGATTCGTTCTGGAGTAGTAGTAATGGGCGTAAGATCAGCGCTAAGAAAAGAGTTAATGGGATTACAAGATTCATCATTGCTAGCGGCAGATGATGTGCGAGCTTTGCTAACTCAAGCTATAAAGTCGCAGCCTGAAAAGTCAGAACAGGGATTTGCATTAATTTCTCGCTTTAATGATAACCATAGCCAATTGACTTCAGGTGAAGCAAATAAAGAAAGACTGCTTCAGCATCAAACTCACCGCTTATTTAAAGATATTCTCTACACTAGGCAAAGTGTTAATAATTGGCTGAAAAAGCACCTGAATTAATTGATTTATTGTTTTTCTCGTTTTAGACTACATTTGTAATCTAAAGCGAGAAAAACAATGAAAAGGATAATTTCAGCAGCCATATTTTTAATTTTGGCAGGTTGTCAGCAACCAACAGTCTACGTATACACAGAAAATCTTGATCAACAACAGTTGCACACATTAGAGCATGCTTTAAATGAGCAAAGCTTACCCTACGAATACACAAAGCTCCCTATTCCAAGAGACTTTGCTGATGCAACCTTAATGTTATCGAGCGATAAAATTCTCACTCATGAAACCGAGCAACTTGCAGAAATTATGCAGGGGCTGGGTTATCAAGCTGAAATTAAGTACACCACAGAGGCTAATCACTTTTACAATCAAGGCAATATAGGCTTTTACTTACGAGCAAAAAATGGCTCAACTAGTTTCACTATGCCGGCTCGAGTAATAACAACGGGTTGCGTTGAGGATGAGTTTAACGGCCTTGCGGTCAAATTTAGTGATAAACAGGCCGAGTTTAACCTAGCGAGTGGTAGACGAGTCTCATTAGACTGGGATTACTTATACGGCTATTTAGTCATTTATTATAAAAACTATTCGCAAAGTTACAGCCATTTAACGCCAGAAGTGAGTACCCCATTTGGTATGAAACCATCAGATACCTACCGTTACACAGCACGTGTAAATAAACCAGGGTGGCTTAATTGTTCATTGCAAGTTGTGTATATGGATTAGCTACGTGATTCGAGATAATTACTCAATTTCACAATTCGCTCACTCATGCCTTCGATTATGCGATCTTTAATTTTCTCGCGGATCACATTGGGCAAGCGGGTGAGTGCTTCGGGGGCGATAGCTAATAAAATAGTATCCACTCTAGCACGGGCGCTTGTGCTATGTTCCCGATTGTTAATAAATGCACCTTCACCGATAAACTCACCTGGGTCAATAATCCCAAGCTCATGTAAATGACTTTGCTTGAACACCATCAGTGAACCACTTAGAACAATATACAAACGCTTGTCATTGTCGTACTGCTTGAAAACAGCACGGCCTTGTTTAACCAAATATAAATGACTGAATGACTCTAATAACACTTGTCGTTCACTAAGAGTAAACTCTCTAAAGAACGACAATCTGTTAATTATTTCCATTTGTTTAATGAGTGGTATGTGTTCGATTAACTTCATTGATTCACATTGTTATGGCGATAAATTAGCTAATATTGCGCTCTTTTAACTTACGGGTCAATGTATTGCGGCCCCAACCAATTTTCACCGCGGCGTCTTGCTTGTGCCCCGCACAATTGGCTAATGCTGTTTTAATCAAGCGAGTTTCTAGCTGTGCCTGTATAGCCGGCCAGATATTTTCTTTACCTTGTTTAAGCTCAAGGTTGAGCCATTGCTGAAATGCATCCAGCCAATCACCTTCCTGTTCCACTGGAGCTGCGGCAACTATTTCGGGCGGTAAATCTTGTTCGCTGATAAGCTCACCCGGAGCCATTACTGTTAACCAGCGACAGGTGTTTTCTAGTTGGCGCACGTTACCTGGCCAATTGAATAAGCGTAGTTGCTCTGTGGCTTTAGGGCTTAGTATTTTGCTTTCAACTTGAAGCTCTTTGGCACTTTTATGTAAAAAGTGCTGTGCAAGACGTTCAATGTCTTCGGTACGTTCGCGTAGCGCTGGTAAGCGTAAACGCACAACGTTAAGACGATGAAACAAGTCATCACGAAACTTGCCTTGTTTAACTAAATCTTCGAGATTTTGGTGTGTTGCAGCGATAATACGCACATCTACTTTAATGCTTTGATGGCCACCAACTCGGTAAAATTCACCATCGGCTAATACACGTAACAAACGCGTTTGTACATCAAGTGGCATGTCACCAATTTCATCTAAAAATAAGGTACCACCATTGGCTTGTTCAAAACGACCTTTACGAATACTGTCGGCCCCTGTAAACGCGCCTTTTTCATGGCCAAACAATTCTGATTCTACTAACTCTTTTGGAATGGCAGCCATATTTAAAGCGATAAATTGGTTTTCTTTACGCGGACTATGATTGTGTAGGGCGCTGGCAACAAGCTCTTTACCTGTTCCTGATTCACCATTAATTAGCACGCTCATACTTGATGCTGATAATTTACCAATCGCGCGAAACACCTCTTGCATCGCAGGCGCTTCGCCTATGATATGGGCATTCGTTTGTGGTGCTTGCTTACGCTTGGTTTTTTTTGTTGAATTAGCACGACAGGCGCTCTCTACCAGCGCAACTGCTTCATCTAGATCAAATGGTTTTGCAAGGTATTCAAATGCGCCTTTTTGGAATGCATTTACCGCTGAGTCTAAGTCTGAGTGTGCAGTCATAATGATGACTGGCAACCCAGGGTTTTGTTCGGCAATTGTTTCAAGTAATGCCATACCATCCATACCAGGCATTCTTACATCTGAGACTAGAACGGTAGGCTGACTAAACTTGAGTGCGTTAAGCACATCTTGTGCATTTGCATAACTTTCTGTTTCAAATCCTGCTCGCGCCAGCGCTTTTTCTAATACAAAGCGTATTGAGGCATCATCATCAACTAACCAAACTGTTTTCATGACTACTCCAAAAAACCATTAATCCGTAAAAGGCAAATAGATATTAAATTCTGTATGGCCTGGCCAACTATCGCAGTCAATGTGTCCACCGTGTTGATCAACCAAAGTCTGTGCAATGGATAACCCTAGTCCTGAACCATTTTCTTTGTTAGTGATCATTGGATAAAACAAGGTTTCTCTTAAACTCTTATCTATTCCTGGACCATTATCTGAAATCTGGATCAGCAAGGTTTTCTTCGGTGCTTTACCAGGACGTCTATGTTGATGGTTAATACGGGTTTTTATTCTAATTTCGCCACCATCAACCAGAGCCTGCTGTGCATTGCGAATAATGTTAAGTACCACTTGTTGAATTTTACTTTGGTCAATGTACACACTCGGTATACTTGGATCATAGTCTTTCACTAAAGTGATATTAGCGCTGTTATCTAACATGCTAAGCTTAATCACGGACTCAAGAGCTTGGTGAATATTGCCATATGATTTATGTGGCAATTGGTTTGGACCAAGTAAACGGTCTACTAGCTCTCGTAATCGGTCAGCTTGCTCAATGATAAGCTCTGCACATTGGTCACGCTCTTGCTGATCAACCTCGTACTGCAATAATTGCGCCGCTCCGCGTATTCCACCCAAAGGATTTTTAATTTCGTGTGCTAAACCACGAATTAAATTGCGTGCGGCTTGATATTGGTGCATTTGATTTGATGCTTGATCGTGGCGAATTTCATCATCCATTTGTCGGCACTCAAACAAAATATAATTTTCATTATTGCTGTTTATTCGGCGGGTGCTAATGGTTAGCTTAGCATGGCGAGAATCGACGAACACCACGTCAGCTCTATGCTGGTGGCAGTCAACGCCATCAAACAACGAGTACTGAGCAATACGTTTTAGGTCAATGGAGTGGTAGTTAAATAAGTTATCGAATGGCTGATTAATTATACGCTTTGGACCTAAGCCTAATAGCTCACTAGCACTATCATTTGCATAAACCAATTTAAAATCATTATCGAGCAAAATAACGGCTGTACTTAAATTTTTCCAAATACTTTCGAGTAGTTCAGAATTAAAATGTGTATCACTGAGCATGTTTGCACCATTTTAGTGCGTTGCAATTAACAGCAGCTTAGCACAATCCATTTACTTTGCATGATACCGACTCGAAAAAATTAGTTTCAATTAAGTATCGATGCTCTGTGCATGTAGAAAGTGCTAACAGGGCTAACCGAAACGACTTTATTATTCGCATCTATAAGTTTTGCTTGTAATGTGTGTTCGCCTCGGTCGACATTTCGCAATGCAAAGGTCGTGCTATTACTCGATTTTCCGTGAGGTGTGCCATCGACTATCAGCTGTACTTTGAAGCCTGTTGCAAAACGCGGACTCACTCGTGCTGTCACGTATACTGAGCCTGTATTCTCTCGAACGGTTGCCTCATTTTCTGGTGAGGAAATCGTTATTTTAAAGTTTACAGGTGTCGCACTAGCCGGGTTATCAAGTATGCTGGTGTCGGTTTTAGGCATGGTAAGGTTTTGAGTATTGAGCTTTACTTCTTTAGCCCCAGGGCGAGGTGAGTCTGAGAACACCAAAACACCATTCTCATCTTTCCACGAGTAAATTTTTTTTACTTCACTTTGTGCGTAATTGCATACTGTAAAAAGGAGTAATACTAATAAAATCGTGTTTTTCACTCTGTGACCCTAGGTTATCTAATCTAACTAAAACTTTAGAGTAGAATTGGCCAAATTACCATCAAAAAAGCCCGCAAAGCGGGCTTGAGAACACACATTTATTATCAATCTGATAATTCTGATACGGCGTTAAATTAAACGCTGTAGTACATTTCGAACTCAACTGGGTGAGTTGTCATGTTAAGCTTTTCAACTTCTTTGCCCTTAAGTGCAATGTAAGCATCGATAAGGTCATCAGTGAATACGCCGCCAGCTTTTAAGAACTCACGGTCAGCATCTAATGAATCTAATGCTTCTTGCAGTGAAGATGCAACTTGTGGGATCTCTGCAGCTTCTTCAGCTGGAAGATCGTATAAGTCTTTATCCATTGCATCACCAGGGTGGATCTTGTTTTTGATACCGTCAAGGCCAGCCATAAGCATTGCAGAGAACGCTAAGTATGGGTTAGCTGTTGGATCAGGGAAACGTACTTCGATACGACGTGCTTTAGCAGACGGTACCACTGGGATACGGATTGAAGCAGAACGGTTACGTGCAGAGTATGCAAGCATTACTGGTGCTTCGAAGCCCGGAACTAGACGCTTGTATGAGTTAGTTGACGCGTTAGCGAATGCGTTGATTGCTTTAGCGTGCTTGATGATACCACCGATGTAGTAAAGTGCTTCTTCAGATAGACCAGCGTATTTGTCACCAGCGAAGATGTTTACGCCATCTTTACCTAGAGATTGGTGACAGTGCATACCAGAACCGTTATCACCTACGATTGGCTTAGGCATGAATGTCGCTGTTTTTCCGTATAAGTGAGCCATGTTATGGATAACATATTTCATCTCTTGGATTTCGTCAGCTTTTAATACCATTGTATTGAAGCGAGTTGCGATCTCATTTTGACCTGCAGTTGCTACTTCGTGGTGGTGAGCTTCTACTACTTGACCTAGTTCTTCAAGAACTAAACAAGTTGCTGAACGCCAGTCATGTGATGAATCAACAGGTGAACACGGGAAGTAACCGCCTTTAACACCTGGACGGTGACCCATGTTGCCACCTTCGTAATCTTTATCTGAGTTCCAAGCAGCTTCTACAGAATCGATTTTGTACATAGAACCAGACATGTCTGATTTGTATTTAACGTCATCAAAAAGGAAGAATTCTGGCTCTGGACCAAATAATACAGTATCAGCGATACCTGTAGAACGCATATACTCTTCAGCGCGTTTTGCAACTGAACGTGGGTCACGCTCGTAACCTTGAAGTGTTGAAGGCTCAACTACGTCACAACGGATGATTAGTGTAGCTTCTTCAGAAAACGGGTCCATTTTAGCAGACTCAGGAACAGGCATAAGCACCATATCTGATTCGTTGATGCCTTTCCAACCTGCAATTGAAGAACCGTCAAACATTTTGCCGTCTTCGAAGAAATCTTCATCAATTTGGTGATGAGGAATAGAAACATGCTGTTCTTTACCTTTGGTATCAGTAAAGCGTAAATCAATGAACTTAACGTCATTTTCTTTGATAAAATCTAAAACCGATTGTGACATGTGTCCTCCAATTGTTGGGTTTTATTTTTGCTGCATTATTGCTTTTGCTCTATGTAAGCTGGTTTCATGCCATTTTTTTAAGGTGTTGTTAAGGCTGATAAAAAAGAAACCGCTTGTTGTTATGTTAACTTTTTATGCACTGTTTTGGTGCGAAAAAAGATCATTTTGGTGCGTAAAAAGAATGACGACGATTTGCACAATTACTGAGCGTGCCAATTTATCGGTTCTAAATACGATTAAGTGCCAAAATATGGTTTAAAAAATGCAATTCTGCCAGTTTTATGCTTATAAAAATTATTATTTTCATAAATTTGTCATTTATAAAACAGATACTTATAAAATGCCTGAAGAAAGTTTTGAAAATTGTATTGGATAAACTTTCATCCATGCCATTATTAAGGGATAATATGCGCCCTTTTAAATCCTATGCTGGGACATCTGGTGAAAATGCCGGTGAGTGCGTAGATCTTGCAGGATCAATGAGATTCAATTTCTCTGAGAAAAAATATGAGCATCGAAAAGTTAAGAAATATAGCGATTATCGCCCACGTTGACCACGGTAAAACAACTTTGGTTGATAAACTGCTTGAGCAATCAGGCACATTAGAAACGCGCGGCGGTAATGAAGAGCGCGTAATGGACTCAAACGACATTGAGAAAGAGCGTGGTATTACCATTTTAGCTAAAAACACAGCTATCTCTTGGAACGACTACCATATCAATATCGTAGACACCCCAGGACACGCCGACTTCGGTGGTGAAGTAGAGCGCGTACTTTCGATGGCTGACTCAGTATTACTACTTGTTGATGCTCAAGAAGGTCCAATGCCACAAACGCGTTTCGTAACGCAAAAAGCATTCGCACAAGGTTTAACACCGATCGTTGTTATCAACAAAATCGACAAGCCAGGTGCACGTCCTGACTGGGTTATGGACCAAGTATTCGACTTATTCGATAACTTAGGTGCAACTGACGAACAGTTAGACTTTAAAGTAATCTATGCATCAGCTATCAATGGCTGGGCTACATTAGATTTAGACGAGCCATCAGATAACATGGAACCAATGTTCCAGATGATCGTTGATGAAGTATCTCCACCGGATGCAGATCCTGAAGGTGCTTTCCAAATGCAAATTTCTCAGCTTGACTACAACTCATACATCGGTGTTATCGGTGTTGGTCGTATCAAGCGTGGTACTGTTCGTCCTAACCAACAGGTTACTGTTGTAAGTGCTGACGGTACTAAGCGTAACGGTAAAGTTGGCCAAGTAATGAGCTACTTAGGTCTTGAGCGTCATGAAGCAGAATCTGCAGGCGCTGGTGACATCATTGCTATCACGGGTCTTGGTGAGCTGAAAATCTCAGACACTATCTGTGATGTAAATACCGTTGAAGCATTACCACCGCTTAGCGTTGATGAGCCTACAGTAACAATGACGTTCTCTGTAAACACTTCACCATTCGCTGGTAAAGAAGGTAAATTCGTAACGTCACGTAACATCCTAGAGCGTTTACAAGCAGAGCTTGTACACAACGTAGCACTACGTGTTGAAGAAACTGACAACCCAGATAGCTTCCGTGTTTCTGGTCGTGGTGAGTTACACTTAGGTATCTTAATCGAGAACATGCGTCGTGAAGGCTATGAGCTTGCGGTGTCTCGTCCACAAGTAATCCTTCGTGAAGTTGATGGTCAAAAAGAAGAGCCATACGAAACACTTACAATTGACTGTCAAGAAGAGCACCAAGGTTCTATCATGGAACAAATTGGTCTTCGTAAGGGTGAACTAACAGACATGTCTCCAGATGGTAAAGGCCGTGTACGTATGGACTTTATGATCCCAAGCCGTGGCTTAATTGGTTTCCAAACTGAATTCATGACATTAACGTCTGGTTCTGGTCTTCTTTACCACACATTCGATCACTACGGCCCACATAAAGGCGGTACTATCGGCGCGCGTAAGAATGGTGTAATGATTGCTAACGCAACAGGTAAAGCACTTACTAACGCATTATTCAACCTACAAGACCGTGGTAAGTTATTCATCGGTCACGGTGTTGAAGTTTACGAAGGTATGGTTATCGGTATCCACAGCCGCGATAACGACCTAACAGTAAACGCACTTAAAGGTAAGCAACTTACTAACGTTCGTGCATCTGGTACAGATGAAGCACAAACGTTAACACCACCACTTAACTATACGCTTGAACAAGCGATTGAATTCATCGATGATGATGAGTTAGTGGAAGTGACACCTCAGAGCATCCGTATTCGTAAACGTCACTTAACTGAAAGTGAGCGTAAACGTGCGAGCCGTCAAGCTAAAGACTAATAAGGTCTTGTAGTTTCACAAAATTAGAACCGCCGTATTGAAAGATACGGCGGTTTTTTTAGTGGTCAGCCAAGTAGGTTGAGCGCAGCGATACCCAACTTTATTCATGTAAAATTTTAAACTTAACTGCACTTTTTTGCTAAACCCTCCATCTGTACTATCTTTTCTAAATCGACCTTGCAGGAGAGTGAGATGTACTTAGTTAGACTTATTTATACAAGTGAAATTAGCGATGGGTTTGGGCCTGGGGATATTGAAAATATTCTTGAGAAAGCCAAACAAAACAATAGCAAAATGAATGTTACAGGTTTGCTTTGTTTTAATACTACTCACTTTTTACAGTGCTTGGAAGGCTCTAGAAGTGCGGTAAATGCAACTTATCACCGTATTTTGAATGATACGCGGCATAAAAATATTATTATGCTAAGTTATTGTGAGATTTATGAAAGAGAATTTGAGAACTGGTCTATGGGCTACATTCCTTACTCTAGACTCGTTACTCCGATTACCCTCAAATATTCTGGTACGAGTGAGTTTAACCCGCTCGCTATGTCTGCAGGTAGTGCACACAAACTAATGTTGGCACTCAGGGATTTACTGCTTAAAAGTTAGCTTAATACCAATTCGCTCAATTAAGCGAATTGGTATACTAGAGCAAGCAGCATTATAGTGAAACTTGCTCACCTTCATTAAGAATGTACAAAGGGAGCTTGCTAGCCATTCTTGCTTTCATTGTTAGTAATCTTAGTAGTGCCGAATGGCTTGAATGGTCGCCCATTTGCCAGCTTGAGTTACCATAACCCCAAGGGATCATCACTTTACAGCCAAGCTCCTCAGCTGCGTTAATAGCATCTTCAGGTGTAGTATGAACATAGCGATACCACTTACCATCTTCTTCATGGTAATAAGAAGCTATCGGCATAAGGCATACATCAATCTCGCCGTATTTCTGCTTAATATCCTGAAAATGTTGTGAGTAACCGGTATCGCCAGCAAAAAATAAGGTTTTACCATTTTGTTCTAGTAACCAGCCATTCCAGAGATCTTTGTTGTGATCTTCATAAATGAATGGGACTAGAGTTCGGCTACTAAAATGGTGTGCTGGCACCGCATTAATAGTTAAGTCATTAATTTGTGTACTCGCGTACCACGCCATTTCTGAAATATTAAAGCCACCAGTCGGAAAGTTATCTGCAAATCCTAATGGCACTAAATAACGCGGCGAATTGCCAATTTCTTCTATGTCGGCTTTGTTAAAATGATCATAGTGAATATGTGAATATATCACAGCATCTAAGCCATCAAGCTCTGCTTGTGTTGGCCAAAAACCTGGTTTGCGATAAATGCCCCCAGCTAGCTTAAAGGCCAAGTCTACAGGCGAATCAAATTGCTCTTTGACTGGGTCAAATAATAGCTGCTCACCATTGGGTGATTGAATATAAAAGCCTGCATGACCTAACCAGCGAACTGTAAACCCTGAGTTTATTTCAGGTACGCTTTGTTCTGCTTGATATTGGCATTGTGAGTTGCTGTCGTCACATATAAGTAGCTCTGATGGTTCATAGCAATTGTCAGTACAGGTTGTTGGGTATTCTTTATCACCAGGATATAGGTTATGAAAGCGACCTTCGTAGTCACCTTCAGTTTTTAACGGAGTAATAGTGCCTGCACCGGCAATAACATTGACAGTATTAGGGCTGCTACAAGCAGTTAAGAGTGCAGCTGCAATGAGTGCTGAGAGTGTTTTTAAGTGCATACTATGTTTATTTTTTATTCTTTGCCGTGAGTTTAGCAAAATAAAATTTAAGATAAATCATTAAAAAGTAACAAGAGATTACACAAAAAAGCCTACGTTTAAGTAGGCTTTGTAAAAACTCGTTTGCGCTAATTAACCAGCTTTATTCATTTGCTCAATGAACTTATTAGAGTCTTCAATTGATTTGTTCATGTCGTCCATTAACACTTTTATATCGCGTTTTAGGTTTGTGAACTCACCCTTGATAGCTGTAACAGCCTGCGCGTTGAGGTTGTGCTTTAAATACAGAACGTTGTCATGCAGTGATGATAATACCGGCTCCATTTTGCTTTCTGCGCTGCGCATTGAGCGAAGTAGTTGATCAAATTGGCGCTTAGTTGCATTGAGCTTTTTGCTGCTTTCACGTTTTAGTGAGGCGCTTTTGTATTGCTCTAGCTCATCAGCCCATTCTTCAAATAGTGCCTCAGCGACATCTTCAACTTTATTGATATTATTTGTTACGTCATTTGCAGCCGCTAGGCTTGATTCATAATCATCATTTAGTTGCTTATATGCATCCTCAAGTTCACCGCCATTGAAATTGATTAATGTGGTTAATCTATCTAGGGCTGATTGAAATTCTTCTTGGGATTCTTGTTGTGATTCTTTTGTTTCTTCTACGCGGTCGACTAAAATGTCGCGTTTGTGCACTCCTACAGATTCCATAGCAGAGTAATAAGCTGACTGACAGCCTGATAATGCCATGGTTACTGCAAATAGTGGTGCACTTAAAAGTGTCAGTTTTTTCATTGAGAATCCTTTTTAGGTACCTGTCATTTCAAATTATGTGGTGGATTGCTATGATTATCAAAACATTTTAGCAGAAATTAGATTCTATGGATGAGAAGCTCACTCGTTATAAGCTGCAAATAAGCATTTTCTTAAAGCAACAACCTACTTGGTGGATGCAGTATCTCAATCGTTGTATTGACGATCAAATTACTGTTAATGCAGGTTATTTGGCTTATGTAACCTTGTTATCAATCGTGCCATTAGTGGCGGTTGGTGTCGCTATTTTTTCTGCTTTTCCTGGATTTGAAAGCACCTTGGTAACCATAGAAAATTTCTTATTTACTAATCTTGTGCCGACTTCTTCTGATGTTATTAAAGAGCATATCAGCGCCTTTGCCGGTAATGCTAATAAAATGACTGCGGTCGGTGTGGGATTTTTAGCAGCAGTGTCCTTGTTACTCATTCGCAATGTCGATGCCACATTGAACCGAATTTGGCGTATTAAGAAAAAACGCCCCATGATGATTTCGTTTGCCGTTTATTGGATGGTGCTTAGCTTAGGTCCAGTATTACTCGGCGCGAGTATTGGTGTTACCTCATACATTGTGTCTTTAGTATCATTCGCTGATCAAGGTATTCCTGGATTCAGCGGCTTTTTATTGAAACTATTACCTTACATAATTTCCATGATTGGCTTCATTATGCTCTATACTTTAGTGCCTAACACACGAGTTCCATTTAGAGCGGCAATTCCAGGAGCATTGTTTGCAGCTATGTTGTTTGAGCTGACAAAAAAAGGCTTTGCTCTGTATATCAGTCACTTCCCATCTTATGAAGTTATTTATGGGGCGTTGGCGACGATACCTATACTATTTGTTTGGGTCTATCTGTCTTGGATTGTCGTATTACTCGGTGCAGAGTTTACGGTATGTATCAGTCCTGAAGATATTGAGGATACACCTGATATAGACGTTTAATAGCGACTGCACCTAAGGAGAGCGAGGTGCAGTTACATCCACATTATGTTGCCAACCGTGATTACCATTTGAGTGTTGGCGATGGCCATCAAATCCATGTGCAAGAATATGGTGCGTCTACAGGGATTGCTGTGGTGTTATGTCATGGCGGGCCTGGCGCGGGGCTGTGCCCTGAAAATTGCCGCTTTTTTGATTTAGAACGTTATCGAGTGATCATGTTCAGCCAGCGCGGTTGTGGTCATTCAACCCCCCATGATATCAACACAAACACCACATTAGATTTAGTCGCTGATCTCGAGTTTTTACGCCAGCAACTCGGCATTGAAAAATGGCTGGTGTGCGGCGAATCGTGGGGAGCAACTCTTGCACTTGTGTATGCAATAAAACATCGGGAGCACATCGCAGGACTTATTTTACGGGCTAGTTTTTTAGCCTGTAACAGTGACTTTGAATGGCTTTACACAACTAAAGGCGCGGGCGCGCATTTTTACCCAGAATGCTTTAAAGAGTTTGCTCATGATTTTACCGATTGGCATGCCTTACTCGACTTTTATCAGCAACAACTAAATAGTAGCGATCAAATTAAAGCCAGCAAATTCGCTAAACTATGGTGCCATTGGGAGCAGGTGTTATGTCATGGTGAGCCATTAACTAATTGGAGTTTGCAAGAGCCCCATGTAGGCTTAAATCAAGCAAGGTTAATGGTGCATTATTTTCGTAATCTTTGTTTTATTGAAGAGGGTTACATCGCAGAAAATGCGCATGTTTTGACTCATTTACCCATTTGGTTTATTCATGGCCGAGCCGATTTGATCTGTCGATATAGTGCCGTACAGCAGCTTGCTGAACAATTAAATGCACAATTATTGATATTAGATGGTATTGGGCACAGTAGCGATAATCAGGTATATTTGGCAGCAATGCGACGTGCTGCAGATTTAATGTATATCAAGTTATCGAGGGATCAATGCAAGGTTTAATTCAAAGAGTAAAACAGGCAAAAGTAGAAGTGGCGGGCGAAGTCGTCGGTGAAATTTCACAAGGTATTTTGCTGCTATTAGGCGTTGAAAAACAGGATACCGAACAAAGCGCTCAGAAGCTTTTACATAAAGTAAGTAATTACCGAATTTTTACCGATGAACAAGGAAAGATGAATTTAAGCTTGAATGATATCAAGGGTGAACTGTTGGTGGTTTCGCAGTTTACACTAGCCGCAGACACTAAAAAGGGCATGCGTCCGAGCTTTTCAAGTGCTGGTACGCCTGATCAAGCTAATACGCTCTATGAGTATTTTATCGCTGAAGCTAAAAAAGCCGGGTTAACAGTAGCCACAGGGCAATTTGGTGCTGATATGCAAGTAAGCCTATGTAACGATGGTCCCGTTACTTTTAATTTATCTGTGTAATACCAATCCGCAATAATACTTAATCATTTTGAGGGATTAAACCTGTCGCTACCTGCGTTAAAAATTTCTCATTTAGAACAACTAAATAACGAAATTTTTGCCTTGTTATCAACGAGGTTTTATTGCCTCAAAATAGACTACTTAATTAAGCGGATTGGTATAAGTATTTTTATTTTTTGATCATCACGATATGATTCACATAATTAGGGATCTTTTCGATACTTGGTCGCTTGCCGAATTCGGTGATAAGTAAATGCTCAAGTTGCTTTAACTGCGATGGGTGACTGGATAAAAAGTTAATAAATAATACACCACCTTTAGCCATCGCTGTGCGAAGCTTGGCATAAAAAGTATGTTTGTATAAAAACAGTGGGCCATCTACTTCACTGAATAAATCCAATATAATCCAATTGTATTCGTGTCCTTGCTCAAGTATTTGTTGAGCATCGAAACAGCGTAAATTACTTGTGTGATCTCCACCAAAGTAGCGTTTGTAACAATGAATAATATCGGGGTTTTTTTCCACTGAAATAAGCTGGCTATCAGGGTAGGTATGCTGAAGATAGTTACGAATTGCCCCGCCACCTAAGCCTAACTCTAAAATTTTTTTAGGTTCATCAAGTTTCTGCCAGAGCTTCGCAAGATATTGTAAATGAGGGAAAAGAAGCCTGTTAGGCTGACGTTTTTCGATAACAGATTGAAGAGTTTCGTTAATCAATAACCAACGTAGTTGATTGAGTTGCCTAACTTGAATGCTGTAATTGCCTTGCTTGTGCCAGTAAATCAGCTGCCCTAACTGGTGACATTCTTCAATAAAACTATGCTTTATTGCGCCACTGGGTTCAAGAAAATGTTCCATATCTCGGGCCTTTAGCTTTTATGTTTAAAAAGTATGACAATTGTTTCAGCATAGACTAGTCACCATAAAGTGCAATTGTGCATTAGTTTTTACAGCTCAGGATAATAATTTAAGCTGGGTCACCAAAGTATTATTCCAACTTGCAAGAAGATCGCGTATCGTAATTTGCATTCGTCGAGCCACGTTAGAAAAATAACAGACAGTGGCTGTATTTTCACAGGAGTATTTATGTTTAAAGTGACCACACCGCAAAGTAGCGAAGATTGGCAAGCGTATTATTCATTACGTTGGCAGGTTTTAAGAGCACCTTGGGGTGAGCCGCGCGGTTCTGAGCAAGATGACTTAGAGCAAGATGCCGAGCATCGCTTTATTAAAAACAATGATGGCGAAGTATTAGGTGTAGCACGTTTGCATTTTAATAATCATCAACAAGCACAAGTACGCTATATGGCGGTTGCTGAAGGGAATCGTAATCAGCACATTGGTAGTCGTTTACTGCATGAGCTAGAAAAAATAGCGTGGACTCAAGATGCCGATGAGCTCGTGCTTTTTGCCCGTGAACGTGCCTTAGAGTTTTATAAACGTCACGGCTACGAGCTAAAAGAAAAAGCGCACCTTGCCTATGACGATGTACAACACTGGAAAATGGTAAAACAAAAACCGTCTGAGCCGGGGTGGTTCCGTCATCCAAACTGGACACAAGTACTGCAAAATACGTGGCGTGAGTCGATTCCAATCAGTGATGCGATGGGAATTAAAGTTGAAAGCTATACCGATTGGCAATTTACTACTCGTGCTGATTTAGATGCGAACCTAAACCTTCATAACACTATGTTTGCAGGTTCAATTTACAGTCTAGCGACTTTAACTGGCTGGGGTGCTACTTACCTTGCACTGAAAGAAGCAGGACTTGAAGGGAATATCGTATTAGCTGATGCCAACATTAAATACCTTAAACCACTGAATAACGACCCTCGTGGTAGTGTTGAGCTGGCTGGTTGTAAAGGCAAGTTAGCGGATTTAGAAGACAGTGGCAAAGCAAGCTACCATGTACCAGTGAATGTATATGAT
This sequence comes from Pseudoalteromonas sp. MEBiC 03607, assembly GCF_004792295.1. NCBI lineage: Bacteria > Pseudomonadati > Pseudomonadota > Gammaproteobacteria > Alteromonadales > Pseudoalteromonadaceae > Pseudoalteromonas > Pseudoalteromonas sp. MEBiC 03607. The sequence continues at coordinate 760,123 of NZ_SRRY01000001.1, forward strand.
GGTGATGTGTTAGTTGCTGAATTTGAAGGTCACTTCATCGTTAAAAAATAACGCATATTCAGAGCGAGCTAACTAAAGCTCGCTCTTTATTGCAGTTAAAGTAAGTCAGTTAATACTGCAGTTAAAGCAAGTCAGTTAACAGAATACCCACACCAAAACGTTCAATATCGGCGTTGTAATCAATTAAGCTCTCGCCATAACCATTAAAGTATTGTGCGTAACCACGTAATCGGCCCCATAGAGGGAAAGACCAATCTAATTGGATTGCACCACGGTTATCTGAATTTAGGTTATTACGGGTCATAAAGCTAAATTCATGCTCGTTATAACGGTATGCACCTGAGAATTCAAAGTAACCCATGTATTTGTAAATATCAGGGTTGTCATCGCCACGCGCTTCTAATTCATCGTCTTTTTTATCTTCCGGAATTCGGTACCAAGGCTTAAAGCTAAATACAAAGCCGTCTTTTTCCCATAAGAAATCGGCATAGATACGGTTCCATGAACGTGAATTTGGTTGGCTGCGACCATTAGATTGATGTGATGCACCAATTGCAATTGCCATTTCATCGCCCCAAAGCACATGCTCAGGATCAAGGTAGTTCACCCAGAAGATCTCTGGTTCGTAGTTTGTTTCACGAAACGGTGATGAAATATCTTTGTTATAAAACTGCCAAAACGATTGCATGGTAAACGCAAAGAATACGCCCTGATCTTTATCTGAGAAGCCTTCGAAAATAGGCACTTTAATTGATAGTTGATATTTCACTTCAAGGTTATCAAGTGGTTCACCATCAGTTTGCTCAGCAAGATCTTTTAAACCATCAAATGGACGCTCATTCGGATTAGATACATATGAAAGTGGTAAAATGTAGTTACGCTTATGAGGAGTGATCACATTACGGTTTTTCTTGCTCACTTCTTCACGGGCTTTACGTTTGTCTAAAGCGGTAAGTTTTTTACTCTCGTCTAAGTCAGAGCATTTTTTACGAAGTTCTTCGAGTGTTTGTTTGCCGTCACCGCCAATGGCTTCGTTCAAAATACACTGCTTTACGAGTTCTAGCGCGTCATCTTGTTCATTGGTTTGTGGTTGTTCAGTTTGAGCAAATACAGGTACAGAAAATAAGCCAGCAGCTGCCAGCCAAATGCGCCATCCCATTGCAGTTCCCTTTTGAATAGACTTATAAGTAAGAATAATTATAACGATTTTTACATAAGTAACCGTGAACTTATACTGAATTGTTGATATTTTAGGTAAATAGAGAGCCCCAAGCTAAGCTTGGAGCCCTGCTGTGACGGCCTAAGGGCATAAGCCGTCGACTCTCACGCAATGAGAAGGGGTGAGCTTATAGCTCAAATACGTTGGTAAAAAACTTATAAAGTTCGGTGCCTTGATTCACGCTTGCTGAGGCAAAATGCAAAATAGCGATGGCGTCTTTATCAAAACTCAATGTTTGTAGTGGCTGCTCAGAAAGGTAGCGCTCCATTCGTAAAATATGAGCAATTGGTTCGCCTGCTTTTATATGGCCACCGAGTGGTGCAAGGTATTCTACCATGCCACCCATAGGTGCGTAGTAAGCTACATAATCTTCAAGCATACATGCATAGCGTGTCATCGCTTTAGGTTGATATGCGGCATTAACCAATACCTCTTTATGATTGAGGTAACTTAAAATGCTATTGGCGTCTTCAAGGGCTGCACTTAAATCGATTTTTTCTTGGCTACCAAGTTCAACGGTAAATGCTTCGACTTGAACTGCAAATTCACGGCCTTGTTTGGCAAGCTCTTCAGATAACGACCACCACGGGCAGAAACTCGCTTCATCCATTGCGCCATCAAAATCACTTGGGATCAATAACACATGTTCGATGTTGAAATAGCTCGCGCTGGCTTTGGCGTATTGGGGGCAGTATAAATGCTTACTTGAGATAGGCCCGGTGTGAAGGTCTAAAACAATATCAGCCTGATGGGCAAGCTTTTGCAAGTTAAGTGCAATGCGCTTACCCGTTGTTAAGCTGTAATCTGGGCCCGTTAATTGGCTGTCGATGTCAGCAACGAGTGCCTGTTTAAACGCAGCTTTAAGGGTCGCATCATCACTGTCTTTATGCTGTTCAGCAATCTGTGACGGTAACGCTTTATTAAAGCGGTACATGCGGTTCCAGTTGGTGCCAGTAATTGGATCGAAGCGACCTAAAGTAAACTCACCTGACTTTTGATTACAACCAATTGGGTTGGCATAAGGCACTAGGGTAATATCGCCACGCAGCTTGAGTGATTTTAGCTGCTCAAGCAATTGATAAATTACAGCGTTACCTTGTACTTCAGCACCGTGCATATTAGCTTGTATATACACGTTTGGCCCTGTGTCATCGCCTTTTAAACGATACACAGGAATTGTCAGTGGTAGGCCGTTGGCAATTTCGCCAACCACAATATTCTCTTGGCTGATTAACTCTTTACTCATGGTGATTACCTTAAATAATAGCTGGCATCTTCAGCGCTACGAATGCACTCAATATTGCCTTGTTCAAGGATGTATTCAGCCGCTAATTCGTGGCATAAAAAGTACGGCATACTTTCGGTAAAGCCATACGCGCCACATTGGCTGAATACCAACCAGTCTTGCTCACTTAAATCACTAGCTAGTTGGTGCTCACCTAAGCAATCAAGTGCAGTGCAAAGCGGGCCATATAAAGTCATTGCTGCAGGCTCAGCCGTTGACTCACGCAGTAACGCCGCAGGAAAATCTTGGCTTGTCACAGCAGGGCGAAGTAAATGGTTAATACCGCCTGATAAAATCACCTGCTGTTGATTGTAATTTTCTTTGCGTTCAACAACCGGTGTGGCGTAATGGCCGCATTCGCCCACCGCATAGCGGCCAAGTTCCATCCAAAGCTCTTTGACACCGGCATCTGCTTTAATACTCGCCAGAGTCTCGATAAGTGCAGACCAATCGAGTCGGTTAGCATCTTGAGTATAAGGAATGCCTAAGCCACCCCCTAAATCGAGAATATTAAGGTTAATATTTAATGCACTTGCTAGTTGTTGTAATGGCGCAATCATCGCACGCCATAGCTCGGCGAGTTTGTCAGTGCTCAGCATATTGCCCCATTGGAAAATATGCAGGCCATCAAAGTTAAGAGCAGTGTAATCACTTACTGTGAGCGCTTGCCACTCATCACAGCCCAAACCAAAAGGAGTAAGGCTATCGCCGCCAAGTGGGTTCTTTTCGCTGTCTGGCCAACGAAGTTGTACACGCAACAGAACTTGCAGCTGACAATTTGCTTTTGTTGCTTGCTCATTTAACCAGCGAACTTGGTTTATGCTCTCGGCCACGAAGGTACGTACGCCGCGAGCAATAAAATGTGAAATTTGTGCAGGGCTCTTTGCAGGCCCTGTGTTGAGCACGCGCTCGCTATCGATGCCTTGGGCAAGTACTTGCTCAAGTTCACCTTTACTCGCAACATCAAAATTAAACCCTGCGCTGTCTAAACATTGAATAATGCGAGACAGCGGGTTGGCCTTAACGGCATACCAAAGTTTCACATCGGTTTGCGCAGTTAATTGATTTAAATGTGCAGTTAATTTATCTAAATCATAGATAAAAAATGGCGTATCAAGATGTGTTGAAACTTGTTCAACCGCTTGCTTGATGGGCGTGCTCAAAAAGCTCATTAACGTAAAACCTCTTCTAACAATAATGATGCATCGCTTTGTTCGTCACGGTATTTCACGATCAATGCACAAGACATGCTTAAACCTTGCTCGCGAGCCCATGCATTTGAAGCAGGGCGAGAACCTGGGATTACAATCGCGTTTTCTGGAATTGCTTCACCTTTGTTTAGCTGGCGCTCATTAACACAATCGTAGACAGGAATAGTTGCAGATAAGCGCACACCCGGCGCAAGTACAGCACCTTTTTTCACAACCACACCTTCAACAATAACGCAGCCTGCACCGATGAAAGCGTCATCTTCAATAACCACAGGGCTGGCACCAATTGGCTCAAGCACGCCACCTAACTGTACTGCTGCACTTAGGTGAACATTTTTACCTACTTGTGCGCATGAACCCACTAATGCGTGACTGTCGACCATCGTACCTTCGTCGATGAATGCGCCAATATTTACATACGCTGGTGGCATGATTATCGTGCCTTTAGCAACGTGTGCGCCACGACGAACACTGCTACCACCTGGTACCATACGCACGCCGGCATTTGCAGCAAAGCCCTGTGGTGCTAGGTTGTGCTTATCCACAAAACCACCCGGGAACTCGGTGTTAGTACCATTTTTGAAGGCTTCTAAAATGCCTTGTTTAACTTCAACGTTGGCATGCCAGTTGCCATTTTCGTCTTGTGTTGCTGCGCGCACTGCGCCCGATTCTAAGTTGTTTAATAATTCTAACCAGCTCATGATAAAACCTGTTTTTAGTTCCAAGATAAAATTGTGTTGTTTGCGTGGGTGATGCTGTCTGTTTGCTCTAGCTCTAAATGCGTAAGCGGCGGACGTAAATGCGGGGTATTTATTTTACCTTGCAGGTGCATCAGTACTTTTACGGGGATTGGATTTGCGACAGCAAATAAGCTTTGAATCGCTTGCGACCAATCGGTGAATAGATTTGGATATTGACCACTTAAACTGCGTTTAACAAACTCATGGGTTTGACTCGGCCAAGCATTTGCGGCAACCGAAACTAAGCCTTTTGCACCCGCTTGAGCAAAATACGGCATAAGTGCATCATCACCACTGAAGATAGCCAGTGTTGGTGACGCCGTTCTAAAGCCTTCAAATTTGCTAATGTCACCACTGGCTTCTTTCAAAGCCCAAAGGTTTTTGTGCTCAGCAAGGTTTTTGATCACCTGCGGTGAGATCTCAACTGCGCTACGTCCTGGTACGTTATACAACATACAAGGGTGATGGCTTGCGTTAAGTAGGCTTTCAAACCAATGTGTTTGGCCAACAACCCCAGGCTTTGCGTACAGAGGTGAACCTAACAGGTAGCCATGAATAGGTAGTTGGTTGCAGTATTCAACCCAAGCAATTTGCTGCTTAAGGTTCATGCCGCCCACAGCAACCATGAGTGGTACAGTCGGTGCTAATTGGCAAACATGCTCAACAATGGCTTGTTGCTCTTTGAGTGAAAGCGCCAGTCCTTCACCGGTACTGCCAAGCAATAAAATGCCGTTATTTGCATCTTGCTGCTCAGCGACCAGTTGTCCAAGGGCCGTATAATCGACCTCGCCAGATTCAGAAAATGGCGTGACAAGCGCTGTCCATAGTGGATAGTCGTTTAAATCAAAATTGTTGATCATCTCTCACGAACTTATAAGGTATTCGAAGAGTTTATGCGGGAGCAATTGAATGGAGCCGCATGTCGTCGTTCGAACAAGGTATAATTCGAAGAGCGAATGGGCTTAAAATAATAAAGACGCAACGGCCTTATTATACTAAGACCAGAAGCTCTCCACCAAACTAATCAATAGCGTTTTGCTATTGTTGGTGACAGTCGCTGGGATTCAGCCCAGTCGCCCGAAATAAGCACCTCACAAACGGTGTTACTTCTCGGCGTTAATTCCCCTCACGTATGATCAACAGAGTCTGTGCTCCTCCTATACGCTACCTGAATAACGCACCTCTTCCAGCCCTTTATGCTCGCTTTATAGCTTAAAGCCAACATAGTTAAATAGGGTATCAGCGGCGATTAAAGCATTTTAGCCATCTAGGTGTCAAGGCGGAGTATTCGTTTTTTTAGTGACCGATTTTGCAACATGGTTACGTATAAGCGTGTTTTTAGTACACTAGTATTACCCAGACGAATTGGAAGAAGAATGGAAAAGTTTAACGATATCTATCAGCGAGCTGTCACCCGTAAGGGCAGTGAAGAAATGCTGCTTGCACTGCTTTCTGACCCGCTTGATAGCGCTGACATTGCCAAAATGCATGACGACTTATGGTTGGAAGAGTTAACGCGTAAAGTGTTCCAAAGTGGTTTTTACTGGTCTGTTATCAATAGTAAGTGGTCAGGATTTCGAGAGGTATTTTGGGACTTCAGTGTTGAGAAACTATTAATGATGCCACCTGATATGCTCGAGCAAAAAGCCAGTGATGAACGTATTATTCGTAACTTTAAAAAAGTACAAACGATCCCTGAAAATGCCTACATGATCCATGAAGTAGCTGAAAAACATGGCAGTTTCAGCCAATTTGTAGCTGATTGGCCAGTAAATAATATTATCGGTTTGTGGGCTTACTTAAAAAAGCATGGTGCGCGACTAGGTGGGAACACAGGGCCTTATGCATTGCGTGCCATGGGTAAGGATACTTTTTTACTGTCTCGAGACGTAGAAAATTATTTACGTGCTCATGAATTAATTGACGGTGGCTTACAAACTAAAAAGTCATTACAAGCTGCACAAGACTTTTTCAACGAGCTACAACAACAAAGTGGCTTTAGCCTGCAAGCGCTAAGTCAATTAGTTGCCTATGGGGTAGGCGATAACCGCGTTGGCATAGCTGCGCGATAGGATTTTTTATGAAACTGCAAACTAGGTATACCGATATCAGCGAACTATTGGCTATTGAAGATATGCCTACTCGCGCCGCTGATCCCGCATTATTGTTATTCAATGATAAATTAGCTCAGTCGCTTGGTATTAATCATGATCCAGAATACCTAGCAGGACAGTTAAGTGGCTCAATAACTGATGACAGCGTAAAGCCTATTGCTTTAGGTTACTCAGGGCATCAATTTGGTCATTTCTCACCACGTCTGGGGGATGGCAGAGCGCATTTGCTTGGAGCAGTTAAAGACGTTGAAGGAGTACTGTGGGACATACAGCTTAAAGGGGCGGGTGCTACAGTGTTTTCACGTGGTGGTGATGGACGTTGTGCGATTGGGCCGGCGGTTCGTGAGTTTATAATGAGCGAAGCGATGGCTGCATTAGGTGTCGCGACAACTCGCTGCTTAGCTGTTGTTACTACCGGCGAAACGGTGTATCGACAACCACCTCGGCCAGGCGCTGTCGTAACTCGCGTAGCAAAAAGTCATATTCGCGTTGGTTCATTTCAGTATTTAGCAACCCAGGGCGATATTGAAGGCTTAGAAAAGTTAGTTGATTACGCACTCAGTTGTCATTTCCCAGAGATAGATACGCGTGCAGAGCAACGTTATGTAGACTTTTTAACCGCAGTCATAGATAAGCAAATTGAGCTTATCATCAGTTGGATGCGAGTGGGATTCATCCATGGTGTAATGAATACAGACAATACATTAGTGAGTGGTGAAACCATTGATTACGGCCCATGCGCTATGATGAACCAGTTTGACTTTGATACTGTGTTTAGTTCCATAGACCATCAAGGGCGCTATGCATTCGGTAACCAACCAAACATTGCGAATTGGAATTGCGCGCGATTAGCTGAGAGCTTGCTGCCATTATTTAAAAATGAACAGCAAGCTTTGTCGTTATTATCCAGTGCAGTAAATAGTTTTGCTGAAAAGTTTAATCATGCATTTACTACAATGTGGCGACGGAAGTTAGGACTTCTAGATGAACACGACGATAACCAAGCTTTAGTGACTGAGTTACTCACTCTGATGCAGCAAAATAACCTTGATTATACTAATACTTTCAATGCTCTTACGGAGTCATTACTTGCGGATTTTGCATTACCGGATAGTATTAAGGGGTGGGCTGCAAAGTGGCGAGTCAGAACATCAGCTGAAAGTTATGACATCATGCGTGCTGTTAATCCTGCAGTCATTCCACGCAACCATAATATTGAAATGATCTTGGCGGAATATGAAAAAACAGGATGTAGTTCAATGCTGAATGGCTTTTTGTCAGTTTTATCAAAGCCCTACGTTTATGATCAGCAATTCGAATCTTGGTATGAGCCACCTGAAAATGGCGATGCTAATTATCAAACATTTTGTGGTACCTAATGCATTTGTACTTGCTTGAAATAAAAAGTGTTTATTTAGTTTTTTTAAATGCTTGCTGATTGAGCAGAATAAACGCAAGTGCTATCATAGAATGGAGTTAACTTATTGCTTTAGATGATGATCTAATACGACTTTAGAATCATGTTAGACGTAATTTAAATAATTCTTTTGTTATATTGGATTCAGCTTTATTAAGTATTAAGCATCAAGTGTTAAGCATTGATAATTAATAAATAAGTAAAATTGTGGCTTATGAACTATCGTAAGATTGATTTTTTGAGCTACTCAACAGTTTTTAAATACTCAACAAACATTAGCTGAAAACAGCTTTATTGTGAAAATGGGAAGGAAATAATGAAACTAAAATCACTTACTATTGCGTTAGCACTGGCTGCAACGAGTTCTACAGCCCTCGCTGCTGAAAAAGAAGGTTTTTATATTGGCGCATTTGGCGACTATTACGACAATTCTTGGGAAAATGTTCGTGATTATCCGCCAGGTGGATTGAATGTTGATGACTCAACTGGTTGGGGCTTAGAGTTAGGCTATCGTTTCAGTGATTACTGGAGCGCGCGTCTAGAATATGCAGACATGGACTTTGATTGGACTGCAGATTTAGCTAATGGTACTTCAACAAGTGGCTCTGAAAGCGGCGAGCGTTACGGTATTGATGCTTTATATCACTTAGGTGGCGGCCCATTCTATGGTATTTTTGGTCTTAAGAACCTAAGTGCTCTAGATGAAAACTTAACGTTTGCTAACGTTGGTGCCGGTTATCAGCACTACTTTACAGACAATTTCGCATTTAACGCTGAAACGTCTTTATATCAAGGTCTTGATCGTGGTTACACTGATGTTGGCGCTAAATTAGGTTTCAGCTATATTTTCGGTAACCAAAGCTCATCTGAGCCAGTAGAGCCTGCGCCGGTTGTTAGCGCTCCAACTGATAGCGATAATGATGGTGTTATGGATGCTGATGATCAGTGTGCTAACACACCAATGACAGATGCAGTAGATAGCACAGGCTGTACATTATACGAAGAAAAAGAAGCAACTATCACCTTGTTAGTTACTTTCCCGCATGATGTAGCAGAAGTACCAAACAAATACTTCAGCGATATTGCAGATGTGGCTGCGTTTATGAAAGAAAACCAAGACACATCAGTTGTATTAGAAGGCCACGCCTCTGCAGTGGGTGATGCTGACTATAATATGAAGCTTTCAGAAAAGCGCGCACAAGATGTTGCTGATGAACTTATCAAAGACGGTATCGCTGCAGATAGAATTTCGACAGTTGGATACGGTGAAGAGCGTTTGAAAAATAAAGCCTACACACTGGAAGCACATGCTGAAAACCGTCGTGTAGAAGCGCAAATTACAAGTGTTGAACGTGTAAAAGTTCTTCGTAAATAAGACTAAACTATTATAAATATGTAAATACTCCTATATTTATAAATAGTTACAAATAGTAAAGCCGAGCCAAGTAGTTGGTTCGGCTTTATTTTTTTAATTTAAGAACATAATTATTTTTCGATTAAATAAAATAATCTTCAGAATGTACCTTTTTGTTAAATGATAATTTAAGTGAATATTGATTTGAATCATCAAAGTAACTATCAACCATTTGTGCTATAGCTTTTTTAGTTACCTTGTAGAATAATTATTAGGTAATATAATTATTTTTACTGTAATGTTTTTTTAGTATCAATATTGTTGGATTTATATTGATTCTTTTTACGTCGCTGTATTTAGTTGGTGTTGTTAAATTAAGAAAATTTATTATGTTGTTTGGGTTTATTAAGTTTGGATTAATTACTCATCAACTATCTTGACGGAATGTAGGCTACACGGCCTTAAGTTATCTTAAATGGAAGGGAATGAAACATGAAACTGAAACCACTTACAATTGCTTTAGCGCTTGCTGCAACAAGTGCCTCAACAATCGCAGCCGAGAAACAAGGTTTTTATATTGGTGCGTTTGGTGATTACTACGATAATTCATGGGAGAATATCCGTGATTATCCGCCAGGTGGCCTAGACGTAGACGACTCAACAGGGTGGGGTTTAGAGCTTGGTTATCGCTTTAGCGATTACTGGAGTGCCCGCTTAGAATACGCAGATATGGATTTCGATTGGAACGTGACCGACAACGATGGAACTACAATGAGTGGTTCTGAAAGCGGTAAGCGTTACGGTATCGATGGTTTGTATCACTTTGGCGGTGGCCCATTCTACGGTATTTTCGGTTTGAAAAACCTTGACGCTGTTGATGAAGATTTAATGTTTGCTAACGTGGGTGCCGGTTACCAGCACTACTTTACAGATAACTTTGCATTTAACGCAGAAACTTCTTTATACCAAGGTCTTGACCGTGGCTACACTGATGTTGGTGCTAAATTAGGTTTCAGCTATATCTTTGGTGATCAAAGCGAACCAGAGCCAGTTGAGCCAGCACCTGCAGTTGTACCTGTTCCGGTTGAGCCAGTTGATAGCGATGGCGACAGCATTCCTGATGCAGATGACCAATGCGCTAATACTCCTATGACAGATGCTGTAGATGCTTCTGGTTGTACATTATACGAAGACCGTGAAGTAACGAAGAGCTTACTAATCACATTCCCTAACAATACATCTAAAGTTTCACAACAATATTTAGATGATATTGACAGTGCAGCTGCATTCTTAAAAGAGCATCCAGGCACTGATGTTGTATTAGAAGGTCACACTTCATCTGTTGGTAAAGCAGATTACAATAAGTGGTTATCGAAAAAACGTGCTGATGCAGTCGCTAAGAAGCTTATTGAAGATGGTATTGATGCGATGCGCCTAACTACAGTTGGTTATGGTGAAGAGCGTCTTAAAAATCCAGCTAACACGCCGGAAGCACATGCAGAAAACCGTCGTGTAGAAGCAAAAGTTAAAGTTATTGAACGTGTTAAAGTAGAGCGTTAATAGTTAGACTTTGCATTGAGTTTAAAACCCAGCCTAGTGCTGGGTTTTTTGCTTTTAAAACACAGATAGGAATGATTCTTAATAAATATTCATCAGAATAGCTTTTTTTTTTAGTACTATTCATGTTATTTATACTGAATATAAAGTGCCTAAGCGCAGCATGGATTTTCATCTATACTTAAAAGCTTTATAATTAACCGTCAGAATACTATAAGTACTGGGTAAAATTGCTATTTAGATTAATAGAACCGAGTACTTTCACGTCACCAAGAGGGCAATATTGTGCTACAAGAATATCGTAAACACGTAGAAGAACGTGCCGCGTTAGGTATCGTACCAGCGCCACTAGATGCTCAGCAAACGGCTGATCTTATTGAACTAATCAAAAATCCACCGGCAGGTGAAGAAGAATTTATCGTAGACCTTCTTGTTAACCGCGTACCACCAGGTGTTGATGATGCTGCTTACATTAAAGCAGGTTTCTTAGCTGCAGTTGCAAAAGGCGAAGCGAGCTCACCACTTGTATCAAAAGAAAAAGCAGCTGAGCTACTTGGTACTATGTTAGGTGGTTACAACATCGCACCTATGATCGAACTTCTAGACGACGAAGCGTTAGCACCAATCGTTGTTAAAGGTTTATCAAACACATTATTAATGTTCGATGCTTTCTACGATGTAGAAGAAAAAGCGAAAGCAGGTAACGAATTTGCTAAGCAAGTAATCGAATCTTGGGCAAATGCAGAATGGTTTGTAAACAAGCCTGCAGTTGCTGAAAAAATCTCAGTTACCGTATTCAAAGTAACGGGCGAAACAAACACAGATGACCTTTCACCTGCTCCAGATGCATGGTCACGTCCTGATATCCCACTACACGCTTTAGCAATGCTGAAGAACGAACGTGATGGTATCAACCCTGACAAACCAGGTGAAGTTGGTCCAATTTCACAACTAGAAGAGCTTAAAACTAAAGGTTTACCTCTTGCATACGTTGGTGATGTAGTTGGTACGGGTTCTTCTCGTAAATCTGCAACTAACTCTGTACTTTGGTTCATGGGTGATGATATTCCTCACGTACCAAACAAACGCGTTGGTGGTGTATGTTTAGGTGGTAAAATCGCGCCTATCTTCTTCAACACAATGGAAGACTCTGGTGCATTACCAATCGAACTACCTGTTGATGAGCTAAACATGGGTGACCAAATCGATATCTTCCCATACGAAGGTGTTGTTAAGCGTCACGGCACAGATGAAGTAATATCAACTTTCTCTCTTAAATCAGACGTAATTCTTGATGAAGTGCGTGCTGGCGGTCGTATTCCACTGATCATCGGTCGTGGTTTAACTGATAAAGCACGTGCATCACTAGGTATGGAAGCTGAAGATATCTTCCGCAAACCTGCCCTTGTAACTGATTCTGGTAAAGGCTTCACATTAGCTCAGAAGATGGTTGGTAAAGCATGTAACATGCCTGGCGTACGTCCTGGTCAATACTGTGAGCCGAAAATGACAACGGTTGGTTCGCAAGATACAACAGGTCCTATGACGCGTGACGAACTTAAAGATCTAGCGTGTTTAGGTTTCTCTGCAGATTTAACAATGCAGTCTTTCTGTCATACATCAGCTTATCCTAAGCCAATCGACGTTAACACTCACCACACACTTCCTGATTTCATCATGAACCGTGGCGGTGTATCACTACGTCCAGGTGACGGTGTAATCCACTCATGGTTAAACCGTATGTTATTACCAGATACAGTAGGTACTGGTGGTGACTCGCATACTCGTTTCCCTCTAGGTATTTCATTCCCAGCGGGTTCTGGTGCAGTAGCATTCGCAGCAGCAACAGGTGTAATGCCACTTGATATGCCTGAGTCAATCTTAGTACGTTTTAAAGGCGAAATGCAGCCAGGTATCACATTACGTGACCTAGTACATGCTATCCCTTATTACGGTATCAAAGAAGGTCTTCTAACAGTTGAGAAGAAAGGTAAGATCAACGAATTCTCTGGTCGTGTACTAGAAATCGAAGGTGTTGAGCACCTAACTGTTGAGCAAGCTTTCGAACTTTCTGATGCATCAGCTGAGCGTTCAGCTGCAGGTTGTACAGTTAAACTTTCTAAAGAGTCTATCGCTGAATACCTAGAGTCAAACATTGTAATGCTTAAGTGGATGATCTCTGAAGGTTACGGTGATGTGCGTACTATTGAGCGTCGTATCACAGCAATGCAAGAGTGGTTAGCTAACCCTGAGCTGATGGAAGCTGATGCTGATGCAGAGTACAAACACGTACTTGAAATCGACCTAGCTGATATCAAAGAGCCAATCCTTTGTGCTCCAAATGACCCTGATGATGCACGTCTTCTTTCAGACGTAACGGGCGAGAAAATCGATGAAGTATTCATCGGTTCTTGTATGACTAACATCGGTCACTTCCGTGCTGCAGGTAAACTACTAGATGGTTTCAGTGGCCGTATCCCAACTCAACTTTGGGTTGCACCACCAACTAAAATGGATAAAGACCAACTTACTGACGAAGGTTACTATGGTATCTTTGGTCGTGTAGGTGCGCGTATCGAAACTCCAGGGTGTTCACTATGTATGGGTAACCAAGCACGAGTTGCTGATAAAGCAACGGTTGTGTCTACCTCTACGCGTAACTTCCCTAACCGTCTAGGGACTGGCGCAAACGTATTCTTAGCATCAGCAGAGCTTGCAGCAGTAGCGGCAATCTTAGGTAAACTACCTACACCTGCTGAGTACCAAGAGTATGCAGATAAGATCAATGCAACTGCAGCTGATACATATCGTTACCTGAACTTCCACCGTATGCCTCAATACACTAAAAAGGCAGACCAAGTAATCGTTCAGCAAGCCGTTTAATTCTAATTAAAATTAAATAGCTAAAAAGCCCGCATCCAGCGGGCTTTTTATTTTAGATAAAAATTCTAATTTACTTCTAAATTCGATCTTAAAGCTACATAAATCATCATTGCTGTTTACATAATAACGCAAAAATTTCCTACCAATTGCATTAAAATCCTCGCCAATATTCTCAACATATTAAGGCGAGATCGTTATGACAAAATTAAACAACCAGAATCTATTGCAACTTCGTTTTGTAAGCCAAGCTCATATTGACGCAGTAAAGCCTTCTTTTGCTAACCTACCTGCGAATCCGTACGCCGATGGTCAATTTCGTAAGCGTCGCTATTCAGTAATCAAAGTCGTTGGTGGTGAATTAAAGCTACAACCAACTAAAGCATTTGTGCAGGATGACTCAATCAATACCTTCCAAGGTAATGTTGAGCGTACTTATGAAAATTTAGAAGATAGCTTATTAGCCACTGATGGCATGAAGCAAATCGTTAATCAGTTCCGCGATATGACGGGGATCAGCGATGATCGCGATATTGAAATTCACCAATTTAGAATGCTTGCGATTGACAGCGATACACCCGCTGCGCCTGAAGGTGTTCACCAAGATGGTTTTGATCACGTATGTGTATGTGGTGTATCACACGAAAACCTTGAAGGTGGTGAGCTACTTGTTTATGAACATCAGCAAGCAGAGCCTTGTTTCAAAATGGAAATTAAAGACGGCATGTTCGCGCTTATTAATGACCGTGAAGTATGGCACAACGCAACACCAATGAATAAATTAGACGCAAGCAAAGAAGGTTACCTTGATTGCTTCGTACTAACTGCGTAAGGGTATATCATGAACTTAACGCAATTACGTCGTCAATTTCCTGCACTTATGCAACAAGTTGCTGGTCAGTCACCGATTTTCCTTGATGGCCCGGGTGGCTCGCAAGTGCCACAGTCAGTTTTAAGTGCCATGACTGCTTATTTGGGTTACTACAACTCGAACTTAGGTGGTGCATTTTTCTCAAGTGATAAAACGGTTGAGTTAATGGCTAGCGCTCGCCAAGCAGCAGCCGATTTATTAAATGCCCCATCTAAAGAGCAAATCGTGTTTGGTGCAAACATGACAAGCTTAACGTTCAGCTTCAGTCGTGCCATCTCGCGTGATTGGACTGCTGGTGATGAGATTATTGTCACAAATGCTGATCACTACTCAAATGTTTCATCTTGGCAGCAAGCTGCTGAAGATAAGGGCGCAACAGTAAAAACGGCTCTTATCAATGAAGCTGATTGCAGCTTAGATATGGCACACTTTGAAAGCCTTTTATCAAGCAAAACAAAACTTGTAGCAGTGACGTATGCATCAAATACTACTGGTTCAATTAATGACATTAAACGCATTGTTGAGCTTGCTCATGCAGTTGGTGCGCTAGTTTATGTTGATGCCGTTCATTACGCACCTCATGAGCTGGTAGATGTACAGGCACTTGATTGCGACTTTTTAGCGTGCTCAGCATACAAGTTCTTTGGCCCTCATCTTGGTATTGTATATGGCAAACGTGAGCACCTTGAAGGTTTCACACCATACAAAGTTGAGCCTGCAAAAGATGTTGCCCCAGGTCGCTGGGAAACGGGTACGCAAAGCTTTGAAGCGCTAGCTGGTCTCATTGCTGCTGTTGATTACATTGCTGCAATTAGTGAGCTTGATGACAGTCATTCACGCCGAGAAAAACTGGCAGCTGCCTTTGCTATCACTAAACAGCACGAAATGGCATTAAGTAAGCATTTCTTAACGCGTTTAGCAGATTACCCGAGCATTAAGCTGTTTGGTATTAATGATCTAGAGCGTGTTGCTAATCGCACACCGACTTTTGCTTTAACTTTTGAAGGCGTCGAGCCGCGTGTTGTTTCTGAGTTTTTAGGGAAGCAACATATTTGTGTGTGGGATGGTAACTTCTACGCGCAAGGCTTATGTAAGCAACTCGGTGTATTAGAGACAGGCGGCGTAGTTCGCATTGGCTGTATGCATTACAACACAATCGAAGAGCTTGATAAGGTTTTTGATTTATTTGATCAATTACTAAAAAATTAAAGCTAAGTTTTTAGCTATAAGTTTGAAGCAGCCCGAAGGGGCTGCTATTTGACAGAGCTAACAGTCAGTTGGATTTTTACCGCTAGGATTGTGGTTGCCCATAGATTTGCTCTGCACGGTTAAATAGAACCCACGACGTTAAAATATACTTATCATTTGAAATGGGCTTATTACCTCGGTGCGTATGGGTAAAGTAACCCGGTGCTACGACCATAGAACCCTGCTTCGGTGATATTTTACGCTGTTGATAGTAAAACTCAGTTTCACCACCTTCTTCGACATCATTTAAATAGAACATAAATAACAGTACGCGATGCAAGGCTTCGTTATGACCGTGTTGTGGGTATACCTCGCTATGCCAATACGGGTAGCCTCCTTTATTGATATCGTATTTTTGTGCTTGAATAGGCCCAAGGCGGAAAATTTGCTGCACGAGTAATGGCAATTGTGGTTTGCCAACTTCTTCAAAATTATCTTGTGTAAGATCAACTGGCTGACCTGTTTTCGGATGATATACCTTTAAACCAAATGCACCTATCATCATGAAAATATGCTCTTCAAGGTATTTAAAGATGTGGCTGGCGGTTGTTTGCTGAATATGCTTAAGTTGCTCAACGTACTCTGGATGATTGTTAAGATATAAATCGCGGCTGTCTTTTTTTGCTAAATCCACGCCGCCAGAGGTAATGCCTTGTTTTAAATGCGGGCTTTGTTCAAATACCGTGATAAAGTTGTCGCAAAATTCTTTGCTGAGGGCGTTTTCGTATACGCGAATAAAGTCCGTCATGAGCTACCTTTAGTTTATATTTTTTATAGGGTTACTATGTTTACTGAGACTATCACACCTCGTTTTAGCGAAACTGATGTGCTAGGGCATATCAACAATACCGTACTCCCTGTATGGTTTGAAGCCGCCCGAGCGCCTATTTTCAGGTTTTTTACCCCCGATCTAAACCCTTATGAGTGGAAATTGATCATTGCTAAGGTTGAGGTAAGCTTTGTCGGTGAGTTGTTTTATGGCCACGATGTAACCGTTAAAACCAGTGTAGAGCACATCGGCTCTAGCTCATTTGTGCTTCGCCAAGAAGCATGGCAACAAGATAACTGCTGCGCCGTTGGTAAAACTGTACTCGTGCGTTACGACTTTGCAAACAAATGCTCGCAAAAACTTA
Organism: Pseudoalteromonas sp. MEBiC 03607; assembly: GCF_004792295.1. Classification (NCBI taxonomy): domain Bacteria; kingdom Pseudomonadati; phylum Pseudomonadota; class Gammaproteobacteria; order Alteromonadales; family Pseudoalteromonadaceae; genus Pseudoalteromonas; species Pseudoalteromonas sp. MEBiC 03607. The sequence goes on from NZ_SRRY01000001.1 coordinate 777,152, forward strand.
ATGAGCAGGAAAGGGCTGACCTTACAGCGCATTTAATCGCTGAGGAATAAACCATTTTTTGCCGACATTTCGCAGCACTTGGGTTAAAATGCGCCTTCATTATTTTGACTGAGTAATTTTGGGTTACACGCAATGCTGTTAATGATCGACAATTATGATTCGTTTACCTACAACTTAGTGCAGTATTTTCAGCGCTTAGATCAAGATGTATTGGTAAAACGTAATGACGAGATCAGCATTGCAGAGATCAAACAGCTCAATCCTGAACATATTGTTCTTTCACCCGGCCCATGTTCACCCAACGAAGCGGGTATTTCTTTGCAAGTGGTTGAACAACTAAAAGGCCAGTTGCCAATTCTTGGTATTTGCTTAGGTCACCAAACTATTGCTCAGGCTCTAGGTGCTGATGTTATTCGTGCAAAGCAAGTGATGCATGGTAAAACCTCGTTAGTTAAGCATAGCAATCAAGGTGTGTTTAACGGTTTGGCAAATCCACTGACGGTATGCCGCTACCATTCTTTAGTGGTGGATAAACAAAGCCTGCCTAGTGACTTCACTATTACTGCATGGACAGAACAAAATTCTGATTTTGATGAAATTATGGGGATCATGCATAATGATTTAGCACTTGAAGGAGTGCAATTTCACCCCGAAGCAATTTTGACTCAGCAGGGACTTGAATTACTTGCTAACTTTTTAACTCGCTTCTAATCTTAGGCTAATGAATTAACAAATATGACTGACAATACCCCTGTGCAAATTAGTGAAGAAAAACGACAACAAAGGACTTCGATGGTGCTCAATGAACGCGCCCACGATCTATTGCTTGGTCATAGTTTTGCACAGCGCCAAATTGGTTATATTCACACCTTAGAGATTGACTACGGTGAGTCGATGGAGCAACGCACTTTATTAGAGGTGGAAGTTGCAGCCGAAAAGAAGCGACAAAAAAGCAGTACAGCACATCATAAGTACCGTGCTCAGGCGAGTAAGCAGTTACATCAAGTCATAGAAGCAGCTATGAACAAGCAGCTAGAAGACGTCGACTCGGTTGTGCATGAAACAATTGGTATTCAAGATAGTGTTCCAGCGATTTTAGAAATATTAGCAGTACGCTCTGCATCGGTTGGTCGCCTTGAACCTTTAGTTAAAGATTTAAGTTGGTTAGGCCGCGAGTTGGTTGCCTTTGTTAATTTGCCTTTCTATCGTAAGCAGCGTAACAAGCATACCTCGGTTCAAGTTGATAACCCATTATTAGCGCTGCGTTATATTGGTTTAGATAATTTAAAGTTTGTTGTGCCTACATTTGCGGTTCGCCATTGGATGCCTCACAGTACAGAACCATTTCCATTATTAAAGCGTCGTTTGCGCGATAATTCGATGGCGTGTGCCATTGCGGCTCAAGAGCTTGCTAAATTAAATGGTGTAAACGAGGTGCACGCGTTTACCTTAGGTATGTTATTGGATGTTGGCAAAATTGCTTTAGTGCGTTTGTATTTACGCACCTTTGAGCGAGTTTGGCAGCGACAAGTGGCAAAAGCGCGTGAAGAACAAAAGAAAGACTTACACACGGCACTTTTAGAGCTTAAGCCAGATCCCTTGTTTTTAAGCTCATTATTGAGAACTCTGTCAATGAAAGTGACCGCTACTGTTATTGAGCAAATGTCATTTAAGTATTTACCCTTTAATGCGGTGATGCAGCAATTAACAACGCCACTAGCTAAAAACGATGAGTACCTACCACTAACAGAAGTGATATTAAAAGCGCGTTGTTATGCTCAATACTTAAGTTTAAATGAGCACCAATTAGTTGAACAAGACGAAACTGAGCATTGGTTTGCGCACTTTAACTTCACTCAAGAAGAGCTCGATCAGCTTGCAAAATGCAATTTTGATCGCTTCCATATCCAAATTAATTAAAAAAAATGTTAATTTTTTTGCGACTATTCATTCATTGTTTATCAATCCACACTGACAATTTTTCTGTAAGCATGTTATGCGGTGCTTACTAGCAGCACGCCTTTTTATCGTATTTAGTCTAAAAAACAACCTTCAAATAGTTATTCACTATCCATGAAAAAATATCTCGAGCCCTTTATTTTCAAGGGCTACATGAAAGTTTTCTAAGAGACAGAACGAAAATTTTCTGAAATAATGAACGAATGAAAATTGAACCAAAGAGTAATTTTGGTGAATTTACGCTAAGCTCAATCGGCTAATTAAAATGGCTTAGTTTAGCTTTAAGATGCCACCTTACTCTTCGTGTGCTTACAATTAAGAGGATATAAAATGACAGTCAATCGTGAATTATTTGATCAAGTAATGGTTCCTAACTATGCACCATCAAGTGTTATTCCTGTTCGAGGCGAAGGCTCTCGTGTATGGGACCAAGAAGGTCGCGAATTTATCGATTTTGCTGGTGGTATCGCAGTTAACTGTCTAGGTCACTGCCATCCAGCTCTTGTAAGTGCATTAAAAGAGCAAGGCGAGAAAATTTGGCACTTATCAAATGTAATGACTAATGAGCCTGCACTTCGTCTAGCTAAAAAGCTAACTGATGCAACATTTGCAGAGAAAGTATATTTTGCTAACTCAGGCGCAGAAGCAAATGAAGCGGCACTAAAATTAGCGCGTCGTTTTGCTCTAGATAACTATGGCGAGCAAAAGTCGCAAATTATCTCATTCAATAAAGGTTTCCACGGTCGTACATTCTTCACTGTAACGGTAGGTGGCCAAGCTGCATACTCTGATGGTTTTGGTCCTAAACCTGGCGATATCGTGCACTGTGACTATAACGACTTAGCAGCATTCGAAGCGCTTATCTCTGATAATACGTGTGCGGTAATGATGGAGCCTCTGCAAGGTGAAGGCGGCATCATTTCACCAACCAAAGAATTTGTAGAAGGTGTACGTGAGCTGTGTACTAAACACAATGCACTTTTAATTTTTGATGAAGTACAAACAGGTGTTGGTCGTACTGGTGAGTTATATGCTTATCAAGGTCTAAACGTAACTCCAGATATCTTAACTACAGCCAAAGCGTTAGGTGGTGGTTTCCCAATCGGTGCGATGATCACCACAACTGATATTGCTAAGCACTTAAAAGTAGGTACTCATGGTTCTACTTACGGTGGTAACCCACTTGCATGTGCAGTAGCAGAAGCGGCATTCGATACAGTAAATACACCAGAAGTATTAAATGGTGTTAAAGAAAAGTCGGCATTATTCCGTGAGTTACTAACGGCGATTAACGAAAAGCACAATGTATTCACTGAAATCCGTGGTGAAGGCCTATTAATTGGTGCTGTAGTAACAGAGCAATTTAAAGGTCGTGCAAAAGAGTTCTTAGTTGCAGCAACAGAAGAAGGCGTGATGTCTTTAGTTGCAGGTGTTGATGTTGTTCGTTTCACTCCGTCACTTGTAATTCCAGAAGCTGATATCCGCGAAGGTATGGCTCGTTTTGAAAAAGCGGTTGCTAAAGTCGCTAATAGTTAATTTCTTAACTGCCAACTCAGGGCAAGCATAGCTTGCCCACATTTCTTAATTTACCGTTATTTATAAGGGAGCAAGCGGACTTATGATGATCCTTCGCCCAATTCAGCAAAGTGATTACGCTTCATTAGTAAAGATTGCCGTAGAGTCAGGACATGGCTTCACATCTTTGCCTAATAATGAACAATTGCTACAAAAGAAAATAGATCATTCTGTCAGCTCATTTGCAAAAGCTGCCCAACAACCAGGTGATGAAGGTTACTTGTTTGTTCTTGAGGATAGCGAGACTGGTGAAGTTGTTGGTACTTCTGGTATCGAAGCAGCTGTTGGTTTAGATGATGCTTTTTATCACTACCACTTAAGTAAAGTGATTCACTCTTCACGGACCCTTGATGTATACAAAGCTGTTGATATTCTTACCTTGTGTAATGATTACACAGGGGCAACAGAGCTATGCACGTTATTCCTAAAAGATGGCTACCGTAAAAATAATAATGGTAAATTACTCTCAAAAGCGCGTTTTATGTTTATAAACCAGCATAGAGAACGCTTTGCAGAAACTGTGATTGCTGAGATGCGTGGTGTATCAGACGAAAACGGTGAAAGCCCATTCTGGCAATGGTTAGAAGAGCACTTTTTTTCAATGGACTTTCCTACTGCCGACTACCTCACCGGAATTGGTCAAAAGGTGTTCATTGCTGAGTTAATGCCTAAGTACCCAATTTACGTCAACTTATTGAGCAAAGATGCGCAAGCTGTAATCGGTCAAGTGCACGCTAACACGCGTCCTGCTATTGAACTTTTAAAGAGCGAAGGTTTCACCTTTAACGGTTACGTAGATATCTTTGACGCAGGCCCAACGGTTGAAGCAAAGATCGAAAATATAGCTACAATTCGTAATGCCAAAACATTCAAAGTTGAAATTGGTGAAAGCCAAGGCGACACCACGGTATTGTTAGCAAACGATAAAATTGCTGATTTTAGAGCAACCGTGACTCAAGTTAGCCTATCATGCGATGCCGATAGCATCACAATCTCAAGTGAATTAGCAAAAGCACTTCACCTAGAAGCGGGTGATTCAGTATCACTAGCAGAACTATAGAATTCAGGAGACATATTAATGACTCATGCAGCGCAATTTATTAATGGTCAATGGCAAGCAGGCCTTGGTCATACTTTTCAGTCTGTTAACCCTGCAAACAACGACGTAATTTGGCAAGCAAACAGTGCAACAGCTGAGCAAGTAGACAGTGCCGTGTCTGCTGCACGTGAAGCATTTTACAGCTGGGCTGACAAATCATTTGCTGAGCGTTTAGCGATTGTAAAAACATTTGCTGAAACGCTAAAAGAGCACAGTGAAGAACTCGCTGTTGCGATTGCACAAGAAACCGGTAAACCACTTTGGGAAACGCGCACTGAAGCAGGTGCTATGGTGGGTAAAATTGCTATCTCTGAAAAAGCATTTTTAGAGCGTACTGGTGATGTTGAAAACCCAATGCCGCAAGGCCGTGCGATGATCCGTCACAAACCTCATGGTGTTGTCGCAGTATTTGGGCCATACAACTTCCCTGGCCACTTACCAAATGGTCATATTGTGCCTGCATTATTAGCAGGTAATACCGTGGTATTTAAACCGTCTGAGCTAACGCCAGCAGTTGCTGAGTTAACGTTAAAGTTATGGCAAAAAGCGGGTCTCCCTGCAGGTGTAATCAACCTTGTGCAAGGTGAAGTAGAAACGGGTAAAGCGCTTGCGTCTCATAAAGGTATTGATGGCTTATTCTTTACGGGCTCTTCTCGTACTGGTCATATTTTACATGAGCAGTTTGCCGGTCAGCCGGGTAAAATCCTAGCGTTAGAGATGGGGGGGAATAACCCGCTTATCGTCACTGATGTTGCTGATACTAAAGCGGCTATCCACGATATTATCCAATCAGCGTTTATCTCAACCGGTCAACGCTGTACCTGTGCGCGTAAACTGTTTTTACCAAAAGGCGAGCAGGGTGATGCTATCTTAGCCGGTCTTATTAAAGCGACTAAAGCGATTAAAGTAGGTGACTACGACGCAGAAGATCAGCCTTTCATGGGTTCAATGATTTCTGCGGCAGCAGCAGCTGGAATGGTTGCAGCGCAAAAGCAACTTGTTGAGCTTGGTGCTGAAGTGTTAGTTGAACTTACTCACAAAGAAAATACCGGCTTTGTAACACCGGGTATTTTAGAGTGTACCGATGTGGCTAACTTCCCAGATGAAGAGCACTTTGGACCACTGCTTAAAGTGTTCCGCTTTACTGACTTTGATGCCGCTATTGATAAAGCGAATGACACAAGCTTTGGCTTATCAGCCGGTTTATTAAGTGACAGCGCAGCAGATTACGATCACTTCTTACGTCGTATTCGTGCAGGTATCGTAAACTGGAACCGTCCAATCACAGGTGCATCAAGTGCAGCACCATTTGGTGGTATTGGTGCATCGGGTAACCACAGAGCAAGTGCTTACTATGCAGCTGATTATTGTGCATACCCTGTTGCTTCGGTAGAGCTTGAAAAAGTAGCGATGCCAGCGACATTGAGCCCAGGCTTAAAAATCGATTAATAACCGTAAATTATTATAAAAAGCAGCTTAGGCTGCTTTTTTTGTATGAGATGTCTAGCAAAGGTAGCAATTAAAAGCGCTTTCTGCTTAAATCTAAAGAGATAGTTTTTTATTAGGTGTGCAGTCGTATGGTTTTAGATAGGCAAGGGTACGATGATCTTGTCATGTATCTCACTCAAAATTTAGCGCTTTTTGAGAAGCCAGGTCAAATTAAACCAGGAGCTCCAACTGTGTTAGAGCTGATTGAAGACGTGATAGCAGAAAACGTCATGTTACTTTGCGAACAACACACTGAGCTTAATACTGAGCAACGCAGCCAAATTGTCCGCGAAGTAGATGGCATTGTGTATGACTTACAAGAAGTGTTAAGTAGCGTTACAAATCACACTGTAACCGTTGAGCAGCATGCTTTTATTGATGAGTTTGCTGGACTGGTAAAAAACTTATTTGATAACGCCGTGGCTGAAAGTGCTTAACGGCCAGTGTTAGCGCTCTTTTTAAGTTCGCAATCAGCGTGCTTGCGCTTGCAGCTGCAAATCCTCAATTAACTGCTTTACTCCTTGGTCTACCGCTTATCTCTTGCATCTGAGTGTGACTTGCTTACAATCAAGCAAAACAACTTGAAGAGACAAAATAAATGCAAGCGAATGTAAAATGGGTAGAGGGTGATACCTTCATTGGCCTTTCAAACTCAGGCCACAATGTCGTTTTTGATGCTGGAAGCGATAGCGCAGCACCAAGCCCAATGGAAATGGTATTAATGTCGGCAGGTTGCTGCTCATCGGTTGATGTAGTAAGCATTCTAAAAAAAGCAAAGCAATCATTCTCAGATGTGCAAGTGAAGCTAACAGCTGAACGTGCTGAGTCTGCACCTCGCGTGTTTACCAAGATTAACCTACACTTTGTGGTTACCGGTGATAATGTCTCTGAAAAACACCTTGCGAGAGCTGTGCAATTGTCTGCAGAAAAGTATTGCTCTGTAGCCTTAATGCTTGATAAATCAGTAGAAATCACGCATAGCCATGAAGTTGTGCAAGAACAGGTAAAATAACGCTTTTTCCGAGCGGGAAATTCGTATAAAATCCGCGAACTTTTATTTCTGCTGGTGCAGGTTTCACTCGTTTAAAGGTTGGTTTAGCATGAATAAACCCTTCGATAAAATTAAGCTTCATGGCTTTAATAACTTAACTAAGAGCTTAAGCTTTAGTATTTACGATATTTGTTACGCAAAGACTGAACAACAGCGTAAAGAATATATTGAATATATCGACGAACAGTATAGTGCTGATCGCCTTACCGATATTTTAGGTGAAGTTGTGGATATTATTGGTGCAAACATCTTGAATGTTTCTCGCCAAGATTACGATCCGCAAGGTGCCAGTGTGACAATTCTGATCTCAGAAGAGCCAATTGAGCAGCAAACTACCTATGACGTTGATGAAGCGCCGGGTCCTTTGCCTGAAACTGTTGTTGCGCACTTAGACAAGAGCCACATCTGTGTTCACACATACCCAGAAGCACATCCTGATGATGGTATTTGTACGTTCCGTGCTGATATTGAAGTATCAACGTGTGGCATCATCTCGCCATTAAAAGCGTTAAACTTCTTAATTCACAGCCTTGAGTCTGATGTTGTAACAATTGACTACCGCGTACGTGGTTTTACGCGTGATGTGGATGGTGTTAAGCACTATATCGACCACGCAATTAACTCAATTCAGAACTACATGACTGAAGATACAAAAGAAGCGTACCAAATGATGGACGTGAACGTGTATCAAGAGAACTTGTTCCACACCAAGATGATGCTAAAAGAAACTGACTTGAATACTTATTTATTCGGTGTTTCTACAGCAGATCTTTCAGAAGACGAAGAAGAAGAAATTCGTTCTAAGTTAACTCGTGAGATGCAAGAAATCTTCTACGGTCGTAACTTACCAGACACAGAGTAAGTAGCCACAAGCTTAAAAAAAACGGCGTGTAATGTATGTTACACGCCGTTTTTTATTTCAGGCTTAGTGTTGTGGCAGTCGTAACTGCGAACCCTCAGTTACTTAATAAGTAGCAACTCTGTTTGTCTGCCATCAAGATACCAAACTCCAGAGCTATCAAAAAAAGCATCTTCTTCGAGCATAATACGGATCTCTTTGTTCCAAGGCTCTATAAATACAGCATTATTTAACTCAATCGAATACGCCGTATTTAAGTGAAGCGGGTAGTCACCATCGCCAGCAACACCTTGTTGTGAATCCCACATGCCCAATGTTGTACCTGCTGCGTGGCCATGATAACCAATTGGGTGCGTGTAGATTGTTGGCTTTAATCCTTTAGCAATTGCCTCGGCGCGTGATTCTTTCAGTACTTCGTTACCGGTTTTACCGATTGCAAAATGTGAAGTAAAAATATCTTGCAATTGATTACCGCGTTTTAATGCGTTTATTAAATACTCGGGTGCTTGTGTTTCATTTTCTTTTAACACATAAGCATGTTGTTGAGTGTCAGTATTTAAACGCAAATAGGTAATACCAAAATCAACATGCAGCAGATCGCCTGCTTGAATAATTTGCTCATCACCTTCACTAAAACTGGTCTCATGGTCAAAAGTTGTTTTATCGGCACGTTGTATACTGACGCTTGGGTGAAACCATGTTTGCAGTTTTAATTCCCTTACCCGCTCTCTAAACCACCAAGTTAAATCTGTGGTTGTAGTTTTACCGACAGTGATGACTTTACTTGAAAAACCCTCAGCAATAATTTGATGCGCAATGGCGACCGCTTTTTTATACATTGCTATTTCTTCAGGTATGCGTTGTTCGAGCCAAGCTACCGCGAGGGGCTCTGCAGAAATCAGTTTATTAAGGTATTTATTTGGGAGAGCACTTTTAAGTGCATTAAAATCGCTAACAACGAGTCCATCTGCGTGAGCCCAGATTTTTGATGTGTTAAGTGCGATATTTTTGGGTTGATATTGCTCAATCAGTTCAACTAAGGCTAACCATTGATCCGGCTGCTGTTGTTTGTCCCATGCTTTTTTAAATACAGTGCCTATGCTGTAGGGCGCAATTGCGAGTGCGTCAACTTCGCCTTGTTTATTGAGTGCAAAAACAAGTATGGTTGTTCGCCTTGCAGAAAGCCAAGTTGCCGGTAGAAAGGTTTTTAAAATAGGATCTTCATTGTATTCGCGGCTAATCATAAGCCACATATCAATATTATGTTGCTTCATAAGCGTGGGTAAAAGCGTTTTAACCCTAAGCTCTGTGACTTTATCTATAAAAGCAGCGCGCTCCTTCATTGGTAGAACCGATAATTCATTCGCCTTAATGGGCAATGCCCACAAGCTACATAGTATTAGCGCTAGCATAATGTTTGTTTTATTTAGCACGTTGTTGTTTCCTTTATTATTTTTATAAACTGCTTAAAAACATAGCAACACTCTATACAATAAACGAGTAATTTAAGGTGAATTACAGGTTTCTATGCGTAAACTCGCTTGCTAAAGTAAAGGTGTAGATTGGGAATAAAGTTAAGGATAATAATGAATCAGCAGGTATTTTTAGCAAAACAGGTTCGTGAAAATGAAGGCCCAGCAGCTAAACGGTGTGGTGTAACACTTTATGAGCTAATGGAACGGGCCGGACAAGCGACTTATCAGCATCTACTTAACTACTTTCCTGATGCTAAAAAGTTTGTTGTATTAACTGGCGTTGGTAATAACGCTGGTGATGGCTATGTTGTGGCACGCTTAGCTAAACATGCTGGGATGCAGGTGACGGTTATAGCAGCAAAACCTGAGCAACCCCTTAAAGGGGATGCGCTCACCGCTCAGCAAGCTTGGTTAGAATTAGGTGGGACAATTACTGCAGATCTAAGCCCCATTAAAACAGCTGACATCATCATTGATGGCTTGCTCGGCACGGGTATTCAAAGCGAGGTGCGAGAGCCATTCGCACAATTAATTAAAGCAGCCAACGAAAGCCAAGTGCCAGTTGTTGCTATTGACCTCCCCTCAGGCATTAATGCAGACACAGGTGTAGTACAGGGAGTTGCAATAAAAGCAGCGCTCACCGTCACCTTTGTGGGAATTAAACAAGGTTTAGTAACTGGGCAAGGACGAGCACATACAGGAGAGCTTGAGTTTGCAGACTTAGCTATTCAAGATGCCTTTTTACAATTGACGACACCTACTGCAGAGCTAATCAATTATAAGGCCCTGTCAAGGCTTCCCAAGCGCGATAACAACAGCCATAAAACCAGTCATGGTAAATTGCTGTGCATTGGTGGTAATGCTGGCACCGCAGGCGCAATTCGTTTAACTGCTGAAGCCGCTCTTCGCACAGGTGCGGGCATGGTTAAAGTGTATACCCATAGCAGTTCTATTCTGCCAGTGAGCATTGGGCGGCCTGAGATTATGGTTACCGATACACATTTAATTAGTGCGCTTGAATGGGCGAGTTGCATTGCTATTGGTCCTGGGCTTGGACAGGACGCGTGGTCCGAAACAACCTTTGAAACGGTCATGCAGTATTGCTTTACTAATAATAAGCCATTGGTTATTGATGCTGATGCACTTAATTTAATAGCTCAGCATGCTTCTTCATTTCCATTAGCCAATACGGTTATAACACCGCATCCCGGTGAGGCTGCAAGACTGCTTAATTGTCACGCCAACGATATTGAAGAAAATCGCTTTCATGCGGTAAAGCAGCTTGCACGCAGCTATACCACTACTTGTGTACTCAAAGGTGCTGGCAGTTTAATTGCAGACAAGAATCAAACATGGGTGTGTACAGATGGAAATCCTGCACTTGCCGTTGGCGGCAGTGGTGATGTTTTAACAGGTATCATCGCGGCACTTATCGCACAGGGGCTAACTACCCAGCAAGCAGCCTGCCTAGGGGTCTGCTTACATGCGAAAGCGGGTGATATCGCCGCTGAGCGCGATGGTGAGCGTGGTATGTTGCCAAGTGACTTGTTCGCGATAGTGAGGGAGTTGGTTAACTGAGTGGTCAGTTTCTAATAGCTAAAAGAAAACCCAGCCGAAGCTGGGTTTTTTAAGCAAGATTTTTGGGGGGATGATTACATCATGCCGCCCATACCACCCATGCCGCCCATGCCGCCCATATCAGGAGCACCAGCGTCATCTTTAGGGATTTCAGCAACCATTGCTTCAGTTGTGATCATAAGACCCGCGATTGAAGCTGCGTACTGTAGTGCAGAACGCGTTACTTTAGTTGGGTCTAAGATACCCATTTCGATCATGTCGTTGTACTCGCCAGATGCTGCGTTGTAACCGTAGTTACCTTCACCACCTTTTACAGAGTTAACAACAACTGATGCTTCGTCACCTGCGTTCGTTACGATTTGACGAAGTGGTGCTTCCATCGCGCGTAGTGCAACTTTAATACCGTGGCTTTGGTCTTCGTTGTCGCCAACTAGCTCAGCAAGTTTGCTTGCTACGCGAACTAGTGCAACACCACCACCCGGTACAACACCTTCTTCAACCGCTGCGCGAGTTGCGTGTAGAGCATCTTCTACGCGGTCTTTCTTCTCTTTCATTTCGATTTCAGTTGCTGCGCCAACTTTGATTACTGCAACACCGCCAGCTAGTTTAGCCATGCGCTCTTGTAGTTTCTCTTTATCGTAGTCAGACGTTGCTTCTTCAATTTGTGCTTTGATTTGTGCAACACGGCCGTTGATACCGTCTTCTTCACCTGCACCATCGATGATTGTTGTATCATCTTTAGTGATCACAACGCGTTTCGCTGTACCTAGGTCTTCGATTGTTGCTTTTTCTAGCTCTAAACCGATTTCTTCAGAAATTACTGTACCACCAGTTAATACTGCGATGTCTTGTAGCATTGCTTTACGACGGTCGCCAAAACCTGGCGCTTTAACTGCAGAAACTTTTACGATGCCGCGCATGTTATTTACAACAAGTGTTGCAAGTGCTTCACCTTCAAGATCTTCAGCAATAATTAGTAGTGGCTTGCTAGCTTTAGCAACTGCTTCTAATGTAGGTAGTAGCTCACGAATGTTAGATACTTTTTTGTCTACAAGTAGAATGTAAGGGTTGTCTAGCTCTACAGCGCCTTTTTCAGCGTTGTTGATGAAGTAAGGAGACAGGTAACCGCGGTCAAACTGCATACCTTCAACTACGTCTAGTTCGTTTTCTAACGACTGACCTTCTTCAACAGTGATAACGCCTGAATCACGGCCAACTTTTTCCATTGCTTCTGCAATGATGTCACCGATTTCTTTATCAGAGTTAGCAGAAATAGTACCTACTTGAGCAATCGCTTTAGTGTCTGCACATGGTACAGAAAGCGCTTTAAGCTCTTCAACCGCAGCAGTAACTGCTTTATCGATACCACGTTTAAGGTCCATTGGGTTCATACCCGCAGCAACTGCTTTTAAGCCTTCGTTTACGATAGCTTGCGCTAATACAGTTGCTGTTGTTGTACCGTCACCTGCAGCGTCATTCGCTTTAGACGCTACTTCTTTAACCATTTGTGCGCCCATGTTTTCGAACTTGTCTTCAAGCTCGATTTCTTTAGCTACAGACACACCATCTTTAGTGATTACAGGAGCACCGAAAGATTTGTCTAATACAACGTTACGGCCTTTAGGACCTAAAGTTACTCTTACTGCGTTTGCTAAAATATTTACGCCAGTTAGCATTTTGCTACGTGCGTCACCTGCAAAAAGTACTTCTTTTGCTGCCATGATTTAATTCCTCTTAAATTCTGTAAACGGGTTGCTAAACGAAAAGTAGGATTAGCCTACAATGCCTAGAATGTTATCTTCACGCATGATCAGGTACTCTTGACCTTCGATCTTTTCAGCTTTTTCAACATAAGAGCCGAACAGCACAGTGTCACCGGCTTTAACTTCTAATGCTCTTACTTCACCGTTGTCTAAAACACGGCCATTACCAACAGCGATAACTTCTCCGCGAGTTGATTTTTCAGCTGCAGAGCCAGTTAATACAATACCGCCAGCAGACTTAGTTTCTTCTTCTAGACGCTTAACGATGACGCGATCATGTAAAGGACGAATGTTCATTTATTTAGTTCTCCTAACAGTTTCTGAACAGTACAGAAAAAATCTTGTGTTATTGCAGGGGAGTGCTAAGCCACCCGTTGCGTTTCATTGCCTTCATTAATGGGGGTGGCTTAAAAAAATCCAAGTACAAAAATTAAAAAATTTTAATCTTTTCGCTCAAATTCACCATCAATAGTTGTCGGTTGATGAGTTGGCTCTTCGTGTTGGGGTGCTTTACTGTGGTATTGAAAGTGTGCAGAGCCTTGATTCGCTTGCGAACTCATGCGCACAGTTGCATGGCTGGCAAGGCTTGCAGCTAATTTATTACGTATTGCTGGGGTAAGTAATAAAAAGCCAAAAAAGTCTGTCATTATGCCAGGAGTCATTAATAACACTCCGGCAATAATCACACACAAGCCAGTAAATAATTCTTTCGCAGGCATTTGCCCTTGCGCCATTTGTAGTTGCACATTTTGGATTGCTCCCATGCCTTGCTGCTTCACTAATTTGGCACCAACAATGGCCGTGACGATAACTAGCGCTATGGTGGCAAACCCGCCAATGACTTCACTCACTTGAATAAGTAAGGCAATCTCCACAATCGGCACTAAAATAAATAACAAAAACAAAAATCTAAACATAACGCTCTCTAAAAATGTCACTCTCTTTGGAGTCAATGAAATATAAGTTGGGGTGATCGGGTCTTTTTTCAAGCTGGAGCCATGGATCACCTAGCTCGCTACACATTATTGCTGCTATCAGCTACTATGGTGCGACTCACGTGATCAAAAAAAGGTTCCTTATGAATACGCATTATCGACTGATTTTTACTACTTGTGCGAATGAAGCTGAGGCTCGTCAGCTGGCTCAACACCTAGTGAAAGAAAAGCTAGCTGCCTGTGTTAATATTCTGCCTACTATCGAATCTATCTATATGTGGGAAGGCGAGTTAACGCAAGCGACAGAGAGTAAATTACTGATCAAAACTAAATCAGAAAAAATGAATGAGGTGATCCAAACTATCAAGAAATTGCATAGTTATGAGGTCCCTGAGATTCAGGTCGTTGATGTAGCAACAGGCAATTTAGCCTATTTTAATTGGATGGATGAGGTACTTAATTAATGCGATCGTTCCTTTTATTACTTTGCGCACTGTGGTTATTGCCTGCAAGCGCAAGTAATAGCAATTTACTTGGTAATTTACTGCAGCAACCGGCAGAACACACCTTTCTCCCTGTTGATAAAGCCTTTGTTTTTGATTTTGATCAGCAAGGTAAAACCTTATTCATTGGTTGGGATATAGCGCCCGATTATTATCTTTATAAAAAGAAAGTCGAAATTATTGCCAAGGGAGCTGATATAGAGGTGCCTGAGCTTGGTAAAGGCGTCATTATTGAAGATGAGTTTTTTGGTAAGACCGAAGTATTTTTTGATTCATTAAGTGTGATAACAAAAGTAAGCAACATCACAGATGGGGCAGTTGTTAAAGTTCGTTTTCAAGGCTGTGCCGAAGCGGGGTTATGTTATCCGCCAGAAGTGAGAACCATTCCTTTATCTGTGATTGCTGGTGAGCAAGTATCGCAAACTGCAGATGCTGGCAATGCATTGGCTGCATTAACACAAGCCGCAGAGGTAAATGACGCATCATCAGCGCCTTCTCAAGAAGTATCAAAACCAGTTGGTGAGCAGTCATATACCGATAAACTAGCGTCACAAGGTTTACTAACGAACCTAGTTATCTTCTTTTTAGTCGGTGTTGGTCTGGCTTTTACACCATGCGTATTCCCAATGTTTCCGATTTTGTCGAGCCTTATTGCAGGTCAGCAGAATTTATCGACTAAAAAAGCGTTTTCGCTGTCGTTTGTTTATGTGCAAGGGATGGCAGTTACCTATGCAGCACTGGGCTTAGTGGTTGCATCTTTAGGTGGGCAAGTACAAGGGTATTTGCAGCATCCTACAGTACTAATCAGCTTTAGTATCTTATTTGTATTGCTAGCAATGTCGATGTTTGGCTGGTACGAAATTAAACTGCCAAGCGGCATGATGAATAAACTCACTCAGGTTAGCAACCAGCAAAAAGGCGGCAACTATGTTGGCGTATTTATGATGGGTGTACTGTCTGGCTTAATTGCTTCACCTTGTACTACTGCACCACTGTCAGCTGCATTGCTTTATGTTGCACAAAGTGGTGATTATTTAGTGGGAGGTTTAACTTTGTATGTACTGAGCTTAGGCATGGGACTGCCTTTATTATTGCTAGGTACATCAGGTGGTAAACTGCTTCCTAAAGCCGGTGGTTGGATGGAACAAGTGAAAACGTTATTCGGTTTCATCATGCTAGTTGTGCCGCTAATTCTGCTAGAGCGCATTGTTGATATCGAGATCATTTGGTTAATGGCTGGTTTATTAGCACTTGCTACAGCCTTGTACTTACATCATTGGCAAAGTGGTCAATCGCAAGGTAAGTTAAAAACAGCATTATGGTTTGCTGCAACCTTACTGGTTGTGACTGGGGCGAGTTTAACGAAAAATTATTTTTGGCCTACTAAAGCGGCGGTTGCACAAGCTGAAGTGCAAACACATGGTTTTAGACAAGTTGCTAATTTAAGTGAATTGAAAGAAGAGATTGCAAAGGCAAGTAGCGAAGGGCGCTTAGTAATGGTCGACTTATACGCTGACTGGTGCGTCGCGTGTAAAGAGTTTGAACACTACACGTTTCCTGATGCTAAAGTACAAGAACAATTTGCGCACTTTGAGTTAATCCAAATCGATTTAACCGAAAGTGATGCAAAAACCATTGAGCTAATGGAAGAATACACAGTATTCGGGTTACCCAGCATTTTGTTCTTTGACAGCCAAGGTAATGAGCTTTTAGAGCAACGTGTAACAGGCTTTTTAAATGCCAAAGACTTTGCAGAACATCTGTCAAAAGTGCGAAATACTGCTAAATAAACGCAAACGTGCTAGAAAATAGCAAAACGCCACTCATCTGAGTGGCGTTTTTGTTTCTCACTAAGAAAAAGTACTCAAACTAAAAGTAAATGAGTGATTTTTGTTGTAAAAGTTCAATTAAACAGCAAGAGAATACAGTGATTAACCCTGTTGTGTGCCTTGCTATGCCTACATTTGCTTTGTGCTATGAGTGATTAGACCAGTATTTTGCTGCTATTTACGTCGAAATATCTATAATAGGTGGTTAACGTGAGAAATAGTTGCTATTTTACATCGATACGCTTAGGTTAAGCGTGGGTTTATGATGAATATGGTTAAACTGCTTACTTAAAGGATATATCGCGTATTATGGCTGCAAAATTCAAACTTTTAGTTCTTAATGGGCCAAATTTAAACATGCTTGGCAAGCGTGAACCAGAAAAGTACGGCACCCAATCTCTTGATGAGATTATCGCTGAACTTAGTCAGGTTGCTGCGGGTCACAATGTTGATTTAACGCATTTTCAAAGTAACAGTGAAGCTGCATTAATAGAGCGAATTCACGATGCATGGCAAGTGGTTGATGCAATTATTATTAACCCTGCCGCATTTACGCATACAAGCGTTGCCTTACGGGATGCATTACTCAGTGTAAACATTCCCTTTTACGAGGTGCATTTAAGTAATGTGCACGCACGGGAGGCATTTCGTCATCATTCGTATTTTTCGGATGTGGCACAAGGCATTATCGTAGGATTAGGAGCAATGGGTTATAAAGTAGCACTTGAAGCTGCGGTTAGCCGGTTGCAAAACACACATTAATTTTAAATAAAACTTACAGGCGGGTCGTTCATGGATATTCGCAAGATCAAAAAACTTATCGAACTAGTAGAAGAATCTGGTATTGCTGAATTAGAAATCACTGAAGGTGAAGAATCAGTACGCATTAATCGTAACAACATGAGTGCAGCGCCTGCAATGCAGTATGCTCCTCAACAGTACGCAGCGCCTGCACCAGCGCCAGCAGCTCCTGCTCCTGCAGCAGAAGCGCCAGCGGCAGACGCAGCACCAGCAGCACCAACAGGTCATCAAGTTAAATCGCCTATGGTTGGTTCTTTCTACTCAGCAGCTTCTCCTGAAGCAGCACCTTATGTAGAAGTAGGTTCTAAAGTAAATGTTGGCGATACGTTATGTATCGTTGAAGCAATGAAGATGATGAACCAAATCGAATCTGATAAAGCAGGCACAGTAAAAGCTATCTTAGTTGAAAATGGCGAGCCAGTAGAATTCGATCAACCTTTATTCATCATTGAATAACAGCGCAACAAAAGGCCAACTCTATGTTAGATAAAGTAGTCATTGCAAACCGAGGTGAAATTGCACTTCGCGTACTGCGCGCCTGCAAAGAGCTTGGGATCAAAACTGTTGCTGTGCATTCAACGGCAGACCGTGATCTTAAGCACGTGTTACTGGCAGACGAAACAATTTGTATTGGTAAACCGGCAGCAAGTGAAAGTTACCTAGATATTCCGCGCATTATTGCAGCGGCAGAAGTAACAGACGCAGTTGCTATTCACCCAGGTTATGGTTTCCTTTCTGAAAATGCAGACTTTGCTGATCAAGTTGAGCAAAGTGGCTTTGTATTTATCGGCCCTAGAGGCGACACTATTCGTTTAATGGGTGATAAAGTTTCTGCAATCGAAGCGATGCGTAAAGCCGGTGTACCTTGTGTACCAGGTTCTGATGGCCCATTAACGGCAGACAGCGAGCGTAATATTCAAATCGCTAAGCGTATTGGTTACCCTGTAATCATTAAAGCAGCAGGCGGCGGCGGTGGTCGTGGTATGCGTGTTGTTCGCAGCGAAAAAGAACTAATCGATTCAATCGCTCTTACTCAGCAAGAAGCAAAGCAATTCTTCGGTAATGGCATGGTTTACATGGAAAAATTCCTTGAAAACCCTCGTCACATCGAAGTTCAAGTACTTGCTGATGGTCAAGGCAATGCAGTTCACTTAGGTGAGCGTGATTGTTCAATGCAACGTCGTCACCAAAAAGTTGTTGAAGAGGCTCCAGCGCCAGGTATCACAGCTGAGATGCGTAAGTTCATCGGTGACCGTTGTACTCGTGCATGTATCGAAATTGGTTATCGCGGTGCAGGTACGTTCGAATTCTTATATGAAAACGGCGAGTTCTATTTCATCGAAATGAATACCCGTATTCAGGTTGAGCACCCAGTAACAGAAATGGTCACTGGCGTTGACTTAATCAAAGAGCAGTTAAAAATTGCAGCTGGCCAACCATTATCATTCACTCAAGAAGATGTGGTTATTCGTGGTCACGCAATTGAGTGTCGTATTAATGCGGAAGACCCAGAAACATTTATTCCATCACCAGGTAAAATCACGCGATTCCACCCTGCTGGCGGTTTAGGTATTCGTTGGGACAGCCACATCTATGCAGATTACACAGTACCACCTCATTACGATTCAATGATTGGTAAGCTGATCTGTTACGGTGAAAACCGTGATGTAGCAATTGCTCGTTCACGCAATGCGTTAAACGAATTAGTGATTGATGGCATCAAGACCAATACGCCACTGCACAAGAAAATCTTGGCAGATGAGAACTTCCAAAACGGTGGTACAAACATCCACTACCTTGAGAAGAAACTCGGTCTGTAAAAAAATTCTGTTTAAGCTAAAAAGCCGGCAACTTTGCCGGCTTTTTTATGTCAAATTAGGCATAAGAGCGGCTCTCGCCTTATAAAAATTATCTGGTATGATTAACAAAGTAATGTGTTTTTAGTTTTTCATGAGGTAACAATGACCGACAGTGTTGGTTTTCCACTGGCTGATGAAGCTGCAACGGTAAATATGGGCAATCAACTTGCAGCGTTGATGGAACAAGGGGCTGTCATTTATTTGCACGGTGATTTAGGTGCCGGTAAAACCACATTAACCCGTGGTATCGTGCAGGGTTTTGGTCATCAAGGAAAGGTTAAGAGTCCGACATATACACTGGTTGAGCCTTATCAACTAACTAAAGCTGATGTTTATCACTTTGATTTATATCGTTTAGGTGATCCTGAAGAGCTTGAATATATGGGCATTCGTGATTATTTTTCGCCACAGGCTATTTGTGTTGTTGAATGGCCTGAGAAGGGAGGTGAATTTATCCCAACTCCCGACCTTGATATTACTTTGCGTTATGACGGTGAGGCACGTGCTATTGTTATTAATAGCTTAACTAAGCGCGGTCAATCTATTGTCGAACAATTGAAGAGCGTGTAAGAATAAACATATAAAAATAAAGGTGTACTAGTAAAAATGGGTCGTTGTACGTTTAAACTATTAACTATTTTAATGTTTTTGGTTGTGAGCCAGGTTGCGCTTGCACAAAATACTATTAATAGCGTACGCGTTTGGCCCTCACCAGATAGCACCCGTGTGGTATTTGATCTAGATGAAAAGCCTGATTACAGCTATTTCATGCTGAAAAACCCAGCGCGTTTAGTCATTGATCTAAAAGATACAGATAAGCTCGATAACTTGCCTGCTATTCCGCAAAAGCATCAAATAGTTTCAAAACTTCGTTACTCAAAGCCTAAAGATAGCAAAAGTGTGCGTTTTGTTTTTGAACTAGCACGCGCCAGTAAACCTGTGGTGTTTGCCTTATTACCTACCGAACCATACAAGCACCGTTTAGTCGTTGATCTCATCGACAAAACACCGAAAGCTGAGCCTATTGCTGCAACGAATACCAGCGTTAAAAAGCGTGAGCTACAGCAAGAGCGCGATATCGTGATTGCCATTGATGCAGGTCACGGTGGTGAAGACCCAGGCTCAATTGGTCCATCGGGTACTTATGAAAAAGATATTACGCTACAAATAGCCAAGCGCTTAGAGCGAATGATCGATGCCGAAAAAGGCATGATTTCGCGCATGGTGCGCCGTAGTGACTACTTTGTAAATCTAAACACGCGAACCAGCATTGCCCGTGAGAAAAAAGCCGATTTCTTTGTCTCGATTCATGCCGATGCGTTTACTAGCCCGCAGCCAAATGGTGCTTCTGTGTGGGTGCTCTCACTGCGCCGAGCTAACTCAGAAATAGGTAAGTGGATTGAAGATAAAGAAAAGCACTCCGAGCTTTTGGGTGGTGCCGCTGGGGTATTAAAAGATACCGCGAGCGAAAAATATTTAGCACAAGCACTGCTTGATATGTCGATGGATCATTCGATGAAAACAGGCTTTAGTGTTGCACAAGAAGTAGTTAGCGAATTAAGAAAAGTAGCTAAAATGCATAAGAAGCAACCACAAGCGGCGAGCCTTGCGGTATTAAAATCACCGGATATTCCGTCTATTTTGGTCGAGACAGGGTTTATTTCGAATCCGCGTGAAGAGCGAATGCTAAAAACGGCGCAGCATCAGGAGCGCTTAGCGAAAGCAATTTTCACCTCAATTAAAAATTACTACATGCAAAATCCCCCAGATGACTCGTTATTTGCGAAATTAAAAGCGCAATTTCCAACAAAGCACAGAGTACGTCCGGGTGAGTCGTTAAGTATTTTGGCAAGCAGATACAACACCTCTGTTAGTAAGCTAAAAACGGTCAATAACTTAAAATCGAATACCTTGTTTATAGGTCAAGAGCTTGATATTCCGCAAAGCTAGTCAATTTTCGTGTTAGGAACACTATGAGTATAGAAATACTACCCGCGCGATTGGCTAACCAAATTGCTGCGGGTGAAGTGGTTGAACGCCCTGCATCGGTTGTAAAAGAGCTGGTCGAAAACAGTTTAGATGCTGGCGCAACGCGCATTCAAATAGATATTGAACGGGGTGGTCATAAGCTCATTCGCATTCGCGATAATGGCTCTGGTATTAATAAAGATGAGCTAACCCTTGCGCTTTCACGCCATGCCACGAGTAAACTAAAATCACTCGATGATCTTGAGAACATTTGCTCGCTGGGTTTTCGTGGTGAAGCACTGGCGTCTATTAGCTCTGTATCACGGTTAACATTAAGTTCAAAGCCAAAACACCAAGAGGCCGCATGGCAAGCCTTTGCTGAAGGTCGTGACATGGCTGTGCAAGTAAAACCAACCGCACATCCTGATGGTACTACTATCGAGGTTAAAGACTTGTTCTTTAACACGCCAGCACGCCGTAAATTTCTTCGCACCGAGAAAACCGAGTTTTCACATATTGATGAACTTATAAAGCGCATTGCGCTGAGTCGTTTTGATGTGTCTATTACGCTTACTCATAACGGTAAAGTGGTGCGTCAATACCGTGCTAAACCAAACCCTGAGCAAGCAATAACGCGTGTCGCTCAAGTTGCTGGCAAAGCCTTTAGTGAACAAGGGCTGCATATTCAATCTGGTGAAGCTGGTTTGATGCTGCGTGGTTGGGTATTACCGGTGGGCTCAGCGAATAGCACGCAATATACCTATGTTAATAATCGCATGATGCGCGATAAACTCATTTTGCATGCGATCCGCCAAGCGTTTGAAGAAGTCGCAGGTTCAGAAGAGCTACCAGGCTTTGTAATTTATATTGATATTGACCCTCGTCAGGTCGATGTAAACGTGCACCCGGCTAAGCATGAAGTGCGTTTTCATCAAGGTCGTTTAGTGCATGACTTTATTTTGCAGGCAATTAAACAAGTTGTTGTGCCGCTTCAGCAAGAGGCTGGTTTTGTTCAGGAGCCGACCTTTGACCGCACTCCGTTTGCCGAGGCTAATTCACAAAGCTCGCAGCCACACTTTAATCAGGCTATGGCAACTGAGCAATATGATTACCCTAAATCTGAATTACAGCCAACACGCTCACCGAGTTATTCAGGAGCCACAGGGCGCTCAGGCGGAGGTTTTAGCAACAGCCAAGGACGCAGTAAAACATCGCATCAAGATGTGAATGCTTTTTATCAAGGGATCAGTGAGCAACATGCCGCGCATTTTGATCAAGTACGCCCAGAGCCAAGCATTGCTGCCCCCGTTACTGAGCAGACAAAGCTTGCCAAACTCATTCACGTACGTGAAGGTGAGTGTGTGTTTAGTGAAGATAATCAATTGTTTGCTGCTCACTTTAAACATGCCTTAGCACTCGACTGGCAAGCCCAAGTAGAGCAAGCGGGTAGTCTTGACGGCAAAGCCTTATTATTACCTGTAAGAGTCAATGCAAGTGCTGACGATATGAGCGTTTTAAATGCTCAGCAGTCGTGGTTTACCTTACTAGGCTTTGATTTAATTCTTGAAAAACAGTTTGTGATGGTAAAAAAATTACCACCCTGTCTTTATTTACTCGATGTGAGTAATGCTATTGAACGGCTGATCAACGGCTGTAAAGCATCAGCTAATTCGCTTGATGAATGGCTAAATTGGCTGGTTCAGCAAATACCCACACGTTATTACGCAAGTCAGGCCTTTATGGAGCAAGTGGCTCGGTTAGAAAATAATCCACAAACTATGCAACGTTTACGCGAAAAAGCGGTTAAAATAGAACTATCTCAGTTTTTAAATTAAGCAAGGTATTTAGGCTTGAATAACTTACCGGTCATTTTTTTAATGGGACCAACCGCTGCGGGGAAAACCGATTTAGCAATTTCATTGTGTGAGCATTTAAACACTGAAATAATCAGTGTTGATTCAGCATTGGTCTATAAAGATATGGATATAGGCACAGCAAAACCAAACGCTGAAGAGCTTGCTCGTGCGCCACATCATTTGATTGATATTATTGACCCTGCAGAAAGTTATTCAGTGGCGGATTTTCGCCGTGATGCGATTGAAAAGATTGATCTATTTCATAAGCAAGGTAAAGTACCTGTCCTAGTAGGCGGTACAATGATGTACTTTAAGTCGCTTATTGATGGCCTATCGCCGCTACCAGAAGCATCACCGGAAGTTCGCGGTGAGCTGGAAAAAGAAGCAAAACAATTTGGTTGGCCTCATTTGCATAAAGAGCTGATGAATATCGACCCAGATGCTGCGAATAAAATGAGTGAAAATGATTCACAACGAATTAATCGCGCATTAGAAGTGTATCGTATTACAGGTAAAACAATGACTGAGCTGCAAAAACAAAAGCAGCCTGAGCTACCTTATACTTTTCATCAATTTGCCATTGCGCCTGATGATCGCAGTGAATTACATAAGCGGATTGAGAAAAGGTTTAAAATAATGCTCGAACAGGGGTTTGAAAATGAAGTTTCGTCCCTATATAGACGTAAGGATTTACACCCAGATCTACCTTCAATACGTTGTGTAGGTTATAGACAAATGTGGGATTACATTGCAGGCGAAATTGACTATGATGAAATGGTTTTTCGCGGTATTGCAGCCACACGACAGTTAGCCAAGCGGCAGTTAACTTGGTTAAGAGGTTGGCCTGAAGTAACTTGGTTAACCACGGGTGATGAAGAAAACTTGCAACGTGTAGTAAGTTCGCTAAGCTAGTAGTAGTTAGAACTTTTTTAGCTTTGTTAAATTAGTTCAGCTACTTAATTATAATAACACCTAGAACGAAGGAAAATAACATGGCAAAAGGCCAGTCGTTACAAGACCCATTTTTAAATGCGTTACGTCGTGAGCGCATTCCAGTATCAATCTTTTTGGTTAATGGCATTAAGTTGCAGGGTAAAATCCAGTCATTTGACCAATTTGTTATTTTACTTGAAAACACCGTAAATCAAATGGTGTATAAACACGCTATTTCAACTGTTGTTCCAGCGCGTTCTGTTAACTTCCAAGGTGTTCAAGGAAGTGATGATTCAGAAGAGCAAGAACCTGGAAATTTTTAAACTTAGGAGCGTAATGCTTGTTTGACCGTTATGAAGCCGGCGAACAGGCAGTTTTAGTTCATATCGACTTACCTAAAGAGGGAGATCGTGAAGATCTTCACGAATTAGAGTTGTTGGTATCTTCTGCTGGTGTTAGTAGTTTGGCGATTGTGCAAGGCAGTCGTCAAGCACCTCATCCGAAGCTTTTCGTCGGTACCGGAAAAGCAGAAGAAATCGCTGAAACTGTCAAAATCCACAATGCAGATGTCATTATTTTCAACCATCAACTTAGCCCGTCACAGGAACGCAATTTAGAGCGCGTTTGTCAGTGCCGTGTACTTGATCGTACGAGTTTGATCCTTGATATTTTTGCACAGCGAGCGCGTACTCACGAAGGTAAACTTCAAGTTGAGTTAGCTCAGCTAAGGCATATTTCTACCCGCTTGATCAGAGGTTGGACCCACCTTGAAAGACAAAAAGGCGGGATAGGTTTACGTGGTCCGGGTGAAACCCAGCTCGAAACCGATAGACGATTACTGCGCGCAAGAATTAAAAATATTCGTGCCCGTTTAGATAAAGTGGCTGTTCAACGTGAGCAAGGGCGTCGTGCGCGAACGCGTAACGAAATCCCTACAGTATCGTTAGTGGGTTATACCAATGCGGGTAAATCAACATTATTTAACCGTATTACTGATTCTGATGTGTATGCAGCTGATCAGTTATTTGCAACGCTAGATCCAACTCTACGTAAGTTGGATATTGGCGATATCGGCCCCGTAATTTTAGCCGATACAGTTGGTTTTATTCGTCATCTACCTCATGATTTAGTAGCGGCGTTTAAAGCAACCTTAACTGAAACCCGCGAAGCTGATTTACAGTTACATGTTATCGACGTCGCAGACCCACGACGTAAAGAAAATATTGAGCAAGTACAGTCTGTTTTAAAAGAGATTGAAGCAGATGAGGTGCCGCAGTTACTAGTTTATAACAAAATAGATGCGCTAGATGACGTTGCGCCGCGTATAGATAGAAACGACGAAGGTCAGCCGATTCGAGTTTGGTTGTCTGCGCGTACAGGTGTAGGTTGCGAACTACTATCAGAGGCAATTAATGAGTTACTTGCCAAGAAGATGTTTGCTGATGAGCTAAAATTACCCCCTCAGCATGGTCGTATTCGAGCTGCACTATTTAATTTAAACGCGGTTCATCAAGAGAGTTTTGATGAACAAGGTAACTGGCTGTTGTCAGTACGATTACCTATGGCAGAGTGGAACCGCTTGAAAAAAGAAATGGGACAAGAGCTCGATTCTTTTATTGCAGCTGACTAAAAGTTACCAGCATTTGTCTTTTTTAGTATGAGAAATGCTGTAGATTTGATAGATTTAACCTAATTCATTTAGATAACAATGGAGTATAGCTATGGCCTGGAATGAACCGGGTAACAATGGCAATGATAAAGATCCGTGGAATAATAAAGGCGGAAAAGATCAAGGCCCACCTGATTTAGACGAGGTACTGCGTAAGTTCGGCAACAAGTTTGGCGGTTTATTTGGTGGTAATAAGCCAGGTAAAAATAACGGCGGACTTGGTGGCGCAGGCATTTCTTTCATCCTGATTATTGCCGTCATTGTATGGGCATTAAGTGGTATTTACACAGTAAAAGAAGCTGAACGTGGTATTGTTTTACAGTTTGGTCAATATGACCGTATTGCAGAACCAGGCTTACGTTGGAAAATGACCTTCATTGAACGCGTGATCCCGGTTGATATCGAAGCAGTTCGTTCTTTATCTGCAAAAGGTTTCATGCTAACCGAAGACGAAAACGTGGTTAATGTTGAGTTTGAAGTACAATACCGTGTTATCGACCCGCATTTATACAAGTTTAGCGTCACCGATGCTGATCATAGCTTACAGCAAGCATTAGATAGCGCACTGCGTTATGTAATTGGTCATGTGAAGATGGACCAAGTGTTAACAACAGGCCGTGAGCTTGTTCGTCAACAAACATGGGATGAGCTAAACAAAATCATCGAGCCGTATAATTTAGGTATTATCGTTAGTGATGTGAACTTTAAAGATTCACGTCCGCCGGGTGAAGTAAAAGACGCCTTTGATGACGCAATTGCAGCGCAAGAAGATGAAGAACGTTTCATTCGTGAAGCTGAAGCCTATGCCCGTGAAATTGAACCGCGAGCGCGTGGTCAGGTTACACGTATGACGCAAGAAGCAGAAGCATACCGTGAACGTATTACGCTTGAAGCACAAGGTGAAGTGGCACGATTTGAAAAGCTACTACCTGAATATCAAGCAGCAAAAGAAGTAACACGTCAGCGCTTATACATCGATGCGATGGAAGAAGTACTTGGTAACAGCTCTAAAGTGTTAGTTGATGTGAAAGGCGGTAATAACATGTTGTATTTACCACTTGATAAAATCATGGAAAAGCAAGGTACGGCAACACGTGTTGCATTACCAAGCTCAAGTGATATCAAAGATCTTCGCAATAAAATAAACACGTCGCGTAACAGTACGGTTAATTCGAGTAATGATCGTTTCGCAACTGACCGTTTTAATGAGGGGAGATAAGCAAGATGAAAAATTTTAGTTTAGTAATACTTGCCCTTGCTGTTGTATTGTCTTTCTCTGCTGTATTTGTTGTTCAAGAAGGCGAAAAGGCGATCGTACTGTTATTCAGCAAAGTTGAAAAAGACAGCAACGATAACGCGGTGGTATATGGCCCTGGTTTACATTTAAAAGTGCCATTCTTTAGCCAAGTACGTCGTTTAGATGCACGTATTCAAACGCTTGATGGTGCACCTGACCGCTTTGTAACAAGCGAGAAAAAAGACTTAATCGTTGATTCGTATGTGAAATGGCGTATTAATGATTTTAGTGCTTTTTATCTTCGTGCACGTGGTGATAAGCAATACGCTGAAACATTACTTAAGCAAAAAGTGAACAATGGTCTTCGTACTAACTTTGGTTCGCGTACAATCAGAGAGATAGTTTCTGGTGAACGTAGTGAGCTAATGGAAGAAGCATTAGTACAAGCTTCAGAAAGTGCGCAAGAGCTAGGTATCGAAGTACTAGACGTGCGTGTTAAGCAAATTAACTTACCGCAAGAAGTGAGTAGCTCAATCTTCCAACGTATGCGTGCTGAGCGTACTGCAGTGGCAAAAGAGCACCGTTCTGAAGGTCAAGAAAAAGCTGAAACGATTCGTGCTGAGGTAGACCGTCGAGTTACAGTTATGCTGGCAGATGCTGAACGAAATGCACGTACGGTTCGTGGTCAAGGTGATGCTGAAGCTGCTGCTATTTACGCGAATGCTTACAGCAAAGATGCTGAGTTCTTTGGTTTTGTGCGCAGCTTAGAAGCGTATAAAAAGACCTTCAAAGATAAACAAGACGTAATGGTGATTTCACCAGACAGCGACTTCTTTAACTATATGAAAGGATCGAAAGCACAGTAATTAAATACTGTGTTGAACAAAAGCCCTGCAGTTTGTAGGGCTTTTTTGTTTCTGTGTTTTATTAATTTATTCACTCCTGCCAGTTTATAACTCACTGTTCTGACACAGCTTGTCGCGTTTATTTAGATGATAAAAATTCAGGCGCAGAAAAAATAAGCTAAACGGGGTGATCTTTCACCTCGTTTTCTGATAAAATCTCGTCCTAATTTTTTCTAAGTGAATTTGCAATGGGTAAAAACGTTGTTGTACTAGGCACCCAATGGGGTGACGAAGGTAAGGGTAAGGTAGTTGACCTCCTTACAGACAAAGCATCTTTAGTAGTTCGTTATCAAGGTGGTCATAACGCAGGCCATACTTTGGTAATCAACGGTGAAAAGACGGTTTTACACCTTATTCCATCGGGTGTATTACGTGACAATGTTAAGTGTGTGATTGGTAATGGTGTTGTTTTATCACCAGAAGCATTAATGAAAGAAATCGGTATGCTAGAAGAGCGTGGCGTACCAGTACGTGAGCGCTTATTAATTAGCGAAGCATGTCCGTTAATTTTACCTTTCCACATTGCATTAGATTTAGCCCGTGAAAAAGCACGTGGCGATAAGCCAATCGGTACGACAGGTCGTGGTATCGGTCCAGCTTATGAAGACAAAGTAGCACGTCGTGGTTTACGTGTTGGTGATTTATTCAACCCAGAACAGTTTGCTAGCAAGCTTAAAGAAGTATTGGAATACCATAACTTCACGTTAGAGCATTACTACAAAGTTGAACCAGTTGACTTCCAAAAGACATTTGACGATGCAATGGCTATCGCAGATATCTTAAAAGCAATGGTTGTTGATGTTACTGAGCTACTTGATCAAACGCGTTTAGCGGGTGACAACATCTTATTTGAAGGTGCACAAGGTACATTACTTGATATCGACCACGGTACTTACCCGTACGTAACATCGTCAAACACAACAGCGGGTGGTGTAGCGACAGGTGCTGGTTTTGGTCCATTACACCTTGATTATGTGCTAGGTATTATTAAAGCTTACACAACACGTGTAGGTTCTGGTCCGTTCCCTACAGAGCTTTACGACGGTCTTGATAAACAAGACCCAGTAGGTAAGCACTTAGGTGAAAAAGGTCATGAGTTCGGTGCAACGACTGGTCGTTTACGCCGTACTGGTTGGTTAGATGCAGTGGCAATGCGCCGTGCAGTTCAAATCAACAGCATCTCAGGTTTCTGTTTAACTAAACTAGACGTATTAGATGGTTTAGAAACATTAAAAATCTGTACTGGTTACCAGTTAGAAGATGGCACTGTAACGAACGTTACACCATTAGCTGCTGAAGGTTACGAGAAAGTAACACCAGTATACGAAGAGATGCCAGGCTGGTCAGAAAACACAGTAGGTGCTACGTCAGTTGATCAATTACCGCAAGCGGCACTTGATTACATCAAGCGTATTGAAGAAATCACTGGTGTTCCAGTTGATATTATCTCTACTGGCCCTGACCGTGTAGAAACTATGGTATTACGCAGCCCGTTTGCATAATCGTCATAGTGACTGAAAAAGCTGCTTCGGCAGCTTTTTTTGTGCCCCAAATTCACTCTGGAATGATAATTGTATATTATTTGCTAAGACCGACTTTATTTAAGTGATTTTGATGCGTGTTTTATTGCCTTTAACATTACTCTTCTCAAGCCTAAGCATGGCTGAAGAGCCCATTACAGCTGTGCCTCTTTACACAGAGAGCGAGTTAATCGCTCTAATAAATAAAAACACCCATTTGGCACGTGTAAAGGCAGATGATTGCCAGTTAGTTCAAGATATCGAAGCGCGAGCCAATAAAATGGCGTTGCCATCGTATCAGTTCTTGTATGGTGACATGCTAGCGTATGCCGTATGTGTCGACCGAAATGTAGAACTTGGTGTCTACTATATGCGTAAGGCTGCTGAGCAGGGTCTAGCGGCCGCACTTGAGCAATTAGGGCGCTACTATGATGTCGGTCAATTAGTACAGCAAGATAAAGCAATGGCTGTAACTTATCTGCGAGAGGCATCTGCACAGGGGAATTTAAAAGCCCAGATGCGGTTGGTTAATTTGTTTAACCAAGGTTATGGTAGTCCGCGAGATTATGAAGATGCTTACCGTTGGTTGTTTCATTCAATGGTTGCTGATAAAGCCACCCATAAAAAAATTGAAGGCTTACTTGCTAAGCTTGCCGAAAAAATGCCTGACAGCGTCGTCGCACGTGCTCGCTTACCGATGTAGTCGTTATAATTGTGTATAAAAAAGGCCAGTTTAAAACTGGCCTTTTGTTATTAATCTTCTTTTATCTCTTTATTTTTGCCGTTATTAGGGTCTTTTAAAACCGACATCTTTGGAGGCTGTAGCGCAACAATACGCTCACCTACTTGAGGAGCTTTTTCCATGTTGGTTGTGAACGGGCGAATTTTCACAGGAGAGTCGTCGTCATCTGATTTTTCACCATGCAAAATAAACAGTGGAATTGCTTCGCTGTTTACTTCTTTGTATTGTTCCCAACTAAATTCTTCTGAAATCCGTGTGGCACTGACTTTGCCACCTTTTGCAATTAGGCTACTCAAGCGAGCATACGCACCATTATCGCCAAACAAAATTTGTCGAGACAAAAAGGTTGCACTGTCTTTGTTTGCTTTGGCGTGGTTAGTTGAAGAACGTAATGAAAACACATCCTTTTCGTCGAGCAGGTGCGAGAAGTATTGCACGCCTAATGCGTTGTGATGGCGGTTAGGCGAAAGCGCTAATACGCTGCGAATCGTCGTTAACGGTAAATAACGCTCAGCATGCTCAGATTGTGGGTTACCATAGTAGCAAGGCAAACCATCCATACGTGCCATTTTACAGTTCTCCCATGCAGGATCAGACAAGTGCACCGGAATATTTTGATCTTTTAAGCCACAGGCAATGGCACGAGCGACATGGTTTGCACCAATAATCAAAATGGTATTTGGCGCAGGTTGGCGCACTTTTAACAGCTTTGCCAGTGGCGTTGCTGTTAGGCTTTGTAGTACCACTGTTACGATAATCACTGTGAATATGAGTGGTACCATTTTTTCTGCATCAGCAATACCGGCTTCAACCATACTTAATGCGAAGACAGAACCTACCGCTGCGGCTACGATACCGCGCGGTGCAATCCATGACAGCACTAAACGAGACTTAATAGGTAAGTCGGTTCTAAACGTAGATATCGCGATACACGCTGGGCGAGCCACAAATAGCACAATAGCTAAGAAAATAAACACATCGCTGTGTAACATCATCAAATCAGATAATTGAAGGCGGGCTGCAAGTAAAATGAATAGCGATGAAATTAAAATCATCGATAAATCTTCTTTAAACTCAAGCACTGAATCAATTTCGAGTTCATCTTGGTTGGCAAGCCAAATACCAAATACTGTTACTGCTAGTAAGCCCGATTCATGGCTTAAGTGATTAGAGACGGTAAAGCTAATAAGTACTAAGGCTAGAATACCAAACTTGTGTAATTCAAATGGCAGCCACTCACGGCGAATAAGAAGCGTAGTAAGCCATCCGGCAACTACACCAATTGTCAAACCAACGCCTAAGGTTTTAAATAGCGCGATAATGGTATGGCTAAATACTTCACCCTGACCAACCAACATAACGGCTTCAAACACCAATACCGCAAATAAAGCCCCAATTGGGTCAATCACGATGCCTTCCCAGCGGAGGATACGGTCGATATCTTGGGTGGGCCTCATAGAGTTTAAAAGTGGCGCTATGACAGTAGGGCCTGTAACAACTAACACCGCTCCTAAAACAGCAGCAACACGCCAATTAAGCTCTAAAATCCAGTAGGCACTGAGACTTATGACCAGGCAGGTCGTGATCATCCCGATTGAACAGAGGTTTCGAACCACTTTACCAATGCCTTTAAGTTCTCGAAAGTGCAATGTTAATGATCCTTCAAACAGGATCACCGCCACACTTAAAGAGACGACAGGAAATAACAAGTCGCCAAGAAGTGCATCAGGCTCTAGCACACCACTAAAGGGTCCGAGTAACAAACCTGTTAGTAGTAAAAACAAAATAGCCGGTACACGAAACGCCCACGCTACCCATTGTGCCAATACTGAACACAAGGCGATCCCTGCTATAAAAATTGCTGACATAGAATGAATTATCCTTTAGTTACTACAACTTAAAAATACCAACACCTTAGATAATCGCGTTTCAAGACGATAATTAGTCGCTGACTTTCCAAATATAATGCTTGCTTATTAAAGCCTACTCACCGTCGTGGATACAAGCAATCTTGTTGCTTCAAATACGATTTTAGTCGTTATTACTACTTTTTGGGGGTGTTTTGAAAATAAAACTTAGTTTGGTTCATTAAAAATTATTACATATCAACAAAAGACCTCTAACATACTGTTATTAAATGTGTATTTTCTGTGGTTATGGTAAGTATAAGGCTTATGACTACTTTTCGCACTTGATCTCTGCCCCTAATTTCCCGTATTATAGTTCGTGTTCAAACAATTTGATATCTAAATAGTTATTAGCGATAAGCACATTGTTTTTAGCTTTGATTTCAAAAAATCAGTTGTTTGCGACATTTTTAGTGTTTTATACACTTTGTTTTCAAATTAAATAGAAATGAACTTGTGTAGATTCAGCGTACATTTATTACGTGTTGAATATAATTATGGTTCATTATCTGGTCAATGTTTAGCTCCCATCGTGGCAGCTGAATCTCGGTCATACAATCTACACCCTATCTGCTGGTGTACCAGATTGTATAGGCTCTATGTATGTTGTTATTAATAAAAGCCGCACACAGCTTTTTACAGCGATACATAAACAACACTTATCTTTTTTATCAACTTATGGTTTATAACCGTTTGGTCTACTGACTGAATAAAAGTTGTGCTATATCTAATCGCAGTCGTTGCGTGGCATAGTCGTGTGTATAGATAAGTGGTTTGACAAAGTGATAATAGTCAGTGCGTTTAGTGATACTA
Organism: Pseudoalteromonas sp. MEBiC 03607; assembly: GCF_004792295.1. NCBI lineage: Bacteria > Pseudomonadati > Pseudomonadota > Gammaproteobacteria > Alteromonadales > Pseudoalteromonadaceae > Pseudoalteromonas > Pseudoalteromonas sp. MEBiC 03607. Next base: position 809,476 of record NZ_SRRY01000001.1, read on the forward strand.
ATCGCGAGTCTTTTTATCAGTGGCATAGTGGCACTGAACAGATAGTAAAATGGAAAGTTGAACAGTTATGCAAAAGTTTAAATGGCGACGTATAGTATTAAAAGTTGGTAGCGCATTGATCGCACCGGAGCAGGACGGGTGTCGTTCTCGCTACTTACTAACCATTGCACAGTTCATCGTTCGCTGTCGTGCGCAAGGTATCGAAGTAATTTTAGTGTCATCGGGTTCGGTTGCTGCAGGTTCACACTTGTTTCCAAAGCAAGAAAAGCGCTCAGTGACAATGAAAAAAGCGATGGCAGCAGCCGGTCAAACCGAAATGATGGCAATGTGGGATCGCTTCTTTGATTTCCCATCTGCGCAAATTTTATTAACACACGGTGACTTACGTGACCGTGAGCGTTATACCAGTATACGTGAAACAGTATTTACTTTACTGGAGCACGGTGTATTACCTATTATCAATGAAAATGACACGGTAACAACCGATGATCTTAAAGTGGGTGATAACGACAACTTATCAGCCATGGTTGCTGCTGCGGCAGATGCTGATGCGTTAATGATTTTTTCAGATGTAGACGGTCTTTATAATAAAAATCCTAATTTACATGAAGATGCGGTACTACTTCCGGAAATCGAAAGCATTGATGAATCGATTTATGCAATGGCAGGCTGTGCTACAAGCGCAGTAGGTACAGGTGGTATGAAAACGAAAATTGAAGCGGCAGAAAAAGCGACTTCACACGGTATTACTACCTTTATCTTGAATGGTTTCAAAGAAGAAACATTTAATCGATTATTAGAGGGTGACAACCCAGGTACAATCTTCACACCTTATGAAAAGCCAATGCAAGAAGCTGTGCACTGGATGACACACACTGCAAATGAGCAGGGTGAGGTTGTTGTTGAAGGCTCAATTGACGAGTCAACCGAAGATGGTTGTATTCGCAGCGATGAGATCGTTGCAGTACATGGAGAATTTGGCGTAGGCGATACTATTTTAGTCCGCAGTGATGATGGTACGCGTCTAGCAAAAGCGACAGCGAATTACAGTAGCTGTTTATTGAATTTTATTGCTGACAACGAGCAAAGTGAATTTAGCGAAAAGATGCAAGATTCAATCGGCCCAGTTGTTTCAGAAAAAGATATCGCATTATTGGAGAAGTCATGAGTTTAATTACGGATATTTCGAGTCAAGCAGCTAAAGCGGCTACGCAGTTAGCCCTGCTTGATACTGCTACTAAGAATCAAGTTTTAACTGAGATGGCAGAGGCGCTACGTGAAAGCAAAGCCTTTATCATCAAAGAAAACGAAAGTGATTTAGCGGCAGCGCGTGATAATAACCTTGCTGCAGCTATGATTGACCGTTTAACGCTTAATGATGAGCGCATTGAGGCAATGGCTGAAGGTATTGAAGTAATTGTAAGCCTTGATGATCCAGTTGGTCAGTTGCGTGAAATTTCAGAGCGTCCTAATGGTATTAAGATCAGTAAGATGCGTGTACCACTTGGTGTTGTGTGTATGATCTATGAAGCACGCCCAAATGTGACGGCTGATGCGGGTGCATTATGCTTTAAATCAGGTAATGGTGTTATTTTACGTGGTGGTAAAGAAGCACTTCGTAGCTCGCAAGCTATTGCAAGTGTGATGCACAAAGTACTTGAAAAGCACGGTTTACCAGCAGCGTTAATTTCGGTGATCCCAGATCCAGACCGTGGCTTATTGATGGAACTGATGCAACAGCGCGACACTATTGACTTAATCATTCCGCGTGGTGGTGAAGGTTTAATTAATTTTGTAACGGAAAACAGCACCATTCCAGTAATTCAGCACTTTAAAGGTGTATGCCACCTTTATGTAGATAAAGATGCTGACCTGAATGTAGCAATCAATTTACTATTGAATGGTAAAACTCAGCGTACTGGTGTGTGTAATGCTCTAGAAGGCTTAGTGGTACACCAAGATATCGCCGATGAGTTTTTAAATCTGTGTGCTGTTGTTCTTCGTCAAGAAGGCGTTAAAGTAAATGCAGATGCGAAAGCTGCCGAGTACTTTGATAATGCAACAGTACTTGCTGACGACGAGTTTGGTGAAGAGTACTTAGATCTAGAAATCGCAATCAAGGTGGTACCTGACTTTGCCGGTGCTATTGATCATATTGCTAAGTTTGGTTCAAACCATACCGAAGTGATTTGTACTAAAGACAAAGCCGCTGCAGAGCTATTCCAACGTAGTGTAGATGCATCTGTGGTAATGGTTAATGCGTCATCGCGTTTTTCTGATGGGTCACAGTTAGGTTTAGGTGCTGAGATTGGCATTGCGACAACGAAGCTACATGCTTATGGTCCAATGGGTCTTGAGTCACTTACAACTGAAAAATATTTAGTGAATGGCGAAGGTCAAATTCGTGAGTAATCACTAAAGAATAATTGTTTAAAAAGCCGGGCTTTGCTCGGTTTTTTTGTGTCTGATATAAAACGAAGACGATAGAAAGACTAATAGAATTGCTTTAACTTAGAATGTATTGTTTTTATTAAGTATTCGGCAGATTGCCTAAAAGAGGTAGGAAAGTGGTGGAGCTAAGCAGGATCGAACTGCTGACCTCCTGCGTGCAAGGCAGGCGCTCTCCCAGCTGAGCTATAGCCCCACATTCCTAAAATACAGGATGCTTAAGTCTTGCGTCTCAAGCGGGGTGAACTTTAATTATTTTTATCTTTTTGGTCAAGTATTTTTTTTAAATTGATCGAATTTTTACTCTGAAGTTTTATTTTTGCTAGACTAGAGCCCATTCACTGTACAAGGCTTATCCAATAATGAAAAAAATAGCATGGCTTTTACTTGCATTACTTGCTGGTTGCGCAAGCCAAGAGGAGGCCCCGCCTTTTGAAATTAATAATAAACAGTTTTACGAAAAAAATGACGACCAAGGCAATAAAATTTTTGCCTATGTAGTGTCAGTTAAGGCGCAAGGAAGACGTCCAATCAACCTTGATAAGCCAATGACACGTAGTCAGTTTAAAGACTTTGCTGAGCAAGAAGTATTTGAAGAGTCGAGCAACTTAAAACTCATGCTCGAAGATCAAGCGGTCGAATTATTAAATGAAGAACTTAAAGCACGACAATACTGCGACGATAAACACATTATTGACGAAGTATTGTGGCGTGATTTAAGTGTGCAATTACGAGGACGTTGTTTGTAAATGTATGCAGATAAGAGCAAGTTGGCAGCTACGCTAGCTCAGTTAGATATCAATTATGAGGTGATTGAGCATCCACCATTGCACGGCAGCTTAGATGCCGACAAATTTATGCTCGATAGACCGGGCACACGATTAAAAAACCTGTTTTTACGAGATAACGAAGGCAAGCGCCACTTTTTAGTGATCACCGCTCACGATAAGCAGCTTGACTTAAAAGCTATTGCTCAGCAGCAAGGGCTATCGCGCTTAGGATTTGCATCTGATGAGCGATTAGCGCGTTATCTTAAAGTGCCACCGGGCTGTGTTTCTATGCTGGCACTTTTAAACGATAAGCAAAATAATGTTACCCTTTGGCTAGACCAAGAAATTTGGTTTAACGAGCTTTTTCATTGTCATCCTTTTGAAAATACGGCTACATGGCTGATGAAAAAAGAGGACTTAGAGCTATTTTTTGAAAGTACCGGCCATCAACCGCGTATTGTATTTCTACCTGCCAAATAAACTAAGCTTAAACCTACTAAGCAAACTAAAAGTAGCACGGTCATAAAAGCAATTTGGCCGTGTTGCTGATACACCAGCCCTGGCAATAATGAGCCCAGTGCGCCACCACTGTAATAAAACGAAACATACCCTCCATTGGTTACACTTGCAGGAGCGTTGCTGATTTTATTAACCAGTGGGGCTGCACTTGAGTGGATCACAAACATTGCGCCGCAAAAACCAGTAAAAGCAATAACAAAAAGTACTAATTGTTGGCTCATTAAAAGCACCATCGTCAGGCTATAAAAGACAAATACCCATGTTAGTAAGCGCCAAGGAGTTGATGACTTTCGTAACAGCCAAGGGGTAGCTATAGAGGCAAGTGCTCCCAATAAATAGCCACTGTAAACCAGACCAATATCTCGAGTATTAGTGATAGCAAAGCTATCTTGTAAGATGAATGGCAAATAATTTAACAGCGCCGCAAAGCAAAAGAACATACAAAAAACGGCTCCGTAGAGCTTTAGCACAAGTGGATCTTTTAATTGTTTCAGATATAGCAGTGGTGACTGTGCTGCATGAATTGTGGCAGTTTTGCTTGATTTAGGAATAACGACAGCAAACAGTATTAATCCTACCGCAATCACATAATAAAAACTTTGCCAGCTTAAAAAGTCAGTGAATAAGGCAGCAAGCATACGACCAAAGTATCCACCGACAATGGTACTGCCAATATAAAGAGTCATATTACGTTGTAATTGGTCAGCCTGATAAGTTACACCAATATAACTGGTCATGGCTGTGAGCGCAGCAGGCAGGGTGATCCCTTGAATAAAGCGTACCAGCAACAGCAGCTCAAAGCTTGGTGCTAAAGTAAAAGCAACGCAGCTTATAGCCAACACAAACATGGCAATCTTTAAAATTGTTAGCGGGTTTCGCTTAGCTAAAAATAAGCCATACACCAAAGGAGCAATGGCTAGTGGCAGCATAGTCGCGGTCATTAAGCTACCAGCAGTAGCTGGCGAGACAGAAAAATGACTAGCAAATAATCCAAGTAACGGTTGTGGGGCGTATAAAACAAAGAAAATAAATACAGAGCAAAGTAACAAATGTCGCAGCTGCATTTTTAGCTCCCAAGAGGAAAAGCTTTAGCTTATAGGGTACAGCTTTTTTTACAAGTTCAAAGACGACTAAAATGATAAATCTTGCGTTAAATCAATATGTCATGATTTCATCGCATGTTAATCTCACAGCAATATACTCGATTGCAGTGAATCATCTAAGCTGAACACTGTTATTTGTTCGTATTGCTGATTAAAATAACCCTAATTAGGCATTTTTATATGGAATTTAGTCATGGGTTCATTACAAGATCAATTACTTAAAGCAGGGTTAACAACGTCACATCAAGCTAAGGTGGCTAAAACTGAAAAGCGTAAGCAGCAAAAGAAGAAGAAAAAAGGTGCTACGAGCAACCCAAGTGATTTACAAAAGCATATTGAACAAACAAAGCTTGAGCAGCAGAAAAAAGCCGACGAGCTTAATAAAGCACGTTTAGAAGAGCAAAAACAGCGTGAGCAAGTGGCTCGCGTAAAGCAGATTTTAGAGCACCACAATCAAGATGAAATTCGTGGTGATCGCACCTTTAACTTCACTTATCAAAATAAAGTGAAGGAGCTAGAGGTAAATGAAAAAACACAAAAAGCCCTTGCAGGAGGCCGTTTGGCAATTTGTGTTTTAGAAGGCCAATTTTTTGTACTGGAAGACGAACCAGCACGAAAAGTCGCTGAAGTTAGCGAAGACTACATAGTGTTCCATGTTGAGCCTGAAGATAAGCAGAAAGATGAAGATGATCCGTATGCTGATTTTGAAGTACCTGATGATTTGATCTGGTAGTTATCTCATACCGGCCACCATTACAATTTTCGGGTGCAATATTGTTAAATCATGGTCTACACTAAAGAAAATGTTTAATAACCCGTCAAAAAAGAGAAGACTAATATGAGCAAGATTACAAAAGTTTTATGTGGGGCTGGCATTGCAATGGCTGCAAGCCTATCTTTTAACACAATGGCAGCAGATGGTGCAGCACTTTACACAGCTAAGCTATGTCAAACATGTCATGGTGCAGAAGGTAAAGCACCTATCATGCCTCAGTACCCTAAATTAAATGGCCAAAATAAAGAGTACTTACTAGCACAAATGAAAGACATCAAGTCAGGTGCACGTAGTAACGGTATGGCTGCGGCAATGAAAGCAATGGTTGCAAACGTATCTGAAGAAGAAATGGCTGCAATTGCTGATTATTTATCGCAAGTAAAATAAACGCCACTTTAGCAAGAAAAGGCCACATCTGTAGATGTGGCCTTTTTGTATCAGCTATTGATCATCGATTAATAGTGTTTTAGACTTCTATACATCTATTTGTGCTTGTCACATATACAAGGTTTCCCATGTTTGACTTACCAAAACTCGATTTAAAAAATAAAGTATCTGAACAAGAATGGCAGCTACGCGTAGATTTAGCGGCATGTTACCGTTTGGTTGAGCATTTCCGTTGGGGGGATTTAATTTACACCCACCTATCGGCGCGCTTACCTGGTACGGATCACTATTTGGTAAATGCATTTGGTTTAAGTTTTGATGAAGTGACTGCGTCAAACCTTGTGAAGGTGGATTTAGCAGGCAATATTCTTGATGACACGCCGTTTAAAATTAACCCTGCAGGCTTTACGATTCACAGCGCCATTCACGAAGTACGTGATGACGCACACTGTGTTATTCATTTACACACAAAAGAAACCATCGCCGTTGCAACGCAAGAAAAAGGCCTGTTGCCACTTAGCCAATACTCAATGTTCTCATTGCCATCATTGTCTTATCATGGCTACGAAGGCTTAGCGGTAAACAGTGATGAGAAAAAGCGCTTGCAAGATGACTTAGGCACCACCAACCACATGTTATTGGTTAACCACGGTGGTTTAACCGTTGGCCCAACAGTGGGTGATGCGTTTATGCGTTTTTATGATTTACAGCGTGCCTGTGAAATTCAATTAGTTATCCAAGCCAGTGGTCAAACAGCAATCCCAGTACCACAACCTATTATCGATAATATTTATAATCAAGCGAATGTCGTGCATAGCGGCAGCACCGGTGGCCAGTTAGCTTGGCCGGCAATGTTGCGTAAAGCTTATCGTCTTGATCCTAGTTTTGCTCAGTAAGGAGTAACCATGAAAGTTAATCGCGTCGAAGTGTTCGATATTCATTGTCCAGACAGACCTGCTTGGACACCTGTTTTTGTGCGTATTCACACTGATGAAGGTATTAGCGGTGTAGGAGAGGCAGGCCTTGCTTATGATTTAGGTCACAGTGCTGCAGCGGCAATGATCAAAGAAATGGCTGATGCATTTTTAATTGGTCATGACCCATTTCAAACAGAAAAACTGTGGTCACGAATGCTACGCGAAAGCTTTTGGGGTTTAGGCGGTGGTCCTGTTGTGTATGCCGCAATGAGCGCTATTGATACCGCACTTTGGGATATTAAAGGTAAAGCATTAGGCTTGCCTGTTTACCAGCTATTAGGCGGTAAAGTTAACGACAAGCTACGTACATACGCATCACAACTACAGTTTGACTGGGACAGTGAATTTAAAGCACTTGTTCACCCAGAAGAATACGCAGAAGCAGCGCTTAAGGCGATGGCTGAAGGGTATGATGCGGTTAAAGTTGACCCAATCCAGTACGATAAAAACGGCAATACTTATTACGATCGTACTAACATCATTTCTCGCGCAGAAATGAAATTGTATCGTGCACGTATGCAAGCCATTCGTGAAGCGGTAGGTGACGAAGTTGATATTATTTTTGAATGTCACAGTTTGCCAGGTGCGACATCTGCAATTCAAATTGGTGAAATTGCTGAAGAGTTCGATTGTATGTATTACGAAGAGCCAGTGAACTACTTAAATCACTCATTACATGCAAAAGTTGCCGACAAAGTAGCGGTGCCAATTGCTGGTGGTGAGCGTTTGTATAATCGCTGGGGTGTGCGTCCATACTTAGAAGATCAAAGTATTGATGTGCTACAGCCAGACTTAGGCTTGTGTGGTGGTTTCACTGAAACTAAAAAAGTGTGTGATTATGCCGATATTTTTGATGTGCGTATTCAAGCTCACGTGTGTGGCGGCCCAGTAGCAACCGCAGCTTCGTTACACTTAGAAACCGCAATTCCTAACTTCTTAATTCACGAGCATCACACTTATGCAATTAAAAAGTGGAACCGTGAGCTATGTATTCAAGATCCACAACCTAAAAATGGTTTCTTCCAAGTATCAGAAGAGCCAGGTATCGGTATTGAGTTAAATGACGAAGTGGTTATGCGCTCACAACGTGTTGAGATTAAATAACACTCTGTAAAGTAACCCCTTATTATATAGGGGTTACTGAATTGGCGCTTTAACTTGAGTTTAGTACTAGCAGTTTATAGCTTGAGCAAGTTCAGTTGCTATTATTAGTGTTATAAGATCTAGAGTTTGTTCTGATACAACAGCCGATTTATCAGGCTATTCTGTTGATTCACATGCCTGTCCTTTGTAAATCACATAATGCTCACCACCAAAGCGAACTTTTCCTCGCTTACGTTCAATAAGTGTATCTGCTGACATATTATTAAATGATTCAATAAATTGCTTACGAGCACGGTGGATTTGAATATTGACATGGCATTCATTAATACCTAAATCGCGGGCTAGTTTTTTTACTTGCACCCAGCCTTGCACCTCGGGTGCAAATTTATTTTTAATATCTGCTAGTTTATAGCGCGCTAATAACACGGTGAGGTAATGATGCGAGCGTACATCAAAGTCTTGTAGTCCATCATTGTGCTTCACTTTTAACTCAGTTTGTTCTTCGTCTAAGCTTAAGCTGAAGATAAATTCTAAATCATTGGTTGAGATAGGGCTTAGGTCAATCGTGTTTTCTTGTGAGGTCATTTCAGCTTTAAACAACTGCCACTGTTGACCGTCGATAGCTATGGTTTGACCTTCTTCGAGGGGAGAGACCTGGTGATCATCGGTACTTTCGTAGCACCACATGTAATTGTGAGGATCAAAGTAGACGATTATTACGGGGTCGTGGTTGTTAGGCAGAAAGTGATATCGTTCCAGTACAATAGCATCAAGCGAATCATTAGCAACGGGTAATAAAAGATCCTTCGGTGGCTCAATTGAGGTTAATTGATAAGTTACCTTATTAAGTTCAGAAAAGCTGATTTTATCATTTAAAGCTAATTGAGATTTGCTGTGTTTTTCAAGCTTTCTACCATTAAGCCACACGCCATTTTTACTCAAATCACGAATGTACCAATGAGGCTCAACCCACTCAATCACAGCATGTATCCGAGTGATTTCTGGATAATTTAATAGTGTATCTACAGAATGAGCTAAACGGCCAAAGCGATGGAAGTCGCGTAAATAAATGCTTTTAACAGAGTCTTTACAGGTAAGTACTGCCATAAATACATCCTTATATATGGAGAAATTATTTTATATTAGCATTTTATTATCATTTATTTTGCTTTTAATTAACATTGGGGGCTAAACTAATAAATATGCACTTAACTGACCGAGTTGTTTGTGTTTTTATTAAAGGATTACTATAAACAGGTACAAGTACTGGCGCAAGGAGGGATGAGCACAATATACCTTGCGACAGACGTGCAACTGAACAGGCAAGTTGTACTTAAAGTCATGAAGCTAAAGAGTGACAATGTTCAACGTGCCATAAACGAAGCACAGCTCATTGCAAGCTTTAATCACCCAAATATCGTGCAGCTCTATAGAATCCTTCATGAGGATGAGCAGGTTTTATTAGAAATGGAATACGTTAAAGGGACTACACTTGCACATCTAATAAAAGAGCGGCAGCTCAGTATAACTGAGAAAATAGATATACTTTCGCATATTTGTGATGGCTTAGCAGGTATTCATGAAAAAGAGATTCTGCATCTCGATTTAAAGCCCGCCAATGTATTGATCAGTGAAAATGGTGCAGTGAAAATTGCAGACTTTGGTATTTCAAAAATAAAGCACAAAGACATAAATACACAGACTACAAGTTTTGGTAGTTTGAAAGCAATGTCACCAGAACAACTTAATAACGAGACATTAGATTTTCGCAGCGACCTATTTTCATTGGGGTTAATGGCATATCAACTATTTAGTGATGTTCATGCTTATATAAATCAAGCTAAAAGTACAGCAGAGCAAGATATTGCTGCAGCAATAAAATCATCCCCTTGCCGTGCAAATTATGAATCTATTTATACTATATCACCCGATTTGGCAGTACTAATTAAAAAGCTATTGGCCTTTAAACCAGAAAATAGACCAACAAGTGCGGGCTTGGTAGCTGCACAGTTTAAAAGTATTTTAGCAACGCTCAGTTTTGATTGCCCTACTGTTGAAGTGAAAGATATCGAAAAGCAGCAAAGCGTCCCCCTAGTTGGTAAAAGGCTTATGTACTTAATCGGCTTTACAGTGTGTTTTGGTTTGCTGATTTGGGCTTATTTGGCGATGCAAACGAAGGAGTATATTGCGCTTTTACCAATTGATTTTACATCGACAAGCGAAGTGACAGAAACACAAAAGAGGTTACTTAACTTGGGAGTCACTGACGCAGTAACTGAGTTATTGTTAGAGAGTCGGCATTATGCTTTGATTTCAGAACAAGAAATTAAACAAACACAAAACGTATTGGGTAAAGAAGCTAGTTTGAGCGGGTTGGCAAGTGCACTCGGTGCATCAAAGTTATTAGTACCTAAACTAGACTGCAATCCTTTGTCGTGTGATTTTAGTTTGAGTCAGCTTGATCAAAATGCCACAGTAGTGAGTAAATATCGTACCGCGACAGATAAAGAAAACTATCTAAATATATACAATTCGGCACTTTCTTCGGTGCAGAGCTTGCTTGATGTAAAGGTTGCTGAGCACAGTCAGTTATCCTTGTCTGATGAATTTGTTGATAAATATGTGTCACTTGTGGCACTCGTTGCCAATAACTTGAAAAGCTCTAAAGTAGAGAAATCAATAGCAGAGTCGTTGCTTTTTCAGCGTGCTGATTTTAAACCTCTTTACCCGCTTTATCGAAAAATTATGTTGCGACTTTATAAGATGACGCAAAATATTGCGCTTATAAAAGAGCTACAAACTCAGCTAGATAATTCACCCGAGTCTTATCGTGAAAGCCCAGCTTACTTAATTGATTTGTTGGAAATATATCAACACGCAGGTGAGCAAAGTAAAGCTTATAAGGTTATTAAGCAAATTCAAAACTCATCATTAGAGGCATATCAAAAGCAGAGTATTTTAGCTGTTTACTATAATCGAATTGGCGATCTAGAAAGCGCATTAACGCATGCTCGCAATGCATACACACTTAGACCAACTTTGCTCGCAACAAGAAATCTAGCGATTGCTTACCTCACTCAAGGACAACGTGCTGAAGCTGCCACTTATTTAAAAGAGGTTTTACGCTACAACCCTTCGGATATTGTGACGCTAAAAACATTGGCTGATATTTCATTGTTATCTGGAGAATTAAAAGAGGCGCAACAACATTATCAAAAATTAATTGATTCAGGGCAGCAGAGTCCTTCTATACTTAGTAATTACTCTATCGTTCTCTCCTTGCAAGGCGAGTTAGATGAGGCATTAATATTTGCGAATCGAGCTATGCTATTAGCGTCAGAAACATCTACCTTGCAGCTAAATTACGCTGACTTACTTTATTTAAAGGGCCAGACTGATGAGGCACTCTCCTTATATGCAAGAATTAATAAGCGCCTTGATGCTTCGCCAAAGAATATTGCTGAACAATTAGAAAAAGCGCAGGTATTGATTCATCTAGAGCAAAATCAATATGCTATGAATCAAATTGAACAGGTATTAATTGCACAACCTGATCTGGCAGAAGCATATTTTGTTAAAGCAATACTGCAAAGTGTACTAAATGAAAAATACTCAGCGCTAGCGTCAATAGAGCAAAGCATTAAGCTGGGCTGGAGCCCAGTTTTTTATCGCTTAGGTTGGTTTAAACCGTTATGTTCCGAGCGTAAACTCGCCACTTTAATTGGTCAGTCTCATTATTTATTTTTATGTAATCATAATAAAAGCGCAGAGATAGACTCTGCGCATTTATAAATTAGGTTGGCTCCATGTCCTCAATGATGACACGAGGATCTTGAGAGAAGTAACGCATAAGCGAGTTAATGTCTCCATCTCTTTTGGCAATTAGTCGAAAATTGATCTCATAATTTGCTTTTTGATCTAATTGTCCTGCAATAGCCTTATTTGGACTGTTAGCTAATAATTTTGCTAGCTCTTTTGATAATGCTTGATGAGGTAAAATGTTCGAAATAGTGACAATCAATGCTTTGCCATTATTTGCGACAATACTGTTGAGTTGATAGTTGAAATTGTCTTTAGCATCAGAGAAGTAACTGCCATTTTCGGCGAAACTCCAATCGGATTCTTTAGCAAGTTCGTAATAGAGGTTCAGGCTGTCACCTGCAAGTAGATCTTTGTAGTTAATTTTAATTTCTTCGGCACTCGCGCCAGACTGAGAAGTGATTTCCCATGGGCCGTTGTCATTGGGAATAACAAAAAAGCTAAGATCGTTCATGATATAAAATCCTGTTTTCTAATTGAGGAGCTGCTTATTTAATTCATAAGCAGCTATAACTATAGGTTGTTTAACAAGAACCCCAAATTGTGCCGCTCCATAGCGGACTATTATTTGCGTATACCGTTGCTTTAATTCCATTAAATGGTGGAACACCAAAGCGAAATCCACACGTTTGCATACATACTTTAACCGATGTACCGCTTGGAATTGGTAAACTTACTGAAAAACAGATATTGCCGACTACTGGAAAATTAACGCAAATTTTGCCATTTTCATAACTGGCGCCAACGCACGCTGAAATCTGTGCGGCTAACGTGGATGGATGAAACTCAAGAGGTTGATTAGCTGCTGTCTCGCTGGTCGCTAAACTAATAGAATGATCTTTGGTTAGATCGGGTACTAAGTTGGTATTTTTATCGCTGTCACACATAGTCAAATTCTCCTTGCATAATTTTGAAGTGGCAACAAACAAATCTCTAAATAGGTAATTTGCTGTTTGCCTGTTTGTGCAAGGAAAAGGATAGGTAGTTCTATTACAGCTTGTTATTACAGATTATTACATGATGGTATTTTGTTTTAATATCAATTGATTGGTTTGCATTTTACCAAAGGCAGTGGCTCGGTTGCTTTACTATCTAAATGGCGAACAAAGCACATTTGGTTTTTAATCAACAGCTCAAAGCGTTCTGGTATATTTGGATGTGAACCGCTGAGTGGATTCCCTTGTATATCAACGCCATTCAAGCTTTCGATGACAAGTATGCTGCTATTGATAAATGCCTCGTCGGATACCTGAATAGGCTTACTGTGCATTAACCTTGAAATGCCTTGTGCTATTAAGGTGCTTTGTGGCTCAGTAACGCGTGCGTGTTGAAGTTTAGGGGTTGGTTGTTGGGTATGTGAACTACAGCCAAACAAAACACTCAGTAGCAAGATACAGGTTAGATGGGCTCTCATCATAGCTCCATTAAGTTTACAGTGCCTAATAAAGGTTATTATATTGAATATAGTCAGCTTCTAATCAATTAGATAGATTGCACGGGCATTTTTAAAACTGAGTTGTTGCCATACATTGTACTGTTTACACAATGAAAAATAATGCTGCCAACATTGCTCATAGCAGGTATTGATTTGGCATACAGGGAAGTTACTGGCAAACATGATTCGATGTTCACCAAAATAGTTTAACAGTTGATCCAGTAACCAGCGGTGCTTATTGGCCGCGAGCGTTGTAAATTCTAAACCAGAAAACTTAATCACGATATTATCGCAGCGACTTAATTTTATAATCGCACGTAGCCAGTTTTGCTCATTATTAATAAAGCCTAAATGATTTATAACCACCTGTAATTTAGGAATAGCACGACAGTAATGCAGTAACTGTTCGGTTACCTGTTGATTTTCAATCTCGAACTGAGCTTCAAATATTAAGTGTTTACTAGCAAGATAAGCAAGGTTCTCTTGGCAATGCGGGTCTAATAAACGCATTGAGTCACTACCTTCGGTTATATCACGAATGCCAGCAAGTTGAGGTTGCTCTAAGGCTGACATTGCAGCGATAAACTGATTGCTAGGAGCATTAATGGCGCTAAAGCTAATTGCTTTATAGGGCATACTTTTCAAGTGTTTGCTAAGCCAGTTAAGCTCATTGACCGGCGCTTGGTTGTCGAAGCCTGCTTCAATATGCACCAGTGCTTCTAGTTGAAATGGACACGCTGCTTTAAGCTCTGCAGCGGTTGTTTGCGCTTTAATTTTATCGAGGTTTGGCCAAGCAGGAGGAGTGTTGCCTTGAAGCCAAGTATATTGACCCTCAGTGAGGTTAAAAAAGTGCACATGGGGGTCAATAATCTTGTCGCTCATTGTGTGGTGTATCCACCATCAATGCTTTGCAAGCTACCAGTGATAAAGCTCGCTTCAGGACTGATTAAAAAGTTCACCAAAGCGGCAATTTCTTCTGGTTGCCCTAAGCGACCTAAAGGTTGCAGCGCAGCTTCTTCAGCAACAACCTCAGCTTTGTTGGCACCACTTTGCTGACAATATGCATCAATCGCATTATGGAAAAGCGGCGTTTCTATCGTGCCCGGACAAACCGCGTTAGCACGAATGTTAAACGCGGCATAATCCAGTGCTGTGGTTTTTGCCATTGAAGCCAGTGCATGCTTGGTTAGGTTATAAGCAAACGAATTTGGTTTGCCAATAATTGCCTGATCAGAAGCAACCAATACAATGCTGCCACCTTGCTGGCTTTTCATGCTAGGTAATACGGCTTGAATTGCAGCATAAGCACCTTTTACATTGAGCGCAAACAGGGCATCAAACGTTGCTTCATCAGTGTTTTCAATGTTGGCACTCAAATGACGACCTGCATTGGATACTAAGGCATCAACGCGACCCGTCTCGGCAATGATATCGGCGATAACCGACTTCACCTGCTGAATATCACTAACGTCACAGTGGCGATAATTGCCCTCAGATGGGGTGATATCTAAATTATAAACGGTGTAAGCTTCACGCTCTAAACGCTCAACAATCGCTTTGCCAATACCTTTACTGCCGCCTGTGACAATTGCAACGTTTGTCATCATTTACCCTTAGTGGCTGTGGCCACAGCCGCCTTCACCGTGCACATGACCGTGTGATAACTCTTCGGCTGTTGCTTGGCGAACATTAAGCACTTCAACGTCAAAAGTCAGTGTTTTACCAGCAAATGGGTGGTTTAAGTCACAATCTGCATTGAAACGACCTACTTTAACGATCGTTACTTGATGACGACCTTGGTTTGAATGAACAATAGCAGTCATACCTGGCTTCCACACTTTTGTGTTGCCTTGTAAGTGCTTAAGTGGAATACGTTGGATCAGATCGTCAACGCGTTCGCCGTAAGATTCGCTAGGCTCAAGTGTTACGCTGAAGTTATCGCCAGTAGTTTTTCCTTCAAGCGCTTTTTCAAGACCCGGAAGCATGCCTTCAGTGCCATGGATATATGAAAGTGGCTCGCCATCTTTGCTAGATTCAATTTGCTCGCCCGCTTCACTCAAAGTGTAGTGAAACTCAACCACTGCGTCTTTACTGATTTGCATGTTATTTCTCTTTAGAATTTAAAATATAAGCGTTGATTTTACGCTAAGCGCTTTGGCTGAGCAATCAAGGCTTTTTCAATGAGCTCTCAATACCAGATAACATTACTTCGCTGGCTGATGCTTGCGGCTCGGGCTGCATTATTTGTGGCAAGTGCAAAGTGAGTATGGTGCCGGGTTTAATTATGCTGGTGGCGGTTAGTTTATTCCACTTTGCAACATCTTTGTGAGGAACATCGTAAAGCTGACTGATACTCCAAATAGAGTCCCCAGGTTTTACTTGGTAATTAACTGCAATAGTTGATACCACATCTTCTTGTTGCTCTAAGTAAGGACTAATATCGTAATCGACGATGAGTGATTTTGGCATGGTGTGAGGCTTTGTTAAACTCAACTGCTCGCCAATTTTAATTAAGTTCGAAGACTTGTTATTCATCTTTTTTAAATCAGCTACTTGCATACCAAAGCGGGTGGCGATGCTGTATAACGTATCACCTTTTTGTACCGTGTACTCTCCAGCAAAATTATTTCTAAATAGCTTACTTTGCAACAAGGTTTGTTGCTCGACAGGCAGGAGTAAGGTATGGGGGCCATTTGGAGAGCTTTGGTTTTTTAAATAACCAGGGTTCAATTTGTGTAGCTGTTTACGCCCCACCCCTGACAAACTAGCAATAACTGAAAAATCGAACTGCTGGCCGATATTAAACTCAGTAGTCAGTGCTTTATTTGCGAGCCTTGGGCGCTTAAGGCCGAGTTCAGGATGTTTTAGTAAATAACTCAGTGCCATTAACTTTGGGATATAGTCGGCAGTTTCTTGAGGCAATGAAAGAGACCAATAATCTGTTTTTTTACCCAAGCGTTTGTTTTTTGCTATGGCTTTTTTTACTCTGCCTTCGCCACTATTGTAAGCTGCTAAAGCATGCAGCCAGTTACCATCAAACCGTTTATGTAAGTAACGTAGATAGGCCAATGCAGCATCAGTTGAGGCTAATACATCTTGACGACCGTCATACCATTGATCGCTTTGTATGCCAAAGTGATAGGCGGTTGCTCCAACTAATTGCCACACCCCTACGGCATGTTCTGATGAGCGAATTGTAGGCCTGAAGTCACTTTCTACAAAAGGTAATAATGCCAACTCCATTGGTAACTTTTGTTGCTCTACACGGCGGACAATATGATACAGATAGGGTGCAGCACGTTTGTTTACTTTCAGTAAGTAATTAGGTTGTGCTAAATACCATTTAAGACGAGCGGTGGTATGTGCATTGGTTTGGAAAACAAGGCTTAAATTATTCGCAATGTGTTGCCATAACTCTTCGGCACGTGCAGTTGGTAATGGAGTATTATTTACTGGCACAGGCTCTTTTGGTGACACCTTTATTTGGGGCGTCGCCACGATAAACTCGTTTACTTCGAGTTGGGGGGCTAAGTCAGGTTCATAGTGGCTGAAGATAGCTGGCCGCTCTGAGTGTTCCTGAGCAGTGTCTTGCTGAGTAAGTTGGCATCCTTGTAAGCCAATAATAAAGCTCAGCAAAAGTATGTATTTCAATTTTATACGAGCCATATAATAAAATCCTTTTATTATTTTAGCGCTATTTTGACAATTTGGCCTTCTTAAGTCCAGCTTCTAGAAACATAGTGAATGCCCGATTACCAATTTCATCAAGCTGATATTGCTGTTTGATCTGTTCAGGAAAAAGCTCAATTAACTCCTCAACCGATTTATCTGGCTGCGCTTTTGTAAGGGTAATAATTGCGTTTAAAAATGCGATTGGTTTAGCTAGTTCAGCTGTATTTAGCTGTTCGCCATGGCCGGGTAAAATAGTCACGAGCTCAGTGTTATTGTGAATTTTTTTGAGCGTTGCTAGCCAGTTTTCTAATTCGCCATGACCAGGGTAGGGCAAGCTATCAACGATATCTGCGCCAACTAACACTCTGCCATGATCAGCGGTAATGGTTAAGTCACCTTGAGTGTGAGCCCGATAAGGCGTTAATGTAATAGGGTAGTGACCTAATTCAAGACTAGTCTGCTTTGATACGCTTATCGCAGGTGGGTTTAAACTAAGCTCTCGCCAGCGAAATAAACGTTGTTTAGCAAGGGTTAATTTGTCGCGCCAAATAGTTTGCTGATCTTCAGGCTGATTCGCCAAGCGTTGGTAGCTAAGCTCAATACTTTTTTCATAACCATCTAGTTTATCTTTTAATGCTTGTTGCATTGCTGCAAATTCACTAGCCACTTGCTGATGTACAATTAGTTTGGCATCAGGAAATTCAGCTTGTAATACGGCTAACCCTAACAAGTGGTCATCGTGAAAATGACTCGCCACTAGATAACATAAGGGGGTTTTTAAACGTTGTTTTAATTGCTTGGCAAGGCTTTCAACTTCTGCAAAGTTACCGCTTGCATCTACCATCAAAGCACACTTTTTTCCTTCAATGAGTACTTGGTTTGAATCATAAAAGCGTAACTTACTTTGTTGTTTTAAAAATTGAATTTCAGGCGTGATTGTATGCCAGCTAACATTTGCTTGTGCGTTTAACCCAGTAAATAAAAAAAGTAATGCAGCAGCAATTCGCATATTTATTTGCTCGAATATGAGTGAATATGATCGATTGTAAACAAAAAAAGCGCTGTGTGCGCTTTTTAGGGATCGAGATGTTGGCTGAGTTTATCAATTAAACTGTCATGTTGCTGTTCTTGTTTTGCTTGTTGCGATTTCACTTCAAGCAATTCATGACTTAAATGTAATGCAGCCATTAGCAAAGCGTTTTGTTCATTACGAACTGTTGAGCGTTGTTTCATTTGCTCCACCAAGTCATTTAAATTTTGAGCTGCGGCTATAAGGGCATGCTCTTGCCCTTGTGGGCAAGAGAATTCATGTTCCTTACCCAGTAGCTCGACAGTGACTCGCTGACTTTGTGGGGAGCTCATTAGCTAGCCTGTTGAACGCTTTGTAATTTCTCAAGCAGACCGGTAAGTGTACTGCTAGCATCTTTTTGTTTCTCTTCGTTTTCGAGAACTTCAAGTTGCAGAGTTTCGTTTTCATCTAACAGTTTTGCTGTTTGTTCTTGTAAGCTTTTAACTTCGCTTTCAAGTTCACTGTTGCGAAGGATTAATTTGTCGATCAGTTGTTCGAGTTGGGAAAGAGTTTCGTTATTCATAAATGCGCTCATAAAACTGTGATTATTGTCATGCAAATGTAAAGGAAAGTGCCTTGATATGCCAGCATTTACGGCTGTTTTAGCAGATTTTTATTTATTATTAAGGCGTAATTCAGTGTAATGGCTTTTTTATTCATTTATGGTTCACTGAAGCGCCACATTTTCTGTTTATCATGTACAATATGACTATTCATTTTTAATGCAGCTTTTGCATCTGGCGACTTATAAATATGCTTAGTTATCGACATTCTTTCCATGCGGGCAATCCTGCCGATGTTTTAAAACACCTTGTTTTAGCTGAAGTACTTAAATACCAAACTATCAAAGATAAGCCACTCGATTATGTGGATACGCATTCTGGTGCAGGTTTTTTTGAACTGGCTGGTAGTGATGCACAAAAAACACAAGAATATTTAGATGGCATCGCCAAGCTTTGGCATCACCGTAGTGAACATGCGGAACTAAATGACTATATTGAGCTTATTAAGTTGTTTAATGAAAATGGTAATTTAGATTTTTACCCAGGCTCACCAAAAATTGCAGAGCACTTCCTGCGCCGCCAAGATAATGGCTGGTTTTTTGAATTACATCCGCGCGACTTACAGCTTTTGCAAGACAACATGAAAGGAAAGCGTTCAATTCGCGTGCGTGGCGAAAATGGTTTTCAAGGCTTGGTAGGCTTGTTACCACCAGCCTCTCGGCGTGCGTGTGTATTGATTGACCCTCCATATGAAATTAAAGATGACTATGACACTGTTGTAAATACGCTTGTCAAAGCACATAAACGTTTCGCAACAGGCACATATATGATTTGGTATCCGGTAGTTGACCGTGAACGAATCGATAGAATGGAAGCAGGATTAATTGCGTCAGGTATGCGCAATATTCAACTTTTCGAATTAGCAACTGAGGCCGATACCGACGTTCATGGCATGACAGCATCGGGTATGATAGTGATCAACCCGCCATGGAAATTAAAGCAAACAATGGATGCGGTATTACCAGAACTTGTCTCATTACTGAGTGATAGCAGTGGTTTTTATCGCAGTGAACAGTTAGTTGAAGAGTAAATTGTTTTCCGTATAAAAAGCCCAACAATCACTGTTGGGCTTTTTTATGCGTTGCCTAAGTTTATCTTTATAGTTGTTTATATAAAGTTTAGGTTGCTTTATTTAGTTCATATAAGTGGCTGCAAAGGTAGCAACAGGTTCGCTACTGTCATCAAGCAGTATGAGCTTTTCACCATTTATTGTAAATTGAGCAGTCGCAGCTAAAGCTGCAGACATAGCTGCTTCTATATCCATTTGCGAAATACACATTTTTTCGGTGCTTGCTAATGGGTTAAAGGTCAGAGTTTGGCCACTGACTTCATAGCTACCAGAGAAATTATTGCAGCCCAAGAAACCATTGGTTGAGCCATCTTCTTTGAATTGAATAAAAGGCTCTTTGGTTTCGACCGTCACTGCTTCATCATTAATGGTGATAGCTTTCCAGTAAGTGTTTACCAAAGTAACATCTGGTTTTTTAGCAGATACTTTAGAAACGGTTACCTTATAAACCTCAGCAGTTTCATCTTCGACAAATGGATTGTTATGAGTAGTGCTGATATAAAGCAATTTACCTTGGTTTTCGATGCGAGCACTTACGCTGTAACGGTGACGATCAACGATTTTACTATCATCATATTCAAGAGCCACAGTGTAAGGTGGTGCACCATTTAGTTCAATCTCTTGCTCGCTGATTACATCAGCTTTTGCGTCCATTTTTGAAACATCAGCAAGTTGCACCTTTAGTACTGAGCCTGGTGGTAACATGCTGCGATCTAAGTAAGTAACCTCAGTAGTAAGATTTTTCATTGTAGATTGCTCTGCTTGTTGGGTACTAGAATTGTCCCCACAACCCGTTAATACAACGCTGCTACCTAACAGCATAAGACTACAAATAGAGGCGTTTTTTAAAGATGAGAAGGTATCCGAAGCCATGATTATTTTCCTTGCGTTACACTATGTAAATAATTAGAAAAGCATAAAGTTCGCTGACTTAATCATAGCTTAATTAATTGAAAATGGGCACAAGGCCCATTTATTTCATGTATTATTTTTTCACGTACTTAGTGAGAATAACAATACGCTGACCTTCTACGCGTCCTTCGATGTGTTCAGGGTTGCTAGTCAGGCCGATATTTCTAACAGCTGTGCCTCGTTTTGCAACTAGGCTACTGCCTTTTACGTCAAGATCTTTTATCAGTGTAACGGTGTCACCAGCTTGAAGAACCACACCATTGCTATCGATATGTTTAATGTCATCTTCTTCGGCAAGGGCCATTTGCGCCCATTTAAGGGTATCTTCTTCAAGGTAAATCATATCTAGCGCGTCTTGTGCCCAACCATTATCCGCAGCTAAGCGTTTTAACATGCGATAAGCTACAACTTGCACAGCGGGTGTTTGACTCCACATGCTATCGTTTAGGCAGTGCCAATGGTTTGCTGTTAGCTCTGCGCTATTGTCAATTTGGTCTTTACAGGTTTGGCACACATAAATGCACTTGTCTGAATGAGCCTCTGTAACAGGGGGGACTTCGTAGACAGATAGGTTATCTGTATTAGTACAAAGTTCACATTGGTTATTACTGCGTTCGATAAGGGCTTGTTCAATGCTCATAGGAGGCTCTTTTAAGTTAACAAGGTAAGAAAAACAGCGCGCAGTATAGCAAAAGTAGGTCCAAAGCGGAATATCCTTAGTTATTGTGGGGGTATGTTTTTCGTATATTTGTTGATGATGGCATCAAGGCGGCCGGATTGTTTTAACTCATCGATAGCCATATTTATCTTTGGTAGCAATGCTTGGTGTTCAGCACGTAGGCGAATTTTTAGGTTACCACGCGAGTGTAGCGCGCCAAAGTCGATATCAGCATTAAATTGCTGAGCCCAATACAGCGCAGGCAGTTTATCTAGAATGACTACCTCAATACGTTTTAGTTTTAGAGCCTCAATAAGTTGCTTTTCAGAACTAAAATCGACCCGTTTAAAGTGGTTGTCGTCGTAGTAATAATAGCCAAGTATAGTACCAACAGGTTGATTTTTTATGGCCTCAAGCTGTTGCCAATTGGTCACATTACTTTTCAAACTTACTAGGTACTCTTCAATGGTAAATAAGCTATCTGAATAAATAAATTGTGGGTTTTGCTTTTCGGTTTGGCTTAACCATTCAAGGCTAATTACATCAAAGTCGATGTGCCCAAGATGAAGATATTTAACGGTACGTTTGGCTGGCAGCTCTACATGTTTTGCTTGTATGTCAGCGAGCTGCATAACTCGCCTGATAATTTCAGGCAATATCCCCGGTTCACGTTTATCGTTTGTGTAATATGGAAAATAGTTTCCAGATCCCGTGACATTGTATTTAAGTACGGGTGGTTGTTCCGCTTGTACAGACCGTGAAAGAAGTAATAAAACTAAGAAAGCCGAGTAAATTAGGGGCAATGGATTATTTGACATCGTTTTCATGTGCCTAGTGTGGTCGGGTTTTTATTTTTTAGCAAGGTGTTCAGCTTTCACTATACTAAGAACAGGAGTAAAGTGGGGGGACAGTATCTGAGCGAGATGTATAATGTCAGAATTAAGTATGGAAGGTAACAAAAGTCAGAGCATGACGCAGTATATAGCCCGGCAGCCAATATTTAATGCTGACAGAAACCTGTATGCCTATGAGTTATTGTACAGGGAATCAAATGATAATGTCTTTCCGGTGGGGACCAGTGATGGTCAAGCTACAGGTCGATTGTTTTTCAATGCCTTGATGTTGATGGGTTTAGAGAAGCTTACAGGTTTTCAACCAGCATTTATCAACTTATCAACTGACGCTATTTTAGATGACTTTCCAAAGTTGTTGCAGCCAACCAGTGCTGTGATAGAAATTGTCGAGCGTGCGACAAGTATCCCGCAAATTATTGGTCGAGTTAAACAATTAAAGCAAGATGGTTACCTTTTTGCTTTAGACGACTACGACGGTGATGATAAGTGGCAAGATGTATTGCCATTAATGGACTTCATAAAAATAGAGGCTGCTGACCCAATCATTAAAACCAATATGACGGTTAAAAAGCTTAAACGCAGCTACCCAAAAGCAAAAGTTATTGTTGAGAGAGTAGAAAGCTACGAAGATTTTCAACAATTAAAAGCGGCTGGTTGTGATTTATTTCAAGGGTATTTTTTTGCGAAGCCAGAATTGCTAAGGTTTGGTAATGTGGAGCCTTCAAAAGTGGCTGTTCTAGAGTTACTCAGCTGCACTGCTCAAACGGCTCTAAATTTTGACCAAATCCAGCAACGTGTAGCCAAAGATATTGCCTTAACAGCTAGAATCTTAAGGCTGGTAAACGCACGAACCAGCAGTACACAACAGACAATTCGCTCAATTTCGCAGGCGGTTATTTATTTAGGTGAAGATGCAATTAGGCAATTTGTTCGTGTATTAGCACTAAGCGAGTTAGGGAACGATAAACCGCAAGAGTTAACTAAGCTTGGTTTAACTCGCGCTAAATTTATATCACTGATGCTTGAACCTGCGGGTAAAGAGCTTTCGGAGCAAGGTTATTTAGTGGGTCTTTTGTCTGTATTGGACGCTATTTTAGATGTAAAGCTTGATGCGGTTGTTAAAGAGTTCTCGCTTGGAGCAGAACTTACAAGTGCACTGGTTAAGTTTGATGGAATGCAAGGAGCCAGTTTGCAGCTTGTTATAGCTATGGAAAAAGAACAGTGGCAAACAGCAACCAAGTTACTAAAGATAATTCGTCCAGCAGCGAATATGGATATTGTGTATCGTGCAATGTATGACGCTCGTGCTTATGCTGACAATGTGTTTGACACTTTAGCATCGGTTGCAGACTAATCTCGTTAAGTTAGCTATGATGCCCGCAATGTTTACAGGTAAGGGTTATCAATATGCGTGTTTTTTTCCCCATTGTAATGATTATTGCGGCGTTAGCTTTACTTATACCGGGCGTGACGAGGCCAGTTTTAACCTTAGAAGGTAAAATAGATAAATCGAAGCTTGCCAAAACAGGTATTGAAATGATTGCCGATGAAGGCGATCGCAATACCCGTAGCGTGTTAATGATGGCATCAAGCATGTTGGGGCTTGATAAGCTTGAAGGTGAAATAGATGCCTATAAAAAAACACGCAGCATTTGGGGCACCGTAAATGAGCTTGCTAATAACAAAAACTACCTTGTTGCCGCGCTGGTTGCGGTGTTCTCGATTGTTATTCCCACTTTAAAACTCCTGATGCAATTGCTTTATTGTTTCTTACCGATGAATAGATTTAAGCATTTACTCGGTCAACTCATACAAGGCTTAAGTAAATGGAGCATGGTTGATGTGTTTGTGATTGCATTAATCGTGTCTTATTTGGCTGGTAACGCCGATGGACAAATGGGCGAACTGATAAAAATGCATGCCGAGTTAGGCGATGGATTTTGGTATTTTACTGGCTATTGCCTTTTTGCTATTGCTGCTAGCAGTAGCATTAAAACAGATAAACCCTTGTCGAGCGCGTAAATTTCGGGCTACAATTTGGGCAACTAATTTTTAAGGTGTGATGATGACGCGACTTTCAAGCTACTTATTGATAGCTGTGATGCTGCTCACTTTTGTGGGTCAGTCAGTTGCGTCTGTTGCTATGGTATGTGATATGCCACATGCCAGCATGCAAATGGACCATCATGCTACTATGAGCGCTGACAGCGACATGAGTGATATGGACTGTTGCCATGAAGACGTAATGGATACCAGCGATTGTGCGTGTCCGTTCAATGCCTGTACAGCTCACTCACTCCTGCCGCTAAATGATTTAGTTGTTAAATCAATTAAGCAATCAGAAAAAGTCACAGTGTTAGGCGCCAGCCAGCTTAGTTTCCGTGTAAGTTCTTTATATCGTCCACCTATTACTGCTTAAGCAGGATAGGTCTGTCTAAAATTCAGCAAAACGCTGAAATACACCTCATCCTGCAACCAAAATCTATTGTTTTTTAACCATTTTTAAGATTTTTGGAGCATGTGATGATTCACAGCAAATTGATTAAGGCGCTTTCTCTTGGCGCAGTATTGGTAACCTCAAGTTTAGTGAAAGCAGAGCCGTTGGCACTCAATCAGGTGATTGATTATGCATTGACTCACGAGCCTTGGTTACAGGCAAATAAATACCAGCAACAGGCGATAGAAGCGCAAAGCATTGCGGCCGGTACCTTGCCAGATCCAGTATTAACCGTTGGGCTAATGAATTTACCAACCGATGGTTTTGCCTTTGATCAAGAAGGTATGACGCAATTCAAAGTGGGCTTGTCACAACAATTTAGCCGAGGTGATAGCCTTGCTCTACAGCAGCAAGCATTGAAACAATCAGCTGAGCAATACCCTTGGCTGCGTGCAGACCGCCAAGCGCAGGTTAAAGCCATTGTTAGCGAAGCATGGCTAAATGCCTATCGCGCGCAAAAAAGCATTCAACTGATCAACCAAGATAAAGCCTTATTTAATCAACTTATTGATATTACAGAAGCAAGCTATGCCAATACACTTGGCGCAACTCGCCAGCAGGATATTATTCGCGCTCAGCTAGAGCTGACTCGGCTTGAAGATAAGCTGGTGATGTTAGAGCAACAGTTTGATAGTGCCAAAAAGCGACTAGCACAATGGCTACCTATTGAAATGCTAAACGGTGCAGTGAGCGATGACAATACTAAGGTGGCTGCACTAATGCCTTATCAAGAGCTTGCACCATCGGGGGTGACTGAAGTGTTGATGAATCACCCGGCAATTATTGCTATTGATCATGCAATGCGTGCTAAAAACACCCAAGTACAAGTGGCTAAAGAAGCGTATAAGCCGCAATTTGGTATGAACCTAGGCTATGGCTATCGTGACGATACACCTATGGGTGACTCTCGCGCTGACTTGTTCTCTATAGGGGTGAGTGTTGATTTACCGCTGTTCACTGATAACCGTCAAGATCAACAAGTCAATGCCGCAATAGCTAGTGCAGAGGCAGTAAAAACCAACAAACTTATTACTCTACAAAAATTGCAAGGTCAGTATTTTAAAGAGCTTAGCCAGTTGAGCCGACTAGCCCAGCGCAAAGCACTGTATCAACAGCAGCTATTACCGCAAATGGCAGAGCAAGCCGAAGCGACGTTAAATGCTTACACCAACGATGATGGTGACTTTTCAGAAGTGATGCGCGCACGTATCAGCGAACTTAACGCAAAAATTGATGCGTTAAACATCGAAATAGACAAACAAATCACCCTCGCTCGCCTTAACTATTACGCAGCAGCAAAAGATAACCAAATAAATGCAGCACAAAGCCAAGGAGCTAGCAATGAATAATACAGTGAAATTAGTTATCGCCTTGGCGGTAGGTGCGGCATTGGCAACGGCTGTAAATAAACTAGCTGAGCCAGATCATGAAGCTATGCCAAGCGCTGAGAAAAAGCCGTTATATTGGGTAGCACCTATGGACAGTAATTACCGCCGTGATGAACCGGGTTTATCGCCAATGGGTATGGAATTAGTCCCCGTTTATGAGGAGCAAAGTAGCGCTGAAGACAGCCCAGGTACTGTGAGGATCTCACCAGCAGTCGTTAATAACTTAGGGGTAAGAACAGCACCCGTAAGGTTTAAATCATTACAAACGACGGTTGATACGGTTGGCTATGTGCAATACGACCAAGACCAACTCGTGCATATTCACCCTCGTGTCGAAGGGTGGATAGAAACCTTATATGTAAAAGCCGCAGGTGACCAAGTTAAGCAAGGCGAGCCACTTTATACCTTGTATTCTCCACAGTTAGTGAACGCACAAGAAGAGCTACTGCTTGCCCTTAAACGTAACAACGCAGTGCTTATACGTGCAGCCAAAGCACGCTTAGCCTCACTGAATGTTTCTGATGATTTTATTGCGCGATTAGAGCAAAGCCAAAAGGTCAGACAAAACATTACCTTTTATGCCAAGCAAAGTGGCGTATTGGATGAGCTAAATATCCGCGAAGGCTTCTTCGTAAAACCTGGCACAACCATGATGAGTATTGCTCATCTAGAAGAAGTGTGGGTTGAGGCGGAAGTTTTCGAGCGCCAAGCAGGGCTTATCCATAAAGGCTTGCCAGTTACTATGACATTAGATTACTTACCGGGTAAACGCTGGCAGGGCGAGGTCGATTATATTTACCCAACCCTTGATGAGAAAAACCGTACCCTTCGCGTGCGCTTACGTTTTGCCAACCAAGATGGCTTACTAAAACCAAATATGTTTGCTGAAGTGAGCATTACTACCAAGCCGACTGAGCCGCAATTAGTCATCGCAAAAGAAGCGGTGATCCGCACCGGTAGCCAAGACCGTGTTGTAATCGATTTAGGTGAAGGGCGCTTTAAGTCAGTCGCCGTGACGCTAGGTCGTAGTGATAATCATGATGTCGAAATTTTATCAGGCTTACTGAAAGACGATAACGTAGTGGTGTCAGCGCAGTTCTTAATAGACTCAGAATCAAGCAAAAGCTCTGACTTTATGCGTATGCAAGAGCCGGATACTGATAGTGCAATGGTCAATGGCGTGATCAACAGCATTGACCGCGAAGCCCGAACTGCCGTGATCAGTCGCGAAGCTATCCCTAAGTGGGGGCGAGATGCAGCAACCATGGAGTTTCATTTTTCGCCACGCATCGATATGTCTAGTTTGCAAAGTGATGATGAAGTGCATTTTACCTTTAAGCTGGTTGATGGTGAGTTTGTGATTTTTGACATTATGACCATGAGCCACCCTATGCAAGGAGAAATGCAATGATAGCTGCCGTGATCCGTTGGTCAGTCGGTAATCGCTTCTTTGTATTACTGCTGTCTTTAATGTTGGCAGGCTTTGGGATTTTTTCTTTAAAGAATACCCCAGTTGATGCCTTGCCTGACTTATCTGATATACAGGTTATTGTAAAAACGTCTTATCCAGGACAAGCGCCACAGGTGGTGCAAGATCAAGTAACGTTTCCGATCACCACGGCCATGTTATCCGTGCCGGGTGCTGAAACGGTCAGGGGCTTTTCGTTTTTTGGTGACTCTTACGTATACGTTATTTTTAACGAAGACACCGACCTTTACTGGGCTCGGAGTCGGGTGCAAGAGTATTTGAGTCAAGTAAGTGCTCGCTTACCTGATTCAGCAAGGCCTGAACTTGGCCCTGATGCAACAGGGGTGGGTTGGATTTACCTGTATGCGCTGGTGGATAAAACCGGTAAACACGATATTAGCCAGCTACGAAGCCTGCAAGATTGGTTTTTAAAGTTTGAGCTGCAAACTGTGCCGGGCGTATCAGAGGTAGCGTCTGTTGGTGGTATGGTTAAGCAGTATCAGGTGAATGTCGACCCGGATAAATTGCGTGCTTATGGTATTCCGCTAAGTTTAATTCAAACAGCAATTAAGCAAGGTAACCAAGAGCGTGGTGCCTCAGTGGTCGAAATGGCAGAGGCCGAATACATGGTATCGAGCACAGGTTACATCAAAAGTGTGGCCGATTTAGAAGCCATTCCGCTGGGTACTAATGCCAATGGCACGCCACTGCAATTACGCGATGTGGCCGATATAAAACTTGGGCCGCAAATGCGCCGTGGTATTGCTGAATTAAACGGCGAAGGCGAAGTAACTGGTGGTGTGGTAGTGATGCGCTTTGGAGAAAACGCCGAAGCAACCATTAAACTCGTAAAAGAAAAGCTAGAGTCGCTCAAAAAAGGCCTGCCTGATGGGGTTGAAATCATCCCTGTGTACGACCGTTCAAACCTTATTACCCAAGCACTTGATAACTTAAGTTCAAAGTTAATTGAAGAGTTAATCGTCGTGGCTTTAGTGTGTGTAGTGTTTTTATTCCATATACGCTCATCGATCGTAGCCATTATCACGTTGCCAATGGGGATTTTAACGGCTTTTGTGGTGATGTATTGGCAAGGTATAAACGCCAACATCATGTCGCTTGGCGGCATAGCGATTGCTATTGGTGCAATGACAGATGGTGCTATCGTGATGATAGAAAATATGCACAAGCATATGGAGAAAACCCCTCTGACCGATGAGAACCGCTGGCAAGTCGTAGTGGACTCAGCCTCAGAAGTCGGGCCCGCGTTATTCTTTAGTTTATTAATTATCACCGTCAGCTTTATGCCAGTGTTTATTCTAGAAGCACAAGAAGGCCGTATGTTCTCGCCACTGGCTTATACAAAAACCTATGCCATGGCGGCCTCGGCTGGTTTAGCCATTACATTGGTGCCGGTGTTAATGG
The DNA here is from genome assembly GCF_004792295.1 of Pseudoalteromonas sp. MEBiC 03607. Taxonomy (NCBI): domain Bacteria; kingdom Pseudomonadati; phylum Pseudomonadota; class Gammaproteobacteria; order Alteromonadales; family Pseudoalteromonadaceae; genus Pseudoalteromonas; species Pseudoalteromonas sp. MEBiC 03607. The sequence continues at coordinate 838,385 of NZ_SRRY01000001.1, forward strand.
GCTACTTTATTCGCGGTAAGGTTATTTCGGAGCAGAAAAACCCTGTTAACCGGTTATTGGTGGCAGCGTATAAGCCCTTATTAAATGCGGTATTAAAAGCGCCGAAAACAACACTGGTACTGGCATTAGTGTTGGCTGCTATTGGTTTTTACCCAGTTAATAAAATTGGTAGTGAGTTTATTCCCCCCCTTGATGAGGGCGACTTAATGTACATGCCAACTACTTACCCGGGTATTTCAATAGGTAAGGCCCGTGAAATCTTACAGCAGACCGATAAGTTAATTGCCAGTGTGCCAGAGGTCGAGTCGGTATTCGGTAAGGTAGGTCGTGCAGATACTGCAACAGATCCGGCGCCACTCACCATGATCGAAACCTTTATTCAGTTAAAGCCAAAATCACAGTGGCGCGAGGGCATGACAACCGAGAAACTGAAAAAAGAGCTCGATAATCTGGTTAAGTTCCCAGGGCTCACTAATGCGTGGGTTATGCCAATCAAAACGCGAATCGACATGCTGGCCACTGGTATTAAAACGCCTGTGGGGATCAAAGTTGCTGGTCCAAAGCTGAGTGAAATTCAAAAAATCGGTGAGCAAATTGAAGTCATCTTAAAAGACTTACCGGGCACGGCTTCGGTTTACTCTGAGCGTGTTGCCGGTGGTCGCTACATCAAAGTCGATATCAACCGTGAAAAAGCAGCGCGTTATGGTTTGAATATTGCTGATGTGCAACAGGTTGTTGCTACTGCTATCGGTGGTATGAATGTGACCGAAACCGTTGAAGGGCAAGAGCGTTACCCGGTTAACTTACGTTATCCACAAGATTATCGCGACTCGCCAGAAGAGCTTAAGTTGTTACCGATAGTAACACCAAACGGACAGCGTATCGCATTGGCCGATGTAGCTCATGTCTTCATCGAAGATGGCCCGCCGGGTATTAAAAGTGAAAATGCTCGTATTAATGGCTGGAGCTTAATTGATATTGAAGGCAGTGATATCGGCAGTTATGTTGAGCGTGCGCAACAAGCGCTGCATGAGCAACTTGAGCTACCTGCTGGTTACTCAATTACGTGGGCGGGGCAATATGAATATATGGAGCGCGCAAAAGCTAAACTCAGTTACGTATTGCCACTCACCTTGGCAATTATTGTGGTGCTGTTATACCTCAATTTTAGAAGCTTTACTGAGGTGGCAATGATCATGTTGACCTTACCGCTTGCGATGATAGGGGGTATTTGGTTGATGTACCTTGAAGGATTTAACTTCTCGGTAGCCGTTGGAGTCGGCTTTATAGCCTTAGCTGGGGTTGCTGTAGAAATTGGCGTGATCATGCTGGTTTATCTCAACCAAGCGTATCAAGATGCCAAAGCGCAATCATCGCAGTTTACGGTTACAGAGCTGCGCCAAGCAATCATCAATGGTGCTGGCCTTCGGGTGAGACCTGTAATGATGACAGTTGCCACCATTATTATCGGTTTACTGCCTGTGCTTTATGGCACTGGAACGGGTAGTGAAGTGATGAGCCGAATAGCAGCACCTATGGTTGGCGGGATGCTCAGTGCCATTGTTTTAACGCTACTTGTGTTACCTGCGCTTTATTTTATTTGGCGTAAACGAGATCTATAAATTTTACAGTCAGTGTGTAACTTGTACGCTTTTACTTGCTACAAGTTACACATTTTATTTTTAAAGTTATGATAATTAAAGTGTTTTTTACTGGTGTGATTTATGCAATGTCTTATTAAATTGATTTTGATAAGGAATGCACATGCAAGTTAAAACAATACAGCAAGTTTATGATTGGACCGTGTTATTTCATACCCAAATGGCGGCCAACTTCCATAATGTTAAAGACTTACTGGACGAGCACAATCAAATGCTGGTGGAGTATTATCTGCAATACGAGAAAAAATTGGCAGAAGATCTGGTTGGCTTTAAAGCCATTACAGAACTGAACACACTGGATACTTATTGCTACGAGTACTTTTCAGACAACCCAGATTTGATCACGTTTGATGATATTAGTACTGATCAAAAAATTGATGAAAAGGCCATTCAAGTATATTTAACGACACAGCATCAAAAGGTTATTGATTTATATGAATACCTTGTATCGCGTGCCGAAACTGCTGCAACGATTGAAAAGCTCGAGCGTTTACTAGAGCTTGAACATCAAGGTCTTAAGCAAATGATGCAAAGCTCAAACCGTCATATGGATATGTAATCGATTAATCTATTAATCCGCTTAATGAAAATCGAGTAAGAAGCCGACCTTTTTAAGGTATTTTTGCTCTTGCTGTAAATCCGCCAAAAGCAAGGTATGTTCTTTAAGCCACTTATTGTGAAACTTTAAGAACATACTATTTTGCTTGGCTGTGACCTCAAGTTCAAAACCTTGGTCAGTAATGCGCTTTTGATTTAGCAATACTGCTAAGCGCAAAATAACAATTAACTGCAATATTTCGTAATGCTGCATGGTATGCAGAGCTGGAAACTCTTCTAAACGGATCTTTTTTCGATAAAAGCGGATCATACAGCTAAGTAGTGTTTGTTGTTGCTGTGTGAAGCCCGGTAATTGACTGTTTGCTACGATATACGCACTGTGTTTATGTATTCCTGATGAATTAACCCCTAAGCCAATTTCATGCAGCTGTGCGGCCCAATCCAGTAAGTTGATATAGTCAGGGTCGGTAAGTTGCCATGCCCCTTTTACCTGTTCAAACAGCCACTTTGCAGTTGTCGATACACGATTAGCATGCTCTTTATCTATAGCATTACGCTCAGATAGGTTCGCTATAGTATTAGTGCGAATATCTTTATGGGCGAGCTTTTGCTGCATTTCATGAAGTAAACCTTCACGTAACGAGTAATCGCTATATTGCATCGCGTCGATTTTAAATAGTCTAAATACCGCGATTAAAATAGCCAAACCACCACAAATACTCACTTGTCGCTCAGGTGTAAGACCTTCAATTTGCAGCGCAGCTATTTGTTTAGCAGCAATAAACTGGGTTTTTAGTTCTAATAATCGCTCTAAAGTGATCAGCTCTTGCTCGGCATCATTGGCATTAATCATGGCAAGGATAGATTTTATTGTGCCTGATGTTCCCACTACAGATTGCCAGCCAGCCGATAAGTAATTGGCAAAGATCACTTCGAGTTCTTGTTCAGCGCGAACCTCCGCTTTGGCAAAGCGCTTAGCTGTGATTTGTCCATCTGCAAAAAACTGCTTGGTATAGCTAACACAGCCCATGTTGCGACTAGCAAGGAGTTTGTGTTTAAAGTGTTTACCAATGATGAGCTCGGTACTGCCGCCACCGATATCAATAACTAAGCGGTTTTCATCGTGATGAATGTAATGGGCAACGCCTTGGTAAATTAAACGGGCTTCTTCTTGCCCTGAAATCACTTCAATCGGGTAAGGAAACACCTTACTTGCTTGAGTTAAGAATGAATGAATGTTTTTCGCGCGGCGTAATGTGTAAGTGGCAGCCACTTTGACATTCTCTAAAGGGAAGTCCTGCAAGGTAGTGGCAAATTGTTTGAGAATCGCCAGTGCGCGCTCGATAGCTTCTTGGCTTAAGTGATTTTTATCATCTAAACCATCAGCTAAATAAACGCGCTGCTTTTCTTTGTGTAAGATTTGCAAAGAGCCATCGACCTCTCTTGCCACCACTAAATGAAAACTGTTTGAGCCTAAGTCAACGGCAGCAATTGAGGGATAATCATTCATTATTATAGTTACTTTCCCATTTTTTAAGGTGGTCATAAATGGCAATTTGCGAACGAATTTTCTTACGATTGCCACGGCGTACATAGCTGTTTTTTTGTTCGCTATCGATTATGCGCGCTTTTGTTCTATCTTTAAACTGTAGTTCAAGAATATCAATTATGAGCTGCTTTAATTTTTCATCATAAATGGGTGTAGCTACTTCTACACGGTGATCTAGATTCCGGGTCATCCAGTCTGCTGATGAAATATACACTTTTTCGTCACCATCATTGTGAAACACCATAACCCGAGGGTGCTCTAAAAAGCGGTCAACAATACTAATAATACGAATATTATCGTTAACGACAGAGGGCACTAACGAACACATGCCACGCACAATAATACGAATTTTTACACCGCGTCTTGCTGCAAAATAGAGATGGTCAACCAGCTCTTTATCAACAAGATTATTTATTTTTAGCGTAATTCGACCAGCTTTTCCGTGTTCTACGTTGGTAATCTCATTATCTATCAAGGAGGTAATAGTTTGTCTTGCGTTGACTGGTGAAATCATTAAGTGATCAAATTGAAATGGCTTATAGCTACTTTCGATAAACTTAAACACACTATCGCACTCTTCACTAATACCTTCATGCCTAGTAAATAAACTAAAGTCAGTGTAGATTTTGGCGGTTTTTTCATGGAAGTTACCCGTGCCAATATGGGCGTACTTCACTATGTTGTTTTTTTCTTTACGGTGAATAACGCATAGTTTGCTGTGCACTTTTAGTGCAGGAATACCAAAAATAACTTTAACACCCGCATTACTCAGGGTTTTTGCCCATTCAATATTGTTTTGTTCATCAAAGCGCGCTTTCAGCTCAACCATTACGGTTACGTGTTTGCCATTTTTGGCGGCATTAATAAGCGTAGAAACTAGGCGAGATTGACTCGCTACACGATAAATATTGACCTTAATTTGGGTTACATCTGGGTCAAACGCCGCTTGGCGTACAAACTCAAGTAAGTGGTTAAAGGTGTGGTAGGGGTAATAGAGCAATATGTCTTGATGTGAGATGGCATCAAATACGCTCGAGTGATTATTAAAAGCAGTGCTTTGTAATGCAGGCAGTGGTTTGTTTTCTAAGTACTGACGGCCAACATTCGGAAAAGCAATAAAATCGCGGAAGTTACGGTAACGACCACCTGGGATCAGCGCATCATGTTGGCTTATATTAAGGCGCTTTTTCATCACTTTAAGCATTTCAGCAGGCATGCTCTCGTCATAAACAAGGCGCACAGGCTCTGCAGAAATACGTTGTTTTAGACCTTTTGACATTTTATCGAGCAAGCCTTCTTCAAGCTCGTCATCTAAGTTGTATTCGGCATCACGGGTCAATTTGATGGCATAACATTGAATATCATCAAAGCTAAAAAAGCTGCTAAACACATCGCGAATAAAGTAGGCGATAATATCATCAAGCATCACAATGGTTTTGTGACGGCGCGTTTTCTCTGGTGGTAAAATAACAAAACGAGATACGCGGTCGGTTGGTACTTCCATCATGGCATAATGACTTTTTTGGTTGGTCATCTCGACAAACAAATAGGTCATGGTGTCGTTGATTTGATCTGAGTAGTCTTTCTTTTCAGAGAGTAAAATCGGCAATATGTGTTGCAGCACATTGTCGTGGAAGAATTTTTTCAGCCAACTCAAGTGAAATTCAGATAGCTCCTCAGGTAACTCAACGTGAATATTGTGCTCGTTTAAGTCATTTAAAATGTCTTTATGAATTTGGTTAAACTTTTTACCAAGCTGCAGCACCTTACTTTGGATCTGATGAAGTAGTATCTCATCTTCTTCAAAGTTCGCATCAGGGATTTTATTAAGTAAAATTCGGCGCTTAACATCGGCAACACGGACACGGAAAAACTCATCCATGTTGTTTGAGTAAATACCTAAAAAGCGCATGCGCTCAATAATCGGGTTAGATTTATCTTTAGCTTCTTGCAGCACGCGTTCATTAAATGACAGCCAACTTAGCTCTTTGGCAAAGTAGTTAACGGCTTGAGAAGAAGAATGTGATGCGTTCATCTGGTTTTCCAACGTTTATAGCTAGTTAGAATATAGAGGATGCAGATGACGTTTATGTGACGTTCTTATCACTTTTATGACATACATGTCAGTTTTGTGACATGTATGTCGTTAATTTAAAGCATAGTTTAAGCTTAAATACTTGCTTGTTATGCGTCCTCAATATCAACAATTAAGTCTGTGGTAATAGATTCAAGCGCACTGATCACTTCGTCTTTGCTCATACCAACGGGCAGGGCAACGGTTGCAACGGCACTGAATATAGGTACTCCCCAGTTAGGTGCACTTTGTTGTTTTGAATTAAGGTGAGTGATATTTGCTCCTTTGTGACGAATAACACTGGCAAGCTCTTGGACAATGCCGGGTCTATCATTACCGGTGATCACAAAGTTAATTTGTTCAGACTTAACCTCTTCGAGTGTTTCTGAACCACGCTCAATTCTCACCTCCAGATGAGGAAGGCTATGTAGAGCATCTTGCAATTCTTGTAAGTGTTCTTCAGGAACAGCAGCTTCTATAATGCCCGCAAAATGACCGGCTAGGTGGCTTAAGTTACTCCCTAACCAATTGCCATTATGGTTTAAAATTGTTGCTGATAGATCTTCAACTAGGCCAGGCTTATCTGGTCCTAAAATAGTAATTACTAACTGCTTCATACTTAAGTCTCTTAAAAAAGCCTCTGTAAAATGCAATGAAAAGAGGAGGCGTTGGTTGATGATAATTTTTATTTTGGGAAAAATAACACTTATTCAGTATTGTTGCAGATTTATTGTTTGTCCAATATTTTCCATATAGTAATAAAAAATTAGTTATAACAAATCGTTAGCCCATTGTGTGTTAGTGACTCATAACTCTAAAACAATATTCATTTCGCTTATATTTACAGGCTAAAAACAACACCCAAGCATGCAGTTTATTACACTGAAATATGACGGTTGTAACATTACTGTCATCTTCGTGAAATATAATCCGCACAACGTTAAGATTTAAGGGTGTTTTGATGACTTCCAATCCGAATAAACCGACCTTTCATACGGATAGAAGCCGTCTATTTAAAGACCGGTTTGCCGAGTGGGGTATTTCCGCAGGCGGTGTCATGGTGCTTATCGCACTGCTACTGATATTCTTTTACCTTCTATATGTTGTTCAACCTATTTTTGAGTCAGCAAAAGTTGAAACACGTAACAGTGTAAAACTAGATAATGCCTCAGAAATTGTTGGTCTAGGTATTGAAGAGCAAACTGAAGTGGCTTTTTTACTAGGTGAAAAAGGCAATGTCGACTTTTATAATGTCGAGAAAGCGCAGTTTGGTAAAAAGATCACCACTCTTAATACTGAATTACCAAGTGACGTGAGCAGCTTTGCACGCTCTGCACCATTTCAGAACCAATATGGCTATGGCCTAGAAAATGGCTCTGTGGTTATCGTGTCACCAAAGTTTTTAGTTACTTTCCCTAATAATGAACGCAAGCTAACCCCTCGCTTAGATTATCCGTTAGGTGATTTGGCGCTTGAAGTAGACGATCAAGGTGCGGCGATTACTAAGTTCGCATTTAGCCACTACGAAGATAAAACAGCCGTTGTTGCTTTAACCGCTGATAAGCGTGTTTTATTTAGTAGCTTTGTGGGTGAAGAAAATATGTTCACCGGCGAAGTTGAATGGGTTGTTGAGCGCACTGAGCTTGATATTGAAGGCCGCGTTGATGAGCTATTAATCTCACCTGACACAACGCGTACTTTTATTCGTTCTGCAAATCAGATTTATGTTTACGATACGCGTTATCCTTCTGAGGTTGAGCTAATTCAATTGCTTGCAGCAAACGAAGAAAACGCTAATCTTGTTTCAACGCAGCTGTTAGCCGGTGCTAACTCACTAATGCTTGCTAACGATAACGGCGAAGTATCGCAGTGGTTCGAAGTAAACACGGAAGATGGTCGCGAGTTTCAAAAAATCCGTGCATTCGAAACGACTAAACAATCTAAATTAAATATCTTCACAGAGTTTTATCGTCGAACTTTCTTTACCGCGGGTGCAAATGGTGAGCTAGGTATTTATTACACAACCAGTGAAGCAAAACTATGGCAAGGCAAAGTAAGCGAAGGTCCAATTCAAAATTTTGCAATTGCACCACGTTCTAATGCGGCACTTATTCTTGCTGATGATGCATTAAAAGTAATCGAAATTCATAACGAGCACCCTGAAGTAACCTGGTCTGCGTTATGGCAAGAAGTATGGTACGAGGGCTACCCAGAGCCGGCTTATATCTGGCAGTCAACGTCTGCGAGTGATGACTTTGAATCTAAATTCTCACTAGTACCAATTTCATTCGGTACGATTAAAGCTGCTATGTATGCGATGTTATTTGCAGTACCGATTGCACTTTCTGCGGCTATTTACACAGCTTATTTTATGTCGAGTGAACTACGTAAAGTGGTTAAGCCGACGGTTGAAATCATGGAAGCATTACCAACGGTAATCCTAGGTTTCTTGGCAGGTCTTTGGTTAGCGCCATTGATTGAAGAGCATTTACCAGCCATCGTCGGATTACTGGTGTTGCTGCCAATAGGTATCTTATTAACCGCATTTGGCTGGAACAAGCTACCGGCGTCAATTCGTCACCGTGTTCCTGAAGGTTCGCATTCAATCTTACTTATTCCAGTGGTTATCTTTATTGGTTGGTTATCATTTGCGATGAGTAACTCAATTGAGCTTTGGATGTTCGATGGTAACGTTCGTCAGTACCTAACTAATGAATTAGGAATGACATTCGACCAACGTAACTCGTTAGTTGTTGGTATTGCAATGGGCTTTGCAGTTATTCCAACTATCTTCTCAATTGCGGAAGATGCGGTATTTAGTGTTCCTAAGCACTTATCAAATGGTTCATTAGCACTCGGTGCTACGCAGTGGCAAACATTGGTGCGTGTAGTATTACTAACAGCAAGCCCGGGTATCTTCTCAGCTGTGATGATGGGTCTAGGCCGTGCTGTGGGTGAAACAATGATTGTACTAATGGCAACAGGTAATACACCTATTATGGACTGGAGTATCTTCCAGGGTATGAGAACGCTTGCAGCGAATATCGCGGTAGAAATGCCAGAGTCTGAGGTAGGCAGCTCGCATTATCGCATTCTATTCTTAGCAGCATTTGTACTATTCATATTCACATTCGTTTTCAACACAGTGGCTGAGTTTGTTCGTCAGCAACTGCGTGAAAAATACAGTTCAATGTAGGTGGAGAGACACGACATGGTAAAGCAGTGGTTTAAGTCTGGTTCTCCTTGGATTTGGATGACCGGCGGTGCGGTAAGCATCAGTTTAATCTCGGTTCTTGGCTTATTAGCCATGATCGCTTGGAAAGGTTTAAGCTTTTTCTGGCCATCAGAAGTAGTGCAACTTGAGCTGCAGGGCTCAGTTGCTAAACAAACAGTGATCGGTGAAGTTTATGACCGTGAACTAGTTGCGAAATCACGTATTGAGGCGACGGGCGTTGATTTATCTCATTACGACAAAGAGCAGCTAGAGCGCTTACTAATCAAAACAGGTAACCGTGAGTACGTAGATCTCGATTTCCGTTGGGTATTAGAGACAGACATCACATCGCGTACTGCACCCGCTGAACTTGCGGTATTCGAACGTAGCAAAAACGGTAACTTTTATGGTTATGTTGAGCAGGTTATTAAAGACGGTGAAGTTATTACAGATAACAAAATCGAGGTACTTTATGATCTTGTTGACCGTGCCGTTGACCTAAACGACCAAGCCCTCGATTTACAAAATGGTGATATTGGTCATATCAACTATGAACTTGAGCGCTTGCGCTTAAAAGAAAAAGCGTATCAGCTTGATAACGAGTTGACGGATGAGCGTGTTGCTGAGCTAGCACAAACACGCGCTGAGCTACGTGCTGAATATGCCGTGCTAGAAAAACAGTTATTTGCACTTCGTAAAGAAGCAAAGCGTGACCAAGTAACGGTTAAAGACATGCGTGGTGAAGTGGTTACTTTACCTCTGTATCAAGTTCTTGATGTATGGTTCCCAAATGACATGGGCTTCTTTGCAAAGCTTGGTCATTACTTTGTACAGCTAGGTAAGTTTGTAGCGGATGACCCGCGTGAAGCAAATACTGAAGGGGGTGTATTCCCTGCAATTTTTGGTACTGTATTCATGGTATTACTGATGGCAGTGATTGTGACTCCGTTTGGTGTTGTTGCAGCGATTTACTTACATGAATACGCAGCGAAAAATGCGATTACGAAGATGATCCGTATCGCGGTAATCAACCTTGCGGGTGTACCTTCAATTGTATACGGTGTATTTGGTCTAGGCTTCTTTGTATATATGCTAGGTGGCAGTATCGACCAATTGTTCTACCCAGAGTCGTCGCCAAGCCCAGTATTTGGTACACCTGGTGTGATTTGGTCAGCATTAACCTTAGCGATTTTAACCTTACCGGTTGTAATTGTTTCAACGGAAGAAGGTTTGTCACGTATTCCAAGTACTGTTCGTCATGGTTCACTGGCGCTTGGTGCAACAAAAGCAGAAACGCTATGGCGCATCATCATTCCGATGGCAAGCCCTGCGATTATGACTGGTTTAATCTTAGCGGTTGCGCGTGCAGCCGGTGAAGTAGCACCACTAATGCTTGTTGGTGTTGTTAAGATGGCACCAACACTGCCACTTGACGGTAACTTCCCATACGTACATTTAGATAGAAAATTTATGCACTTAGGTTTCCACATTTATGATGTTGGTTTCCAAAGCCCTAACGTAGAAGCGGCGCGTCCGCTGGTATATGCCACGGCATTCTTACTGGTATCAGTAATTATCGCCCTGAATATCACCGCGATTGGTATTCGTAACCACTTACGCGAAAAGTTTAGAGCTCTTGAGCATTAATACAGAATTTTTATAGGTAGACAGAGATGATTACAGTTGCACCACAAGTAAACCAAGCGAAAAGCGCGGCAAAGCTAGATTTAGAAAATCTAACAGCAGAACAAACAGCGTTAGAGATTAAAAACTTAGATCTATACTACGGTGATAAACAAGCGCTTAGCGGCGTAAATATGAACATCCCGAAAGGACAGGTAACGGCGTTTATCGGTCCATCTGGTTGTGGTAAATCAACACTTTTACGTTGTATCAACCGTATGAATGACCTAGTTGATAGCTGTCGTATCGATGGTGAGATCTTACTTCATGGTCACAACATCTATGATAAGAGCGTAGATGTTGCAGCATTACGAAGAAATGTTGGGATGGTGTTTCAGCGTCCTAATCCATTTCCAAAATCAATCTACGAAAATGTCGTTTATGGCCTACGCTTACAAGGTATTAAAGAAAAGCGTAAACTAGACGAAGTGGTTGAACAATCTTTACGTGGCGCAGCGTTATGGGATGAGGTTAAAGACCGTTTACACGATAGTGCATTTGGCCTATCGGGTGGTCAGCAACAGCGTCTTGTTATTGCTCGCTCAATTGCTATCGAGCCTGAAGTATTACTTCTGGATGAGCCAACATCGGCACTTGATCCAATTTCTACTTTAGTTATCGAAGAGCTAATTAACGACTTAAAGAACAAGTTTACCGTGGTAATCGTTACTCACAACATGCAACAAGCTGCTCGTGTATCAGACCAAACTGCGTTCATGTACATGGGTGAGTTGATTGAGTATTCAGATACCAATACGTTATTTACAACACCAAGCAAGAAGAAAACAGAAGACTACATTACAGGCCGTTACGGTTAGTCAATAAAGTCACTTGGTACCGTAAACTAAATTTATAGAGGTAGACAATGGAACATAATATCAATAAACACATTTCGGGCCGCTTTAATGAAGAGCTTGAAAATGTGCGTAACCATGTATTAAACATGGGTGGCTTAGTTGAGCAACAGCTAAACAGTGCACTGGATGCTGTTAGCAATGGTGATGCGGATCTTGCACAAAAAGTTCGTGAAAACGACTATAAAGTAAATGCAATGGAAGTAAATATCGACGAAGAGTGCACACGCATTATTGCTCGTCGTCAGCCTGCTGCCAGTGACTTACGCCTTGTGATTGCAATCGCTAAAACAATTGCCGATTTAGAGCGTATTGGTGATGAAGCTGAGCGCATTGCTAAAGTAGCATTAGATTCTTTCACAAAAGATCAGCAAGATCTTTTGGTGAATATTGAAAATATGGGTCGTCAAGTATCGAAAATGCTTCATGATGTACTCGACGCTTTTGCACGTATGGACGTGCAATGTGCGTTTGAAGTGCACAAAGAAGATGCCAAAGTTGATCGTGAATACGAAGCAATTACACGTCAAATCATGACTTATATGATGGAAGATCCACGCTCAATCCCGAAAATTATGGATTTAGTGTGGTCAGTACGCTCATTAGAGCGTATTGGCGACCGTTGCCAAAATATTGCTGAATACATTATCTACTTTGTAAACGGTAAAGATATTCGTCATACATCTCAAGCAGATATCGAAAAGTCGCTGTAATTTTAACCGCTACTTTTCATTATTAAACCGAGCGGCCTTTGGCCGCTTTGTCTATTATTGGTGATGTAAGGCAGAAAAAGCGTTCACAATCGAACACAATGCTGTAAAATTCGCAGCTGCCAAAGCATACTAATTTATAAAGGGTCAGTTATGCCTACAAATGCATTTTTAGGGGTTTTTGCTAAATCACCTATTAAGCCTATGGAAGATCACATCAAGAAAGCACATCAAGCAAGTAAAGCGTTGATCCCTTTCTTTAATCACGTGTTTAAAGAAGAATGGCAAGAAGCGGAAGAAATCCGCCTAAACATTCGTAATTTAGAGCGTGAAGCTGATGAAATGAAACGTAACATCCGCCTTCAACTACCTCGTGGCTTATTCATGCCTGTTGAGCGTACCGATTTGCTTGAACTTGTTACTCAACAAGACAAGATTGCTAACAAAGCAAAAGATATTGCAGGTCGTGTAGTTGGTCGTGAGATGACTATTCCTGCAGAAATTCAAGAAGATTTCCTTGCTTATGTAACTCGTTGTGTTGATGCAACTAAACAAGCATCAAAAGCAATCAACGAGCTAGATGAGCTTCTTGAAACGGGCTTCAAAGGTCGCGAAGTGACTTTAGTTGAAAAGATGCTCGTTGAATTGGACGCAATTGAGCAAGACACGGATGACATGCAAATCAAAATACGCCGTCAATTGCGCGCTATAGAAAATGAACTTAACCCAATCGACGTAATGTTCTTATACAAGATCATTGAATGGGTTGGCGAGCTGGCTGATATTGCTGAGCGCGTAGGTTCTCGTCTTGAGCTGATGTTAGCTCGTTAATTAAAAATCAGTTCAAATTCGAAAAATTAAAGGTTCACACAATGGATATCATTGCAAATTACGGCACGTTACTCGTTTTAACTGCCGCCGCAGTCGGTTTCTTCATGGCTTATGGTATTGGTGCAAATGACGTTGCCAATGCGATGGGTACATCTGTAGGCTCAAAAGCACTTACAATTAAACAAGCAATCATCATTGCGATGGTGTTTGAATTCGCTGGTGCATACCTTGCCGGTGGTGAGGTTACATCTACAATTCGTAAAGGGATTATAGATGCCGCGCCATTTACGGACATACCAGAACTTATGATACTTGGTATGATTGCCGCGCTATTCGCTGCTGGTAGCTGGTTATTAATTGCCTCTTTCTTGGGCTGGCCAGTATCTACGACTCACTCAATCATCGGTGCCATAATTGGTTTCGCATTGGTTGCTGTAGGTAGCGAAGCAATTCAATGGAACAAGGTAATGGGCATTGTAGGTAGCTGGATTGTTACCCCTGCTATTTCTGGTTTTATTGCTTATTTGATTTTCATGAGTGCGCAAAAGCTAATTTTTGACACTGATGCACCACTTAAAAATGCTAAGCGTTTCGTACCTGTATACATGGGTCTAGCTGGCTTCATCATGTCGCTTGTAACTATCAAGAAAGGCTTGAAGCACATTGGTATTAACTTAGGTGCTGTTGAAGGTTATGCGCTTTCTATCGCAATTGCAGTGGTTGTTGCAATCATTGGTAAATTCGCAATTTCACGCCTTAAAATTGACCCTAAAGCTGACAAAAAAATGCAATTCAACAACGTTGAGAAAGTGTTCGCAGTACTGATGGTACTAACAGCATGTTGTATGGCATTCGCACATGGTTCAAACGACGTTGCTAACGCAATTGGTCCACTAGCTGCTGTTGTAAATATTGTTGAGCACAACGGTGAAATCGCTAAGAAAGCGGCTATCGCATGGTGGATTTTACCACTGGGTGGTTTCGGTATTGTTGCTGGTCTTGCTATTTTAGGTAAGAAAGTAATCAAAACAATCGGTGAAGGTATCACACACTTAACACCTAGCCGCGGTTTTGCTGCTGAGCTTGCAGCTGCTTCTACTGTTGTTATCGCATCAGGTACTGGCTTACCTATCTCTACTACACAAACACTTGTGGGTGCAGTATTAGGTGTAGGTATGGCACGTGGTATTGCGGCACTTAACATGGGTGTAGTAAGAAACATTGTAGTTTCTTGGGTAATTACATTGCCAGTTGGCGCAGCCCTTGCTATTGTTATTTTCTACGTACTGAGAACTGCCTTCGGGGTTTAAAAAAAGTACTAACAGACTTTTAGCTTGAAAAGATCTCAATGCCTTAGGTATTGGGGTCTTTTTATTTGCAGGTAGTAATATCAATCCGCAATAATATTTAATCATTTTGAAGGATAAACCTGTCGCTATCTGCGTTAAAGATTTCTCATTAAGAGCAACTTAATAGCGAAATTTTTGCCTTGTTATTAACGAGGTTTTATTGCCTCAAAATAGATCACTTAATTAAGCGATTTGGTATAAAAACAGAATATGAATAACTTACCAAGTATAAAACAGCTACAGTATTTATTAGCAGTCCATCAGCATCAACACTTTGGCCGCGCAGCCAGCGCCTGTTTTATTGGCCAATCTACATTAAGTAGTGCAATTCAAAACTTAGAAGAAACGTTAGGTTGTCAGCTTATTGAGCGTGAAAATCGCAGTTTAATGTTTACAGCTATCGGTGAAGAAGTCGTAGAGAAAGCTCGTAAAATTATAGACGATACCTTAAGCCTAAAAGAGCTAACAAAAAGCTTTTTGACACCGTTAAGCGGCACGCTCACCCTTGGCGTGATCCCAACGATTGCCAGCTTTATTGCCGCGCCTTTATATCATTTCTGCAAACAAACTTTTACTGAGTTAGAGTTAGTCTTGGTTGAAGATACCAGTGATAAGCTACTCGATAAATTAGAGCATGGCCAAATTGATATGGCATTGCTTGCATTGCCGTATGATACTGACAAATTTCATACTCAAGTGCTTGCAAAAGATCACTTTAGTTTGGTGCATCACAAAGACTATACGCCTGCAGCTGGGGTGGAAGATTTTAATCTACTACCGGATGCCAGCGTGTTTTTACTCGAGCGTGAGCATTGTATGACTGGCCATGCGCTAAGTGCCTGCCACTTGAACCGTTCAAGTTGTATTAATCCATTTGAAGCGGCAAGCTTACATACTTTGTTAAGTATGGTTGAGCACCAGCTAGGTGTGACTTTCTTACCGCAAATGGCTATTAATGCCGGCATTTTAGACAAGAAAGAAATGGTTGCTACGCCATCCCAGAGCGATGCGTACCGTGATATTGGTATTGTATGGCGTAAAACCACAGGCCGGATCAGAGACTTTAGGCTGTTTAGTCAGCAGTTAGAGCTGTTTCTTAATAGGCAATGTAGCTTAGATGGTCAGTGTAACGAATAATAAAAAACCCCAAATAAAAAATTTGGGGTTTTTTGTTATTTAAACAAACTATTTTTTTCCTTCCCTCGACTAACATAATAACAAAACCATTAAAGGCAGATCAGATGACGAGGCTAGCGTGTTTTTTCAATCACTTGAAACATTAATTGCCAAAGCGCAACAGGGCAATAAACGGGCGTGGTTGAAATTAGTCAAGCAGCACGAAACACAGGTATATAACTATTGCCTAAGGATGTTAAGCCATCCCGATGATGCAATGGATTTGATGCAAGAAGTGTTTATTTCTGTGTATAAAAGCTTACCGAGCTTTCGTGGTGAATCGAGCTTTAATACTTGGCTCTATCAAATAGTGCATCGGCGTAGTGTCGAATATTATCGTCGCCGTAAATTGCATCAAAGTTTGGATTCTGCGCCAGAAGAAAGCTGTGAGCGTAGCGAGTTAGAAACGAATCAACTGCAATCTGAGCAGCATCATGAACTAAAAGAAATGATGAATAATTTACCCTGGGAGCAGCGTTTAGTGGTGGAGTTAAAGTTTTTTCAGCACTGTACATTTGAAGAGATAGCTGAGCAATTAGGCATTTCGACCAATACAGCTAAATCAAGACTATACAGTGCGCTTGGCAAATTAAAAGTGCATTTGGAGGCCGTAGATGGCTAATTTAGATTCATTATTTACCGCATGGTTAGAAGGTGAGAGCTTAACTGATGAGCAAATAGCCTTGCTGCAAGCTAATGCTGAGTATGCATTAATGATGAACAATGCGATGCAGTGGCAACAACAAAGTAAAGACTATGAAACGGTGCCAGTACCAAACTGGGACAGAGAATCAAGTATACCGAAAGTGCAAAAAGCTAACGTATTTTTTGGCTCTGGTATGTGGGCAATGGCGGCATCAATTGCGTTTTGTGCGTGGCTTTTTGTTACTAATCCGCAGCAACAAAACCAGCAATTACTTGAGCAAGTCGCTAAACAAACCAACTTATTAGAGTCACAACAAAAGCAAATTGATCAGCTGCAAAACATTCTTACAGCACAAAATGAAGTGCAACAGCAGCAGATGTACCAGCTGGCTAAAGAAGCGATTAAAACTGGGCGAGTAGAGCGTCAAGAAGATATTGCTAGCGTGCTTGCCTATATCAAAACGCAGCGCGCTCAAGATCAAGCGTACTTACGTATGCAGTTAAATGATTTAGCAGAGCAAGTGGACGGCCGATCTATGCCAACCGTTGCCAACAACTTGGAGTATTAAGATGTCAAAATACACATTAACCTCAGCTGCCTTATTGCTTTGCTCAGCCGTAAGCGTGCAAGCACAAGCAAACGATGAATTAGATAAAATTCAGCGAGAAGTCGGGATCATGGAAAAAATCCTCACCGCAGCTTTAAAACAAGATACCGATAACAAGGTAAGAAATGTAACTTCAAGCTATCTACAACACCAAGGCGTGGTATTTAGCTTTGATGTACGAGGTAGTTCACGGTGGTCTTCGGTGTTTGCGTCTGTACCTGATGCGCCTCTTCCACCATTGCCAGATATCGACTTTGAAGAACTGGCTGAAATTGAGGTGTTAGGTGATCATGTGCAAGTAATAAGCGATGCCGTGGTAGTGAAAACGCAAGAAGCCTACCAGCAAGCAATGGAAATGATGCGTGAAAGTGCTGAGCGAGTGCGTGATGTTGCTGAACAAGAGCGAGATATAAGCCGTGAAATTCGTGATCTTGAACGTGAAAAACGTGATTTGGAGTTTGACCGTCGTCACGACAAAGACGCCAAAGATCAAGAGCTCGAACAACGTAAAAAAGAGCTACAAGCAGCAATCAAAGAACTTGAAAAGCAGCAGCAAAAATTATCGCAAAAACAGCAAGTAATGCGTAAAGAGTTAGCAGAAAAAAAACAAGCACGGGTGAAAGAGCAGCAGCAACAATTAGCTGAGCTTGTACAAAAGGTAAATAACAGCTTATCGCTTACCTTATGTGATTATGGTAGTGGCTTAAGAAACTTACCAAACGATGAGCATGTTAGTTTTGTCATTCGTGGTATTAGCGAAGATAAAAGTGAACAGGTTAAAGTGTTTAAAAAGTCAGATATTAAAAAGTGTGTGCAAGGTGATATAAAAGCCACGCAACTGCTTGAAAAGGCATCAAGCTATAATTTTTAGCTTGGCTAGCTCCCCAACTAAAAAGCAGCCTAGAGAGGCTGCTTTTCATTCATTGAAAAAGGTTTCAAGTCGGGTAAAAACAATAAGTAAACCCATACGACTAAATTAAAATACGGCACTAGACCTAAGCCTGTAAATATCTTTACCGGATACCCCTTGAAGGTTGCATTACGGTAACATTGATACGCTATCCCTAAATTTACGAACAGCAACAAAACGATTAGTTGTGTCATCACTTTTCTCCTTTATACCGTTAATACATGAACTTATTAATATTAAGTTATTTTCAGTATGTATAATGTAATTGGTAATGTCATGTGTTTTTTAAGTAATCACTATAAAAATACGACATTAGTTCCTGCTGTGGATTTAAGTATAGATGAGTATCGTGACTTTGGAAGTACTAAAAATAGGTAAAAAGTAGCAAAAATGCCGTTTTTTTCACTTTATAATGCTAGCTAATTGTTAGTTAAATAAATTATTTTCAGATATTTTTTTTAGTTCAGCAGAAATTTTTTCAACCGGTACTGGGCGGGCGATAAAGAAGCCTTGGCCGTAATCAATTCCAATTTCTTTTAATGCTAAAAATATTTCTTTATTTTCAACATATTCAGCAACAGAACGCTTATCAAGCGAACGACTAATATCGTTAATGGCTTTAACTAAAGCAAGATCGATAGGATCATTTAGCATGTCGCGAACGAATGAACCATCGATCTTCACATGTTGTGCTGGTAATTGTTTTAGATAATTGAACGTGCTAAATCCAGTGCCAAAATCATCAATCGAAAAGTGACAGCCCAAGCCGTTTAAACGCTCTATCATTGCACGGGTTGCTGTCAGGTTTTTGATGCTTGCCGACTCAGTTATTTCAAAAATTATGCGGCTCGGTGCCACTTCATACTCTTCTAAGCTTGATTCAATATGCGGAAGCAAACGCTCATCTAAGAATGATTGCGCCGATAAATTGATAGCAATTTGATTAAGCTCTGGATGTTTTGCAACACTTTGAATAGCATTTCTAATAACACATTGGTCCATCAAAAATGTGTCATTTAATAACTCTAATGCAGGGATAAACTGGTTCGGGTAAATTAGCTCATCATTTAATTTCAAGCGCAGTAATGTTTCAAAGTAAGCAACATGATTACGTTTAAAATCCCAGATTGGCTGATAATGAAGCTCGATGGCATTTTGCTGAAGAGCCTGACGAATACTGTGTCCCCACTCTAAACCAACTTGTAGGCTATTGTGGTTACTGTCTTCTTTGGAATAACAATGAACTAAGTTTCGGCCCAAACTTTTTGCCACATAAAGCGCGATATCTGCTTGTTTTAAGCATTCGCTGGGATCATTATTCTGTGCTGTAATTTGTGTCAAACCAATAGAGCAGCTAATTGAGTATATTTGCCCTTCAGAGTGAAATTGGTGTTTTTCAATAGCAACGCAAATGCTCTCAGCAACTAAGTGTGCATCAAGTAAGTTGGTATTTTTTAAGATAACAGCAAATTCATCACCGCCAATACGACAAATCAAATGCTCTTCGCTAATGTTAGCGGTAAATAGCTGGGCAACCTCTTTTAAGACAATATCGCCTTGTTGATGGCCTTTACTGTCGTTAATAATCTTAAAGTGGTCTAAATCGATATAAATAAGTGCGTGCTCAATATCGTCATTAGTGTATTTCTCTTGGCAAATACGCTGTAATTGTTGGTCAAAGTAATAACGATTGTGCAGCTCTGTGAGTGTATCGTGTAAAGCTAAATGGCGAAGCTGAAGTTCAGCTTGTTTTCGTTCATGAATATTATCAATGGTTGCAGTGATCGTAGCCGAGTTTTGACTATTTTTAATCAGTTGTAAGCGGCACTCGACCCAAATTGCATTGCCATTTTTGTGTTTAAGTTGTATTTCAACTTGTTGTTGTTGCTCGCCACCATGCAAAATACTTTGAATTGTATTTTGTAACTTGGTTTGACACTCTGGAAGACAGAAATCTGTGAGTGACTTTGATAAGCTTGATTTTATGCCATAACCAGTAAGGCTTTCCCAAGCAGGATTAATGAAGCGAATATTTCCGTGCTGATCAAATTCAAGAACGACCGTATTAAGATGCAATAAAATTCGTTGGTGCGCTGAAAACAGTTCTTTGTAGCGACTCTGGCTTTGGCTTAGCTGTTCGACCTTTTGTGCAAACTCAGCATAGCTGACCATAAAATCTTCGCGTCGGGCAGCATGATCGCACACCTTACTTAACAGTGATTGATCATAAGGAGCACGGATAAAGTCAGTCACACCCGATAATAATAACTGTTCAGCGTAGTCAGCATCATTATTATCAATAATGGTTACGATTGCTTGTTTTGGATTATGTTGCAAAATTTCGCTGATGAGTCCAGCTGCAGTATCAGAATGTGACTCAGTGGCATCAATCAAAACAATCGCAAACTTATGCTGTAAGTATGTTGCAAGCGTCGCTTTAGTTGAGGTGGTATGCGTTACCGCAAAGCTAAGTTTTAGTTGTTTGCTTATATCTTGTGCTTTGCGGCTGTCTGTTTCGAGTAGCAGTAAATTTAGGCGACTACTTTTTTCTAAATGGGTTGAAAGTACATTGGCAAGTACTTGCGGTAACATATCTTGGCGTTCGAATGGCAATACGGCATCAATACCGTAGCTTCGCGCAGTGGTTTCGGCAATGCGTTCGCAGTATATAGGAGGTGTTAATAAGATAGGCGTGTTTTTAGGTGTTTTTAACAATCCAGAGCGGATCATACGTGAAAAGCGCCAGCCATCAATTTTACCAACCTCAAGGCCAGTAATAATAATGTCCACCGGGTGACTTTTGAGTATTTTTAACGCGTCCTGAGAGTCGCTTGCTTCGATAAACTGAAATACATTTAGTTTATTGAGCGTAGACTTTACCGTCTCACGTTCTGCAACGCTAGCGTTCAAAATTAGCAGTTTTAACTGCTTTGCCATGGCGCTACTACCTCTTAACGAACCCATGTTTAGTGAATAAGCTAGAATAATGACATTTTGCCTAATCTACAAGCAAACTTTACCTAAAAGCGGTTATTTGGCCTTTGCTTGAGGTAGTGGGCGTATCAGAGTAAACTTGGCGCGTTTTTATTAATGAGAGATATGCTCCATGCGCGTAGCTGATTTTAGCTTTGACCTTCCAGATGAATTAATTGCTCGTTTTCCTAAAGCAGATCGAACTAGCAGCCGTTTGCTGACCCTTGATGGCCCATCAGGGAAAGTGGAACATAAAGTGTTTAGTGATATTTTATCACTTGTTAATGAAAATGATTTACTCGTTTTCAACAATACTAAAGTAATTCCTGCACGTATGTTCGGGCAAAAAGAGTCGGGTGGCAAACTTGAAGTATTAGTTGAGCGTGTGCTTGACGAACATCGGGTGCTTGCCCATGTTCGAGCAAGTAAATCGCCAAAACCTGGCTCAAAAATTATTCTTGAAGGTAAAGCCGAAGCTATCATGGTTGCACGTCATGGCGAGCTTTTTGAGCTTGAATTTGCCAAAGACGAAAATGTATTAGATATCTTAAATGACATTGGTCACATGCCTTTGCCACCTTACATTGATCGTCCTGATAACGAATCAGACCGCGAGCGCTACCAAACTGTTTATGGTGAAAAACCAGGTGCAGTTGCAGCGCCAACGGCAGGCCTGCACTTTGATGACAAGTTAATGACGGCATTAAAAGACAAAGGTATAAACATGGCGTTTGTGACTTTGCATGTAGGTGCGGGGACATTTCAGCCTGTGCGTGTTGACTCAGTTGATGAGCATGTCATGCACTCAGAATACATCGAAGTACCAGATGATGTGGTTAAAGCGGTAGCCGAAACGAAAGCAAAAGGTGGTCGCGTAATAGCCGTAGGGACTACCTCAGTTCGCTCGTTAGAATCTGCTGCTAAAGTGCACGGCGGCAAACTTGATACCTACTTTGGTGATACCGATATCTTCATCTACCCGGGTTATCAGTTCAACGTGGTTGATGCTATGGTGACAAATTTCCACTTACCAGAATCAACCTTGATCATGTTAGTCAGTGCGTTTGCTGGCCAAGAAAACATCATGGGTGCCTACCATACCGCAATAGAGCAAAAATATCGTTTCTTTAGTTATGGCGATGCCATGTTCTTAACGCGAAAATAACGACAGTTTAGATTTTAAAAAGCCCAGTTTTTTAACTGGGCTTTTTATTTTCGAATTTAGCCCAATTAATAGTAATAAAGCTGCAAACAGGGTAGAATCGAGCGGTTAAATTATAGCTTGTTGGACTGTTTTTCCGACACTGAGGATAATATGAAATTTGAATTAGACCGCACTGACGGTAAAGCGCGCCGCGGCCGCTTGATTTTTGAACGTGGTGTTGTAGAAACGCCAGCATTTATGCCTGTAGGCACATACGGCACCGTTAAGGGTATGACGCCGGACGAAGTGAAAGACACTGGCGCGCAAATTTGCCTAGGTAATACTTTTCACTTAATGCTGCGCCCTGGTACAGAAATCATTAAGCAACACGGTGACTTACACGACTTTATGAATTGGGATCGCCCAATTCTTACTGACTCAGGCGGCTTCCAAGTATTCAGCTTAGGCGCAATGCGTAAAATCACTGAAGAAGGCGTGATGTTCAGCTCACCAGTTAATGGTGAAAAGATCATGCTTTCACCAGAAAAAGCGATGCAAGTTCAGCGCGATTTAGGCTCTGATATTGTGATGATCTTTGACGAGTGTACGCCATACCCAGCGACTGAAAAAGAAGCTAAAGATTCTATGGAGTTATCACTTCGTTGGGCTAAACGCTCAAAAGAAGGTCATGGCGATAACCCTGCAGCGCTATTTGGTATTATCCAAGGTGGCATGTACCCTGAGCTTCGTGCACAATCACAAAAAGGCCTAGAAGAAATTGGCTTTGATGGTTATGCATTAGGTGGTTTATCGGTGGGTGAGCCGAAAAACGAGATGATCAATATCCTTGATCACTGTGCTTACAAAATGCCGGAAGATAAGCCTCGTTACTTAATGGGGGTTGGTAAACCAGAAGACTTAGTTGAAGCGGTTCGCCGTGGTATCGATATGTTTGACTGTGTAATGCCTACACGTAATGCCCGTAATGGTCACTTATTTGTAACGGGTGGCATTGTTAAAATCCGTAATGCAGTACATAAAACAGACACGGGCCCACTGGATCCTGAGTGTGATTGTCATACGTGTAAAAACTATTCACGTGCATACTTGCATCATCTTGATAAATGTAATGAAATCTTAGGCGCACGTCTAAACACGATTCATAACTTACGTTATTATCAACGCGTGATGGAAGGCTTACGTAATGCCATCAGTAATGGCAAACTAGACGAATTTGTTGCAGATTTTTATGCACGCCGCGGCCAAGAAGTGCCAGAGCTTGCAGATACATCAGATTAAATTTTTAGAAAAATTAAAGAGGAAGTGAAATGAGTTTATTCATCTCAAACGCCCACGCAAGTGCGGCAGGTGCAGCACCAGCAGGTGGTGGCATGGAAATGCTAATCATGTTGGGTATTTTCGGTTTGGTATTTTATTTCTTAATTTACCGCCCTCAAGCTAAACGTGTAAAAGAGCATAAAGCCCTGATGAGCGCAATGGCAAAAGGCGACGAAGTACTAACGCAAGGTGGTTTAGTAGGTAAGATCGCTAAAATCGCTGATGACAAAGACTTCATCGTGATTTCATTAAACGACCAAGCAGAAGTAACAGTACAAAAATCAGCTGTTTCTGCAGTATTGCCAAAAGGCACTATGAAGTCGCTATAACAATAAAAATAAGGACTCACACGTGTTAAACAAGTTTCCATTATGGAAGTATTTACTTGTTCTTGTTGTGTTAGTCGTTGGTATTCTGTATGCCTCACCTAACTTGTATGGCCGCGACCCGGCCATACAAGTATCGGGCACTAAAGGTACTGATGCTGACCTCAGCGTACTCGATAAAGTAAATGCGACCCTCAAAGAACATAACGTTACTGTTAAATCAAGCAAACTTGAAGACGGACAAATCCTGGTTCGTTTTAAGAATGTTGAAGAGCAACTAAAAGCGCAAGATATACTGCGTGATTCCCTTAGTGAAGATTACATCTCTGCAATCAATATGGCTCCGGCTCAACCTGAGTGGTTAAAAGCATTGGGTGGTAACCCGATGAAGCTAGGCCTAGATTTAAGCGGTGGTGTTCACTTTACTATGGAAATCGACATGGCGACGGCGGTTGATACTCAGCTTGAGCAAATGGAACAAGATTTCAAAAGTGACTTACGTGAAGAAAAGCTACGTTATCGCACTATTCGTAGAGTAGCTGGTAGTGAGCGTCTACGTGTTGAGATGCGTAACGAAGAAGACAAAGATGCCGCAGAGCGCTTCTTATCTACTCGTTATCCGTTAAACGTATACATTGATGATAGCAGCAGTGATAACGCTTTTTTTGCCAGCATGAGCGAGCAAAAGCTAAAAGAAATTCGCGATTATGCTATCAAACAAAACGAAACTATTATTCGTAACCGTATTAACCAAATCGGTGTTGCAGAGCCTAACGTACAGCGCCAAGGTGCTGAGCGTATTATTGTGCAACTTCCGGGTGTACAAGATACTGCACGCGCTAAAGAAATCTTAGGTGCAACAGCAACGCTTGAATTCCGTGAAGTTGACGAAAATGCCGATGCAGGTGCCGCTTTACAAGGTCGTGTACCGCCAGGTACTGAAGTGATCATGGCACGTGATGGATACCCAGTGGTACTTAAGCAACGCATCATCCTTGAAGGTAGCCACATTACTGGTGCGCAATCTGGTATGGATGAGTATCAGCGTCCACAGGTTAGTATTACGCTAGACAGCAAAGGTGGCGCAAAAATGAATGCGTTCACTAAACGTGCTATCGGCAAACGCATGGCCACAGTATTTATTGAATATAAGCCATCAGGTAAAACAGATGAAAACGGTAAAGCACTTCCACCTATTAAAGTTGAAGAAGTGATTAACGTGGCGACGATTCAAGCCCGTCTTGACCGTTCATTCCGTATTACTGGTATCGATAATCCAGCTGAAGCACATAACCTGAGCTTATTACTTCGTGCCGGTGCACTTGTTGCGCCGATTCAAATTGTTGAAGAACGCACGGTAGGTCCAAGCTTAGGTCAAGAGAACATTGAAGCGGGTATGACTGCGGTTGTGCTAGGTTTCGTGTTTGTGCTTGTATTTATGCTTTTTTATTACAAAGGTTTCGGCATGGTGGCGAACATCGCTCTGGGTGCCAACTTAGTATTAATTGTCGGTGTAATGTCGCTTATTCCGGGTGCTGCTTTAACGCTACCAGGTATTGCAGGTATCGTATTAACTGTAGGTATGGCGGTTGATGCTAACGTACTTATCTTTGAACGTATCCGTGAAGAGCTTGAAGATGGTCGTAGTCCGCAACAAGCGGTTCATTTTGGTTACGACAGCGCATTTAGCACCATTTTCGATGCTAATATCACAACGCTTATCGCAGCAGTGATCCTATTTGCAGTGGGCACTGGTCCTATTGCTGGTTTCGCAGTAACACTTGCGATTGGTATTATCACCTCTATGTTTACAGCCATTGTTGGTACCCGTGCGGTAATCAACTTATTCATTGGCGGTAAGCGTATTGATAAGTTGTCGATTTAGGAGTCAGCATGCAAATTTTAAAACTCGGTGGTAAAACACTCCCGTTTATGAAGTTAAGAAAGTTTGCCATGACATTATCAACTTTGTTGATTTTGGCTTCTTTCGTATCGTTTTTTACTAAAGGCTTAAATTTCGGCCTCGACTTCACAGGCGGTACTGCTGTTGAAGTGGGCTTTACTCAAGCACCTGATCTTAAGGAAGTACGTGATGCAATCACAGAAAGCGGCTTTGAAGATTTCTCGGTGCAGCTGTTTGGCTCAAGTAAAGAGATTCTAGTCCGTCTTGCTCCACAAGGTGCTGGCGTAAAAGCAGAAGTGATTGGTAACCAAATCATTACGGCATTACAAAAAGTTGAGCCGACAGTAGAAATGCGTCGTATCGAGTTTGTTGGCCCAAGT
Organism: Pseudoalteromonas sp. MEBiC 03607; assembly: GCF_004792295.1. Taxonomy (NCBI): domain Bacteria; kingdom Pseudomonadati; phylum Pseudomonadota; class Gammaproteobacteria; order Alteromonadales; family Pseudoalteromonadaceae; genus Pseudoalteromonas; species Pseudoalteromonas sp. MEBiC 03607. The sequence goes on from NZ_SRRY01000001.1 coordinate 864,271, forward strand.
GTGGGTGAAGATCTAAAAGAGCAGGGTGGCCTTGCCATGTTAACTGCACTTATCTGTATCTTAATTTACGTTGCGTTTCGTTTTGAATGGCGTTTTGCGGTAGGTGCGGTATCAGCACTGTTACACGACGTTATCATTACATTAGGCTTATTCTCAATACTAGGTCTTGAGTTTGACTTAACGATTCTTGCGGCAATCTTGGCGGTAATAGGTTACTCACTTAACGATACCATCGTTGTTTCTGACCGTATCCGTGAAAACTTCCGTAAAGTGCGTATTGATGACACCATTGAAATTATCGATATTTCATTAACGCAAACGTTAAACCGTACCTTAGTAACATCAATCACAACTATCTTAGTATTGATTGCGTTATTTGGCTGGGGTGGTCAAACGATCCACGGTTTCGCAACTGCATTACTATTTGGTGTATTCATCGGTACTTATTCATCTGTGTATGTTGCTTCAGCTGTAGCAATTGCAATGGGTGTAAGTAAAGAAGACTTAATTCCAGAAGTAATTGAAAAAGAAGGTGCGGATCTCGATCCTATGCCTTAACTGAGTGTTAAAAAGAAAAACCGCCCTAAATTTAGGGCGGTTTTTTGTTTTTATATACACTGGCAATGATATTTAATCATTCAAGTGACAAAACTAGTCACTAATTGCGTTTTATCGCCTAATTATAAACTTGCTTCGCCTGAGCCTGATCTAATAGTGATACTATAATGTGCTCAATAGCCACACCTGCATAGAGCTTACTAATGTAAGATTTATATTCATTACAAAATGACGTGTTTTCAACAAGTGCGCCAAAAATGCTCGGTTGCTCCAGAAAAGCGAGCGGGGAAATTCGCGATGCATGAGCTGCCTGTTGTAATGTTTCAGCCATATCATCGATGATCTCTAAAGGCTCTCCTTGTTGGGTTAAATGCGTATCACTATATAAACACCATCCAGCAATAACTAAACTCGCAATAGCAGTATTACCGTTGTTTTTGAGGTTTTCCATAATTGTTGGTACCAAAAAAGTAGATACTTTGGCTGCGCTTTGTGAGCAAATTCTTGTAAGGCTATCTTTGATGTTTGGATTTGCAAAACGGGCAATTAGTGTTTTTTTATAGTCACTAAGGTCAATACCCGGTACGGCATCTAAAATAGGTGTGACTTCGCTATCCATAAACTCGGTTATAAGCTTAGTGAACAAAGGATCGCAGATTGCTTGTTCAATAGTTTGATAGCCGCGTAAAGAACCTAAAATGCCAAGCACTGAGTGGCTAGCATTAAGTAGACGAATCTTCATCGTTTCGTAAGGTGTTACATCATCTACAATCTGGGCACCAACAAGTTCCCATGCTGGGCGTTGTTGACTAAACTTGTCTTCAATCACCCATTGATGAAATGGCTCACAAGTAACAGGCCATTTATCAATAATGCCCAAATTCTTAGCAAGTGCTAAGTCGCTTTGATCCGTTGCTGGAGTTATTCTATCTACCATGGCATTGGGGAAACAAACATGGCTTTCGACCCAATCGGCAAGTCCGTGGTCGAATGCTCGAATATAAGTAACAAGCATTTTTCGAGTAATGTCGCCATTGTGTTGGATATTGTCGCATGACTGAATGGTAAATGGCGGCCTATCGGTTTTTCGTCGACGTGCTAATGCAGCAGCCAAATAACCAAAGATAAGCTTAGGTTTATCTGGGTTAGCTAAATCATGCTGAATATCAGGGTTAGTAAAGTCAAATTCACCGCTAGATGGATCGTAGTTATATCCTCCCTCGGTAATTGTTAATGATACAATATACGTTTCGTCAGCAGCTATTTTACTAATGACTGCTTCAGGGTCGTCAGGGGCCATTAGAAAATCCGTCATGCAGCCAATAACTTGCACTTGCGTATGTCCATCAGGGTGCTTCGTCAAAATTGAGTAAAGGTAGTCTTGTGATTCTAGATGTTGTTTTACTAAGCGGTCTGCTTCACGTAAACCAACACCACATATACCCCAGCGTAAATCATCACTACGGTTAATATAGTTATCAGTGTAGAAAGCTTGGTGTGAGCGATGAAATCCACCCACCCCTACGTGAACGATACCTGATTGCAATGCTTGGCGGTCATATTCTGGGACTGCCACTGTGGTCGGTAATGAGCTCAACGTAGATTGCTGCAGTGAAATTACGTCCATATCTTAGCTCCTTAAACTTGCTGGCTGAAAATGGTTTCTACGATGCATCGCCCAGTAAGCTGTAGCAAAATAGATAATTGTGCAGGCAAATCCAATGTTAAAAAATAATGTTCGGTTAGCCTCGTATGAACTGATATCAGGTGAAAAGAACATGGTATTAGTAGCCAGTGCTATCGTTACACCTAAGCTTAACCACGCAAGTGTTGACAATAGTTTGGTAAATCCACGCTGATCAATGGCGAAAAGAGGCTCTTTAGCTGCTTGCTCTGCATGAAATTCTTTTACACGTGTATCAAACGCAGCAAGTTCAGCTTCTTGTTCTGGGTATGAATCAGCAGCTCCGTATCTTTTAGCTAACTGGATATAAACGATGATGCTAAATATCCATGTTGGGATGAATAAGTAGTAAAAAGGCATAATGTCTATCGCATTCAACGTAAAGCCAAAGACGAGTCCCAGAGCCCATGATAAAACAGCCGCAGAGCTGTGCTGAAGCTGTTTGTATGTTACCCAATAGCGAGTTAACCCAAGTTTTGGAAATAAGAAGTGCTCAGCAAATACAATAGCGCCCACAGGTACAACTAAGAGACCTGCATAGGTTAATAATGGCAATAGTTTGGTAAATACAAACGGAAAACATGCAATGATGACTGTAACTATACCTACTAAAAATGTGGTTCTAGTTCGAGATTGATTACTAAAAATAGCTTGAGCAGCAAGGCCTGCACGATACAGGTTGGCATTTGCAGTTGTCCATCCTGCGACAATAACGATCACTAACCCAGATAAGCCTAGTGCGTGAAATGCAACATCGCCGGGATCCAATTCAACAATAGACTTCTTCACTAAAACTGCAGTCCCCGCGCCCATAATACCTGCAGAGATCCAAGCTATATAGTGCCCAAATAACATGCCTGCAGAGGTACATAGCCCATAACTTTTTTTCTTTGCATAGCGCAGAAGAGCCATGTCTATTAAGCCAAAATGGGTAATTGTATTTGCAGCCCAAGAAAAGCCTATAACTTCGAGTAAACCAATTCCGGGTTCACCATTGGCATCAAGACCCGTCCAAACAGAGATGCTGCCAATATGCATAAAGTCTCCCCAGCTAGAGACGACTGTTTGGCCAATAACAGCATTTGCAAGCTCTGGCATAAGCACTAATGGACCACTTATAAACATCACGAATAACCAAGGAGCGCAAATACCTGAAAAGCGTGATACGGCGTTAAAACCATACATGGCAACAAGTACAACAATGATCCCTACAGCCAGTACAACCATGACAAATAAAGAGTTAGTTGGATACCAGTTAAGTTGAGCCGGAATATTTAAAGCAAAGCGGACTGCGGTCGCAGAAACTGTAATCATGGCTGCAGAAATAACAGTAAATATAATTACATTCGCCCAGTTGTATAGCCGGGTCATCGAGTCACCAGCAATTTTTTGTAGGTAGGTATATAAACTTAAACGTGTTTCTACAGCTATGGGGGTTGTTATGAGCGTCCAACTCAATACAGCAAGAATATTACCGATCAGTAATCCAAGGAGGATATCTGTCATGGTTGCGCCAAGTGCGACAAATGTTGCACCAAATACAAACTCCGTTGCAGCTACGTGTTCACCTGCATATAGACCTAAAAAGTGCTTCCATCCTTTGAGTTTGTGTTGTGCAATCGGTAATTGTTCCTCTTCTAATCCTTTTAAATCGACCTGATTACTTTTCATAAGTACTTGTCCCTGTTAGTCATATGACGTGCTGCTCTTTAATGTTCTTTAAAGGGATTCTTTTTTATTAAAACTTCCTAAAAATATGAAAACCTCGACTCAAACAAGGTGTGTGTTATGGATCAACGCGTCTAATTCAACTGTAATAAATTACCTACTCCATGGTAAATAATTTGTTTGGGCATTGTTGTTGCCTTTGGGCATAATCCTACTGGTGTATTGTTTTGTCAATAATAAGTTAATGAGTAGATAAAGAGAGGGGTTCATCATTCATCATAACTCTAGTGATATTTAACTGACTTAATGTTGTTTTTTAGTGATTTTATACTGTTATTTGTCATTTCGATGTTTGGCAAGCTCTTGCTGTTTTTATTGACAAATATTATATGTGTTGGGAATATGCTCAGTCAGTGTTTGTTTGCTCAAAGTGAAAGGTGGTAGTAACAATTTGGCGATGAGTTTAGAGTACTCGAGCGTAATTAAAATGGAGAACACATACATGGATAACAATCAATCGATTGCAGTAACACAGAAATCAAAAATGTTGTTTTTTCGTTGTTCAGTGAAAAAGCGACGTTTAATTCCTTCAATGTCAGCGATTTTGGTTTTAAGTTCCTTTACAAGTCATGGGGCTGAAACGTTTGATGCACAAAAACATATAACAGGTGACTGGAGCGGGGCACGATCTGAATTGTCGCAGCGAGGTATGGATTTTCGTTTAGGCTATTTCAATCAGGTTGCTCATAATTTGAAAGGCGGTCTTGATAATGAGGTGGCTTATGCTGACCAATTTTTTGTTGGTGGATATATTGATCTTGAAAAGCTTTTTGGTTGGTCTGGGGCTGAGTTTAAAGTAGAAATTACAAATCGAAATGGTGAGCTAATAAACAATAAGGCAGGTATTCCATCATTACTTCAATCACAGCAAATTTATGGTCGAGGAAATGTAACTCGTCTCACACAATTTTCATTAACTCAACAGCTGTTCGATGATCAGCTCAGTATTAAAATTGGTCGAATTTATCCAAGCGCTGATTTTTTTGCTATGAGCTGCGCTTTTCAACATTTAACATTTTGCAGTGGTGGTTCATCTAATTATTTGAGTAGTAGTTGGTATGGTGATCCTTTGAGTACTTTAGGGGCGCAATTAACGTATAAGTTATCGGATAACTTATTATTTAAAATAGGTAGCTACGATGCAAACCCACAAGTAATGTCGTTGAACCAAGGGTTGAAGCTGCATACATCAGGTGGTATTGACGGCACCACCGTGGTGGGAGAGTTAGAATATAAAGTGAACTATGGGCATGGCTTGCAAGGGGATTACCGAGTTGGTGTCGTGCGTAGCAGCTTAGATAAAGCCAAGCTTGTAAATGAAGCTGGCTTTCCGGTCGGTTCGACTATTGATGCTGTTGCGATTGAAGATACGGATAACGCATTCTATTTTAACCTTGAACAGCAAATAACACGCAATCCATCAGGTGGTGGATTACGGGTATTTGCGAGTATGATTCATGCAGATAGTAGTATTAGTGCAGTGGGTGAAGTGATCGCGATAGGAGGGTTTATTACAGCGCCATATGCTAGTCGCCCTAATGACCGTATTGGATTAGCTATTGGGCGAAACAGCGTCAGTAAAGAGTTAACTGATGCACAGCATAAATATAATGTAAATCATATAAATAGTGATTTTAACGTGCGTAGTCATGAATACCCGATTGAGCTTAACTACAATTATGCAATTACGCCTGCGATTGAGTTGATGCCAAGTGTTCAATTCATTATTCATCCAAATGGTGATCGCGAAGAAGAGAATGCCATCATTGCGGGTTTACAGCTGAGTTTTAACTTCTAATCTCTAGTTTTATATTGTGTGCCAATAGATGGCTGTAAAAAATAGTTAAGAAATATCCCGCTAGTTTTTTGCAAAACCAATAAAAAACAGCACGATTCATAAGTGAACGTGCTGTTTTTTTAAGTTTTACTCGCACTGTGTTTGTTGTTCAGTAAGGCTTTATTTAATCGTTGCTTGGTGGTTACTCTGTAAAAATAGGGTAGAAATCATATCTAATACTTCCTTGAACCCTGAATTTTGTTTTAGAGTAGTAATACTATTAAGTTTAAAACAGGCTATGTTATTAAAATTTATGGTATCTTTTAAACCAGTAGCCAGAACTCAATAATAGCTGGCGCATAGTTGGGTTTGATACCAATAAGCCTGATTCTGTATGTTAATCTGCAAAATATAGCAAAAACGAATAGATTGGTGCAGTGAATCATTTTACTGTTAATTTTTTCATTAATGGCCAAAACAGGTATAAATAATGGCTTTGCCCCCTATTACTGAAAACCAAAAATTAGAGGAAGCAGCCAGAGCTGGTTGGCTTTATTATGTTGCAGGAAAAACACAAGACGAGATCGCTAAACAACTCAATACATCTCGACAATCTGCGCAAAGATTAGTGGCAATGGCCGTATCAAAAGGGTTAATAAAAGTCCGACTCGAACACCCAATTAAACGTTGCATGGAACTGGCTGATTTACTTCAACAACGCTTCGGCTTACTCAAGTGTGAGGTGGTTCCAAGTGTGCCGGGTGATGCTGATTCTGTAGTGGGTCTTTCACAAGCCGGTGCAGCTGAAATTGAACGGTACGCAAAAAGCCGACAAGCTAAGACGATTGCTTTTGGGACCGGACGAGCCTTACGTGCTTGCACTAATGAACTTACAAATATGCAGTGCCCTCAGCACCGTATTGTCTCGTTGGTTGGAAACATAGCGCAGGATGGTTCTGCTAGTCGTTATGATGTTGCTATTCATGTTGCAGAGCGTTTAGGGGCAAGACATTTTCCTATGCCTGTTCCTGTTATTGCTAGTACGCAAGCAGATAAAGCTCAATGGCAACAGCTGACGCATGTAAAAAATGTTCATGAGCTCGCCCTACAAGCAGATGTATATTTTGTCGGGGTTGGTGACTTGGGGATAAACTCCCCTTTACATTTAGATGGGTTTATTACACAACATGAGCTTGCGGCACTTGAGGCTATGGGTGCCACAGGTGAAGTAATAAGTTGGATATTTGATAGTAATGGTAAACTCGTTCAATCTGACATAAACCAGCGTGTAACGAGCGTTGCTTTGTCTACTCGTCGAGACAAACATGTAATAGGAATTGCTGCAGGGCAGAACAAGGTTCCAGCCATTGCCGGGGCAATAGAGTCTGGTATGATCAATTCCCTCATTACAAATGAGTCTACTGCTGAAGCGTTATTGCATTTATAAATGCTATTAGCGAGAGGCCTTGCTTAGTTAGTTTGCGTTGCTTTTACTTGAAGGCATCTCATTCACTCACTTGCAAAGATAAATTAAATGACGAGGCGGTAATATACTGTTATTTATGAGAAAACTTATTAAAAAGCTAATGCTGAGCGCGTGTTCACTTTGTTTGCTTGTTGCATGTTCAGAAGAGCCATCACCCCAGCAGCCTGAAAGCAGCAATACAAGTGGTGATGTGCGACAGCAATTAGATATGTATCAAAACCTGGCTTGGCATGTAGTCAGTTTATTACAAAGCCAATCTACGCCAACGCAGATAAGTGACTCAGTAACAACTTTAATCGGCTCATCAAAGCAGTTGTTTGTAAATCTTAAAGAGCAACTGCCTGAATGCGAAGAAAGTCTAAACGTTATGGCGCAAATAGCCATGATTAAACAGCAACATATAGAGATAGAAAATGGCGGGTCTCAAGAAGAGCTCCCCAAATTACCTGAATTCTCAGCGCCGAGTTGCTACCACGCACAAAAGCTATTACTTAATCCACTTGCGGTCTATACACTAACTCAACAAGCAGATTTAGCACAAAGTGATTACCAACACGCAAAGTTAAAAATGATTGATAGTTTTGCACGCATCAAGCAGATAGAAATGATTGCTGCTGAGTAGTCATTGCTAGTCATAGCCTTGCCATAAAATTGTCATACAAGGTTGCTAATTTAGTCGCCTATTTGTATTACTGATGCTAGGTGTAAGGTGAGCGCACAACTACAGCAGATCTTAGATAACAGTGCAATTGAAACCTTGTTTCAACCTATCTTTGATATTTCTAATCAACATATTTTGGGCTATGAGGCGTTAAGTCGTGGGCCTAGAGATTCTGAGTTAGAAATGCCCTGTGCATTGTTCAGCGAAGCCATTGCTTGTCATAAAATCTCTGAGTTAGAGTTACTTTGCCGCAGTAAAGCGATTGAGAACTTTGTTAAGCTTAACCTACAAGGTAAGTTATTCTTAAATGTAAGCCCTAAAACTTTACTCGATCCGTGTCATCCAAAAGGTGAAACTTTGCACCTTGTTGAGCACTTCGGTTTAGCTGCTAATCGTGTGGTTATCGAGGTTACAGAGCAAGAAAAAGTCGATGATGGCTTTTTATTGTTAAAGACTATTGCACATTATCGTGAGCTAGGTTTTTCGATTGCAATTGATGATTTAGGCGCCGGCTATTCGGGCTTAAAACAATGGTCTGAGTTATGTCCTGAATTTGTAAAAATAGACCGCTATTTTATTGATCATTGCGATCAGAGTGTGGTTAAAAAAGAGTTTTTAAAGTCTATTATTGAGCTTGCTAAAGCAACCAATACGCAAGTAATAGCAGAAGGCATTGAGCGTGTAGAGGAGCTTCGTTTACTCGAAAGTTTAGGGGTACAGCATGCACAAGGCTTTTTGTTAGAAAGGCCAAGTTTACAGCCCAGTTACGAAATTAATATTCACTGCCTAAAGCATTTAGAATCATCAGATACTGAAAGTAATTTTGAACAGTCTATGGCGATTGGCTGGTTAGCCGTTGAACATGCAAGTATTGAATCAGCAACCCGCTGTAAAGATGCTCATAAAATTTTTGAGCAAGATAAAACCTTAACGAGCCTTGCGGTACTAGAGCATAATATTCCTGTTGGTTTATTACACCGAGATCAACTTACCGAAGTATTTGCTGCCCCGTATGGGCATGCGCTTTATGATAAGCAACCCGTTACTTCTTTAATGGATAAACAGCCGTTAGTGGTAGACGAAAACGAGTTACTCGATACGGTGAGTCAGCAAATTACCGAATTTGAGTTTGATATTCGACGCCACATTGTGATCACCCGAAGTGGTGAATACTTAGGATTGGCACCCCTACGTAATATTTTAAAGCACATTACTGAAGAAAAAATCCGCCATGCACAACATGCCAACCCGCTTACAATGCTGCCGGGTAATGTCGCGATTAACGAAGCAATTGAGCTAAGGCTTCGCAATAATTATCCGTTCTCGCTAGCCTATGTTGATTTAAACCACTTTAAACAATTCAATGATCTGTACGGATACGCCAGTGGTGATAGCGTAATAAAGCTGCTAGCTGAGGTTATTGTCGAGGCGTGCAGCACGAGTAAAGGCTTTGTGGGGCACATTGGCGGGGATGATTTTATGGTCGTGTTTGATAAAAATGATGCAGAGCAAGTGTGCCATGACATCATTAATAAATTTGAGCATCAATCTCGCGCATTTTTTACGCCTGAGCATATTGAGCAAGGGGGTTATTGGGCAAGTAATCGAGAAGGTAAAAAGCAGTTTGTGCCTTTACTTACACTATCGATAGGGTTAGTTAAGCCAGATTTAGAGCTATGTATTAATAGTCATCAGGTAGCTGCGCTGGCGACAGATGCAAAAAAAGAAGCTAAGCGTTATCAAAGTAGCCATTTATTTGTTTGCCAAAGAAGGCGACCAGCACCAGCTGTTGTGCGCCTTAGTTGTGCGAAAGATGACAGTGCATCTGTCGGACTATGAAGAAAATTTAAGTTTAGTAAGTTTTGCTTGTGTCTACATTTGAGTAGGTGTAGCTTAAAAAAAACACTATCAAAAAATAACAATGAAGCGACTATGTAGCGCAATTTTAGTATTGCTTAGCCTAGGATACAGCCTTACCACAGAAGCAAAAAATGTGGTGAATTTAGCGATTGAACAGCGCCCGCTCTACAAGCGTGATTATTATCTTCATGAATTACTGGCAGCGGCTTTACGTGCTGGTAATTACCAAGCAGAAATTAATGAGGTATTAGTACACCCTCATCAACAACGTACCTTACTGATGCTTGATGCAAAGCAAGCAGATATATTTTGGAGCATGACAAGCCCTGAGCGAGAACACCTTGCCATTGCAGTACCTGTGCCTTTGTTCAAGGGTTATATTGGTAAGCGAGCTCTACTAACGAAACGTGCATTTTTACCACTTTTCGAATCAGTAAAAACGAAACAAGACTTAGCGCCTTTAACGGCAATTCAAGGGCATGATTGGCCGGATACAAAAATTCTTGCGCAAAATGGCCTAACAGTCAGGCCGCTGGCAAATTATCAAGCGATGTTTAGTTTAGTGATCAGAGGGCGAGTTGATTATTTTCCGCGTTCGTTCATTGAAGTGATCTCTGAACTAGAGCAAGTGAAAAGTGATGAGCTGGTTATAGTGCCAAACTTATATATCAGTTATCCAACAGCATTTTACTTTTTTGTTAGTAATCACAGGCCTGAACTAGCTGAAGTGTTAATGAAAGGACTGACAACGATGAAGAGCACGGGCGAGTTTGAACAGTTATTTGCTAGCTACTTCGCTGAAGACTTAGCTAAATTGCCGTTTAAAGAAAGTGAAGCCATAGAAATAAAACTCGATAACGATTATTTTCAGCCACAAAAAAAGGAGCCTTAGCTCCTTTTTAGATACCAATTCGCTTAATTAAGTAATATTGCGGCTTGGTATAATTACAACCGCTATTAGCGAAGTAGTGACTCAGTTAACACTGGGCGAATTTCACGAATGATCGCTTGCGTTAATTTAGGTGCACCACAAATGATGTTGCCGCTTTGGTTGTAGTTAATACCACCTGCGAAATCAACAACCATACCGCCCGCTTCTTTAACTAAAAGCTCGCCTGCTGCTGTGTCCCATGGCTTAAGGCCAATTTCAAAGAAACCATCAACACGACCTGCTGCAACATAAGCCATATCTAATGCCGCAGAACCTGCACGGCGGATATCAGCAGTGTGTACGAAAAGCGCTTTAAACGCTTCAGAGTATGCGTCTAAGTGGTGCTTTTGTTTGAATGGGAAACCAGTTGCAAGTACAGAACCTGCTAACTCGTTAGTTTTAGTTACGCGTAAACGTTTGCTGTTAAGCTGTGCGCCTTGACCACGAGATGCTGTGAATAATTCACCGCGAATTGGATCATAGATAACAGCTTGGTCTAAACGACCTTTAACTTTAAGTGCAATAGATACTGCGAAATGAGGGATACCCTTGATGAAGTTAGTTGTGCCATCAAGTGGGTCAACAATCCATTGGTAATCTGCATCTTTACCTTTGTGCTCACCAAGCTCTTCACCAACGATACAATGATCAGGGTAAGATTTTAAAATAGTGTCACGAATTGCGGCTTCAGCTTCTTTGTCGATGTTAGTCACTAAGTCGTTAGTGCCTTTTTGTTGTACATCAACTTTTGATAAATCTTCACTTGCGCGAAGTAAAATTTTGCCTGCGTTACGCGCAGCGCGAACCGCAATGTTTAACATTGGATGCATAGCATTACCTTTGGGTTGTAAAAGAACGAATATATTTAAGCCGGCGTATTCTAGCGATTTCTACCGTAAAGTAAACAAGAAACTCGAATAAATTAGGTTGTTTTTTGTACAGGGTTGAAATGCAAGGGGATCCTATTGCACCTCAAGCGATAAGCTTTAAGTTTGAAGTCGAACGGTCTTGTTTTTAAGTCTTTGCTAAAGACCTAATTCGTAGGAGGTAGTTTTGTGCCGAAAAAACATACGAAAAGAGAAATGAATGAGAATAAAGTGAGGAAGTGACTATAATGCATTTCTTGTTTTCTCTAAAGCGCAGCGTCTCTTTATCTCTTTGTGATAATTTGGTTTTCTCTGTGTAGCGCGAAGCGCCTCTGTGCTCTCTGTGGTTCAAGTATGTTTTTGCATAAAGAGAAGTGAACGAGAAGAGAAAGAGAAAACTACAGATTTTTTTCTTCCTCTAAAGCGCAGCGTCTCTTTATCTCTTTGTGAACATTTGGTTTTCTCTGTGTAGCGCGCAGCGCCTCTGTGTTCTCGGTGGTTCAAATTTGTTTTTGTAAAATATGCACAAAGAGAAGTGAACGAGAAGAGAAAGAGAAAACTACAGATTTTTCCTTCCTCTATAGCGCAGCGTCTCTTTATCTCTTTGTGATAATTTGGTTTTCTCTGTGTAGCGCGCAGCGCCTCTGTGTTTTCAGTGGTTCAAATATGTTTTTGCATAAAGATAAGTGAACGAGAAGACAAAGAGAAAACCGCAGATTTTTTTTCCTCTATAGCGCAGCGCCTCTTATCCTCTTTGTGAATCATAGAATTATTGCGCGATGTAAAATCGCGCCTTACCGCTTACCGTTCAAAGCATATCGCCTAGCGCTTGCAGCCATGTTATAATCCCCGCAATTTTTGACTTTCAGTAAGTAACAACGCAATGACACTTGATGATATTCGTATCGTATTAGTTAACACATCACATTCTGGTAATATTGGCTCAGCGGCACGTGCTATGAAAACGATGGGCTTATCAAATTTATATCTTGTTGATCCTGCTTGTGAAATTGATAGTCATGCCAGTGCGCTTGCAGCCGGTGCAACTGATGTTTTAGGTAAAACAGTGGTTGTAGATACGCTGGCAGATGCAATTGCTGATTGTAGTTTAACAATTGGTACCAGTGCACGCTCACGTACATTATCTTGGCCTATGGTTGAGCCGCGTGAATGTGGTGAAAAATTAGTAGCTGAAGCTGAGCACGGGCCTGTTGCACTGGTATTTGGTCGTGAAAATAGTGGTTTAACAAACGAAGAACTACAACAATGTAATTACCACGTATGTATTCCTGCCAACCCTGAATATAGCTCGCTAAATCTAGCGATGGCGGTGCAAACACTGTGTTATGAAACACGTATGGCTTATTTAAATAAACAGCCAAAAGTACAAGAAGAAGACGAAGCAACCTATCCAAATGCGAAGCAAACTGAGCTGTTCTACGAGCACTTAGAGCAAACGCTAAACGACACGGGGTTTATTATCAAACAACACCCTGGCATGGTAATGACTAAATTACGTCGTTTATTTAACCGCGCGCGTCCAGAAGAAGCTGAGATGAACATCTTACGCGGTATTCTTACCTCTATTAATAAGTCTATTAAATAATCACAGGTTATAAGTATAATACTTGACTAAATTACTCAGGTAATTACAATATACCCAGTACTTGACTATTTTTGTCAAGTATTCGGTTTTATCAATGGCAAGTATCAATTTTTATCAAGTGATAATACTTGACTATTTTGGTCTGGTAATTAAAATTTGCACACCTTAGCGTGCAGTAACATCGGGGGCTCCATGAAGTTAACATCAAAAGGCAGATACGCAGTAACCGCCATGTTGGATGTTGCACTACATACAAATGTGGGTGCAGTGCCTCTTGCCGATATTTCTGAACGCCAAGAGATTTCGTTATCTTACCTTGAGCAATTATTCGCCCGTTTACGTAAAAATGGCCTTGTGACCTCTGTGCGTGGCCCAGGTGGCGGATATTTATTAGGTAGAGAAGCAAACGAAATTTCTGTCGGCGATGTGATTAATGCCGTTGATGAGTCTGTTGATGCAACACGTTGCCACAACGCAACGGGTGGCTGCCAAAGCGGCATGCGTTGTTTGACTCACACTTTATGGTCGGACTTAAGCGCACGTATCGAAGAGTTTTTAAATAGTATTACCCTTGCTGAATTGGTTGAAAAGTCAGATGTGAAAGAAGTCGCATCACGCCAAGATAACAGCATCAACACTGCAATTAAGCAACTGGAAAACATTCAAGTAAGCTGTCAACTGTAGCTTGACGAAAGCGGAGAGAGAAATGAAGTTACCGATTTATTTAGATTACGCAGCAACCACGCCTGTTGATGAACGTGTGGCAAAAGAAATGATGCAATGCCTGACTATGGACGGTAATTTTGGTAACCCTGCATCACGCTCACACCGTTTTGGTTGGCAAGCAGAAGAAGCGGTTGATCAAGCACGTACAGATATCGCTGATCTGATCAACGCTGACCCGCGTGAAATCGTTTTCACTTCAGGTGCTACAGAATCAAATAACCTAGCAATTAAAGGTGCTGCGCAGTTCTATAAAAAGAAAGGCAAGCACGTTATCACTGTTAAAACAGAGCACAAAGCAGTACTTGATACGTGTCGTGAACTAGAGCGTCAAGGTTTCGAAGTAACCTATATGGACGTTGAAGAAAACGGTTTACTTGACCTTAAAAAGCTTGAAGCTGCAATGCGTGACGACACAGTACTTGTGAGCGTAATGCACGTAAATAACGAGCTAGGTGTTATCCAAGATATCGCGACAATCGGCGAAATGTGCCGTGAGCGCAAAATTATGTTCCACGTAGATGCTGCACAAAGCGCAGGTAAAGTACTTATCGACGTGCAACAGTTAAAAGTAGATTTCATGTCGTTCTCAGGCCACAAAGTATATGGCCCGAAAGGTGTAGGCGCACTTTATGTTCGTCGTAAGCCACGTGCACGCTTAGAAGCACAAATGCATGGTGGTGGTCATGAGCGTGGTATGCGTTCAGGCACATTGGCTACTCACCAGTTAGTTGGTATGGGTGCGGCATTTAGAATCGCTAAAGAAGATTTCGAAAAAGACCATGCACACATCAGCGCACTTCGTAAGCGTTTGGTTGATGGCATCATGGCTGATATGGAAGAAGTTTACTTCAATGGTGAACCAAGCCAGTCAGTTCCAGGTATTGTAAATATCAGCTTCAACTTTGTTGAAGGTGAGTCGTTATTAATGGCTGTTAAAGACATTGCTGTTTCATCAGGTTCAGCCTGTACCTCAGCAAGCTTAGAGCCTTCTTATGTACTACGTGCATTAGGCCGTAATGACGAGTTAGCACACAGCTCAATTCGTTTCAGCATTGGCCGCTTTACGACTGAAGAAGAGATTGATTACACCGTTGAACTAATCAAAAACTCGATCGGCCGTTTACGTGAGATGTCTCCTCTATGGGAAATGCATCAAGAAGGTATTGATTTAGATTCAGTTGAGTGGGCGCATCACTAATTAGTGATCGCCGCCGCTAGCAGGTAGTGAGGATAGTATTATGGCTTATAGTGATAAAGTAATCGATCATGTTGAAAATCCACGTAACGTGGGTGCTTTAGACAAAAATGATCCGTCGGTTGCAACAGGTATGGTGGGTGCACCAGCGTGTGGTGACGTAATGAAATTGCAAATCAAAGTATCACCAGAAGGTGTAATTGAAGATGCAAAATTCAAAACATATGGTTGTGGTAGCGCAATCGCTTCTTCTTCACTTGTAACTGAGTGGGTAAAAGGCAAAACATTAGACGAAGCTGCAACAATCAAAAATACTGATATCAGTGCTGAGCTTGAGTTACCGCCAGTGAAAATTCACTGTTCAATTTTAGCAGAAGACGCGATTCAAGCAGCAATTGCTGATTACAAAAGTAAACAAGCGAAGTAAGAGATAAATTCATGGCAGTGACATTGACAGATGCGGCAGCAAACCGCGTAGAATCATTTTTAGCAAATCGCGGCAAAGGCATTGGCCTACGCGTTGGCATTAAAACGACAGGCTGTTCAGGTCTTGCTTATGTTCTTGAATTTGTTGATGAGTTAGCTGACGGCGACGAAATTTTTGAAAGCCGTGGTGTGAAAGTGATCGTTGATGCCAAAAGCTTAGTCTACATTGATGGTACTGAGCTTGATTACACCAAAGAAGGTTTGAATGAAGGGTTTAAGTTTAATAACCCGAACCAAGCCGATGAGTGTGGTTGCGGCGAAAGCTTTACCGTTTAAGCTTAAAAAATTTCTTTGCTTGAAGCCCTGCCTATGTAGGGCTTTGTTCTTTCCTGTTTACCGAGTTGGATTATGTAATGCGTTACTTTGAGTTATTTGCAATTCCAGTAGATTACAACATTGATTTAGCGACTATTAATAAACACTACCTTGAGCTACAACGCGCAGTTCATCCAGATCGCCACGCAAGCTCTAGCAGCCGTGATAAATTACTTGCTGTGCAAAATGCAGCAGAAATCAATGATGCATTACAAACCTTAAAACACCCGGTAAAACGCGCTGAGTACATGCTAAGCGAGTTAGGTGTTGATATTCGCGCCGAGCAACAAACATTGCAAGACCCGCTATTCTTAATGCAGCAAATGGAACTGCGTGAAGAATTAGAAGAACTTGAAAATGCCGCAGATCCTGATGCAGCAATTGCCCAGTTTGAAGCGCAAATTAAACAACTCGATAAGCAATACAGCAGCGAATTAGCCGAACAGCTCGCAAGTAATGATGAGCAACAATGGCAAGCTGCCGCTGACAATATTCGTAAATTGAAGTTTGTTTATAAGTTACGCGATGAACTAGAGCGTATTGAAGACAGTTTATTTGATGATTAATCGTTAGTTGTATTAAAGCAGCTATTTAAGAGTTTAAAAAGAGCATTATGGCATTATTGCAAATTGCTGAGCCGGGGCAGAGCGCGGCACCACATGAGCACAAATTAGCAGTCGGTATTGACCTTGGTACAACTAACTCGTTAGTTGCAACAGTGCAAAGCGGCGAAGCACGCACACTGACTGATTTAGCAGGTAATGCGATGCTACCATCAGTTGTACAATACCAAGCTGATAGCATAGTGGTCGGTGAACGAGCGGCAGCAGCTGCCACTCAAGACCCTGCTAACACATTAATCTCGGTTAAGCGTTTTTTAGGTAAAACTCAGGCCGAAATCGAAAAAAGCTATGGTCAACTACCGTATGAATTCTGTGAGCATGATGGCTCGTTAGCAATCAGCACGGTTGCAGGTGCAATTAGCCCTGTAACTGCATCGAGTGAAATTTTAAAAGCATTAAAACTGCGTGCAGAAGATAGCTTTGCAGGCCAAGACATTATGGGTGCAGTTATTACTGTGCCAGCCTATTTTGATGATGCACAGCGTCAAAGCACCAAAGATGCTGCCGAGCTTGCTGGTATCAAGGTATTACGTTTATTAAACGAGCCAACGGCTGCGGCTGTAGCTTATGGCCTTGACTCAGGCCAAGAAGGCATCATCGCCGTATACGATTTAGGTGGCGGTACCTTCGATATTTCTATTTTACGCTTACACCAAGGTGTATTTGAAGTACTTGCGACTGGCGGTGACTCAAGCCTTGGCGGTGATGATTTTGACTCGCTATTAGTTGATTACTTCAAAAAGCAAACAGGTGTGAGCGAGCTTTCTGCATCGGTATTGCGTTTATTCATCAATAAAGCAAAAGCGTGTAAAGAAGCACTAAGCCAATACCAAACAGTGAATGTAGGCTTAGAGTTTGATGGTCAAAGCCACAAAGTTGAAGTTACTCGCGAAACGTTTGATGAGTTAGCTCTTGGCCTTGTGAAGAAAACACTGCGTTCTTGTCGCCGTGCGGTTAAAGATGCGGGTATCGAAAACGAAGAAGTGCTGCAAGTTGTAATGGTTGGCGGCTCGACTCGTATGCCAATTGTACGCTCTCAAGTTGCTGCATTTTTTGATAAAGAGCCTCTGACTTCTATCGACCCAGATCGCGTAGTTGCACTCGGTGCCGCACTACAAGCAGATGTATTGGTTGGCAATAAGCCAGATTCAGACATGTTGCTATTAGACGTATTACCACTATCGCTAGGTCTTGAAACCATGGGTGGTTTGGTTGAAAAAATCATTCCACGTAACACCACGATCCCTGTTGCACGTGCACAAGAGTTTACTACTTTCAAAGATGGTCAAACGGCTATGTCACTCCATGTACTACAAGGTGAGCGTGAGCTAGTTGACGATTGTCGTTCGTTGGCTAAATTCAGCTTAAAAGGTATTCCGGCCATGGCAGCTGGTGCTGCGCATATTCGCGTAACCTTTAAAGTCGATGCTGATGGCCTATTAAGTGTATCGGCAATGGAAAAATCAACGGGTGTGCAAGCTGAAATTCAGGTCAAACCATCGTTTGGTTTATCGGACGACCAAGTTGCAAACATGCTCAAAGAGTCAATGACTAACGCGAAAGACGACATGCAAGCGCGGATGCTTAAAGAGCAGCAAGTTGAAGCGTTACGTGTTGTAGAAGCGCTTGAAGCATCACTCGCAACCGACAGTGCATTACTTGATGAACAAGAATTAGGTGCGTTAAAAGCAGAAATTGCTAAACTTGTTGCCGTACGTGAAACTGCAACAACACCTGCAGAAATTAAAGCAGCGATTGAAGCTGTAGACAATGCAAGTAGCGAATTTGCTGCTCGCAGAATGGATGCATCAATCAAAAAAGCGCTGCAAGGGCAGTCAGTAGACGAAGTTTAACGAGGTAAGGTATGCCACAAATTATTTTTCTTCCCCATGCAGAATTATGCCCAGAAGGCGCAGCAATTGAAGCACCTGCAGGTGAAACAGTATTAGATGTTGCACTAAAAAACGGTATTAGCATTCCACATGCTTGTGAAAAGTCATGTGCGTGTACAACATGCCATTTAATCATCCGTGAAGGCTTTGACTCTTTAGATGAGAGCGATGAGCTTGAAGACGACATGCTAGATAAAGCATGGGGTCTAGAGCCTGAATCACGCCTAGGTTGCCAAGCAATCATTAAAGATGAAGATTTAGTGGTTGAAATTCCAAAGTATAATCTCAATATCGTTAATGAAGAGCATTAATTTTTAACGGCTTTGATTTCGTAAAAACCGCTGTAGTTGCTTAGTCTCTACAGCGGTTTTTTGTTTTTTAGAGCTTTAAATTGTAAGTCTTATGCCTTAAGTTGCTATTTTTACTCCCTGTAAAGCAGGTGCACGTTCAATTTACTTATCGCTTAAAGCTTGTGACTTAAAGCTGATTTTGGAGGTTCTATGTCTGATTTAGTTTTTTCTGATTCGTTTATCGACGGTGACTTTTATTCTACGAGCCAGCGTTTTAGTGTAGATAACCCTGCAACCGCAGAGGCGATTACTCAGGTCTCTAATATTGATGAAGCAGGGGTTGAACTGGCTATAAAAAGTGCTGACGAGGCATTTAGTAAGCTAAAGCAAACAACAGCAACCGAGCGCAGTGAAACGTTGCGCCGTTGGTACGACTTAGTCATTGAGCACAAGCAACAACTTGCTGAATTGATGACTAAAGAGCAGGGCAAGCCTTTAAAAGAATCCTTGGGTGAAGTTGAATACGGTGCAGGCTTTATTAAATGGTTTAGTGAGGAGGCAAAGCGCAGTTATGGCGACACAATTCCTGCCACTGACAGCAAGCATCGTTTAACAACGATAAAGCAACCCATTGGTGTGGTGGCTGGTATTACACCTTGGAATTTCCCGATTGCTATGATCACTCGTAAAGTGGCACCTGCCTATGCAGCGGGTTGTAGTTTTGTAATTAAACCTTCGGAGCATACGCCATTATGCGCTATTGCCTTAGCCTACCTTGCAGATAAAGCAGGGTTTGTAAAAGGAGCGCTGAACGTAGTGGTCTCTGAAAACGCAAAAATGGTGGGTAAGATCATGACTGAGTCTGAGCGTGTACGTAAGTTCACATTCACTGGCTCAACTGGGGTCGGTAAGCAGTTACTAGCTCAGTGCGCTTCAACAATTAAACAAACGTCTATGGAACTTGGCGGTAATGCCCCATTCATTATTTTTGAAAATGCTGACTTAGATGAAGCGGTTGCTGGCTTAATGGGGGCTAAATTCAGAAACGCAGGGCAAACTTGTGTTGCCGCTAACCGAATTTTTGTTCAGCGCTCAGTGCTTGAAACGGTGCTTGAAAAACTCACTGACAAAGTAGCTGAGTTAAAGGTTGGCAATGGTCTTGATGACGGGGTAGATATCGGCCCATTAATTTACCCTAAAGCAAAAGAAAAAGTGCAAACACTGGTGCAAGATGCAGTTGATAAAGGGGCGTCGTTGATCGGTGATAACAGCGAGCTTGAAGGTAGCTTCCAAGCACCATTAATTTTAACTGATGTTACTCCAGAGATGGATATTTATCATGATGAAGTGTTTGGCCCAGTTGTGAGCATAATCACCTTTGATGACGAGCAAGAAGTACTTCAACTTGCTAACGACGTGCCTTACGGTTTAGCCGCATATTTTTATAGTGAAAACATCAAGCAGGTTTATCGCGTAAGCGAAGCACTTGAATACGGCATGATAGGTATTAACGAAGGTCTTATCTCAAACCCCGTAGCGCCGTTTGGCGGTGTTAAACAGTCAGGTTTAGGTCGAGAAGGCGGTCACCAAGGTCTAGATGAGTACCTAGAAGAGAAGTATCTTTGTGTTAAAATTTAAGCCATCAGACTGATAGCTAAGTCCTTGTGCGCGAAATAAATTTCACGCCTACATTAAAGACAACTATTCGCACAAAGAGGATAAGAGGGCGCTACGCTTTAGAGGAAGTAAAAAAATGATCTTTTGGTTTCCTCGTTCTTTTCTCATTCTCTCCTCTTTGTGCAAAATATATTGAACCACAGAGGGCACAGAGGCGCTGCGCGCTACACAGAGAAACCAGTGATCACATAGATATTATGAGGCGCTACGCTTAATAGAAACATCTCTCTTTCTTTTCCTCTGTGCTCTCTATGGCCTCTGTGGTTAGAAAAAGCTCTTTAATTCACAAAGAGAGTAAGAGGCGCTTCGCTTAAGAGATAAATATTTCTTTGTTTTACTCATTCACTTCTCTTTGTGCAAAAACATTTAAACTACAAACAACACAGTTCCCCTTCAAACTTGCTAGCTTACAGTCTAAAGCTATCAACTCTTTACCTTTATTTTCATAAAATGATAGCGCTGTCATTTTAGTTTTTATATGATAGGAACGAATTATTAACAAAAATGAAAAATAGTACGCAGAAATACCGTACACTCAGGGCATAAACGAGGAGAAAGTAATGGATTTTAAGAAGTCACTATTCGCGGTAATGCTAGCGACTGCGCCTTTAATGGCAAGTGCAGCATTAACTCAATCGCAAGTTGATCAGTTTGCGAAAGGCACCGAACTGCTGTTTTCGGTTGAAGATAACTTTCGTAATAAAGATGCGGGCTTTTTAGGAAAAATTACCCTTAATAATGGCTCTAATGTGGCGTTGCCTGCGGGCGAAAGTGACTGGCAGCTTTATATTCACTCAGTTCGTAAAATCTCAACTGAGCATGTCGCGGGCCTAAATATTGAACATGTTAATGGCGATTTACATCGCATCGTACCAACGAGCTCATTTAAAGGTTTAGCCGCAGGTGAAAGCTTGGAGCTGCCATTTGATGCACAAGTTTGGATTGTTGCTTACAGTGACTTTATGCCACGGGCATTTTTTGTTTCAGGTAAGAATAAACCTGCCGTATTTGCCAACACCGACACTGAAGACTTTAAACAGTTTGTTACGCCATTTACTCGAGAAAACCAGTTACGTCGTTACAATGAACCAAAAGATTTATCGGTTTTAGCAACGGCAAAAGTACGCTACGAACGAAATAACGCTGATAAGGTGTCGGTTAGTAAAGACGATGCCTTAAAGCGTATTATTCCGAAGCCTCGTAAAGTTGAGTTTAATCGTGGTAGCGCAACACTTAATAATAATTGGCAAATCAGTTATCAAGGTCAGCTTAAACACGAAGTTATGGTGTTTATGCAAGACTTACAGGATGACTACGGCATTAGCCTTAAAGCACAGCCTGATCACATCAATATTGGCAAAGACAAAGTTATTCGCTTAAAAGTTGACCCTAAACTCAATAATGCAAAAGCTGAAAGCTATACCCTTGAGATTGACGATGAAGTTATCACCATCATAGGTAGCGATAACGCCGGTGTGTTTTATGCTATGCAAAGCTTATTGAACCTCATTCCTGCCAACAGCCAAGGCAGTGCCAACTTACCGCAGTTAGAACTTGAAGATTCACCGCGCTATGGTTGGCGTGGCATGCACTACGATAATGGTCGTAATTACCATGGCAAAGAGGCAATGTTCAAGCTGGTTGAGCAAATGGCTCGCTATAAAATGAATAAGCTACACTGGCACTTTTCAGAAGATGAAGGTTGGCGACTTGAGATCCCAGGTTTACCTGAACTCACTGACGTTGGCGGTTATCGCTGCTTTGATTTAGAAGAGCGCGAGTGTTTATTGACTCAGCTTGGCACAGGGCCATTTAAATCAGGCTCAGGTAACGGTTATTTGAAACGTGATGAGTTTGTTGAGTTATTAAAGTTTGCGAAAGACCGCCACATTCAAATCATCCCAGAAGTTGAAGGCCCAGGTCATGCGCGGGCCTCAATCAAAGCGATGGAAGCACGTTATCACAACATGTTAGAAGAAGCTCAGAAAGCGGCTAAAAACAATATTAAAACTCGCTCTGCAAATAAAGAAATTCAACACATAGATATGGGGCCGGCAACGCAATACTTGCTTACCGATCCTAAAGATACTTCTGTGTACATGACGGTACAAAACTACAAAGATAACTCGATGAATGTGTGTATGGACTCAACCTACGCATTTTTAGATAAAGTGACTTATGAACTTCAGCAGATGTACCGCGAAGCAGGTGTTCAGTTAAAGAACCTGCATATTGGTGGTGATGAAGTTGGAGCAGGCTCGTGGATAGGTTCGCCAATCTGTCAGGCGTTATTTGCCGATCCAAATAACGGTGTATCTGGCCCAGCTGATTTAAAACCTTACTTCACACAACGTGTTGCAACCTTACTTGAAAAGCGCGGTATTTCTCCGGGTATTTGGGAAGATGGCATCATGTATGACCGTGAAAACCCATTTAAACGAGATGAATTTCCTAATAAAACCTTTACCGTTAATACTTGGGATAACATTTGGGAATGGGGCGTTGCCGATAGAGCATACCGCCTAGCAAATGCTGGTTACCAAGTGGTGTTATCACACGGTACGCATTTGTACTTTGACCACCCATACGAAGCAAGCCCACAAGAGCGTGGTTATTACTGGGCTACTCGTTACACAGATACTAAAAAAGCCTTTAATTACATGCCTGATGACGTGTACGCCAATGCTGATTACACCCGCACTCGTGAGCCAATCGTTAATTTAGAAGCGTTGGTTGGTCGCCCATTACCTAAACTTGAAAAGCCTGAGAATATTCTGGGTATGCAAGGTCAGGTATGGTCAGAAACAATCCGTACTGAAGATCAAGTATTAGCAATGATCTTCCCGCGTATTTTGTCTGTTGCAGAGCGCGCATGGCACAAAGCGGATTGGGAAGGCGAAAGTGTCGATAGTAAAAAACAAGCAAAAGACTGGGCTGAGTTCTCAAGTGCAGTCGGTTTGAAAGAGCTTGATAAGTTAGCCAAAGATGGCATCAATCTGCACTTACCAGTACCGGGCGGCGTGATTGAAGATGGTAAATTATATGCCAACAGCGCATTTGCTTATTTGACTATTGAGTACAGTCTAGATAACGGCCAAAGCTGGCAAACTTACGTTGAGCCAGTAAAGGTTAATAATAATGCAAAAGTTGCGTTACGCACCCGCTTAAACGCACAGCAAACCAGCCGCGTAACAGTTGTTGGTGAGTAATATTTTTGCGATAAATAAATGTGACGCTTACAGAAAAAAGTAGGCGTCATTTTTTGTTTTCCTCATTCTTTTCTCATTCACTTCTCTTTGTGGAAAAAATTATTGAACCACAGAGTGCACAGAGGCGCTGCGCGCTACACAAAGAAAACCAAATGATTACAAAGAGGATAAGAGGGCGCTGCGCTTAAGAGAAAGTAATGTTTTGGCTCTCTCATTCTCTTCTCATTCACTTCTCTTTGTGCAAAAAATTATTGAACCACTGATTGCGCAGAGGCGCTGCGCGCTACACAGAGAAAACCAAATGATCACAAAGAGTATAAGAGAGCGCTACGCTTTAGAGAAAGTAATGTTTAGGTTTACTCATTCTCTTCTCATTCACTTCTCTTTGTGCAAAAAAATTATTGAACCACAAAGTGCACAGAGGTGCTGCGCGCTACACAGAGAAAACCAAATGATCACAAAGAGGAAAAGAGAGCGCTACGCTTAAGAGAAAGTAATGTTTAGGTTTTCTCATTCTCTTCTCGTTATCTTCTCTTTGTGCATATTGTGCAAAAACATATTTGAACCACAGAGAACATTGAGGCGCTACACGCTACACAAAGAAAACCAAATGATCACAAAGAGGATAAGAGAGCGCTGCGCTTAAGAGAAAGTAATGTTTAGGTTTACTCATTCTTTTCTAATTCACTTCTCTTTGTGGAAAAAATTATTGAACCACTGATTGCGCAGAGGCGCTGCACGCTACACAGTGAAAACCAAATGATTACAAAGAGGGTAAGAGGGCGCTACGCTTAAGAGAAAGTAATGTTTTGGCTTTCTCATTATCTTCTCATTATCTTCTCATTCACTTCTCTTTGTGAATAAACCTCCGAGCGAAATAAATTTCATGGCTACGGTATCTAAATAAGTATGTCAGCGCTGTCATTTTTGTTGCGATAGTGTTATAAATATTTAATA
The DNA here is from genome assembly GCF_004792295.1 of Pseudoalteromonas sp. MEBiC 03607. Classification (NCBI taxonomy): domain Bacteria; kingdom Pseudomonadati; phylum Pseudomonadota; class Gammaproteobacteria; order Alteromonadales; family Pseudoalteromonadaceae; genus Pseudoalteromonas; species Pseudoalteromonas sp. MEBiC 03607. The sequence goes on from NZ_SRRY01000001.1 coordinate 888,798, forward strand.
TCTCTTTTATATAATCATCTGAATGAACAGTATTGCAGAATCGCTGTGTGCTGTGAGTGGGAAATGTTATGTCAGAAACGAATAAACAGAGCAGTATTGTGCCTATGGCGATTGTGGCCACGCTGTTTTTTATACTGGGTTTTGCTACGTGGTTAAATGGCTCATTGATGCCGTTTTTACAGCAAGTTTTGCAGCTTTCACCGTTTCAGGCATCGCTGATTATTTTCTCGTTTTATATCGCCGTGACTTTTACGGCTCTACCTTCAGCAATGATCATCAGAAAGGTAGGCTATAAAAATGGTATGGCGCTAGGTATGGCGACGATGATGGTGGCAGGTTTACTATTTATTCCTGCTGCAAAAACGCAGGTGTTTGCACTATTTTTATTTGCACAGCTTGTGATGGGTGCAGGGCAAACATTGCTACAAACAGCGGTTAATCCATACGTCGTAAGAATTGGCCCAGAAGAATCAGCTGCGGCTCGCGTCAGTATTATGGGTATATTAAATAAAACGGCCGGTGTTGTAGCACCAATCGTGTTTACCGCACTGATACTCAGTGATTTTAAAGGCTTTGTAGGTAAAGAGCTTAGCCAAACTGATATTGATGCTATGGCAAATGGTTTAATATTACCGTATTTAGGGATGGCAATTTTTATTGGTATACTTGGTTTTGCGGTTACTAAAATGCCATTGCCAGAGTTGATCGATGATTCTGATGAACAAAAACCGGGGCAAGTAAAAGAAGCGCTGAGCCATCCAAGTCTTGCATTAGGCATTGTGGCACTTTTTGTTTATGTGGCCGTTGAAGTAATTGCTGGTGATACGATTGGTAGCTTTGCGTTGTCATTAGGTGTTGAAAAATATAGTGTAATGACGTCATACACTATGGGTTGTATGGTGCTAGGTTACTTTTTAGGGGTGTTACTAATCCCACGCGTGTTATCACAGCAAGCAGCGTTGACTATTTCTGCTGTATTAGGTTGTGTGTTAACTCTAGCGATTGTTACTGGTAATAATGAAACTGTATTTATATCAACACTGCTTGGCCTAAAATCGGTACTGCCTGATACACTATTGCTCATTGCTGTGCTAGGCTTTGCTAACGCCATTGTATGGCCTGCAGTTTGGCCGCTAGCATTATCTGGTTTAGGTAAGCTAACTAGTGTAGGCTCAGGTCTACTTATAATGGGCATAGCTGGTGGCGCATTCGGCCCGTTATTTTGGGGCTTGGCAAGTGGCGGCGTAAAAAGTGCAGAAGCACAACAAATGGCTTATATTGTAATGTTGCCTTGTTATTTATTCATACTTTTCTATGCTGTTAAAGGTCACAAGATGAAAAGTTGGAAGTAATTATGGGTTTGAGGTTAGGTGTAAAGTGCACTGCCTTGAACTTTGAAAAGCATTTCTAGTAAATAGAAATAATCCCGTGTGTAATGCCACCGAAAGGTGGCATTTTTTTGTCTGCAGTTTAAGAGCCGCGCTACACAGAGAAACCAAATTATCACAAAGAGATTATGAGACGCTTCGCTTAAGAGAAAGTAATATTCTGGCTTCCTCATTCAGTTCTCTTTGTGCAAAAGAAATATTGAACCACAGAGTACACAGAGGCGCTGCGCTACACAGAGAAAATCAAATTATCACAAAGAGGATAAGAGAGCGCTTCGCTTAAGAGAAAGTAATATTGTGGTTTCCTCATTCACTTCTCTTTGTGCAAAAGAAATATTGAACCACAGAGAACACAGAGGCGCTTCGCGCTACACAGAGAAACCAAATGTTCACAAAGAGAATATGAGACGCTTCGCTTAAGAGAAAGTACTGTTGTGGTTTCCTCATTCTTTTCTCATTCACTTCTCTTTGTGAAAAAGAAATATTGAACCACAGAGAACACAGAGGCGCTGCGCGCTTCACAGAGAAACCAAATGATCACAAAGAGATTATGAGGCGCTTCGCTTAAGAGAAAGTAATATTGTGGCTTCCTCATTCATTTCTCTTTGTGCGTAAATTAATTGGACCACAGAGTACATAGAGGCGCTGCGCGCTACACAGAGAAACCAAATTATCACAAAGAGATTATGAGACGCTTCGCTTAAGAGAAAGTAATATTGTGGTTTCCTCATTCTTTTCTCATTCACTTCTCTTTGTGAAAAAGGTCTTGTGCTCGAAATAAATTTCACGACTTCATCAAACGTAGGCGTCACGCTTGCTTGGCGCGTCTTCCATTCAACACCTATCTGAAGGGGGAGTGTATTGCGATCAAACAACACAGTTCGGCTCAAAACTGACAGCTGACAGCTTTTTGAATTGAAAACAGGTGTTAAAGAAAAATCTTGAAATTCAAAATAAAAAATATTTAAGAAAATATAGGGATTTACTAAGGGGGAGAAGTGGGGCGACTGATGGGGCTTGAACCCACGACAACCGGAATCACAATCCGGGGCTCTACCAACTGAGCTACAGCCGCCACTGAGATACACCTCGTTTGGTGTGGCGCGCATATTACATAATTAAGTTTAGCTTGTGAAGCCCTAAATTGAAAAAAGTAGAAAAAACTTACTTACCTCAGAAAATTCAGAATCGTCACCTTGGTCAGCGGGCGTTCAGTTTTGCAGATTAGACTTGCGTTTTTTGTAATTAGGCAAATACTCATTTCTTAGTTTTGCACGTAATTTAATGATTTTTTAACCAAAGATCATATATAATTTGTACAGCGTTATGCTAAAAATGAACTTCAGGAGAGAACATGGATACAATAATGAACTGGATCAACGAGAATTCAGGTTTAATCATACATTACGCCGTTCAGGCGGTTCTAGCGCTAATCATTTTCTTCATCGGTGGTCGCATCGCTAAATTCTGCGAAGGCTTAACCGAAAAAGCATTTGATAAAAAGAAAGTAGATAAAGCTGTAGGTTCATTTGTTGCTAGCATTGTCTATGCAATTGTATTTGCTGCAACAATCTTAATGGCACTATCTCAATTAGGTATTGAGACAACGTCATTCATTGCTATCTTAGGTGCGGCTGGTCTAGCAGTAGGTTTAGCATTGCAAGGCTCACTGTCTAACTTTGCATCAGGTGTTTTAATCATTTTACTTCGCCCATTCAAATCAGGTGACTATGTAGAAGCTGGCGGTAAAGCTGGCACAGTTAAGAAAATCGAAATTTTCTCTACAGAATTGCGTACACCTGATAACAAAGTAATTATCATGCCTAACTCATCAATTATGGGCAGCCCAATTACCAATTTCTCTCGTGAATCAACTCGTCGTATCGATTTAGTAATCGGTGTTGGTTACGATGCAGACTTAAAAGAAGCAAAAGCGGTTCTTAAATCAGTGTTAGATAAAGAAGAGCGCTTATTAAAAGACCCAGCATACACAGTAGCTGTATCTGAGCTTGCAGATTCAAGCGTAAACTTTGTCGTTCGCCCATGGGTTAACTCAGCTGATTACTGGCCAACGTATTTCGATCTAATGGAAAACATTAAGATCGCATTAGATGATGCCAACATCACCATCCCATTCCCGCAAATGGATGTTCATTTGCATAAAGAAGACTAATAAGTCGAACTTAAAGTAGTAAAGGTTATTTTTTAATGAAATTAAAAGCTTTATCAATTCTAGTTGCAGCCTCAGCTGCAACTAGCGCATTCGCAGCAGATGAAACCAAAACTTGGGATGTAACCAGTGAGTTAGGTGCTATTGTAACAAGCGGTAACACTGAAACAACCACACTAAAAGGTGGTATCAAGGTTTTACATAACCTAGAAAACTGGAATAACGAGTACAAGTTAGACGGTCTTTATAAAGAAGATGAGATCGAAAACGACCAAGGTGTTAAAGAAACACAACGTACTAACGAAAAGTACTCAATCTCTGCACAAGGTAACTATAAGTTAAACGAAAAGCACTCACATTTATTCATCTACGGCTCACACGTATCTGATTACTTTGGTGCATACCGCAACGAGTCAGTTATCTCAGCGGGTTATGGTTTACGTTTAATCGACCGCTCTGACATGTGGCTTAATGCTGAAGTCGGTCCGGGTTATAAGTACTTCCAATACCCCGATGACAGCACTGAAGTTGATGACAACGGTAATTCGCTTGCTGGTGAGCGCGAAGGTGAAGTAATCGCACTAGGTAAAGTTGATTACAACTGGCAAATTTCAGACAGTGCACGTTTTACTCAGTTAGTATCAGTTGAATACGGTGATACCAACACCAAAACACGTTCAGAGTCTGCAATTCTTGCTAAAATCAACGGCTCACTGCAAATGAAAGTGGCATATAACATCACCCACAACTCAGATGTTGCCGATGATAAAGAAAACACAGATACAGAAACGTCATTGACGCTTGTGTATAGTTTCTAATTTTTAAGTTAATAATAAATGGGTAAACTTGTTTACCCATTTTTTTTGCTTATAAAATGATGTAGTATGCCGCGGTTATCTTTATTTTCTTAGAAGGGAAACTTTGTGAAGTTTTTTAGACTTGTAATCGCTCTTTTTATCTCGCTTATATTCATAACTGAGGCTCATTCAGTCACTCCAACTAAGCAACAAATAGAACAATTTAAAAAGCTACCTAAGTCGCAACAAGAAGCGCTCGCTAAGAAATATGGCTTAGATCTTAGTATGTTGGATTCAACAGGTCAAAACGCGAATCAGTTAGAAAATGAAAATACTGATACTGTTTTGTCTCGAGGGATGTTTGACGATAATAAAGATAACAAAGAAATTACAGAAGAAGATAAGTTTAAACCTGAAGAAGATAAGCTTAAACCATTCGGTTATGAACTTTTTTCTGGTGAACCAACCACGTTTGCACCGTCAGAAAGTGCTCTAGTGCCTGATTCTTATATTGTTGGTCCAGGTGATACTTTCTCAGTTAGCTTATTTGGTAAAGAATCTTCTACAGAAGAAGTTGTAATAGACCGTGAAGGCCGCTTAACAATTAATAAACTTAAGCCAGTCACAGTTAGTGGTATGCAATACAGTGATGTAGTTGAACTTATTAAAGCTAAAGTTAAACAAGAGGTTATTGGTACTGAAGCCTTTGTGTCAATGGGCAAAACACGCTCAATCCGTATTATGGTTTTAGGTGAGGCATACAAGCCTGGTGCTTATACTGTTCCTTCATTAGCTTCAATTACCCATGCGTTATTCGTGAGTGGTGGTGTATCAGAGATTGGTTCTCTTCGAAATATACAACTAAAGCGTGCAGGAAAGACAGTAACAACTCTCGACTTATATAACCTGTTGATAAAAGGTGATAGTAGTAATGATGTCATTTTAAAGCCGGGTGATGTTGTGTTTATTCCACCTGTTGGTATGCAGGTGAGCGTTAAAGGTGAGGTACGTAGACCTGCCATTTTTGAGCTTAAAAAAGATGAGTCTAGTCAAGATTTAATAGCTATGGCTGGCGGATTTAATGCCGCTGCATATCCGCAGAAAACAGTTGTAGAGCGCTATACCGGTAATAGCTCGAGAACAGTTCTGCAACTTAACTTATCTAATAAAAATGCGTATAAACCAAATGATGGTGATGTAATTCTTGTTCCATCTTCTAGCCAAGAGCTTGATAACGCTGTGACCCTGCTTGGTGCTGTTGCTCATCCTGGCAATTATGCTTGGCATGAAGGAAAAAAAGTGAGCCAGCTATTTGGTTCACTTAAAACTGATTTATTGCCAATTGCTGATTATGACTATTCTTTAATTGTCCGAGAAATTAATCTTCGTGGTGATATAGAGGTACATCAATTTTCACTTCTAAAAGCGATAAGTGGAGAAGAAGACCTAGAATTAAAACCTCGAGATATTGTGGTTGTATTTAGCCGCTTCCAATCTTTAGAAAATGAAGAAAATGCGCTTACTGGTATGGCGTTAACTCAAGAGCAGTTAAAGCAACAAGAAAAAATCAAGCTTTGGGATGAGTACGAAGAGCGCAAATTCTATGAGTTTATTGATCTTGGTACAGCCTTGGATAGAGAGCTTGCAGAGTCTTTAGTTGAAGAAACTAAGCAGGAAGTGCTATCAATAACTGAGCTGTTGACTAACAAAGAAGAGTTGAAAGAAGATGAATACGCAGTATTTAGCCGTAAAAAGCTATTAAAGCCTATCCTTTCTAAGTTGAATCAGCAAGCTACAAAAGATGGTGGACTTCAAATTATTGGCGTGCGTGGCGAAGTATTCTATGAAGGAGTTTATCCTCGCCCTGTAAATGCTAATGTGGGTGATGCAATTATTGCGGCTGGCGGCTTAAAAGAGTCAGCGTATCTTCAAAATGCAGAAATTACGCGCTATAAAGAAAATTCTGTACTTGAGCACATCGGTGTTGATTTATCCAGCTTAAAAGATAAAAGCTCAATCAGTAAATATGAGTTAAAGAGCAAAGACACGATCAATATCTATCCAATTCCGAATTGGCAGCAAGATCGAAAAATCAACATTATTGGTGAGGTAAAGTTCCCTGGTGTGTACAGTATAGCTAAAGGTGAAACGCTATCTAGTGTTATTGAGCGTGCAGGGGGCTTCACTGAGTTTTCATTCCCTGAAGGTGCTATTTTTACTCGAGAATCTATTCGTTTACAACAGCAGCAGCAATTAAATAAAATATCTGAAGACTTGAGAAGAGATATTGCCTCTAAGAGTTTTAACAGCTCAATAACTGATGCTTCTTTATCATATCAAGATATGAATAGCTTACTTACAGATCTTGCTAAAGTTAAAGCCGTTGGCCGATTAGTTATTGACTTACCTTCGATCGTTAATGGAAAGCGCCGTTTAGAAGTAGAAGATAGTGATGTTTTATATGTTCCTTCTAAGCGTAATAGCATTAATGTTGTCGGTGAGGTTAATTTCTCAGGTTCTCATCTATTTCAAGATGAGCTATCACTTGATGATTATTTAAATCGAAGTGGTGGTCTTAAACAGCGCGCTGATGAAGAGCGTATTTATATCATCAAAGCAAGCGGTTTAATTGAAGTTCCTGATGCAGGCTCTTGGTTTGCAGTTAACAATGACTTCCAGCTGTCACCAGGCGACACAATTGTTGTTCCACTCGATACGGATTACATTGATAATTTGACCCTATGGAGTTCTGCAACACAAATTATGTATCAAATGGGTGTAGCTGTTGCAGCAATAAGCTCACTGTAATTAGTTAGAATTTGATGAAAACAACGGTAATCAAATTATTAAAAAAGGTAATAGAGCAACTTCAAGCTGCTGTATTACCTTTATGTAGTAAATCAGCTATTTTATCTGGACTTTACTTTACCTTTTTCTCACGGGACTTTTTCTATGAGCATCAAGCCATACTGAAAGCGCGTTTAGCGTATAAAAAACAGCAAGGCATGCATGGGAAATCAAGTGCATTATTGCGTAGAAATATTCATCGCTTAGAGAAAGGGTTAATAATGCAACCTAGACGAAATGTTTTTGCCCTTGAATATATAACTGAAACAGTAAGTGCTTATCGTGTCGCATTAAATGCCCAAGAGGTAGAGCTATCGGAGCTACAGTGGGCAAATGATGTTTTAACTGAATACTTTTCTGTTGTGGATAAAAATCACCCTGTGATCGATGAGAGTTATTTACTATTCAGCCAGCTACAAACTTTAGAGTTAACCTCAAAAAAGCCATTTTTTTATCGGCAAAAAGCTCCTCAAAAAGTTAGCTATGAGGATTTTTTAACATTAACAAAATTTCGTACGTCGGTCCGGTGGTTTGAAGCACAAAATGTCGAAATAGAAAAAATAGAAAAAGCATTAGCAGCAGCACTTCAAGCACCGAGTGCGTGCAATAGGCAGCCTTTCGAATTTTACTCTATTACAGAACAACCTTTGCTTAGCAAATTGGCTAATTTACCTGGCGGCACGGCAGGGTTCGCAGACAATATCCCGCATTTAATTGCTGTAGTTGGAGATTTATCTTATTACCCACTTTCACGCGACCGTCATGTTATATATATCGATAGTTCGCTTGCATCAATGCAGTTTATGTTAGCACTTGAAACTTTAGGGTTAAGCAGTTGTCCTATTAACTGGCCTGAATTAATTAATCAAGATAAGGCTGTCGCTAGTTTACTCAACTTACCACAATATAAGCGTGTTGTTATGTTCATTGCTGTAGGTTACCCATCCAATTCAGGAATGATACCTTACTCTGATAAAAAACAAGCTAAAGACATTCTAAAACATGTTTAAGACATATTAATTCGTTATATCGACAGCTTTTTTCCCGCTTGATATACTCGAAAAAGTTAAATTTAAGGAGTTCTCATGAAAAAAAATAAAGGTTTCAGTTTAATGGAACTAATGATAGTTCTTATCATACTTGGGCTGTTAGGTTCACTAGTCGCTCCTAAATTATTTTCAAAGGTAAGTTCATCTAAAGTTAAAACCGCGATTGCTCAAATGCAAATGTTTGAAACAGCAATTGATACATACCGTCTAGATATGGGGACTGTACCTCCATCTCTTCAAGCATTACGAAAAAGTGACTCAGCAAATTGGGATGGACCATATTTGCCAAAAGACATTCCTCTAGACCCGTGGGGTAAAGAGTACATCTATAAGGTGCCTGGTGAAAATGGCTCTCCTTACAGCATTATGAGTTATGGACTTGACGGCCAACCTGGTGGTGAAGGTGAAAACGAGGATGTAGTTCATAAATGATGGAGCTAAGCCAATTACTTGCTGAACAATTTAAAATATCTGCGGCTGATATAGATAAAGCTAAGTCATATCAAAGTCGCTATGATGGCAGGCTAGAACAAATTTTAGTTAATATGGGCTGCTTGACAGAAGAGGACTTAGCACCACTTTACAGCAAGTTATTAGGCTACCCTCTTTTTAATGCTGAAGATTATCCAAATTGGCAACTACCTGAAGACATCAATGTCGAAATACTTCGAGCGTTAAAAGAGCTTGATTGTGTTTTACTCGAGGCCAATGAGGTATGGACTATAGCATGTAAAGATCCATTATCTTTGTCACTTGCACAATTTATACAGCAACATAATGTTGATGTTATTATTTTGGTTGCAACAGAAGCTCAGCTTCAAACTTTCTTTTATGAAATTCAAAGTTCATCAGAGAATAGTGTTGAAGAAGATGAGTTAACAGGTGACGAGGAGGCAAGATTAAGAGAGTTAGCTTCAGAAGCTCCTACGGTTAACCTTTTAAACTCACTGATAACTAAAGCATTAGCTAGAGGTGCTTCTGATATGCATCTTGAGCCGCATCAAGGGCGATTTCGCGTTAGATATCGAATTGATGGGGTCTTACATGAGGTTGATAAGTTAGCTCCAAAAATGCAGCTTCCTATCACAACTCGACTTAAAATACTTTCTGGAATGGACATTGCTGAAAAGCGCCGACCTCAGGATGGAAAAATAGAACTACGCATAGCCAATCAAGAGCTTGATATTCGTGTTTCTGCTTTGCCATTGAACGATGGTGAAAGTATTGTTTTGCGTTTCCTGCTTAAAGACTCGATTCGTTATGATATGTCTGTTCTTGGGCTTTCCAATGATACACAAAGTCTAATTCAGCAAGACTTACGTAAAACAACAGGTGTAATCTTGTTAACTGGGCCTACAGGCTCAGGTAAAACAACAACACTTTATACATTCTTGAATGAGCTTAATCGTCCAGACGTAAAAATCATTACATTAGAAGACCCAGTTGAATATCAGTTAGAGGGGGTTAACCAAGTACAAGTTAATAACGATATCGGTTTTAACTTTGCCGCAGGTTTGCGCTCTATAGTACGACAAGATCCAGATATTATCATGGTGGGTGAGATACGTGATGCAGAAACAGCACGTATCGCTTTGCAGTCGGCACTGACTGGGCATTTAGTATTCAGTACTGTGCATACAAATGATGCTGCAAGTGCTTATACGCGTTTACTTGACTTAGGTGTCGAAGAATTTTTACTAAATGCGGCTCTAGTTTCTGTTGTCGCGCAACGTTTGGCTAGACGTTTATGCCAACACTGTGCTGAGCCCTTAGAAGATACTAGCGAATTGCTTTCTCAGTATCCATTAGAGCAGGTAGCTAAAAACGCAGCAATTAGTGAACTAAATATTAAACAGGCTGTAGGCTGTGAGCATTGCAATCATACTGGGTTCAAAGGCCGAATCGCTATAAATGAATATCTTCGTTGTGATGATGAAATTAAGCAATTACCTAAAAACGATCAATTTATATCTCGTGCGCAAGCCCATAATGCACAGCTAAAGCGACGTAATTTAATGCAAGATGGTTTGTATAAAGTAATTACTGGCGTAACCACTATTGATGAAGTTCTACGAGTAGCTGGCTAATGGAGTTTGAATATAAAGCGATTGATAATCAAGGCACGCGTCATCAAGGTGTTGTTAGTGCAACTAACCAAGCAGATGCACAAAAAAAGCTCTTAACAGAAGGGCTCAATGCATTATCGATTAAGCCCATTGATAATACAAAAAGTATTAGCAGTCTGTTCTCGCAAAAAGTAACCCTTGATCAACTCGAGTTTTTTACGAGTGAGCTAGCTCTACTTTTAGAAAGTGGAATTCGCGTAGATCGCGGAATTGATATTATTAAAAAAGCAAATGGTCATCCTGCGTTGACACGTTTGTTAAGCCAAATTTCTGCATCTTTAAAAAAAGGTGCTTCGTTAAGCGAAGCGTTCTCACAGCATGAGCAGCTGTTTGGTCCTTTGTATATTAGCCTACTTAAAATAGGTGAAACGTCAGGAAATCTACCAGAAGTTTTACAGCGCTTATCAAACGACTTAAAGTTTCAAAAAGATTTGCGTTCTCAAATAAGCACCGCATTAACTTATCCTAGCGTTATATTCTTTGTTTGTATCATGGCGGTTTATTTTGTGCTTACATTCATTGTCCCCAAAATGTCAGGTATTTTTACTGACCTTAGCCAAGCTCCCTGGTACACACAAATGATTATTAATGTCAGTAATTTTTTTGTGGATTATCAAGTGATTATTATCAGTGGGATTGTTGCGGCAATTACAGGTTTGACATATGGCTTAAAGCAACCTGAAGTGAAAAACTGGTTTTATGTCAAAGTATCGCATTTACCAGGTATCGGAAGTGTAATTTTAACGGCTGAGCGTATCCGTTTTTCCCAATCAATGGCAATGATGTTAGAAGCTGGTTTACAGCTAGATACAACACTGGAGTTGACAGCCAACACTTTAAAACATCCAGAATTAAAACGAGATGCCAAACTAGCACTTAAGCAGCTAAAAACCGGTAAACAGTTGAGTCATGTGTTAGAAAAAACACGCATATTTCCAGACTTTTTTCTATCGATAATCAAAGTTGGCGAAGAAACAGGGCGTTTACCAAGAGTTTTTTCAGAAGTTGCTCAGCGTAGTAAATCTGAATTGGAAGGAATTATTAAAAAGCTGACCACTATGCTAGAACCTATAATGCTTATTTTTATGGGTGGTTTTGTTGGTGGTATCGTAATCACTATGTTGATGAGTATGGTATCAATTAATGATGTCCCCTTTTAAAATCAAAGGATTCTCTCTCATTGAGCTAATGGTCGTTATGGCAATAATGGCTGTTTTAATGGGGTTGACGGGCGGTGTTATTGTTAAGAATGTTGCTCAACAGACTCGTTTAGTTGAGCTTGAAAAAACCCAAAATTACTTCAAAATGCTGAGTTATAAGGCATATTATGGCGGCTATCCTATAAAGGTTGATCTTGATGGCAGCATGTTCAAAATCAGTATTGCCGATCAAGTCACGAATCTTGAATTTGAAGAACTTGAGTTTGAAAAGTCAAGTTATACCATAAACACAAAATCAGCCATTATGCCGAACTCCTTCACTGTAAAGTGGAATGAAACTAGTCGTGAATTTCCAATAAATACAATGTTCAAGCCTTATGAATAAAAATAAAGGGTTTACGCTGCTTGAAGTATTAATCGCGGCGATTATTTTGTTTACAGCATTAGCTTTAGCGAGTGAAATTTTTAAAAGTGCTACATTATCAACTGATATTGCAGTTAAAAATGCCAAGTACTTCCAAATCACCCCTTCAGCTATCACTGCTATAAAATTCGATCTGCGAAGTAAAGTAAAAAATCGCGACATACCAGAAGCAGATGGTGAATTGGAGTTATTTGGTATTTATTACTCTTGGCAAGCAAATCGAGAAACTTTTAATAGCCCGCCGACAGATGAGTTATCTGATTTTTCAGAGCGAAACCGTTTCTCAATTTATAATGTAGATATACTTGCTAAAAGTGCAGGCCGAGAAAGAGAGTTCTCTTTTAAGGTTGCAACATGGTGAGAATACAAAGTAAACAAACTGGCTTTACATTAATCGAGCTTTTGTTAGCTACAAGTGTATTGATGCTAGTGTTATATGCAGGATATTTTGGCTATGGTTTGTACACTCAAAAATGGCAGACAAGAACCAACTACTTTTGGCAGCAAAGCCAACAAGCACTTGCATTCGATGCAATTACTCGAGTCTTTGAATCAGCAAGCACATACGTTGTTGAATCGGATAAAAACGAGCCTGCACAATATTTTTCAGGTGACAAAGAAAGAGTCATATTTATAAGCACTTCACCTTTATTTAACCATGAAGCTTCTGTCGTAGAATTTAAGATACTACAAAATGATGGAGTTTATTCACTCGTATATAATGAGGCTTCAATGAGAAATAACTTACTGTTGAAACAATCTGATGTTATTGAGTGGGAACATCAAGTTACGTTGCTTGAGAACTTAAAAAGAATCTCTTTTGTTTATTATGGGTGGTCTGGCTTAGATGAGGTTTCTAGAAACTACAAAGAAGATAATGTAAATAGTCAAACTAAGCCACAGCTTTATGCCAAACATGTTATGGAAGATATTCGTATATTACCAATTAGCTTAACACTCGAAATAGAAGGGCATGAGGGAGAGCGAAGTCATTTTCCTGTAGCTCTACCAGAAGAAGCTTTCTCTGTTCTGATCGATTACTTAAGGTTAGAAATATAATGCAGTTCCAAAGAGGTATTGCTCTGGTGCAGGTACTGATAATTACTCTTGTCCTAAGTACCCTTGGGTTATATATAATAAAGTCCTCGAGAGAACAGGTCGCCACAACGTTCGAAATTAAGGAAGCGTTGTCTTTGCGTATAAAAATTGAAAATACCGAGGCTCGAGTTATTAATGCGCTATTAAGTCAGTTTCGGATTCAAAACGTAACAAATGAATCTGACATCGCCAAAAACTGGAATTTTTATAATAAACCTTTTGAAGTAGAGGGGGTTTCAGTCCAACTTCAAGACTTAAACGGCTTAATTAGCTTGAATGTTGCAGATTTACAACTACTTAAAGATGTTCTGATGAAGTTAAATGTTTCGCCATCTGAGAGTGATATATTTATTGATTCGCTAGCTGATTGGAAAGATGAAAATGACCTTAAAAGATTGAATGGAGCTGAAAGGGCATATTATGAATCGCAAGATATGCCAGGTCCTAGGAATGGTTACTTGCAATCATTGGCTGAAGTTAGTCACATTAGAAATAGCGATATATTAACCCCTCAGCAATGGAGTGAGTATTTTACCGTTGAACATATCACAGGCTTTAACCCGGCAAACGCTCCGGAGCCAATTTTGCAGGCATTTATTAAAAATGATACAACGGTAGCTAATTTAGTTGGACTGCGCGATAATGCAGGATTAAATGGTAATACCTTTTACAGGGAATCAGGCATTGAGCCTGACGAGTTTATTAACTTTCTCCCTGGCGATAGTGTAAAAGTTACTCTAACAGCAAAAAAATCTAATCAACGAGTGTCAAAAAGCTTTACGGCGAAAATAAGAACGCGTTCTTTAACTCGCCCTATTGTTATTACTAATGTTATCTGGAATCAAAATGAAGTTGAGTGAGTTACTTCAAAACGTTAAAAATAAAAAATGGTTGCTCAATAGCATTGCTTACTACCACGAAAATTTATTTTTACTGGCAGCAAGTGAATTCAAGGTAACTGACAAAAGTAAAAAAGTAATCATAGTCTCTCGCCGTAATTATAACGAAAAATGGCAGACTTACCCTTCAGTAAGCTTAAAAGAGTTGAAAGACATTTTAAAGCTTCAAAAAGAGACTTCGAATAGCCTTATAATTGAAAGCTTTTCTAAAAATGAACAGCAAGAGGGCTACGATGTAAAGACGATTACTTTTTCAGAAAAGCTTACCGATGAGTTTTCTAAGCATATACTCATCCCCGAGACTGAATTAATTAATCACTACTATAAAGATCAAAAGGTTGTTATCGAAGCACAGACGCCTGCCGGTAATCTATTTTATAGTAAAGTGGAAGGTAAAACGAAAAGTGCATACAAACAAGGTTTAGTATCATCATTAGAATCGTTCTGCTTAAGTATTGGCGTACATAGTGATGTAGCTAAGGTATCGCTTACACAGGACGATTATGCATCTTTGTTAAATGAAGCTATTTTGAATACACCTTTCTTAAGCCTTTATAAAACTGCTGCTTTTGATTTTAAATCGAGCGTAGATTACAAGCTCTTACATAGTCTTTATTATGGGCCGTTAATTTCTGCAGGGATATTCATTGCAGGAGTAAATGCCTTTTATATGTATAAAGCTAACTCTCTAGAAACAACACTATTAAGCTATCAAGGCGGGGTCTCTGAGCTTCTGGAGCAAAAGCAAAAAATTGATCTAGATAAACTATATGTTGAACAGGTATTACAAGAGTTTGAACTCTACCCTAATGTTCATAGCCATTGGGATATTGCATATAAAGCGATTTCAGAAGGAATGGACATACAAGAGTTTTCTGGTTCTAAATCGAATGTTACACTCAGGGGTTTTGCAGATTCAGCTTCAAGTATTCTTGCGGTCATAAGTGAGTTGCCAATGGTTGAAAGTGCCCAATTTAGTGGTCCCGTCAGGAAATCAGGCAAGAGAGATTACTTTATCATGGAGCTAAAGGTAGTGGGTGAAAATGAAAAGTAACCTTTTAAAATATAAAAATTATCTTTTTGTCTTGTCGGCTTTGATTGTTGCAAATTTTGTATTGGATCCTATGTGGAAAAATATTGAAACGTTGCAGCAAAAAGTTTATTTGGATGAATCCAAAGTAGTTAAGGTTGAAAATTTAATAGCTAATAAAAAGCAAATAGAAAAACAAAGTGGTTTATTATCTATTAATAAGTTGAAGTTACAGCCGTATCTATTTACTGCAAGTACAGAGTCCGAGTTCAAATTAACAGCTCAAGGAAAAATAGAAAAACTGTTGCAAACCAATAATTGCAATGTTGAGCGAATAGGTTGGGCGGGTAAAAGTAATATTGAACAACAATTAGTACGCTGGACATTAGAAGCCAGATTTAGAGGTAATCCGGAATGCGTATTGAATGTATCTAGACAATTAGAAAGTTTAGAGCCAATGGTTAAAATTGCTGATTATTCCTATGCAGGTAAAGAAGTATCAGGTGATAAACAAAATTATATGGTTGTCGCTCTTACTTTGATAATGTGGCAAAACGCAAATGAGGTTGCATTATGAAGTGGCTCATAGCGTTTTTATCTGCTTTAACAGTTGTTGTTCTTTTAAATTCATTAGATATGCCTGAGGATGTGGCTTCTGGGAAAGGTAATGAACTAAAAGAAGTTGGTAAAATTAATTTACGTAATAAACAACCTGAATTAGAAGTAGAAAAACAGTGGTTAAAAAAAGAAATTGAAAAACCTAAAGTAGAAGAAAAGGTAAGTGCACCACAGGAGAAAAAAACAGCATTTCCTGTTTTAGAAATAGAAGGGCAGAAGTACCAACTACTGGGTATATTTAAGCAAAAAATGAAACCTTTTGTGTTGTTGAAAAATACTGAAAATAACTTGGTTAAATTACAAGTTGGAGATGAGCTTACTAAAGGTATTTTCTTAGAGAAAGTTACCGCATCAGCGATAATCATCAAAAAAGGTAGCGACACAATTAAATTTAAACTTTTTGAACGTAGTGACAATGGCTAATAAACTTTACAATTTAACCCTTTCAACCTGCTTGGTGTTAGGGGCGACAAGCTGTGCATCGCTTGTAGATCCAAATTCAAGTGTTGAAACAGAAAAAGTAACTGTTTCAGAATCTTACCTTGATTTACCGCAGGGTGAACAACGTGAAGAGGCTGTTGAATTAGAGCAAGCAGAGCAGGTAAACGGTAAAACTGAGCGATTGAATCGACTATCAGATTCAAGACAGGCAACAACATTAGAAATCGATTTATCAAAGTCTTTTTCTCAAAACCCTCAGTTTCAAGTGTCTGTGAATGCATTGCCACTTAATGACTTTATTCATTATGTATTCGGAGAATTGCTTGATACATCCTATATTTTAGAAGCGAGTGTAAAAAGCAACACTACACCTGTAACTTTAGATTTAAAAGAACAGTTAAGCGCTAAAAAATTATTTTTACTAGTTCAGCAAATTTTGTCACAGAACAATGTCAGTATTGTTAAAAATGACGGGATTTTTTATCTACATACTAACAACGCAAATACTAGAATAGATAAGGCATTTGGGTTTGGTCGTAATGAAGAAGCGGTACCAAATGTATCAGGTCAAATAGTTCAACTTGTACCAATTCAGTATGGTATGCAACCTGGTCTGCGTAATATTATGAGCCAACTTGTCGATACCAATAATACCTATGATGCGTCGCAAGCATTATTAACGATTGAAGGCAAAAGAGAACAAGTACTCAGAGCGCTTTCGTTAGTCTCTCTTTTAGATAGCCCTGCAATTTATAATAAAGCAACAGCTCTTATTGGATTTGATTATTTGAGCTCGGAAACTTTCATCAAAAAAGTTACCGAAATACTCAAAGAAGAAGGAATTACAGTTGCTGATGGTGGCCCATATGCAGCGAGTGTGAAGTTTGTTCCTTTAGAGCACTTGGGTAAAGTGGTGGTTTTTGCTAGCAGTGATGAAATTATTGACCGCGTAGCGTTTTGGCGCAAAGAGCTTGATAAACCTGCTGCTGGTGCTGAACAAAGCTTTTACATCTATCATCCTAAATATGCGCGCGCCTCGGATTTAGGGGCAAGTTTAGCTCCTCTTGTTGGTGGTAGCCTTTCTGGTGGAAGTAATCGTTCAAAACAAACTACAAATGAACGAACTTCTTCAGCGAGTACGCGCAATACTGATTCTCAATCACAAAGTGGTAATGAAGTACAGACAGTTGAAGGCGACAACATGCGCCTAGTGGTTGATGAAAGAGCAAATGCACTGATTTTTTACTCTACAGGTCAATATTATCAAGAGCTGCAACCTATTATTAGACAGCTTGATATCATGCCTAAACAGGTCATGATGGAAGTCGTTATTGCTGAAGTTAAATTAACGGGTAGCTTCTCTAAAGGGGTTCAGTATGCAATTCAAAATGGACCATCTACAGGACGTAATGAAAATATTAGTTTCAATACTGAAGGAAAAGGCGGGTTTAGCTACTCAGTAGTTGGGCTTCCGGGTAATATAAGTCTTAACTTGTCTCAAACAGATGGATTAGTAAATGTATTGTCTCGCCCTACATTATTGGTGCGTGATGGCGTTTCAGCCAATATCAATGTAGGTGACGATATACCTACCATTGGAAGTACCACTGATGATCCACTGGATGGAACTGGAAGACAAACAACTACAATTGAGTATCGCCAAACAGGTGTTAATTTAACAGTAACGCCGACTATTAATGCCCAAGGTACTGTTATAATGACTATTGATCAGAGTATTTCAAATATTTCTGATACAGATGGCTCAAGCAGCACCCCAGCATTTTTTGAGCGTACATTAAAAACGGAAGTAGTAGCCGGTAATGGGCAGACAGTGATGCTAGGTGGTTTGATCAGCGAAACTAAATCTAACGGGGCTTCATCTGTGCCATTTTTTGGTACTATTCCAGTGTTAGGGCACCTATTTAGAACGGATAGTAGCTCAGCTGATAAAACAGAATTAGTGATTTTAGTTACGCCAAAAATAGTACAAAACACCGAAGACTGGCAGCGTGTTAAAGAAAGCTTTATTAAAGGTCTAGAAAATCTTAAGTTTTAATGTTTTTTTTAACAAATAATTACTTGAAAAATGACCAGTTAAACGATAATTTAGCTATGTTCAGTGAAAGTTAACTTACGTATTCAAAAAAGCGGTAATAAAACTATAACTGTACGTGCTTTAACGGGTTTACTTAAAACTTCTTAAGTAACTTTTGTCATAAAAATGTTGGTATTGCATGTTACGATACTCAGAAGCTTAAAAACTGAGTCATCAGCATGCAAACGAACAAATTAAATTAAGAGGGTTGGCTAATAATAAATGCCTATTTTAGTTTCTATATTGTACTAAAATGTGTGAAAATACTTTACTTGTTCATAAAGTGTGCATGTAAGGTTAATTACTTGACAAGTTTATTGTTAACCCTTAAATTTAGCTTGATCTGGCAAAACTCCAGCCAGAACAATAAAAAATCTTGGTGTATTGCCTTCATTAACAATACATCAGTTTCATGAAACTAGGAGAATGGAAATAATGAAACTATTCAAAAAAGCGCTTTTAGCTACTGCTGTAGTAGGTGCAATGGGTGCACAAGCGGCAACTATCTCAAGTGACGCTAAAAAATTATCTGCAGAAGGTGTTGCATTAAAAGTAGCAGCAACTGCTGATACTCTAACTTTCGACATCGTTGTTGATAAAGACCACCCGTCTTCGTCAGTAATCACTTTAAACTTCGATTCAAACGTTGATCTTTCAAGCACAGCTGGTGTTATCACTGGTGGCGCTGTAACTCAAGGTGTTGCATCAGGTACAGCTTATGCTGGCGATGTAGGTTTTGACTACGGTACTGGTAGCTTCACATTTGACGACGTTAAAGTTACAAATGGCGACGCAACTAAAGGCGAAACAGATTCAATCTCTTTCAAAGTAAACCTTGGTAACCCACTTACAGCTAACTCAGCGTTCCGCGTTGTTTTAGGTAACCACAACTACGGTGGTACTAACGGTGTTGCTAAAGTTCTAGTTAAAGGTGCTTCTACTCTTAGCTACGTTTCTAACAAAGCTGACAAATCAGTTATCGAAACTGGTACTGGTGTGATTGCTTCTGAAGTAACTCAGTTTGGTTTCAAAGTTGATACTCAACTTGACGGCCTAATCATGCGTGACGACCTAACAAGCTTCGTAGGTACAAACGGTTCTGCAGTTAAAACTGATGCTCTTAAGTACACTTTCACAAATGATGAGTCTCTAGGTCTAGCTCTTCAAAACGTTAACGCGAAAATTAACTTCGCTGGTAACTTCAAAGGTGTAACTACTACTGTTTCTGGTACTACTTTAGGTGCTGCTTCTACTGCTGCAGCAGGTAACACAGCTGGTACAGCAGGTACTCTATCTCTACCTACTGCTACTGGTGGTACTACACCTATCGCTGTTTTAGATTCATATGTAATGACTACTCCAGCAACTCCAGTTAAAGCAACTTACGTTAACACTGTTGATTTCACAAACGGTTCTACAAGCACTGTTCAAATCCCAGTAACTGGTGACGTTGAAGCTTCTGTTACAGTAACTAGCGCTTCTAACGCAACTGTTGGTACTGACGGTTACTCTTTATACTCTAAAGTAGCTGCTGGTGAGTGGGCTGTTGACGCAACTATCATCAACGTTCCTTACGTTCCAGTAAATGCTCCTAACACTGATACTTTCATCCACTTCGCTAACGAAACGGATAAAGAAGTAGATGTTATCGTTACTGCTATCGATAACAACGGTAAAGAGTACGGCCCAATGAACCTTGGTGCTAAACTAGCTGCTAACACTGTAACTAAGATCTCTGAGCCAGCAATGGATACTCTATTCGGTCTTAAAGGTGCTACTACTAAACTAAGCGTTACTTTCAACATCGACGCTGATAAAGGCGACGTAAACGCTTACGCAGTTAGCCAAAACGACAAAGGTCGTACAGAAGTTTCTACTTCACAACAACGTGGTAACTAATATTAGTTAGTTTAACTACTTTGTAAAAGCCCGGCTTAAGCCGGGCTTTTTTATGCTTAAAAACTTATTGCTACTAACTTTTATAGGCCTGAAAAGTATTTACAAGAATACAGGGAACAAAAGTACATAAATTTATGTCAACATAAAGTGTTTAAATTATCATAGAAGTAAATTGAGCATTGCAGCGCCAGGCGAAGGTATCTAAAATAGCTTTCAACTGTTATTACAGTTCAGAAAAAGTTGTTGTCTTAAGTAATTTAATTAAAGGTAAAGCATGAAATTTAAAACAGTATTTTTAGCATCAAGCTTATTCTTTGCAGGGATCAATTCAAGCTTTTTACAAGCATCAACACCATTACTTCAGGCACAGCAAGGAAGTGAAGCTTGTGATTTCGATATCAAGTTTTCATCAGAGCCAAAAGAAAAACAGCAAACCTTAAACATCGGTAATGGCGTTGATTTAAATTTAAAACAGTTTATTTCTATAAAACAAATCAAAGCTGCGAACATTGCAAGCAATGTAACTTGTCAGCAACTCGTAGGTCAAAAGTACACAGGTTCAAAAGAAGAATGGCAAGGCTTTGTGAAAAATGCCTTACAAGGCTTAATTAACTCAGGCTTTAAAGACTTACAATTCACTCGTGTGGGTCAGGATGATGCTGTCTACGAAGGTGACCTTGAAAATATGGAATATAGCTTCACTGGAGCTATAAATAAGAATAAACAAATTATCCATAACTTAGCGGTGTTAGATAAAAGTAGCAATCAGGTTGTTATTATTTCAGTGAGTGGAAATGAAAGAGTGGCGGATGAAATTAAAGAAGAGTACACCAATTTAGTTAAATCATTCAGCTTATAAAGTGAATCTTTTTATAGGTAGACGTGATAAAGCTAAGCGTCTACCTTAATTTTATACCTAACCTAACTGTAGATCTCTTTTGCTCGTAAGTAATTCTCTGTTTCAAAGCGACATAGATGTTTAATTCTTTGTTCAATATGTGGCTCATTTAAATAATTTTGAAGAGTGCTTTTTACTATTTGTTTATTGCTTTCTAAATGACTTTCAGTGGTGTTGTGGTTACCAATATGTATTGCTTTACCTGTAAGCGATTTAACTCCTTGGCTAAATTTATCTAGCTCATCAAGAAAACCGACCAAATTATAGCTTGTCAGGTTTGCAATAAATTCAGCTTGAATAGCTTTCGCATCTGCTTCATCTGAAGCAAATCGGCCTGTTACACACATGCTCGTTACATTAGCCATTTGCCACCCGCGTCGGTGAGATAATATAGCATCTACTTCTTGAGTAAGGTTATCAGTAGAAAGGTTGTTAGGCGACATGATAGGTAAAGAGTTAGTCAATTTATTATAAACATAGTTAGATTTAAAACGGCTTACAGGTTCACGTAATACGGTAAGAAAATGATATTGTTTTGCAAACTGATCCAACAATTGTTTGTTGGTGGTTACATGCCCACTTATGTATTGCCAGTTCTGCGCTAGGTGGTAAGCTAGTAAACCAGATAATTGCTTCGCATGGTGGTCGCTAAATTCACTAATACTATCTAGATCGTTAATTTCACGGTTCATGCCTGCTAGGCTCATCGCAATAGCACCCTCGCGGCTAAATCTTGGTTGGCCAGCTACAGCAAACTGTTCTCGAAGGGCTAAATCAATCGATATACCACCTGACTTAGGAATATGTATAAAGCAAATTGACTTTGACTGAGTATCGGAACTTTTTGCAATGCGTCTCAAAGTAAGGTCATAACCAAATTGGTTAATTAGTTTTTTTATAGTGCTTTTCATAATGTACTTTTAAATTTTGGGCTAACTTTATTAAGATAAAGGGTGAATTTAGCATCGATTGGTGAAGTATTTTGGCATAACTGCGGGTTTTGTTATTTATAAACAAAAAGCCATAGCTTGCTACCATATAAGAGATAAGTGTTGCCCAAGCAGCACCTATTCCATGGTATTTTGGAATTAAAACCAAATTGAGTAACACATTAATTACAGCGCCAGCAACATTTGACACCAAACTATATTTATAAAGTTTTTCTATAATGAGCCATTTGGAAAGAACAGCCCTCTGAAAAATAAAGACGCTAGCAAATATATGGATACTCAGAATAGCTGCACTAGCACGATATGATTCGCCATAAATTAGTGTTATCAATTGTTTGGAAAAGAACCAAAGAAAAATGCTCAGTGTTAGTGCTATTAATGTAAGTACAACAATCAATTGTTGTAGAGTGACTTCGTAGGCATGGTAAGCCTTAAATCTCGTGTGACTTAACTGAGCTGTATATACGTTTGCAATTAATACAGGGAAAACATACCAAAACTCCGATAGTTTAGCGGCCGCAGCATAATAAGCGACAGTTTCTGTGTTAACCAACTGCGCGAGCATTATTTGATCGACTTTTAAATAAAGTGCAGCAGCAATTCCAGAAAATAGAAGCCATTGACCTTTTTTGTACAGAGCGAGGTGAGAACTTAACCTTGCTTTTCGTTTTATTTCTTTGTGGTGCCCTTGAGAAATATAAATAAAGTAATAGCAACAGCCAATAAAAACACTTTCTAAACCTTGAAGAAGAACTAAGCCTTGCAGGCTGGCAGAGTTAAGTATAGCGACAAGTTTCGCGACATTGATGAAAGTAATTATGATTAAGCGGACTCGGACAAGTGTAGTAACTTGTTTTTTTGCAATATAAAAAAATTCTAGTACGTATAAAAAAGTAAAACCTTGCATAGCAACAAGAAGGATAATGAGCTTTGATTGCTCATTAGCGATATCTAAAAAGTGCAGGCAAATGAGAGTAGTCACTAAAACAGAAAAGCAAGCGCCGAGTAAACGTATACGCAATGCTGATTTTATGTAGTAATGACTATTTTTGGGGTGCTTCACCACATACTTAGTAACAACATTATTTAAACCCATAATACAAAGAGGGCTAAAAAGACCAGCAAATGAAATAATATACGAAAAGTCGCCAAAAAAAGTAGGTCCTGCTATACGGGCTAGCAGTACACTATTAAAAAAGCTGAGTCCTAGTAAAACTACCTTTTCTAAGATCAAAAATAGCGAATTTTTAACGTTTGAACTCATCACACGCTTTCATCGTTAAGTTAAACGCGTATCTTATCGTAAAATATAGAAATTGCACAGAACGCTTGAATGCATATTCATTGATGTATATGCTAACTGACTTTTCTTTTATATGGCTGGAAACCAATAGTGTTGATAGAGATTAAAGGTGTTCAATTTGTCAATAAAGGGGCAGAATTAATGCTTGCCTCAATTATTTCTCAGCTTGCAAAAGAATTGCCTAGTGCTGATATTTGCCTAGCACATAATAAAAATTCGCCTTATAAAGATCGAGCTAGAGTTGGCGCTTATCAAAAGATTAACTTAAGAAAAAATATCATTGATCTAAATGGTGTTTTTTATTTTTTTCCTCGTTTTATTCTTAATTATTTTAAAAACCGTTTTGGTATTGTGACAGAAGCGGATGTTGATGTTGTATTAGATGCATCAGGATTTAGTTATGGTGACCAATGGTCTGATGTAATTATTAAGCAAGTCGCAAATGAAGTATCGAGATTTAAAAAGAAGCGTAAACATTACATATTCATGCCGCAATCATTAGGGCCCTTTACACGAAAGAGTAATAGGCTTAGCGCAAAAAAAGCTTTCAAAAATGCCAGCTTGGTATTTGCTAGAGAGGAGCCTTCTTATAAGCATGTAAACAGTATTACCCCGCAACTTAACTCTCTAAAAAAAGCGCCCGACTTTACCAATGTCTTGTTACCAAAAAATATATCTGAGTATGCAAAGTATCAGGGGTACTTAATAGTAATACCTAACTCAAAAATGCTAAGTACAAAAAATAATAACAAATGGTGGTATGAGAATTACATTCCTACAATAGTGAAACTTATAAATAAAGCAGCAGATAATAAAATTAGTGCTATGATACTTAATCATAGTGGGGTTGATGATTTAGCGCTGTGCGAGTCTATTCAGGCTCAGTTAAACCAGCAATGCGATATAGTTAACCCACAGAGTGCGATAGAAGTAAAAGCTATTATTGCTAATGCAAGGTCTGTATTTAGCTCAAGGTTTCATGGTTGTGTTAGTGCACTTTCTCAAGGAGTGCCTTGTATTGCTACTGGTTGGAGTCATAAGTACACAGAACTTTTTGATGAATACGATGTAGGGAAATATCTGTTACCTCCTGAAGTGGCAGAAGAGTCACTTATTCAAACATTAGACAGCGTTATCAACGAAGAAGAGGCTTTAAGGACCGGTTTACTTTCTAAGTCTAAACATTTCAAAAAGCTAACAGGCAGCATGTGGCAAGATATATTTGATGTAATCAAATGTAAGGAAGATGGGTGAAAATGTTACTAAATTGTTGTTTGTTTTTTTGTTGTTTAATATCAGTGATTTAGTCTTTTGTGGCTCGGCACTATAATTCTTTTTTAATTTTTATTTTTGTGTAAACCGCGTATAATCAGCACGTTTTGGATCGTCGTTGGGCGTATTAAGTTTATTTATGTTTAATAAGGCTATTTTTTGTGATACTTGATATCTTAGGACTATTTTTGTGTTCATTCATGAGCCTTTTCGTTTTCAGAAAGTTTGCAATTTACATAAACTTAGTTGACCAGCCGAATGAAAGAAAACATCATACTGGTGCAGTTCCATTAGTTGGTGGACTTGCTATTTTCATTGTTGTATTCAGTTATTTAATTGTTTTTTCTGAAACAATCTCTTCATCAGCTTTATACCTATTCTGTGCTGGAACATTGTTAATTGTTGGTGTTCTTGATGATTTGTTCGATATTAGCTTTCGGGTTCGACTTGTAATTCAAGTCGTAATTTCATGCCTGATGATGTTTGTGGGCGAGCTAACCTTGAATAATGCAGGACAGTTAATAGGTCCATTTGATTTAGAATTTTCTTATTTTTGCTATCTTTTCACAGTTGTTGCGGTTGTTGGGGCAATAAATGCTTTTAATATGGTAGATGGCATTGACGGGCTTTTGGGGGCGTTGGCAACAGTTACTTTCACATCTTTGGCAATCCTATTTTATTTGAATAATCAAAAGTCTCTGGCTGTTTTTAGCACAGTGATTGTCGTTACAACAATTCCTTATATCTTAATGAATCTTGGTTTCCCTTTGGGGCAACGCTTCAAAGTTTTTATGGGTGACGCAGGCAGTACCGTTATTGGTTTTACTGTTATTTGGCTTTTATTGGAAGGTTCTCAGCCAGAACAAAATTCAGCTTTTAGTGCTGTAACAGCATTGTGGCTTGCTGCTGTGCCAATTATTGATGCAGTATCTACTATCGCAAGGCGGGTTCGAAAAGGGCAGTCACCATTTCAACCTGACCGTGAACACTTGCACCACATATTGCTAAGGTTGGGGTTTTCGAGTCGACAGGCGCTGTTAGTGATATGTACTGCTTCTGCTTTATTAGCTGCGGCTGGTATTATTGCACATATATACCAAGTACCTGACTACATAATGTTTTATTTATTCATAGCCTTAACGTTGGCATATTATTTTTGTATGTTGAGAATATGGCGTATCAGTGTTCATGTTAGAAAATTTATAAAAAAATTAAATAGCAAATAGCGTGGCCTTCACTACATTAATAACCTTTGAACTAAATGGAAGTAAATTTTGAGCTCTGTAAAACACGAAACGAATCAAAACGATGAAATTAAGCTTTCTCACCTTTTTGAGATCTTGTGGAACTACAAAATCTTTATCGTTTTGTTCACCCTGATATGTTCTGTGGCCACTGTCTTTTATGCCATAAATAAGCCTAATGTTTACACTGCTCGAGGAATTTATATGCCTAAATCTGATGACGGTGCGGGCGGTCTAGCAAAGTTGGCAGGTCAATTTGGTGGTTTAGCAAGTTTAGCTGGGGTTAATCTTGGTGGCGGTGGAGAAAGCAAAACGGATGTTGCGATAGAGCTATTATCCTCGCGTTACTTTTTACAGTCTTTTATTGAAAAGCATGACTTAATAGTGCCTTTATTAGCGGTAACTAAGTGGGATGAACAGTCAGACAAGCTCATTTATGATCATGATCTCTATGACCCAGAGCAAAAAAAGTGGGTTAGAGAAGCCCCCCCTGGAAAAAACGTAATTCCTACCTCATGGGAAGCATACGAATATCTTAAAAAAAGTATCAATGTAGAATATGAGTCAAAAAAGGGATTAGTGAAAATTTCTTTAGTTTATTACTCTCCTGAACTTGCCGCTAAATGGTTAGACCTTTTAGTAAAAGATATGAACGAGTTTTGGAAGCAAAAGAAGCTAGATGAAACTAAGCGTCATATAGATTTACTAACAAGTAAAGCTGATAAAACACAAGTTGCAGAGATTAAAGAAGTTTTCTTTACTCTAATTGCAGAACAAACGAAATCTAACTTGTTAGCTCAAGCAACTGACGAGTCTATGTTCGAGACTGTTGCAGAAGTGATTGTTCCAGAAGAGAAATCTGCACCAAGTCGCGCACTATTATGCATCATAGGTTTCATTTTCAGTGGTTTTTTTGCATGTGTTGTTTCTCTTTTTATGGGTATATCGAAAAAGCGCCAACAGCTAAACGGCTAGAAAAATGAGAGACATAACACTCGGAAGTTATCGTAATTTTTGGTCGCAAGTGGCCGTTGCGATGATGTCACTTTATATTTTAGCTGACATGTTTTCGGGCTTTACTATTATATACCTTGGTATAGATATTAAAGCCTCTCTAATCTATAAAGTTCCTCTGCTAGTATTAATTTTGGGCCTGATTGCTCGCAGTGATGCCAATATATTTAACATGTTATTACTGTTTATAGTGATATCTTTTATTGGTCCATTTTTTGAGTTTATGGAGCACGCCCGTTCTGATTTTTTTATATCTGACTTTTCAACAGCAATAAAAATCTTAACACCTATTTGTATCTTCTTTTTATTTAAAGAGTGGTACAAAAAAGACCCAGAGTTTGCACTTGCAAGCACACATAAAATTTTAACTTACTGCTTTGTACTGCTTAGTATTAACTTTATGCTCGGTGTCATAGGCTTTGGTAAAAGTACCTATGATTTTGGTAATGGAACAACAGCTGGCACCACTGGTTTCATAATGGCTGGTAATGAATTAGGTGGAGCTTTTCTTGTTGCCTATACTTATATGCTTCATAAAGTTTGGAATTATAAAAGTAAGTGGGCTTACTTAGCATTAGCTGGTTTTACGGTTTTTTGTGGTGTATCTGTTTCTACCAAAACCACAATTCTTGCATCGATAATTATTATATTTCTTGTGCCTATCGTAAATGAAAGACAAAAACTATATCAGTTAACACTGCTAAAATTTAAGATTTTTACTCCAATTATTGTGTTAGCAATAATAGTGATAATTTTAATTATTGATTTACTTCAATCTCTAGGTTTGTATGACCGCTTTATCTGGCTTTATAACAAGGGCGGCCTATTAGGCATGATTTTATCGGGTCGAGAAGTTATGGTAGCTAAAAATATAGAAATACTTTTGCAAAGTAGCACTTTGTTCGAGCAACTGTTTGGGCAGGGAGAAGCCCTATCGTTAAAGCGGGCTGATAGCTCAGCTACAACAGAAGTTGATGGCGTTGATATTTTTATATTTTTTGGTGTTTTCACTTTTCTCATTGTTTTTAGCTTCTATGTTTACACCTTATACAAAGCACATCAACAAACCTTAGCTGGTTATAACTTTTTTGCCCCATTTGTATTATTAGCAAGCTTTATATTGTTAATTCTTTCGCAGCTAAGTGGGCATATTTGGGGCTCTGGAACGGTAGGAATTTTAATGGGAGTCATGCTTGGCTCTATTAATAACACTGAAAAGCAAAAGTTATGAAACCAAGTTTCTAATTTTATTTTCTTAAGGTGTTATAATTCATTTTTGCTATCACAACCATTAAATTAACAGTAATGGATATGATTATTTTTGAAGTAGGTAACGTTACTTCAATTAGATATAAATAAGTTTAGGATTAAAAGATGAATCTAGTTGTTCTGACTGGGCGTTATCCATCAATAGATAGCCCTTACAGCCATATGTTTGTACATACTCGCTCAAAACAATATATTGCTCAAGGACACACCGTAACAGCGCTTGTGCCAAGTGAAAAAGAAGAAAAATACACAATAGATGGTGTAAATGTAATTCTTGGCCCTGTAAACAAGTTAATAAAATATCTTGCTAATGTTGACCGTGTCATGATTCATTTATTATTACATCGCTTTACAAAAGCAATTGATGCAAGTGTGCTTTATCGATATGTGCTTGATCATAAGCTACCTACTTTGTTCTTCATACATGGTGTTGAAGTACAAACAATCTGGAATGATAGACGTGATGATATATCTTGGTTAGCTCCTAAGAGTGTAGCTCGCTGGCTTTATCGTGATTGCTATTTGATCAAAAAGATGCAAAAAACCTTAGCAGAATTTGTTGAGTCAGATATACCTGCAAAATTCATAACGCCTTCAGATTGGATGTTGCAAGAAGCAATAAACAATACCGGCGTAGACCTACGCCAAAAGTCATTGGTTATAGCTAATGGTATTGATACTGAAAACTTCAAGTTTACTGAGCGTTGGGCTGATAGAGAAAAGCTTCTAAGTATTAGACCTCTAAATTACCGAGGAAAATATGCCGTTGATTTAGTGCTAGAAACAGCACGTCGTATGCCTGGAAATATTCAAACTGCACTTTACGGCAAAGGCCCAGATGAGGATAAAATTAAGTCGGTAATTTCAGAGCAAAATTTATCAGACAGACTTACATTAAACTCTCGCTTTTTACAACCTTTAGAAATTCCATCTGTTCATCAACAGGCTGGTATATATTTAGGTGTTACTAGAATGGATGCCCAAGGGGTATCTATGTGTGAAGCTATGTCTTCAGGATTACCTACAGTATCTTTCTCTACTTGTGCTATTCCTGAGTTTATAGAGCACAATAAAACCGGCTTACTAGCTAAACCATACGATATGGATGAATATTGTTCTCTAGTTAATGAACTTATAGAAAATAGAGAGCTATTTGAAAAAATCGCATGGAATGCTCACCAGTCAATGGTTGCAATAGATATTCGCAAAACCTCAGAACAAGAGCTTAGCGCTAAGCTAGATTAATATCATGTCTTTAGATTTTTCAATTTGTACACCTGTATATAACAGAGCTCATTTATTACCTAGGTTATATGAGAGCCTAAAATTAAGCTGTTCAGAGGGTATTTCGTTTGAATGGCTCATTGTCGATGACGGTAGCACTGATGACATTCAAAGCTTCATAAAAGAAGTTGAGTCTGAGGGGCTTTTAAATTATCGATATATCAGAAAAGAAAACCAGGGTAAGCATTCATGTATGAATGTGTTTTTTAAAGAAGCCAAAGGTGAACTTACATTAATTCTTGACTCTGATGACTTGTTGGCTCCTAACGCGCTTAAAGAAGCTAATAAAATATGGAAACAGATCAGTAAACAAGAGAAGTTTGCAGGTATCATAGGTTTGTGTATTGATTTAGCAACGCAAAAGCCTAGCGCGCAAGAGTTTCCTAAAGACCCTATGGAATCAACGATCTTAGAAAATGCATATAAATATAATATGAAAGGGGATCGTTGCGATTTTATCAGAACATCTTTATTGAAGGGCAAAGCATTCCCTGTATACAGTGACGAAAGGTTTATGCCTGAAGCTGTTGTGATGACTCTTTTTGATGCAGATAAAAAGTATTATTGCACAAATTCAGCTTTTAAAATCATTGAGTATCAAGCAGATGGCTTAACAAATAGCTATGATAAGCTAGCGATGAGAAACCCTAAAGGCATGTGTTTACGGTTTAAGCTAATCCTCGAAAATATCAACTTAATAAAGCTGCCATCGGGCAAGAATAAGCTAAAGTTTTACGGTAATTATATGCGTTATTTATGCCACCGCGACGGGGTAGTAAAAGCGTTAGTTGAATACTGTAAGATACCCAGGTTTTTCTTGTTGAATTGGTTTATAGGTGCGCCTGTCGGAAGCGTTATGTACGTGAAAGATAAATTAATGAAGGGCAGTTAATGGCACTGTTTTGGGGGTACTTCTCTCGCTTTTCTAGCCTAGCGAGTAGCTTAATTATTATGCCATTTGCTTTAGCAAATTTTACTGAAGCAGAGTTTTCTCTTTGGATGATTTTTGTTGCCTTCTATGGGCTAATTGTTGTTTTTGACTTTGGCTTAAGTAGTACCTTTTCACGCCAAATGAACTATGTGCTATGTGGTGCGCAAACACTAGAAAAGCAAGGCGTTAGCGGTGAGTTTGACAAGTCAAATATCAACTATGCTCTTTTCTCTACGGTTATTGACAGCGCAAAGTTCATCTTTTTAATTATTGCTGTATTAACCACACTCATATTAGCGATTGCGTATTTCTTCTATTTAGAAACCGTGGCATCTAACTCAGGTTTAAATATTCAATATGAGTGGTTACTTTATAGTGCTGCGGTTGTTATTAATATATTTTGCCTTTTGTACAATGCACTGTTTTTTGGAACTAACAACGTTGCCAGCATTTATAAAGTAACAAGCTACAATAATATTGCATTTTTTATTGTGGCCATTTCGATGATCTTAAATGGTTACACCTTAATAGCAATTGCAGTAGCAAGGGTTGTATCCGCATTTGTTTACTTTGTAGCTTCTAAGTATGAAATCAATAAATATAAGATGCTGCAAGGGTACCAATCAGTTAACTTTGATAAAGTAAAACCAACACTGTTTAAAATTTTACCTAATGCTAGCCGTATAGGGATAGTATCGTTAGGTAACTTTATGCTTACTAAAATATCAATATTAATTATTGCTTACTATTTCAGTGCATCAGACTCGGCAACATATTCATTGGCATTAAACCTATTCACCATATTAAGTGCCGTAAGTTTATTGTATATGACCGTTGTTACGCCTTCTTTAAACCGTGCTATGCAAGAGAAGAGCTATCAAACAGTTAAACGCTTACAGGGGCGTGTTAGGCTAGTATCAATGTTAATGGTTGTGTTGGGGTGTATAGGCATTAGTATTATTGGACCACTTTTACTAAAGTTGATTGGTTCAGAAACAAGTTTACCAGAGCTACCATCATTACTATTTTTTAGTTTAATGATCTTATTAGATGTTAATAGACAGATTTCAATGAACTTTATTGCGGCTAATAACCATGTGCCATTCTCAAAAGCTATCGTGCTTTCGGGGTGTATCACTTTATTAGCAACCATTGCACTGTTTGAACTAGGGTATCAGCACTTCATACTACCAATAATTATTCAAATAATTGTTCAGTCAGCTTTTAATAATTGGTATTGGACTGTTGTAGAAAAGCGCACTCTAAAGGAAATGGCTGTAAATGCAGCATAATGGCATAGGTTTTAATCTTTTGTGAAAGCTTAAAGTAACTTTAAGCTTTCACAAATTTGCTTTGCTTTTGTAAACTCGCATTTTTTATATGGAGTAGGTGTAAAAGTTTTAGCTTGTTTAATTTTATCTATCACTTCACAAGGGTTATAACAGCCAAGGCCATAGCCGTTAGTGTCAACAAAGCGGACTAAATCTTGCTGATGAGGATCAAGGCGTTCAGTGTTTTGAACTACAATTATTTTTTTACCCATTTCCAGTAAGTTATAAACGCTTCCTGCACCAGCATGAGTAATTACTAAGTCAGCTTGTTCATAATATTTATGAATATCACTGACAAACTCGATCGTTGTCACTGATGGGTTTTTATATTCGCCATCAGCAATTTGAAAAATAGCATCATCTTCATCAGTCAACGCTTTTTCTATTTCAAAAAATAGCGAGTCGTAGCGGGTACTACCGACGGTTGCAAATATTTTCATAAACGGCCTGAATAAATTGCGTTAGGGTAAAGCGCGAGTAAGTCTTCGTTTTGTACAAAGAAAGTATCGGCAATGCGATACATCACTTTTCCAGTTAAAGAACGGCTATAGAAGCGCGACCACGATTCTAAAAAGATGACTTTTTTACCTAATAGCTTAAATATTAAAGCGGGCAAAATAACCATTCCTGGCCCTGTAGAAACAAGCCCAGTTACCTTGTAATTACGAGTGATTTGTATGCATTGCTTTGATGTTGTAAAAGCATTCTTTAGCAACTGAAATGGGGCTTTCCACTTGCTAAATTTATCTCTAGGCTCATTACACTCAAAGTGTTTTAGAGAATTAAAATTATCTTTTGTATCAGATATTGATACAAAATCGAATTCAGCATGCGTTTTCATTAAGGCCAAAAGCCTTTTCATTTGTTCTTTGTGACCACCACTTCCATAAATGATGAGCGTTACAGGTTTTTTTTCCAAAAAAGTCACCGTTGTAATTTAATTGGGGCGATTATAATAAAGGCCTGCCAGTATTTCTATTATTTATAAAAAGTAGCTACTTCAGAATGTAGTCAATGATGACTTTGGTTAGTCTTGTAGGATCATAGTTTTCTATGACCTCTTTTTTACCGGCAGAATCAAATTGCTCAATATTGTTTGCCATAGTTTGAATCGCCGAGCACAAATGTTCTTTGTTGTGAGTATCGATAGTGATTCCAACATGGGGTTTAACAATATCGGCAACAGGACCGTTATTAAAAGCAACAATCGGTAAGCCCAAACTCATCGCTTCAATAAATACAACACCAAAAGAATCATAGATAGAAGGCAAACAAAAAATATCAGCGCTCTGTAAAGCCTTAGTTTTATTTGAGTCAGCCAGCCAACCTAAAAACTCAACACGGTCAGCAACACCTAAGTTTTCAGACAGAGAAACAAGTTGGTTCTTAAGTGGTCCATCGCCAATCACCTTTAGTTTTACATTAGGTAAATCTGGCAGTGTTTTAATAACTAAATCAAGCCCTTTCCCTTCTATGAAACGAGCCATTGATACAAGAGTTACATTGTTTTTATCAAATCGCTTTTGAGGAGCCGGTTCGTGTGCATGTTCAAAAAGCTTATAAGCTAAAGGGTTAGCAACAACAAGAGTGTCTTTTACAAGCCCTTTTTCTTCTAATAGAGTTTTCCACCAAGGAGTAACAACTACTACTTTATTGGCAGGTAAAAGAAAAACCTTAAGAGCCCACATACCAAACTTGCTGTTAGTATATTGGTATAGAGTAGGTGAGTGAAAGTGAATAATCACTTCGCCGCCAAGTGCTTTTACAGTTAGTGCTACAATAAACTTACGAGTCATTGAAAACCATGGGCCACAATGAAGCCAATAAATCCGGCGGCGCTTAATATTTTTTAGTGAACTAAAAATAAGCTTAAACCAAGCATTAACAAAATAAAGTATGGTGCCTTTACTATCGTTGTGAGTATTGATCCGTTCGAAAGGTTGCCCTAACTTTAAAAAAGCTTCTTCAAAAGCTTTTAAAACTGTACTTATACCGCCTTTTGTTTCTGTTGAATGCGTACCGACGATATATATTAAAGGGTTTCTCATTTTAAAAGCCTGTTACGAAAATGAGCAAGAATAGGTAAATTGCTGGATAAAAAATAACGCATTTTCTTTACCTGAAGGCCACAAAAAAGCTGTTTAACAAATAAACTTAAAGGGTAGCGTTTCTTTTGTGCTACCAAAATCAAAAAAGAGAGGTTTTCTTTGTTACAGCGTGACATGTCTTGATGATGCTTTTTAATATACTGGTTGTAACCAGTCACTTTATTTTTAACAGTTGTGATACGGGTTTCTTCGTGGCCTTGATGCTGTATGTAAGAATAGCCTTTTAACATTTTTGCAGGGCCAAATTGCTTTATTAGTCGCGTCCATGTGTCGTAATCCTGGCAAGCTTTGAAAGAAGTATCAAAACCTTTTATCAATTTAAGTTTGTAAGTTTCAGTAAAAACTTGGTTTGTTGCATAGTTATAACTCAAGATTTTAGCGAGCGAGATTTCACCTCCGCCAGCATCAATCACTTTACCTTTTTTGCCATAAAACCATAACACCCCATGGGATAAAAAGGCGTAGTTTGGATCATAGTTACTAACAAGCGACTCTAACCGGTGAGGTAAAAACTCATCGTCGTCATCAAGGCCTGTAATGTATTTACCTTCAGCTATATTAATCGCTTTATTTCTGGCTGCACACGCCCCAATGCTTGTTTGTTGATGAATTACTCGAACACGAGGTTCAATACTACTTAATTCGTCTAACCAGCTTTTTGTTTGCGCGCTGTCAGTAGAACCATCATTAACTATTATTAGCTCAAAGTTAGTAAAGGTTTGATTTAAAACAGATTCAACCGCTCGCTTTAATAATGGCAAACGGTTCTTAGTGGGAAGGTATATTGATACTATTACATTTTTCTCTTCCACTATACTGCATGCCCATATTAATCAATTATTTTTCTACGCTTATGGTATCTGTATCAACTGTAAATATCAAAACACAGAACCATAAACAGATCGTTTTATATTAACATTATTCCGTAGTAGAATGCTGGAGTTTTTGCAGTAAAAAGTTAGATGACACGTTCAAGCACAAACAAAAGGCAAGCATTAATAATTTAGTCTCTTAAACCGATCGCAACTTTTGAATCGATCTTAAGGAAAACAATGAAAGTATTAACAGTATTTGGTACCCGCCCCGAAGCAATTAAAATGGCGCCGCTAGTTCTTGCGCTCGAAAACGATGCAAGAATTGAAGCAAAAGTGTGTGTAACAGCGCAACACCGAGAAATGCTTGACCAAGTATTGGATCTTTTTCAAATTACGCCTGATTATGATTTAAACATAATGAAAGCAGGCCAAGACCTATACGACATCACCAGTAAAATTTTACTCGGTTTACGTGATGTGCTTGATGAGTTTAAACCAGATTGGGTGCTTGTTCATGGTGATACAACCACTACATTTGCAGCATCAATGGCCGCTTTTTACAAGCAAATTAAAGTAGGGCACGTAGAAGCAGGTTTACGTACAGGTAATTTGTATAGCCCATGGCCAGAAGAAGCAAACCGCACATTAACGGGCGTATTAACAGCAAAACATTTTGCCCCTACGCAAGCGTCTGCAGATAACTTATTACGTGAACACGTATCAAAAAACGCTATTTTTGTAACGGGTAACACGGTAATAGATGCATTACTGCAAGTTAAAAATAACGTATTGCCAAAAGACGATGTACAGCAGCAGCTAACCGACAAGTTCGCTGAAATTTTAGATAAACCTTATGTACTCATCACAGGTCATCGTCGCGAAAGCTTTGGTGGTGGGTTTGAGCGAATTTGCCAATCAATTTCGTCGTTGGCCTCAAAATACTCTGACTATAACTTTGTATATCCTGTGCACTTAAACCCAAATGTACAAGAACCGGTTAAACGCTTGCTGGCAGATAAAAGCAATGTAAAGCTTATCGATCCACAAGACTACTTACCTTTTGTATTTTTAATGAATCAAGCGTATTTAATTTTAACAGACTCAGGTGGCGTACAAGAAGAAGCGCCAAGTTTAGGTAAGCCTGTGTTAGTAATGCGTGATACCACAGAACGCCCAGAAGCAGTAGCTGCAGGTACCGTTAAGTTAGTAGGCACAGACACCGATAAAATTATAAACGCGGTGAGTGATCTGATTGAAAATAAAGAAACATACAAAGAAATGAGCTTTGCACATAACCCTTATGGCGATGGAAAAGCATGCGAGCGCATTATTGAAGGGCTATTTACTAATTAAATAACCTACACCTGCCTACAATAGGTTAAGAGCTTAGCCATTTCCAATGTAAGACTAGGCTTGCTTGTGAGCATAACTATTTATGCTTACAAGCATTTTCTAGTACTCTTTTATTTAAACCGCTTTTAGAAACATTCCCAAGCTTGAAATATGCAGACTTGCCTGTATAATGCGCCCTACTTAAGGATGTTCCAATGTAAATGGATAGTAATGCAAAGTTGCTAAATTACGAATAATCAAGTCAGTTATGTCTTCGACTTTAATTACTTCTTAAAAGAACTCCATAGAAATTGTAAAAGCTTTACTACTAAAGTGCTTTGAAAAGCTGCCTTATCTGCATTTTTCAAGTGAATAGTACTGTCATGCTTTTGTATATAAATAGATGTGTTTAGCCTTGATTCAAGGCCTTGTTAACTTGCGTATAACAAGCCGTCATGCTTTAATTGATCAGCTTTAAAATAAGTAAGTGTAAACTTATATAATAATCTTTTAGGAAGAAGAATGGCGTTCAAATTTAAACTCCTTGCAGCAACTTTATCTCTCCTCTCTGTAAGTGCATGTACAATCATACCAGGTAGTCATTACGAAGGTATTGATTCAGGCGCTCAAGTAGAAAACTTAGAAAAAGACCTCGAAAAAGTCAATATTCAAGTTATTGATTCTTCTTTAATAAATATTCAAAAACGCGAAGTTAAACAGGTTAATACAACCAACCGAAAAGGCATTGATACCTCTGATTATCAATACCGCCTAGGGGTGGGTGATGTGCTAACCATTGGTGTATGGGATCATCCAGAGTTAACTATTCCTGCAGCTGTACAACGTACAGCCGAGTTTGATGGTTTTCGTGTAGCAGAAGATGGCACAATAACTTATGCATACGCACCTAAAATACCAGCAGCAGGCCGCACTGTTGCAGAAGTACGCGCTGACTTGGTAAAGCGCTTAAGCCGCGTAATCGAAAACCCGCAAGTTGACATAAAAATAGTTGGCTTTAGAAGTCAAAAAACTTATGTAACAGGCGAAGTAGAAAACCCAGGTGTATACCCAATTACAGAAATTCCACTCACAATTATAGACGTATTAAACAACGCAGGTGGTATTACTGATCGTGCTGACTGGCGAGAAGTAACTTATACATCGGGTAACAAAACAGAAATAATCCGCCTTGATGACTTTTACAGCCATGGTGATATTTCGCAAAACCGTTTATTAAAACATGGTGATATTGTACATGTTAGCCGTAACGACAAACACCAAGTGTATGTATTAGGTGATGTAATTAAAGCAGGCACGGTAGATATTGACCGCTATGGCTTAAACCTAGCTCAAGCATTAAGTGATACCGGTGGTATTAGAGAAGCCACTGCTGACGCAAACGGTATTTTTGTATTACGTAAGCGCGACCTAGCCAAAGATGGCGTAATTGCAGACGTATACCAATTACACGCTAAAAATGTAGCAGCACTGGTATTAGCAGAGCAATTTGAGTTAAAGCCACACGATATTGTGTATGTAACTTCTGCACCGCTTGCACGCTGGAACCGCGTAATAAGCTTATTGTTACCGTCTATTTCTACGGTTGACTCAATTAACGATGTAGCCAATACAAACTAAGGATAAGTATGTTTGACTCTGTATTAGTAGTGTGTGCTGGCAATATTTGTCGTAGCCCAACTGCCGAGTATGTACTTAAAAGTAAGTTACAAAACAAAGGGATTACTGTTACTTCAGCTGGTTTAACTGCATTAGAAGGTAAGCCAGCCGATGCCACTGCTCAGCAAATTGCTGAGCAGCATGGTATTAATATGGCAGAGCACCGTGGCCAACAAATAAATTCAGCATTAGTACAGCACAACAGCGTTATTTTAGTGATGGAACAGCGTCATTTAACTGACTTATGCGCACGTTATCCTCAAGCAAGAGGTAAAACGTTTTTGTTAGGCAAATGGTTAAACGACACCGAGATCCCCGACCCATATCGTCAGAGCTTAGAAGCATTTACCCATGTTTATGAGCTAATCGATAGCGCTTGTAGCGCTTGGCAAAAGTATTTATAAGGAAACTGCATTAATGAATGCTCAGCCTTCAACGCTAAATAATAGTAACCGAACAACACAAACTAGCCCGCAAGAGTCGCAAGAAATTGATTTAATGGCGCTACTGGGCGCTTTGCTCGACCGTAAATTATTTATTATGGCCATTACCGGCGTGTTTATGGTGCTGGGTGTAATTTATGCTTTGTATGCAGCGCCTGTTTACCAAGCCACTGCCATGATACAGGTAGAAGATAATAGCGCCACGGTACCAGGCTTTGACGACATGAGCGGTATGTTCGAAAGTACCTCGGCTGCAGTAACCGAAATAGAGCTATTAAAATCACGCTCTGTAATTGGCGAGGCAGTCGACAAATTAAACCTAGATACGGTAGTTAAACCTAAACTATTCCCATTAATAGGTAACCGCGCATACCGAAGCTTTAAACCAAGCTCACCGGGTGAACTGGCTGAGCCTAGTTTTGGTGCAAGCTCATATGCATGGGGGGGCGAGAGCATTGATGTATTTAGGTTTGATGTACCTAGCTTTAATATTGGAACTGAGTTTGTTGTGGTAGCACAACAAAATAACCAATTGGCACTATTAAACGAAGCTGGCGAAACAGTATTAACTGGGCAAGTAGGGCAAGAGCTTTCTAACGGTATTATTGAGCTAACTGTACGTAGCTTAAATGCACGCCCAGGTACCGAGTTTATTATTACCAAACGTGATCGTTTAAATACAATTTTAGATTTACAAGCAGCTATAGGTGCCAGTGAAAAGGGCAAAGACTCGGGCATTATTAACTTAACCTTACAAGATACCGATTTTAGTTATGCTGAAAAAGTGCTTGAGCAGGTGGCAGGTATTTATGTGCGCCGCAATGTAGAGCGCAACAGCGCTGAGGCACAAAAGTCACTTGAGTTTTTAGAGGTACAATTACCAGAGGTCAAAAAACAGCTCGAATTTGCCGAAAAACGCTTTAACGATTACCAAATTAAACAGCAATCAGTAAACATAACGCTAGAAACACAAGGCGTACTTGATCAAATTGTTCAGCTTGAAACTAAATTACAAGAGTTAGAGTTACAGCGCTTAGAGCTTAGCCGTAAATTTAAAAAAGGTCACCCTGCATACCAAGGCATACTTGAGCAAATAAAAGCAGTTAAAAAACAAAAAGATGACCTAACAAGCGAAGTAACTAACTTACCCTCTACCCAGCAAGAGTTATTGCGATTAACCCGTGATGTAGAAGTAAGCAACCAAATTTACACTATGCTACTGGCTAAAACACAAGAGCTCGATATTGTTCGCGCGGGTACAGTAGGTAACGTACGTATTATTGATCACGCAGAGGTGAATACATCAAAACCGGTTAAGCCTAAAAAAGCGCTTATAGTGGTTATGGCAACTATGCTAGGTGGCATGATTGCTGTAGCGATTGTATTAGTGCAAAAAGCGCTCCATAAAGGTATTGAAGACCCTAGCGAAATTGAGGCCATGGGCTTACCAGTTTACGCAAGTGTGCCGTATTCAGACCATCAAGATCAGTTAGTCTCGTTTGGTAAGCTTAAAAATCGAAAAGCCACCCAAGCCAATACTATTTTGGCGGTTGAAAACCCCGCTGACTTAGCAATAGAGGCGCTACGTAGCCTGCGCACTAGCCTGCATTTTGCGATGATGGAGGCAAAAAACAACGTTATTGCGATATCGGGCCCAAGCCCAGGTGTGGGTAAGTCATTTATATCGGTTAACTTAGCAACTGTATTAGCACAAAGCGATAAAAAGGTACTAATAATTGATGCCGATATGCGTAAAGGCTACTTACAAAAAGCGTTTAACGAAAAATGGGAAAACGGCTTAAGTGACTTTTTATCGGGCCGATTAGAGCTTAAAAATGTAATTAAGCAAACTAAAATACCAAACCTGCATTTAATTACCCGCGGCCAAGTACCACCAAATCCGTCTGAATTATTAATGCATGAGCGTTTTTCAAAACTGGTAGATACCATTAAAGAGCATTACGACTTAGTAATTATAGATACGCCACCTATTTTAGCAGTAACAGACCCTGCAATTGTGAGTGCCCATGCAGGGAGTACCTTACTTGTTACCCGTTTTGGCCAAAACCATGTACGTGAACTAGAGCTAACCCGAAACCGTTTTGAACAAAATGGCATTGATGTAAAAGGCGTAGTGTTTAACGGTATTCTAAAAAAAGCCAGTAATGCTTATGGATATTATGGCTATTACAATTATGAATATAAATCGAGTACATAATTGTATCGAGGCTACTTTTTAATGCTGTGAAAATAAATAGTCATAAGCTAGATAGTTAAAATTGATTGTTTCCAATGAGCAAAGTATCTCAGCGATTCTTTATAATGGCTGAGATACTTGAACATAGAAATTAAAAGTTGTAAGGCTTTATAAAGTAGCCTTCACACGGAAAATACAAAGTACAAAAGGCTTTTATTGTGAAAATTTTAGTAACAGGTGGTGCCGGTTTTATCGGCAGTGCAGTTGTTAGGCACATCCTTTCAAATACTAAAGATAGCGTAGTTAATGTTGATGCCTTAACCTATGCTGGCAATCTTCAATCACTTCCTGGTGCAGAGAATTCTGAGCGATATTTTTTTGAACACGTAAATATATGTGATCGCGCTGAACTTGATCGTGTTTTTTCAATACATAAACCAGATGCAGTAATGCACTTAGCAGCTGAAAGCCATGTAGATCGCTCAATTACAGGCCCTGCTGAGTTTATTCAAACAAATATTGTGGGAACTTACAATCTATTAGAAGCAGCACGTGAATATTGGAATTCATTAAATGGTGACTCTAAAAAATTGTTTAGATTTCATCATATTTCTACAGATGAAGTCTATGGTGACTTGCCACACCCTGATGAACAAGAAGATGGTGCTTTAAGTGAGGGATTACCTCTATTTACTGAACAAACCTCATATGCTCCGAGTAGTCCTTACTCATCAAGTAAAGCATCAAGCGATCACTTAGTACGTGCTTGGTTACGCACTTACGGCTTTCCAACCATAGTGACTAATTGCTCTAATAATTATGGGCCGTATCACTTTCCAGAAAAACTCATTCCATTAGTGATTTTAAACGCCTTGGAAGGCAGGTCTCTACCAATATACGGCAAGGGGGATCAAATTAGGGATTGGCTCTATGTAGAAGATCATGCTCGGGCTTTATATAAAGTTGTTACCGAAGGTAAAGTGGGTGAAACCTACAATATTGGCGGCCATAATGAAAAGCAAAACTTGGAAGTAGTGCAAGCAATTTGTGCGATATTAGACATTTTAGTACCTAAGGAAAGTAAATACGCAGAGCTAATCACTTATGTAGCAGACCGACCTGGCCATGATAGGCGTTATGCTATTGACTCTTCGAAAATACAAAGAGAGCTTGGTTGGACACCTAACGAAACATTTGAAACTGGTTTAAAGAAAACAGTTCAGTGGTACTTAGAAAATCAAAAGTGGTGTGAAAATGTTCAAAATGGTTCTTATCAGCGAGAGCGCTTAGGCGAAATCGCATAAATAAGGAAGGAGTACCTTGTGAAAGGAATAATCTTAGCTGGCGGATCAGGCTCTCGCTTATACCCAATTACTCTTGGAGTGTCTAAGCAATTACTACCTATTTACGATAAGCCTATGATTTATTATCCATTATCGGTATTAATGCTAGCGGGTATACGTGAAGTTCTAATTATTACTACCCCAGAAGATAGCGATTCTTTCAAGCGCTTATTAGGTGATGGTTCTCAATTTGGTATTGAAATAACCTATACAGTACAGCCTAGCCCCGATGGTTTAGCTCAAGCCTTTGTACTAGGAGAAGATTTTATTGGTAACGATGATGTGTGTTTAGTCCTGGGTGATAATATTTTTTATGGTCAAAGTTTTACCCCTAAACTTAAACGTGCGGTTGAAAATGCAAAAAACGGTAATGGAGCGACCGTATTTGGTTACCAAGTCAAAGATCCTGAGCGTTTTGGTGTGGTTGAATTTGATCATAATAAAAAAGCAATTTCGATAGTAGAAAAACCAACAAAACCTAAATCGCATTATGCTGTAACTGGCTTATATTTTTATGATAACTCGGTAGTTGAATTAGCTAAAAAAGTTAAACCATCAAACCGGGGTGAGTTAGAAATAACATGCTTAAATGAAATATTCCTTGAGCATAATAAGTTAAATGTAGAAATATTAGGGCGTGGTTTTGCTTGGTTAGATACAGGCACACACGAAAGCTTACTTGAAGCAGCTCAGTTTGTTGAAACTATCGAAAAACGACAAGGTTACAAAATTGCCTGTTTAGAAGAAATAGCCTTTAATCAGGGATGGTTAACAAAAGCTGAGCTAGAGAAGCTTGCTAAGCCATTACTAAAAAATGGTTATGGGCAATACTTAATGGATTTAATGGAATAGTAATGAGTATAGCGTTAAATAGCCCTGTTGCGCCTAATTTAGGAAAGTTAACCCAATATTTAGAGCAAGTGAATAATAGCGGTTGGTATACTAATTTTGGCCCGCTTCATCAACAATTAACCGAAAGGTTAGAGGCTTATTTAGGGGTTAAAAACCTACTGCTTGTTTCTAATGGCACTTTAGCTTTGCAAGTTGCAAGTAAAGTACTGGGTATAACTCATGCGGTAACCACGCCATTTAGCTTTGTTGCGACAACAAGTGCATTACTTTGGCAAAATATAAATACACAATTTTGTGACATAGACTCAAAAACTTTTAACTTATCACCTCAAGCGACTAAAAAAGCGTTGCAACTAGAGTCGTGTATTAACGGTATAGTCGCCACACACGTTTATGGTAACCCCTGTGATGTTGATGTG
Source organism: Pseudoalteromonas sp. MEBiC 03607 (assembly GCF_004792295.1). Lineage (NCBI taxonomy): Bacteria > Pseudomonadati > Pseudomonadota > Gammaproteobacteria > Alteromonadales > Pseudoalteromonadaceae > Pseudoalteromonas > Pseudoalteromonas sp. MEBiC 03607. The sequence goes on from NZ_SRRY01000001.1 coordinate 931,521, forward strand.
TTTGAACAGCTGTCACAGCAATATAATATCAAGGTGATTTATGATGCTGCACATGCTTTTGGCGTTAGAGTTAATGAGCAGTCGGTACTTAATTTTGGGGATGCGAGTACACTGAGCTTTCACGCAACTAAGGTATTTCATACCGTTGAGGGGGGGGCGATAGTTTTTAAGCGTAAAGAAGATTATGAAAAAGCAAAGCAACTGATTAACTTTGGTTTAGATAATGGTGAAATAACCGATGTGGGTATTAACGCAAAATTAAACGAGTATCAATGTGCGGTAGGTTTAACGTTACTTGATGACATTGACGAAGTAATAAAGCACCGATCTTTGCTTTTTAGTACATACCGGCAACAACTTGAAAAGATTGTAGAACTGCCAGAGTGGCATAAACAAGCTAATAGCAATGGTGCCTACTTCCCAATTAAGCTGCAAAGTAAACAACAATTAGAAAAAGTGTGTGAAGCGTTAAGCAAAAACGAAATTCAATATAGACCTTACTTTAAGCCCTCGTTAGAAACTGTATTTAGTCATTTAAAGTGCCATGGTGTTGAAGTATCAGCTGATGTAGCTGAAAAGATATTGTGTTTGCCTCTACATGCTAATATGACTTTAAAAGATATAAATTTAGTAAGTGATACAATTAAAGGAGCATTGAGATGAGCTTTGCCGTAATGCAGCCTTACTTGTTCCCTTATTTAGGTTACTACCAATTAGTTAACTCAGTAGATACCTTTGTTTTTTACGATGATGTTACCTACATTAAAAATGGTTATATCAACCGTAATAATATTTTAGTAAATGGCCAAGCCCAGCGTATAACTGTACCTGTACCTGGAGCGTCTTCAAATAAGCTAATTAAAGATTTACATTTTGATATTAATATAAAAAAAGTGCTCAAAACTATTCAGCAAGCATATATAAAAGCACCTTATTTTACAGCTGTTTATCCTATTATTGAGAAGGTGCTAACCAGTAAAGAACGTCAAGTTGCAGTATTATGCGCAAAAAGTATCACTTCAGTATTTAACTATTTAGATATTAGTAAAGAGTTTCTATTTTCAAGCGTTTTGGAGTATGAAAGGTCATTATCTGCCGCAGATAAGTTGCTTGCAATGGGGAAGGTACTTAATAGTACAGAGTACATTAATAGCCCTGGCGGTAAAAAATTGTATAGCAAAGAGTACTTTTCTGAAAAAGGTGTCAATTTATCTTTTATCGAAATGCAGAGTGTTAACTATGAACAAGCACATAATGATTTTGTACCTCATTTGTCGATGATTGATGTGCTCATGTGGAATAGTAAAGAACAAGTGAAATCGCTTTTTCAAGAATATAGGTTGGTTTAATGACGGCTATAGGCGGATATAATCAAATTACATTACCAAGTCTTAATACGTGTTTTCAACCCAATGTTTGTGAATTCCAGTCTGCGAGAGCTGCTTTATATGCGTATTTAGAAGCAAAAAAAATAGAGATGCTTTATTTACCAGATTATATTTGTGACAGCATATTCCCTGCAATTGAATCATTAAAAATCGAAATCAAGTTTTACTCTGTGAGTGAATTATTGTTGCCAAAGCAACAGTTCTTAAATATTGATGATGTAAGATCAAGGGTCATTTTAGTTAATTACTTTGGTTTGTTGACAAAGCCTATTAAAGAATTCGTAAATCAAAATCCTAGACTATTCATTGTAGATAACTCACAAGCTTTATTTGCTGAGCATATAGAAGGTACTGTAAGTATTTACTCACCTCGTAAGTTCGTAGGTATACCTGATGGCGGTTATCTCCTAGCGTCATGCGATATTCCAATGCCAAATGAAAGATTTGATTCTAGCCCTTATTTAAGTCACCTACTATTAAGAGCATCAGGAGATGTTAGTAAAGGGTATGAAAAATTTTTATCCGCGGAGCGAGCGCTCGATAGCTTTTATCCTAAGAGAATTTCTCAGATTTCTAGTTACATTCTTGCATCTACAAATAAAGAAAAAATAATACATAGCAGAAAAAGTAACTATGAATACTTTCAAAGAAAATTTGACGAAGCTAATAAATTGAACTTACCTCTTAATGATCAGGTTCCTCTATGCTATCCACTTAAGTTAGACTTTCCAGTAAATGAAATTTGTGAAGCACTAATCAAAAAGTCAATTTTTTTACCTCGGTATTGGCCAAGTAAATATAATGGTGAGGTTGGAATGGGTATGTTTGATAAGACACTGTTTTTACCCATAGATGAAAGGCTAAATTATAAAAAAATAGAGTTTTTATCTAATGAAATATCGAAGGTTGTAGGCATATTATGAAAGAAATTGATTTAATAAATACCTTTAGCTCTCTTGTTAATGGTGAGCATGAAAAGGTAACAGATAAAAAATACCCGTCTACATATATTGTTGGTTGTCCTAGAAGTGGAACGACCGCACTTTTACAATTGTTATCGCAAAGCGGAGCGTTTGCATATCCTACGAACTGTCTAACTCGATTCTCTGCTTCAATGAGTTATGCGACAGTAATACAAGAGTTGTTATTCAATGAAGAGTTCGGGTTTATACGTACAACAGATACGATAGATTTTAACTCAGAATACGGAAGGAGTAGTGGACCGTTAAATGCTAATGAATTCTTTCATTTTTACAGACGTTTTTTCCCTAATACTGATATTAAGCACTTAAATAAAACAGAACTTACCCAAGTTGATTGTGAAGGTTTAGAGGCAGAGCTAAAAATATTAAGCCAGTTCTATGATAAGCCATTTATAAGTAAAGGTTTAATGATGCAGTATAACTTAGAGTATTTTTACCGTAAGCTCGATAAACCAATTTTCTTGCATATCAAAAGAAATGAATTATTCGTAATGCAATCTATTTATAAGGCAAGAGTTAAAGAAAAGAAATCTGCTAATAATTGGTGGTCAGCAAAACCTAAGCAATTTGAAACTTTAAAAGATATGGATAAGTTTAGCCAGATTGCAGGACAGGTTTTCTATACTAATAATGCTATAGAAAATGCTTTACTAAATATTCCTGATAAATCAAAACTGATAGTCTCTTATGAGGATTTAGTGAGAGACCCTGTAGAAGTGCTAATAAAACTAAAAGAAAAATATCTGCAGAATGGCTTTGAATTACACTTTGAGGATATGCAAAAAATTTCGAAAAAGCTGAAGAACGGAAACGTAATTACCCTTGATGAGCAAATACTTACGCAGCTAAAACTTGCGTACGAAAAGCTAGCAAAAAATAAATGAGTAACTTGTCCTTAAAAAAGAATATAGGATTTAACTATTTAGGTAAGCTCTATAGTACCTTCATAGGTATATTGATTTTACCTATGTTTTTACAATATATGGGGGCTGAGGCTTATGGCTTAGTTGGCTTCTTTACGCTATTACAAGCATGGTTACAGCTATTAGATGTTGGAATGTCGCCAACTCTTGGCCGTGAAGTGGCACGTTTGAAAAACAATCATGATGAAGGTTGGCGTTTAACAACGGTTGTTAACACTGTCGAGCTTTTATTCATAAGCGTTGCCTTAGTTGCCGCAGTATCTTTATTTTGTTTGCAAGATTGGATAGCCACAAGTTGGTTAACTGTTGAAACTCTTAATGTAGACATAATAACAACAGCTATATCAATAATGGCGTTTATTGTGGCACTTAGGTGGGTAGCGTCAATAAACCGTAGTGGTATAAACGCTTATGAGCAACAGGTATGGATGAATGTAGTTGATATGATTATCAACACATTCCGATTTCCTGGGGCGTTATTACTAGTTATTTATTTGGATGGTGATGTACTTGCATATTTCTATTTTCAACTAGCTGTTGTGGTTGTTGAAGTTATAGTTATTCGCATAAAAATGCGAAGTTTATTACCTAGCCAACATGATAGGGTTAAATTATTTTCATTAGCTGAGCTAAAACGTATCGCGCCTTTTGCGCTAAGTATAGGTTACACAAGTGCAATCTGGATTTTATTAACGCAGCTAGATAAGTTGCTATTATCGAAATATTTAACTTTATCTGATTATGGTTACTTTATTTTGATTGGTATTGTTGCTAACGGTATAACAATGCTAAGCAGTCCTGTAACTAAAGCTTTATTACCAAGAATGACATCCATGCTGGCTGAGCAGGGCGAAAAACAAATGCTAGCACTTTACCAAACAGCTACTAAGTTTGTTGCATGTTTTATTTTTCCTATTGCTTTAGTCATTGTTTTAAATGCTGAAGTGGTTATATATACTTGGACAGGAGATACAACCGCTGCAAAATGGGTAGCTCCAATATTACCTTTATTTTGCTTAGGGAGCATGGTCCTAGCGGTTATGGTATTTCAATACCAATTACAATACGCACATGGTGTACTTAAATACCATGTACGTTGGAATACATTTTCGGTGTTAATTAACATTCCTCTAATCACTTACGCAGCTACCTATCATGGCGCACTTGGAGTTGGATGGGTTTGGTTTGCTTACAGATTATTCTCCTTAACGGTTTGGTGTGCATTTGTACATAGTAAATTTGCACCTGGTATGCACCTGAAATGGTTAAAAAATTGCGTCCTGCTCCCTTTTATTCTATCAGCTTCACTTGTTGCGATATTGCATTATATACTACCTCTAAGTGTAGATATGAGTAGATGGAAATTGTTTATATTACTGAGCTTGATTTCACTTATAAGTATCGTGCTATCAACGCTATTATTATTTAAAGATTTAATTCTAAGTAAACTTAACGACAAAAGAGCGGTTTGATTAAAATCATAAAAACGAGCTTCGCCAATAGAAAAGCGTTTTTTCGATTTTGTATTGAAATACAGAAGCCAGAATGTGGCTATACAACCTCAATATTTTTATAAGGTGTGGGTTAATATTGAGTTTATAAAAATTTAAAGAGTGTTAAATGTGAAGGTTAGTGTGGGAAAGTTAAAATGGAGCGTAGTCAATTATGAATTATAGAACAATTGAAAATATGAATGATTTAATTCAAAAAAACATTAAGAATTTTCATGACTTCGATTTAATAGTTGGCATACCTCGGAGTGGAATGCTACCAGCGTCAATAATATCTTTAAAGGTCAATGCTAGTTTATGCTCTTTAGATGAGTATATAAGTAATAGTGCACTTAAATCAGGAATAACCGGTAGGCATAAATCAAAATTTGAAACTGCACATGATGTTAAAAAAGTGTTGGTGGTTGATGATTCTATTCAGTCAGGGAGATCCATGCAGGATGCTAAGTCAAAAATTCCACTAGAATTAAGAAAGAATTGTAAATTTTGTGTGATATTTGGTACGAAAATAGCGCCAGAAGGGCTTGTTGATTTCTCATTGGAAAGAGTTGAAAGGCCAAGAGTATTTGAGTGGAATATTTTTCATCATTCAATTTTATCTAGTTCATGTGTAGATATAGATGGAGTTTTATGTGACGACATTGATAGAAGTGATGATGATGATGGCGTAGAGTATATAAAAAAACTTGCTGAGGTTAACGCATATATTAAACCAACAAAAGAAATTGACACTTTAGTTACTAATAGGTTGGAGAAGTATAGAAAAGAAACAGAGCAATGGCTTGATGCTAACTCTATTAAATATAAATGCCTTATTATGAATCCTGCTAAGACAGCTGAAGAAAGGAGAGCTCTAAATAATTATTCGAAGCACAAAGCTAAGGTTTATATTGAATCAAATAATTTGTTATTTATCGAAAGTAGTAAAAGGCAGTCTATTGAAATTGCAAATATATCAGGAAAGCCAGTTATATGTACTGATGATAATAGCATAAATTACCCAGGGGTTTTGAATTCTATATCAAGAAAAAGTGGTCTTATATATATTTTAAAAAAAGCACTTTTTAGAAATCAATTATTCATGAATCTTTATAGGAAGTGGAAAAATAAGTAATGCCATTATTTTTTGTTTTAATAATTATAAACTTATTATCTCTACTTTATCTTAATGCTGTAGATCCGGGGTTCTTGATATTGGGGACGGAAATCCCCCTTGTTTTTATTATTGATACGACTCTAACTGCGGTTATGTTCTTTTTTATATATCGCACATTAGACAAGTCTTATTTTGAAAGCTATTTCAGCTATTTCTGTTCTGAATTTAAAGGGAAGTATATTGCGATATTTTCTTGGGTTTATTTGGTTTATTATGTTTTTAATGTTGGGCACCTTTATTATATAGAGGGGAATAGAGAGTTAATTATTGAGAGTTACAATCCTACCTACTTGACCTTGTTAATGAGTAAAGTTGTTCTTTTTATAATTTGTTATAAGGTTTTTGAGTCATCTAAAAAGCAATACATGACAATAATACCTTTAGTGCTAGTACTTATTCTTCATGTTTTTCTATTGCAGTCTAGAACTGAGTTGTTACAGTTGATATATTTAGCTATAACCTTTGTAGTTATGTTTGGCCTTAAAGTATCGAAATTTAAACTCATGATAAGCATCTTTTTCTTGTTCTGTATTGGGACTTATATCTCAGTAATACAAGGGCGGGTAGCTGCGTCAGATTCATTTTTATTTACTTTTAACACTTTTTTTCGATATAAAGTATCAGCATTTCAATTAGCAGAATATTCTATCTCATTAGATTATAGTGCTGATAATATACTTACTCCCTTCTTTGGGTTTTTATCTGAGAAAATAATCTCTCCGGTTTTTGGTGTAAACGTTCCAATTGTAACATCAGGTTCAAATTTTTTGTCTGATTTTAAACCTGTTCCGCTATCTGGAGTAGCTAATGTACTTTATCCTCATTGGTCTTGGTTTTATGGAGCATTTGGATTGTTAGGTCTTTTTATAAAAGTGTTTTATTACGCTATATTACTAAAATTAGCTTTGAAGTTTCGCTTGATTAATACATTTCTATCCCTGGTCGTAATAATTATATTTGTACAAAGCTGGCGCCACCCCTTTATAAGTACTAGTGACTTTTATTCATTGGTAGGTATTATTTTATTAGATTGTTACTTAATTAAAAGAATAAGGATATATAGTGAAAATAATAGACTGGCCTAATGAGGGAGATGTTACATCTAATTGGGGAACTGATGAAGTTAAAGTAAGTGTTTGTTGTCTTTCATATAACCATGAGGATTATATTGAAGAGTGTGTTTTTGGCATGGTTAGCCAAAATACTCAATTTGCATTTGAAATTATAATACATGATGACGCCTCGACAGACGGTACTAGAAAAATTCTAGAGGACTTAAAGAATCGATATCCAAAAATAATTAAATTGATTTTACAAGACGAGAATCAATTCAGAAATGAAAAGATTATAGCTCCTAGATTCCTATTCCCCTTAGTTAAAAGCAAATATATAGCTATGTGTGAAGGCGATGATTACTGGACTGATAAGTTTAAGTTACAGTCTCAATTTGATTGTTTAGAAAAAAATAAGCATTTGGGCATGGTTGTTCATAAAGCTGTTGTTTTTGATTGTAATACTCAAAAGAATGTGAAAACTCGCCACTTTGCTGCTCTAAATAATAATGCTGAAACGCTCCCTTTTAAGGATTTCGCGCTTTCATACCTGCAGTTCGCGCCCACTAGCTCATATTTTTTTAGAACAAACCTAGTTCATGGATTGTATAATAAGATAAAAGGTTATTATGCAGGTGATTTATTTATTGAAATAATAACTGGTGTTAATGGTTTTGCTTTTATTAATAAAGAAATGAGTGTTTATAGGGTTTTTACTAAAGGTTCCTATTCTTATAATAATCAAGATAAGAAAAATGCTATTGAAGGTAAAATGATAGTTGCTAGTCAGCTTAGAGAGTTCAAAAACCATTTTTCTGACTACTCTGTTTCAAGAGTGATATTGAATAAAGCAATAAAGTACGAAGAGAGTGCACTCTATTTAAAGTTGAAGACAGATAAGGACTATGATTTATCGGTAATGTTTAAAGATGTTACCTTAACTGGGTTTTTGAGATCATTAAAGAGTATTAAGCTTACATGGGTACTGCTTCTTTGGTTATCTTCATTATGTATAAAAAAATTAAATTTTTCTAAAAAGCAATGAATACTACCTTATCTATTATTATTCCACATTTTAATTCTGTGGATTTGTTATCAAGACTTTTAAGCTCTATTCCTAATGATAGAGGTTACCAAATTATTGTTGTTGATGATAACAGTGCTGATTTTGAAATGGTTAAAGAGATTGTTTCTAATTATGATTCCGCTGAATTATATATTAATAGCTCGAATAATAAGGGCGCTGGAGCTGCAAGGAATATAGGGCTGAAAAAAGCTAAAGGTGATTACATATTATTCGCTGATGCCGATGACCTATTTGTTGATGGTGCCTTTGAAATAGTTGAGCAGTATTTTAAGTCAACTTTTGATATTGTGTTTTTTTCCCCTACTTCTGAAAATTTAAATACCGGTTTGGTAGGGGGGAGACATCTAAGGTATTCAAAACTTATTGATGAATATGTTGACAATGATAATGAGATAATAAGGTATAAATTTATAGTACCTTGGAGTAAACTTTATAGCCGATTTTTTCTTGAAAAACACAAAATAGCATTTGATGAGGTAATTGCATCTAATGATTTGTTTTTTTCTATTAAATCAGGCTGCTACGCTAATGCTATTAAAGTTACTAACTCTACAATTTACTCTGTTTCAGAGTCCTCATCTTCGATGACAAAGAATAAAAGTTTAGATAATTTTAATGTGCGCTTTAATACGGTATTAAAATGTAATAACTTTTTGAAATCACAGCCAGGTAACAGTTATCAGATCTCTTTTAAGATATTTTTAATTCGGAGCTTAAAATTTGGACCTCTTAAGTTTTTTAGTGTGTTACTAACTGTAATTAAAGAAAAGCTTTCTTTGGTTTTGGGATGAATATTCATAGGTATTCTATTAATGTTAAATAAAAGGTTAGTTTTTATCATTGGCCCGGCTCGTTCAGGCACTCATCTTGTTGCTTCGACGATTTCCAATGCTTTACCATCAGCTAAATATTTGGCTGAGATTAATGAATTCTGGAGTCAATATACTATCCAGAATCAAGATAAAGTGAATTTTGAAAATTATAATAAAGAAATGCTAGAAACTATTAGGAATGATTTTCTGAAATTAAGTGAGGGGGCTGATACAGTTATTGAAAAAACAGCTGCAAACTCCCTTCGAATTCAGTTTTTGAAATTATTATTTCCAGATGCGAAGTATATTTTTATAAAACGCAATTGTTTTCAAGTCATAGCATCAGTTTTAAAAAAGCAAAAGGGTAATATAAATAAAGTTACTAATAGTGGTAATGTTACTTTCTCATCTAGATTAGAGCTACTTATAGAGAGGGTTAGAAGTAAGGTATCAAAAGTAGAAAAGAGCCCTTCGAAAATGTGGAGGCTAATTTGTGACAATTTTGCCAATATATTAAATATCTTGAATCTGAAAAATGATACGCATTGGGGTCCAAAGTTTTGTTCTAAGTCATCTAGAGCTAAAGTAAAACACCCTGAGCTATATGCTTTTTTACAGTGGGCTGCTTGCACTTCTGAGATTGAAAATGTTAACAATGAAGATCGCAATAATTTATTTTTGGATTTTGAGGAAATAATTGAAAATCCAACAGAATTTTCTCAAAAAATTAATCATTTTTTAGGTTGTACAGATGTCAGCTTTAATATTGATTCAAGAGCAAACTTAATTGTCAATAAAAATGATTTTGAGTTTTATGATTTAATACAAAGCTTAAGCTCTATTCAGAAGGAGGGAGAATGAGTTTAGTCAGTATTATAACGCCTTCATACAAGTCAAAAAAATTCATAAAAGAAACACTATTATCAATACAGAACCAGACTTTTACTGATTTTGAAGTGCTAATTGTTGATGATGCTTCTCCTGATGACAGTGCTGATTATATTGAGGCTAATCTACCAGATGATCGTTTTCGATTAATTCGCCTTGAAAACAACCTTGGCGCTGCCGAAGCGAGGAATGAAGCCTTAAAGATTGCAAACGGTAGATATATCGCTTTTTTAGACTCTGATGACTTATGGAAAACTGAAAAGCTTGAAAGACAAATTCAGTTTATGGAAAGAAAAAATATTGCTTTTTCTTTTTCTGCCTATGAGGTCATAGATGAAAATGGCATTATAGTAAAAGATAAAATACCTGTTCCAGATAAAATAACTAAGTCGCAATATCTTGGAAATACTATAATAGGTTGCCTAACAGTTATATTAGATCGTACTAAGTTCAAACAGGATATTATAATGCCTAATTTACGTAGTAGTCATGATATGGCTCTATGGGTTAATTTGTTGGACGAGATAAAAGTAGCTCATGGATATAAAGATATTTTGGCTAGTTATAGACTTGTAGGAACATCTAACACTGCCAATAAAACTAAAGCAGCCAAGGAGGTTTGGCAAGTGTATCGAAACTACCTTCAGTATAACCGTTTTAAATCTTCGTATTACTTCATCAAGTATGCATTCAACGCTGTATTAAAGAGAATTTAAATGAATAAGACGAATAAAATTCTTAAAAGGTTATTTGATGTTGCACTCTCATTTTTTGGGTTGCTTCTATTTTGGCCTATTATTTTTATCGCATGGTGTGTTGCATCACTGGAAACTAAGTCTAATGGGTTTTTTATCCAAGTAAGGGTAGGTTTAAATGGTAACCTTTTTCATGTAATAAAAATTAAAACCATGAAGAAGGTACAAGGTGTTAGTACAAGTGTCACATCAAAAAATGATTGTAGAATTACTAAAAGTGGTTCTTTTTTTAGAAATACTAAAATAGATGAGCTACCACAGTTATGGAATGTTCTTATTGGTGACATGAGCTTTGTTGGCCCTAGACCAGATGTACCTGGCTATGCGGATCAGTTGCTCGGTGATGACAGAATTGTGCTGTCTATACGCCCAGGCATAACTGGTCCTGCTTCAATAAAATATAAGAATGAAGAAGAGCTTTTAGCTAACCAAAATGATCCGGAAGATTATAATAGGAAAGTTATATGGCCAGATAAAGTAAATGTTAATAAAGCTTACATTGAAAATTATTCATTCTTTAATGACATAAAATATATTTGGCAAACAATTGTAGGTTAATATGTTAAATACACCATTTTCACCATGGCCTAGCTTCTCACAAGAAGAAGCTGATGCAGTAAGCCGTGTTGTTTTATCAAATAAAGTTAATTACTGGACCGGCACTGAGTGTCGTGAATTCGAAAAAGAGTTTGCTGAATGGGCAGATAGTAAATATGCCGTTGCATTAGGTAATGGTACCTTAGCTCTAGATATTGCTTTGAAAGCATTAAATGTAGGTGACGGTGACGAAGTTATTACAACTCCACGTACATTTTTAGCTTCGGCTAGTAGCATTGTTACCGCCGGTGCAAATCCTGTTTTTGCTGATGTAGACTTAAACAGCCAAGCTATTACTGCAGAGTCTATTAAGGCTGTACTCACACCAAAAACTAAAGCTGTTATTGTTGTGCACTTGGCTGGTATGCCTGCTGAAATGGATGACATAATGGCCTTAAGTAAACAGTATGGCTTTTATGTGATTGAAGATTGTGCGCAAGCGCATGGAGCGAAGTATAACGGTAAATCAGTTGGGAGTATTGGTCATATTGGTGCTTGGAGCTTTTGCCAAGATAAAATCATGACTACGGGTGGCGAAGGAGGTATGGTTACTACGAACTCTAAAGCACTTTGGAGTAAAATGTGGAGCTATAAAGATCATGGTAAAAGCTTTGATGCAATATATAACCGTGAGCACCCACCAGGCTTTAGGTGGCTTCACGAAAGTTTTGGCACTAACTGGCGTATGACTGAAATGCAGGCTGTTATTGGTCGTATTCAGTTAACTCGTATGAGCGATTGGACTGCGAAACGACAAGAATATGCTGCAAAGCTTGATAATGCAGCAAGTGAGTTTAATTGCATTCGTTTAGTTGAAGTTCCCGATAATATAGAACATGCTGAATATAAACATTATATGTTTATTAAAACTGAGCATTTAGCAAAAGGATGGGATCGTGACCGTATAGTACACGAAATCATGGAGCGCGGCGTACCTTGTTTTCAAGGCAGTTGCTCTGAGGTTTATTTAGAAAAGGCTTTCGATAATACCCCATGGCGCCCTGAAAAACGCTTACCTAACGCAGTTGAATTAGGTGAAACTTCCCTTATGTTTTTAGTTCATCCTACTTTAACAGAATCTGAGATAGCTAAAACAACCCGAGTAATTCAAAATGTTTTACTCTTAGCCTCTAGTTAACTTTCAATTTAGTTTGCTAAGAGTGAATGGATAAACTTTTAAACAAGAAAATTTATATGAATCAAAAATTAACTCACCTCAAAGCTTTAGAAGCCGAGGCTATACATATTATCAGGGAAGTAGCTGCTGAGTTTGACAACCCTGTTATGCTTTACTCAATAGGTAAAGACTCATCTGTTTTATTGCATTTAGCTCGTAAAGCATTTGCTCCCGGCAAAATCCCGTTTCCTCTACTTCATGTTGATTCTCATTGGAAATTTAAAGAGATGATTGAGTTTAGGGATCGCATTGCCAATGAATATGGTTTTGATCTCATAGTCCACAAAAATATGGAAGGTGTAGAAGCTGGGGTAGGCCCGTTCACACATGGTAGTTCAAAGCACACTGATATAATGAAAACTCAAAGCTTAAAACAAGCTCTAAACAAAGGTAAATATGATGCAGCCTTTGGTGGAGCGCGCCGTGATGAAGAAAAATCGCGTGCTAAAGAACGAGTGTATTCATTCCGTGATAAAAATCACCGCTGGGATCCAAAGAATCAACGACCAGAATTATGGAATATTTATAACTCAAAAGTTGAGCAAGGCGAGAGTATACGTGTTTTTCCTTTAAGTAATTGGACTGAGCTTGATATATGGCAATATATTTACTTAGAGAATATTGAAATTGTCCCTCTTTACTTAGCTAAAGAGCGCCCTGTAGTTGAACGTGATGGTATGTTAATTATGGTTGATGATGAACGCATGCCAATTAAAGATAAAAGCGAAATTCAACATAAAATGGTTCGCTTTAGAACGCTTGGTTGTTACCCGCTTACAGGCGCTGTGGAGTCTGAAGCAACAACACTTCCAGAAATAATACAAGAGATGCTTTTAACTAAAACATCAGAAAGGCAAGGGCGCTTAATAGACCATGACTCGTCAGGCAGCATGGAAAAGAAAAAAATGGAAGGGTATTTTTAATGAGTCACGCATCTACGCTAATTGAATCGAATATTTTAGATTATCTTGATCAACACGAAAATAAAGAGTTGTTACGTTTTATTACTTGTGGTTCAGTTGATGATGGTAAAAGTACTCTAATTGGTCGCTTGTTACATGATTCAAAAATGATTTTTGAGGATCAGCTAGCAGCTATAGAGAAAGACAGTAAAAAAAGTGGTACTACAGGTGAGAAAGTAGATTTAGCATTATTGGTTGATGGATTACAGTCTGAACGCGAGCAAGGCATTACTATTGATGTTGCCTATCGTTATTTTTCGACAGATAAACGTAAATTTATAATTGCAGACACTCCTGGGCATGAGCAATATACAAGAAATATGGCAACAGGCGCTTCGACCGCTGATTTAGCTATAATCTTAATTGATGCTCGATATGGTGTTCAAACACAGACTAAGCGACATAGTTTTATTGTATCGCTGTTAGGAATAAAACACGTTGTTGTAGCAATCAATAAAATGGACCTTGTTGATTTCTCTGAACAAACATACAACGCTATTTGTGAAGATTATAAAAAACTAGCTGAATCTTTAAATATCCCAGATATTCACTTTGCACCAATTTCTGCTCTTAATGGTGACAACGTCGTTAATCAAAGCTCAAATACACCTTGGTATAAAGGTGGAGCATTGATGTCGTTATTAGAAGGTATTTCTATTGAGTCAGCTGAAACTTTAGACGAATTTCGTTTTCCTGTGCAGTATGTGAATCGTCCAAATCTTAATTATCGTGGTTTTGCCGGAACAATTTCTTCGGGTTGTGTTGCTGTGGGGGATGAAATTAAAGTTTTACCATCGGGCAAGCAAAGTAAAGTAAAAAGTATTGATACATTTGAAGGTTCAATTACAGAAGCTTGCGCTCCATTTGCGGTAACAATTACTACAGAAGACGAAATAGATATCAGCCGTGGTGATATGCTTGTTCACTTAAAAAGCTCTGCTAAACTTGCTGACCAAGTATCTGCACATATTGTATGGATGGACGAAAAAGTATTATCGCCTAACAAAGAATACTTAATGAAGTTTGCAACAAAAGAGGTAACGGGGTTCGTTTCATCTATCAGCAATAAAATTGATGTAAATACTCTTGAGAAGGAAAGTGCGGAATCTTTAGAGCTTAATGAAATAGCCCTGTGTGAACTAAAATTAAATAGCCAAGTTACTGTAGACCCATATAGCTTAAATCGTCAAACAGGTTCATTTATTATTATTGACCGTTTAACTAACGGAACTGTTGGTGCTGGTATGGTTGTTAATGCAACAAATATTTCAAGTACTAAACACCTTGAGAAAAAGCAATATACAGAAGCAGAAATCCAGTTAAATAAATATATTCGAACGCATTACCCTGAGTGGAATGCAAAAGAAATTAGCTAGTAAATATAAGTAAAGGGAACTTATGAATATTGAGCAGTACTTAATAGTTGCTATTTTCATAGCAACTATTATTTTTTTAGTTAAGTTTCAAAAGTTTCCTGAACGTGTTTTTGCCGCATCATGTTTGGCGTGCAGTGCGGCTAACTTAGTTTCAACTGAGCAATTACTCACGAATGCTGTTAACCCGGGCTTAGTAACGCTATTGCTTTTAGTTGTATGCGCATTTTCTTTTGAGCGTACCAGTTTTTTGCGAAAACTGGCTAATGTTTTATTGAATGGCTCAGTAGCTAAGTCTTACATTAGAACCTTATTAGCAACAATTGTAGCGTCAGGCTTTTTGAATAATACTGCGGTAGTCGCTACTTTAATTAGTCCAGTAAAAAACAATAAGCTGATTGCTCCGACCAAACTTTTATTACCTCTTTCTTATGCCGCTATATTAGGCGGCACTCTTACACTAATAGGTACTTCAACAAACTTAATAGTTAACTCTATGCTTATTGAGCGAGGCGCTGTGGGTTTTGAGTTTTTTGACTTTTTACCAATTGGATTAGCTGCAGTCGGAGCTTGTGTAGTGATAATGGCATTAACTATTAACCGACTTAAAGGTAAAGTAAGTAAAGTTGAGAGCTCTAGTGATTACTTTGTTGAAGCTAAAGTGAATACGGGCTCACCTTTAATAGGTAAAACAGTAGAGCAGAATGGGCTACGTAGTTTAGAAGCTCTGTTTTTAGTTGAGATAGTACGTGAAAAGCGCTTAATTTCGCCTATAACACCCTCACAAATTATTCAAGAAGGCGATAAGCTAATTTTTTCGGGCGATGTAACTAAGGTATTGGTGTTGCAACAATTTGAAGGTTTGAGCTTATTTGCTGAACAAGATGGCTTGTTGCGTGATAACTTAACCGAAGTCGTCATTAAGCCTGGAGCTGCTGTGGTAGGTAAAACATTAAAGACTGCCAGTTTTCGTGCTCGCTTTGATGCTGCCGTTGTCGCTGTGCGCCGTGAAGGCGAAAAGCTTTCGGGTAAGCTGGGTGATATCACTATTCAAAGTGGTGACTTTTTGATTCTTGCAGTCGGCCCTGACTTTGCCAAACGTACTAACTTAACTAAAAACTTTTTTATACTTAGCGGTGTAAAAGCCGATAACATGCTTAAAGGGATAAAAGAGCGTATTGTTATTTGGGGCTTTGTTGCAACCATTGCAAGCTCTCTGATTTTTGATATTAGCCTATTAAAAAGCTTTATATTTTACCTTGCAGTACTGGTGGGTTGTCGTTGTTTATCGCTAAACGAGATTAAGCGGCGTTTTCCGCTCGAGCTTTGGCTCATTGTAATGAGTGCTTTAACTCTAGCTACAGCCCTAGATAACTCAGGGGTCTCAAGGTTAATAGCCGAGCAAGTCAAAGGCTTGCTTGCTGGGCAAAGTGTTTATATCGCCTTTGTTGGTGTATTTTTACTTACTCTATTATTTACTGAGCTAATAACCAATAACGCTGCAGCAGCGCTGACCTTTCCAATTGCATTTACCATTGCTCAAGGTTTAGGTGTTAGTTATTTACCATTTGTACTCGCGGTTGCATTTGCCGCTAGTGGTAGTTTTATTAGCCCTTACGGTTATCAAACCAACTTAATGGTTTATAATGCCGGCAACTACAAATTAAGCGATTTCATAAAGTTTGGCCTACCGATTTCTATCACTTATAGTGTGGTCGTATTGGCCTTGATACCCATATTTTTTCCATTTTAAAAACGAGCACTATAGAGGTAAGATATCAGAGAAAAGAAGTAAGAAGGAACTGCGATGAATTTTGAAAAGTTAGATATTTGGAAAAGAGCTGTTAAATTAAGTGCAGAAATTTATAAAACCACTTCTGAAATAAATAACTATGCTTTCAGGAGTCAATTAACACGTTCAGGCACTTTCAGTGCCAAGCAATATTGCTGAGGGTGTTTGTAGAGATAGCTTTAAAGAAAAGAGTCGCTTTATTGATATTGCTAGAGCTTCTTTAGCTGAAGCTAGAACTTAAATTTACATAGGTTTAGAGGTTGGTTATATAGGGCGTGAAGTCGCTTTAAGCTGGATTGCAGAGTCAAAAGAGTTAGCTGCTATGTTGACAAGTTTAAAGAATCGTTTTGACTCTGAAATCTGAAATCTGAAATCTGAAATCTGAAATCTGAAATCTGAAATCTGAAATCTGAAATCTGAAATCTGAAATCAACCCTGAACCTCAAGAGGCAATATGACCGAGAACATTGTATGGCACACTCAAACCGTTTCGCGTGCTGAAAAAGAGCAACATAAAGGGCATAAGCCTTTATTACTTTGGTACACTGGGTTAAGTGGCTCAGGTAAGTCGACAATTGCAAATGCGGTTGAGGCAAAGTTATTTGAATTAGGTTGTCATACTTACTTGCTTGATGGTGACAACGTACGCATGGGCTTAAACAGAGGTCTTACTTTTAGTGACGAAGACCGCATCGAAAATATTCGCCGCATTAGTGAAGTTGCAAAGCTGTTCGTTGATGCAGGTTTAATTGTATCAACCGCGTTTATTTCACCGTTTAAAGAAGACCGTGCTCGCGCTAGAAGTATTATGAGCCAGGGCGAGTTTGTTGAAGTGTTTATTGATACGCCGCTAGAGGTTTGCGAGAGCCGCGACCCTAAAGGGTTGTACAAAAAAGCACGTGCAGGTGAGATCCCTAATTTCACAGGTATTAGCTCGGCTTTTGATGTACCAGAGCAACCAGAGATTCATGTAAAAACAGCAGAACAAAGCATTGAGCAAAGTGTTGAGCAAATTATTGGCTATTTGCGCAAAGCAGGGATTATAGAAATCTAGAGCCAGAAACCTGATTACTGACGTCTAACAACTGATATCTGTCTGTTGACCTCTGATATCTAACCTTTGATGTCTAACTTCTGACCTCTAATATCTGACTTCTAGCTTCTAATTTCTAAATCCTAGCGCCTAATGCTTTATCCTTTATTACTTTGAGATTTTATGAACTACGATATTTTTAACGGCGATGCTGATGGCATAATCGCTCTTTTACAGCTACAGCTAGCGAACCCTATAGATAGCGTTAAAGTAACCGGTGTGAAACGCGATATTCAATTATTAAAAAAAATCACCCCAAAAGCCGGTGATAATATTCGTGTACTCGATATTTCGATGGAAAAAAATATGGCAGAACTGCACGATGCGCTATGTGTTGGGGCGCGAGTTATGTATGTTGACCATCATAAAGCGGGTGATATTCCAAAGCACGTTAACTTATTTGCACATATTAATTTAGATGCGAATATGTGCACTAGTTTAATAGTAAGCGACCTTATCGATAAGCAGTACCACTTATGGGCCATTACAGCAGCTTATGGTGATAACTTATTTACTAAAGCTGACTGTGAGGCTGATAAATTAAACCTTACAGAGCTTGAAAAGTCGCAGTTAAAAGCATTTGGTACTTACATTAATTACAATGGCTACGGCAGTGAAATTGCCGATTTACACTTTGCTCCAGAAGACTTGTTTAATGAGCTACTTAAATATGAGTCTCCTTTTGATGCAATTAACGATCTTGGGTCGGTTTATTATGTATTAGAAAGAGCCTACAAAGCAGATATGCAAAAAGCAGCATGTGCTGAAGTTATACATAATTGCGAGACAGCTAAAGTTATTTTACTTGAAGATGCGCCATGGGCTCGCCGTGTAAGTGGCGTATTAGGCAACGACCTTGCAAACCAAGCGCCAAGTAAAGCCCATGCTGTGCTTACCTATAACAATAAAGGAAGTTACACAGTAAGTGTGAGAGCGCCACTCAATAATAAGAAAGGCGCTGTTGATGTATGCAGTCTGTTTGCTACTGGAGGTGGCCGAGCAGCTGCTGCAGGTATTAACGAATTACCAAAAGAGTCAGTAGGTGAGCTGGTTGAAGTTTTAGCGAATTTTTATAAAAAGGTTGGTGAAATCAATAGTTAATAAAAATGTATTGGTTTTTGGTGATTTTTACTCTCACTAGCTATATTATATGGATGTATAACAATCATTAAGCTTTTGCTCAGTTAGGACAACTGATAATTCAAGCTTAATACAAAAGGGATTTCAAGTGGACAAAATAATAGACTCTATCTTTAACGCGCCTCGTTCTAAAAAGCGCGCTATCACTCTAGTTGTTGATTCATTTTTTATTTTTTCGGCCTTTTGGCTTGCCTTAGTTGTTCGGCTCGACAGCTTGGCCCCCTTGTATGTTCTTGAGTACTGGTTTGTACTTGGCTTATTGTTGCCTACCTCATTAATTGCTTTTGTTAACCTAGGCTTATACCGTGCGGTGCTTCGTTATATGAACGCTCAAGCATTGTGGGCCATTGTTATTGGTACCTTAATAGCCACTGTAGCACTGGTTATATTCTCGTTTTTTTTAGGGGTGATGATGCCCCGTTCTATGCCTTTTATTTTTGCTTGGCTTTGTTTATTAACAGTCGGTGGTTCACGCATTGTAGTGCGCGCTATGATTGGCAAAATGTCTACATCACATAAAGAGCAAGTTATAATTTATGGTGCTGGGTCATCAGGTAGGCAACTTGCAACAGCGCTAGAGGCCGGGCCAGAGTACCATGTACGCGCATTTATAGACGACGATGTAACAAAGCAAGGTTCAATAATTCAAGGTGTACCTGTATATGCATTTAACGACATACATACCCTAATTGATAAACGAAATATTGGTAAAATATTGCTAGCTATGCCAAGCGAGAGTCGCTCACGCCGTAAAGAGGTACTTGCGCAATTAGAGCCGTTAGCAATACAGATTTTGTCGATCCCGGGTATGGCCGATATTGTAGGTGGTAAAGCTAAGCTTTCTGAATTTAGAGAAGTCGAAATAGAAGACCTATTAGGCCGTGATTCGGTAGAGCCAAAACCTGAGCTAATGGCTGCTAATATAACAAATAAAGTAGTTATGGTTACCGGGGCTGGTGGTTCTATTGGCTCTGAGTTATGTAGGCAAATTATTAAGCAGCAACCTAAAAAGCTTATTTTGTTTGAGGTAAACGAGTTTGGCTTATACTCAATCGAAAAAGAGTTGTGCGAACATATTCAAGCGAATGAGCTTAATATTGAGCTTGTGCCAATTATGGGCTCTGTTCAGCGTATAAACCGCATTGAGACTGTAATGATCACCTTTGGAGTGCACACCGTTTACCATGCTGCTGCTTATAAACATGTGCCTTTAGTTGAGCATAATGTGGTTGAAGGTGTACGTAATAACGTATTTGGTACCTACTACGCAGCTAAAGCAGCAATGAATGCTAAAGTCGAAACCTTTGTACTTATATCTACCGATAAAGCTGTACGCCCAACCAATGTTATGGGGGCTACTAAGCGCATGGCCGAGTTATGCTTACAAGGGTTAGCGCAAAATAAAGGTAAGCAACATAATACCCGTTTTTGTATGGTGCGGTTTGGGAATGTACTTGGCTCGAGCGGCTCTGTAGTGCCATTGTTCCGTAGGCAAATTAAAGAGGGCGGGCCAATTACCTTAACTCATCAAGATATAACGCGCTTTTTTATGACCATTCCAGAGGCTGCACAATTGGTAATACAAGCCGGTGCTATGGGTAAAGGTGGCGATGTATTTGTGCTCGACATGGGCGAACCTGTAAAAATTAAAGACCTCGCTACAAAAATGATTCGCTTATCGGGTTTTGAGGTTAAAAGCAGTGCTAACCCACATGGCGATATTGCCATAGAGTGCACAGGCTTACGCCCTGGTGAAAAGCTCTACGAAGAGCTATTAATTGGCGATAACGTAGGCGAAACTTGCCACGAGCGAATTATGACTGCTAACGAAGTAATGCTGCCGCTTGCCGAAATTAATGTATTTTTAGAAGCATTTGATATTGCTTGCCATAATTTTGATCACGAAACAATTCGCCAGCTGTTATTAGACGCACCTACTGGCTTTAACCCTACCGATGGTATTTGCGATTTAGTATGGACTGCTAAACAAAATAAAGAACAATCTACCACAAACGAGCCTCTAGAAAATAAAGTTGTTAACTTTAAAGGCTAGGCTTTGTGTAACAGATTGGTTTTTAATATTTATAACAAATGGTAGTATTTATGGTTATGCTTGGCTTTACTTATCTTGAGTAAGTGGTCTTAAGCTAGGCTATAAAGTTTTTTGAAAGGATGATTTATAAATGAAAATAGCAGTAGTGGGTACTGGTTATGTGGGCTTGTCAAACGCAATGTTGCTTGCGCAGCATAACGAAGTAGTCGCCCTAGATATAGACGAACAAAAAGTTAGTTTATTACAAAACAAGCAATCACCGATTGTTGATACCGAAATAAGCGACTTTTTAGTTAATAAATCGCTTAATTTTACTGCTACCACTAACAAAGAGTCAGCCCTTTTAAATGCTGAATTTGTTGTAATTGCCACCCCAACAGACTACGACCCAGACACTAACTATTTTAATACTCGCTCGGTTGAGTCGGTAATTAGTGATGTATTAGCGATTAATCCAACAGCAACCATGGTAATTAAATCAACCGTGCCTGTTGGTTACACTAAATCGGTTAAAGAGCAGTTTGGTACAGAAAATATAATTTTCTCTCCAGAGTTTTTACGTGAAGGTAAAGCACTTTACGATAACTTGCACCCATCACGTATTATTGTTGGTGAACAAAGTGAGCGAGCAAAAACATTTGCCAACTTACTCGCTGAGGGCGCCGTAAAAACTAACATCGAGATTTTATTTACTGACTCAACCGAAGCAGAGGCGATTAAGTTATTTTCGAATACTTATTTGGCAATGCGTGTAGCTTACTTTAATGAGTTAGACAGCTACGCTGAAAGTCATGGCTTAGATGCAAAGCAAATTATCGAGGGCGTAGGGTTAGACCCACGCATAGGTAAGCACTATAACAACCCATCGTTTGGCTATGGCGGTTACTGTTTACCTAAAGATACTAAGCAGCTACTCGCTAACTACCAAGATGTGCCTAACAATATGATCCGCGCTATTGTAGATGCCAACACAACCCGCAAAGATTTTATTGCAAATTCAATTATTAAACAAAACCCTAAGGTGGTTGGTATTTACCGTTTAGTGATGAAATCGGGCTCTGATAACTTTAGAGCATCTGCCATTCAAGGCATTATGAAACGCATTAAAGCTAAGGGGATTGAGGTAGTCGTTTACGAGCCAACCTTTGAGGGTGATGCATTTTTTAATTCGCGTGTAATTAAAAATCTTGATGAGCTTAAAAGTATCTCTGATGTAATTGTATCGAACCGCATGGCCGAAGAGCTGCAAGATGTAGCTGACAAGGTTTATACTCGCGATTTGTTCGGAAGTGATTAAGGCGAAATAGCTTTCAGCTGTCAGTTTTGAGCCGAGCAGTGTTGTTTGTAGGCCTTTATCAAAGGCCTAAATCGTAGAAGGCACTTTAGTGCCAAAAATATTTTCACAAAGAGAAGTGAACGAGAAGGGAAAGAGGAAGTGATAATAAAGCTTTTTGTTTTCTCTAAAGAGCAGCGCCTCTTAGTTTCTTTGTGCAAATATATGCCTTTGATATAGGTGTGAAATTTATTTTGCGAAGATTTATTCATAAAGAGAAGTGAATGAGAAAAGAATGAGGAAGTGATAATTATGCTTTTTGTTTTCTCTAAAGCGAAGCGCCTCTTAGTTTCTTTGTGCAATTATATGCCTTTGATATAGGTGTGAGATTTATTTCGCGCGAAGATTTATTCACAAAGAGAAGTGAATGAAAAAAGAATGAGGAAGTGATAATAATGCTTTTTGTTTTTTCTAAAGCGAAGCGCCTCATAACCTCTTTGTGAGATATTTCTTTGGTAAATTGTATCTCTTTTACTCTTTGTAAACATCAGTATCTACGAAAAATAAAATTAAAAATCATTCAGCTTGTATCTACTTTGGTACTGTTAGTTTGGTGTTATTGTAGATTTAATTATTAAATAAGGGACTAATTATGAAAGCAGTGATTCCAGTTGCGGGCCTTGGTACCCGTATGCTCCCAATGACTAAAGCAATTCCAAAGGAAATGTTACCTTTAGTTGATAAGCCGCTTATTCAATACATTGTTAATGAATGTGTTTTAGCTGGCATAAAAGAAATTGTGCTAGTTACGCACAGCTCTAAAAACGCTATTGAAAACCATTTTGATACCAGCTTTGAGCTTGAGGCAACACTTGAAAAGCGTGTTAAACGTACGCTACTTGAAGAAGTGCGCTCAATTTGCCCACCAGATGTAACCATTATGCATGTTCGCCAAGGTGAAGCGAAAGGCTTGGGCCATGCGGTATTATGCGCAAAACCAATCGTAGGTGATGACGACTTTGTAGTGGTACTGCCAGATGTTATTTTAGATGGCTACACCGCAGACCAAAAAACCGAAAACATTGCCGCGATGATCGAGCGTTTTAACGATGTTAAAGCAAGTCAGATTATGCTTGAACCTGTACCACAAGAAAGTGTTCACAAGTACGGTATTGCTGATATCGGTGGCGTTAAAATTAAAGCCGGCGAAAGCGCACCAATTAAAACGATGGTTGAAAAACCAAAAGCTGAAGAAGCACCATCTAATTTAGCGGTTGTTGGCCGTTATGTGTTATCAAAAGCTATTTGGCCGTTACTTGCTAAAACACCTGCTGGTGCGGGTGGCGAAATTCAGTTAACAGATGCGATTGACGAGCTTATGAAAACTGAGGTTGTTGAGGCGTTCCACATGAGTGGCCGAGCACATGATTGTGGTGATAAGTTAGGTTATTTAAAAGCGATTATAGAGTACGGTATCCGTGACGAAAAACTAGGCGGTGAGTTCTCTGAGTTTTTAAACGATATTGTTGCGCCTAAAGTGAGTCACTTAAAAGCGGTTTAATTAGTTTTTGAGTTTCTGAAATATTCAAACGCCTACACATTGTGTAGGCGTTTTTGTTTATTAAATAGCATTTTAAACACAAAGGGGGCGAGGATTACAGATTGAGATAATTAATAGACTTAAGGTGAATGTGTAGACTCTTTACTAAAGTGATATTTGATACCGTAGGTCTGAAATTTATTATGCACGTAAGATCTCTTTTGAACCACAGAGGACACAGAGAACACAGAGGTAAATACGGCAAGACTAAAAACTCAGAAAGAGCTGTTTGGTAGTGTTATGTTAGTTTGTGGGATGTTTTGGATACCAAAATTTTAAGAGCTTTGAACCACAGAGGGCACAGAGGAAGAGAAAGAGGGTATAAGGTGCTTTATCTTCAGCCCGGTGTTTTATGAGTTTTAGAATTAATTTAATTTTCTCTATGTAGCGCCTCGGTGTGCAGTGTTTATGTCTTTAATCTAATTAGAACCGCAGAGGGCATAGATAGCACAGAGGAAGAGAAGGAGGTCTTTAAGCTTTCAGCCGTTAGGTTTCAGGTAAATTGTGTTGTTTGTGGGTCAGACATTGGTTGATGGAATGGTGTTGTATATAAGACGCACCAAGCAGGTGTGACGCCTACTGTTTAATATTTTATTTATCCATGTAGCGCGCAGCGCCTCGGCGTGCTCTGTAGTTCAAAAAGTATTTTTCGTATTATTAGTAAGATAATTTAAGCTATTCTTAAATTATAAACAGCTTTTAAATGTTCAATATTAGCAAGGATGGCTATATGGAAATGGATATAATTACCCGTAAAGTAATAGCGTGTGCTATTGAGGTACATAAACAATTAGGGCCAGGTTTATTAGAGTCTACCTATGAAAGTTGCTTGGTATATGAATTGCTGCAAGTTGGCTTTTCACCACTTAACCAAGTTGAGTTACCTATTTCATACAAGAGTGTCTGTTTAGATGCTGGGTATCGACTTGACATATTGCTTCCAAAGTCGCTAATTATCGAATTGAAAGTAGTAGAAAAGCTTTTACCCATTCACACAGCACAGTTAATTACATATTTAAAATTAACCGACATCAAAACAGGTTTGCTTATTAACTTTAATGTTACAAGGTTGGTGGATGGTATTAAGCGAATTCAAGTTTAGTTTTTCTCTTGGCTTGAAAATTAATTGGAGCCACTGATGTATCAAGGTCAAGCGCCTGCTTACTCTGAGCTCTCATCACTATATAGTGCGAAGCGCCTCTGTGCTCACTGTGGTTAAAAATTATTCAAACTTAATTACATCATAGGCGCTACAGTTAGCTCCCTTGTTTAAATTTCTAATTATAACTTTGATTTTCTCTGTGTAGCGCGCAGCGCCTCTGTGTGCTCTGTGGTTCAAAATTATTCAAACCTAATTACATCATAGGCGCTACAGTTAGCTCCCTTGTTTAAATTTCTAATTATTAACCAGGTTTTCTCTGTGCAGCACGCAGTGCCTCCGCGTACTCTGTGGTTCAAAGTTCAATATGTAGGTAAATCTATGTAGCTATTTCAACCTTAGTTTTATCGCCCAGTAGGGCTTGGTATTTTTTAGCCAAAGTTGCTTTGGCTTCGTCATCGCCGTGTACAATTTTTATTAACTTCGGTTTCTTTTTCATACCTGTTACAAACCTAATTAGTCCCTTTTGATCTGCGTGGGCGCTGTAGCCACTGATGGTATGAACTGCCGCGTTTATATAAACCTTTTGATTATTAATATATACATAACCGCCTTTTGGGCCGTAGGTTTGAATATCTCTTCCTAGCGTGCCTTTGCCCTGGTAGCCAACAAAAATAATATCGGTTGTTTTGTCAGGTAAAAACTGCTCAAGGTAATTAACAATTCGCCCCCCTGTGCACATACCGCTGGCAGCTATAATAATCGCTGGCTGTTGCTTTGAACTTAAAAAGTTAATGAGTGCCTTGTGCTCTTGGTGTGTATCAATTGTATGTAGTTGGTCAAAATCTAACGGGTGACGCCCTTGGTTAACTCGCTTCTTTGCTTCGTTATCCCATAGGGTTTTAAAGTGTTGGTACTGTGCAGTAAAGTTGGCGGCCATGGGCGAGTCTACAATTACTTGTAGTTTATGCCACATTGAATTTTTACGAGCTGAGTGAATTATTTGTTCTAGCTCATAAAGTAGCTCTTGCGTTCGGCCAATACTAAACGCAGGAATAAGCACCACACCGTTATCTGTAACGGCTCGTTCTATAATATTTTTTAAACCTTTTACACGCGTTTTTCGGCCATCATGGTTTTTATCACCATAGGTCGATTCTATTACTAAGGTATCGGCACGGTATGGCGGTTTAGGTGAGGGTAATAATGGCGTATATGGGGCTCCTAAATCTCCCGAGAATACCACTCTGTGATTATTTGGCTTTTTGCCAAGTTCAATTTCTACATAGGCAGAGCCAAGAATATGGCCTGCGCGTTGTAGGCGGATTTTAAATAAAATTTCTTGGCTTTGGGAGCTCAAGGCTGCTTTTTCGGGGCTAAAGCCCACTCCTACAGGTATGGAGTACCATTTATTAAAATCTAGACTCACTATTTGCTGTTTTAGTCTTCTTATACAGGTGTTTATTATGGCTTCATCACGTGTTACACCTAGTTTTAATGCGTCTTCAATAACGAGTGGTAGTAGTTTTGCGGTTGCTTTAGATGTGTATATTGGTCCTTTAAACCCTGCCACAAATAGGTAGGGTATGCGGCCTACGTGATCAATATGGCAGTGGGTAACAATAAGCGCTTTTACGGTTGATATGTCAAAGTCGATATTGAGATCTTCGTGGCTGTCTTCGCCCTGAAACAGCCCGCAATCGATGAGTATTGAGTTGTTGTCGTTAATAACAAGCTGGTGGCAAGACCCTGTAACACCGTTAACTGCTCCGTGGTGTTTTATTTGCATAATAATATCCTTATTTTTGAAGCATAGCCTCAGCATAGAGGTTATTGACTATAACGGCAACGAGCAAAGTTCTTCATGTATTGTTGGATTATTCATAAGCTGTAGGTATTAAGTTTTAAGTCGGATGAGTAAACTCTTATAAAGTCGAATACGATACCGTAGGCGTGAAATTTATTTCGCGCGTGAGATTTTTTTGTACAATTTGCACAAAGAGAAGTGAATGAGAAGAGAATTAGGTAAACCACAAGATTATTTTACTTTCTCTAAAGCGTAACGCCTTTGTGAGTTAAAGACCTTTTTTTCTAACCACAGAGGTCACAGAGAGCATAGAGGAAGAGAAGGAGAGACCAAACTTTTTTAAATATTGGTTTCTCTGTGTAGCGCGAAGCGCCTCGGTGCGCTCTGTGGTTCAAATATTGTTTTTACACAATGAGAAGAGAATGAGGTAAACCAAGAACTTACTTAATTTGTGTTCCTCTAAAGCGAAGCGTCTCATAATCTCGTTGTGATCATTTGTTTTCTCTATGTAGCGCGCAGCGCCTCGGTGTACTCTGTGGTTCAAATATTGTTTTTGCACAATGAGAAGTGAATGAGGAAAGAATGAGGAAACCACAAGGTTATTTTCTTTTGAGCGAAGAGAGTTGTAACTAACTGTGAGTTATAGATCTTTTTTCTAACCACAGAGGTCACAGAGAGCATAGAGGAAGAGAAGGAGAGACCAAACTTTTTAAATATTGGTTTCTCTATGTAGCGCGAAGCGCCTCGGTGCGCTCTGTGGTTCAAATATTGTTTAAACGCAATGAAAAGTGAATGAGGAAACCACAAGATTATTTTTTACTTTCTCTAAAGCGAAGCGTCTCATAATCTCGTTGTGATCATTTGTTTTCTCTATGCAGCGCGAAGCGCCTCGGTGTTCTCTGTGGTTCAAATATTGTTTTTGCACAATGAGAAGTGAATGAGGAAACCACAAGGTTATTTTCACTTTCTCTAAAGCGTAACGCCTTTGTGAGTTAAAGACCTTTTTTCTAACCACAGAGGTCACAGAGAGCATAGAGGAAGAGAAGGAGAGACCAAACTTTTTAAATATTGGTTTCTCTATGTAGCGCGAAGCGCCTCGGTGCGCTCTGTGGTTCAAATATTGTTTAAACACAATGAAAAGTGAATGAGGAAACCACAAGATTATTTTTTAATTTCTCTAAAGCGTTGCGCCTCTTATTCTCTTTGTGAGTTAAAGATCTTTTTTTTCTGACCACAGAGTCACAGAGAGCATAGAGGAAGAGAAGGAGAGACCAAACTTTTTAAATATTGGTTTCTCTGTGTAGCGCGAAGCGCCTCGGTGTTCTCTATGGTTCAAATATTGTTTTTACACAATGAGAAGAAAATGAGGTAAACCAAGAGCTTAGTAATTTGTGTTCCTCTAAAGCGAAGCGTCTCATAATCTCTTTGTGATTATTTGTTTTCTCTGTGTAGCGCGAAGCGCCTCTGTGTACTCTGTGGTTCAAATATTGTTTTTACACAAAGTGAAGTGAATGAGAAAAGAATGAGGAAACCACAAAATTATTTTCTTTTGAGCGAAGAGAGTTGTAACTAACTGTGAGTTATAGAACTTTTTATAACCACAGAGGACACAGAGAGCATAGAGGAAGAGAAGGAGAGATCAAACTTTTTAAATATTGGTTTCTCTATGTAGCGCGAAGCGCCTCGGTGCGCTCTGTGGTTCAAATATTGTTTAAACACAATGAAAAGTGAATAAGGAAACCACAAGATTATTTAGTTTTCTCTATCATTTAAATTTCATTTTTGTATTAACTTTTTAAACATGAACAACTAACTAATTTAGTTAATTAATGCTATATTGGCGTTAACAAAAAATTCTAATAATTCTTCATGGATTCGAGTTATGCTAAAGGCGAACACTTTACTCATTAGCGGGTTAGCAACCCTTTGCGCTCCTGTGCTAGCTTCAGAAAAAATTAATAACTATCAATCTTTTACTGGCTATACAGGCCTAATAAATACCCCTAATGCAAATGTAATTGATGTAGGCAATATTGATATTGGTTACAACAACATGCTTGATCTTAGAGGTAAAGAGTATATTGATGGTCATAACTTCTCTTTTGCTGCAGGTTTATTTGACGGTTTTGAAGTCAGTGGTTTAATTGCTGCCGAATCTATGAATGATAATTTATTTCTCGTTAATGAAAAGCAATTGCGAGATGTATCGTTTAACGCTAAATACCAATTACCCTATATACCAAAAGACTGGTTAACTGTTGCTATTGGTGCAAAAGATATCGGTGGTGCAGCAAATAACTACGAAACTTACTACGCTGTTGCCTCTAAAGAATTGTGGGATTTTAGATTTTCTGCAGGTTACGCAGTCAGTGATCGTGCTACAGGCCAAATGGATGGCCCTTTTGCTGGTATTGAATGGCAACCATTTGACTGGTTTGCGTTGCAAGCAGAGCATGACGCTGATGCATTTAATGCAGCCGTAAAAGTCACAGTGCCTAAAAAGTGGTTATACGATATCGGTGAGTTAACATTCACTAGCCGTTTTTATAGTAATACAGACTACAGTGAAGAAGACACATCTTGGGGTGTTAACTTCAAAATACCATTATTCACAAAACCTGAGTACGAGGCGATCGAAAGTGCGCCAGAACCAGTGGTATCTGAAAGTGATGAACTAGCCTACTTTAAGCTTAACGCTAATAAAGAACCTGTAACTATAAAAGATCCTAACGCACACCGTTATTTCGAAAGCAATAAAGAAATGACAAGGCAAGCTGCAACGTTAAAGCATGCTTTAGTTAAAGATGGTTTCGAAAGTGTACAAGTGGGCTTTAATAACGATAAGCAAATTGTTGTTAAGTTTGAAAACTCAACTTTTAATCGTAATGACCTTGATGCAATTGGTTTAGTGCTTGGCCGAATTTCGCAATATGTAAGCAGTGAAGGCATTGAGTTTAATGTTTTTATGTCTAAGCAAGATATTCCTCAACTTAGCCTAAAAGGTAACGTAGACGAGTACCGCGAGTTTATTCTTTCGCAAAAGCATCCTGAGGTAGTTGTTTATCAAGGTGCTATGCCACTACCAAGAGCACTTACTTGGGTTGGTTTAATGAATACTAACTCGCCTTACTTTAAGCCGCGTGTAACTTTTAGCCCTGCACTTACGAATGCCTATGCTACTGAATTAGGAGTATATGATTTTTCATTAGCGCTCCGCGCCGATGTAGACATACCTTTATGGCAAGGTGCGGGTATCAACCTTGGTGGTCAGGTAAGTGTAGCTAATAGCGACGACTTTGATGAAGATGCAGCATTTAGGTATTACCGTGAAGAATCTGAATTTGATAGAGCGACACTTTATCAAACATTCGCATTACCTTACGGCATTTATAACCAAACACAGCTTGGGTATTATAAAGAACGTTTTGATTTTTATGGCATCCAAAACGAAACTACTTGGCTTAGTCCTGAAGGTCGCCACAAGGTAAGCGCAAATATTGGTTACTTTGACTACCAAGACTACGATGCAAATAGAGATTATCAAACAATAGCCTACCAATTTAACTGGGTTGAGCATGATGTTACGTTTCATGCTGAGGTTGGTAAGTTTTGGAATGAAGACTCAGGCATTAAAGTAGAAAGTAGGTTCTGGTTTGGTGATAGTTATCTAGCTCTTTATGGCGAAGATACCGATGCAAGAAAAATAGGCTTTGCTTTTAGTATTCCGCTCTCACCACGTAAAGACATGTCAGTAACGCGTTACGGGCAAGTAAAAGGTACGGAAGCTTGGCGACACTCGATTGGTACACGAATTGGTGAGTCTCAAAATACATTGATTTTTAATCAAGCTTATAAGCCAGTAAATAGTGTTAGCATCGACCGTAAATATCTGAATCAGGGGCGGTTATCTAAAGCATATTTATATGCTAATTTTAGCCGCTTGAGAGATGTTTACTTAGAATACAAATAATCATTGTTTCTGTTTTAGGAATAAAAAGTTTAAAATCGACAAATTGATTTATTTTTTGTAATTCTAATTGCTGGATTGTAAATATTATCTATAATTTTTATTGAGCCTTTTTTAGTAAAATAAAGGCTCTTTGTGTAAAATCACAGTTGCAAATGTTGTGATTGTTATTTAACCTATCAGGTAGCAATGGGAAATTATTAATTATTTTGCTTTCAACTATGGGTTTAGTTGGAGATTTCCCTGTATATCGACCTTATTTGATACGTTTATTTTAAAAAAGGAATAAAAGGACTCCCTATGTTTACTAACAGAAAAACGCTACTAGCTATGTCTGTAGCATCAGTTTTTGCTCTTTCAGGCTGTTCGAGTGATGACGACAAAAATGAGGTCGTGCCAGATCCAGTTGTACCACCAGTAACAGAAATCGTTCCACCTGATACAATTGTTACTGAGCAACCAGACAAAATATTTTCAGTAAATGTTATTGATGCTACAAACGCTGATGCTCTTGTTGGTGCAATGGTTACTTTCATGGTTGATGGTGAAGCTGCAACAAGCTTAGTGGATCCTAACGGTGAAGAACTTAGCATGGTTACTGTTGATGATTCTGGTAACTTTACTTTCCTTCCGAAAGAAGATGCTACAGGCGAAGTAACTGCACAAGTAACTTTTGACGGTTACGTAGGTAAAAGCTTTGTTGTTGATCTAGACGCTCAAGTTGATGAAGGTTCTAATGACATTCCTCTAAACTTTGCTTTAGTTCCTGCTGACTCTGAAGGTTTAGCTTCAGCTACAACAGAAGTTGAACTAACAGACGCTACCACGATTGATCCTATCGTTGCTGTTGCTAGTAAAGACGGCGCTAAGTCAGATGTAACAATTCCTGCAGGCACAACTTTAAAAGACGCAAATGGTGATGCTGTTGCTGGTGGCGCTGTTAAATTAAATGTGTTGGCGGCTGATTCAAGTGTAAGTGGTACTGGTCTTATCATTCCTGACGGCTTAAATGAAAACAGCACTACAGAAGTGAAAGAGTCACTTGGCGTAACTAACATCACAATGACTGCTGGTGAGACTAAAGTTAAGCAGTTTACTCCTGCTATTAATGTATCTGTAACTTTACCTGCTAGCAGTGGTGTAAGTGAAGGCGACATCCTTAACGTATCTTCACACAATGAAGACACTGGTATGTGGAAAGATGAGCAATTCAAAGCTACAGTAGGCGCTGCAAATACAGATGGCACTTATCCGGCTAGCTTTATGACTGACCATTTAACATTCTTCTCAATGAATCAGAGTGTTCCTGTGTGTAGTGCAGGTGTAACAGTTAAAGTTGTTAGTGGCACCTTACCTGCTCGTGGACTAGCAGTAGTTATGACTTCACCAGATGGTTCTATTTCTAGCTACATCAGAAGTACTACTAAACAGGTTCTATCAGGTGCATCGACAGCTCGCTTTGGTATTTCATCTGATGCAGTAGCTAAAGTTCGTGTATATGATAACGCAGGTAACACTTGGTACGAGCAAGAAAACCAACCAATTTGTGGTGACGTTGAAGTTACACTTAATAATACGGTTGAGACATTCGATAGTGCAGTAACTCTTAACGGTGTTTGTGCTGCAGATAATACAGTTAATCCAGATCTTTCTGGCTCTATTGTAACTTATGCAAAAGATGGTAAAGCAGCATCATTAGCTCAGGGACAAGGTAATTCAACATTTAGCCTTGCTGGCCTTGAAGCCGGTGGTACCTACAAAGTACGTGCAACAATCCGTGGTGCAAAAGTTGATGGTGGTGGTCAATCACAAACATTCACATTTGAGAATGTTCAGAGCACTGACACTCTAACAGGACAAGTTTCTATTGAGTGTGAAGAAAGAGAAGTAACAGGTACTAACTAATTGATTATACTTATTTAAGTATATCTACTTTCCAAAACCCCAGCTTTTGCTGGGGTTTTTGTTTTTATACAGCGCCTAAATACGGTTAAGAGCAAAATTTAGATTATGTGATTCAGTATATTTTTTCGCTGTATTTGGCATTTTTGAGCCGAAAAGTGCAAGGTTGCTGTAGACATGATATTGATTCCGCGTACAGATCTTTTTTCACAAAGAGAAGTGAGTGAGAAGAGAAAGAGTAAATCCAAAAATACTTTATTTACTTCTATAAGGCTGGGCTTCTGTGAATTCTATGGTTCAATATGTTTTTAAAAAATTTGCACAAAGAGAAGTGAATGAGAAGAGAATGAGGAAGTGATAATTATGTTTTTTGTTTTCCTCTAAAGCGCAGCGTCTCTTATCACTCTTTGTGAGTTAAATATCTTTTTTTCTAACCACAGAGGGCACAGAGAGCACAGAGAAAGAGACCAAATCTCTTTGTAAATATTGGTTTCTCAGTGTAGTGCGAAGCGCCTCGCTGTGCTCTGTGATTCAAATATTGTTTTTACAAGATTTGCACAAAAAGAAGTGAATGAGAAGAGAATGAGGAAGTGATAATTATGTTTTTTGTTTTCTCTAAAGCGCAGCGCCTCTTATTCTCTTTGTGAGTTAAATATCTTTTTTCTAACCACAGAGGACACAGAGAGCACAGAGACAGAGAAGGAGAAACCATTATCTCTTTGTTAATATTGGTTTCTCTGTGTAGCGCGAAGCGCCTCTGTGATCTCTGTGGTTCAAATATTGTTTTACACAAAGAGAAGTGAATGAGAAGAGAATGAGGTAAACCAATAACTTACTTTATTTGTTTTCCTCTATAGCGCAGCGCCTCTTATTCTCTTTGTGAGTTATAGATCTTTTTTCTAACCACAGAGGACACAGAGAGCACAGAGAAAGAGACCAAATCTCTGTGTAAATATTGGTTTCTCTGTGCTCTCTGTGGTTCAAAATGTTTTGTTGCTTGGGAGTTTAATGTAAGACTTGCCAAGCAAGCGTGACGCCTACGGTTTATATTGCGCGATGTAAAATCGCGCCTACGATAACTAGCAACTAGCAACTAGCAACTAGCAACTAGCAACTAGCAACTAGCAACTAGCAACTAGCAACTAGCAACTCTAACCTTTATTTATCTCTAAAATCGCTTTTAAAGTATGTTCTTTTTCAAGAATATCACGGTAAAGAGCAAACTGATTACGGGCACGCTCTAAGTTATGGTTTGCATGCTTGGTAGCAAAGTAATTATCGCCATCAATAAAGTCTGTTAAAAAGCGCAGGCCAATCATAAAGGTCATGACCTTTGTGCCTAACCAAAAGCTTTCTTTTTCAGTATCGGTGATCACATCTTTTAAAGGCTCAACATAACCTTTCACAATCGCTGCAAATATCTCTTCACGCACACGAACATTGCTCAAATTAGTAGAATCTTCTTGCTCTGGTGAGCAGAAGGTACGCACCATATCGCCAAAATCAAATAACCAATAACCCGGCATACAGGTGTCTAGGTCAATTACTGCTTTAGCATCGTCAGATTGTGTGCAAAACAGCATGTTGTTAATCTTAGTATCATTATGGCAAGGTCTAAGTGGGATCTTACCCTCAAGCTCTTTAAGTTCAGTTACTAAACCTTGTTGTGCTAAACAAAAGTCAATATCGTCTTGGCAAAGCGCTACTCTGCTTGCTGGGTCTTTTGCTAACACGTTTTTGAACGCGTCAAAACGCATTGCTAAATTATGAAAATCAGGGATCACATGATGCAACTGATCAGCCTGAAAATCTTGTAAGGCTAAAGCAAATTGTCCAAATGCATTGGCTGCAGTTTGTGCTTGCGATATGGTTGCTACCACATCTTCACTGTAGCTGCCGCCAATAAATTCGAGTGCGCGCCACACGCCTTGATCACACTCAACTAAAAAGTCATTTTGAATGGTGGGCACATGACGAATAATGTCGAGGTTATATTCACCATTGTCGTGCTTTACAGTTAAATGCTGTTCAATTAAGCGAGCATTTTCAACAAGTTGTTCAGGATTCGGAAAAACGGTTGTATTTAACTTTTGAACCACAAGTGCTTGATCATCTGCTTTTAATAGCATGGTGGTATTTATATGGCCATTGCCAATCGGTTTTAGGCTAATATCCACTTTATTTAGGCCAAAACACTCTGATAAGTGTTCTGCGACAGGGTTAGACTTCATAGAAAGTTCACTTTTAAAATGCGTTTGAACAGCTGTGGTTGCTGGTTGTTCGTCCATGATGTAATTCATAAAGCTTTTTCGAAACCTTTTCTAGCTCTTCTCTGTAAGTGACGCCATACCAGGCTGATTGCGCTTGATAGACCATGACAGATTGTTGATTGTTTTTAACAGCAGTTTGGATTTGATCAGGTAAATAATACTCTTTTGTGACACCGTTGTCATTATGTTCTAGGAATTGCGCAAAGCCTATTTCTAACTCGTTGAATATGTTTGGCGTTACTCCCCAAAAACTCATGGAGCCTAGAGCTTCGGTCGAAATTACTTCGCGCTTACCCTGAGGGTTGTCACCATACAAGGTCTTATCTTCAAGTTTTATATTTAAATACTCAATCACATTAGTAAGTTGTTGCTGCTCATTCACTTCACAAACACCACGATTTACACCACCTTGTTCAGAAAGTGTGTTTTTGATTGGAAAACCAACCATGGCCCAATCGTTATTATTTTTAAAGTGTTTAGCCATTATTTCAAAAGAGGATGCCCCATAATAATCATCAGCAGTGATGACAATAGCGGGGTTCTTTACATAGGGCTTTGCACATAACAGAGCATGCCCAGTTCCCCAAGGCTTAATACGATCTTTCGCTAAATGGCTGTACTGCTCAGGTACCATACTAATTTCTTGTTCAACAAGCACAACCTCAAGTGATTTAGGTAAGCGAGGCAGTATGGTTGCTTCAAGTTCGGCGCGGATTTTTTTATTTATGATGATAACAGCTTGGCTTACACCCGCTTTTATTGCATCACGAATGCTTAATTCCATTATGGTGCAGCCCAACCCTGGGATCTCTGCTATTTGTTTGTTTCCGCCAAAACGACTACCAAGCCCACCGGCTAATACGATTAAAGTAAGAGAGTATTGTGTCATTGTGTGAATAAGTTAAAAAATAAAGGAAAAGAGTACCAGAAACCCCAAAGGAAAAATATTATTGGAGCTAGCAATCGCAAAGAATTATTTTTAAACGATTAAAGAGTTCAAGAAGCTTTAAACGGAATGGGTGATGCATGTAGGAGGTACTTTAGTGCCGAAAATATTTTTACAATGAGATCTGTGGTTAAACATGTTTTTATACGATGTGCACAATGAGAAAAGAATGAGAAGAGAAAGAGGTAAACCAAGAACTTATTAAATTTTTACTTCAAAGCGCAGCGCCTCTTACCCTCCTTGTGAGCTAAAGATCTTTTTCTAACCACAGAGGACATAGAGAGCACAGAGGAAGAGAAAGCGAGACCATAATCTCTTTGTTGATAGTGGTTTCTCTATGTAGCGCGAAGCGCCTCTATGTACTCTGTGGTTCAAATATTGTTTTTACACAAAGAGAAAATAATGAGAAGAAAATGAGGGAACCACAAGATCATTATTTTACTTCCTCTAAAGCGCAGCGCCTCTTACCCTCTTTGTTCGATTAGATGTCTTTGATGTAGGCGTGAAATTTATTTCGAGCTTTCTTGTAGGTCGTGCTTTAGCGCGTCATTGATGAAACGTACGTAATATCTTGTTGCCATAAATGACGACTTACATTAACAAAATCGCATCTCGCACCTTGTGCCTTAAACCTGATAGCTTCATATTTACGTAGGTGGTATATTCCCTATGTGGTGATTAACCCCTTTAGGTAGAAGATTTAATGGCAAAAGATAGATATGCGCCAAAGGCTCTTGGCGATATTATGGCGGGCTTGAGTGGTCGTTTAGCGTCTTATGCTGGTAAAACCCAAGGCCTGTCGAGTCAACAAACGATTTTAGACGAGTTTTTAGGTGAAACGCTTTCCAAAAAATGCCGGGTAAGTAATTACCGCGATGGTACTTTGATGATTGAAGCGGTTTCTGCACCGATTGCACTGCGTTTAAATTATTTAAAAATGGATATGCTCTCGCATTTTCGTGCCGCTGGCATGGTAGAGCTTGGACAAATTAAAATTACCGCCAACCCACAAGCTACTCAGCGCTTATCTACATCAAAAGAAGCTGAAAAAAAACCGCAATCAAAGCGCCATATGAGTGAGCAAACGGCGGACTATTTAACAGCTATTGCTGCTGACGCCCCTCCATCGTTAAAAGAAAAATTAGAGCGCTTAGCCCAACACGGGCGGAAAAAATAAGTAAAGCCATCAGCTTTCAGCCGTCAGTTTTGAGTTGCCCAGCATTGCCTGTTGGTTATGTGTTGATGTGCATGATTCGCGTTTTATGGCATGCGCGCCAAGCAAGCGTGACGCCTACGTTTGATGTAGGCGTGAAATTTATTTCGCGCGTCAGATCTTTCTCACAAAGAGAAGTGAATGAGAAAGGAATGAGGGAACCACAGGTCCATTTTTTTACTTTCTCTAAAGCGCAGCGCCTCATAACCTCTTTGTGAGTTAAATATCTTTTTTCTAACCACAGAGGTCACAGAGAGCACAGAGGAAGCGAGACCATAACCTCTTTGTTGATAGTGGTTTCTCTGTGTAGCGCGAAGCGCCTCGGTGTGCTCTGTGGTTCAAATATTGTTTTTACAATATTTGCACAAAGAGAAGTGAATGAGAAGAGAATGAGGTAAACCAAGAAATTACCTAATTTATTTTCCTCTAAAGCGCAGCGCCTCATAATCTCTTTATGAATTAAAGAGCTTTTTTCTAACCACAGAGGTCACAGAGGAAGAGAAAGCGAGACCATAACCTTTTTGTTGATAGTGGTTTCTCTATGTAGCGCGAAGCGCCTCGGTGTTCTCTGTGGTTCAAATATTGTTTTTACATGATTTGCACA
This sequence comes from Pseudoalteromonas sp. MEBiC 03607, assembly GCF_004792295.1. Classification (NCBI taxonomy): domain Bacteria; kingdom Pseudomonadati; phylum Pseudomonadota; class Gammaproteobacteria; order Alteromonadales; family Pseudoalteromonadaceae; genus Pseudoalteromonas; species Pseudoalteromonas sp. MEBiC 03607. Next base: position 968,944 of record NZ_SRRY01000001.1, read on the forward strand.
TAGAGAAGAGAATGAGAAGAGAGTGAGGTAAACCAATAACTTACTTAATTTTTTTTCCTCTAAAGCGTAGCGCCTCATAACCTCTTTGTAAGTTAAAGATCCTTTTTTCTAACCACAGAGGTCACAGAGAGCACAGAGGAAGAGAAAGCGAGACAATAACCTCTTTGTAAATATTGGTTTCTCTGTGTATCGCGAAGCGCCTCGGTGTTCTCTGTGGTTCAATATGTTTTCCTCTAAAGCGCAGCGCCTCTTATCCTCTTTGTGAATATTAATTTTCACTTTTGCAGGTTTCGCGATATGAAATCGCGCCTACAATTGAGCTCCTTTTTTCATCCCTGATCTTGATTTTATTTCAATTGTCGCCATATCTACTCAGTGGTCTTGTTTTCACCTTTTTTATGGGGTTAGATCAAAGATTATGGCTGATTTTTAAATTTTCTTGCCGAAATTCCATATCTTCACACACAGAAGGTTTGATGTTGCGCAGACTCTGGTATGATAGCGCACGAAATAAGCGGTGTTTTGAACAGCGTACTGACGGTGTTTTGAACAGCGTACTGATAAATTGTTAATTAATATGCCCTACATCATGAGCATAAGCGCATATTAATTATCAATTGAAGAAAGTGGGTTAGCTAATGACTAGCTAACAAAGAATATATTGTAACGGTTTTATCATGATATCTAATTTATTTACCAAGATTTTTGGTAGTCGCAATGACCGCACTATTAAAAACCTAAGAAAGACGGTCGCTCTAATTAATGCGCTTGAAAAGCAATTAGAAGCGCTTTCTGATGAAGATTTAAAAGCAAAAACAGCTGAATTTAGAGAGCGTTACGATAACGGACAAAGCCTAGATGATATCTTACCAGAAGCATTTGCTGTGGTACGTGAAGCATCTAAGCGTGTAAATGGCATGCGTCACTTCGACGTACAGCTACTAGGTGGTATGGTGTTACATCAAGGTCGTATCGCAGAGATGCGTACCGGTGAAGGTAAAACACTTACTGCAACATTACCTGCATACCTTCGTGGTTTAACAGGTAAAGGTGTTCACGTTATTACTGTGAATGACTACCTTGCAAAACGTGACGCCGAAACTAACCGTCCATTATTTGAATTCTTAGGCCTAACAGTAGGCTGCAACGTACCAGGCATGATGCCACAGCAAAAGAAAATCGCTTATGCTGCCGACATTACTTACGGTACGAATAACGAATTTGGCTTTGATTATCTACGCGATAACATGGCATTTAGCATTGAAGAACGTGTGCAACGCCCACTTTACTACGCAGTAGTGGATGAGGTGGATTCAATCCTAATCGATGAAGCGCGTACGCCGCTTATTATCTCAGGCCCTGCAGAAGACAGCTCTGAGCTTTACATCGAAATCAACAAAATTGTGCCAGAACTTGAGCTGCAAGAAAAAGAAGATGAAGAAGGCGTTGAAGGTGACGGCGACTTCACTATCGACGAAAAATCTAAGCAAGTTCACTTAACTGAACGTGGCCAAATCAAAGTTGAAGAACTATTAATTGAGCGTGGCTTAATCGAAGAAGGTGATTCACTTTACTCAGCTTCTAGCATCACATTATTAAGTCATGTGTATGCGGCGCTACGAGCTCACAAGCTGTATCAAAAAGACGTTGATTACGTTGTTAAAGAAAACGAAGTTATCATCGTTGATGAGCATACAGGTCGTACAATGGAAGGTCGTCGTTGGTCAGAAGGTTTACACCAAGCTGTTGAAGCAAAAGAAGGTGTTCGCATTCAAAACGAAAACCAAACATTGGCATCAATCACATTCCAAAACTACTTCCGTTTATACGACACATTAGCGGGTATGACAGGTACAGCAGACACCGAAGCGTTTGAGTTCCAGTCTATCTATGGTCTAGACACAGTAGTAATGCCAACTAACAAACCGATGATCCGTGACGATCGTGCTGACCTTGTGTACTTAACACAAGAAGAGAAGTACGAAGCAATTCTTGCTGATATCAAAGATTGTCAAGAACGCGGTCAACCGGTACTTGTGGGTACGATTTCTATCGAAAGTTCTGAGTACTTATCGCAGTTCTTACGTAAAGAAAAAATTAAGCACAACGTACTTAATGCTAAGTTCCACGCGCAAGAAGCAGACATTGTTGCCGATGCAGGTTTACCTGGCACAGTAACCATTGCAACTAACATGGCCGGTCGTGGTACCGATATCGTGTTAGGTGGTAACTGGCACAGCGAAGTTGAAAAGCTAGAAAACCCGACTGATGAACAAATCAAAGCGATTAAAGATGAGTGGCAAAAACGTCACGATGCAGTAATCGAAGCGGGTGGTTTACACATCATTGGTACTGAGCGTCACGAGTCTCGTCGTATCGATAACCAGTTACGTGGTCGTTCTGGTCGTCAAGGTGATGCGGGTTCAAGCCGTTTCTATTTATCAATGGACGACGCGCTAATGCGTATCTTCGCTGGTGAGCGCATGACTAACATGATGCGTAAACTAGGTATGCAACGCGGCGAAGCGATTGAGCACCCTTGGGTTAACCGCGCAATCGAAAACGCACAACGTAAAGTTGAAGCACGCAACTTCGACGTTCGTAAGCAACTACTTGAGTACGATGATGTAGCAAACGACCAACGTCGTGTTGTTTACTCACAGCGTAACGAGCTACTTGAAGAAGGCGATATTTCAGAAACTATCACTGCAATTCGTAGCGACGTTCTTAACAGTACGATTGACCAATATATTGCACCGCAAAGCTTAGCTGAAATGTGGGATATTCCAGGTCTTGAAGAGCGCTTAAAACTGGACTTCTTAATTGAGCTGCCAATTTCACAATGGTTAGCTGACGATAGCAAACTATACGAAGAAAAACTTCGTGAGCGTATCGAAGAAGCGGTTGAGCAAGCATACAAGCAAAAAGAAGAGATGGTAGGTGAGTCTGTACTACGTCAATTCGAAAAAGCGATTATGCTACAAAGCCTAGACCAACACTGGAAAGATCACTTGGCAGCGATGGACCACCTTCGTCAAGGTATCCACTTACGTGGTTACGCACAGAAGAATCCAAAGCAAGAGTACAAGCGTGAGTCGTTTGAGCTGTTCTCTGAAATGCTTGAGAACTTAAAAATCGACGTTGTTGGTATTTTAAGTAAAGTGCAAGTTCGCGCAGAAGAAGATGTTGAGAAAGTTGAAGAGCAACATCGTCGTAGCGAAAATGCACCACGTGAATACCAACACGAAGAAGCTGAGCACATTGGTGGCGAAACACCAGAAGGTGCTACAGTAACTCACCGTGCAGAGCCTAAAGTAGGCCGTAACGAGCCTTGCCCATGTGGTTCAGGTAATAAATTTAAACAGTGTTGCGGTAAATTAAAGTAACCAAAATACGCTGATAAAAAGCGACGCTTGCGTCGCTTTTTTTATGATTGAGGAATAACAAATGACAAAAAAAGTAGTGCATGTTGCTGTTGGCGTTATTTATAAAGATCAGCAGTTATTTATTTGTAAGCGCCCAGACGACAAACACCAAGGCGGCTTGTGGGAATTCCCAGGCGGAAAAGTAGAGCAGGGCGAAAGTGTGTTTGCAGCACTTCAGCGTGAGCTGTTAGAAGAAGTAAACCTAACCGTAAACGGCAGCGAAGAGCTAATGGTTATCGAGCATGACTACGGCGATAAATGCGTGCGCTTAGATGTGCACATTGTTGATGATTTCACAGGCACTGCCCATGGTGCAGAAGGCCAACAAGGTAAGTGGGTTGCACTGAGCGAGCTTGATGATTACAGCTTCCCAGCAGCGAATGTTGAGATTATCGAAAAGATAAAGCAGAAGTTTGAGCTGTAAGCTGAACGGTGTTGTTGGTGGGAGATGCGTGTAGGAGGTACTTTAGTGCCGAAAATATTTTCACAAAGAGAAGAGAATGAGGAAGTGATAATTATGTTTTTTGTTTCCTCTAAAGCGCAGCGCCTCATAACCTCTTTGTGAATTAAAGAGCTTTTTCTAACCACAGAGGACACAGAGAGCACAGAGGAAGAGAAAGCGAGACCATAATTGTTGATAGTGGTTTCTCTGTGTAGCGCGAAGCGCCTCGGTGTGCTCTGTGGTTCAATATGTTTTTAAAAAATTTGCACAAAGAGAAGTGAATGAGAAGAGAATGAGGTAAACCAATAACTTACTTAATTTGTTTTCCTCTAAAGCGCAGCGCCTCTTATCCTCTTTGTGAATTAAAGAGCTTTTTCTAACCACAGAGGACACAGAGAGCACAGAGGAAGAGATCAAAATTTCTTAGTAAATATTGGTTTCTCTATGTAGTGCGAAGCGCCTCGGTGTTCTCTGTGGTTCAAATATTTTTTGCACAAAGAGAAGTGAATGAGAAGAGAATGAGGAAGTGATAATTGTGTTTTTTGTTTCCTCTAAAGCGCAGCGCCTCTTGTCCTCTTTGTGAATTAAAGATCTTTTTCTAACCACAGAGGACACAGAGAACAGCCATTTGTCTAACACCAAGGCTAGTGCTTATTTATAACCGTTAGGGTTTTTACTTTGCCAGCGCCACGTATCTTGCATCATCTCGTCAATGCCGCGCTCAGCTTGCCAGCCAAGCTCCTTTAGCGCCTTTTCTGGGGCAGCGTAACATGCAGCTATATCACCCGCTCTGCGCGGCGATATTTGGTAAGGAACAGCTTGACCGCTGGCTTTTTCAAAGGCATTAACCATTTGTAATACCGAATAACCATTGCCTGTGCCAAGGTTAAATACGTGTGCGCCTGTATCACTAGCAATGCGGTTCAGCGCTTTTAAGTGACCAAGAGCTAAATCAACAACATGAATGTAATCACGCACGCCCGTGCCATCTACCGTATCGTAGTCATCACCAAACACACCTAGCTTTTCTAATTTGCCAACTGCCACCTGAGAAATATACGGCAGTAAGTTATTAGGAATGCCATTAGGGTCTTCACCGATTAGCCCCGACTCGTGCGCACCAACAGGATTAAAGTAACGTAAAATTACAAAGGCAAAGCGTTCATCCGATTTAGCAATATCTTGTAGCATCATCTCAACCATGAGTTTTGATGTACCGTATGGGTTTGTTGTGCCACCAACAGGGAAGTCTTCGCGAATTGGTAAGCTTGCTGGGTCGCCATAAACCGTTGCTGATGAGCTAAATACTAATTTGAATACACCAGCGTCGCGCATTGCATCAACCAGCGTTAACGTGCCTTGTACGTTGTTTTGGTAATACTCAATAGGTTTAATAACCGATTCGCCCACGGCTTTTAAACCTGCAAAGTGGATAACGCTGTCGATTGAGTGCTCACTAAAGATTTTATCTAAACAGGCTCTATCTAAAATATCACCTTGGTAAAATGTGACATCTTTACCCGTAATTTTTTTAACACGAGCCAATGACTCATTTGATGAATTGCTTAAATTATCAAGTACAACAACATCATTACCCTGTTGTAATAACTCTAAAACGGTATGTGAACCGATATATCCGGCTCCGCCGGTGACTAAAATGGTCATAAGATTTCCATAAACTATACCTGATTAAATTAGGCTTATTTCATCATATTTAGCGCTAAATTACATGAATAAAATGTGATTATTATTCTGTATGGCAAGGTGAGGTAGTTGTTTTTGATTACACTTTATACCATATTGGTTACACCTAGCTGATTACATATTAAGCTATAGTTAATCGTCAGCTGCTAAATTTTTAAGCACTAGCTAAACCTGTTAACTGGAGAATATAATGAATATAGTAAAAAAAGTTGCGTTAGCGCTTATGGTTACGCTCCCGGCTTTTGCTCATGCAGGCGAAGCAAAAGTTAAATGGCATGACTTTAATGATTATCGTGATGTACGCCCAGGGAATAACTCACCAAAAGGCGCATTTCATAAAAATGTGGCAAATAATTTTGAAAAACACTTTAACAAACTAGCTGAAAAGCTACCCGAAGGTTATACCTTTAATGTTGAGGTGACAGAGCTCGATCTAGCTGGTGATGTGCGTTTTGGTACCATGAATGAGCTACGTATTATCAAACCAATTTACTTTCCGCGTATCGACCTAAATTATTCAATTACCGATAAAAACGGTAAGGTCGTGAGCGAAGCAAACGATGTAAAACTCAAAGATATGGGATTCATGGATCGTATGAAGATGGGTCGTGACGAGGCTTATTATTACGATAAACGTTTAATTACTGATTGGTTCGAAGATGAGCTATTACCGTCGTTAAATCTTGATGAATAAACTTAGTCACTATGTGGCTGTAGCAGTAAGTAAATAGTACAACTAAATACATATTTAACTGCTGCTACAATTTATAAATTTCATTTTATTGAGAATATCCGTATATAAGTTTTTCTTTTAGCTTATTCGTTTAACGTTCAATACCTAAAGTACTAAAAGTATTCTTAGTCTTGATCTTGGTTACATTTTGAACCATATTATTATTCTATTACATGATTTTTACGTGGTGTTCACACTATACATTTTATAAATGTTGATTATGTAATAGTTTGAAACCTAATGGAGAAATGGAATGATTAAGATCAATAAAGCTTTACTTGTAACTAGTTTACTTTTACCTGCTTTTGCCTACTCTGGTGAAGCCGAAGTAAAATGGCAAAATTTTGATGAATACAGTGATGTGCGCCCAGGGAGTAACTGGAAAAAAGAAAATTACTATAACAGCGTTAAGCGTAACCACGAAAAAACGTTTAGAAAGTTAGCAAGTAAATTACCTGATGGTTATGTTTTTTCTGTTGAGGTAACAGATTTAGATCTTGCTGGTGAAGTACTGTTAGGTAATGGCAATGGCAATAGTACCGAACCTCGCGTAATGTCATCTACATACTCACCTAAAATTACCTTAAATTATACAGTTAAGAGTAATGATGGAAAAGTTGTTAGCCAAGATAGCAACTTGAAACTTAAAGATATGAGCTATCTAGATGGTATCGTAATGCGTTACAAAGATTCATACTATTACGATAATAAACTGATAGCCGAGTGGTTTGAGGATAAACTGCTTCCGTCAATTGACTCAGCTGAATAAATACGCTTTTATGGCAGCAACTTTATATAGAGTGTTTTTGCTTTTGTTTGCATAATTAACAAGATATAAAAGCGCTGCCAAAATTAACTATATGAGTTTTAACGATGAATATACTCATTGTTAAACTTATGGCTAAAGAGCCACTTTCACTTTTCCGTTAGTTTACTTAAACGTCGCTAACAGTTGTAATAGCTGTTGCAGTTTAATAACGGTTTTTTTCAGTTTTTCTTCGTCCATACCATCATTGCTTAAGCTTTCTACATCAGCAGCAACATCGAGAACGTAAGGTTTAAAGCGTTTAGCTTCAAAATCAAAGCCAGCATCTTTTGCAAATAAGGCTGTGAATTTGCCGTGCCCTTGCTGCTGTAAGTCATCTAATTTTTTATCGGCATCAAGTGCCTGACGGTAAACGATTTTTAGGTTAGCATTTAGCTGTTCTATAATTGAATCCATTTTTTTCCTAAAGCTTTAGACTGCAATGCCGATATAGTACGTGGATTGTCTTAAAAAGTCAGGTAATGAACTATGAATATATCAGGATCAAGCTTACCAGCGATGAGTGGCGGTGGTGAAAGCGCCGAAGTTTACAGCGCATCGCTTGCTAAAAAACAGCAAAAAGCAGAAGGTGCAGCAGCTCTAGCGCTAATCGAAGGTGCAGCCACATCGAGTGCAGCAGCACAAACACCTGCTAAGTCGGTAACTGCGACACTAGGTAACAACGTAAACGTATACGTTTAGTTGTTAAACTAGATTGAGATCGATTGGCGTTTTACTTTTTTCGCCGCCGATCTCGCGTACCAGCTTTGGAACCAAGAACCCCGGCAATGCTGCCAGCATAGCCGTCACGATTTCCCGTGCCTGACTCTCTGCTATATCAAAGTGGCTGGCACCTTCAACTTTATCAAGTAGATGTAAGTAGTAAGGTAAAATGTCTGCTTCGAATAGCGCTTCACTAAGTGCAACTTGTGACTCGACAGAGTCATTCACATCTTTTAGTAACACCGCTTGATTTAATAAGGTAACACCCACAGCTTTTAATTTTTGCATGGCAGCTTTAAAGTCATCATCAATTTCGTTGGCGTGATTGATATGGTTTATAAACACCACTTTTAACGATGATGCAGCAAAGCGTGCACATAGCTCATCGGTAATTCTTGCAGGGATCACCACAGGTAAGCGGCTGTGAATACGTAGGCGTTTAATTTGCGGTAGCTGCTCTAACTCATCCATAAACCAACTAACGGCATCGTCTTTGGCCATCAAAGGGTCGCCGCCACTTAAAATGACTTCGTTAATATTGCTGTCGGCTTTTATATAAGCCAGTGCGTCAATTAAGCTACGTTTGTTTAATTGGTTTTCTTGATACGGGAAATGGCGTCTAAAACAATAGCGACAATTTACCGCACAACCGGTTTTAAACATCACTAAAACGCGAGAGCGATACTTGTGTAACAAACCAGGTTGGTTGTTATCTTGCTCTTTTAAGGGGTCTTTGTCGTAACCTGTTTTTGCTAAAAATTCTTGATGGCGAGGCATCACTTGCAGCAAAAGAGGGTCGTTTATGTCGCCATAACGCATTTTTTTGATAAAAGGCAGCGGCACGCGGACAGGAAAAAGACTGCGTGCTTTGAGGTCTTTTTCGTCTACTTTGCTTGATAATCCTAGCATTTCTAGCAAGCGTTCAGGACAAGTGACAACATTTGCCAATTCTTTTTGCCAGTTTTTATGCAAATTTACTTCATTTCTTTGTATCATTGACACGTAGATTACTCGAAATTATTTAGACAGAGGAAACGATGGCGAATTATAGCACCAATGAGTTCAAGGGCGGCCTAAAAATTATGTTAGACGGCGAACCTTGCAGCATCTTAGAAAATGAAATGGTAAAACCAGGTAAAGGCCAGGCGTTTAACCGTGTTCGTATTCGTAAACTTATCACAGGTAAAGTACTAGAAAAAACGTTCAAGTCAGGTGAGACCGTTGAAGGTGCAGACGTAATGGATACCGATTTAGCGTATCTATATACTGACGGTGAGTTCTGGCATTTCATGAACAACGAAACATTTGAGCAAATCGCTGCTGACGAAAAAGCACTTGGCGACAACGCTAAATGGTTAGTTGAAAATGACGTATGTACAATCACGCTTTGGAACGGTAACCCAATCGCCGTTACTCCACCAAACTTTGTTGAACTAGAAATCACTGACACAGATCCAGGTCTAAAAGGTGATACAGCAGGTACTGGCGGTAAACCAGCAACATTAAGCACTGGTGCTGTTGTTCGTGTTCCTCTATTCGTACAAATCGGTGAAGTGATCAAGGTTGATACACGTAGCGGTGAATACGTGAGCCGCGTTAAGTAATAGGCTTTGTTAAGCAATTTATTATAAAATCCCAGCTTCTGCTGGGATTTTTTTTGAGAAACAGTTTATGTCTAAAGCCCTTTGGCAACCAAGCGCCGATATTGAAACTTTACGCCACCGTGCCGCCATCATTCGCCGTATTCGTGAGTTCTTTTATGCGCGCGATGTTATGGAGGTTGAAACACCAAGCCTAAGTGCTGCCAGTGTAACTGATGTGCATTTAGCGACATTTAGTACCGAGTTTGTTGGTCCTGGTCATGCTGGTGGCTTACCACTTTATTTGCAAACGTCACCTGAGTTTGCCATGAAGCGTTTACTTGCTGCGGGCTCTGGGGCTATTTTCCAGCTGTGCAAAGCCTTTCGAAATGAAGAGGCGGGTAGCCATCATAATCCTGAATTTACGATGCTTGAGTGGTATCGTCCGGGTTTTGATGAATTTGCGCTTATGGATGAAATGGATGAGCTTATGCAATTGGTGCTTGGCGTAGAAAGCGCAGAGCGACTCACTTATCAGCAAGCCTTTATGAACGCCTTAGGTGTAGACCCTTTAACTGCTGATATCAGCACATTGCAGCAACTAGCAACAGAGCAGGGCTTTGCCGATATTGCCGCGAATGAAACACATCGCGATACCTTGTTACAGCTATTATTTTGTATGAAGGTTGAGCCAACTATTGGCCAAGAAAAGCCTTGTTTCGTTTATCATTTTCCAGCTTCGCAAGCAGCTCTTGCGCAAATTTGTCAGCACGATGAGCGAGTAGCAGGGCGCTTTGAGTTATATTTTAAAAATATGGAACTGGCAAACGGCTTTAATGAGCTGACCAATGGCAAAGAGCAAGCAGCTCGTTTTAGTGAAGATAATCAGTACCGAGAAGCAAATGGCTTAAAGCAAGTGCCAATGGATGAGCGTTTAATAGCTGCACTAGAGCATGGCTTACCACAATGTGCGGGTGTCGCACTGGGCATTGATCGACTCATTATGCTGGCAACGAATAAGCAAAAGATCAAAGACGTGATCGCTTTTGATGTCGAAAGGGCTTAAATGTAGGAGCGGGTTTAACCCGCGATTTTCATTGATTTTAAAAGCGCGACATAAAGTCGCGCCTACGGTTTATAGCTCGTAAATAAATGTCACACCGGCAACCATAGGTTCGCCAAGTTGGGTGTAAGTATGAGTGGTGTAACCATCTAATGGGTCGTTACCAAACTCAAAACCACGAGTTGGTACGTCTTCATCAAATAAGTTACGTGCCCATGCATTAATGCTCCAATTATCACTTTCATAACCAAACGAAGCATTTACCAAGTTGGTGCTTGGTGCTTGTGAGTTATGGCTGTCAGAGAAGTAATAATCGTCTTTGCCCTCTACACCAATTGATGCGTAAAGTGCTGGCGTAAAGTTATAACGCGCAGTGAATGCATATTGGTATTTAGGTGCTTGTGCTTGGTCACGGCCATCTTGATCAAGGCCTGATTGTGCAACAAAGTCATTGATTTCGGTATGTAAATAACCTGCACTACCCGTAAGTAGTAAATTGTCAGTGGCTTGGAAGCTACCTTCAATTTCTAAACCGTAGTTTTCACCAGAGCTGGCATTATCGATATAGCCTGTGAATTTTTGACCTTCAACCTGCCACGATTTTAACTGCATATCTTCGCGATACATGTAGAAAGCGGCAAGACGTAACACAAACTTATCGTCTAGTGAGCTGCCTTTTACACCAAACTCACCGCTCCAAAGGTATTCAGGGGCAAATGATGTGTGATTAGCAAAGAAATCAGCATCTAGATTTAAGCCTTCATCTTTTGCTTTTGCTAATGCTTCAGAATTAATACCGCCGGCCTTATAGCCACGAGTAATACTGGTGTAGATCATGGTGCGATCAATCACTTGGTATTCAAGTGCAAGCTTACCGCCCACCATGACATCATCAGTTTCTTCAACAAAACCGTTGTTGTCGGTGTAGTCGCCTTGATACTGCTCAACACGCAAACCCGTAATTAAGGTTGTTTTTGGACCAATAGGTGTTGCTAATTGACCGTATGCCGCAATATTGCTGGTTTCATAATTTGATGCAAATGGTTGCGCCAGCCAAGTGTATTGGCGTTCTAAATCAACTTCGCGGCCTTGGTAGTAAATACCGGCAACCCACTCACCAGACTTACCGCTAAATTGCAGCTCGGCTGCTTGATCTTGACGATCGCGAAAGTAAGCATCTGTTGAGCTATAGCCCCATTCATGCAAGCCTGCAGCACATAACTCTGGTTGGGCTTCATCATTACACACCCAGTCTTCGTCGTAGCTGTATAGCAGCTCGCTGTCGATACCTGAAAGGTTTAGGCTAACATCAAACCAATCGAAGCCGGTGTAAATGTTGGCAAGGCCAACCGCAATGCTTTCTTGGTTATCTTGGCCAGGTTCATCAGCCACACTGTAACGGCTGTTATCCAAGGTGAAGGCGTCATAGCCGTTATTAATATCAATGTAATGAACGCTCAGTTCAGTACGTAGATGATCGGTCAATTGGCTGTGTAATTTAAAGCGAGAAACGAGCTCATCTTGTTGTTGGGTATCTTCGCCTAAATAACGGTTTTCAACATAGCCATCAGACTCACGTTGATAAATACTGGCGCGTACTGCTGTGTCGTCGGTAATACCCGTACCTGCGGCAATACCTGCCTCAAAGCTGTTGTAGTTGCCCGCACCTAGTTGTACTTTCACACTTGGGTCAAGAGTGGGTGTTGCAGATTCCATTTGAATCATGCCAGCTAGAGCATCAGCACCAAAGCGAGTTCCTTGTGGGCCGCGATAAATTTCTACCTGGTCGATATCAAATAACAGTGAACTACCGCCTAAACCAGAGTAGTTGATGCCGTCGATCACTAAGCCAACCGAAGGATTAATTGGGTCTACAAACTGTGAGCGTAAACCTACACCACGAATTTGCACGAAACGACCACGAGATGCCCCTGAGGTAAAGTTTACATTCGCTGCACTAGCAAGCATTTCATCTAAAAACTTTGCACCACGTTGATTGATTTCATGGTCTGAAAACAAACTAGCACTGGCACTTAATGTTTGAATGCTTTCTTTTTTGAAATCACCGGTAACTACAATCGTTTCCAACTCACCATCTTCAGCGTAGGCAATCGAAGATGCTGCAAATAAAGGCAGGATGGCAGCAGATAATAATGATAAACGTCGTTTCATGTGGATTCTTAACTCCATTTTCGGGACTGCTATTCTAGCAACCTAGCTAGCCAAATGGCTATAAAATCAATTTTTATGGTATAAACGCAGGCAATTATACGTAAATTGATTAGGAATACGACTATGACCTTTAAAGTCGACTTTAAAGTGCGTGATTATGAGTGTGATTTACAAGGTATTGTAAATAACAGTGTTTATTTTAATTACTTAGAACATGCTCGCCATGAATTTTTACATGCTCAAGGTATCGACTTTGCAAAGCTAGCAAGAGAAAAAGTGAACCTTGTGGTGCTTCGCAGCGAAATGGATTACAAGGCATCACTTGTGCCGGGTGATGAATTTTACGTTGCAGTTGAGCCGGAGCGTATCAGCCGTTTAAAGTTTGCGTTTAGGCAAACGGTGTATCGCAAACATGACGATAAAGTGATGCTACAAGCGTTAGTGATTGGTACGTCGGTAAATGAAAAAGGTCGTCCTTTTTTACCAGAAGAAGTCGATAACTTATTCAAGTAAGCGAGAGTGTTTCAAAAAAATGGGGCTTAGAACAATTTTTTACAGATAAAACATGTTTTTTTAACGATCAAAGCAGTCAAATATTGTTACTATTATGGTATTGGAATTTGAATTGTAAAAAATATGAAGCGTTTAGCCGTACCACTTTTGTTTGTATTATTTTGTTTAGGGTGTTCATCAACCAGTACAGTCACAAGTGAACAATTAAAATATACTCAGTGGCAGCTATCAAAGGTGAATGGCTTAAGTCTTGATGTGTCGCAAAGTGCATCAATGCGATTTATTGAAGCAATGCAAATAAATGGCTTTGCAGGCTGTAATAAATTCTTTGGCGAAGCAGTTCTAACTGACGATGATTCAATTGTAGTAAACAAGCTAGGCATGACACGTAAATCGTGCGGTGAGAAAGCCGATGAACTCGAACGTAGTTTGTTAACCGCGTTAAGAGAAGGTGCAGCCATTAAGCTTGAAGGTGAGCAACTGACTTTGCAAGGTACGCATCGCTTTACCTTTATCGCCAAAAACTAAAGCGCATGTGCTTGCAGCAAATTTTTAACTAACGTACACTCATTGCGTTAATAAAAAATAACGAATTTAAACTTGTCGGAGTGCCTTTAACAAGGCTGAGATCGCGAAAGCGGGATCCGTGAACCTGATCAGGCTAACACCTGCGTAGGGAACAAGCTGCCTCACTAGGCGCTTGTGCGCCAAATTTTGGGGCATAAGCGGCACAGGCTGCACTGGTAAGCATTTAACTTACTAACGATCCAATGGCGTTTGCCACTCTCTATTGCACTTGCAATATCTGACAAGACAACCCTTAAAGCAATGAGGTAAGTCATGTCAAACACAACAACTAAACCATCTCGCCGCGAAGTTCGTGCGGCTGCATCAGAGTATATTTATAACTTAACGGGCCAACCGTTTCCTAATTCTCATAAAGTTTATGTAGAAGGCACGCAAGATAATGTGCGAGTAGGGATGCGTGAAATCACCCTCAGCGATACCTTCATCGGTGGTACTGAAGAGAATCCCGTATTTGAGCCTAACGCGCCAATTCGTGTTTACGATACATCAGGCCCATACACTGATCCGGATTTTAAACTCGATGTGCGAAAGGGTCTTGAGAAATACCGTGAAAAGTGGATTGAAAGCCGCGGCGATACTGAAATTTTAGACTCAGTGACTTCACAATTTTCTCAACAGCGTATGGCAGATGAAGGGTTAGATCATATCCGCTTTGAGCACTTACCAAAAATCCGCCGTGCAAAAGCAGGTAAAAACGTCACGCAAATGCATTATGCGCGACAAGGCATCGTGACGCCTGAAATGGAATATGTGGCAATCCGTGAAAACATGGGTCGCGCTAAAATTCGTGAAGAGTTACTTGCAGCCCAGCACAAAGGCGAATCGTTTGGTGCTAGCATTCCTGATTTTATTACCCCTGAATTTGTGCGTGATGAAATTGCTCGAGGCCGCGCTGTGCTTCCTAACAATATTAACCACCCAGAAACCGAGCCGATGATCATTGGCCGAAACTTTTTAGTTAAAGTGAACGCGAATATTGGTAATTCGTCTGTGACTTCATCAATCGAAGAAGAAGTCGAAAAAATGGTGTGGTCTACTCGTTGGGGCGCTGACACGGTAATGGATTTATCAACGGGTCGCTATATTCACGAAACTCGTGAGTGGGTGGTACGTAACTCACCAGTACCAATTGGCACCGTACCAATTTACCAAGCGCTTGAAAAAGTAAACGGTGTGGCTGAAGACCTAACGTGGGAGATTTTCCGCGATACCTTGATTGAACAAGCAGAACAGGGTGTTGATTACTTTACCATTCACGCTGGGGTATTGCTCCGTTATGTGCCAATGACCGCAAAGCGTGTTACCGGTATTGTTTCGCGTGGTGGTTCAATCATGGCGAAATGGTGTTTAGCGCATCATAAAGAAAACTTCTTATACACGCACTTTGAAGAAATTTGTGAAATTTTAAAACAGTACGATGTGTGTTTTTCATTAGGTGATGGCCTGCGTCCGGGCTCTATTGCCGATGCTAATGACGAAGCCCAGTTCAGCGAATTACGTACTTTAGGTGAGCTGACAAAACTTGCTTGGAAACATGATGTGCAAGTGTTCATTGAAGGCCCAGGCCATGTGCCAATGCATATGATCAAAGAGAACATGGAAGAGCAGCTAAAACACTGTGAAGAAGCACCGTTTTATACTCTTGGTCCATTAACCACGGATATTGCACCGGGGTACGATCATTTCACATCAGGTATTGGCGCTGCGCAAATTGCTTGGTACGGGTGCGCTATGCTTTGTTATGTAACCCCTAAAGAGCATTTAGGCTTACCAAACAAAGAAGACGTTAAAGAAGGTTTAATCACTTACAAAATTGCTGCTCATGCTGCCGATTTGGCAAAAGGTCACCCGGGTGCGCAAGAGCGCGATAATGCATTATCAAAAGCACGCTTTGAGTTCCGTTGGCACGACCAATTTAACCTAGGTTTAGACCCAGAACGCGCCCGCGAATATCACGATGAAACACTGCCACAAGAATCAGGCAAGATTGCACACTTCTGCTCTATGTGTGGTCCTAAGTTCTGCTCGATGAAGATCACTCAAGAAGTACGTGATTACGCCAAAGATCTTGAAGCAAGAGGCATTGATCCAAATAACGTAGGCGATGCTATCGAAATCAAAATGGTCGATGTTGAAGCCGAAATGAAAGCGAAATCAGACGAGTTCAAAAAAACAGGCTCTGAGATTTACCAAAAAGCAGTTTAGGCTAGTTGTAGGCGCGATTTTATATCGCGCTATTTGCTTAAATCTTATCGTTTAAGGCTGAGGTTAATATGTCTTACAACATTGCAGTGATTGGTTTTGGCTTAGCGGGGCGCTTAGCGGCATTGGCGCTAATTAAGCAGCATCAAGTTACGGTGTTTGAACAAGATGATGAACATGCTAGCAACAGTGCTGGCAGCGTTGCTGCAGCGATGTTGGCACCCCTTGCTGAATCAGTCTTGTGTGAACAGGATTTAGCCTTACAAGGGCTTAATAGCATCATTCGTTGGCAGCAAATTTTAAGTGAGCTCGATGACGCTGTGTATTTTCAACAAACAGGCAGTTTAGTGGTTGCTCATCAGCAAGATAAGGGCGATTTACAAAGTTTTGTGAGCCGCTTAAAACCGCTTGAAAGCTATCAGGCGCAGGCATTGGTTGGCACTCAAATCGCAGACCTTGAGCCAGAACTAGCTGGGCGGTTCCACCAAGGTGTGTATTTACCTTGTGAAGGGCAACTCGATAATCAGGCATTTTATCGCGCTAGTTTTAAAAAGCTTACCTCGCAAGGGGTGCAATTTAACTTTGGCTGTAAAGTTGAGTTGAACGCCCATCAAGTGAATGGCCAAAGCTTTGATTATGTATTTGATTGCCGCGGCTTAGGTGCTAAACATGCTGAACCCTTACTGCGTGGAGTAAGAGGGGAGGTGGCGCGTTTATATGCACCAGAGGTGAACCTAACCAGACCGATACGACTGATGCATCCGCGTTACCCAATTTATATTGCTCCTAAGCCAAATCATCAATTTGTGATTGGTGCGACTGAAATCGAATCGCAAGACCGCGGTAAAGTCACCGTGCGCTCGGCGCTGGAGCTATTGTCTGCTGCTTATACAGTACATAGCGGCTTTGCTGAAGGGCGTATCGAGAGCTTGCAATCAGGGCTTCGTCCAGCGTTTGCAGACAACCGCCCGAAAGTCACAAAGCAAGGTCGAGTGATCAGTATTAATGGCTTGTACCGTCATGGCTATTTACTTGCGCCTCAGGTGGTCGATGATGCAGTGAGCTTAATTGCTTAAGGATAAAAATGAATATTTTAATTAATGGTCAGTCAGTTACAGTGGACGACAATACATCGCTCACTCAGGCGTTGAGCCAGTTTGGCGCAAGACCTCCATTTGCGGTTGCCGTTAATGGTGACTTTGTACCGCGCAGCCAATGCGATGCTAAACCTCTCAACGAAGGCGACAGCATTGAGCTATTGTCGCCAATTCAAGGAGGCTAAGATGGATAGTTTTTCGGTTTATGGTGAGCAATTTACGAGTCGGTTACTGATTGGCTCTGCACTGTACCCTTCGCCAAGTGTTATGACAGAGTCGATAGTGGCCTCACAGGCTGAAATTGTCACCGTTTCATTGAGACGTCAGCAAAGCGCTGCTGCGGGTGATGATTTTTGGCAATTGATAAAAAATACCGGGTTAAAGGTGCTGCCAAATACGGCGGGTTGTCATAGCGTGAAAGAAGCGGTGACCTTGGCACAAATGTGCCGCGAAGTGTTTGCCACTGATTGGATCAAGTTAGAGTTGATTGGTGATGAATATAATTTACAGCCAGATCCATTCGCACTGCTCGAAGCCACTAAAATTTTATTGGCCGATGGCTTTAAAGTTTTACCTTATTGCACTGATGATTTAGTGCTGTGTCAGCGCCTCGCTGATTTAGGCTGTGAAGTACTTATGCCTTGGGGCGCACCGATTGGCACGGGTAAAGGCTTGCTGAATCCTTACAACTTAAAAATGATCCGTGGGCGCTTGCCAAACCATACTTTAATTGTTGATGCGGGCTTAGGTTTACCATCCCATGCCTGCCAAGCGCTAGAATTAGGGTATGATGCCGTATTATTAAATTCGGCAATTGCAGGTGCAGGTTGCCCAGTGACGATGAGTAAAGCGTTTAAGAGTGCGGTTGAAGCGGGGCGATATAGCTATTTGGCCAAAGCGATGCCAGAGAAAGACGTAGCAAGCCCATCAACGCCGACGCTCGGAATGCCATTTTGGCATCAAGAATAAAAAGTGAGGAGTAACATGAATCAGGTTGTATGGACCATAGCTGGCTCAGATTCGGGCGGCGGTGCAGGAATTCAAGCCGACATCAAAGCAATGCAAAGTTTTAACGTACATGGCTGCACAGTTATTACTGCTTTAACGGCACAAAATAGTTTAGGTGTAGAAGCGCTGAACCCGATATCAACAGAAGTGATTGAGTCGCAACTATTAGCCTTAGCCAGTGATATGCCTGCCAGCGTGATTAAAATTGGCATGCTTGCCAATGTGCAGCAAATACAGCTTATTAGTGAGCATTTAAAACATTACAAAGCAACTTGGGCAGAGCCACCTTTGGTTGTTTATGATCCGGTTGCCATTGCCTCAAGTGGTGACTTACTTACAGAAGAAGATACTGTTAGTGCCATTAAAGAGTGTTTATTGCCATTAGTCGATGTAGTAACACCGAACACTCACGAAACGCAGCTATTAACCGGTGTTTATTTGATTGGCCCAAGCGCAGTGAAAGAAGCCGCCGAGAAGTTAACAGGCTATGGTGCAAAAGCGGTGATCATCAAAGGGGGGCATTGGGATTACCCAAGTGGCTATTGTATTGATTACTGCGTGCAAGGTGATCACGCATATTGGCTTGGCAACGAAAAAATTCAAACACCGCATAGTCACGGTACTGGATGCAGTATGGCCTCTGTGATTGCTGCGTGTTTAGCCAAACAGTATCCACTCAAAGATGCCTTTATTTTAGCGAAAGCCTATATAAACCAAGGATTAAAAGCAGCCATTCGATATGGTGAAGGGATTGGCCCTGTTGCACACACTTGCTTTCCAACAAATCTAGCTGATTACCCACAAGTCATCGAAGCGGGAAGTTGGCTAGGTGATGAACTCGACTTTGACTGCCCGGTTGATTTTACCATGGCAGCAGGCTTTGCTGAGTGCGACTCTAAACAGCTTGGGCTATATGCCGTTGTTGATACGGTTGATTGGTTAGAGAAGTGTTTAGCTGAAGGAGTTAAAACCGTTCAATTAAGAATGAAAAATGCAGACGATGCAACACTCGAAGATGCCATTGCAAGTGCAGTTATGCTGGGGCAAAAGTACGATGCGCAGGTGTATATCAATGATTATTGGCAATTAGCGATTAAACATGGCGCTTATGGTGTGCATTTAGGGCAAGAAGACTTACAAACCGCTAATCTAATTGCCATAAAAGAGGCTGGGTTACGCTTAGGTGTTTCAACCCATGGCTTTTATGAGATGCTACGCGCGCACAATTACAGACCAAGTTATATGGCGTTTGGTGCTATTTACCCAACCACCACCAAAGACATGACAGGGCAAATTCAAGGCTTAGAAAAGCTCGAAAAATTTGTGCCGTTGATGGCTGATTATCCAACGGTTGCGATTGGTGGAATTGATATATCACGTGCAGAGCAAGTTGCGAGTACGGGGGTTGGCAGTGTTGCAGTAGTACGTGCGATTACTGAAGCCGAAGACTACCAAGTAGCCATTGCCAAGTTAAAACAGCTGGTCGAAGGTCAGTCTTAGCATGAGCGCGTTAAGCGACAAAGAGCAAATTCGTTATAGCCGCCACTTGCTATTAAAAGAGGTGGGGCATGCGGGGCAGCAAAAGTTAAAGTCTGCACATATTGTGGTTGTCGGGGCAGGTGGACTTGGCTCACCAGCACTGTTTTATTTAGCGGCGGCGGGTATCGGAACGCTCACTTTGATTGACGACGATAAGGTTGAGCTTTCAAATCTACAGCGACAAATACTCTATAAAGTAAACCATATGGGGCAGGCAAAAACACAGGCGGCTGCCAAGGTATTAAGCAGTTTAAATAATCAAATTACGGTTAAGCCCCTATGCCAAAAGCTTGATGAAAGTAACTGTGCTGAGCTTCTTGATGGCGCTGACATCATCCTTGATTGCAGTGATAACTTTGCTACCCGTTATTTGGTTAATCGCTATTGTTTAGCTAAATCTATCCCTCTTGTGTCAGCTGCTGCCATTGCAACGCAGGGGCAGGTGATGAGTTTTGATTTTCGTGATGAACAGAGCCCTTGTTATGGTTGTGTATTCCCGCAAACGGAGGAGCAAACAGCGCTTAATTGCGATAATGCTGGGGTATTGAGCCCGTTACTGGGTGTTATTGGGAGCATGCAAAGTTTATTGGCTATCAATATATTGCTTGGCCATAAAACGGGTAGCGAGTTTATTCAATTTGATGGGCTAACACTAAAACAGCAGCGCTTTAATATTCAAAAAGATAGTGAATGTTTAGAGTGTAATCGTGGGGTATAGGCGCGATTTATAGTGAATTTTAAGCAAACCACTTTTAGTTAAAGTGGTTTGCTTAATTGGTTTGCTTAATTGAACTTATTAGTCGTTAATTTTCGCAAATGGTGTGCCCATACGTGTTACTGTTTCTGGGTGTTGATCTGATAAGAACTCAGCTTGATTTGCACCCCAGGCTAAAATAACGGTAGAGCCTAATTTAAAGCGACCCATTTCTTCACCCTTCTTCAGGGTAATTGCATTGTCACCTTTAGTTGGGTAATTCCAACTAAATACATCTTTACCTGCTGGTGGCGTTACTGTGCCAGCCCAAATAGTCTCGATGCTAGCAACAATTGTCGCACCTACAAGCACCATGGCTAGCGGGCCAATTTCGGTTTCGAAGATAGCCACAACTCGCTCGTTACGAGCAAATAGGTTAGGTACATTTTGCGCTGTTAACGGGTTTACCGAAAATAAATCACCCGGTACGTAGATCATTTTGCTCAGCGTACCATCAACAGGCATGTGAATACGGTGGTAATCTTTAGGCGCTAAATAAATAGTCGCAAACTTGCCGCCTAAAAACGGCGCTGTGTCTTCTTCTTTGCCACCAAGTAGTGCTTGTAAGCTGTAGTCATGGCCTTTTGCTTGGATGATTTGACCGTCGACTACATCGCCTAATTGGCTAATTGCACCATCAACTGGGTGAGCAATAATGTCGCTTTCTTCAGCAAGTGGACGAATACCTTCTTTTAATGGGCGAGTGAAAAACTCATTAAAAGTTTTGTAATGAGCTGGATCTGGGTATTTAGCCTCACTCATATCAATTTTGTATTGTTTGATAAACAATTTAATTAAGGCCGTTGTTAAGCCACCCGCTTTTGCTGCTGCTAACTTGCCAACCATGCGCGAAATGAAATGTTTTGGCATGGCATATTGCATAGCAATTTTGAATTTATCTAAACTCACTTGTTATTTCCTAAATAGTTATACGCGAGGAGCGCGTGCACCAGCACGGCCGTCGGCCATAGTTTCTAAAATTCGGTGGTAACTGTCAAAGCGAAGTTCTGAAATTTCACCATCATCAACAGCTTGGCGAATTATACAGCCAGGATCGTTTAAATGCTTACAATCGCGAAAACGACAGCCACCAATAAAATCACGGAACTCTTTAAAGCACCATGTAACGCGCTCAACCTCTAAATGCCATAAGCCGAACTCACGAATTCCCGGTGAGTCGATAAGATTACCGCCACTTGGTAAATGGTGTAATCGCGATACGGTTGTTGTGTGTTGACCAAGGCCGCTGTTCTCGGAGACCTCTTGGGTTAGAATGTCAGCATCTGGCAGTACAGTGTTGACTAAGGTTGATTTACCCACACCACTTTGACCAACAAAAATGCTGTTTTTACCGACCAGTTTTTGTTTAAGTTCATCAATGCCTTGACCCGTTTTATTACTGACTAACAGTACTTGATAACCTAACTCTCGATAGATATCGAGAATTTCATCAATAAAAGCAAGGCCTTCATTGTCAATTAAATCTATTTTGTTGAGCACTAAAATAGGCTCAATTCCCATGTCTTCACAGGCAACTAAATAGCGATCGATAATGTTTGGCGTAAACTCAGGCAGTACCGCAGAAACCATTAAAATTTGGTCGATATTGGCAGCGACGACTTTTACCCCGTCATAAAAATCAGGGCGCGTTAATTGTGAGCGACGTTCATGGGTTGCTTCAATAACGCCAGATAAGTCGCCCTCGCTAACTTTTGCTCGGCGAAAAATAACTTCATCACCACAGACAAGGCTCGATACTGTTCTGCGAATATTACAACGTAATATGCTGCCTGATTCGGTTTCGATGTCGGCATGTTGGCCAAATCGACTGATCACTACCGCATTTTCGGCAGGACCTAAATTGTCATTTTGCCATTGCACAGTTGCCCCTTTCTCTTGCTTTTTATCTGCATTAGAGAGGCGTTTTTGATGGTTGGCCTTAATTCGACGCGATTGGCCTTTACTTAATTTCTTTTGTTTTGCCACTTTTGGCCTATAACTTGAGTAAATGTCGGGCTTTTTGAAAAAAAAGCTTTAGGTCGACTGATGATACTAATATGATATATCTAAATGCGTTGGATCTAAAGGAAAGCACCGCTAAGGTAACTATGTCTTTTCATAAATCAAATCTTATCTGGCTCGACCTGGAAATGACAGGCCTCGAACCAGCAACAGATAAAATACTCGAAATTGCCACTGTTGTCACCGACAGTGATTTAAACATTTTGGCTGAAGGCCCTGTTATTGCTATTCATCAAAGCGATGAACTGCTTGATGGCATGGATGAGTGGTGTACGACTCAGCACGGTCAATCTGGTTTAACAGCTCGCTGTAAAGCAAGCACATTCACAGAGCAAGATGCCATTGAGCAAACACTGGCATTTTTGAAGCAATGGGTACCTGCGGGTGCTTCGCCTATGTGTGGTAATTCTATCGGCCAAGATCGCCGCTTTATGAATAAGTACATGCCTGAATTGGAAGACTACTTTCACTACCGTAACCTCGATGTAAGCACAGTTAAAGAGCTTGCGCGTCGCTGGAAACCTGACGTGTTAGCACAAGTGAACAAAAAAGGTTCGCATCTAGCCCTCGACGATATTAAAGATTCGATCATGGAATTAAAGGTTTACCAAGAAAAATTCTTTAATTTGTAAAAAACATTTGCAAACACATCGGATTATTGTAGAATCCTGCCCCGCTTAAGACGTTAACCCCCGCGGGGTTAGTGTGCCTTTAGCTAAACTTTTATAGTTGAAATTTGCGGCACTAGTTCAGTTGCCAGAACGTTTTACCGCAACCTTCAAGGTTGTGCACCAACGGACAAATTACTGACTACTTATAAAGCGGCACTAGCTCAGTTGCCAGAACGTTTTACCGCAACCTTCAAGGTTGTGCAGCAACGGACAAATTACTGACTACTTATAAAGCGGCACTAGCTCAGTTGGTAGAGCGCAACCTTGCCAAGGTTGAGGTCACGAGTTCGAGCCTCGTGTGCCGCTCCAATTTCTCACCAAAAGAAATTGGCTTAAGTTTCAAGGGGAAAGTAACTAACTTGAAGCTTGTAACTTAAAACTAGTAACTTAAAACTAGTAACTTATTGTGCGGCACTAGCTCAGTTGGTAGAGCGCAACCTTGCCAAGGTTGAGGTCACGAGTTCGAGCCTCGTGTGCCGCTCCAATTTCTCACCAAAAGAAATTGATATAAGTTTCAAGTGGAAAGTTGAAAGCACCAAGCTATTCAAACTTGTAACTTGAATCTTGTAACTAGAAACTATTTGATGCGGCACTAGCTCAGTTGGTAGAGCGCAACCTTGCCAAGGTTGAGGTCACGAGTTCGAGCCTCGTGTGCCGCTCCAATTTCTCACCAAAAGAAATTGATATAAGTTTCAAGGGGAAAGTTGAAAGCACCAAGCTATTCAAACTTGTAACTTGAATCTTGTAACTAGAAACTATTTAAAGCGGCACTAGCTCAGTTGCCAGAACGTTTTACCGCAACCTTCAAGGTTGTGCACCAACGGACAAATTACTGACTACTTTTGAATGCGGCACTAGCTCAGTTGCCAGAACGTTTACCGCAACCTTCAGGTTGTGCGACAACGGACAAATTACTGACTACTTATAAAGCGGCACTAGCTCAGTTGCCAGAACGTTTTACCGCAACCTTCAAGGTTGTGCACCAACGGACAAATTACTGACTACTTATAAAGCGGCACTAGCTCAGTTGGTAGAGCGCAACCTTGCCAAGGTTGAGGTCACGAGTTCGAGCCTCGTGTGCCGCTCCAATCTCTAAAAAATCCCAAAATACTTTCTTAAATAAAATCTTTCTTAAATAAAGCTGTTAAAACCAAATTTTGTCTATAGCTAGTTTTTAGATCTGACCTTGAATCGTCGCGACAATGCGTCTAGCACCACCATGGTCTCGGTGTTCACCTAAATAAATACCTTGCCATGTGCCTAGCATTAAGCGGCCTTGATTAATTGGTATGGTGAGTTCAGCACCTAATGTACTGCTTTTTATATGGGCTGGCATATCGTCATCACCTTCATAATCATGACGATAATAACTTTGTCGTTCTGGCACAAAGTGATTGAAGTGACTTTCCATATCCATTCGCACAGTCGGATCTGCATTTTCGTTAATGGTTAAGCTTGCAGAAGTATGCTGAATGAAAAGGTGTAATAAACCGACTTTGTACTGTGTTATTTCGGGGAGTTGGCGAAGTATTTCGTCATCAATAATGTGAAAGCCTCGCGAGCGAGGCTTTAATTGAATTGTTTTTTGCTGCCAACTCATAGTTTATCAAAGCTTACTTCGATATTGGCGTTACCGTCAGCTGACGTGAATGGAATTAACACCTTGGCACCTTCGCATTTGTGAGCAATTGTATGTCCTTTGCCAGACACTACAACTGGTGTTGCCATATCAAACTCATAGCCTTTTTCGCCAAGTAAGTTTTTAGCACCACCTGTCACCATGTTAGTGATTTCACCGACCATATCGGTAACTTCTTCATCGATAGTTTCTGGTCGTTCTCCGAGCATTCTTTCCATAATGGTTAATGCTAGGCTTTCATCAAATGAGATTGAAAGTGAGCCTTTTGTTTGTGGTCCAACCATACCTATTAAACCGGAAACATCACCACGGGCTACTTCATCTTTTTTTAAACTAGGTTTACCCGGTTTCAATTCTGTTTGAGCCATGGTGCTCAATACATTTAATAATGATGATAAAAATGGGTTGATGAACTCCACATTCATTATTTAATTTCCCTCAGGTTACGCAGCCAAGCTGCAATTATAACTTAAGTGTAGTGGCTGTTCAGAACAGTGCACTTAATCTTTGCAATTTTCACACTTTCCATGTGCTTCGATAGTTTGTCCAGAGACAATAAATCCACTTTCTGCGGCGAGATTATTCAGTTCGTGAGAAATCACTGTTGAATGTAACTCTTTAACAAAACCACAGCTGTCGCAAATTAATAGTTGTACAGGGTGAATATAATCGAAATGATGGCACAACATAAAAGAGTTAGTACTTTCGATTTTATGAATAAAGCCAAGTTCAGACAAAAAATCTAACGCGCGATAAATAGTGGCAGGTTTTGCACCAGACTCAGTTAATTTAAGTTGTTCTAATAAGTCATAAGCACCTACACCACCTTGCGCACTAGCTAAAAGGCGAAATACTTTTTCACGGATAGGCGTGAAACGTGCACCACGATTGTCGCAGACTTGTTTTGCTTTACTAACGAGTGATTCTATATTCATCTTCTCTTATCCTTACGCTACCGTGATATACTAACATACTGTATTGTAGTTGCAGTGTTTTTATTCGCTATCTCGTTTTCAAGGAAGTTTGTTAATGACTGAGTTGCTCGCCGCGTTCATTTTCTTTTTTGCTGTGATTGATCCAATCGGTACGGTGCCTGTCTTTATTGCTGTAACCCGCTGGGATGATGCCAAGTTTAAACGCAAAGTTGCACTTAAAGCGGTAGGAGTGTCGGCATTAGTTTTGCTTTTCTTTGTTATTGCTGGGGAGTTGCTGTTAAACGCAATTAAAATCCCTTTATCGGCATTTCAGATTGCTGGCGGCATTGTTCTATTACTTTTTGCGCTGTCTATGATCTTTGGCGAGAGTAAGCCTGAAAGCGAAATTAAAAGTGTCCGTGATAGTACCGAAACGGCTATCTTTCCGCTGGCAATTCCATCTATTGCAAGCCCAGGGGCAATGCTCGGTGCAGTGTTGATGACGCGCAATAATGAATATACATGGTTAGAGCAACTAGTTACCTCTGCGATAATGTTATCGGTGCTCATTATCGTCTTAGTGTTACTTTTATTGGCTACTCAAGTTCACAAATTAATTGGTGATAGTGGTGCCAGTATAATCAGCCGAGTGATGGGACTAATTTTATCTTCAGTGGCTGTGACAAACATTCTTGGCGGCATAGCTCACTACTTTGGTTTGAGTGTCGTTGGATAAGATGAATTAAAGTGCATTTTCAGTAATTTAAACTTTGAATATTTGTCTTCTTTTATCTAAGTTAAGAAGTAGGCAATAAAAATTTAAGGAATAGAGAATGCTACTCAAAAATGTTGTTTTATCAGTTTTTCTGATTTTTAGTTTAGGTGCTTGCATGGAGCCAACCTATGACAGTGGTAAGTTAAAAGTTATTGAAGTAACTGATCATGATTTTAAAATTAATGGTGAAAGCGCAGTAACAGTGATCATTGGTCATGCAAATGTTGCTGAGTACAGCTTTTCACTTCGTAAAAGTGATTTAAAGAAAGGTACACTTTTACAATCAGTGTCTGACAGCAACCCGAATGTTCGCGCTGATGGTACATTTTTTAGTGAATACTATGTGCAGTCAAAAGATCATGATACTCATGCATCAATTGAAATTGTTGAAATCGACCCTGTTGAAAAAGTAGCGCGAATTGCAGTGGGTGCCAAACTAGTTAACCTTAAGAACGAAGATTATAAAGAGTTAGAAATCACCATATTTGAACTTACAGGCAAAAACTTAGAACACCTCCTTAATGAAGTTAAAAGTTAACTTATCCACCATTTTGTAAGAAGTGAGTGTGTAGTCCACTTCTTTTATTCTTTTCTTCCCCATCTTTGATTATGTCATGTTGCGATTGAGCATTAGTGATATAATATCGAAAATTTTGTCAGGGCATGATGCATCTCTTAAAATTGCGTCATCGCTGTACTGAGCGTTAATCGTATTAGGTAATCAAGTTGCAAGTAAACGTATTGATCTTTAAAGGGGCCATGTTATGAGCACAACGACATTAAACCGCCGTTTTTCCGTGGCACCCATGTTAGATTGGACAGATCGTCACTGTCGAACTTTTCACCGTAAAATGACTAAGCATGCTGTGCTTTACACTGAGATGGTGACAACAGGGGCTATTTTATTTGGTAAAGGCGACTACCTTCATTTTAACCAGCATGAAGGGCCTGTGGCATTGCAGCTTGGTGGCTCAGATCCTGAAGCGTTGGCTAAGTGTGCAAAGTTAGCGGCAGAGCGTGGCTATGATGAGGTTAACCTTAATGTTGGCTGTCCTTCTGACCGTGTGCAAAATGGTCGTTTTGGTGCTTGTTTAATGGCAGAGCCGAAGCTGGTTGCTGACTGTGTTGCAGCAATGAAGGCCGAAGTGACTATTCCTGTTACAGTTAAAACGCGCATTGGCATTGATGAGCAAGACTCGTATGAGTTTTTATGTGCCTTAATTGAAGCAAGTCATGATGTTGGTTGTGATGACTTTATTATCCATGCCCGTAAAGCATGGTTAAATGGTTTAAGCCCAAAAGAAAATCGTGAGATCCCACCACTTGATTACCCGCGTGTTTATCAGCTGAAAAAAGATTATCCGCAACTTCACTTAAGTTTAAATGGTGGCGTGAAAACCATTGCTGATAGTGTGGCTCACCTTGAGTATGTTGATGGCATTATGATTGGTCGTGAAGCGTATAGTAATCCGTTTATTTTGTCTGAGGTTGATGAAAACATTTATGGTGATGAAGCCTTTACGCTTACTCGTCATCAGGTTGTGCGCTCTATGTATGACTATATCGAAGATGAAATGAGTAAAGGTGCTAACTTTTGGCATATTGCTCGCCACATGTTGGGGATTTTCCAAGGCCAACCTGGCGCGCGTGGTTTTAGACGTCATCTTTCAGAAAAGGGTCATGGTAAAGCGGCTGATTTATCTGTTATGGATAAAGCCTTAAGTTTTGTCCCAGAAGCCTAATCATTTCCCTCATTAAAAAGCCACATTTTGTGGCTTTTTTTGATCCTAAAATTTGGTGAAAAAGTTAATTTTTTAGTCAAATTAGTTATTTTTCATTCAGTCACCAGTCAGTCTAATTCTTGATTTTTAAATCTCAACTTATTGTATTTAAATATTTATTTTTATTTTAGTGGTAGTTGGCACAAGAATTGGAATCTCCTTGATGTATTAACCCAATAATCAACAGGAGAGTCACATGGGTGTATTAAATCGCGTAAATGACATTATTCAGGCAAACCTTTCAGCTGCATTAGACAAAGCAGAAGATCCTGAAAAGCTACTGAACTTACTTGTGCAAGAAATGCAGGATGCATTGAGTGAGTGTCGTGCAACTGCAGCCACGTTTCTAACGCAAGAAAAGCAAATGAAGCGTGAAATTGCCGCTAAACAAGCAAAAGTAGCTGACTGGCAAGCGAAGGCAGAAAAAGCACTGAGTAAAGATCGTGACGATCTTGCCAAAGCAGCATTAGTTGAAAAACAGCGTTTAACTACAGAAATCGAAGCGCAACAAGCTGAAATGAATAAAGTGGCTGAGTCACTAGCAAAGCTCACTGAAGATTGTCAGCGTTTACAAAATAAGCTTGCAGATGCAAAAGCAAAGCAACTGACTTATATGCAAAAAGAGCGCGTTGTTACAGCACGTTTAAAAGTAAAAGAGCAGCTGCATAGCAGCAAAGTTGAAGATGCATTAGCGCGTTTTGACTACTTAGAGCAACGCGTTGAAAATATTGAATCGCAGGTTGAAGCGTATGAACTTACGCAAAGTGATGCGGCAAATTCAACAGCAGCACAAATTGCAGCGCTTGAGAAAAATGACGCGATTGATAAAGAACTTGCTGATTTAAAAGCAAGTATGAAGCAATCTGCTTAGGAGTTTAGTGATGAATACATATCATACATCAACACGTTGGTACCGAGATCTAAGCAACAAGAAGATCTCTGGTGTGTGTAGTGGCTTAGCTGCACGATTAGGCTTTCCGGTATGGTCTACACGTTTAGTCATGATCATACTACTTATTCAAATGCCGTTGTTAATAGGCTTGGGTTATTTAGTGGCTCATTGCACTTTACCAGTTAAAGGTTACTAGGAGTCTTTTATGAAAACGTTAGCTATCATCATCTTAGCAATGTTATTACTGTGCACAGATACAATTTCGTTTGTATCGTTTGATACATGGCAGTTGCCTTTGTCGATTGCAGATATGAGCTGGGCTGGGCTTGAAGTGCTTGGTGCTATCATCGCAGTAATTGCCGTTGTGGCTGGGGTTGCTTTATTTACTATTGGCTTAATTGGCGCAGGTGTTGTTGCTGTGATTGGCGTAGTGCTTGCGTTTTTATTTGGCTCAGTTGTAATTGCATGGCCGTTATTGTTAATCGCCGCGTTGTGTTGGCTGGTTGCCGATAACAAAAAATCAGTGGCTTAAGCTGTGAATAAACTGCCTTAATAGCCAAAGTATGCTAAATTTAGCGGGTAAGTAGATGTCTTAACAAGGATTAAAACATAATGAAGTTGTTACCCGCACTGTCTTTTTTTA
The DNA here is from genome assembly GCF_004792295.1 of Pseudoalteromonas sp. MEBiC 03607. NCBI lineage: Bacteria > Pseudomonadati > Pseudomonadota > Gammaproteobacteria > Alteromonadales > Pseudoalteromonadaceae > Pseudoalteromonas > Pseudoalteromonas sp. MEBiC 03607. The sequence goes on from NZ_SRRY01000001.1 coordinate 998,629, forward strand.
CTGCAAGTTTATTATTTAGTACGTTTACATCTGCCCATAGCGGTCATGAGCACAGCGAGGTTGCAGAAGTTACCGTGAGTGACGCCCAAGTTCGAGAATTCTTACCCGCTAGTAAAGCGACTGTTGCTTATCTTACTATTACCAATCCAAGCGATCACGCCACAGTGCTTACTAAAGCCGAACTGGATGGTTTAGGCCGCGTTGAGATTCATCAGCATACGCATGTTGATGGCATGATGAAAATGCAACAGGTTCTTTCACTGGAAATTAGCGCTCATAGTCAGGTGGAGTTTAAACCTGGCGGTTATCATTTAATGGTTTTTGAACCAGAGGATGAACTAAAAGCAGGGCAAGAGCGTAAACTCACGCTATATTTTAAAAACGGCAACCGAGTTTTTACTCAAGCTAAGGTTGTGTCTTTACAAGAAATGTCTGAACAGGCTGCAAATAAGAGTGAACAACACTCACACCACTAGGAGGTACCATGTCTGAGCATAAAGGAAAAATAGCCAGCGCATTACTTATCATTTTAATTATTTTCTATGCAATTGCGGTTTACTGGAGTAGTGAGCCAGATCGCATGGATGTTGTAAACAAGGCAAAACAAGAAGCCCAACAACGGGGTGAAAAGTTTGTCACCGGTTACACAACCACGTCAACACTCATTAATGTTGCAAGTACATTGTTAAACAAACCGGGTGGCTATTTATCAAATGATATTATGCCACCAAGTGTGATGATGGATAATATGCCGGCATGGGAATACGGGGCGCTTGAGATGACTCGAGACCTGGTATTGTCGATGCGTAAAGACTTTAGTCGTTCACAATCACAGTCGACCGAACATGAGGCTCTGAAAAAAGCGCAGCCGCAATTTAATATAAGTTCAGTAGCATGGGCATGGCCAAGTGCTGAGGCTGAATATCAAAAAGGCATTGATTTACTGATTGTATATCGAACTCAAATTGCGGATCAAAATGACCGCGATAGCCAGTTTTATGCCCGTGCAGATAATCTACGTGGTTGGTTAAAAGAAGCTGAAAAACGCCTAGGCAGTTTAAGCCAACGCTTAAGTGCCAGTGTCGGCCAAGAACGCTTAAACACAGATCTAGCCGGTGATACCGCAGCCCATCAAGCAACCTATACGCCTTTACAGAATCAGGTAAAAACATCATGGTGGCAAATTGATGATGTGTTTTATGAGTCTCGTGGTGCAACATGGGCGTTGCTGCATTTTTTACAGGCAGTTGAATATGATTTTGCCGATGTCTTAGAAAAGAAAAATGCGCGTGTTAGCCTGCAACAGATTATTCGTGAATTAGAGGCCACACAAGAAACCGTGTGGAGTCCAATGATATTAAATGGTAGTGGTTTTGGCTTTGTAGCGAATCATTCATTAGTAATGGCGAATTATATTTCTCGAGCCAATGCGGCTCTAATTGAACTTAGCGAACTTTTAGCGCAAGGATAAAATGATGAAAAAGTACTGTTTAGCGGCCGCCTTATCGATGGCCTGTTTAGCTCCGACAGCTCAAGCTGACACATTATTAGGTTTATATCTTGGTGTTGATGGCTGGCAATCTGATAACAGCGGTAGTTTTGCCCAAGACGGTAATCTACAAAGCTTCAAATTTGATGATGAGACGTTTACGAGCTACTACGCAGCACTAGAGCACCCAGTACCACTTGTACCAAATATTAAACTTAAGTACACAGAGCTTGAATTAAACGGTTCAACCATGCTTGATGAAAGCTTTAGCTTTGGCGATTCTAACTACGTGGTAGGTACAACCGTTGGTACGGTAAGTGATTTGTCACATGTTGATTATATTCTTTACTATGAGATTTTTGATAACGATTTAGTGTCTATCGATTTAGGTGTCAATGCTAAACAGTTTGATGGTGAGATTACGGTAACGGGTACATCGCAAAACGGTGGACCAAGCACTACTGAGCGTGTTGATTTTTCAGGCTTTGTACCATTAGTGTATGGCCGTGCTGAAGTTGGCTTACCATTAACTGGCTTGAGTGTTTTCTTTGAAGGTAGCTTACTGGCTATTGATGATAGTAAGGTTCAAGATTATCAAGCCGGTATTGCTTATGCGTTACTTGATAACCTTGCTATTGATATGGATATTAAAGCGGGCTATCGTTCAATGACCTTAGAGCTTGATGATATCGATGATATCTACACAGATATTGATGCTTCTGGGCCATTTGCAGGTATTCAAATTCACTTCTAAGATGGTGAATCTATTATTAGCTGGCAGGCTATTTTAAAGCATGCCAGCTAACGTCAAACTCATCTTCTAAGGATGTTGATAAAATATTTTTATAAGCTTTATTTATCGGTGTACTAATGAGTTTTTTAAGCTCATCACCGGTTTGAGTAAACTTATAGTAACTAAGCACCAAATCATTACTTTTAGCTTTTAATACAAGGCGCTGATTCATAAAACTAAGGGCTAACTCTTGTCCTGCTTTTAATACTGCTGATTCAATTTCTTTTCGATACAACAAGTTAATATCCATTAAAGTCAAAATGTCAGGAAAACTAACCGGGGTTTTGCCCAAGTTAAATGACACTTTGTTGCCTTTTCTTAATAAATCAAAAAGCGACGGCTTTTTGTAAAAGCCCAAGAGAATTAAGTGACTGTGGTCTTTTTCGTTAAATCCACACAGCGAGGTGCAGCGCTGTAATGCATCGGCTTCACGCTGAGTCATAAATTTAAGCGTTTGTAAGCTTTTGATTGAAAATGTACCTGGAGTAACAGTTTCACCTGCCAATATTTTTGCCCACAGTTTTTGCATTGCAGTATTTGCAGTATCTTCGCATAAACTAATAAAGCGCTCTATCCAATCGAAATCCGGTCGTTGTTGGCCTGTTACATCGGGGCAAAACGCCATCGCCATTGCCATAATGGTTTCGATATTTTCTTGGCGCTTTATTAATTGGATTTCTTGGCGTGTATGGGCTCTGTCGAGTAATGTTGCTTCAGCTTTTACTTGATAGGGTAGCTGTTGTTGTCCTTGCGGCGAGTATTGTTCATCGTTTGTTTGATTGATTTTTACAGACGATGTTTTATGGATAGGGTATCCAAGCTGGTTTTCGATTATGTTAGCAAGATTAATTCTCGCTTGAGCCGCTTTGACTGTCATCGGTAGCAATTGCCTTTTCTGTTGTTGCTAACTGCGCATAGGTTTTTATATTGTTCAAAGCCAACTTAACCGAGTTATTAAGTATATATTGGCTTAATAAAGCGAGGTAGCCGCCAATAATAGGAGTGTTGACTTCACCTTGTAATGTGCATCTAACCTCAACGCCATCTGCGGCATTTGAAAAACGTATCTCGCCTTTTGCAATGTGCTCTTGGTTAAACAAAATATTAAACATCATTGCATTTTTATTTAGTTGGGTAATGGTCATCTCGCCTTTGCCAAAGCGACTTTGCCAAAACTGATGAGCGCCAACACCTTGGCTTGGCTCTGCAATTATAAATTCAATACTTGGGTCAACTGCTTGCCAAGGTTGCCACTCAGGCCATTGGTTAAAATCACTAACCAAACCTGCGATTTCTTCGGCGCTTGCTGATATTCTTATCGACTTATCAACAGTGTATTGTTGAGAAAGCATTAAACCCACCACAAGCGCGATGAGTGTCATAACAAATAATGCTTTTAAACTCACAAAGAATAATTTAATAATCTCACCTCAGGCAATAGTTTTATATCTTTCATAACATTATACGTATCTTAGGCTATAATCTTTTTGATACGACTGTATATGTTATCACTAATGTACCACAGTCGAATAAGTGATAGAATTTTTATGCATCGTTGTAAAGTGGAGAGTCACCATCGATACAGTTTTACGGTGTTCACTTTAAGGAATTATTAATGACATCAGACAGTAATGACTTTTTATTTAACGACCAAGATGATGAGCAGCTTCTCGAAGAAACTGTATCTGATTTTTGGGATGTATTAATAGTCGATGATGATCCTGAAATACATTCTGTCACTAAGCTAGCTTTATCTGGGGTTGAGTTTTGGGATAAAGGCTTGCGATTCCATCACGCCTACTCTGGTGCAGAAGCGCTCGAATTACTTAAAAAAGATCATTCTATTTCCGTTATTTTACTTGATGTTGTGATGGAGTCAGATGATGCTGGTTTACAAGTTGTGAAGCAGGTCAGAGAATGCCTAAAAAACCATAATATTCGTATTATTCTTCGTACTGGTCAGCCAGGGTATGCCCCTGAAGAAAAAGTAATCCGCGAGTACGATATTAATGATTACAAAACTAAAACTGAGCTGACTCGTAGTAAATTGATTACTTCACTGGTAACAGCTATCCGTTCTTATGAACAAGTTTGCCAGCTCGAATTTCAAAGCCGCGCATTAAACAATATTCTACTCGCCTCGAAGGCTATTTTAGGCTTTACCGATATCAAAGCTTTTACCATGGCTGTATTAAAGCAGCTTTCGTTTATTTTAGATTGTGAGCCTCACGGCTTACTGTGTGGTTCGATTGAAGATGACGAGCGGGTTTTTGTTTTGGGCGGTGGCGCTGAATACAACGATGTAATTGGTCAGCGAATTGAGCAGCTTGATAATGGTCGTATCATTTTACAAGTGAAAAACTGCTTAGCACAAGGTGAGCATCAACATACTGAGCTTGACAGTACCTATCTACTAAAAAGTAAAAATCGCCAAGCCGCGATTTACTTAGAAACAAATCAAACGCCAAGCCCGTCGCAGTTACAATTTGCCGAGATCTTTTTAACCAATGTAAGCGTTGGTCTTGATAATGTGCGCTTGTTTAACCGTTTATGTGATGCAGCATATAAAGATATTTTAACAGGTCTTCCTAATCGTAATGATTTTATCAACAAAGTAGAGCGTTTTTATCAGCCCGGTAAAACAGACTATGTTTTTTTATTGATTGATGTTGCCCATTTCTCTGATATCAATAATGGTTTAGGACAAGAAATTGGTAATTTGCTTTTAAATGCCATTGTTGAAAGGCTGCAACAAGAGTATCCAGAAGCCGAGCTACTTTCTCGAATAGGTGCTGATGTGTTTGGTTTGATATTACCAAAACAGCGTTATGACCTTGAGCAGTTACGCGAACATCTTAGTTTACCTTTTACTGCTGGCGAACATATTTTACCTATCAATTTTAAGATTGGCTTGTGCCTTCAAGGTGACTTTCAGAAAGCGGGTATTGAAACACTAAAATTGGCATATATAGCTTTGAACCAAGCTAAAAAGAATTCCTCTGAAATGGTCGTCACGTATACTCCAGAAATGGAAGAGCAGATGGCATGGCGCTTAGGGATTATTAGGCAGCTTCGTCAAGACTTTGAACAACGTAAACTTGAAGTGTGGTTCCAGCCGCAACTAGATTTGAATACATTAGAGATCATTGGCTGTGAAGCATTGCTACGTTGGCCGTCAGGGAATGGCCAATATATTTCCCCAGCTATATTTGTTCCCTTGGCTGAAGATGCAGGTTTAATTGTTGAAATAGGGCAGTGGGTACTAGAACAAGCATGTTTACAACAAAAGCGTCTTGAACAGCTTGGCTTTAACATTAGTGTTGCTGTAAACGTTTCAGTGCCACAGTTTAAAGTGAAAGGTTATGCGCAGCAGGTTAAAGACACTCTAATAAAATATGAAGTTAAGCCACAGTTTATAGAGCTTGAAGTAACCGAAAGTGTGGTAATGGATGAGCTGAGCAATGTTATTACCACTCTTGAGGAGTTAAAATCATTTGGCATTGAAATTGCGATTGATGATTTTGGTACAGGCTTCTCATCGTTGAGTTATTTGCAAAAACTGCCGTTAGATAGACTCAAAATCGACAGAGCATTTATAAAAGACCTACCAGGTAAGGGGTGTGAGGCTATCGCTGCGTTAATTATTTCTTTGGGTGCAAGATTAGGTCTAAAAACAATTGCAGAGGGTGTTGAAACACAAGCACAAGCCGATTATTTACTTGAGCTTGGTTGTGATGAAGTACAAGGATTTATGTACGCTAAGCCTATGCCTGAGAACGAGTTAATCACGTATTTACAAGCCAAACATTAATTAGCTTAGCTCTTGACCCTAGTTACTTGCAGCGCCCTTCAATGTGAAGGGCGTTTTGTTTTCTATAATAATCTATAAGAGTGGGGTATAATTCGCCCCTTTTGTTAGCAGAGTACACTTTATGAGCGCATTAAAAGCCGAGCGAGGCCTGTTTTCTTACCCTAAGTATTGGGCTGAATGCTATGGCACGGCGCCATTTTTACCAACCACCCGTGCAGAAATGGATGCATTAGGCTGGGATAGTTGCGATGTGATTATCGTCAGTGGCGATGCCTATGTTGATCACCCAAGTTTTGGTATGGCTGTAATTGGCCGCATGCTTGAGTCGCAGGGTTTTCGCGTTGGTATTATTGCTCAGCCTGATTGGAACTCAAAAGATGCCTTTATGGCGTTAGGTAAGCCTAACTTATTTTTTGGTGTGACTGCGGGCAATATGGACTCGATGATCAACCGCTATACTGCTGAAAAGCGTATGCGCCATGATGATGCTTACACGCCGGGTAACATAGGTGGTAAACGTCCTGATCGTGCTGTGGTTGTGTATAGCCAACGCTGTCGTGAAGCTTATAAAGATGTGCCGTTAATTATTGGTGGTATTGAGGCGAGTTTACGTCGTATTGCGCACTATGATTACTGGCAAGAAAAAGTACGCCGAAGTGTTTTGTTTGATGCCAAAGCAGACATTCTAATTTACGGTAATGCCGAGCGTCCGCTTGTTGAAGTTGCGCACCGAATTGCTGGTGGTGAGTCGGTTGATACCATTCAAGATATTCGTGGTACCGCGGTTATTCGAAAAGAGCCTTTGCCGGGCTGGCGTGGCAGTGACTCTACGGCTATCGATAAAATCGGTAAGATTGATCCAATTCCAAACCCGTATGGTGCAGATGATGTCGGTTGTAGTAAGTCTGAGTTTAAACAAGCGGGTATTGATTTAAGCGCAGAGGCTGCCAAGCCAATCACTATTCAGCCTGCGCGTCCTAAGCCATGGGAAAAGACCTACGTTAAGTTGCCAGCGTATGAGCAAGTGAGTGTAAATAAACCGCTTTATGCCCATGCGTCGCGTATTTTGCACCAAGAAACAAACCCAGGTTGTGCACGTGCCTTGTTTCAACGCCATGGCGACCGTTCTATTTGGGTGAACCCGCCTGCATTTCCGCTTGAAACTGAAGAAATGGATGGCGTATTTGGTTTGCCATATCAGCGTATTCCACATCCAAGCTATGGCGATGAAAAAATTCCTGCCTATGAAATGATTAAAACCTCGGTGAACATTATGCGCGGGTGCTTTGGTGGTTGTTCTTTCTGTTCGATTACAGAACATGAAGGACGCATTATTCAAAGCCGTTCAGAGCAATCAATTATTGATGAAATTGAGCAAATTCGTGACAAAGTACCGGGCTTCACAGGGGTAATTTCTGACTTAGGTGGCCCAACAGCGAATATGTATAAATTGCGCTGTAAGAGCAAAAAGGCCGAGAGCACGTGCCGACGTTTATCATGTGTTTATCCTGATATCTGTAAGCATATGGACACCGATCACACCCCAACGATTGAGCTTTATAAAAAAGCCCGTGATGTGAAAGGCGTGAAGAAAATCTTGATTGCGTCAGGCGTACGCTATGACTTAGCAGTAGAAGATCCACGCTATGTAAAAGAGCTGGTTACTCATCACGTAGGCGGGTACTTAAAAATTGCCCCTGAACATACCGAGGATGGCCCACTATCTAAGATGATGAAGCCGGGCATGGGGGCTTACGATAAGTTTAAAGAGCTATTTGATAAATACTCAAAAGAAGCCGGTAAAAAACAGTATTTGATCCCGTATTTTATTTCTGCACACCCAGGAACGAAAGACGAAGACATGGTTAACATGGCGTTATGGTTAAAGGCCAATGACTTTAAGCTTGATCAGGTACAAAATTTTTACCCGTCGCCAATGGCCAACGCAACGACAATTTATCATACCGAGATGAACTCGTTACGTAATATTAAAAACAATACTGAACAAGTGCCTGTGCCAAAAGGGGCACGTCAGCGTCGCTTGCATAAAGCTATTTTACGTTATCATGATCCTGCCGGCTGGCCGATGATCCGCGAAGCTCTTAGAAAAATGGGCAAAGCGAATCTAATCGGTAAAGGGCCAAACTGTTTGGTGCCTGAAGAGAGTCGCAACGAAAAAGCAGCAAATAGTAAAGGTGGTAAAGGCCGTGCGGCACTTACACGCCACACTGGTTTTAGCCAATTCAAAAAGGCCAATACCAAGCCTAGAGTAGGTAAAAATAAGCAGCGCGCAAAGTAAAAGATATAAATGGCCCTTAAAGGGCCGTTTTTATATTAGATCAATAACCAGGTTGCGGTGCCTAAAAAGGCAAAAATACCAACAATATCGGTGACGGTTGTCAGCACCACACTGCCGGCGAGGGCTGGGTCAATTTTCATTTTCTTAAGAATTAACGGAATACTCGCACCCGCGATACCAGCGGCAACAAGATTCATAAACATCGCAAACGCTAAGACCGCACCGAGCTTAAAGTCCCATTGCCATAGGGCAACCACACCAGCAATCAATATCGACCAAATAACGCCATTCAGTGCGCCTATCGCCAGTTCCTTAAGTAATAAGAAGCGTTGGTTTGTTTGGTTGATATGGCCAACCGCTATACCACGAATAACCAGTGTTAATGTTTGGCTACCTGCAACACCACCCATTGAAGGTACGATACCATTTAGTACCGCCAAAATAGGCAAGATTGCTAAGGTGTTTTCAAAAAAGCTTGCCACAATTGCTGCTAGCAATGCGGTTAATAAGTTAACTCCCAGCCAAATAGAGCGACGCTGCGAACTTTTGAGTACTGGCGCAAAGGTATCTTCTTCGTCGTCAAGACCAGCAAGGCTTAACATGCTGTGTTCAGCATCTTCACGGATGACGTCAACGATATCATCGATGGTAATACGACCAAGCAAGTGAGCGTTATCATCAACAACAGGGGCTGAAATCCAGTTATGACGCTCGAACAATTGCGCTACATCACTTTCATCCATTGAGATTAGGATTGACTCACACTCTTCATCCATTAAATCACGAACAATTTTATCCGATGAGTTGGTCAGTAATGTGGTTAACGAAAGCGCGCCTAAAAAGCAGTTATGTTTATCAACAACGTATAAGTCATCCGTACCTTCTGGTAGTTCACCACGCAAGCGTAAATAGCGCAGGACTACATCTAAGGTAACATCTGGACGAATGGTGACCGTATCGCTGTTCATCAGGGCACCGGCTGAACGCTCTTGGTACGACAGTGCCTGAGTTGCCCTTTCTCTATCTTGCGAGTCCATTGCACTGACTACGTCTTGATAAACGGTGTCAGGAAGGCTACGAAGAACTTCACCTAAGTCATCGTCGTCCATGTCTTCGGTTGCAGCAGCAATGTGCTCAGGCTCCATCTGAGCAATAATACCTAAACGTACGTCTTCAGAGAGTTCTTCTAAAACATCACCACGCACATCTGGGTCTACCAACTGCCATAGCATGCGACGAATTTTATGGGGAGATGACTCTAATAATAAAGCGGTATCACACGGAGCTGTTTTAGCGAGCATGCCTCGCACCTGAACAAATTGTCCACTATTGAGTGACTTGGTCACTTGTTTAAGTTGTTGTAGTGGGTAGTCTTGTTCAAAGGCTTCTGGCATTGGCGTCCTTACAACTGAAAATAGATTAATACAGATTCTGCAAATACAGCATAGTTGCTAAGTGGTGTATTTGCAGGATATCTTCACACTGCGATAAAATTATTAAGTGCTTTGTATTTTTAAGGTGTGAACGATATAAAAGTAGGATATTTAAAGAGAATTATAAATACCTGAACTAAGTTTAACTTAAACGGTTAAGCCTTAGCAAACGCTATTCTTGTTCATGAAAGCGTTGTGCAATTAATTCTCCAATTGCGTTCAGTGCAGCCTCTGCATCTGGGCCTTCACATACCACACGCACTTCTTTACCTTGGCTACTTTCAAGTAACATTAAGGCTAAAACACTATCACCTTCAGCTTCTTTATCGTCTTGATAAAGCATAATTTTAGCATCAAATTGCAAAGCAAGTTGTGCTAAAACAGTGGCTGCTCGTGCGTGCAAGCCAAGCTTATTTTGAATTAAAAACGTGTCTTCTGCGTGCATCTGGCATCCAATTAAATATCTTGCTCGCGATGGCGGATTTTTACGTTCGCATGCGTTTTTGAAAAGCTATCACCAATGGTCTGCGCTAAATATACCGAGCGATGTTGCCCGCCAGTACAGCCAATTGCGATAGTAAGATAGCTTCGATTGTTACGCTCAAGGTGAGGTAACCATGTTTGCACAAATGTTTGAATTTGCCATGTAAATTTTTGCACTATGCTATGACTTGCAAGGTAATCTTTTACTGGTTGATCTAAGCCTGTGAGTGGCTTTAGGTCTGGCTCCCAGTGTGGATTTGGTAAAAAACGTGCATCAAATACGTAATCGGCTTCTTTAGGAATACCATGTTTAAAGCCAAACGACATAAAGGTGATAATCAGCTTTTTATCTTTTTTACCTAAGATCTTTTCACGAATTGATTCAGCTAACTGATGAACACTCAGGTCGGTGGTATCAATCATAAAATCAGCGCGCGTGATCAGTACATCCAGTAATACTCTTTCTTGCTTAATTGCTAAATCGAGTGGCAGCGAGTCAATCGATAGAGGATGTAAGCGTCGCGTTTCAGAAAAGCGTTTGATCAGAGTTTGGTCATCACTGTCTAAATAGAACAGTGTTGGGTTTGCGAAACCTGGCAGGTATTCAAGAATATCATTAAACTCTTGCTGCTCTTTCGGTAAGTTACGCACATCTATGCTGACTGCTATTTTGTCATAGTTGTCTGAAACGCTACGAACAAGCGAAGGTAATAAGTTGACTGGGATATTATCAACACAGTAGTAACCCAAGTCTTCAAGTACACGTAAAGCGACCGATTTACCTGAGCCTGAGCGACCGCTGATGATAATTAATTCCATTTATGCCTCTGCTGATATGACCTGAAACAGTTCGTGGTCTGTTTTGGCGCTACGTAACTGTTTACAAAACTCTTTATCTTTTAGTCTATCAGCAATTGTCGATAAGGTCTTTAGGTGAAGTTGGCTGTCTCCATCTGGTACGATGAGTGCAACGAAAATATCCACAGGTCGGTTATCAATTGCGTCAAAATTGATTGGGGATTCACTCACTATGACAAATGCCTGTGGTTGCTCTGCACCACTCATGCGGCCATGTGGAATAGCAATGCCACGACCAATACCTGTGCTGCCTAATTTTTCTCTATTGAGTAAGGCATCAAGGACGTCTTGTTGAGATAAATGAGGAAGCTGCTGGTGAGCCAGCTCGCTGATATATTCAAGGATTCTTTTTTTGCTATTAAAAAGGACCGCAGCTTTGCTGCAGTCCTGGTTAGTAAGTGAACTAAGTTTCATAATTTAGTGTCGAGCTAATTTCTCTTTGTGTTTAATGACTTGACGATCTAGTTTATCGATTAGCGAGTCAATGGCTGCATACATATCTTGGTGTGCAGTTGAGGCAAAGAGCTCGCCTCCATTTACATGTAAAGTTGCTTCTGCTTTTTGGCTTAATTTTTCTACATCTAGAATGACATGTACATTATTAATGTGGTCAAAATGCCTTTCTAGTTTTGCAAACTTGCTGTTTACATAGTCTCTTAATGAATCAGTGATTTCTACATGACGACCAGTTAAATTTAGTTGCATAAGCATTTTCCTTCTATGTAAAACGTCTAAATCAAACTCTTACGCTGATTAGACGGAGGTATCGCTAGAGACTCTCGATATTTTGCAATTGTGCGTCTAGCTACTTTAATTCCTTGCTCAGCCAATATATCTGCAATTTTACTATCACTCAATGGTTTAGCTGAGTTTTCTGCAGCGATAAGCTTTTTGATCAAAGCGCGAATTGCTGTTGATGAACACTCACCACCGTTTTCTGTGCTGACATGGCTTGAGAAGAAATATTTCAACTCAAAAATCCCGCGAGGGGTGTGCATGTATTTTTGTGTTGTAACACGTGAAATTGTCGATTCATGCATTTCGACCATTTCTGCGACATCGTTCAGCACCATTGGTTTCATGGCTTCTGGGCCATGTTCAAAAAATGCTTGTTGTTGCTGTACGATACAGTTGGTTACTTTTAAAAGTGTATCGTTACGGCTCTCTAAGCTTTTAATAAACCATTTAGCTTCTTGTAAATGAGAGCGAATAAACTGGCTATCGCTGCTCGATTTTACTGAGCGTGACATAGCTGCATATTGGCTATTCACTCTAATTTTTGGCATACAATCTGGGTTTAGTTCAACGACCCAACGACCTTTAACTTTTTTAACCGATACATCGGGTATAACGTACTCAGACTCTTCGCGAACTATGCTGTCTGCTGGCTTAGGGTTTAAGCTGTGGATCAGCGTCATTACTTCTTTTAGTTCGCTTTCTTTAAGCTTAGTCTTTTTCATCAAAGTGCGATAGTCGCGACTTGCTAATAATTCAATATGCTCAGATAAAACCATTTTAGTTTCAGCTAAATACGGCGTACTGGCATCGAATTGGCGAAGCTGGATACATAAGCACTCTTGTAAGCTACGGGCACCAATCCCTACTGGATCAAACAACTGTATTCTCTTTAAGACCGCTTCGACTTCATCTAGTTCGATTTCTTCTTCATCATTATTTTGATTAAAACTTTCGACTATGTCTTCGCAGCTAACAGTTAAAATACCTGAGTCATCAATTGCCTCTACGATGGCGACAGCGATCGCTTCATCGGTTGGGCTAAATGGTGTGAGTTGTAATTGCCACATAAGGTATTCATGGAGGGTTTCAGTCGATGCACCTTGATAAATTGACTCATCTTCAGGCATTGGACCTGATGATGTTGATGGGGCAGCACTCATGTACTCATCCCATGTCACATCCATGGCTAAATCGTCACTAACGGTGTCTTTGTTAAGGGCATCGCTGCTTTCTTGTTCGTACTCACTCGGCGCTTCTTCGGCCGATGCACTTAGCTGAGTATCATCAGATTCAGCTTTTTGCTCGTTCTTACCAATGTTTTCATCGTTGTAATCTGCTTCTTCCACTTCAAGCAGAGGGTTACTATCAAGTGCTTCTTGAATTTCTTGCTGGAGATCCAATGTACTAAGCTGCAGCAAGCGAATTGCTTGTTGCAGTTGTGGAGTCATTGTAAGTTGCTGGCCCATGCGCAGCTGTAATGATTGCCTCATGTATCCCTAACAATCCTTTTATGTGTTATCGACACCTGTGCAGTCACAGGTAAATTTATATCGATTTATTGTCATTGTTATTTAGTTTAGCAGATGCGCTAGATGGTGGCTTATTGGTTATAGCCTGAATTGCTCACCTAGATACACATCGCGTACGGTTTGGTCAGCTAAAACATGCTCAGGTGTTCCTGATGCAATTAGCTCCCCATGAGAAACAATGTAGGCTTTTTCACAAACATCAAGGGTTTCTCTAACATTATGGTCAGTGATTAATACACCAATACCACGATTTTTTAAGTGTTCAATAATTTTCTTTATATCTAACACTGAAATAGGATCAACACCAGCAAAAGGCTCATCTAACAAGATAAATTTAGGGTTTGCGGCTAATGCCCGAGCAATTTCTACGCGACGACGCTCGCCCCCAGATAAGGCCATACCTTGACTATCACGAATGTGCTGAATACTAAATTCATCAAGTAAGTTGTTGAGTGTTTCTTCTCGGCCTTGTTTATTTAAATCTTTACGCGTTTCTAAAATAGCCATTAGGTTTTGATAAACCGTTAACTTTCTAAAAATAGATGACTCTTGTGGTAGGTAACCAATCCCTAAACGTGCTCGGCTATGCATTGGCAAAAGTGTAATATCATTATCATCAATGCTGATCTTGCCTTTATCGCTGGGTACTAAGCCAACAATCATATAGAAAGTGGTGGTTTTGCCTGCGCCATTTGGGCCAAGCAAACCAACGATACTGCCCGCTTCAACCTCAAGACCCACATTTTTGACAACTTGGCGGCCTTTATAGCTTTTTGCTAAAAGCTCTGCTTTTAATGTGCTCATGGTTGGCCTTTATCGTCTTGTTTGTTGTCAACAGGCACTAAGATTGTGTGTACACGGTCTGTTGAGTTTTCGTCTTTTTCTGCGCTAATTAGTTGTTGTGCCATATCATAAGTAATGCTTTTCGCTGTTACTTTTTGGCCTGCTTGAGTCACTTCGGCTTCGCCATTTAAAGTTAAGAAGCGCTTGGCTACGTCGTAGCGAACTTCTTCTGCACTGGCGCTCATTACCGTGCCATCTGCTTGCTTTTCTTCAAAATAAGCAGGCTTACCTGTGGCGATAATTAACTCAACAGTACCTTCTGTGTCACCACCATGGGCTTCAAGGCGTTCGGCTGTGATCCGGCGGTTACCATGTATAATTTCGACATTGCCTTCAAATATACCAACGCCATCTTTTAGCTTACCAGTTTGGCGATCTGAGCTTATGCTAATTTGTGCGCCTGTCTGTTCGGCAGCTACGCCTGAAAAGGCAATCAATAAGCTTGGGATCAGGAGTAATTTCTTCAGTTTATTGGTCATAGTATATGGTTCGTGTATGGTTAGTTAACTCTACAATCTCGGTTTTTAAATTAGCTTTTAGGCCTTTACCGGTAATTTTTAAATTTGGTCCTGTTAGCGTCACAGGTTGCTTCGAAAACATGGTCATTTGTTCTATATCAACGTTAATGTTTTCAGCTTTAATATCTTCGATCATGCCATTATGGGTTAAGTTTTTAGCAACAACATCGCCTTCAAAAATAAGCTGATCGTTTTCATATAAGGTGGCTTCTTTAGCTTTTACTTGCCAAATTTGCTGGTCGCCATAAAGTGTAAAAATAGGTTGCTCAAAAAAGGTAAACCCAAGTTGCTGATAAAGCTCCATTTTCGCAGCGGCCACTTTATGGCTAATCTTGCCTTGCTCATCATAAGCGGTTTGCTTTAGTGCAACGGCCGTATAATCGGGAGTTGCAATAATCTCGTCTTCACTATTTATTGTGTTTGTTGTTTGGTTAAAGTACGGATACCACAACCACACCATGCAACAAACAAAAACAATACTCAGTAAAATACGGGCTATATTCATGCGCTGGTTCCATCGCTAGTTAACGGCTTACCGTTTTCTAACATCAGTAAATCTGTTAATTCACGTACAGCGCCAAAGCCACCCGGTAGCATGGTCGTATAGTGAGCCAGTTTTTTTATCAATGGGTGCGCATCATTGACTGCTACCGCAAAGCCTACTTTTTCCATTACAGGCAAATCAGGGCCATCGTCACCAATGTACGCTATTTGCTCATCTTCTAGGCCAAGTTTATCTTTTAACTCTTGGTATGCAATCAGCTTTGTTTCTTGGCCTTGATAAATATGCTGTACGGTTAGGCTAGTCATTCGCTGCTGAACTATTTGTGAATGGCGCCCGGTAATAACGGCAACTTCAAAGCCACTATTAATGAGTGCTTTGATGCCAAAGCCATCTTTGGTATTAAATGCTTTAAGCTCTTCGCCCTGATTTCCAAGATAAATTCTGCCATCAGAAAAAACGCCATCAATATCACATATTAGTAACTTAACTTTTTGAGCACGCTGACTTACATCAGGACTAAGGGGCTGGTATAGCTCGGCGAATGTCATTACTTACAGAACTCCTGCTTTTAATAGGTCTTGCATATTAAGCGCGCCAATCGGTGTGTTATTTTTATCGATTACAATCAAGCCGTTGATACGTTTGCGTTCCATAATATTTAACGCCTCAGCAGCCAGCATCTCTGCACTGGCTGTAGTACATGAGCGCGTCATGACCTGGCTAATGGCGGTACTATGAATATCAATACGTTGCTCTAAAATACGACGTAAATCACCATCCGTAAATAAGCCGCAGAGTTTTTGGTCTTCCGCGACCACGGCTGTCATACCTAACCCCTTCGCAGACATTTCAATAAGCGCATCTTTAATGCTTTGCGACTCGTGCACTATTGGTGTTGCATCACCACTGTGCATTACATCGTTTAATGTAAGCAACAAGCGCTTACCTAGGCTGCCTCCGGGATGAGATAATGCAAAGTCATCGGCTGTAAAGCCACGTGTTTCGAGTAAAGCAACAGCCATTGCATCACCCATAACCAAGGTTGCTGTAGTGCTTGCCGTTGGCGCAAGACCCAGTGGGCATGCTTCTTGGCTAACTTTAATGCAAACATGTACATCAGACAGTTTTGCCATGGTTGAGTCTGGGTTGCCAGTGAGTGAAATCATCTTTGCGCCAATACGCTTAATAACGGGGATAATACTAAGTACTTCGCTGGTCTCACCTGAGTTCGAAATACACATTACCACATCATCACGGGTGATCATGCCTAAATCACCATGGCTTGCTTCGCCAGGGTGAACAAAAAATGCCGGTGTGCCAGTACTTGCAAGGGTCGCCGCAATTTTATTACCAACGTGGCCAGACTTGCCCATACCAATCACAATAATACGACCTGTACATTGGAACATTAATTGGCAAGCGTTATCGAAATCTTGATTTATATATTGCTCAATTTCTTGTAAAGCTTGTGCTTCAATTTCGAGTACGCGCTTACCCTGCGCGATAAAGCTAGGTTGTGTCATTAATTATCCTACTTGGCTGAAAATATAGCCCTGATATGCAATAAATGCGACTAACAAGAAGCCACCTTCTACTCTATTGATACGACGAGCACCTTTAAAGTTCAATGACATGGCAATCAATACAACGGTTGCTGCAATCATGATAAGTGCATCGCGGTTTGCCGCAGATGGGTCAATAATCGATGGGTTGATGATCCCAGCCAGTGGTAAAACAGCGAGTAGGTTGAAAATGTTCGAGCCTACAATATTACCCAATGCTAAATCATCTTCGTTTTTCAATACCCCAGCAATACATGCAGCCAGTTCAGGTAGACTGGTACCAATAGCGATAATTGTTAAACCAATTACAAGGTCTGAAAGGCCAAAGTATTTAGCAATATCAACGGCTGATTCGACTAAAAAATGTGAGCTGATAGGTAAAAGTATCATACCGATAACAAGCCATAGGATAGCTGATTTAGTACTGACATTATCGGGAACATCTTCACATGCCTCGCTCACGAAAGGGTCATCGTCTTGATTTTTAGCGCGTAAAGACACAATCACTAAGCCTGCGATGAAGACAACAAAGGCAAGAGCTAATGCGATACCTTCGGCAAACGAAAAGTAGTTATCTGAAAACACGTACCATGCCGCAATTGAGACAAGTAGTACTAAAGGCATTTCTCGTTTTAAGGTCATTGACGAGACAGAAAGAGGGCGAAGTAGTGCTGTTACGCCCAGTACAAGTAAGATATTGGTGATATTTGAGCCAACAGCATTACCTACTGCTGTATCAGTTTTACCGGCAAGCGCGGCAGAAGCAGATACCATCATTTCAGGGGCTGAAGAACCCATAGCAACAACCGTTAAACCTATGATTAGGGTCGGGATCCCCATATTTTTTGCGAGTGCAGCCGCACCATAAACAAACCGATCGGCACTCCAAACAAGTGCTGCAAAACCAATAATTAAAATGACAAAAGAAGTCACCATTGTGATACGCCAACATTACTGAAACAGATGACTGCAAATAGTAACAAAAGCGAGCAGGAAAGTATAAGTAAAAGAATAGGCTGGCAGGCACAAAGCGCGGTTTTTTAGGAATGAGATTTCAGGTGTGGTTAAGGAGCAACTGCGTAGAGTTTAATTTGGCGAATAGAAAATATTACAAAATTTTACGAATTGTTTTTTCCATCTTGACTAAAAAAACTTTAAAATGGCAAAACGAGTGAAAAACGTTATGGAGAGCGACTTGTCGCAATCAATAGTAGAAATCAAGGATGTAACCTTTTCACGGGGCGATAGAATCATATATAAAAATATGAGTTTTAACATTCCGAAAGGCAAGATCACCGCTATCATGGGACCGAGCGGCATAGGTAAAACCACCATGTTACGCTTGATAGGTGGTCAACTTAAGCCTGATTCTGGTGATATTTTGTTCGAAGGCAATAGTATTCCTAGCATGTCTCGCAAGGAGCTTTACGCTGCCCGCACTAAAATGAGTATGCTTTTTCAAAGTGGTGCTTTATTCACTGATATGTCTGTGTTTGACAATATCGCTTTCCCCTTACGCGAACACACTCAACTTAGTGAAGACTTAATTCGGCTTGTAGTCCTTATGAAGTTACAAGCTGTAGGTCTTCGTGGTGCACAAGATTTAATGCCGTCTGAATTATCAGGTGGTATGGCACGCCGTGCAGCTTTGGCTCGCTCGATAGCCCTTGACCCCGAACTGATTATGTATGATGAGCCTTTTGCCGGCCAAGACCCTATTTCGATGGGGGTACTTGTTAAGCTGATCAAATCACTGAATGAGGTGTTAGGTTTATCGTCGCTTATTGTAACGCACGATGTAACCGAAGTGCTTAGTATTGCAGATCACGTGATCATTATTGCTGATCAAGGTGTGATTGGTGAAGGCTCACCTGAGCAAATGCAAAATCATCAATCAGAGCTTGTTCAGCAGTTCTTAAAAGGATTATCGGATGGTCCTGTACCATTCCATTATCCTGCTCCTGCTTATGATGATGAATTATTGGGAGTACCGAATGCTTGATCTGTTTCAAAAGCTAGGTCACAAGACGTTAGGCCGTTTTGCTGCGCTTGGTCGCTCTACGCAAATGTTGTTTGGCGCATTAGTTAATATGCCAAACTTCAAAAAAGGCACGCCGTTACTGATCCGTCAGTTATATATGGTCGGCTCACAATCGCTTTTAATCATTATGGTGTCGGGCCTGTTTATCGGCATGGTGCTCGCCTTACAAGGCTATACCGTATTAGTCGGTTATGGTGCTGAAGATAGCTTAGGACCATTGGTGGCACTAAGTTTGTTACGCGAATTAGGGCCTGTGGTCACGGCGTTATTATTTGCTGGTCGCGCGGGCAGTGCACTAACAGCTGAAATCGGCTTGATGAAAGCCACTGAGCAATTATCTAGCTTAGAAATGATGGCAATTGACCCACTTAAACGCATTATTGCCCCGCGCTTTTGGGCTGGCTTTATTAGTATGCCATTGCTTGCATTAATATTTTCTGCTGTTGCTATTATCGGCGCTCACTTAGTTGGCGTTGATTGGCTTGGTGTTGATTCAGGTAGTTTTTGGTCAATCATGCAAGCGCAAGTGTCGTTTCAGCAAGATATTGTTAATGGCATGATTAAAAGCTTTGTATTTGCCTTGATTGTAACGTGGATTGCGCTTTACAAAGGGTATGACTGTATCCCTACTTCTGAAGGGATAAGTAAAGCGACAACAGAAACCGTTGTACACTCATCACTGGCAGTTTTAGGTTTTGACTTTATTTTAACAGCGGTAATGTTTACCAGCTAATTAGGGTATAAAGATGAATTCACGGAAATTAGAAATTTTAGTTGGCTTTTTTGTAGCCCTAGGTATTGCGGCTTTTGCATTGCTTGCATTCAAAGTAGCAAATGCCGGCATTAGTGGTAGCGGTGAAACGTACCAACTAAATGCCAAGTTTGAAAACATTGGTTCGTTAAAAGCCCGAGCGCCAATTAAGGTCGGCGGAGTTGTTGTGGGGCGTGTTGAGTCAATTTCAATTGATCCAAAAGAGTTTGTGCCAGTAGTTAACATGGCGATTGACGCAAACTATTTGTGTAAGTTTTCAGATACAACCTCTATCTCTATTTTAACATCAGGTATTTTAGGGGAGCAGTACTTGGGTATTAACCCGGTTATTGCTGCCGATTCTGCAGAGCAACGCTGCATGGGTGAAAAAGTGACAGCCGCTCAAGATGATGCTGCTTTAGATGATTTGTTTGGTGTTGAAAGTAAAGCGCTTGCTGATGGTGATTACATCACCGATACCAAGTCAGCATTAGTATTAGAAGAGCTGATAGGTCAGTTCTTGTTCAACCAAGGAAGTGAATAATGATGTTTAAAAAATTTCTAATCGCTTTAAGCGTGGTGTTTACGGTAGGTGTACACGCTGCAGAGCCTGAGGTCGATTTAAAAGACCCATACAAAATGGTGCGTAAAGTATCAGATAATACCTTTGCACGTATTACTAAAGATCAGCCTTTAATCGCCAAAGATAAAGAGTATCTACGAGTGATCGTAGAAGAAGAGTTAATGCCTTACATTGACTACAAGTACGCTGCACTTCGTGTGTTAGGTAACCATGTATCAAAAGTACGTGCAATCGAAGATAAAGAAGAAAAGGCAAAAGCAATCAAAGATTTGCAACACTTCATTGATGTGTTTCAAAAATACCTAATTGCTACATACGCTGGTGTGTTTACGCAGTATACAAACCAAAGTGTTGAGTTTGGCCCAGCCCAGCCTTTTAAAGGTCAAGATGTGGTACTAGTCAAAACGAAAATTGTGGAACCAGGTAAGCCTGATATTAAAATTGACTTTAAAGTACGTGAAGACCGAGATGGTGATTGGCGTGCATACGACATGATTGCCGAGGGTATTAGCCTGCTTGACGCTAAACAAAGTGAATTACAAGGCATTTTGCGTCAACAAGGTATCGAACACGTGAGTGACTTACTTGAGCAAAAGAGCCAACTACCAGTGCAGTTTAGAGGTGAAGGTGGCGATGAGTAACGTTGATATTACTCAACTCGAGGATAATCAGTTTCGGGTCAGTGGTGAACTGACCCGAAACTCTATCGCCAATGAACGCCTTCTGAACACCAAGTCACAATCTACACACAAAACGTGGTATTTTGACCTTTCTGGTGTATCTAGGGTTGACACGGCGGGCTTAGCTTGGTTAATTCACTCTTTCGCAGAATTAAAGCAGCAAGGTATTCGCCTTGAATTGCAAAATATTCCTGAGCAACTGCAAAACTTGATGCAGTTGGGACAGGTCACAACCTTATTTGAGTGAGATTTATGGAAACAAGCCAAGTCGAAACGTTATTACGCGACGAATTAAAGCTAGACGAAGTGATTGTTAAAGCAAACGGTAGCCACTACGAAGTGATTGCTGTTGGTGAGTGTTTTGACGGTTTAACGCGCGTTAAGAAACAACAATTGGTCTATGCTCCGTTAATGTCAACAATCTCAGACGGTACAATCCACGCTGTATCAATCAAAGCGTTCACGCCGACTGAATGGAAACGCGAACAAAAATTTATTTTACCTCAATAGTTTCAGGGCCTCCTCATGGATCAATTTGTTATTCAAGGTGGCACCTCGCTGGCAGGTGAAGTCACTATTTCTGGCGCTAAAAACGCCGCACTTCCTATTTTGTTTGCAGCACTGCTTGGGCAAGGTAAAAGTACCTTTAGTAACGTACCTCGCTTACGTGATATCGGCACCACCGAAGCTTTACTTAAAACGCTTGGTGCAACGGTAGAATGGCAGCAAGATACGCTGATCATTGATGGCGCGACGGTTGATAAAACTTTAGCTCCGTATGAGCTGGTAAAACAAATGCGTGCCTCTGTGCTTGCTCTGGGGCCTTTAGTAGCACGTTTCGGTGAAGCACAAGTTTCACTGCCTGGCGGTTGTGCCATTGGTGCCCGCCCGGTTGATATTCATATTCAAGGACTTGAGCGCATGGGCGCAGTGATCAAGGTTGAAAATGGTTATATCAATGCCAAAGTTGATGGTCGTTTAAAAGGCGCCGAAATCTTCATGGAAATGGTGAGTGTTGGCGCAACAGAAAACTTACTCATGGCCGCAACGCTGGCTGATGGTAAAACAGTTCTTGAAAACGCAGCACGCGAACCTGAGATCACTGATCTTGCGAATTGCTTAATTGCGATGGGCGCTAAAATCAGCGGTGCAGGTACAAGCCGCATCGAAATTGAAGGTGTTGAGTCGTTATCTGGTTGTGAGTACAGTATTCTTCCAGACCGCATTGAAACAGGTACTTTCTTGGTCGCTGCGGCAATGGCTGGCGGCGAAGTATTGTGTAAAAACACAGATCACCATAGCCTAGATCCCGTGATTGAAAAGTTACGCGCCACGAATGCTTTGGTTGAAGTGACTGATAACAGTATTTACCTTGATATGCGTGGTCGTGAATTAAAAGCGGTTAACATTAAGACCATGCCACACCCGGGCTTTCCAACCGACATGCAAGCGCAATTTACCGCTTTAAATGTGGTAGCGAAGGGCAGTGCTACCATCACTGAAACGATTTTTGAAAATCGTTTTATGCACGTGCCTGAGTTACAGCGTATGGGCGCAAATATTCGCTTAGAAGGTAATACAGCAATTTGTGGTGATACAGAAAGGTTATCGGGCGCGCAAGTGATGGCGACAGATTTACGTGCGTCAGCAAGCCTTATTTTAACTGGCATTGTGGCGCAGGGTGAGACAGTTGTTGATCGCATTTACCACGTTGACCGTGGTTATCAGCGTATTGAAGACAAACTAAGTGCGCTGGGTGCTAATATTAAGCGCCGTTCAAGCTAATCGCTAAATACTTATAAAAAAGCCTAACGTCTGTTAGGCTTTTTTTTGGTTAAGATTTTGACTCTAGTTCGCCAACAGTAACCATAATCTTTAATATCTCACCATCACGATAGACTTCAAATTCTAGCTTATTGCCCGGTTCAGTTTTTGCTAGTTTGTCTAAAACTAGTTGTGGGTTAGCAACCGAAATACCGCCGATTTTAATTACGATATCGGTTTCTCTGATCCCCGCTTGCCACGCTGGTCCAAACGGGTCTAGCTCGGTAATACGCATTCCTGCTACAGGCGTAAAGTTATCACTAACATCTTTGCCTGTGCTATCTATGCCGGTGCCTCTAAAACCTAAATAACCTCGTACAACACGACCATGTTTGATTAATATATCCATGATGTCTTTAGCGATTGAGTAGGGCACTGCAAAGAAAATGCCTTGGATATCCAAATCTGCATGGGTTTTGAATTGCGCCGACGTGATACCTACTAAGTCACCACGTGAATTAACTAATGCGCCACCTGAGTTTCCTACATTTATGGCGGCATCCATTTGTAATAGGCTGCTGTATGGGCTGTCGATTAAGTTTTGCTTACCTGTAGCGCTAATAATACCTTGGGTAATGGTTTGACCTAAATTAAGCGGGTTACCAATGGCTAAAACAACATCGCCTACACGTGGTTTAAAATTGTCATTAACAGGAATGACAGGTAAGTGTTCAGCGTTTATTTTTAATAAAGCTAAATCTGTTTCACTATCAAAGCCAATCACTTGAACATCATAAAAACGACGACCGTCTGCCAGGGTAATAATGATCAAGTCAGCATTTTTAATAACGTGATAATTAGTCAGAATGTAACCGTCTTGCGACATAATGACGCCTGAACCAAGTGCCTGAACAGTGTTTTGACGTTTGTAGCGTGGTTGGTTAGAAATACTTTCGGAAAAAATAGTTACCACAGAAGGGGCTGCACGTTGCACTGCATCGGCAAAGCTCATGTGCTGCGAGCTGATCGCAACGGGTAAATTCATGTTGGGTAATAAAGCGCTACGTAAACTCGGGCTAAAAAGCACGACCAAGAAGGCGATACCTAAACCAGTAAAAAGCGGCGGTAGGATAAATTTTAAAAGTTTTAGCACAATATTCTTATTATCAATGAGCAATTATTTAATGATGGCACAAAAAAAATAACAGCGGCAAGCACCACTGTTATTTTTTCATTAAAAATCAAATAAAATTATTGAATTAATACAAAAATAAGCTCTCGACCTCGTTTTACTCCTAGGACGATATTACCTTTAGTGTTTTCGATAATCTTATTCATGTCGCGGATTGTTTCAACACGTTGACGGTTTACTTGCATAATCACGTCACCTTCTTCAAGGCCTACCCGCGCAGCTGGAGAGCGTGCTGCCACACTGGTTATTTCAACTCCTTTACCATCACTCTTCTGAGTGTTCTCTAGTGTTGCACCTTGGAAAGCTGGGTGAGTTTCTTCGCCAGCTGCTGTTAGTGAAGCTGCGCCATCGAGGGTTACATTTACTATTTTAACTTTACCATCTCGATAAATACCTAGTTTTACGCGTTTGCCTTCACCAAGCGTGGCAATTTTGCTGCGTAGTTCATGGAACCCGCTGATCTCAGTGCCATCGACGCTGATGATCACGTCACCGGCTTTGATACCCGCTTTGCTTGCTGCGGTGTCATCCATCACTTGCATAACGTAGGCACCCTGTTTTACATCAAGTTTTTGTGCTTTAGCAAGGCCAGCGTCAAGCGGGCGACCTGAAATGCCCAGTGAACCGCGACGAACTTCGCCATGCTCAATAATTTGATCAACGAGGTTTTTCATCATGGTTGATGGGATTGCAAAGCCAATACCTACGTTTCCACCTGATGCGCCTAAAATAGCGGTGTTAATACCAATCAGCTCACCATTTAGGTTTACTAATGCACCACCAGAGTTACCTTGGTTAATAGCCGCGTCGGTTTGAATAAAGTCTTCATAACCTTCTATGTTTAAACCACTGCGACCAAGCGCACTCACAATACCTGAGGTTACTGTGTGGCTTAAACCAAATGGGTTACCGATTGCTACCGCAAAATCACCCACGCGCAGTTTATCTGAGTCGGCAATTTTTAGCTCAGTTAAGTCATCAGCATCAATTTGCAGCAATGCAATATCTGATTCTTTATCACTGCCAATTCTGGTTGCCTCGTACTCACGACCATCCTCAAGGGTGACAATCATTTTTTCTGCATCTTCGACAACGTGGTTATTGGTAACAATATACCCTTCGTCTGCATTAATTATCACGCCAGAACCAAGGCCGCTAAATTCACGTTTTTGACTACCGCCGCGTGGTACGCCAAAAAAGTCATCAAACGGTGTTGGACGACGACGAACTTCTTTTGAGCCCGAAACTTGAATACTCACCACGCCAGGGGTGATTTGTTCTAACATTGGTGCAAGGGTTGGTAACTGTTGACCATTTACCGCCACTGGCAGTTTAGCCATTGAAACTGCAGGCGCTAACAATAAGCTAGAAGATAAAATAGCAGCACTAATAACAGATAATTTCATTTTCATAGTCAGGGTTTACTCCACATCAGAGATAAAGCAAAAACTAAAAAGGGCTGCATAAGCAGCCCTTTTCTTGGTTTAGATATAAAGCTGTTATATCTAAAGACTATGGGGTCAAAAAAAAGTTCATCAAGAGGCTTTAGAATGTTCTGAAACTTTATTTGAACCAGTAAATAACCCTGTTTCACCGACCACATAGTCTGCAGGTTGTGCTTCTGCACTTGAGCGATCGCCACGACGGTCTTGTAATGAGCTTTGCAATTGCTCGGTGGTTTCTTTTGAAAAGAACGGCTCGTTAGGGTGCTGCTTTTTATCTGCTAATAATAGTTTGTTCGTTTCTTCAACATGGTTGAGAAGCTGGTCATAGTTATCTTTCATCTTTGAGACAAGTTTCCCTGTGCTTGCCAAGTGATCGGCAACATCTTGGCGGTATTGCTCAAGTGCATTATTAGCTTGCTCTACTTGTTGTTCTAACTCATCTTGCTTAAATTGTTTCTTTGTTACAAACGCACCAATGAAAAATGCCGAAATTGCAACGATGATAAGAATACCTACCCAGGTAATTGTGCCCATAAATCTACCCCTTTGGGAAAAAATAACAAAAACAAATGCTGTAAAAGCACTTATAGTCCAATCATTATTAAAATATGCTTAATTTGATTGTGAAATCATACTGCGGGTTAATATACCCTGAGATACGATGCGTGTTAATATACTCTGCAAATTTAACTGTGTTTTATTGTAACGACCTATGACTCCTTGGCAGAAGTACCAACAAGATTTACAACGTGAAGACTTTGTACATGATGCAGCACAAGAAAATGCTGTGCGTCATTTGCAAAGGCTCTATGATGACCTAACGGCAGAGAAACCAGCCGCTAAGGGGTGGTTTGCCAAACTCTTCTCTAAAGATAGCACGCCAGCCATAAAAGGGCTCTATTTTTGGGGTGGTGTAGGTAGAGGTAAGACCTATTTAGTCGATACTTTCTACGAAGCTTTACCTACTGAACGTAAGATGCGTGTGCACTTTCACCGTTTTATGCATCGTGTTCATGATGAGCTCAAAAAGTTAAAAAATACCAGTAATCCATTAAATGTGGTTGCAGATATCTTTAAAGCAGAAACAGATATTATTTGTTTTGACGAGTTTTTTGTTCAAGATATCACTGATGCCATGCTGTTAGGTGGCCTGATGGAAGCGTTATTTGAGCGCGGTATCGTATTAGTGGCAACTTCAAACATTGTACCTGACGAGCTATACCGAAACGGTTTGCAACGCGCGCGTTTTTTACCAGCTATTGAACTAGTAAAAGCTAACACCGAGATTGTTAATGTGGACTCGGGTGTTGATTACCGCTTACGTACCCTTGAGCAAGCCGAAATTTTTCATAGCCCACTTGATCAGCAAGCGGATGATAATTTATTTGAATACTTTGATAAGTTGTCGCCAGAGCCTGGCGTGCTCGATAAAGCGATTGAAATCGAAGGCCGATTGATAAAAACGCGAAAGGTAGCTGATTGTATCGTTATGTTCGACTTTAGTGAGTTGTGCGAAACAGCGAGAAGCCAAGTCGACTACATGGAAATCAGCCGACTCTATAACACTGTTATTTTATCGAATGTTAAAGCGCTCGGCCAAGCTAATGATGATGCAGCTCGCCGTTTTATTGCGTTAGTTGATGAGTTTTATGAGCGTAATGTGACGTTAATTATTTCTGCTGAAAAGCCCATAACTGAGCTGTATAGCGAAGGTAACTTAAATTTTGAATTTAAGCGCTGCATCAGTCGATTGCAAGAAATGCAATCGCTTGAATATTTAGCGAGAGAGCATTTAGCTTAGTGAGCAGTTAGCCGTCACTTTAAAGCCGAAAGGTTTTGAATATAAGGCGCGCCAAGCAAGCGTGACGCCTACGATTGATGTAGGCGTGAAATTTATTTCGCGCGCACTTATTAGCTGATAGCTGAATTTCTCGAATAAAAAACAACCATCATATAGCAATGTGGTTTAAGTGCTGGTATACTCCCGCGTCTGCCACGTTGCGTTCTATTGCCAGATATTAGTTTAGCCTCTAATTGATGGCTCAAAGTCTTAAACTCGAAGGGGTTAAAGCATTCAACTTAGAGCGGTAATTAATAATAATTACCTGTGGTTTTAAATTAAAAAACATTGGATTTTAATAAATGAAAACGTTTGTTGCTAAGCCAGAAACAGTAAAACGTGACTGGTACGTAGTTGACGCTGAAGGTAAAACTTTAGGTCGCATCGCTACTGAAATCGCTCGTCGCCTACGCGGTAAGCATAAAGCTGAGTACACTCCTCACGTAGATACTGGTGATTACATCATCGTTATCAATGCAGAGAAAGTTACTGTTACTGGTAATAAAGCAAAAGACAAAATGTACCACGCACACACTGGTTTCCCAGGTGGTCTTAAGTCTACTACTTTCGACAAGCTTCAAGCTGCAAAGCCTGAAATGATTATCGAAAAAGCTGTTAAAGGCATGTTGCCACGTGGTCCTTTAGGCCGCGAAATGTACCGTAAACTTAAAGTTTACGCAGGTACTGAGCACAACCATGCTGCACAACAGCCTCAGGTTCTAGACATTTAAGGAGCACTATCATGGCAAATCAATACTACGGTACAGGTCGTCGTAAAAGTTCAAGTGCTCGCGTATTCTTACGCCCAGGCACTGGTAACATCGTAATCAACAAGCGCTCTCTAGAAGAGTACTTCGGTCGTGAGACTGCTCGCATGGTTGTTCGTCAAGCATTAGAGCACGTTGAAATGACTGAAAAGTTTGACCTACACATCACTGTTTCAGGTGGTGGTACTACTGGTCAAGCTGGTGCTATCCGTCACGGTATCACTCGTGCACTTATGGAGTTTGACGAGTCTCTACGTCCTACACTTCGTAAAGCAGGTTTCGTTACACGTGATGCACGTAAAGTTGAGCGTAAGAAAGTGGGTCTTAAGAAAGCACGTAAGCGTCCACAATTCTCAAAACGTTAATATTTACGTTTATCAGAATACCAAAAACCCAGCTCCGGCTGGGTTTTTTGTTTCTTGGAGCCATCTGCTTTCAGACGTCAGTTTTTAGCAGATCGAGAGGGGGCTCAGTTTTTGATGTTTTACATCCATTTCTCAGGTTATATCGGGGTCAGATCACAGATCAGAACGCTGACGACTGATAGCTGATAGTAAAAACCCTACCTTTTTTCGTTCGATATTTAACCGCTGATAGTAATTACTGCGTATTACAGTAAAAAAACTTCACGATTTAGCGAAATTAGCTTAAATCCATCAGTTAATTGATGAATTTTTTTGCTACAATTGGGGGGCAAGTAATGTGAGTGAGTTCAACAACAGCTAATACAGAATTCTGTTTCCTCTTAGTGAGGTTGATCTTGGTCAGTATATTGTTTTTTTATATGCGTTATCATAACCAGCGGCTTCATGCTCGAGCTGGCCCTAATTAATCAACTATTAAAATGGGTTTATTCGAGCATGGGACTGTGAATAACCTTGTTTTAATCAAGGCTTTTAATTATGATCGCGTCTATTTTAAAATTTCTAAAAATTAACCTGCTGTAACTGATGTTCTCAATATGGCAAGTGTTGGGAATCATAGTGGAGATAAGTGGATGAGCAATGCGCCTGTAGACAATGGCCGACGTCGCTTTTTAACCATAGCTACCTCTGTTGTTGGTGGTGTTGGTGCGGCTGGGGCTGCTGTTCCTTTTATTGCGTCTTGGAATCCAAGTGAGCGAGCTAAATCTGCGGGTGCGCCTGTAGAAGTAGATATCAGCAAGCTTGAGCCAGGACAATTAATACGTGTTGAGTGGCGAGGAAAACCTGTTTGGGTTATTAATCGTACACCAAGAATGCTTGAACAGATGAAAGAACATGAAGGTCAACTTCGTGATCCTGCATCTGAAGAGCCTCAACAACCTGAATCATCAACAAACGAATACCGTTCTCAACGTCCTGAGATCTTCGTTGCTGTTGGTATTTGTACGCACTTAGGTTGTTCTCCTAGCTTCCTACAAGGTGGCTTTGGTGAAAAAGTAGAGGGCACAGACGACGGTTTCTTCTGTCCGTGTCACGGTTCTAAATTTGATATGGCGGGTCGTGTATTCCAATCTGTACCTGCACCATTAAATCTAGAAATCCCTCCGTATACCTTCCTTGATGACACGACTATTTTAGTCGGTGAAGAAAAAGGAGTGGCGTAATGTTTGGTAAAATTATTGGTTGGATCGACGATCGTATTCCAATGACACGTGTTTGGAACATGCACATTGCACAGTATCCAGCACCAAAAAACTTTAACTTCTGGTACTTCTTTGGCTCTCTAGCCATGTTAGTACTTGTTAACCAAATCGTAACTGGTATCTGGTTAACAATGAACTTCGTACCGTCTGCTGAAGGTGCTTTCGCATCGGTAGAATACATCATGCGTGATGTTGAATACGGTTGGTTACTACGTTACCTTCACTCAACAGGTGCATCAGCGTTCTTTATCGTTGTATATCTGCACATGTTCCGTGGCATGATCTACGGTTCTTACCAAAAACCACGTGAACTACTGTGGTTATTCGGTATGTTCATCTTCTTAGCGCTTATGGCTGAAGCTTTCATGGGTTACTTATTGCCTTGGGGACAAATGTCTTTCTGGGGTGCACAGGTAATCATTTCACTATTCGGTGCGATTCCGGTAATTGGTGATGACTTAACGCTTTGGATCCGTGGTGACTACGTAATTTCAGGTGCAACGCTTAACCGCTTCTTTGCACTACACGTAATTGCACTACCTTTAGTTATCGTTATCTTAGTATTCTTACACATTGTTGCACTACACGAAGTGGGTTCAAACAACCCAGACGGTGTTGAAATCAAACGTAAGAAAGGCACTGTAGCTGAAGAAGACAAGCCTAAATTTAAATTCCACGAGTATTACACCAACAAGAAAGACATTGTTGATGCAATCCCGTTCCACCCTTACTACACAGTGAAAGATATTGTGGGTGTGGTTGGTTTCTTAATATTATTCTGTTGGGTTGTATTCTTTATGCCTGCGATGAATGGTTTCTTCTTAGAAGCGCCAAACTTCGAAGCAGCTAACCCACTGAAAACACCTGAGCACATTTTCCCTGTTTGGTACTTCACGCCATTCTATGCGATTCTGCGCGCTATCCCAGATAAACTAATCGGTGTTATCGCGATGGGTGCATCTATCGTAGTGCTTGCGTTACTACCTTGGATTGACCGTGGTTCGGTTCGTTCTATTCGTTATCGTTGTGGCTTACACAAGTTAAACATTGCTCAATTCGTGGTAACGTTCGTTATCTTAGGTTGGGTTGGTGCAACTCCACAAACTGATTTCAAAACGCTGTTATCACAAATCACGACTGTGACATACTTCATGTTCTTCGTATTGTTATTTGTTTACAGTAAGAATGAGAAAACTAAGCCATTACCAACGAGGTTGACGAAATGATGAAAAAGCTAATTATCGGTTTATTCGCATTGTTGCCATCGTTGACAATGGCAGCGGGTCCTTCGGTTCCTTTAATGGATGCCAACATTGACCTTAAAGACAATGCGTCTTTACAGCGCGGTGCTAAATTGTTCATGAACTACTGTCTTGGTTGTCACCAAATGCAGTATCAACGTTATGAGCGTACGTTCCGCGACATCGGTATTCCTACTGAGATTGGTCAAGAGCAACTGATTTTTGATGGCTCAAAAGTAGGTAGCCACATCAAAAACGCGATTGATAAAGATGACGCAGCTAAATGGTTTGGCGCAGCGCCACCAGATCTTACGCTTGTAGCGCGAGTTCGTGGTACTGACTGGATCTACACTTACCTGAAGTCATTCTACAAAGATGAATCTCGTCCGTTTGGCGTAAACAACGTTGTTTTCCCATCGGTAGGTATGCCGCACGTTCTTCAAGAACTACAAGGCTTACCAACACCAATCACTGAAGAAGTGGAAGAACACGGTCACACTGTGACTAAAGTTGTTGGCACTGAAACAGATGGTTCAGGTGAAATGAGTGTTGACGAGTATGACCAAGCTGCTCGTGATTTAACTAACTTCTTAGCTTACGTTGGCGAGCCGTCACGTTTAGAGTCAGAAGCGTTAGGTCTTAAGGTAATTGGTTTCTTAGTGATTCTATTTATCTTGGCATTCATGCTGAAGAAAGAATACTGGAGAGATGTTCACTAATTCTGGACGTTTTGAAAGGTAATTTTGTGATAGGGGCTTAAGCCCCTATTGCTGTTTTTGTAATATAATGGAGGTAGGCATGGCCGTAGCTGCCAATAAGCGCCCTGTAATGACCCTGTTTTCTGGTGCTAACTGTATGTATAGCCACCAAGTACGTATTGTACTTGCTGAAAAAGGTGTAAGTGTTGACATTCACCTGGCTGAAAAGGATAACCTGCCAGAGGCACTTCATGAAATTAACCCTTACGGTACAGTACCAACACTGATCGATCGTGAGCTTGGTTTATATCAGGCAAACATCATCATGGAATACCTTGATGAACGTTTTCCTCATCCTCCACTAATGCCAGTATATCCGGTTATGCGTGGCCGTAGTCGTCTGATGATGCACCGTATTGATACGGATTGGTATAGTCTAGCGAATAAGATCACTAGCGGTAGCAGCGAAGCAGCACAAGCACGCAAAGAGCTTACTGAAGCGTTACTTGCAATCGCACCTATCTTCTCTGAAGCTCCTTACTTTATGAGCGAAGAGTTCAGCTTAGTTGATTGTTACTTAGCGCCGTTATTATGGCGTTTACCTGAGCTTGGCATTGAACTTAATGGTGCTGGTGCTAAAGAGCTTAAAGAATACATGTTGCGTTTATTTGAGCGTGAATCATTCCAAGCTTCATTAACTGAAGCAGAGCGTGAGATCCGTTTATAATGACGCCTAATCGTCCTTATTTACTACGCGCTTTCTTTGATTGGATTGTTGATAATCAATGTACACCACACTTAGTGGTGAATGCTGATTTTCCTGCTGTACAAGTACCAACACAGTTTGTTCAAGACGGCCAGATCGTTTTAAACATCAGCCCATCAGCGGTCACGCAATTTGCTATGGACAACCAGCAACTGAGCTTTAATGCTCGGTTTGGTGGTCAACCTATGCAAGTGTATGTACCTATGGGTGCTGTGCTCGCAATTTATGCACGTGAGAATGGTGAAGGGACTGTATTTACTGCAGAAGAATTCATCGAGGACGAAGACGATTTTGCTCCGGTATTAGAAAGTGTAGACACGCCTGACGATGTAACGCCAGATGATGAACCACCAACTAAACCAGAGAAGAAAAAAGGTGC
Source organism: Pseudoalteromonas sp. MEBiC 03607 (assembly GCF_004792295.1). NCBI lineage: Bacteria > Pseudomonadati > Pseudomonadota > Gammaproteobacteria > Alteromonadales > Pseudoalteromonadaceae > Pseudoalteromonas > Pseudoalteromonas sp. MEBiC 03607. The sequence continues at coordinate 1,031,264 of NZ_SRRY01000001.1, forward strand.
TCACTTACGAGTGATCAAATAGCCTTATTAAAATCGAAAAACCCGCTTATAAAGCGGGTTTTTTATTATCAACTTACAGTTCGTATTATAGATATTCAAACACTTTAATTACACGCTCAACACCTGATACGTTTCGTGCTACATCAACCGCCAAGTTGGCTTCTGTATCACTCACTAAGCCCATTAAGAAAACCTCTCCATTCTCTGTTATGACTTTAATGTTGTTACTGCTGATATTCTCAGTGGTGAGTAATTGGGTTTTCACTTTTGAGGTTAACCATGAATCGTGTGTTTGTGTGCTCATGCCAATATTAGAGCTGATGCGAATTTGGTTATGAATTTTACGAATACCATCAACGCCTTCAATTGCACGTTGTGCTTGCTCTTTCATTTCTTGGTTAGGCACTTGACCAATCATTAATACAATACCGTTAACGCTAATAACGTTCACGTTAGCAAATTTGTGTAAACGTTCAATTTCACTGATAGCGATTGAACTTTTAATTTCGATGTTGTTATCGTCAATTTGTGAGCCAATTGTACGACGATCATTTGCTGCTGTGACTGCGCCTGCAGTGCCTGCAACAACTGCTGCAGCACACCCTTGTAGTAATAATACGGTACTAATTACAAGTAGAGACTGTTTTAACATTAATTTTCTTCCTGTGGGAATAAGGTTAAATCAATAAGCTCACTTAAACAGTGTAAGTTCACTAAATGTGATTCAACAATACGACTAGGGCGCTTTGATGGCACGCGAATTTCAACATCATTGGGGCCCAATAATCCAACTAATTCACCGCCGTCATCACCGACTAATACTATGACTTTCATATCGCGAGTAAGTGCCGCCTCAACCGCAGAAATAATGTGTTTTTCATTGCCATTAATCGCGATAGCTAAAAGCAGGTCACCTTGCTGGGCAAACGCACGAATTTGCCTTGCAAAGGTTTCGTGCTCATCTGTTTGGTTTGTCGAGCCTAAATTAACCTGCTCTTGCGCGAGCGCAACAGCTGGTAGGCATGGACGCTCAGTTTCATAAAAGTTAATTAATAGCCCAGCCATATGTTGAGCCAGCATGTGGCAGCTTGGCGTGCCGCAACAAAGCAATTTATTACCATTAATTAGACTTTGCGCAATGGTAAATGCGGCTGATTCGAGGGCGCTTGGCAGTACTTCACCTGCGGCAATTTGAACTTGAATATTTTCGGTAAAGATCTTTTTTATTGTTTCTTGCATAACCTACCAATTAAGCTGACGCCATAAGCGTTAGTAAACATTTTTAAACCAGTTAATTGCACTGTTAGTCTCGCCGGTAATGGCTAGATAATCTAATCGCATAGCCTGGTTTGATATTTTTTTCTCTGCAAGATAATGGGCAATTGTTCGCCTTAATCGTTGCTGCTTTTGTTTGCTGAGTGCAACGTTAGCACCCCCTCGAAGGGTGTTTTTTCTAAATTTCACTTCAACAAACACTAAAGTTTGTCCATCACGCATAATGAGATCAAGCTCACCATACTTACACAGATAGTTACGCTCAATAGCAACTAATCCATGCTGTATTAAATACTGTTCGGCCTGCTTTTCATAATACAGGCCTTTTTCGCGGCTATTTTGCCACAATTGCTTAAACCACGACATAGCTTCATCCTTGAGCATGCGTTAATTTAATCAGCTGAGTTATACCTCGATGCTGATTGCATAAATAAAGGAATAGGTTGCTCTGTTGGTAAATCAACAGCGATTATTTGCTTATTTTTGTATTGAGCCCAGTCTAGGCTGCGGGTTACATAGCCATTACTGGCAATGCTAAGGTCGCCGCTGATTCCTGTAAAGCGTTTGCCTTGCACCATACTAAGTTGTTTTACTTCACCCAGCATACTGGTTGCATCGAACGCCATAGCAAAAAGGCGTTGGTTGATGTCAGCATGTTCAGGCCACAAGCTATCATATTGTTGACGCAAGTTATGTTGTTGAATTTGACCTTCGAGCATCCAAGGAAGCTCAGTAAAATAAAGGCCATCTAAATCGCCTTTATCGGTTCTATCAATTTGTTTACTGTGACTTTTTGAGCTGGCGTAAAGCGGAATGCGGTCAGCAAAAGTACTTACGTTAACGTCTAAATAGGGTTTAATTAAACGTGTTTCGGTGGCATCACCTAAAATATAAATTACATCTATATCGCTACGAGAACGGGTTTCACTTTCAACTTCTTGCTTAAATAATGATTTAACAACATTAATACGCTCTTTACTTTGGTCTACCTCAAGCAAGCCGGTAATTGTTTTAGGCATATCTGATTTATCAGAGTAAAAGCCAATTTGCGGTTTTACTTCGCTGTAACGCTGCCATTGAGTGTTAAAGTATTCAACCAAGCGCTGACCATTATTATTATTAGGTGCAAGTAACATGGGCTTTTGGTAGCCCGCAGTTAAAAAGCGTTCTAAAGCTTGTTGAACTTCATGTTCAGGGTTAAGAGCAAAGAAAAAGTGCTGCTGTGAGATCCGTTCGCCATCAAAGCTGTTTAAGTGCATCACCGGGTAATCAACCAGCGTTTGTGCCGTATTCAATTTTTCAATATTACTTTTAAGCAATGGGCCAATAACAAAGTCAGCTTTAAACTCGCTTAACTTAAGTGCTATCTCTTCTGCCGGTAATGATTCATCAATAAATAGGGTTTCTGTTATTGCTCTGTTATCAAGTGCCGCAAGCACGCCTGCTTTTAAGGCGTCGCCCAAACGTTCATTGGCACCCGATTGCGGAATAAGTACCACTAAACGATTTACTTCTAATGGTTCGATTTGTACAAGCTCAGTGACCTTTTTTGGCAAAACTTCTGCCGCAGGGTGGCCAGGGTAACGGCGTAACCAGTTATTCATTGCTTGATGAAGTTCTACCGGTGCACCTAAATAAACTTGATGATAAAGCGCTAAGTTAACCCAGCCTTGTTGTACAACAGAACCTCGGTTAAAGCGCTCAAGAGCATAGGATGAAAGCTGAGTAAGGCTTTGCCACAAATCTTTATTTAAATTAGCGACAGTAAAATTGTTTTCACTGCTTAATGTTGATGCTGCAAAGTAAAATGGCATAGCTAGTTTAGGCATACCTTGAGAAGCATATACCCGTGCTGTTAAGTATTTGTGCCATGCTTGATGCTCAGGCTGCGTTAACTGAGGCTCAAGCTGTTGTAGTTGTGCTAGCGCTAAGTCGCTCTTACCTTGTTGCTCTAGGGCAAGGGCGATATAAAGTTTGTTTTGAATTTGATCGACACTTGGCGTGCTTTCAAGTTCAAGGCAGATCTTTTCTAGCAGTTCCCAGCGCTCTTCGTTAATTGCAGCATCGCGAGCAGTATAAAGAAGTTGGATTTTATCGGCACCTTGGCGGAGCAGTGCCGTTTGATACATTGATTGTGCGTCGGTTAGTTGTGATAGTCCAAGCTCAGCTTGGCCTGACTGATTTTCTGCAGTATTTAGTTGTTTTTCGGTTGTGCTACAAGCCGATAACCCCGACAATACAATTAATAGACTAACAAGTTTAAGTCGCACAATGATTTCCCAATACGTTAACGCGATTTGCTTATATTACTGACTGACGCAGGAGACCTCAATGTTAAATGAGGACAATTCAGATAAAATCGGCACTCTTTACATTGTTGCCACGCCTATTGGTAACTTTGATGACATCAGCCAGCGTGCCATCCAAACCCTATCTGAGGTTGACTTAATAGCCGCTGAAGATACTCGTCACACAGGAAAGTTGTTAAGCCACTTTAATATCAAAGCAAAAACCTTTGCTTTACATGACCACAACGAGAAACAAAAAGCACAACAAATTGTCGACTGGCTAGAGCAAGGAATGAACATTGCGCTGGTATCTGATGCCGGCACGCCACTGATTAGCGATCCAGGTTATGCGGTGGTCAATTTATGCCGTGAACAAGGCGCGCATGTTACGCCAGTGCCGGGAGCGTGTGCTGCAATTACCGCTGTATGTTGTTCTGGTTTACCGACAGATCGTTTTCAGTTTATTGGTTTTACACCTGCAAAGAGTAAAGCAAGGCAGACCTTTTTTATCGAAGCGGTAAACTCAGGTATTACTAGCATCATGTATGAAAGTACCCACCGTATTATGGCGAGCCTTGATGATTTAGAAGCAGCGCTCGGTGCAGAGCAGCCAGTAGTGTTTGCTAAAGAACTGACCAAAACCTTCGAAACCTTTTTCAATGGCACGGTTGCCGAGTTAAAACAGTTTTTAACGGATGATCCAACTAAGCAACGCGGTGAAATCGTATTGATGTTACCGGGTAAAGCAAAGCAAAGTGACGACATTCCAGAAGATGCGCGCCGCATGCTCGGTTTACTCGAAGCCGAAATGCCACTGAAAAAAGCCTGTGGTGTTGTGGCTGAGTATTTTGGTTTGAAGAAAAACGCACTTTATAAAGCAATTATTGACGAAAAAGACTAATTCTTTACTGCATAGACGTGCGCGCTCAGGTATACTGCCCGCCGAGTCAGCCGAGATAATCGCTGCCTGCAACGAAAATGCGCAGGGGGAGGAAAGTCCGGGCTCCACAGGGCAGGGTGCCAGCTAACGGCTGGGGGGCGCGAGCCTACGACAAGTGCAGCAGAGAGGAGACCGCCAACTTCGGTTGGTAAGGGTGAAAGGGTGCGGTAAGAGCGCACCGGGCCACTGGTAACAGTTGGTTGCAAGGTAAACTCCACCCGGAGCAAGACCAAATAGGGTTCCTTATGGCGTGGCCCACGTTGGAACCGGGTAGGTTGCTTGAGCCATAGAGCGATTTATGGCCTAGACGAATGATTATCCACGACAGAACCCGGCTTACTGGCTGACTCACCAAATTAAAGAAAGCCCACAGTGAAAACTGTGGGCTTTTTGTTTTCTAAAAGAAAATCCACTCCGCGCATACAAAACAGCGGCTTATTGGCTGACTCATCAAATAACAAAAGAGCCTCGGTATTTACCGAGGCTTTTTGCTTTCTAAACCTTTACGTAATTAAGAAAAACCACTTCGCGCATACAAAACAGCGGCTTATTGGCTGACTCACCAAGTCATATTAAAGCCCGTAGTGAATGCTACGGGCTTTTTGCTTTTTAGAGCAGAGTTTTTAGCTGATTGCTATTGTGGCCTAACCATTATGCTAAATAGTGAAATTTATCATTATTGTTAAACCACCACATTCACCATTTTTAAACTGAGTTTTACCTTTGAGTACTGAGACACGCTCGACGATCCCTAATACACCAAACCCGCCTTTAGAATTTGAGTTTTTATGTTCAGGCAGGCCTATGCCGTTATCACAAATAATTATCTCAAGTTCATTTTCTTGGTAAGTAATATCGATTGAAAACTCAGTGGCTAGAGAGTGTTTAACAGCATTGGTTGATGCCTCTTGGCAAATGCGAAAGATGGCGATTTTAAAATCATCATTTAAGCTATCTATCGGTCCACTTATTTTGCATTGATAAGCTATTCCAGCTTCATTTAGGTGCTCAGAGAATAACTCGCTTTTTAATGCTGCTTCTAAACCTAATTCGTCTAATAGACGAGGTCTCAGCCAGTGCATTAACCTGTATACCGAGTCATACATATGGCTTGAAACGTTTTGGAGTCTTGTAATTGTCGATGCTAACTCGTTATGGTTGGCTGTTTTCTTTTCTAATATTGCAATATTTGTTTTTAAAGCTGTCAGGTTTTGACCTATATCATCATGTAATTCTTGTGAAAGCTGGCTTCGCTCAGATTCTTGAACATTAACAACTTTAGTTGCTAAGTTTTGAGTTAACGTACTAAGTTCAATTAATTCTTTATTTTGCTCTAATAATGCGGATTTAGACTTATTTAATTCAGTAACAAATGCACTGAGCAAAAGAGCCAGAACGCTGTAACTTATTATGTAAAGTTGCGTAGTCAGGAGTAACTCGGTTTCATTCACACCATAGACGTTAATGAGTAAGGATATAACAGTTACACTTGCATAGCTCAGAGCCCCTAAGGCCCCGTATCGATAGCTAAACCATATCAACGGAAATATAGCGAGCATTCGCAAGAGGTAGAGTGATTTAGGTTCAAACAGGTAAACCCCAATGAAAACAGTGAGGCAAAAACACAGCTGCACTAAAAGCGTACTAACCTCTTTAATTATGAGTTTATTTAATTGCTGGTAAATTGTTTTAGCATGAAACGCGAAAAGCAACATGATAAGTGTCGTTATGATACCGCCAAGTTGATGGGCTAACATCATTTCAAAACGATCTTCATCAGCAATAAGCCGGTACTTATTTTGGCTATCACTCGGTAAGATAATGAGCATTGATCGTATAAAGCGATATGAAATTGCAATAAATAATACTGTAACAGCACTTTTAACAGTTTGAATATCTAATCGAACTTTGAAAAGCTTTGCCAGCAGAAGAGGAGTAAGAATCAAAAACTCTCGGCATGCAGAGCTAACAAGTCTATAGGGGATATCATCAAGAGGAACATCATAAAAATACCAAACATAACTGATTTGTCCTAATGTAAAACCTACAGCTAATGCAGGCCAATAACGTAAAGGAAAAAACAGATAACAAACTACTCTGAAGCCAACCGGAAAGTACCAACTAACAAAGTCCTCGTACACTACATAGTTAAAAGAAAGCAAATATAGGCTGTTTTCGATAACTGGTGCTATTAAAACTATTAAGCACGAAAACAGTACAAACTTTACTATGTCACTGCGCTGTGTGCTCTTCAACTTGAGGGCTAGCGGAACAAAGTAACTTTTGTTGAAAACTCTATCCATGAGTAAGCATAACCTTTTTATAATATGTAAACTTGCGTCGTATCAAACTGTTGTTTGGCGCTAGGGTTACACAAAGTATAACGTTGTGTAACTTGAATTTCAGCTTTATTTCCAATAAGTTGTAATAAATGCCCTTTTGCAATATCTGACATATTACGCTTATGCTTTACAATTACTTCACGACCTAAAGCTCCTTGCAAGCGTGGTTTCGGGAAAGCTGTTTTGGTTACCGGCTTGATATGCTCGCACTGAGTAAAATAATCTAAACATTGCTGTTTTGCTTTATTGATGGTCTCATCGTTGCTTTTGATTATGTCTACATTTTTAATGAAATGAACAAACGCGGCATTTCGTGAAGTAAAGTTAGCCGTAACATTAGCTAAGGCTTTTGATTCTGGCCATTTACGCATGACTACATATTTATTTTTACCTGTTTTGACTAGGTTAGTAGACCCTTTTGTCATTTTACTTGTCCACTCAATACGATAATTTGACTCACCAATGTAATGTAGTAATACGGTGATGTTGTGAAAGTGGCTTGTTTCCCCTGCGATCTTTTTCATGGCTATTTCCTTGTCATTTTGGGTAAGCTTACAAGGAGATAAACAATAAAATTATTTCCACTTTTCTTAGGCTTATAAGAATTTTTCTTACCTGAGTGCGTTTTTACCGCGTTATAATGGGGATTAATCAATACATGGAGTTGTTATGAAATTTGCACTTATTGACGATCATCAAATGGTAAGAGAGGGTTTTAGGGCTCTCATCGAAGAGGAAGATCCTGATTGGCAAGTTAGCTTTGAAGCAAGTAGCTACAATGAGTGTCTACAAAACTTAGGTGATATTGATATAGATTGCTGCGTCATTGATATTTCGCTGCCAGATAGAAATGGGTTAGAAGTAGCTGAGTTAATAGGCGAGAAGCTACCAGGTGCTAGGCGTATAATTTTGAGTATGTACGAGGAAAAATCTTACATTCAAAGAGCGTTAGACATAGGTGTTGATGCTTATCTATCGAAACGAGATGCAGCTGAAGAGTTAATAACAGCAATACATTCTATCTTTAAAAACCAACTATTTTTAAGCCCTTCAATTAACACGCATTTCTTAAAACCCCAAAAAACTGACAGTGTATTAAACAAATTAACGCCAAGAGAATTAGAAGTTTTTAAGCTACTTGCACAGGGTTTTAATGCGAAACAAGTTTCACAACTGATTGATATAATGCCTAAAACGGCTCATGTTCATCGTGCAAGCATTATGAGTAAACTGAACTTAACTTCGCAAATTCAAATTACTAAACTAGCTCTTGAAAAAGGGGTAATTCTTATTGATGAAATAGGCTAGTTTTAAGACGCTATTAAATCTCAAAAACCATACTGTTTTTAACTAGTTAGTCATATATACCAGGCTTAAACTCATTCCAAAGCGATGGAGCAATGACACATTAGCCTTACAGTTGAGCTCGAAGGACTGTCATATCAGTGCATAGAGCTGCACTTGCCAGAGTCTCCTAAATAGAAATTTTGTTGCTGATAAATACGTAAATAGCTTTACATATTTAGAAGATCACGCCTTTAAAAAAGAGAACATAGATAAGTACCCAATGATCGTTCAAACCGAGCTTGAAGCACGTGGTGCTCACTTTATTGCAAATAGCCCTATGCTGCCTTTTGTATCGCGTGACGGCAATTTGATCACCGCGCAAAACCCAACCTCAGTGGCGAAAGCGGCGGAAGCGCTTTTAATTACCATCGGTATCACCCCCGTTGCTCGTGAAGCGTTTAAAGATGAAGCGACCATGGAGTTAATCGCAATGGCGCGTAGCATGGGGGTGTCGCAATTAGATATCGCGATGAGTAAAAACCCCGCTCGCTACGACACCATGTATTTAGCACTGTATGGATTATATGGATATAAGTTGGCACAAACGGCTCAAGATAAAGCACTTGAACTACAGTTAATGGAAAAGATTGCCGAGTATTTTAAACATCCACAGTATGCAACTCACATGATCAGTACCTATCTAGAAATAGGGAATAAGCAGCAAGCAAAACGACACTTTAACATTGCTAAACAACAGTTTACTGACTTTGAGTTACCTGTAAGTTTAGCCGATAAGTTAGACTGATAGCACAAAGACTCAAAGTTATGAGTATAAAAATCGAGTAAATAATATAAAACTTCTCGAATGAACGAAGCCAAAATCAGTCTACGGCTAGGTTGAGTAGAGCTCTCTTAAACCTGCTTGAGTATTCAAAAGAGCGTTATTAATGTTAAGAATAGGCTTAAAGGCCTATTCTGCCTTACATACGGCTACGATAGTCGAGCTGGCAAACACAAACATACTGGCAAAAATCCTTTTGTATTCAGTATTCTTTATGAGAAATATGACTATTTAAGTAGAGCAAACTCTGATTTCTATCCCACTATTGCGTTTAAAAACAGCATAATCTATCACCCACTGAATTAAGTTAATGCTTTGTTACATATTTTCGATTTTGTACTAAGCTTAATCTCACAACTTAATTTAGTATTTTATTCTTAATATGATGGCAATTTATTAGTGGCTGCACAGTTCTTATTACTGTAGGTGCATGCTGCAACAGTGTTTAAGTCTGTAAAAAACTACCTAATGCCCACCTGTGAAGTGTTGGTTCTGTCTGAAGATTATTGACTGAGTAATATGTCGCTATTACGGCGCGAACGATAGAAATATGTATTTACCTGTAAGGTCTTAATATAGGGGTTAAGATTATGATTCAGTCCATGCTAGGAACCATAAAAGGTAGGCTAAGCGCAGGGTTATCATTGATGTGTATGCTGATCGTGTTATCAGGAATACTCTCTTTGTATTACGTTAATCAGCTTGAAAATCAGCTTAATCAACTCAGTGATGAAGTTGTGCCAGTGATGGAAACTACGGATGATTTGATTGCAAATTTGTGGGAGTCCGCAAAAGTCGCTAACGAGATCTTAGCAAGTGAAGAAATCCCCGAATTAAAAGCCCGAACCGCTGAAATTAAAGAGCTAGCAAAGCTATTTGATGACACAGAGCAAGAGCTACTCACTTTAATTAGTAAACCTGAGCAAGTAGCGTTAATAAAAAAAGCGTCTACCGAGCAAGATGAGTTTTTATCTCATGCGCTAAAAATGTCTGAACAGAAGCTAATTGAACTTGAAAAAGAAATCATCTCTGAGAAATTACTCGATGAGTTTGATAGTTCAGGTGCAAAGCTGATCAGTATGCTCGATGAATTTGCAGTTGAAAACGAAGAAGAGATGCAAAAAGCCGAAGATGAAGGTGATGCGCTTGTCGCCAGAGGCGCCTCTGCAAGTGCCGTGAATGATGTACTTGGTTCTTTATTTGAAAGTGACTACCCCGTTGTTGAAGCTGCATTAAAGTTGCAGCGTTTGGTTATTGAAATGCAGGACACCTCGGGCGAGTATTTAGCTGAGGAAGACCCAACTAACCTTCCTAATATTCAAAAAGAGTTTGAAGCCCTTGCTAAACAAGCTGATGAATACTTTGTTGTGCTTACAGATTTAGCCGAGTCAGAAGAGGATAAAGAAGATGCAAAAGTGTTGATTGATTCATTTAATAATTGGGTAACTGGCGCAAATAATGAAGATGCTTTGTTTGACTCGTATAGAGATCAGTTATCAGCAGAAGCGCTTGCAGATCAATTAACAGAGGAGTTGGAGGTTGATGTTGATAACGCTGATGCTTATTTTGAAGAAATAGCCGAAGAGGCTGATGCTTTTTCAGACAACGCAGATGAAAAAGCGGCAGAAGTTCTTAATCAAGCTTTTTTTGGCATTCTGTCTTTAACAGCCATTGCTATTGTCATCGGTGCTCTTGTCTTGATCGTTTCTTATAAAACGGTATTAGCACCAATAGACACTTTATTAAATAGTATGGAGAGTATCGCTGAAGGGGAAGGAGATTTAACTCAGCGAGTTGACGCATCATCGCAAGATGAACTCGGGCAGTTAGCTAGAGCATTTAATCAGTTTGTTTATAAGGTGCAAGTTCTGGTACAAGAAATTTCGACTGCTACCAACGAAATTGTTGATTCAACAGATAGGCAAAGAGATATAAGTATCCGTTCAAAAGAGGCGATATTACAACAAGGTACAGAGACTGATTCAGTTGCTACGGCAATGAATGAAATTACAGTGACTGCGCAAGAAGTTGCGCGTAGTGCAGCAAATGCGGCGCAGTCAACCGATGAAGCAAGTAATGAAACGAAAGCGGCTAAAAGTGTGGTACAGCAATCTATTTCTTCTGTTCAACAGCTAGCCAGTGAAGTAGAGAAGTCTTCTCAAGTAATTGGGGCGTTAGCCACTGATGTGGTTGAAATTAGTAAAGTACTCGATGTAATAGGCGGCATTGCGGAGCAAACAAATTTACTTGCGCTAAATGCGGCAATTGAGGCTGCTCGAGCAGGAGAGCAAGGCCGGGGATTTGCCGTTGTAGCAGATGAGGTTCGCTCGCTTGCAGCGCGAACACAGCAAAGCACAGCAGAAATAAACGCGATGATTGAGCGTTTACAAAAAGGCTCTCAAGGAGCAGTAGACGCAATGAAACAAAGCAAAGAATTTGGTAACTCCTCAGTAGCAAGTTCACAAGAAGCTGGTCAGTCGCTTGATGTTGTTTTTTCGTCAATGGATACGATTAACGATATGAATACGCAAATTGCGACAGCTGCTGAAGAGCAAACCACAACCATGGAAGATATCAATAGAAACATCAATTCTATTGTGCAAATTTCTCAGCAAACAATGGAAGCATCTGAAGAAAGTATGGAAGTGAGTCAAAGTCTAGCTCGATTGGGAGAGCAATTAAGAAGCTTGGTTAATCAATTTAAATATTAATCTTCTGCAAGCCTGTGGTAAGTGCCATAGGCTTTTGTATATGAGCGCAGGGTAAGACTTTTTACTTTCTCAAATAAAATCCACTGTGTTCACATTAAAACTGAATCATAATTACCTGCTCTAAAGTCGTTTCTCACTCTTAGTAAACTAGGAATTTTTCTTAGCCATACTAAGAAAGTCTCTCATTACCATAACGGCTTGTTCTTTATATCCTTTGTATAAAATTTACTTATGCTTAAAGGATTGAAAATGAGTGTTATTGAGGGAAGTACTAAGGAGTTTGGCAATACGACTATTCTTCTTCATAGCTTAGGCTCTTCTTGTTACAGAATTGAATGGTATAGCCGGATGACGGGGGCGTCGACGAGTTTAGCTAGGCTCAAGCAAGGCAAGTACGTTGTTATTCGTAAGTGGGCACAAGTGAAAAATATGTCTGATGTTTCGAGCGAATTTAGTAGTCGAAATAGCGCTTTGATACACTTTCTAAATAACGTTGATATTGTTAAATCCCATGATGACTGGATCAGTGCCGCTAAGCAGCATTGTCTAAATTTGTTTGTTGAAAATGAGGGGCTTAAACCTGTAACTAAAGCGAGCTTTCCTAAACCGAGGTTGCAAGGTGCAATTGGTAAAGAAGTTGTTGTTAAATCGAAGTTGGGTGAAAAGGAAATAGCGCATGGTTTGTTGTTACAGCTTATTGGTAATCAAGCTGAAATACAGCTTGCGAATAATAAGAAAAAGTATCTCACCAAGCAGGTTTATTTAAGGTAAGTGTAAGTATTCAAATATCAAAGTACACTTCAATTTTAAATCCATCTACTTCAGTAACAGTATATGTGCCGCCAAGAGCGATAACTCGCTCTTCAATGAATGATAACCCGTAACCACCAGACTCTTGCTGTGTGGTCTTGGTTTTTCCATTATCCATAATAGCAAGGCGTATATACTGTTCATGAGTGTTTAAGCTAAGCCTTAGTTCAGTGGCTGTGCTGTGTTTGACGCAGTTTGTAACCGCTTCTTGGCAAATTCTGTAAATAGCTGTTTGGTGTTCATCTGATATTGCTGAACTTAAGTTTATTTCAGCTACGTATTTGATCGATGCTTTACTTAGCAGAGAGTTAAAGCGTCCTTCTTTAAGAGCTTGCTCTAGCCCAAGCTCATCAAGCTCTCTAGGTCTTAAGTGATGCATAATTTGATAGACAGAGTCATACATCGCTTTTGCATTTTCTTTTAGGCCTTCTACGAGGGTATTTTCATTATTTTGTTGCGCTATCGAAAGTACCGTCAGGTCAGTTTTAAGTGCTGTTAGATTTTGGCCTAATTCGTCATGAAGTTCTTGAGACAAGTACTTTCGCTCATTTTCTTGCACAGTCACCATACGTTTAGCAAGTTGTTTATTTTTCTCAAGAAGCGCTGTGAGTTTTTCGTTGCTGGCTTGTAGCTGATTATTTTTGATCTTTAATTCGTTAGTGGCGGTTCCTATTAGTAAGCCAGTTACTGAATTAGCGAGGATAAATAATTGGCTAATGTAAGTATTGGTCGCATCTTGGGTGATGCCAGCTTGTGCAGCGATCAGAGCATTACTTACCACAGCACTTGCTATCGCTCCTTTAATACCAAATTTATAAGAGAACCAGATTACCGGTAGAAGTGAACAAAGGCGTAGTAAGGGGTAAAGATCTGAGTGGTTTAGGTAACTTACTATATAAAGAAATGCTAGTGCTAATAAGCTTAATAAAATAACCGCATGATGACGAGAAAGCATTCGGCTATAACTTTGGCTAAGTAACAATAATGCTGGGGCCACTAATAATGTTCCCGTCAAGTCGCCTAATGTCATATTAAGTTGATATTGTAATACTTGCTTACCTTCTAACCAGGTTGTGAATTCAAAGGCGCTCGAAAATAAAAACCATTTAAAAGAAGCTGAAATAACAGCAAGTAGAATTAGCGACAAAGCACCTGAATTAGAGGTAACTTTTGGCGGCCAGCGGCTTTTCTTAAAGCTGTAGACAATAGCCATATAAGTTAACTCTTGGAAGAAACCGTGAAATAAATCAAAGCTCCATTCGCCATTATAATAGACACTTAAATACGACGCATAAACTCGAAAAGCAATCCAAAGCATTGGCCAAAAGCGCACAGGCAAAATAACAAAAAATGCAAGCTTCACTCCTGCAGGTAGGTAAATGGCGCTACTTTGGGCAACGGTTTCTAAATGATTGCTCACCCAAGAGGATAAATATAAGGCTAAAAAGTAAAGCGCAAACACCAATAACTGGTTAAATACTTCAGTTATAAAGCTATGTGAAGAATACTTTGTTGAAACGAGCTTATGCCAGTTCATCAAGTGTGATCATCCCGGACTCTATAGCAATTTTTAATAATTCAAATGAATTAGTGACTTCAAGTTTGTTGTATATATTCGTTTTATGTACGTGGGCTGTTTTGGGCATCATATCGAGTTGTTGCGCAACTTGTTTAGCATTTAGCCCTTTGGCAAATAAGGGAAGTGCCTCTTTCTCTCTTGGCGTTAAAAAAGAAAGTTTGCTTGCAGGGGAAGTGGTATTAAACTTCACATCTTCACTGATATAGCGCCCTCCTTTAATAACTGAATTGACCGCATCAATTAAAGCTTCAGATGCTGAGCGTTTAGAAACATAACCTTGAGCGCCGAGCTTTAAGGCGTTGCTAACGTAAGGCTCGTAGTCATACATAGAAGCAACAATGGTTTTTATGTCGGGAAAGTGAGTGTTTAAATAAGCTAGAAATGCGAGTCCGTTTTCACTGTCATGCATTGAAATATCTACAATAAATACATTCGGTTGCTCTAAGTTAACAGCAAGTTTTGCCTCAGTGACTGAGCAGGCTTCTATGATAACTTGCCACCCGCTTTGTAGCTCTAATAGTTTTTTAAAGCTATCTCTAACCAGTTGATGATCTTCAATGATTCCAATTCGCATAACCCCTCCATAGATTTTTATTATATCCTCAATTCAATGAGTTATGTCTAGGAATTATTCTTATATAAATTATTCTTATATAAATTAAATACGCGTTGATATGCCGTGATTTTAACAGCACTAAGCTTTAGGAACGTTTCTAGTTTGAATGCTATATTTTCTGAATCGTGTTAATTATTGATCTCGGACAAGGTTGCTGCGTTGACTCTGTATGTTGCAGTGATACAGTGAAGTTGAACCTTATTTTTAGTCAAAGGAGTTGCCCATGCTAGGTGAAAAACACTCGTTGTTAAATGAGTTTCCAGAGTTTAATGAATTAATCCACAGTCTTGTGAAAACTGACGCTCATTTTAAAAAAACGATGCAGCGTTACGATGATATGGATAAAGAAATCCGTGAGCTTGAATTGCAAAACTCACCCATTGAAGATGCTGACATGCATGAAAAGAAGCATCAACGTGCCGTGCTAAAAGATGAGCTTTATGACTTTTTAAAAGCAAATGCTTAATAAATCATATTAATAATGATACCCCTTGCACTCAGACTCTCAGCAAGGGGTATTTCTTTTTTACTTTCACTCCCTAATCGTTGTTAATCGCAATATCCCTTTACTCAATCAAGGTTATGGTAGTCTTAGCGCGATTTTTTCAGGTAACAATGGAATAGTGCTTTGCACTGACTAGGATTAACATGATTAAAAAAAATATGATTACAACTTCATTAGCACTAATGGGTGTTGTCGCTGTAGGTAGCGCGCACGCTGATGAAGGGCAGTGGCAACCGCATCAATTAAAACAATTACAAAGCGAGTTTGACCGCGTTGGTATCGAATTACCGGCTTCACAAGTGGCAGATCTCAACCAATACCCACTCAATGCAGTGGTTGGTTTAGGCTATTGCTCTGCATCATTTGTTTCACCAAAAGGCTTAGCGGTAACTAATCATCACTGTGCTTATGGCGCGATTCAAAATAACAGCACACCAGAAAATAACTTAATTGAAAAAGGCTTTTTAGCAGCTGACTTATCAAAAGAGCTACCAGCAGGCCCGCAAGAGCGTTTGTATGTAACAGAACAAGTGGATGATGTAACAGATCGCGTACTGGGTAACTTACCCGCAGATCTACACGGCAAAGACCGTTATGAAGCGATTCAAGCAAACCGCAAAGCCTTGATCAGTGAGTGTGAGTCAGATCCTAACTATCGTTGTACGGTACGTGATTTCCACCATGGCTTAGAGTACTTCATGATCAAGCAACTCATGATCAAAGATGTGCGCTTAGTGTATGCCCCGGCAGAAGCGCTGGGTAACTTTGGTGGTGACATCGATAACTTTGAATACCCACGTCATACGGCCGATTTTACCTTTGTACGTGGTTATGTTGGTAAAGATGGAAAACCTGCTGATTACAGCGAAGATAACGTACCTTATGAGCCAAAATCTTTCTTAAAAGTGAATACCAGCGGCGTAAGCTTAGGTGATGGCGTGCTGGTGGCAGGTTATCCGGGGCGTACTAGCCGCTATAAGCTTGCAGACGAAGTAAACTATTCAGCGAGTTGGTATTACCCAACATTGCTTAATACTTACAACATGACCCTTGATGTGATTGCCAAGCAAAGCAAAGGCGATGAGCAAGCACAAGTAAAATACGCCTCTCGTGTAAAAAGCACTAACAACCGTTTAAAGAAACTGGAAGGCTTACAAGATGGCTTTAAAGTAACGGATATTCCGGGTATTAAAGCCGCACAAGAGCAAGAGTACCTAGCTTGGTTTGCACAAAGTGATGAACGTAAAGCTTACGCAGATTCATATCATGCATTGAAAGCATTGTTAGTTGAAGCACATGCTCAGCAACAAAGTCACTTTTACTTTGATTATGCAAAACGCGCAGACTTACTAAGCACGGCGATTCGTTTATACCGCTTAGCAAAAGAGAGCGAAAAGCCTAATGCAGAGCGCGAAATGGGTTACCAAGAGCGCGACCTTCCTATGCTTAAAGCCCGTTTAGAGCGCTTGCAAAAGCAATTTACGCCTGAGGTCGATAAAGCCTTATGGTTAAGCTACTTAGGTAACTATTTAGCGCAAGATAAAGCAGCCCAAGTTGCGGCATTAAACGACGGCTTAGGCATCACAGATACCACTACCCAAGCCGAGCTTGAAGCGATTATTGCGTCTTTCTATGCTAAAACTGAGCTTACAGATGTAGCAGCACGCGTTAACTGGATTGGTAAATCTGTCGCAGAGTTTGAAGCATCAAACGACCCATTCATAAAGCTTGCTGTTGCCCTATACGATACCAACATGGCACAAGAAGCTGATGAAAAAGAAATGGCCGGTCGTTTAGCTGAAATTCGTCCGCAATATATGCAAGCAGTGATCGCTTTCAACAACGCTAAAGGTAAGCCAGTTTACCCAGATGCAAATGGCACTTTACGCGTAAGCTATGCACAAGTTGATGGTTACCCAGCAGCAGATGCTGTGTATAAAACACCTTTTACATCACTACGTGGTTTAGTAGCTAAACACACAGGTGAAAAACCATTTGTTGTTACAGATAAAGTACTTAAAGCATATAAAAAGCAAGCGTTTGGTGCGTACTACCGCGGTGACTTAGGTTTACCAGGTGTCAGCTGTAGTTTATTCAGCTTTGGTTGTGAGCCACAAGCGGCGAAACCACTTGAAGTAAACTCAGTACCTGTAAACTTTTTAAGTAGCGCTGATACCACTGGGGGTAACTCAGGTTCGCCAGTAATGAATGGTAAAGGTGAATTAGTAGGCCTTAATTTTGACTCGACTTATGAATCAATCACCAAAGATTGGTACTTTAACGCCAAGATCACCCGTGCAATTCACGTTGATATTCGATACATGCTTTGGTTAATGGAAGAAGTTGATAACGCAGGTTACCTACTAGATGAAATGACCTTAGTTAAATAACTAAGCTATGTGAATAATAACCGCAGCAATCGCTGCGGTTTTTTTATGTCTCTATTTTATGCCAGTCTAACGTTTTTAATTTGTTTATTTTCAATACTTTTGTAATGTACAAAGCAGATACTTTTACTTGGGAAAAATAATGAGCGCCAAACAAATAATAAACGCCATTTCAGTCAGTGTTGTGGCAATAACGGCAAGCTTTAATGCCAGTGCAACGAATACCGAAGCAATGTGGCCGGGCACCGCTTACAATCAGAAAATTCCAACATTTAAACAAGTGCTTGGGTACGATGTAGGTGAGCGCATTACAAATTACAGCGATATGCGTCGTTATCTTAGCGCCCTAGAACAAGCGGCGCCTGATCGTATTAAAGTGTTTAAGTACGCAAACAGCTGGGAAGGTCGTGAACTGGTTTATGCAGTGGTTGGCACTGCGGATCATATTCGCTCATTAGAAACCCTCGCCAATAACACCCAAGCCTTGGCTGATCCGCGTATTACCTCTGAAAAAGAAGCTAAGTCGCTAATTAAAAATTTACCGACGTCTGTGTGGCTTCAGTATGCCGTGCACGGTAATGAAATTAGCTCAACCGATGCTGCATTATTTACTGCATATCACTTACTCGCAGCCCCGAATGATGCTGTTAACAGCAAAATTTTAGATAACACAGTGGTGTTTATCGACCCATTACAAAACCCTGATGGCCGTGAGCGCTTTGTTACTCGTTATTATGCAACTGTGGGTCTTGAGCACAGCGCAGACAGGTTAAGTGCAGAGCATAATGAGCCATGGCCAAGAGGCCGAACAAATCATTATTTGTTTGATATGAACCGTGATTGGTTAGCGCTTACTCAGCCTGAAAGTAAAGGTAGGGTGGCTGCAATCAATAAGTATAAACCGCAAGTGGTGGTTGATATTCATGAAATGGGCGGCGACCAATCTTACTACTTTGCACCGGCTGCTCAGCCATTTAATCCGCATATGACGAAAACCCAAATCGCCAACATGGATGCAATTGGTCAAAATCATGCGAAGTATTTTGATGAATTTGGCTTTGATTATTTTACCCGTGAAATCTTTGATGCCTTTTATCCAGGTTACGGTGATAGCTGGCCAGTATTTTATGGTGCATCAGCATCAACTTACGAAGTAGGCTCAGCTCGTGGTCATGTATTTGAGAAAAATACCGGCGAGCTACTCACTTATTTTAATACTGTTAAACGTCAGTTTGTGGCCTCAATTTCGACTGCCGAAGGGGCTGCCAATCAGCGTGAAAAATTACTGGGTGATTTTTACCAATATCAAGTCGATGCGATTGATGCGGGTAAAGATAGCAAAGAGCGTGTTTATATCTTACCTAAGCAAAGTAACCGTGAAGGCGCTCATAGACTCGCAACCTTAATGGCTGAGCATGGTGTTGAAGTTAAGCAAGCAACCGAAGACTTCAAAGCCTGTGGCGTTAAGTATAAAGCGGGTAGCTATTTTATTGATACCGCGCAGCCGCGTGGGGTATTTGTGCGTACCACCTTTACCGACCAAGTAGATATGGCAGAGGCATTTGTAAAAGAGCAAGAAAGACGCCGAGCTCGTAATCTGGATGATGAAATTTACGATGTAACAGGTTGGTCACTGCCAATGATGTTTAATGTTGATAGCGATAGCTGTGGTCGTGCTGTAAGCGCAGACAGTAAAGCAGTTAAGGCCTACGACACATTGCTTGGCAAAGTGAATAACCCAGAAGCCTCAGTGGCTTATATTGTTGCTTGGGGTGATACGGCTGCAGCACGCTTTTTAACCTCAGCACTGCAAGCTGGCATTAAACTGAAAACTGCTGACCAAGCATTTGTATTAGGTGATAAAACTAACTACCCAGCGGGTAGCTTAGTAATCGAAAAGCGCCTAAACGATAAAGACCTACTCAGCAAAATTAGCCAAATTGCTGAGCAAACAGGTGCAATAGTAAATGGTGTTGACTCAAGCTGGGTGATTGAAGGCCCAAGCTTTGGTAGTAACAAAACAGTGCCAATGGTCGCACCAAAAGTGGCGATTGCATGGGATGCACCGACCAGTGAGCTAAGTGCCGGTAACACCCGTTTTGTTATTGAAAGACAGCTTGGTTATCCCGTCACAGCGATTCGTACGCCAATGCTTGCATGGGCTGATTTAAGTGATTACCAAGTGCTTATTTTACCAGAAGGTAATTACGAGCAAGCACTCGGTAAATCGGGCGCGGCTAATTTAAAAAGCTGGGTTGATGCCGGCGGCGTGTTGATTGCCCTCGGTAATGCTAACCGTTTTACCACCAACGCTGATTACGGTTTATTGGATGTTAAGCGCGAGCAAGCTTACCGAGAAGATAAACCCGACAGCAGCGATGATAAAAGCAGCAAAGTGGCAGGGCAGTTATTCACTTCTCGCGATGATTTAAAAGCAGCGAGCATTGAGCCACATACATCGCCAGACTATGTAGCCGGTGTACTTGCGAATGTTGAAGTAGACCAAGAGCATTGGTTAACCGCTGGAGTTGATAAAAGCTTAGTTGCAGTGGCTTACGGTAATGATATTTACACGCCAATAAAACTTAACTCAGGTAAAAACTTAGCATGGTTCACAGCTAAAGACGATGTGCTGGCAAGTGGTTATCTGTGGCAGCAAAATAAAGCACAGCTTGCGTATAAGCCATTGCTTGTTCACCAACCGCAAGGCAAAGGCATGGTGATTGGTTTTACACAATCACCAACTTATCGTGCTTACCTTGAAGGTATGAATGTAATGTTAGCTAACACGATTTTCCGTGCTGCAGCACATGCTCAGTAATTACTAAGCACAATAAAAATGGCACCTACTTAGGTGCCGTCTTTATTAAGGGCGACATGCTTTTGCTGGTTTGTTTGCATTTAAGTTTAGATCAATCATCAAGCAGCGATCGTTTTCACCATCTGCTAGCTTTTCAAAAATCATAAGCGCTTTGCTAAGACCTACCTGTAGCGTACAAACATCAACGGTTTGTGCTATTTTCCCCACATCTTTGGGTATACATTGCCCCATTGTATTTAATTGCTGGGCCATGACTTTGTATGCTTTTAGGTGTGTTGTAGGAATGTCTTCAAATGCCAAAGTCCCTGCATTTCTGAGTAAATAAAAATCGCGTATAAAATCAAATAGAGTGACTCCTTTCAGCACGCGCTCAGAGTGTTGTGTTAAAGGCTTATTTATTGGACTTTCGTATAATCCTAATAGCTCGTGGAAACTGAATGAGAGTAACACGCTTCTAAAACTTTCCGGCCATTCCCTTGGTATAAAACGCCAACGCGTAAGGCCAGCGAGATGCCGCAAAGTAAACTGGTGATAGTCTTCACTATCTAGGATATCCGCAAGCCATTTCTCATCTGGATTATGCTCTGCTAAGTAACTGTATTCTTTTTCATAGGCAGGAAATAGCGTGTCAAAGCCAGCAATAGAATCAAGAAGTACGGTATCAACTTTGGCTTTACTGCCTATGATGCTGACCAATTTGTACGCCGGACGGTATGCACTTATTGAAGGAGCTTGAATGTTATAAAGGGTATTTTTTGCAGTTTTAATCAAGCTGGTGTCATTCATATGCATATGGCCGCCTATATGCAAACGTAGTCCAGTTTCCGCTAAGGTCTCTTGTGTATTGTTAGTTGGCTCTCTAGTGAGCTGAAAAGCATCGCTGCCATACAGCTCTTTAATCGATGCACTTTGTTGATCGTAAAACTCACCCATCGGAAAATGGCTAAATGCAATAAGCGTTTTATTTTGCTTTTTTGCTGCACTCACAATTTGCTTTATCCAAGTTATTAAATATGGTTTTTCAGTAAGTACTTTATTGTATCCAGCATTTCCAGAGCCTTTGAATGTTAGTTGGTTGTTTTTAAACTCAGGTAAATACACATTGGCATCTATGGCTAAAAGCCACAATCCAGCAACGGGTTCCACTAGATAACTGGTGTCGGGGAGCATTACGCAGTGTTGTTTATCCTCACTACACTGTTGATATTGGCGTTCTGACAAGGCTGCATGATCACTGGTAAAAGGTGTTTGCCAAAGCAAATCTTGGCTACTAGGCATTAAACCAAAATCAGCCATAGCAGAGACTATCTCTTGATAGCCTCCATGAGCAATGCCATCATCGCAAAACAAAGCGTCGGTCTGTGACGCTTTACAGTTTTTATGATCTGGGCTAAAAATAGCAACTTCGCGTCCTTCATCGTTCAAAAAGTCAGACTTACCTGCCGCGGTTTTTATAGGTTTAACAGGATCATGGTTTCCTGGAATAGCAAAAAAACGCATGTCGTAGCGTTTTGTGTAATCATTTAATAATGCTTTTAGCCCCTTTAGGTGAGCGGGCTGTCCATCGTCAGTAAAATCTCCGGGCAAAGCGACTAATTTCACACCGCGTTCGGCAATATCATTTAAAGCCGCTATCAGAGCAAAGTAGTTTTCATTAAAAAGTCGCGTTGAGTGAAGCTGTGCTTTCATACTACGAATTGCAACGGGTTTGGTTTGGCTATCTAGTTTTACCCCTTTAAAGCCGCTTTGGCTAAAGTCAGCATAGATATCGTGAAAATGAACATCGGGAATAAATGCAATTTGTGTGTTTAGCTCTTTGCCATAGGTTTGAAGCGCCACAAAAAGCAGTGAAAATAGCGTTAATAATCGCATTTAAGTTGCCTTGCTGAAAAAAAATTGGGGCGCAAAGGCCCCAATAATGTATTTAGAAATTGCCGCGTAAGCCTAATGAGAAGCGACGACCTGAGAACTCATACATAGTTGGGAAAGCCGGAGCAATAGTGTAGCCCGTTGTTTCTTCATCTGTGATATTGATCCCCTCAAGAGTGACTTTAAACATGTCGTTTATTTGATAGCCTAACGAGATATCTGTTTGACCGTAGGCATCGCGGTAAACAGGGTACATATCGCGTTCAATATACTCTACATACTTGTCTTTATAGTTGTATGAGATACGCGCATCAAAGCTGTCATTTTCGTAGTAGAAAGTAATATTGTAGGTTTCGTCAGCTAAGCCTTCTGGTGGTGTTGGAATCGCTAAATCAGAGGCACCTGTAAGTGAGTTATCAAGCGTCGTATAGTTAGCGTTAATACCGAACCCCTGTAACATTGGGTGAAAACGTGCAAATGGAATTTGTGCAATGAACTCGATACCACTTACATCGTACGAACCATCTGCATTTACTTTTTGATAAACATCAAAGTCGTAAACGCCATCCACAGTACCATTGTCATTATATTTAGTTACATCAGTAACAACACCTGTTAGAGATTCACGCACTACGCCTTCAATTTCTTTTTCGAAGTATGAAACAGCAAGTAAACCACCTTCTTCTAAATACCACTCTAGGCCTGTTTCCCATTGATCTGCATAAGTTGGTTTTAAATCAGGGTTACCATCGCGGTATTTAAATTCACTTAAACTCACAGTACGTTTATAAGCAATATCCGTTAATGCAGGGCGGATAAAGGTTTCTGATGCTGCCGCGCGGAATAGTAAGTTGTCAGTAAGCTCTAAGCTAAAGTTAATGCTAGGTAGAGTTTCTTTATAGTTACCTTCTTTTGAGATAGGTGCTGGCGTATAATTTGTGCTGCCATCATTAGCTTGCACTTGGTGATATCCTGAAGAATCTACATTGGTATCAATGTAACGAACACCGGTATTTAAAGTGGCAGGTAAGGTGCCAATTTCAAATGCAAAATCAGCCATCGCATAAATGGCGGTGGTTTTTTCTGACACTTCGTAGAATTGATCCGGTGCGTAGTCAACGCCGAAACCATCGTAACGTAATTCATTACGCGCATAGCTATTTGAAATTTGACTCCAGTCTTGTTTAGACGATACGTCAGATAAATACTCACCACCTGACACTAAATCTGAAATAGTATGTATTTCGCTATCAGCTAAGGTACGTGTGCCTACCCACGATGAATCACCTGCGCTAGGGCCTGTGATTCGGTTGCTACCATAATTACGTTGTTTTGATTTATCAGTATAACGCGCACCAAACTGAACTTTTGATAATGCAGGGAAGAAATCTAGTTGAAAATGGCGGCTAAAATCGAGTTGAGCTGCATATTTGTCATCAGAGATATCTTCAAGATTTACTTCATAGTAATCAAATGTATAAGCTTCAGGAGAATTATACATATCGAATGTGTCGGGGTTATCGCTGGCAATGGTTTCACCGCCTGTTGATGTGTAACGAGTGCGAGTTGGGCCATAAGCAGTGTGCTTTAAATTAGTTGTCTCAGCTAATTTATCTGCACCACTGTAGCCAACGACACCGTAAACTTCCCAGTCACCTATCATCCAATCAAGGGTTAAGCTAAATTGCTGGTAGTCTGTATCGCTACTATTTTCTTTGCTTAAAAACTCATGCTGCGTTGCGGCATAGTTAACATCAGTTAAAACGGTAATACCATAATCTGCAAGGGTGGTGTTATCGTAACTGTTTATTTTTTCTAATGCACTGATACTTGAAGCTGAATAGGCTGCGGCATCATACTGGTCTTCATGATTATCAAAGTTACCCAGTAGCGCATCAAAAGTGAGGCTAAATTCACTGCTCGGTTTGTATTGTAGTGATAAAGTTGCGCCCCATTTTTCTTGTTCAGTTAAGTAAGCTCTGTCGCCGACTTTATTTATAAATACAACGCGGCTGGTTTCATCTTTGTCGAAGCGATCATTGATAGTGATCCCCGTATCGCGCTCTAAAACGTCAACAGTTTGGTCTGATTGCCATTGTGATGAACCTGATTTTTCTGTCCAACGTGACAGAGGACGAAAATCAATACCAGAGTTACTATCTGTTCTATTTGTACGCTCTGAATAAGCGAATGAAGCAAGCGCGCCCCAATCACCAAAGGTATTACTCGCTAAAAACGCAAACTTAGGATCGCTTTGCTCAGAGATATCGTTATATGCGCCTTCAACCGATGCCACTATTTGACGACCATCATAGTCAAATGGGCGAGCAGTCGTAATTGCAACAGAGCCTGCAATGCCGCCTTCTTCATCTGCGGCTGTTGGCGATTTTTTAACGGTGACACTTTGAATAATTTCTGACGCAAACATATCAAATTCAACATCACGGCCACCACTGCCTGAGGCTGTCGCAAGGTTGTTAATAGAAACAAAGGTAAATTCAGACGGTAAGCTACGTACATTTACTTTTTGACCTAGGCCTTTATTACGCTCAATCGTAACACCCGGCATACGCTGTAAAGCTTCTGCTAAGTTTTGTTCTGGGAAATCTGCGATATCAGACGCGACAATTGAATCTGAGAAGCCAATATTAGTGCGTTTTAAATCAATCGCTTTTTCTAAGCTTTTTATGTAGCTGCCAGTGACAACAATTTCTTCCATTGGCTCTGGGTTTTCTTCTGCGTAGGTGGGAGCAATTAATAATGAGCCAACAGCAAGCGCTAAAGGTGATAATGAAAATGCACGGTAAGTCATGAGGGTTAATTCCTGTTAAATGCAATATTTGGTTTAAATTCGCCTCTAAAGACGCTGCATTAACAAAGAAGGGGACCTATTTTTTAATGAAGCTTTCATGACACTTTTAAGTCGATAGTTACTTAAAACTGTCACCAAATGATCATCAAACTGCTGTCCTCTTTAGGCTAGCATTTACGTCATACTCAGATAAATAAGCTAGCCTTTAACTTAAATATGTCTTTACCTTCAATGACTAACGGCTTTGATAATAAGATCACAGAGCAAAGCAGAACACTTTTACAATGCTTCATAGCAAATCAAGACGCTTTAAAAGGCTTTTTTTGCAAAGCAGTGGCAGAGCGTGCTGATGCGGATGATTTATTTCAGAAGCTACTTCTCAAGGCACTTAGATCAGAACACCTAGATGTGATAGATAATCCACTCGCATATGGTTATCGGATGGCTCAGCACTTGATAATAGATCACCACCGTGAGCAGAAAAAAACACCAGAAAGTTTAGAGCATGAGCCTCATTGTGAGGCGTTATCGCTTGAGTCCGCACTTGAATATGAGCAACGTATTGAACTTTATCAGCGCGTTTTGTCGCAAATGCCGGCATTGCGCAGAGATGTGTTTATTCGCCGCCGTATTAAAGGCCAAACACGAGCTGAGATTGCAAGTAGTTTGGGGATCTCAGAAGAAGCAGTTAAAAAACATATTTCACGGGCAATGGATATGCTGAAAAATGCCATGGCTGAGTATTTTTTAGTACATGAATGTCCCCGTCATGACAGTTAATCCGTCATATTAGTATTACCAGCAATTGAGACAACGATGAATTCTTCACACCAACATGATTATGAATCTGATAATGCGCTAGAAAAGGCTATTTGGGACGACCCTGCATTATTAGCCGCGCTTGAGCTGGTGGATGCACAACAGAATGAACAACTCGAACAGGCTAAAAAACGCCGTCGTTTAACGCAGTATTCTTGGGGAGGCGGTGCTGTAGCAGCATGCTTTGCTATTTTCATGTGGACTTTAATGCCAGTGAATGAACAGCCGTCCATTTCGTCCTCTGATCTTGTAGCTGTTCAACAATTTACTAGTGGTAAAGCACAACAAGTGAATTTGTCTGATGGTACACAGGTCGCAATGAACGTGAATACGCAACTTGAGTTCAGTGAGAATAGTCATGCTCGAAAAGCAACCTTAGCAAATGGCGAAGCATATTTTTCTGTACATCGTGATGAATCGCGCCCTTTCACAATTGATACGGGCAATGCCACGATCGAAGTTCTTGGTACGGCTTTTAATGTGGACAAAACATTGCGAGAAACATTAGTTGATGTTTTTCATGGTAAAGTTTCAGTAACCAGTTTAGATGGAACGCAGCACGTTGAATTAGTGAAAGGGCAGCGTGCCCGAGTAAGTGATTCTACAATACAGGTCTTGCAATTTAATGCCTCACAACCTGATTGGCAGCAAGGATGGTTGGACTTAGATAACGTGTCTATC
The DNA here is from genome assembly GCF_004792295.1 of Pseudoalteromonas sp. MEBiC 03607. Lineage (NCBI taxonomy): Bacteria > Pseudomonadati > Pseudomonadota > Gammaproteobacteria > Alteromonadales > Pseudoalteromonadaceae > Pseudoalteromonas > Pseudoalteromonas sp. MEBiC 03607. Next base: position 1,057,847 of record NZ_SRRY01000001.1, read on the forward strand.
AATGATGCATTATTTCAGTTAAATCGTTATAGCGAAAAACCTGTGGTATTAAGTAATGTACCAAGTGATATACATGTAAGTGGTCGCTTTGCTGTTGACGACATTCTTGGTGCTGCAAAGCTCATCGCCCAGCTAAATGCACTTGATGTAAACCAATACCCCGATAGCATTGAGCTAAGTAAAAAGGCTGAAAACTGACATGATGTTGTCATAAACCTTTCATTGAAAATAGGCACAATATTTTCCTCTAGCAATGAGGATGTAAGTTAATGTGGCGTATTTTCTGCTGTGTTTTGATGCTGTTTGGTTTGTATGCCAAGCAGCTGTTTGCTGCACAAAGCACTCTAAAAACAGCGCTTAATGATCTGGCTGAACAGTACCAAGTTGCAATTATTTATCCAGACAACCTAATAAGCTCAGTTATCTTAAACTCAGCTACGTTACCTAGAACAGTTAGTCTAGAGGCAAGCCTTGATGCCCTGTTGCTAAAACATGGCTTTATTTGGCAACAAACATCATCGGGCATTATTATTTCTAAACCAAGCCAGACACAACATCACTCACTGTCACAGCCCTATATAGAGGAGGTGACAGTGAAAGGTGATAAAAACAATCAGGCTTCTTCTGTGGTTTATGCCCGCGATTACCAACAAAGTGCCGATTACGCGCAGCAGCAAAAACAAAACTACATTGGCGAGGCTGACTTTGCTAGCGGCACAATGCTTTCTCTTCTACCTGCTGAAAATTTGGCTGAAGCACTACAAGCAATTCCTGGGGTAAGTATTTCAAGAGACCGCGGAGAAGCACTTAATATTAATGCGATGGGACTAGGCCCTGAGTATCAATTAACCTTGTTAAATGGGCACAGATTAGCAAATACTGAAAACGTTCGTAACTCGAATCAATATGGTCAGCAGTATCGTTTTGATACATTCAGCGCCGAGCTTTTTTCCAATATTGCCGTATATAAACTCGCTGATGCAAGGTTACCTAGCGGAGCAGCTGGAGCGACAGTCAACTTGATCAGTGATGATCCGCTTTCATTTGATGATGATCACCTAAAAGTAACCTTAACCAGTGCAGCCCTTGCAGGTGAGCGTAACTTTCAACCAAGCTTTGGTTTAGTTGCCAATACTATTTCAGCTGACAATAAGTTAGCTGCTGTCGTTAAGTTTAATTACGAAAACCGCTTACAAAGGCAATTTCAATTTGAAACGTGGCATTGGGGAAATAATGGTGGAGCACCTGCAGCATATCAGTGGCAAGGGCTTGAAAATAATAGCTTAGTTCCCACCGATACGTTAGCACTTACTATCGAACATGAAGATAGAACTCGTGCAAGCTATTACACAAATATTGCTTGGCAGCCTAATCAGCGATTTGAATTAAATACACTTTGGCTTCGTTCAGACACCGATTTTACCTACGATGAGCACCGGCTCTCAATTAATCCATCAAGTGATGATGCAACAGCCATATTAGGTGAGCATCAAAACAGTATTCAAACGGTGCAATTTAATGCGGCAAAAAGTAAATCTTCACGCGAAGAATCAGGCCTTTACTACCATACGCAAACCTTACAAATATTACCTACATGGTATGCAAAAGATGGCAGCCACTGGCAAATAAGTCCATTTTACAGCCACAGTGAATCGTTGAGTGAAACGCAAACCCCAATCACCCGAACTCATGTTGAATTAAAAGCTGTACCTGCAGAGATTTCTATTTCAGGAAAACAGCTTGCCTACTACGAATTGGACAGTAATTTAGCGCTTGTTGATAGTTACTCACAGTTATCACAATTAAGCCGCCGCCAGATTGAAGTAAACGATGAAGTAACAGAATGGGGGATAGATGGCACTTGGCAAATATCATCTATTTGGGGGTTGTCGAGTTTACAGTTTGGCGCGGTAAAGTCTACGCACTCTCATCAGTATCTTCGTCAAGATGTAAGTTTATCGCAAACACAGTTAACTGATTTACCAGCGCTTGATGGCCGTTGGTTAGAGCCATTAAATACGGCATTTGAAGCCGATTTTCTGTCACACCCTACACAAGCTTGGCTGATCCCAAAACGTGACCTTTTACAGTTGTATGATATTGACTTACCATTTGCCGATCGGCAAGCCAATGATTACTTAAATAGTTATGAAACCGAATTTACTGCCTATGAAAGCTATATTCACAGTGTATGGCAAATACCAGAACTTAAAAGCTTAACGACGGCTTTTGGACTCAGACACAGCCATGTAAAAAGTAAAACATTAGGGCATCAGCTTAATGAGAATAGCCAATTAGAAAAGCTTTCTGAGCAGGTTAACATTTCTACTTGGTTACCTTCTTTGAATTTCAAATGGCGGTTGTCTGAGCAATGGCTTGCTCGCTTAGGTTATAGCCGTGCAGTGAATCGGCCTAACTATTCTGATTTAAACCCTAAACTACATGTTAATTCTGGCGGTTTACCTTATGCCGAATTAGGAAACCCAGCTTTAGAGCCTGTAGTAGCCAACACCACAAGCCTATCTTTCAGTTGGTCAGGGGAAGAGAGTAGTTTGCAATTAATGGCCTTTAATCATCAGCTCGATAACTTTATTGTTGAACAAATCAAAAACGTAACCTATCAACAGCAGCAATACCCTGCTTTACAGGCCAATAATGATGGGCAAGCAGCAATTAGTGGGCTGCAATTTAGTACTGACTTGAAACTACCCGTGTTATCAAATGCTCTACTGCAAAGTCGAATGATATCGAGCGTTAGTCAGTTATTGGACGCCAAATTAACGGCGGAGCAAATCGACAACACAGATATCGAAGGGGTATCTGAATTAACTGCAAATCTGCGTTTACTGTTTAATGCAAAGAAATGGCAAAGCGCAGTTAACCTGAATTACCGGAGTGATTTTTTAGAGCAACGAGACTTATCGAATAATGCAGATGTTTATGTCGATGATTTTACAAGTGTAGACCTAAGTTACAGTTGGTTTTTCTCTGATTTAGTTGCATTGCGGTTTGATATTTTTAATGCCACAGATAAGAGCCTAGTTAGAGAGGTGCAAACAAACGACGCCTCATCACTTATGAAAGTCGAGCAATTTGGTCGCCGCTTTGTACTGAGTCTTTCATTAACCCTATAAATGAACATCAAAGCATCATATGGATGAATAACGTTGTCTATTAATAAAAAAGCCCGCAGGGCAAAGTGCGGGCTTTTGAGTTATCCAAAAAAGAAAGTGTTAAGACACAATCCCTAATGGCTTACCTGTTTGCCAAGCGCCACGGGTAAAGTCTGGAATCGTTTTGCTGTTACTTCTATCAGCAACCGATGCCATGCTTAGCGGGAAGATGGATGACCATGCTGCGGCATCGTATACATCTTGATCGAGTGGCTCATTATTGCGTAAGCAGTAGATCATGCGCCACAGCATAATGAAGTCCATACCGCCGTGGCCGCCGTTCTTAACCGCTTCTTCACCCATGCGTCTCCACAGAGGGTGATCAAATTCGGCACGCCATTTTTCCATATCTTGATCCCAGCTATGGAAGTTTTGCATATATGGCTTACGGCCTTGCGAACCCGCTTTTTCCCATGCAGCTAACTCAGCTTCATATTGTTTTTGATACACTTTTGCAATCGCTGGTGGTACATCTTCAAGGGCAATACGATTCGGGAAACCAGCAAAAGTACCATTAGTCCCTTGAATTAGATTATGGCGGCTGTAAGGGCGAGGGCTAGTGGTATCGTGCTGTACCATAATGCTACGACCTTTCACTGTTTTAATAATACTGGTGTTCATATCGCCAGCAACAAACTTAAGCGAACGGCGTTCGTGACCTGCTGGAAATTCACGTTCAGCATAGGCTGCGCGGCCAAGTGCTGGTGAACTCACTGATGTCACAAAGTCAAAACGGTCACCACGGTTGATGTTCATATACTGGGCAACCGGGCCTAAACCATGGGTTGGGTATAAGTTACCGTTTACTTTGGTATGCCAATAAGTACGCCATGAGCCGGTGCTACGGTCAATCTCTTTCATTTGCCAGCGTAGATCATGAATATAAGCCGCTTCACCATGCAGTAATTCACCAAATATACCTTTGCGAACCATGTTTAAAACCATTAACTCATCGCGACCATAGTTAACGTTTTCCATCATCATGCAGTTCTTTTGAGTGCGCTCTGCAGTATTAACTAACTGCCAGCACTCTTCCATGGTGGTTGCTGCAGGTACTTCTACAAAGGCATGTTTACCGCTTTCCATGGTTTCAACACTCATCGGTGTATGCCATTGCCACGGTGTTGAAATGATCACAATATCAATATCTTGTCGAGCCAGCATGTCTAAATAAGCTTTATCAGAACCAGTATAAGCCGTTGGTTTAGGCAAGCCTTTTTCAACAACATAGTTAACTGACTTATCTAACATAACCTGATCGGTGTCACAAATAGCTTTAATTTCAACACCGTCTATATGGCAAAGGTGTTTAACATGGCCGCTACCACGTTGACCAACACCAATAAAACCAACACGCACTACATCCATCGCTGGCACAGCTAAGCCCATTACGCTTTTACCTTGTGCGGCCAGCGTCGGTTGTTGATTGTCACCTTGTTGGCTTTTCGCACAGCCAGTCACGACTGTCGCAGCAGTGATTGCTGCGGCAGATTTTAAGAAACTACGTCTATCAATTGTCATAACGATACCTAATTCACTGAGATTATTTTTTAATATGGGTTTCAGTTCTTTCTGTTATATCTCAACTTAAAGCTAATTACAATGAATTAGGTTTCACAAACTTTCGATTTTAATCTTTTTAGCGAATTTATCAGGGTTCTATTGATTTTTACCCATCCATAACGTTTGTTTTTCATCTTTCATTATCTTTCGTTTTATTGCGAAGTGTTTCGTTGTGTGATACCGTAATTTCAAATCACGTATTTAACATTAGTGCAAGCTGCTTGGAGAAAACACCATGAATGCATTGAAAACAATTATTAACAATAACCGAGCAGGTCAAGCGCAGGGGATTTATTCTGTGTGCTGTGCGCACCCGCTCGTAATTGAAGCTGCGATGCTGCAAGCAATAAAAGATGATTCTGAGTTATTGATTGAAGCAACTGCGAATCAGGTTAATCAATTTGGTGGCTACACGGGCATGCAGCCAAAAGACTTTGTTGAATTTGTTCATGAAATTGCAGACAAAGTAGGACTTGATAAACACCGTATTATTTTGGGTGGTGACCATCTAGGGCCTGTTTGCTGGGTTAATGAGCCTGCAGAACAAGCAATGCAAAAAGCCGTTGATTTAGTTAAAGCTTACGCAAGTGCGGGTTTTAAGAAGATTCATCTTGATGCCAGTATGCCATGTAGCGATGATGAAGTGTGTTTAGCCGATGCTGAAATCGCTAAGCGTGCAGCACTAATGTGCCAAGCAGCTGAGTCTGTATGCCAAGAGCAAGATATTTTATATGTGGTGGGAACTGAAGTTCCTCCACCCGGTGGTGCAAAAGAAGATCTTGAAGTAATCGAAGTAACGCATGTTGAGGGTGTACAACAAACGATAAAGTTACATCAAGATGCTTTTAATGAATTAAATATCGCTGATGTTTGGTCTCGCGTAATTGCGGTTGTTGTTCAACCGGGTGTTGAATTTGATAATCATCAGGTTTTTGATTACCAACGAAGTGAAGCACAACAACTGAAAGAGTTTATCACCCGTGTTGATAATCTTGTTTATGAAGCTCACTCGACGGATTATCAACCAGATCATTGTTACCACGAGTTGGTTCAAGATCATTTCGCTATTTTGAAAGTAGGGCCACAGCTAACCTACGCATTACGTGAAGGGTTATTCGCATTATCGTACATTGAAGATCAACTTATTGAACCGTCGCGCCGTTCTAATATTCGCGCAGTTTGCGAGCGAGTTATGCTCGAAAAGCCAGGTTATTGGAATAAGTTTTATCCGACTGACGAGCCAGAAGCGGCAATTTATCGTGCATATAGCTATAGTGATCGTATTCGTTATTACTGGCCTGAAGATGAAATTAAGTACGCTGTAGAAACTTTATTTGCGAACCTAGAAGCGCAGATCATTCCACAAACGTTACTCAGTCAATTTATGCCAATGCAATATAAAGCATTAATCAAAAGAGAAATTACCTCGTTACCGCGAGAGTTAGTGATCAATAAAATAATGGAAGTAACGAATACTTATTCGCTTGCTTGTAATCAATAAGTTATGTGAGAGAGAATGAATGATGACGCAATTTTTATCATTAGATGTAGCCGATCTTAAGCAACAAAATGCTTATTGGACAGCAAAAGAAATAAGCCAGCAACCAGAATCATGGTGTAATACAGCTGCTATTGTTGAAAACCACCGTACAGAAATTAAAAACTTTTTAGCCCCAATCCTTGCACTAAAGAAACTACAAATTGTATTAACAGGTGCAGGAACATCGGCGTATGTGGGTGAAGCGCTTGCTCCTCACTTAACTGCAAAAACAGACCTTGATGTACGTGCAATAAGTACCACTGATATTGTTTCTAATCCTTTGGGTTATTTGCAAAAAAACACGCCTACTTTGTTGGTATCTTATGCGCGCTCGGGTAATAGCCCTGAAAGTGTCGCTGCGGTTGATTTGGCCGATGAAGTGCTTGATCAATGTTATCACTTAGTGATTACCTGTAATGAACAAGGGGAGCTGGCAAAACGAGCTAATAACCAAGAGAATAGTTTTTGCCTATTAATGCCTAAAGAAACGCTTGATGAAAGTTTTGCAATGACTAGCAGCTTCTCTTCAATGCTAATTTCTACCTTGTGTATTTTTACACCCGATGTGAATCAATTGGCGCATTTAGCAACACAAACTGAGCAGCTTATTGAAACGCAATTGCAGAGTATTAAAGCATTTGCAGATTCAGATATGGAACGACTGGTTATTTTAGGGGCTGGCTCGTTATTAGGTTATGCAAAAGAAGCTGCATTGAAATGTTTAGAGTTAACTAATGGCGACTTAATCAGCTATTTTGAAACACCACTTGGTTTTCGTCATGGCCCTAAAACAATTATTAATGACAAAACAGCCGTGTTGTTAATGTCATCAAGTGATAAGTACAGCAGCCTTTATGATACGGACCTATACAATGAGCTAGTCAATGACCAGCAATGTTCAGCGGTAAAAAAATTAACAGTCGATAGTGAACTGGTCGAGCTAGATGATGTTTGGCAAGGCTTGTATTATATTGTCTATTGTCAGATTTTTGCATTTTTCAAATCAATTTCACTCGGTTTAACACCTGACAACCCTTGTCCTACGGGCGAAGTTAACCGTGTTGTAAAAGGGGTAACTATTTACCCATTAACTTCTCGCTAAGCGACGTTGGGTAGAATATGGCTGTTTATGGACTCGATATTGGCGGAACGAAGATAGAAACCGCTATTTTTAATGATATTTTAGAGCAACAGCAGAGTTGGCGAATTTCGACGCCAACTCAAAATTATCAGGAGTTTTTAGAAGCAATTCATCAGCAAGTGTTAAAGGCTGATCAACTCAGTGGTTGCAAAGGGGCAGTTGGCATTGGTATGCCAGGAATCGTAAATGATGATGGTAAAGTTTTATCGGCAAACGTGCCTTGTGCATCTGGTCGAGTTATTGCTAATGACTTGCAAGCATTGTTACAACGACCTGTCGCCATACTGAATGACACTCGCTGTTTTGCTTTATCTGAAGCCAATGGCGGAGCCGGCGAAGGGTATAGCCGTGTTTTTGGTGCTATTGTTGGCACTGGCGCTGCGGGTGGCATGTGTATTAATGGCGAGCTGTTCAATCAAGGGTTAGGTATGTCGGGTGAATATGGTCATTTACCACTTTCTGCCTATCTACAACAAAAATACCAACTGCCGGTTTTAAAATGTGGCTGTGGTTTGAATGGCTGTGTTGAGAGTTATATCGCAGGGCCGGGTGTGCAGACGCTTTATAAGCATATTACTCAATCTCCTAAGTCAGCGATTGAGTGGGCTAACGATATTAAGCATGGCGATGAGCAAGCACTGGCCGTGCTCGGGTGTTATTTAGATATTCTTGGCGAGACCTTTGCGGCCGTCAGTAAAAGTCTTCATCCCGAAGTTATAGTATTAGGGGGTGGCTTATCTTTAATTGATGCTATCGTTGAAAAACTCCCTGATGCGATTCAGTCGCACCTGTTTTCTGGTTTTACAGTTCCAGAGGTAAAACGGGCAAAATTTGGTGATTCTAGCGGCGTAAGAGGCGCTGCAATAATAGGAAGTGTTCATGCTATTTCCTCAACATCTTGATTGTTATTACTTAAAAGCTGCTAAGGTGATCACAGCCGAGGCAGTGTTAAATCATCATGCCGTGCTTGTAAAACACGGTAAAATTATGGCTATTACTGAAGATTGCGAGCCAGGTATTGAGGTTATTGATTTAGGGGATCAGAGTTTATTTCCGGGCTTTATCGATTTGCATATTCATGGTCGGGAAGGCTGCGATATTATGGACGGCACCCCAGAATCTCTAGAGACCATTTCTCGCTCTTTAGCTAAGCACGGTGTTACCGGTTTTGTCGGCACAACAGTGACCGCAGATTGGGACGTATCAATACAAGCTTATAAAAATATGGCGAGTGCCTACCAAAAAGGCCTGACTGGTGCACAGCTACTTGGTGCTTATAACGAAGGATTATTCTTCGCTGAAGCGCATAAGGGAGCACACAATGAGTCATTCTTTTTAGAGCTTACAAAGCAGCGTTTTGATGAGATTTATGCTGCTTGCGATGGCTGTTTAACCTCTTTTGCATTGGCGCCAGAGTTACTTGAATCGCCCGACATGATCCGCTATATCACCGACAAGGGAGTGCGGGTAATGCTAGGCCATACTGATGCCAGTTTTGATCAAACGACACAAGCACTAGAGCATGGTGCATGTGGCGGGGTACATATTTTTAATGGTATGCGCGGTATTCATCATCGTGATCCCGGTTGTACCGGTGCACTGTTGATGGACAACGATGCAATGGTTGAGCTTATTCCGGATGGAATTCATTTGCATCCGAGCATAATGAACATGGTTTATCGTTTAAAAGGGGCAGATAAAATAGCCCTTATTACAGACTGTGTCAGCGCGGGTGGCTTACAAGATGGTCGTTATCGATTAGGTGAGCTTCCTATTTTGGTTGAGCAAGGTGTTGCGCGAACTGAAAGTGGCTCTTTAGCAGGCAGTACATTAACGATGGAAGTGGGCGTTGAACGTTTCTATAACTTAACCGACGCAAGCTTAGTTGAAGCGACTAATATGGCCAGTTTAGTCCCGGCTGAATTTTTAAATAAAGCCGACTCTATCGGAAGTATTGCTGTAGGGAAAGTGGCAAATTTTGCTGTGCTCGACAACAGCTTTACTGTTCGTGCAACCATCTGTGCTGGTAAGCAAATATACGAGAACTAACATACACGAATGCAGGCAAAAGTGTTTGATGCCATTGTTATTGGCAGTGGTATTACTGGCGGCTGGGCTGCTAAAGAACTGACCGAAAAAGGCCTTAACGTGCTGTTACTTGAGCGCGGCAGGCAGGTTGTGCATGGAAGCGATTATATAACGGCTTTTAAAGAAGACTGGCAACTGCCATTTCGTGACAGACCCAGCCTGCTAGAAAAGCGGAATCAAGCTAAACAAGCGCGCACTGGCTATGCTACTAAGCAATCAATAAAACATTGGTTTGTGAATGATTTGCAGCATCCTTACCGAGAAACGCAACGCTTTGATTGGATCAGAGGCTATCATTTAGGCGGGCGTTCATTAACTTGGGGACGTCAGTGTTTACGCCTCAGCGATCTTGATTTTGCTGCTAACAAACAAGATGGCCACGGCATTGATTGGCCTGTTCGCTATCAAGATATTGCGCCTTGGTACGATAAAGTCGAAGCTTACATCGGGGTTATTGGTGAAGCACTCAATTTACCGCAATTACCCGATGGCCCCTTTTTACCGCCTTTCCAACTCAATGCCGTAGAGCAACATCTAAAACGCAGTTTATTAAATCATTATAAAAACCGTCATGTAACGATAGGGCGTGTCGCCCATTTAACACAGGCAAAACCTGAGCAAGGTCGTGCTCCATGCACCAAGCGCAACCGCTGTATGCGAGGTTGCCCAACCGGTAGTTACTTTAGTAGTTTAGCCTCGACCTTGCCTGCTGCAATGCGTACTGGGCGACTCACCATTCAGACTCACTCCATTGCCAAAGAGATTATTTACAACCCAGAAACTAGGCAAGCCACAGGTGTGAAAGTGATTGATGCTGAATCTAAAAAAGAGCGTATCGAACGGGCGAATATTATTTTTTGCTGTGCATCAACTGTGGCAACAACAGCCTTGTTATTAAATTCAACTTCTGCACGTTTTCCTAATGGCTTAGGGAATGACAGTGGAGAGCTTGGTCATAACCTAATGGATCATCATTTTCGGGTTGGCGCCACGGGTGAGCCGAAAGGCTTTGCTGATGATTATAATGATGGCGATAGACCCGTTGGCTTTCATATCCCACGTTTTCGAAACCTTGATGATAAAGAGCAACATAACTTTATTCGTGGCTATGGTTATCAAGGGTACGCGACACGTAAAGACTGGCGACGCGGTTTTAAAGAGCTCAGTTTTGGCAAGGCCTTTCGTGAAGAGCTTGCCAAACCAGGGCCTTGGCAAGTTGCTTTGATAGGTTTTGGGGAATGTCTGCCTTATCATCACAATAAAATGAGCTTAGACCCTGTATTAAAAGATGAGTGGGGGCTGCCATTAGTTAATTTTGATTGTCAGTTTGGTGAAAACGAGCTGCGTATGCGAGAAGATATGAAAGCACAGGCAGTTGAGATGCTAACAAAGGCCGGTTACCAGAACGTGCAACCCTATGATAGGGGATCTGCACCGGGACAAGCGATCCATGAAATGGGCACTGCCCGTATGGGGCAAGATGCTAAAACCTCTGTTCTTAATCGCTATAACCAAATTCATAGTGTGCGTAATGTCTATGTTACTGATGGCTCATTTATGTGCTCATCAGCTTATCAAAACCCTTCTCTAACCTATATGGCATTTACTGCTAGAGCGGCGGATCATGCCGTTAAGCATTATCACAATGGAGTGTTTAATGGCTGATCTACAAAGGCGACAGGCTATTAAATATTTATCGGCTTTATTAGGTGTTGCTATTACGCCAGTGGCCGCTACTCAGTTGTTTGATAAAATGGATGACAGCCATTTTGAGGTGCTAAAAGAAGCGGCGCATCGGGATGTCATCACGCAGATGCAAGCGGTTATTTTAGAGTTAGACCCCGCCGAACAGCTATATTTTGATTTAGTGGCTTTTACAGATTTGATGTTGGCTAACACTGTCACGGCTACTGAACGGATACAGTGTTTACAAGGCGCTGAATTAATTGCGCAGGGTAATTCCTGTGCACCACAGCTGGCTAACAAATTAAAACGCTTGTTCACTATCAGTGAACAGCAGTATCAGCAAGTAATTGAGCTGCAAGGGGTACCGATTTCACAGGTAACTCCAGCTAAGCATGAAGAATACTTAATGTATAAGTGTATCTTCACCGTACGCGAGTTTTTATTATTAGGGTATTTTACATCAGAGAAAATAGCAGGCTCTGCTTAATGGCATCGCCTGCGAACGATTTATTTACGCCAACTTGTTAGCTTGTGACCAATCAATGCGTAATAAAGAATAAATCCATAACAAGGTAATAATAATAAGTATGCTTGCTGAGCATTCCCTGTAAATTCTGCAAACACACCATATACAAGCGGCAGTAATGCTCCACCAGAAATCCCCATGATTAATAGTGCGGCACCCGTTTGGGTTTTACTCCCCAAGTTTGCCAGCGCCATAGGCCAAATAGTGGGCCAAACCAGCGCATTTGATAAGCCAAGCAGGGCTACAAATAATACCGTATCAGGGAAACTGTTATCAGCGAGCCAAAATAGTAAAATATTAGAGAGTGCTGTTTGTTGCGTGTCTACAAAAATAATACCGAGTGAAAATACGCAGCCACTCAATGCTGAGAATAGCAGGGCTTGTTGCTGAGTAAAAAAGCGCGGAATAAGCACAATCCCTAATACATAGCCTAGCACCATAAAACCCATGGTGTATGAGGTGAGTTCAGCAAACTGTAGTATGCCTTGCTCCTTACCATATAGACCTATGGTATCACCGGCGATAACTTCAGCACCGATATAAAAGAATAAAGCAATCACACCTAAAATTAAGTTTGGAAATTGCAAAATAGATTGCTCTTCGCTGCTACTAATTGCTTGAGGTTGTTCAATATCAGGTAATGGAGCAAACATAATTAACGCAGCTAAAATTGCCAGTGAAATCGCCATAGCCATGTAAGGGCTAATTAAGCGGTTTGCTAATTCTTGTAATTGAAGTTGTTTTTGAAGGTCACTGAGTTGTGCCAAGACTTCAGGGCTAAAGTTGGCAATATCACTGAACACGATGGCAGAGAAAAGTAATGGAGCAACTACACCTGCACTTTTGTTCAAAATACCCATGATACTAATGCGCACCGCCGCTGTATCTTTTGACCCCAGCAACACAATATACGGGTTAGCAGCTGTTTGTAGTAAGGTCAGACCGCTCCCTAATGTAAACAAGGCGACTAAAAATAACCAATAGGCTTGTGTTTGTGCTGCTGGTATAAATAATAAGGCGCCCAAAGCCATGATAGCCAAGCCAAATGACATACCATGCTTATAGCTGAATGCCTGTAAAATTTTCGCGCTGGGTAATGCCATTACCGTATAGGCAATATAAAATACCAGTGTGACCATATAGGCTTCGATGTGATTGAGATCACAGACCATTTGTAAAAATGGGATCAAAGAGCCATTAAGCCAAGTAATAAAGCCGAATAAAAAGAACAGTCCGCCAATAATCACCATTGGAAGAAGCTGGCTGCGAGCGATATATTGTGGCTGAGCTATGAGTGAACTTTTTGTTGTCATTTTTTTCACCAAGGTGGTTTTTTTTATTCACTATAAAACAAAATTCGTAAGTTTTGAAAGTTTTATTTTATTTCGAAACTAATTTTAGCTTTACAACCGTAAAGTGTGTAGTATTGATGTATTACTTTGAAAGCAGTTTTAAACCAACAGGGCAGTTATGCTAACCACAATCGAAAGAAGACAAAAAATCGTCCTTATGACTGAAGAAAAGGGCAAAGTTAGTGTGAAAGATCTGGCTAAAACCTTTGATATTTCAGAGGTTAGTATACGCCATGATCTTAATGAACTAGGTAAGCGCGGCTTAGTCGTGCGTTCTCGTGGTGGGGCAATCGCTTGCGATAAGCTTGCCAAAGAGCTTTCGGTAAAAGATAAACATAACGAAAACTACGCAATTAAAGTTCAGCTGGCGAAAGCTGTTGCAAATTTAGTTGAAGATGGCGATTCATTAATTATTGACTCAGGTACCACCACTGAAGAAGTTGCCAAAGCACTCACAAGCAAAAAAGCGCTAACGGTGATGACTAATGGTTTGAATATTGCGCACGTATTAGCCGATATCGACGATGCAAATGTATTTATGCTCGGTGGCCAATTACGCAAGAAATCCTTGTCTTTCTACTCCAATGAGGTTGAGCAAGCACTGAGTAAATATAACTTCAAAAAGGTTATTTTAGGTGTTGATGGCATCGATTCTGAAGCGGGGATCACCACTCATTACGAGCCTGAGGCAATGTTAAATAGAACCATGTGTACTCGCGCAGACAAAGTCATTGCAGTGACTGATTCGAGTAAATTTGGTAAACGTGCCTTGTATAATGTCCTACCGCTTAAATCAATAGATGTTCTGGTTACTGACAAAAATATGCCAACTGAATTTGTTGAATCTTTAACAAACCTAGGCATAGAAGTGATCATCGTTTAATACAAAACAATAGAATACTGTAAACATATTTCTAAAAGGCAACCTTAGGTTGCCTTTTTTGTTGCCTAGTTAATACGATTTTCTTGTTCCTTTCAAAATAATTAAAAAAAATCCTTCCTGTAGCTTTCGAAATTAAACGTACGCCATTAAAGGCTTTTGAAGCGATTGATGACTATTTTAACGCTTTTTTCGTAACTATCGAAAGTTTCACTAGGTAATTATTTGTTGATAGGTTGTTTCATTTTGTTATAAATTAAGTGTAAGGCCTTACTTAAGTACTATTTTTTATAGTCAACAAATCAGAATATTAAAAAAACAGGAAATCACCATGGCAACAACAGCTAGAAAAACATACCTGAGCGTATTGATAAGCTCGATACTGGCTTCGTCAGTCAGTTTCGCAGCCTCTGCACAACAGCAAGAGAATAATAACAATAACCAAGTCGAAGAGGATGTTGAGGTTATTGAGGTTACAGGGATACGTAGCAGCATTAAAGAATCAAACTTTCGTAAAAGAGAAGCAACAACGGTTGTTGATGTTGTAGTTGCGGACGACATTGGTAAGTTTCCCGATGAAAACTTAGCTGAAGCATTACAGCGTATTCCTGGTATCACCATTACCCGTAATGGCGGTGAGGGGCAAAATATTTTAGTACGTGGTTTAGGTGGTGGCTACAACATTACCACCTTGAATGGCCGTAAGCTGGCGTCTGAAAATTCAGGCCGCGACTTTAACTTTGATACCATTGCCTCAGAGTTAGTCGGAGCACTGCAAGTTTATAAATCACCAGAAGCACGCTTAATTGAAGGTGGGATTGGTGCGGTTGTTGATATCGAAACTCGCAAACCACTTGATCAAGACGGTTTCACGTTAAGTGCTTCAGCAAAGGGGATTTATGAATCGCGCACGGGAGATGTACACCCGCATGCTTCATTTATCATAGGTGACAACTTTAATGATGATACCTTTGGTGTGCTTTTCTCTGGGGCCTATTCAAAGAAAACCTTACGTGCAGACACATACTCTGCAAGCGGCTTTTTTGATGAAGAAGAGGGCTGGGGAGCAGACAGTGCCGGTGTGCCAGTCGATATGAATGGTAACGGAGAAATTGACGGGCAAAGCGAAATATTTGCCTCAAAAATTCCGAGTTACATGTATTTTGCCAACGCGCAAGATGTGCGTGAACGCGTCGGTGCGACGTTAGCAATGCAATGGCGCCCAACAGATACCCTAGATATTAACTTTGATGCCTTATATTCGCGTTACAACACCGATGGTCACCGTTATCAAATCGGTTTTGTTAACTACGACGAAAGCTGGACGCCAGGCACGCCCGTTTTTACCGATGCACAATTTGATGACTCAGGCCGAGTGGTATCAATGACGCAAACCGGTAATACTATGGTGGAGTTATTAAACTTAACCAATCCTCGAAAAACAGATACGTATCAGTTTGCCCTTAATGCCAAATGGTATCCAATGGGTGGCCTAACACTGGCTGTGGATGTTGCGCATTCAAAAGCGAAAAATGAAAATGGTGGTGATAATCGCTTTATTGTTGCCCGTGGTTTTATTGACTCGATTGGCATTGATTACACCACTGGTAATATGCTGCCAGATGTTACTTTATCGCCGGGCTTAACAGCGGATCAATCATACGGTGCGCACTATAGCCGTAATACAGGTACCGGGGTTGAAGACACTATCAATGACTTTAAGTTTACCGGTACATTTTTGCCTGAAAGTGATTTAGTTACCCGTATCGATTTTGGCTTAACATACCTTGAGCAAACCAAGAGCCAACTGGAATATGCTTCAAAAAATGCCAGCCAATTTAGTAATGGTGGCCAATACTTAGATCGTGACGGTTATGAATTTGATGACAGCACGGTAGTAAATGTAGGTGACTTTAACCTGTTTGAAATCCCAAGTGACGTGTTTGTTGAGGCGAATTTCGATAACTTCTTAGAAGGTGAAAGTAGCATTACACCTGAGCCATGGCCAAGTTTCGATTACGATAAGTTACTTGCTTATTATCGTTCAATTAATGCTGAAGCTACAGACAAGAGCATTGTTGCCTCGCTTAATTCATCGGGTACTTATGAGGTAACAGAAGAAGTTCTTACCGCGTATGCGCAAGTGACGCTTGAAAGCACTGTTGCAAAAATGCCGTATATGCTAAATGTCGGTATTCGTGGTTCACAAACAGAAGTGAGCTCTAAAGGGTCGGTGTATGATTTATCGTTAATTGACTTACAAGAAGATGGTAAACCACTTGAAAATGGTTGGCGCGAAACCGTTCAGCAATCATTTGAAGGGGATTACAGCAATATTTTACCAAGCATGAACTTTAAGCTTAGCATTACTGATGATTTGATTTACCGCTTCTCTGCGGCACAAGTTATTAGTCGTCCATCATTAGCCTATTTACGCCCATGGCTTGCGCCAAACTTTGATACTTATCGTGAAGGCTTACCACAACTTTCTATGGGTGATTCATCGTTAACACCTGAAGAAGCTAATCAAGCAGACATGACCTTAGAATGGTACTTTGAAGACAGCAGCTCGTTAAGTGGTGGGGTGTTTGTAAAAGACCTGAAATCATTTATCGATTATGTAGAAAGCCCAGTTGAAATCGAAGGCGTGCGTTATTTTGCCTCTTACCCGGGCAAGAGTGAGTATGGTGCCACTATTAAAGGCGCTGAGTTTGCTTATCAGCAATCGCTCGAAAATTTACTACCTGAGCCCTTTAATGGTTTAGGTTTTCAGCTTAACTATACCTATGTAGACAGTAGCTACGATGAGCCAGAGCTAAAAGAGTCAGGCTTGCCATTTAGAGGTATGTCGAAAAACTCATATAACGCGGTGGTTTACTATGAGCAATATGGTTTCCAAGCGCGTTTAGCCTATAACTGGCGTAGTAAATTCTTGTCGGATCCAGATGCGTGGGGTGGCCCTTATTGGATCTCTGATTATGGTCAGTTAGATGCCAGCATGAGCTATAACATCAGTGATCAATTCACTGTGTTTGCTGAAGCAACTAACTTAACGAATGAGCGTTATTGGGGTTACACCAAACGCACAGACCAAGTGAGTTACCTTGAGCGCTTTGGTACTCAGGTCGCATTAGGTGTACGTGCTAGCTTTTAATCTTTGTATTCCCAGTTGTTAGTGTTGTTCAAGCGCCTGCAAAGGCGCTTTTATTTTTAAAAAATGAGGTTGTTATGGCAGGAATTAGTGTTTGGCAATTAGTCATTATTGCCGCAATTGTGGTGCTGTTATTTGGCACAAAAAAGCTCTCACGAATAGGTGGTGATTTAGGGACGTCAGTTAAAGGGTTTAAACGCGCTATGCACGATAAACCCAATGATGAAACTTAGTTAGCAATAAATTTTAGATAATATTACTGCCTTGTTCGGGGTCGCGAGATTGATCAGCTTGTTCGCGTATATCATCGGCATCACTGCTGACATCATCTAAACTATGATCGGTGAGTGTTTTTGATGTTTGGGGAGGCGTGCTCGAATTACTATTTATTTGCTCTGTTTCGGTATTTAAAATGATTCGCTCGCGGGCATCATCAGGCATACTGACTTGCTCTGATAAGTAGGTATTGACCAACTCTCGCATCAATTGAGATGCCACTTTAACTGTGCTGTGCTCATTGCTATTTACCCAAAAATAAATAGTTAGATTTAGTGTTGCTGAGCCTAATGAATCAATTAACACTTGGCTTGGCGGATCACTAATAACAGCCGGGTTTTGCTTAACCACTTTCATTGCTAATTGCTGGGCATAGCGAATGTCATTATCGTAACCAATGCCAACGTTAAAGTGACCTCGCATTTTAGGATTTGCGGTGAGGTTTTTTATGACATTTTTATACACAGTCGCATTCGGTATTTGAATGTGATTACCATCAAAATCAACTAAAGTTGTGGCGCGAGCCGTCACTTTTTTAACCACCCCTAAACGACCATCAACTTCTATCACATCGTCAATACGAAAAGGGCGCTGCACACTGAGCAGCATGCTTGAGATAAAGTTTTCGGCAATATCTCGAAAAGCAAAACCTAAAATAAGACCCACTAATCCAGTACCACTCATAATAGCTACAGCAAAATCGGTAAGTCCTGCAAGGCGCAAAAATAAGTACACCCCAAACAAAATGATAATGATGCTAAAAAATCGTCGTGTTACAACATGTAATAGCTTGCTTTCACTTACAAAACCAAGCGGTTTTATCAAGATATATGACAAAGGGCGTGCTAATAAATAGCAAATAATAACAGCTACGAGGCCCAACGTAAGGGCTGGTAACATTTGCCAAGTAGTGTGTAAAAACTGCGTAACTTGTAGGTTTAAGTCTTGCCAAGCAATGCTGTCGGTGGGTGTCTGTGTGGTAACAAATAATTTAGGTGAAAACAAACTAGCTAATTGATTTTTATATAATAAATAGAGGCTCATTGCACCACTCCATGGATGGTTGTTTTGTTACAGTAAGCTTAGCTTAGTGCAATTCAAGCGCCATAATTAATGGCAAGCTGTTTGCAGCTTTAAAATTAATAAAGCAATGTATTAGGTCAGATATGGCTCAAGATAAGCGCGGATTTCAGGCACATTCACCGTTGGAGATCCCAGTTAGAGGCTGGTGGGATATTATCAAACGCGTGTATCACAATTTATCACAAGACAATTTATCGTTTGTGGCGGCTGGGGTGGCATTTTATGCTTTGCTTGCGATCTTTCCTGCATTAGCCGCGACAGTCTCTGTTTACGCTTATTTTGCGTCCCCGACCGATATCCATGAGCAACTTGATAAAGTCACTGCTATTTTACCAACAAGTAGTCGAGACATTATTTTGCTACAGGTTGCAGAGGTGACTCAGCAATCGCAAAAGGTGTTAAGTGTTAGTGCCATAGGGACTTTATTGTTAACGATTTGGAGTAGCAGCAAGGGCTGTCAGGCGCTAATAACAGCCTGTAATATCACTTATCATCAGCATAACAAACGACAATTTTTTATGGCGTTACTGGTACGCTTTTTATTTTCGCTAGGTGCCATTGTTGTTGCGCTGGTGGCCTTGTTGATCATCGGTATTTTACCGATTGTGCTTAACCTAGTTGGTTTAACAGAGCTGATTGATTTGTTGATCAAGCTTATTACTTGGCCACTGCT
This sequence comes from Pseudoalteromonas sp. MEBiC 03607, assembly GCF_004792295.1. Taxonomy (NCBI): domain Bacteria; kingdom Pseudomonadati; phylum Pseudomonadota; class Gammaproteobacteria; order Alteromonadales; family Pseudoalteromonadaceae; genus Pseudoalteromonas; species Pseudoalteromonas sp. MEBiC 03607. The sequence goes on from NZ_SRRY01000001.1 coordinate 1,076,979, forward strand.
TGCGATTATTTTTAATTGCGCGTTGGCATTCTTATATCGCTATGCGCCACATCGAACAGCAGCAAAATGGCGCTGGATCACACCAGGTTCAATAGTGGCTACTTTGTTATGGATTATCGCATCAATTGGTTTTTCATATTATGTCTCACAATTTGCAAGTTATAACGAAACGTATGGCTCATTAGGTGGTGTAGTGATTATGTTGATGTGGCTCTATATCAGCGCATACATCATTATTTTTGGTGCTGCAATTAATGCCAGCATTGAACAACAAACTTTAGTCGATAGTACTGTGGGCCCCGTGAAAGACGTTGGAGAGCGAGGAGCAACAGTGGCTGATAGATTAACCGAAAAACAGCAACAGCAGAAAAAGTAACTTAAGCATGCCATCATTGCGCTTGTTGAGTGCCAATAAATCTTAGACAAACGTAAGTCATAAATTGACTTTATTAGGATTGACTTCTAATTAGTTAGTTAATCCTAAAGTTTTGCTTTTTGTTTGCCGTGGTCAGTGATGTGATTCTTATGCATCTATAAATCAGAAAGTTAAATTTTTTTGTACAAAGCTAATAATCATAATTTCTAGGTTTTAGAATGCAAAAAGAGCTCCAGTCAAATATCAAAAGTTTGTCATTACTCAATTTGGTCGCTGTAATATTAGCAGGATTAACTGCTTTATCGGTTTACTTCATGTACGACAGTTTAAAAACCATAGAGTCTGAAATTAAAATGAGGTATCGATCTTATGTTTTGGCGGAGCAAGTAAGGCAAAGTTCAGATCAGTTAAGTTTAATGGCACGAGCATATACGGTAACGGGTAATTCAAAATTCTTAGATTTTTTTAATCAAATTCTAGCTATTCGAAACGGCGAAGCTCCTCGGCCAGAAAATTATCACCGTGTTTATTGGGATATGCTAATGCCACAAAGTGGTAAGGCTCCATTTCCGGATGGTGAAAAAAAAGCACTCAAAGACATGTTGAGCTCAATAGGTATCACTCATGAAGAAATGCAACAAATTAAGCTTGCTGAAAAAGCATCAAATGATTTAACAAAAATTGAATATGCAGCTTTTCAAGCCGTTGAAAATGAAGCTGAACTTTCTCTAACGAATGAGCGGGTAGCAGCGATATTAAGTTTATACAGTGACGAGTATTTTACGGCTAAATCAGAAATTATGAGTCACATAAATAACTTTTTATTTATGCTAGATTATCGGACAGAGCAGCGCCTCAATTCTGTGACTCGCGAGCATTATTTAATATCGCTGTTTTCTTTTTGCTGCTTTATCACAATCTTAATAGTGCTGTTTTTTATCAGCCGACTTCGAAAATCACTTAATTATTTATATGTCTCCTCACTTGAAGCTGAAGTAGCAGAAAAAACAGCTTCCTTAACAGAGAAAAATCTACAGCTCGAAGAATCCATGGACTTAATGGCAAAAACTCAGAAGTACTTGATGGAAGCTGAGAAAACAGCCGCTTTAGGTCGACTTGTTGTGGGGGTCGCACATGAGGTAAATACACCAGTCGGAATTTGTATTACCGCTGTTAGTTACCTTGAAGATGAAAATAAGAGAATGGGAAAAGTGTTAGCTGACAAACAGGTAAGTAAGGGGTCACTCGAAAAATACGTACATACCTCTGAAGAAATTAGCTTATTACTTCATTCAAACTTAGATCGTTTAGCTGAGTTGATCACAAGCTTTAAACAAATAGCCGCCGATCAGCATTGTGATGAACTAAGAGTTATTAAATTAGATGACCATTTAAATGATATTGTTAAGTCTTTAAAGAGCGAGTCTAAACACAAAAACATAGAGGTGGTTTCTGCTATTCCTGAAGGCCTGCAAGTACAGAGCTTTCCGGGGACGCTTTGCCAAGTCATGACTAATTTATTATCAAATGCAATTTTTCATGCCTTTGATGGAGACTTTGACGAGCCTCGAATAGAGATCTCAGCTAAAAGCGAAGGATCAGCAGTGCTTATTACTGTAAAAGATAATGGCAGTGGCATTGCTGAAGATATTCAAGATAAAATCTTTGACCCTTTCTTTACGACTAAACGCGTGCAAAAAAATACTGGTTTAGGTCTTTACGCAGTCATGAACCTAGTGACCCAAAAGCTAAAAGGTACAATTACTTTCGAATCCAATGAACAGCTAGGTACTACTTTTTATTTAACTTTGCCTAATCTAAATGATGAGCAAGTTTAATAACGTGAAATAGAAACGAACAGCTAAACATTCTTTTTTATAGAACGATTAACACTAATTTTACTCATGGTTGTTAGTTAAATTAGCGCCTACAATCATTTCATACAATTTACGGGAGTAAAGTTATGAAAGTGATTCAACAATTAAATAGCCATGCTACACAAGATGGTGATGGTGTAAACATCAGCCGCATTCCCGGCTTTGACGGTAAGTATTTAGACCCTTTTTTAATGATCGACGAGCTTAAGTCAGATGATCACAGTGATTTTATGGGCGGTTTTCCTGCGCATCCTCACCGTGGTATCGAAACCTTTACGTATATTATTAAAGGTGGCTTTGAGCACCAAGATCAAATGGGCAACAAAAAAGCGATTCGTGCTGGTGACGTGCAGTGGATGAGTACTGGCTTTGGTGTGATCCATAGTGAAATGCCATTAGCAGATGCGAAAGAAGGCATGCATGGTTTTCAGATTTGGCTAAATATGCCCAGTGCTGAGAAGCTCAGAGCACCACGTTACCAAGATACCACTGAAGCGCCTGCGCCGACGACACGAAATGAACAGGGTGTTGAGCTTAAAGCATTAGCTGGAAGCTGGCAGTTTTCCGGTGAAGAGCAGGTATCAAGCCTTCAAGATCTTGCTGCTAATGGCATGCTGGCTGATGTGACCTTACCTGCAGGAACTGTATTTAACCATGCGCCTTTAGCGCAAACCAAAGTGATGCTTTATGTTCATACTGGTGAAATACACACAGAGCAAGGTGGTCCTGTAAAAGCGGGTAGCTTACTCATTCTTGAGCCTGGTAGTGACATTGAATTTAACTCACAAACAGGGGCTGGAGTTTTAATCCTTGCTGGAGAACCACTCAATCAGCCAATCGCGCACATGGGTCCGTTTGTGATGACTACCCAAGCTGAGTTACAGCAAGCGGTTAGAGATTATCAGTTAGGAAAATTTGGCACACTATAGGAGGTTATTGTGGGATTACTTGTAAACGGTCAATGGCAAGATAAATGGTACGACACCGATAACAACCAAGGTGAATTTAAACGTGAGGCGGCCCAGTTACGAAACTGGGTTACCGCTGATGGTAGCGCTGGTCCAAGTGGTGATGCAGGCTTTAAAGCTGAAAAAGATCGCTACCACCTTTATGTATCTTTAGCCTGTCCTTGGGCTCATCGCACCTTGATATTTCGCCACTTAAAGGGGTTAGAAGATTATATCAGCGTGTCGGTTGTAAGCCCTGACATGCTAGAGCATGGTTGGACGTTTGATAAAGATAATCACAGCACCGGTGATGCTCTTTTCAATAGCGACTTTATGCATCAAATTTATACGCGTAATAAAGCTGATTATTCAGGCCGTGTTACGGTGCCTGTGCTTTGGGATAAAAAAACGCAGCGTATTGTTAGCAATGAATCTGCTGAAATTATCAGAATGTTCAATAGCGCGTTTAATGCACTCACAGGTAATGAGCGCGACTTTTATCCTACAGCATTACATGCTGAAATTGACGAAATTAATGAGTTTGTTTATCACAACATCAACAACGGTGTATACCGTGCAGGCTTTGCGACAACGCAAGAAGCTTATACAGAAGCCTTTGATGATCTATTTGCAGCGCTTGATAAAATTGAACAACGTTTAACAGAAAACCGTTATTTAGTAGGCGATACACTCACAGAAGCTGATTGGCGTTTATTTACCACTTTAATCCGCTTTGATAGCGTTTATGTTGGTCATTTTAAGTGTAACTTACGTACTATCGAGAGTTATCCGGCAATCAGTAACTATCTGCGTGAGTTGTATCAAGTTGAAGAGGTAAGTAAGACGGTTGATTTTTACCATATTAAACGTCATTACTATTTCAGTCATACTATGATCAATCCAACTCAAGTCGTGCCAAAAGGGCCTGATATAGACTACGCTCGACCACACAACCGTGGTTAATAGACATTGATAACTAACAGTTTAATGATTTGATTAAGCTGTTAGTTATAACTATCCATCACCTTGCGGATGGTGTCGATGCCAAACATTACTTTCTGAATAAATGATTCTGAGCTTTTCACTAAATTAAAATTAGGGTGTTGAGACCAAACAGCTTGTAGTTTGTCATCAAGTAATATGGCTTGTTGGTCAGACTCATTTCTTACTGGGTTATTAGAATGAATACTTTGTCCAGATTTAGCTGCAGTTTCAAAAAAGATCACTGCATCATATTGGTTAAGTTCGGTTTGTAGGTTGGTATTTAAGCATTGAAAAAATTCATCTTGCTCACCAGGCCAATAGGCTAGTCCATCTAAGCTACCACGATCGCAAAGCATTAAACGATCTGGATGCATGGTTCGCTGAATATGCTCTAAGTGTTTTTGTAGGTTATAAATAGCCTGTTGGTGAGCCTTGATAAGGTGAGGTTCGGTGCTACGCTCAATTCCTCCGCCAAATAACATGGTGGCAGATTCAGGAACGACAACAATTTGTTTTGAAAACTCGCGTCTTAGTAAATCGATGGCTGTAGTTTTACCACCTCCGGGGCCGCCAGTTAATACTATCCGTTTTTTCACTAATAATTTCCGAAATTAATTTCTGATACTTTAAGGTAGTGAAATTGCGACTTAATGAGAAGTAAAAACTCTGATTTTACTGATAAAGATCATAATAATCTAAGAAGCCAACTAAACTGACTAACTTGTTTTAATTTGCTTTTAGATTGGTCATTACTTTGTAAAGCCTGATAACCCATCCCTGCGGTGAAGGCGCTAGCAAGGCCGACTTTAGTGACAGCAAATCGTTTTAACCGATAGTTGAATGCTTGGTGATGCTGACGTTTAAGTTCATTTTGCATGTCCATACTATGACTAAGATCAGTGACTTTTTTCAGTGGTTCGCGAATAAAGTAGTTAATTAACATTATTTTTCCTTATCAATGTTGAATAATTGGCGGGCACTTTTAACCGTTCGATCAAAACCAATTTTACTACTGATATAGCCAATATTTTTCCAAAGCCAAAACAAACAAAGCAGTTGCAAAACGATCAGCGATAAAGCGCAAAGAGCGACTGATCCACTTAAACTGAATATGGCAATACCTATTGTGGCTAACAAACCAGCCCAAAGTAAAACTAAACCACCTGCAAAGCAGACCAGCATGATGATAGTTAATGCCAAAGAGCGTGTCGATAATCGCCACTCAGCTGCAGCTACCTGTTTACATAACCCAGCTTGTGTACGGTAGTCTACGTAAAGTTGTTCAGCATATTGCGACAACTTGGCAAGGTGATCTTGCCACTGATCAGCATGCAAAGGCTGATCAGTGGCTGCTTGCGACTTCTCTTGTGAATGTTGAGAGTGCGGCATGTTATTTACGGCGAATAAGTGCGCTAACTAACATACCTGCAGCAAACGCAATACCTGCTGTTGCAAGCGGATTCTCAGAGGCAAGCTGACGTGTTTTGCTACTGTACTCACCTAGTTTCTCGCGAGCTTGAGCTTGTTTCTCTGAAATAGTTTGTGCTGAATTTGATGCGCCTTCACGTACTGAATGCTCAGCTGATGCAGCACGAGTTGACAGCGCGTCAACTGCATGATGAGCTGCCTCAGTTGCTTTTTCCGTAAATGGCGCCTCTACTTCAGTTGGTTTCGGATTTGTTTTGCTGTTTGCAGTACTTGAATTCGATTTCGACGTTGCTGTAGCCATGATCATTCCTTAAAAATTGCCATTATTGGTATTCAATAGCTCGCAACCTTTATACCAATTATTAAATCATTTAATTTCAGGGTGTTATATTTTTAGACTATGAGATCAACATAATTTCTAGTAACTATTGCACAGTAGTTAAGTAAAAATTACAGGCTAGGAAAGATGTACGATTCATTTGTAACTATTCATTGGTTATTCATTAATCATTTTTCCCCAATTCGTCGCCAATAAAATAGTAAAAAAAATTTTTTTATTTGTTTTCCACTTTTTCCCACGTAATTCAGTGGCTTTGCTTGAAGCCTTATTTTTTCTGGCTTTAGAAGCCTATTATGATGATCAGCTTACTTGACAAAAAGCCTTGTCAAGCCCTAAACTGGAGCACTGTGGTAAAAAGTGGTTTTTAGTGGATCAAATTGGATCGGAAATAATCATTAACAATTTATAACCTATTTTAAGGCTAATTATGTTTAGGGGTGCAAGCTCGCTGAGTTTGGATGATAAAGGACGCTTTGCGGTACCAACCAAGTACCGAGACGCGATCTTGTCTGAAGATCAGGGAACGGTTATTTGCACAGTCGCACTGAATGAGCCTTGTTTGTGGTTATACCCACTAGCCGAATGGCTAGAAATTGAAGAACGATTATTAAAGATCTCTAACATGAATCCACGAGCACGCCGAATGCAACGTATGTTGCTTGGCAATGCTACAGAGTATCAACTAGATAAAAATGGCCGGATTTTGCTTGCTCCTTCTTTACGAGCTCACGCGGAACTTGGAAAAAAAATCATGTTGGTTGGCTTGATGAATAAGTTTGAAATTTGGGATGAAGATCGTTGGCATGAGCAAATGCGCCAAGATACTGAAATTGAACGCTTAGGTGAGTTTGAGGCAAATCCCGAATTCGATAACTTCTCGCTCTAACCACAATAATAAAAAGGCAAAAAATAGCTAATGACAGCGCAATTTGAACATGTCTCTGTACTGATGGACGAAACCATAGACGCTTTGGATATTAAACCCGAAGGCATTTATATGGATGGCACGTTTGGTCGCGGCGGACATTCAGGACAAATTCTTGCGCGCTTAAATGAGCATGGTCGTTTACAAGCAATTGACCAAGATCCACAAGCTATTAAAGCTGCTGAAAAGTTTGCAGATGATGCACGTTTTTCGATTGCCCATACCCGTTTTTCCAACCTTAAAACAGTCGCTGAAGACAATGATTTAATTGGCAAAGTAGACGGAATTTTATTAGATATTGGTGTGTCATCACCGCAGCTAGATGATGCTGAGCGCGGCTTTAGCTTCATGAAAGATGGCCCGCTAGATATGCGTATGGACCCAACCAGCGGCCGCAGTGCAGCACAATGGCTAGCTGAAGCTGAACTTGAAGATATCACTCATGTCATTAAAACCTATGGTGAAGAAAAGTTTGGCCGCCGTATCGCTCATAAAATCATTGAGACTCGAGAGCATACTCCAATCACTAGTACAAAGCAGCTTGCTGATTTAGTTGATGAAGCTGTACCAGTAAAAGATAAATATAAACACCCAGCAACACGTACATTCCAAGCGATCCGAATTTATATCAACAGCGAGTTAGAAGAAATTCAAACGGCACTACAAGCTGCTGTTGAAGTGCTTAAGCCCGGTGGTCGATTAGTGGTTATTTCGTTTCACTCGTTAGAAGATCGCATTGTTAAGCAGTTTATTAAAAAACAGAGTAAGGGAGAGGCGATACCCAGAGGTCTGCCTTTAACTGATGCACAAATAAATAAAAACCTGACGTTAAAGGCAGTGGGTAAAGCCATTAAGCCAAGTAAGGCGGAAATTGATGCAAATCCTCGTTCACGCAGTTCTGTGTTAAGGGTTGCTAAGAGGTTGTAATGAAAGCAAAAGCGACGAATCGCCAACCTAATTTATTTGTTGAAGTGTTTAAAGGTCTTGCTGCTAATAAGCTGACCTTAGCCTTGTTGGTTGTGATTCTCGCGTCGAGTTTAAGTGTTGTGCAGGTGACGCATTTAGCGCGTCAGCAGTTGATAACACAAGATGAGTTATTGCAAGAACGTGATGAGCTTGATCTCGAGTGGCGTTACTTGCTTGTAGAAGAAGAGTTTTATTCGCAGCATGCGCGCATTGAAGAAATCGCGACCATGCAATTAGAAATGAAACGGCCGACCAGCCAAGACGAACAGGTGGTAGTACTGCAATGAGAAGCAGAGGGAAAAAGCCAACTAATACCTTGATCACATGGCGCTTTATGCTTGTGTGCTCTGTGCTGCTTTTAGTCTTTATGACACTGGTTGCACGTGCCGCATTTTTGCAGGTTATTGAGCCCGATAAAGCACGTTCTGAAAGCGATAAACGTACCGTTCGCGTTGAAAAACAACATGTACAGCGCGGAATGATATTTGACCGTAACGGCAAAGAGCTTGCGGTGAGTGTGCCTGTTGTAAGTGTGTATGCTGATCCCAAGGCACTGCACAAATCATTAACGAGCAAGGTGCTGCGTCAAGCGCGTAAGAATGGTGAAGATCAAAATGCACTTGCTGAAAATACGGCTGAACTAAACAAGCGCATCGCTACTTATTATAACAATGACATTCGTTGGCGTGAGCTTGCTGATGTATTACGCATTGAACCAAGTAAAATCAACTCCCGTCTTCGTGATAATCCAAAACGCCGTTTTGTTTATTTAAAACGTCAAGTAACGCCTGCAGTTGCAAACTATATTGGTGATTTACGTTTACCGGGTATCCATCTGCTGGATGAGTCTAAACGTTACTATCCGGCTGGAGAAGTGACTGCACATGTGATTGGTTTCACAAATATCGATGGTCATGGTATCGAAGGTATTGAAAAGTTATACGAAAAATCGTTAACCGGTGTTGAAGGACAAAGAACAATCCGTAAAGACGCTCAAGGCCGAGAGGTCGAAGTGCTTGATGAGCGTGAACGTGTTGAACCAGAAAATATTCATTTAAGTATCGATCAACGTATTCAAGCGATTGCCTACAAGGCGATAAAATCGGCTGTGCTGACATATAAAGCGACCTCGGGCTCAGCTATGGTCGTGGATGTAAAAACAGGCGAAGTATTGGCTATGGTAAATAGCCCGTCGTTTAATCCTAATAATCTTAATGATGCTGCTCCACATAAGCGTCGAAATCGAGCAATAACTGATTTGTTTGAGCCAGGCTCAACTGTTAAGCCGCTAGCCATTTTAGCTGGTTTAGACTATGGCTCAATTCAACCGGATTCAATTGTTGATACTTACCCTGGCTGGATGCGTGTTGGTGGCAGTCTTGTCCAAGATACGCGTAACCATGGTGAAATGACATTAAGAGAAATCTTAAAATACTCAAGTAACATGGGTGTGACTAAAGTTAGCCAAGACTTACCAAAAGACTATTTTGTCGGGCTTTATCAAAAAGTCGGATTTGGTAGTGATAGTGGAACAGGCATGGTCGGTGAAAGTAGCGGCTTGTTTTACCCTAATCGTCGTTGGTCAGATCATGAAATAGCAGCATTATCATTTGGCTATAACTTAGCTGTGAGCACCGCACAAATGGCACGTTTTTATGCCATGTTAGGTTCTGGTGGCGTGATGCGTCCTCTTACTGTACTTAAGCAAGAGTCAGTGCCTGAAGGTGAGCGCATTTTTCAGCAAAAAGATGTTGAAGCCGTCGTCCATATGATGGAAAGCGTGTTCGAAAAAGGCGGCACGGCACAAAAAGTTCACGTCGATGGTTATCGCGCAGCTGGCAAAACAGGTACCTCTAAAAAAGCCGCTGTAGGTGGTTATGGTGATGAGTATGTCGGCTACTTTGCTGGTGTTGCACCGGCAAGCAATCCACGTTTAGCGGTAGTAGTGTTGATCAATGAGCCGGGTGGAGATGTTTATTATGGCGGTGCGACGGCAGGCCCTGCATTTGCAGAGATTGTCTCCAATGCCTTAAGAATTTTAAACGTCGCACCGGATAAAGATGCGGTTGCGTACGTAGAAGGCAAAGATAACGATGCGTGATTTAAAACCAATTCTGAGTCAAATTGAAGTTGAGGCCACTAGTTTGCTGGTTAATCAACTACGTCTTGATAGCCGAGACGTAAAAACAGGCGATGTTTTTGTAGCTGTTAAAGGCCATCAACTAGATGGCGGACAATTTATAGATAAAGCCATAGAAAATGGCGCTGTAGCAATTATTGCTGATAGGTTATGCGAATTTGAAAGTGATTTTGAATCGCTTTACTTGGTCACAGACCTAGCGAAAAAACTACCTGCTTTAGCTGCTGCGTTTTATCATCAGCCATCAAAACAATTAGATCTGGTTGGCGTTACTGGAACAAATGGTAAATCAACCACAACTGCGATGATCGCGCATTTAGCACAGCAATGTCATAAATCAGCAGCGGTGGTGGGGACGCTTGGCTATGGGCATCCAGAGCAATTAACTCCATTAGTAAATACCACACCATCAAGTGTTGATTTGCAGCGAATTTTGTTTGAATTACATGAACAGCACACCGATGTTGTTGCAATGGAAGTTTCATCACATGGCCTTGTGCAACAGCGTGTTGACCATTGTCAGTTTAAAGCAGCCGTTTTTACTAATTTATCTCGCGACCATTTAGATTATCATGGCACTATGGATGCTTATGGTGATGCAAAGCTGATGTTGATGCGTGATCACAATCCTGAGATTGTGGTTCTCAATCAAGATGATACACAAGTTGAGCAGTGGTTAGAAAAATACGACTTTAACAACTTAATTTGCTACGGCCATAAAAACTTAGCACCAGAAGGTGCGCGCTATGTTTACTTTAGCGATGTTGTTTATAGCAACACCGGGATTTCGGCAACATTCGAAACAAGCTGGGGTCAAGCACAGGTGCAGTCTGCATTATTTGGTGAGTTTAACTTGTATAATCTGGCTGCGGCGATGGCCACTCTACTTGGTATGGGGTATCCGCTGGCACAGTTAGTTGCTGCCTGCAAAACACTGCAACCAGTGGCTGGTCGTATGCAAGCGTTTAGCGTACCAGGGCAGCCAACCTGTATTGTTGATTACGCGCATACACCCGATGCGTTGGCATTAGCATTACAGGCTTTACAAAAGCATGTACCTGGAGGCGTAAGCTGTGTGTTTGGCTGTGGTGGTGACCGTGATAAAGGCAAGCGCCCAATGATGGCAAAAGCCGCTGAAGGCAACGCAGACCGTATTATTATTACTAGCGATAATCCGCGCAGTGAAGACCCTAATGCCATTATTGCTGATGTGGTGGCAGGTCTTGAGCATGCTGAAAAAGCCCATTGTGTAGCTGATCGCGCTAAAGCAATTAGTTATGCAATAGAGCAGGCCGGTGCTGATGATGTGGTTTTAATTGCCGGTAAAGGCCATGAAGATTATCAAATTATTGGCGATACACGAATCGACTTCTGCGATCGCCAATATGTACAACAACAATTAAAAGAAAAATCGCAAGGGGCGCAGTTATGATCCCTATGGATTTTGATTGGCTAGCAAAAGTTCTAGCAACTGATTACCAAGATGGTAATCAAACGGTAAAAAATATTAACACCGACACCCGTACTCTGTGCGAGGGTGAAGTGTTTTTAGCGCTACAAGGGCCTAACTTTGATGGTCATAAATTTGTTGCGCAAGCAAAAGAGAAAGGGGCGATTGCAGCTATTGTAGCGCGTCCTGTTAATGTTGATATTGTGCAGTTTGTGGTGAGTGACACACGTATAGCGCTAGGCCAAATTGGCGCAGCTGTGATGACACAGGTTGCACCAAAAACAATCGCTATTACAGGTAGTGTGGGTAAAACCACTGTAAAAGAAATGTGCGCGGCGATTTTATCAGGTCATGGTGAAGTACTGGCAACCAAAGGCAACTTTAATAATGACATTGGTGTACCTCTGACCTTGTTACGCCTTGAGCCACAGCATCAATATGCGGTAATTGAATTAGGCGCCAATCACATTGGTGAAATAGCTTACACAGTCGCGATGACTAAACCTGATGTTGCTGTGGTTTGTAATGTGGCTGAATCTCATTTAGAGGGATTTGGATCATTACAAGGTGTGGCTACCGCAAAAGGCGAAATCTACGATGGCCTAAAACCTGACGGTGTTGCAATCGTTAACAGCGACAGTGATTTTGCAGATTACTGGCTCGAAAAACTAACTGATCGCAATGTAAAACGTTTTTCTACTCAGCAAAAACTAGATTATTGGGCAGAAGATGTGGTGCTTGATGAGCAAGCGCGTGCGTCTTTTGTGCTTTGCAGTAAACAGCAAAAAGTTCCTGTTACTCTCGCATTACCGGGCAAGCATAATATTGCTAATGCATTAATAGCGACAGCATTAACCACTGAGCTGGGTGTAAGCCTAGAAAGTGTTGCTAAGGCATTGGCTGGCATGGGAGAAGTCAAAGGTCGTGTCAATGTACTTAAAGTATCAGACACTCTAACCGTAATTGATGATACTTATAATGCCAATGTGCAGTCAGTAAAAGCGGCGATTGATTTATTAAGCGACATGCCGGGACGTCGAATTTTTGCGTTAGGTGATATGGGCGAACTTGGCGAAGAAGCCCGCTTTTATCATCAGCAAGTAGGCGAATATGCAAAACAAAAAGGCATTGATGAGCTATACAGCCTAGGTGTATTAAGCAAGTCGGCCAGTGATGTATTTGAAAAACCCAATCGTCACTTCTCGAACCGTGAACAACTATTACAACAATTACAAAGTGTGCTTACTGAATCTCAGCAAAAGACCACCCTTGTAGTAAAAGGATCGCGCAGTTCTCGTATGGAGCTAGTGGTAGCAGATTTAGTTAATAGCCAGCAAGATGGCAACAATGGAGTATCGTCATGTTAGTTTGGCTGGCAGAGTATTTAACACAATATTATAGTGGCTTTAATGTTTTTTCTTACCTTACGCTGCGTGCGATTTTAGGTATTTTAACTGCGCTGCTTATCTCTCTTTATTTTGGTCCTAAGCTTATTCGTGGCCTACAAAAAATGCAAATTGGTCAGGTGGTACGTCACGACGGCCCCGAATCTCACCTATCTAAAAAAGGCACGCCTACCATGGGTGGTATTTTGATTTTAGGGGCGATTTTTACCAGTACATTACTGTGGGCTGACCTTTCAAACAAATATGTATGGGCAACCTTATTTGTGGTGGGGTCATTAGGTGTAGTTGGCTTTATTGATGACTACCGTAAAGTGATCCGCAAAGACCCTAAAGGCCTAATTGCGAAGTGGAAATACTTTTGGCAATCAGTGATTGCATTAGTGGTTGCCAGTGCACTTTATTTTACTTCGCAACAAGGCAGTGAAACCTCGTTAGTTGTGCCGTTTTTTAAAGATGTGTTACCACAGCTTGGGCTGTTTTATATCGTGATGACCTATTTTGTAATTGTAGGTACTTCGAATGCGGTAAACCTAACGGATGGCCTTGATGGCTTAGCAATTGTACCAACCATTTTGGTTGCTGCGGCGCTTGCTATTATTGCTTACTTAACCGGTAACGTTAACTTCTCAAGCTACTTACATATTCCGCATTTGCCATTAGCAAGCGAACTTGTGGTTGTATGTACTGCCATAGTTGGCGCAGGACTAGGTTTCTTGTGGTTTAACACTTACCCAGCACAGGTATTTATGGGTGATGTAGGCTCATTAGCACTCGGTGGTGCACTGGGTATTATTGCGGTGCTTGTGCGTCAAGAACTGGTACTTATCATCATGGGTGGTGTGTTTGTAATGGAAGCATTATCGGTGATTTTACAAGTAGGCTCTTATAAATTACGTGGTCAACGTATTTTTAGAATGGCGCCTATTCACCATCATTATGAATTAAAGGGTTGGCCTGAGCCGCGCGTAATTGTGCGCTTTTGGATTATTTCAATCGTGCTAGTTCTGGCTGGCCTTGCGACATTAAAGATCAGGTAAATGACAGTTATTAACGAGATAAAAAACAAACAAATCTCAGTGCTCGGACTCGCTGTAACCGGTCTGGGCATTGTGCGTTTTTTATTGTCTCAGAATATTAAGCCAATTGTTGTTGATAGCCGCATGGCGCCTCCGGGTGCGGATTGGCTAAACGAGCATGCCAGCGAGTTAACTACGTTCTTTGGTGATTTAGAACAGGCAGACTTAGCCAGCAATGACATTATTATCATCAGCCCAGGTCTAAGCCTTGCTACACCGGCTGTTGCAAAGGCCATTGCTGCGGGCGTTGAAGTGATTGGTGACGTTGAGCTTTTTGCCCGTTTAACCGATAAACCAATTGTTGCAGTAACAGGCTCGAATGGTAAGTCGACAGTAGTTACCTTGGCGTTTGAAGTACTGAAAGCCGCTGGTTATAAAGTAGGGCTTGGCGGTAATATTGGCACAGCAGTACTTGACTTATTGTCGCAAGATTACGACGTTTATGTACTTGAGCTATCGAGTTTTCAGCTTGATACCACGCACAGCTTAAAAGCGAAAAGTGCCTGTGTATTGAATGTTAGCGAAGATCACCTTGATCGCTACCCAAGTTACCAAGCATACATTGACTCAAAGCAAAGTATTTATAACGGCTCAGAGCTTGCTGTTGTGAATGCCATTGATGTGGCAACCCATACAGCAAAGCAACCACAAGTAAGCTTTGCACTTGCAAATGCAGACTTTGCCTTAGTAGAGCATCAAGGTGAGACGTACTTTGCAGCACAAGGTAAACCTGTGTTACCTGCAAGCTGTTTGAAAGTTGTTGGCTCACACAATCAACAAAATGCACTAGCAGTTATGGCGCTACTAAGCCCGTTTAGCATTTCTACAGAGCATTATCAGCAAGCGTTTAGTACGTTTACTGGGCTTGCACACCGTTGTCAGTTTGTCGCTGAAATTAATGAAGTGAAATACTTTAATGATTCAAAAGCGACCAACGTTGGCGCAACCATCGCTGCTATTGAAAGCTTAGCTGATCAAGCAAAGCAATTAGTTGTGATTGCTGGCGGTGATGCAAAAGGGGCTGATTTAGATGCCTTGAAACCCTATTTGAATGACAAAGTGAAAGCTCTTATTTGTTTTGGTAAAGATGCTAAAGCACTGGTGTCATTAACTGAAAAAGGTCATTTAACCACGAATATGCATGAAGCTGTGCAATTGGCAAAGCAGTTAAGTAGTAGCGGTGACATCGTATTGCTTGCTCCTGCGTGCGCCAGCATTGATATGTATAACAACTATATGCAACGTGGTGATGACTTTGCGCAGTGCGTATTGGCGGAGGCAATATGATCGCATTTGCCGACATTCGTGAAGCATTAACCCCTAAGCAATCGCCACAGCTTTATGATGTGCCGTTGTTGTATTGTATGTTGATGTTGATAGGTGTTGGTTTTGTGATGGTTACAAGTGCCTCAATGCCAACCGCAGAGCGATTATTTGATAATCCGTATCACATTATTATTCGCCATAGCATGTTTTTAATCATGGGCTTTTTTCTATTTTGGATTGCCACAAGTGTGCCTATGGACTGGTGGAAACGCAGTAATGCCTATTTATTGTTATTGGGTTTAGGTTTACTGGTGTTGGTACTTATAGTTGGCCGCGAAGTGAATGGTGCAAAACGTTGGATCCCCATAGGCCCTGTAGGTTTTCAGGTGGCAGAAGCCGCTAAGTTATTCTTTTTTAGTTATATTGCCGGCTATTTAGTTCGTAAGCGCGAAGAAGTACAAGAAAACCTAAAAGGCTTTTTTAAGCCACTCGTTGTCTTTGGTGTTTATGCATTGCTTATTTTAATGCAACCAGATTTAGGTACTGTTGTTGTACTTTTTGTTACCACTGTAGGTTTATTATTTTTAGCGGGTGCTAAGTTATGGCAGTTTTTTGGACTGATCTTAACGGGCATTGCAGCCATTGTGGTGCTAATTATCGCTGAACCATACCGTATGGCCCGTGTAACTGGCTTTTTAGAGCCATGGGAAGATCCGTTTGGTAAAGGGTATCAGTTAGTACAATCACTAATGGCCTACAGTCAAGGCGGTTGGTTTGGCCAAGGCTTGGGGAATAGCGTACAAAAACTGCAATATCTACCAGAGGCGCATAATGACTTTATCTTTGCCGTAATTGGTGAAGAGCTTGGCTTTTTTGGTGTACTGAGCATTTTGATAGTACTAGGTGTATTCGTATTTAGAGCCTTGTTAATTGGTCAAAAAGCCTTGAAGTGTGGCAAAGAATACGAAGGCTATTTTGCCTTTGCAATAGGTATCTGGTTTGCGTTTCAAACCATGGTCAATGTTGGCGCAAGTGCCGGAATATTACCTACAAAAGGCTTAACATTACCGTTTATTTCTTACGGTGGTTCTAGTTTATTAATTATGACCATAGCAACAGGTGTACTTTTGCGGATCGATTTTGAAACAAAAATGGCGACTAAGCAGGCAACCTCACGTGGAGGTAAACGATGAGTAAAAAGTTACTTGTTGTTGCAGGCGGTACTGGCGGACATATTTTTCCGGGTATTGCCGTCGCTGATTTTTTAAAGCAGCAAGGCTGGCAGGTCAGCTGGATTGGCACGCCTGACAGAATGGAAGCGACAGTGGTACCTAAGCACCACATTGATATTGACTTTATCAATGTCAAAGGGGTTCGTGGTAACGGTATTAAACGCTTGATTAAAGCCCCGTTTATGGTGATGAATGCTATTTTTCAAGCGCGTAAAATTTTAAAAGCACAAAAGCCTGATGTGGTGCTTGCTATGGGTGGTTATGTGACCGGACCTACTGGAATTGCAGCTAAAAGCTTAGGCATTCCTTTGGTTATTCATGAGCAGAATGCAGTTGCAGGCATGAGTAACCGCTGGTTAGCAAAGTTTGCCAATAAAGTGCTTGCCGCTTTTCCATCTGCTTTTGCAAAAGAACACTGTGAAGTGGTAGGTAATCCGGTCAGAGCAAGTGTTGCAAATGTTACACCTAAGCAGACAACTACGCCGATTAATGTGCTTGTGGTGGGTGGTTCATTGGGCGCGCAGGTACTCAATGAGACTTTACCTGCTGTATTCAGTGAACTTTCAGCGCTAACAACGCTTAATATATGGCACCAAACGGGTAAAAATAATGAACCGAATGTGACTGCCAGCTATCAACAGTTAGGACTAGCTGAAAATAGCAAAGTTGCTGAATTCATTGATGATATGGATAGTGCATATCAGTGGGCCGATTTGGTAATTTGCCGCGCTGGTGCGCTAACGGTTAGTGAGATTGCCGCAGCGGGTCGAATGGCGTTATTTGTGCCTTTTCCACATGCAGTGGATGACCACCAAACGGCCAATGCAAAGTATTTAGTGACTGAGCAAGCCGCGCTGATTATGCAGCAAAGTGAGTTTAATAAAACAGCGGTCGTTGAATTATTAACACCGTATGTAAACGCACCAGAGAAAATTTCAACAATGGCAAGTAAAGCAAAACAGCTTGCTATTTTAGATGCCACAGCCAATGTTGCCAAACGCTGTGAGCAACTAGCAGATAGAAGAGATTAGTAGTGAAAGAAAGCACGAAGAAAGAAAACAACACTCGTCCTGCGATGCGTCGTATCGACACCATCCACTTTGTTGGTATTGGTGGTGCAGGCATGGGTGGAATTGCCGAAGTACTTGCTTTTGAAGGCTACCGCATCACAGGTTCTGACATTGCGCACAGTGCGATGACTGAACGCTTAATTCAAGTGGGTGCAGAAGTATTTATTGGTCATGACGAAAACAACGTAAAAGATGCCAGTGTTGTGGTGGTATCAAGTGCTATTAATGAGCAAAACCCTGAGATTAAAGCAGCTAAAGCGGCGCGAATTCCTATTGTTCGCCGCGCAGAAATGCTTGCTGAATTAATGCGTTTTCGCCACGGTATCGCAGTGGCCGGCACCCATGGTAAAACCACAACAACCAGTTTAATTGCCAGCATTTATGCACAAGCCGGTCTTGATCCAACCTTTATTATTGGTGGCTTGTTAAACAGTGCTGGTAGTAATGCCAAGGTCGGTAAAAGCGACTTCTTAATTGCTGAAGCCGATGAGAGTGATGCGTCATTCTTACACTTACAGCCTATGGTTTCGGTGATCACAAACATTGAAGAAGATCACATGGATACTTACGGCGGCAGCTTAGAAAAAATGAAAGACACGTATGTTGATTTCATTCATAACTTACCGTTTTATGGTTTAGCTGTGGTGTGTATTGACTCTGAGGTTGCTGCAGAGCTGATCCCTCGCTTTGGGCGTCCTGTTATTACCTATGGTGAATCGGCTGAAGCTGATTATCGCATGCTTGATTTTAGTCAAACTGCGAATACTTGTTCATTTAACGTAGTAAATAAACAAGGCGAAAGCTTAGCTGTAACGCTTAATATGCCTGGTAAGCACAATGCACTTAACGCGACAGCGGCGATTGCAGTGGCAAAAGATCAAAACATTGCTAACCACGCGATTTTAGAAGCGTTAACAAAGTTTGAAGGGGTAGGCCGTCGTTTTCAGCATTACGGTACCTTTGAAAATGAGCGTGGCAGCGTGATGCTAGTTGATGACTATGGACACCATCCATCAGAAGTAGCAGCAACGATTGCAGCGGTTCGTGAGGGCTGGCCAGATAAACGTTTAGTGATGGTTTATCAGCCTCACCGTTATAGCCGTACTCGTGATTTATACGAGGAGTTTGTCAAAGTACTGGCTGACGTTGATCAGTTATTACTGTTAGATGTGTATTCAGCAGGTGAAGAGCCTATTGTGGGAGCTGATAGTAAGAGTTTATGCCGTAGTTTACGCCAACGAGGTAAAGAACCATTACACATCGCTAGCAGCTCTGAGCTTGCGGGTGTTCTTGCAGATACCCTGCAAGATAATGATTTAGTTTTAACACAAGGCGCTGGTAACATAGGCCAGTTAGTGAAAAAGTTAGCAGCAACCAACTTGTCAGTTGAACAACTAAAGCAGGTAAATATATGAGCCAGTTAAGCGACAAATTTGGCAAAGTAGCGGTACTTTTTGGTGGCACATCTGCCGAACGAGATGTCTCGCTAAAATCAGGCCAAGCCGTATTGAACGCTTTGCAAAGCGTTGGCGTTGACGCCATTGCTTTTGATCCAAAAGATAACTCATTATGGCAATTAAAGGATTTAAATATAGAGCGCGTGTTTATTGCGCTTCATGGTCGTGGTGGTGAAGATGGCACCATTCAGGGCGCACTTGAATTTATGGGTATTCCGTATACCGGTAGTGACGTTCTTGGCTCTGCGCTTGCGATGGACAAAGTTCGCTGTAAGCACTTGTTTAAAGCAATGGGCCTGAGCACTGCACCATATACTGTTGTTGATAGCCGTAATGGATTTGATAGCCAAGCAATTATTAATGAATTTGGCAAAGTGATGGTAAAACCGTCACATGAAGGCTCAAGCATTGGTATGGCAGAAGCAAGCAGCGCAGAACAACTAGATGCCGCTTTAAACGCTGCATTTAAGTTTGATAGTCAAGTGTTGGTAGAGCAGTGGATCACTGGGCGTGAATTTACTGTAGCGGTACTTGGTCAAGATGTTCAGCCTGTTATTGAGATGACCACGCCAAATGGTTTTTATGACTACCAAGCTAAGTATCAATCAAACACAACTCAGTATCATTGCCCAGCTGATTTATCAGTACAAGAGACTGAGTTATTGCAAGATATGGCATTAAAAGCATTTGATTTAGTCGGTGCAAGTGGTTGGGGTCGTGTTGATGCAATGCGTGATCAGCAAGGTAACTTCTATTTATTAGAGGTTAATACTGTGCCAGGAATGACAGAAAAGTCGTTAGTACCTATGGCGGCAAAAGCAAACGGTGCTAGCTTTGAACAATTAGTGGTTCGCATTTTGGAGCAAACGCTTTAATATGCATCCGGTTTTAGAAAAAGCAAAGCAGTTAAAACAACAACTTAATTGGTCGTTGATATTTGGTGTGAGCTTTTTTTTAGTCGTGGTTTTTGGTCTAGTAAAAATCACGACAGGTGTGTCTGACTGGTTAGTTGAAAATAAAGATGCGCAAATAAAGCATTTATCGGTATTAGGACAACCCAAATATACAGATGAAAAAGCGATTATTGGCGCAATAAAAAAAGCGGATTTATCGAGTTTTTTTGAATTAGACGTGAAACATGTGCAACGCTTGGTACAAAGTTTACCTTGGGTTGCGACAGCTTCAGTAAGAAAGCAATGGCCAGATACTCTGCAAGTATACGTAGTAGAGCATCAAGCAGTTGCGCACTGGAACAGTGGAGCGCTTTTAAATCAATCAGGCGAGGTATTTGAAGCAACTAGCGATAAGCTACCTGATACACTTCCTCAGCTTTATGGCCCAGAGGGAAGTGAAATTGAAGCCTGGACAGCATTTCGTCAATTTCAAGAAATGCTTAAGGTCAATAATTTAGAGCTGACAAGTTTAGCGCTTTCAGAGCGCTTTTCATGGCAGTTATGGCTTGATAACGGCATTCGCCTGAATTTAGGTCGTAAAGAAAAAGCAAAGCGTGTACAGCGTTTTATTGATGTGTATCCGCGCATGGAACAACGTGCAGATGCACAAATTGATGTTGTTGATTTACGGTACGATACCGGTCTTGCAGTGAGCTGGAAGCCACTTCAAGAAGAGCAATTAGAAAATAAGAGTAAGGCATGACTAAGTCAGCAGAAAGAAACCTAGTGATTGGATTAGACGTTGGCACATCAAAAGTAGTAGCCACCGTTGGTGAGATCACCGCAGATAATAAACTCAGTATTGTGGGTGTTGGCAGCCAAGTATCGCATGGTATGGATAAAGGCGGCGTTAACGACCTTAACCTTGTTTCTGAATCGATTCGTCGTGCTATTGACGAAGCGGAGTTGATGGCTGATTGCCGTATCAGCTCTGTTTACTTAGGTATATCTGGTAAACATATTCAATGTCAGAATGAAAGCGGTGTGGTTGCAATCAATAACACTGAAGTGACTGATGAAGACATCGAGAATGTAATTCATATCGCGCGTTCAGTGCCTATTTCGGCTGAACGCAAAATGTTACATGCTCTGCCACAAGAATACAGCATCGACATGCAAGAGGGGATTAAAAACCCATTAGGTATGAGCGGTGTACGTATGGAAGCCCGTGCACACATTATTACTTGCTCGAACGATATGGCAAAGAATATTGAAAAGTGTGTTGAACGTTGTGGCCTTGAAGTCGATCAGTTGATCTTTACGGCTCTGGCATCATGTTACTCAGTACTAACGGATGATGAAAAAGAGTTAGGTGTCGCTGTATTAGATATTGGTGGTGGTACAATGGACATCACTATTTATATCAATGGTGCGCTGCGTCATTCGGCTGTTATTCCGGTTGCTGGTAACCAAGTGACTGGTGATATTGCAAAAATATTTAGAACACCTATATCACATGCAGAGTCACTCAAAGTACAATACGCATGTGCAAGCAGCCAAATGGCAAGCAATGAAGACACTATTGAAGTACCAAGTGTAGGTGGACGTCCAGCGCGAATCATGTCGCGTCATACTTTATCTGAGGTTGTTGAACCTCGTTTTAGAGAATTATTTGAGTTGGCGATGGAAGAAATACGCCGCTCAGGTTTAGAAGACCAGATTGCTGCAGGTCTCGTCATTACAGGTGGAACAGCAAAAATGACTGGCGCAATGGAAGTGGCAGAAGACATTTTCCAAATGCCGGTCAGAATTGGCAAACCAATCGGGATTGTTGGTTTGACAGATTATGTAGATGATCCTTCGTACGCGACCGCGGTTGGTTTGTTACAATACGGCCGTACAATGCAATCGATGAATGCACAAAAGTCGAAAGCGGAAGGTGATAATAATTGGTGGAACCGTATTACTAAATGGTTCCAAGGTGAGTTTTAAGACTCAAGTCGGAGAGTAAACATGTTTGATATGATGGAACAGCACAGCGAAGAAGCTGTCATTAAAGTAATTGGCGTGGGCGGTGGCGGCGGTAACGCTGTTGAGCACATGGTAAAACAACAAATTGAAGGCGTACGTTTCATTGCTGCGAATACGGATGCACAAGCATTACGTAATTCGTCGGCTGATGTGACTGTACAGCTAGGTACACAAATCACCTCAGGTTTAGGTGCGGGGGCAAACCCTGAAGTAGGTCGAAACTCAGCAGAAGAAGACGCTGAGACAATTCGTGCCAGCCTTGAAGGTGCTGACATGGTATTTATCGCAGCCGGTATGGGCGGTGGTACAGGTACCGGTGCTGCACCAGTGGTTGCTAAAATTGCTAAAGAGTTAGGTATTTTAACGGTTGCTGTAGTAACTCGTCCGTTTGACTTTGAAGGTAAGAAACGCGCGGCAGCAGCTGAACAAGGCATTAATGAGTTGTCAGAAATTGTAGACTCGCTTATTACAATTCCGAACAATAAATTGCTTAAAGTTTTAGGTAAAGGCACTACACTATTAGATGCCTTCGCAAAAGCAAACGACGTTTTATTTGGTGCGGTACAAGGTATTGCAGAGCTAATCACACGTTCAGGTCTGATCAACGTGGATTTCGCCGACGTACGTACAGTTATGTCAGCGATGGGCACTGCAATGATGGGCACTGCATCAGCGTCTGGTCCTGACCGTGCACAAGAAGCGGCAGAAGCAGCTATTTCAAGCCCATTACTTGAAGATGTCGATTTAACCGGTGCTAAAGGTATCCTGGTTAATATCACAGCAGGTATGGATATTGCGATTGAAGAATTTGAAATTGTAGGTAATCACGTTAAGGCACTTGCATCAGAAAACGCAACAGTGGTTGTTGGTGCGGTAATTGACCCTGAAATGAGTGATGAACTACGCGTAACAGTTGTTGCAACAGGTTTAGGCGGCGATCGTCGTCCACAGTTTGGAATTGTTGATAATGGCTTTAAGAAAGCATCAGGCTCTGATGTACATAGCTCAATGAACCAAACGACTAGCAGCATGTATGTACCAAGCTTTGCAAGTCAAGGCAGCAGCGATGATGTAAGCATGTCTGCTGCACCTGAAAAGCAAGAGCCAGTACAACAAAGTACAGCGAGCAGCTCAGTATCTAGCAGCACTGAGAGCAGCAAAAAGTCTGATAAATCAGAAGGTGGCGATTATTTCGACATTCCTGCTTTCCTAAGAAAGCAAGCTGACTAAGACAGATTTTGTTGGTAATTTTGTTCGATAAATAAACAAATTGGCAGCTGAATGTATTTATGATACAATTTGCCGTCTAACTGTAACTATAAGTGAGCGAACCTATGATTAAACAGCGTACGATTGCAGAAGTAGTCAAAGCCATAGGAATTGGACTTCATAAAGGTGAGAAGGTCACTATTACTCTCCGACCTGCGAGCGCAAATACTGGGATTGTATTTCGTCGCGTAGACCTTGATCCGGTTGTTGATTTTGAAACAACACCTGAAGCCGTTGGTGATACGCAATTGTGTACCTGTTTAACAAACAAAGATGGCGTTCGCTTATCAACGACTGAGCACCTTATTGCGGCGGTAGCGGCAATGGGTATTGATAATCTAATTGTTGAATTAGACAGCTCAGAAGTACCTATTATGGATGGTAGTGCATTACCATTCATCTACTTGTTACAAAAAGGCGGCATTAAAGAAGTAAATGCAGCTAAGCGCTTTATTCGTATTAAAGAAAAAGTACGTATTGAAGAAGGCGATAAATGGGCTGAGATCGAACCATACGATGGTTTCCACATCGATTTTGAAATTGCGTTTGATCACCCTGCAATCAATGAAAGCCGCCAACGTATCGGTTTAGATATTACGACGCAAAGCTTCACAGAAGAAATCAGCCGCGCACGTACTTTCGGCTTTATGAAAGATATTGAGTATATGCACGCTAACAACCTAGCATTAGGTGGTAGCATGGATAACGCAGTTGTATTGGATGAGTTTAAAGTACTAAATCCAAACGGCTTACGTTATAGCGATGAGTTTGTTAAACACAAAATCTTAGACTGTGTGGGCGACATGTTTATGACTGGCCACAACATTCTAGGTAAAATCACGGCTTATAAATCAGGCCATGATTTAAACAATAAACTACTTCGTAAAATTATGGCGACTGAGTCAGCATGGGAATGGGCAACATTCGATACCCCAGTGACTATGCCAGCACCAGGCTTAGAAGTAGCGACAGCTTAATCGCAAGCATATTACAGTTATAAAAAATGACGCTTTAAGCGTCATTTTTTTTGCTTAGCTTATAAGCCTAGAATCGCTTCAAGCTCGACCAACTGATTGATTTGATAAGTTGGTTTAATATCTTCTGGTAACTCAACCCCAGGATGTTGCAACCAGCAAGTGTCGATACCAACATTATGACCGCCTAAAATATCGCTAGCAGCGGTATCACCCACCATTAAAATCTGCTCTTTTGGTGGATTACCCATTAATTGGAAAGTATGCTGAAAAATTTCTGGAGCAGGTTTGGCTTTACCGACTAACTCTGAAATAACCAGCCAATCGAACATATCCTGTAAACCTGTATGCTCTAAACGCTTTTGCTGTAGTTTAGCAAAGCCATTGGTAATAATGCCTAACTTGGCGTGTGGCTTTAATTTAGTCAGTAGTTCAACCGCACCAGGTAGTGGCACACAAATAGAGGCCATAGCGTCTAAAAAGCCATCATTTAAGGTTTTTGCTGACACATCTAGTTTATTAGCCCACTCTGTAAAGCGGGTGATCTGTAGCTCACTGGCAGTAATTTCGTGCTTTTGATAAGCAACCCAAAGCGGTTTATTAGTTGCTTGGTAATGATGATAATCTGACTCAGTAAATTCTACGCCATAATTGGCGAACATTACCCTGAGGCCTTCAAATGCATTAAAACTAAATAGTGTTTCATCGGCATCGAATAATACGTGGCTATACTTCATGGTTATCCTAATTACTGATTAAACAGGGTAGGGTGTAAAAATGGTGCCATTGCAAGCGTTAGCGCTTGTACATAAGTACTTTCGCGAGTCGCTAAGTGATTGGTCAATAAACCAATAGCGCCACCTTGCTGCTTGATATTAACAGTATTGAATGCATCATCCATTACATCTCCCAGCTCTTTACCGGCCAGTAAGGCATCATAAAAAGGTTGAGGTAAAGGTAGATTGCTACTGCGGCCAACGCTTAATTGCTGCTTGTTTGCAATCACCACAAAGGCAAAGGTTGCTGCGCCATAACTAAATTGTTCTGCGCCTCCCTCCATTGCGGTATAAAAGTCGGCATCAAAGTGGTTTTGGCAATACTTAACACGGTTTTCAGCGCCGATACGGGTTTCATCTTCACCTAGTGGCTGATCAGGCACACCCGATGGTGCATGCTCACCTTTGCATTCAATGGTATATTCTGGGAAATAAAGACTAAAGACATGTTTAGCCGCGTTAATTTTTACAGGGTTCTTTGAACCGACAATAACACGTAATGTTTTTTTCAAGCTGGCGACTCCATTATTTCGGTTGAGCCAGCAGTGTACCCGAGTGAGTTAAATCGGCAAGTCAACTGGGGCTAAATTTTCAAGTGCGCGCTTTTTCAAAATAATATCTTTGATCAACGGTGTTAAGACCAATTCCATTGCAAGGCCCATTTTACCGCCCGGCACAACAAGCGTGTTTATGCGTGACATAAAACTGCCTTCAATCATGCGCAAATAATAGGGGAAATCTACGTCCTCTATGCCTCGAAAACGGATCACAACAAAACTTTCATCAAGAGAAGGAATATCTTTTGCACTGAACGGGTTGGAGGTATCAACCGTTGGCACCCGTTGGAAGTTTATATGTGTTCGTGAAAACTGAGGGGTAATATGGTTAATGTAATCATCCATACTGCGCACAATTGAGCCCATGACAGCTTCGCGCGAATGACCTCGTTCAGAGGTATCGCGGATCAATTTTTGGATCCACTCAAGGTTGATAATTGGCACCATGCCAATTAACAGGTCAACATGTTTGGCAACATCATGATTTTCATCAACAGCACCGCCATGCAGACCTTCATAAAACAACATATCGGTATTGGGTGCTAAGTCTTGCCAAGGCGTAAAAGTCCCCGGCAATTGGTTATAAGGAACTGCTTCATCAAAGGTATGTAGGTAGCGCCTTATTTTTCCTTGGCCGGTTTCACCATAATGATAAAAAAGCTCCTCAAGGGCACCAAAATCGTTAGCTTCTCGGCCAAAATAGCTAATATGCTTGCCTTCTTGTTGTGCTTCACGGACCTTTTTATCCATTTCTGGACGTGTATAACGATGAAAGCTATCTCCTTCAATAAAGGCTGCATCAATATCTAAGCTTCTAAAAATATGCTTAATGGCATTGGTTGTGGTGGTGGTGCCAGCACCAGATGAGCCTGTAATTGCGATGATAGGGTGTTTAGCTGACATAATTATTCTCGTTATTTGTTGATACCAATCGACTTAAATATTGAAACATTCTAGCGCGCAGAATGGTCAGTAACTTAACACGATTGGTGTAGCGTGCATAAAATCAATCAGTCGAAACTGATAAAAAACGAACACTCCCTAGTTATAAAGGTCGAGCATGGTAAGGTCAAGTGACTGTCAGATTAATTAGCGCTATCATGGCATATAAAAATTAAAAGAGAGAACCCTATGAAATTGATTTCGTCTTTACTTTTCGTCGCCGCAGGGACATTTTTTACTAGTCACGTAAATGCTGCGATGCCAAAAAGCGAAATACTACTTGCTGATTTTGACACTCCTTACGGTATGAAAGTCTCGCGGATAACCGATAATAAAAGTTACAACAATCAGCCATTTTTAGTTGATTCAGGGCTGTATTACACCCATGAGGTTATTGCTGAAACTGGACAGTCACAAACAGATATTGTGTTTTATAACTTTGCTACAAAAACTAGCGTGAATATAACCAATACGGCTGTTAGTGAATATTCACCAACTTTAATGCCAAATCAGCAGGCTCTCTCAGCAATCGTTGTCGAAGAAGATGGCAAACAAAAGTTATGGCAATATCCGCTTGCTAATGAGCAAACTGCAAGTCGTATTTTTGAATGGATTGAACCAGTTGGCTACCATGCATGGGGCGCTGAAAACGACCTAATTATGTTTATTTTAGGTGAACCACATACCTTGCAGTACACGAGTATTGCAGCCGCTAAACCGCGAGTAATTGCAGCTGATATTGGCCGTACGTTAGTTTTTGATAAACATACAAACAGTTATTTATTTAGTTATAACAAAGATAATCAACATTGGGTTGCACGCTTTGCGCCGCAAACTGAAGAGGTCAGTGACTTATTTAGGTTACCTGACTCAGTGCAAGATTTTGCTTTAATTGATCAAAACACTTTGGCATATGCGGTTAATAACCGAATTTACAAGCGCAGCCTAACAGAGCCTGAAGTGGTATCACAATGGCTTGATTTAAGGCGTTTTTGTGAAGGATCAATTTCGCGTTTAAATTATAAACATAACAAACTGGCATTTGTGTGTAATAAATGAGTAACGGTTTTACACTGATTGCTGTACTGTGACTAATAATTAACGCTATTGATAAGGGACGCATTTGTCTTTTTCTGCCGAACAACTTAGTGTACAGCTGGTTAAAGCGGGCTGTCGCAGTAATTTTAAAATTAAGAATATTAACGAATTTATGCCTGCAAACTCAAAAGAAGCTTTTTATGTTCATGAGCAAGGTGGCCAAGCTAAAATCGTTATTAGACCAATTTTTGAAGTATTTAGTGCTGACTTTGATGCAATCGAAGGTATTACGCGTGTTAAAGACTATTTTCACAGCAGTGAAATGACACGCTTTCCAACGCGAATTTATAAAAGTGCGCATCCCATTCATTATGGTATCGCATTTAAAGTCACTTCCTCTGAAGCGGCTGAGCAATTTATAAATAAATTAAGCGCTATTTTGGCGCAATAAAAAGGGCCACATTGTGGCCCTTTTTGCATCTAGTAGGGTTAGCGTTTAAGGAAGCTATTTACTGAACTTAACTCACGTTTTTTCAGTGCAATACAATCATTAACGCTTTCTTCAAGCTTACTAAGAGAGCGTGCATACCCTGGTACTTCAGTGATTTTATCATTGAAGAAGGTTTTGGTTTTCTCTAGGCTTTGTGCATCACAGCTTGCGGTAGTGAAGAACGGCAAGTTTGGTACAAAGAACGGTGGTAAGTTCTTAGTGATCGCATCGTAATTGTTGTAAATCCATTCAATAAACAGTGCTTCACGTTCTTTACCATAGCCTAAACCACCTAACAGCGTGCGCATATCTGAGGCTGTTACGTCATCAGTTAAGCTGTATTCAAGTACTGCTTTTTGTAGCTCTGGTTTACCAAAGTAACCCATTGCTGCCAGCATCTTAGTACGTACTTGTGGATCTTTGGTGGTTTTAAAGGTTTGCTTGTACTTTTCAAGTAACTTCGCATCACCATGGTAAGCAGCAAGATTTAAGTAAGTTGATGCTAAGTATGGGTCTACATTTTCAGGATTATTTAAGTAAAGTGCTGCTTGCGCTTTTGCGGTATCAATTACTTTTTGATCTTCACCATCAAAACCTAAACGCGTAATCACTTGCGCACGTAATTGTGATACTGCCGCGTCTTCATCTGCTTTTGCTGTTAAACCATACTGCTTGGCAGCAGGTGAAATGCTGTTACGGATAAACTTAGGCCATAGCTCCCGGTTGCTGTCGTCTTCGAATACACGTTTTTGAGAAGCAAGGTAACCTAATGCTGTATTTGCGACTAATGGGTGCGCATCACTTACGAAGGCTTCTAAAGTTTGCATTAAGTGAGCGGCAGAAATAACACCTGCATCAAGTAATGAATCAACAGCAGAAAGCAGCGCTAAGCGTTCACGAACCGTTAGTTTGTCAGCAGCGTTATCGAGCAGGGCATTGAACTGTGCGTCATCTAATACCCAGCGGTAATAGCCCATTGCACCTTGATCTGGGTAGATCCACTCAGGCTCAAAGTCGAGAGTCAGTTGCTGTGTTTCTTTGTTAAGCAGTACACTTGCGGTTTTAACTTTGTCGCCCGCACCATACTTAATCGCAACCGGAACATTCCAAAGTTGTGCAGGTGCATCAACGCCAGCATTTACAAAACGGCTTTGGCTGATATTAATTTTTTTACCATCTTGCGTTACTTTGATAAGTGGGAAAGATGATTGTTCGATAAACGATTTTAGAACACTGGCTACATCTTTATTAGACGCTTCGCCTAGTGCTTGCCATAGATCCGCGGCTTCTGCATTCTTATACGAGAATTTCTTCAAGTAAGCGCGAATACCTTGCTGGAATGCATCTTCGCCAATCCAGTTTTCAACCATAGATAAAACTGCACTACCTTTGCTGTAGGCAAGGCCAAGGCCATCCATAATGTCAGCTTCAGTTTTGATTGGTTTACGAATAGGCTTGGTACTTAAACGCGCATCTAAGGCCATTACATAATTTTGTGGTAAATCTAAGTGCGACTCAAACTCAGGGTTAATTTGTGCTGTGATTTTCGCTGCCATCCAGCTTGCGAACGCTTCGTTTAACCATAAGTCATTCCACCATTTCATGGTCACTAGGTTACCGTACCATTGGTGGGCTAACTCATGGGCAATAATTGATACATTACGCTCTTTTTTGCTGCGCGTTGCTGTCGCTAGGTCTACCAGTAAAATGTCTTCACGGTAAGTCACTAAGCCTGCATTTTCCATAGCGCCAAATGGGAACTCTGGTACTGCCACTGAGTCTAGTTTTTTGTAAACGTAAGGAATGCCAAAATAATCTTCCAGTGCTTTTAACACGCGAGGCATATTTTCTTTTGCGTAATCAGCAAGGTGAATTTTACCTTGTGGAGTCAATACGCGGCCAGGGATCGGCATGCCTTTAATTTCAAGCTCTTCAAACGGGCCTACAGCCATGGCGACTAAATAAGAAGGAATAGGCGGCGTTTTATCAAAAAAGTGTGTTGTCATATCGCCATCAACTTTGGTTTTTAATACCGGTGTGTTGGCATACACTTTTTGTGATGTTGGCGCTGTGATTGTTAGCTGAAAAGGTATTTTATAACTAGGCTCGTCAAAAACGGGAAATGCACGACGAGCATCACTCATTTCAAATTGGGTGAAAAGGTAAGGCGTACCTTGGTCTAAGGTTTTATATAAACCAACACTTTGACGGTTATAAGGTGCGGTAAAATCAACTTTTAAAGTGTATTTACCAGGCTGAATTTTTTCTTCACACGCGAATTTAACTTTGCCTGTTTTTAGCATTTCAGCGCTTAGGTCGCAGTTTTCTGCACCTAAAATTTTCGCCATACTAACGGCATAATCAATACCGTTTAATTCGATGTAATTCGTTGCTTTTAGAACTTCTAAAGCAATTTCGGTATGACCAGAAAAATTGTCTTTTGCAGGATCAAGCGTTAGTGCTACTTGTTGTGAGCTAGGCTTGGCAAGCTTTTCGATAACATATTCATTGGCATGGGCAGAGCTAACAGCAAGTGCAACACTTACCGTTAATAGGCTTTTTAAGAACATAAATATCCCTGATTTTTTGTTGTTAGAAAGGCACCTGCTATGAGGGGCGAATCACCATGCTATCAGGTTTTAATTTGAACAGTAATAAATAGTTAGTAACAAAGTTTGTCAGTTAATTATGGCGGTCGATGAAACGTTGCCAATGCAGTTGCGGGTTTATTTGTCGGACGTTTTGTAACACGGCATTTAATAACGGCATATCAGTAAAGCGTTGCTCGTTGAAATCTTTAAAACCAAGTAAGTAGTTAAAAGCATCTTTGCTGTTTGCTTGCAGGGCATGAATTCGCACTTGTTGTTCGAAGTTAAGCCGTAAGCTGCTAATTGCGGTTTTCATACCTTGTTGATCAACATTTGGAATCGCGCATTTTTGTAAATAACCAGCTCGCTCACCTTCGCCAGAAAACCAAATACGTACTTTTTCGCTATAGCGACCTGATTTAGCGGGTAAATCAAACATTAGTCGTTGCTGGTTTTGCTCGTTTAAAAAGTCTAAGTACTGATCAAGTCCTGCATCGAGTAATGCATTATGAATAGGCACATAGCGGGGCTTGATCTTGCCATGAGTATGAAAGTCAAAGCAGCGAATGCCATCAAGGGTCACTATATTATCAAGAGTTAAATGGCCAATTTCATCACTGTAGGCACCGGTGTAATAAGCAAATAAAGGTAGCCAAAAATGCCAATGCTTAGCTTGTTCACGAACTAAACGCTGATCACCATAGATGTAACCATTATACAGGGTATGTAATTCCATGGCCGAAAAGGGCCTACGACCAAGATGGGACTTCAACCTAATACCTTGATAATAAAGATGTGTCTAGAAGAGTATACCTGATAAGTATCAAGTTTCCAGCTTAACGACACTGCCATAAATACGGCCGTGTCGTTGTAAGCTCAAGGATTGGAGTTAATCGCAAAGTGCTTTAGCTAGACCAACAGGTTCGATTTCAACGCATACTTGATCATCGTTCCAATTTAAACCAACTAGCGCATCATCTTCGTTTAGGTCTTCAACCCATTCGTCCAAAAATTCATCTAGGCCAATTTCGACTGGCGTATAGTCTTGCCACTCGTCTTTACATTGTGCTTTTGCTGCGTCTTCAGTGCCCCAAAGTAATAGCACATCAGTGTCGCTAAATTGGTTTGATTCACAGACAACAAAACCACCATCTTCGGCACCCAGTGCCCACATAGATTCGTTCAAGCGAACTTTTTCAACAAAGCTAACTAATTCTGATTCAATTTCGATATCGCTCATTTGCGTAACCCTTATCTTTATTTTCGTGGATCTGTTTGTTGTACCGCCGCGTTATCTGCAAATTTATGATAAAACTCTACTAAGTGTGTTAGTTGACTAAAATCAGTTAATTCACGAAAGCGGATCCAATCTAGCAAGCAGTATAAACTGATGTTGAGGTATTCACAGCTTTTAAATACTGGCTCAGATAAATGATCATTTAAATAGGCTAATGTTTCAGCAATTCGTTCGTTTTGTAAATTAAAAAACAATTTATCGTCGTGGGTATTAAATCCAGAGCGCTGGCAAAGTAACATTTCTACGAGTGAATCATTGCAAGCATTAATAATGGTTAAATAATTTTCTTGTTGCCAACTGAGTAATGTTTGATCTGTATTTTCTAACAAGTAGCGAATAATTGAGTTTGAGTCAAAAACATGAAAGCCTTTATCAATTAACACAGGAATTTTTCTAGCCGGATTATGAGCAATCATGGTTTTACGGTCTTGCTCAGAGAAAATATCTAGGTTTATAAATTCAAGAGCTTGCTTATTGAGTGCAGCCCAAATACGAATACGGCGCACAAAAGGTGAGGTGGTCGAGCCTAAAAGTTGCATTTTGAGATCCTTCGCAAAAAAAAGCCGCTGGTTAGGCGGCTTTCAAATATTCGTATGAAATCAGTCAGTACGGCTTGTTACTTCAAGCAGGTGGTAACCGAACTGTGTTTGGACCGGACCTTGTACTTGGTTAATGGGAGCTGAAAAAACCACTTTATCAAACTCAGGTACCATCATGCCTGGACCAAACTCACCTAGTGCGCCACCATCTTGCCCCGATGGGCAATTAGAGTGAGCGCGCGCAAGTTCTGCAAAATCAGCGCCCTGTTCAATTTGCTGTTTTAAATCTAAACAGTGAGCTTCACTGTCTACGAGAATGTGTCTTGCACTGGCTACTGCCATAACATCTCCCTACTATGTGTTTTAGTATTAAATTACTAGTCTAGTTCAATATTTACTGAACGAAAAATTAAATTTATTTTGCAGCTAGTTCTGCTTCAATCGCATCACGTAATTCTTTAGATTCTGGCTTGGTTTTACTGTTGAAGCGCTGTACTGTCTTACGGTCTGCAGACACTAAGTATTTGTAAAAGTTCCAGTTAGGTGAGCTGGTTACTTCGTTTAAATGTTTAAATATAGGGTTTGCATCACTACCGCGAACAGCACTGGTAGCCATCATATTAAAAGTCACCCCATAGTTAATAAAACAAACTTTTGCTGTGTCTTTTTCATCGTCTTCTTCTTGAAAGAAGTCATCAGAAGGAAATCCTAATACAACTAACCCGCGGTCTTTGTATTCCTTATGGATGGCTTCTAAGCCTTCAAACTGACCGGTAAAACCACAATTACTTGCGGTATTGACGATCAATAGAGGTTTGTCTTTAAATTCACAAAAGTTAATTGATTCTTTTGAGCGCAATTTTCGTAATGTAACGTTGGTGAAATCGTCGCATTGGCTAGTTGATTTTGCTGTTGGCGTCGCTTCTGTGGTTTGTGCTGCAAGGTTTGTTGTAATTAGACCTGCTGCAAGTAACAAAGCATATTTATACATACTAATTTCCCGCTAGTTATTTGTGATGAATATACGCTAATATGCGAAAAAGTGATCATTTAATTTCAGCTATTTATGACGATTCGTACAGCAACTCAAAACGATTTAACTGATATTGTCGCGATTTACAACGAGACAATTCCTGGACGTATGGTAACCGCAGATACCGAAGAGGTGACGGTTGCGGACAGGCAAGTATGGTTCGATAGCCACTCAGAAAAACGACCTATTTTTGTATGTGAACAGGCAGGGAAGGTGGTTGCATGGATGAGCTATAAATCTTTTTATGGCCGCCCCGCTTATGATGGTACTGTTGAAATCAGTATTTATATTACCCAGCGAGCACAAGGACAAGGGCTAGGAAAACAATTGCTTACATTTTCAGAGCAACATGCAAAAACGCTTGGAATTAAGGTGTTGTTAGCTTTCATTTTCAGCCATAACATGCCGAGTATAAAACTGTTCAAGCGCTTTGATTACTTGGTGTGGGGAGAATTGCCTGAGGTGGCTATTATGGATGGAAAACCTTATAGCTTAACCATTTTAGGTAAGCATATTGACGCATAACATACGGTAAAACAGATAAAAAGTGCTAAGTCATTTGTGATGCTTCGAGTTTTTAGACTACGCTAATATAGGTAATTATTCTTATAGTGGGTGTGGTTTACAGTGCGCAGAATCTTAATTGTTGATAGCAATAGTGTTTTAGCGATGCGAGTAAAAGTGCTGCTGGAGCTGATCGGCTGCAGGGTTGAGCTATTACACTTTTCTATGGTTGATGATTCAGTAGTAGAACAAGACTTTGATCTTGTGGCTGCTTCTCATGGTGTACCAACGACAGTTATTCGAAGATTAATGGGCGGGTTTTCGCATGACCGCTTTTTATTGCTTGCTCCAAAAGCACAGCGAAGCGACCTGCTTGAGCACTTCAGCGTGGTCAATCGATTACTGCCAAATGCAGTCGTTATTTATCCTTTTTTTGCCAATAAGGAAATTAGTTCTTTACTAGAAGAGGTGCTTGAGCTCGATAGTGACAATATTCTTCAACTTCCTAAAGTGCTACTTGTTGATCACTGTGCAGAGCGTCTAGAAAAAATAGCGCTTAACCTTAAAGGCGCACATATCGAGACGTTAACTGCTGACAACTCATCCTCTGCAATAGAACTTATCAAAGAGCATGATATTGATCTATTAATCAGTGATTTTACGTTTGCTGATGGCACGGGGCTTGAGTTATTCATAAAGCTTAAAGCGTTACAACCGCATAGCCGTTGTTTATTGTATACCTCAAAACCGGATCAGGTTTCTATGGTTGCTGCAATTCGACAAGGGGTTGAGGATGTCTTGATCAAGCCTGTTGACGATAATAGCTTATTGCAGTCAGTGCATAAGCTTTGGCAAACCGAGTTATTAAAGCGTCACAATGCTGAGCTTGTTGAGCGATTACAAAATACCGTTGATGCTCTTATCGAAAAAGACAGCTTACTGCGGGTTATTTTTAAACATACTCCCGATGCCATTATTTTATTTGATCGCCATGGCAAGATAATCGAAACCAATGATGCATGTGAACAGCTATTCGATAAGCCTTTGAAGGAGTTTGAAAACTGTTCAGTATTCGATTTTTTTGATGCAACATCCATTTTACGTATCAAAGAAAAAATAGCGACGCTAAATAAAAATCGTCAGTTTAGTTGTGATTTAAGGTTACTTAAAGAAAACGGTAACACAGTTCCTTTGGTGGGATCGTTCAATGAGATAGACCATCATGGTGAAATAGCGCTTGCGGTAATCTTTAAAAATGTAACGCACTTAAAAGAAAAAGAAGACCTACTTTTAGAAGCGAAAGATATGCTTGAGGAAGAAGTCAAAGCGCGTACGGCACAACTAGAGCATGCAAAAAATGTAGCAGAAGCAGCAAGCCTCAGTAAATCTGAGTTTCTAGCGAATATGTCTCACGAATTAAGAACACCAATGCATTCTATTTTAAGTTTTGCTCGTTTTGGCTTAGAAAAAGTTGCTAATGACGACTTAAGCAAAGATAAATTAAATAAATATTTGTCACGAATAGAGCAAAGCGGAGAGCGGCTTTTATCTTTACTTAATAACCTTCTCGATCTGTCAAAGCTTGATGTCGGTAAGTTTCCTTTTAATCCGCAAAAGCACAACCTCAGTAACATTATAAAAACCAGTATTGATGATGTTTCGGGCACCGCGCTTGAAAGAAACATTATTATTCGTTTATTGGGGGGAGAACAAGGTATTACCCTTGATTGTGATGAAGAGCAGATCAACCAAATCATGCGTAATTTATTAGGTAATGCTCTGAAGTTTAGTGAGCCTAATAGTGAGATTGAAATTAGTTTGTCGTCACAAGAAAAAATGGCCGAAATCGCTGTTATTGACCATGGTATAGGTATTCCTGAGCAAGAACTTGAAAAGGTATTCGCTAAGTTTGAACAAAGCAGTAAAACTAATAGCGGTGCCGGAGGAACTGGGCTTGGGCTTGCTATTTGTCGCGAATTTGTCACTTTGCATCAGGGCACAATTAAGGCACTTAATAATGAACATGGCGGTGCGACAATTATCGTTCGGTTGCCCCTGCAGATAGATTTACCAAAACACTTAACGAATGACACTAAACCAATAACACTTAATTCATAAAACGGAAGAAATAACATGGCCTTGAAGCGAATTTTAGCCGTAGATGATGAACCATTTAACTTAGAAATCATTGAAGAGATTTTTGAAGATCTCGATTTTGAGCTGAAAATGGTAAATAGCGGTCCAGAATGTTTAAACGTTGTTGAAGAATTTGCTCCACAAGTCATTCTGCTTGACGTAAGTATGCCTCAAATGAGTGGTTATGAGGTTTGTCGCAAACTAAAAGAGAATCCAAGTACAGAAAAGATTATTGTCATGTTCGTATCGGCAAGAGGCACTGTAGAAGAGCGAATGGAAGGCTATTCCGCTGGTGCTGAAGACTATATTGTGAAGCCATTTAGCCATCAAGAGCTAAAATTAAAATTATTGAACCTGAATCAAGTCCTTATTGAAAAAGAGGCTCTAGAGCAGCAAGTAGAAGATGCCACATCAACTGCGTTTAATGCGATGGCTAATAGCAGTGAAATGGGGCAAATAGTTAATTATATTGAACATATAGGTTCGATTGAGAGTGAACGTGAGTTAGGAAAAGCCTTTTTAAACTGCCTAAAGTCATTTGATTTACAAAGTAATGTCGAATTTAGATTAGGTACGCATGTTGAGCATTTTTCTGTAACGGGTGTGTGCTCACCGATCGTCATTGAATTGTTCGACATGTTAAAAAGAAAAGGGCGCCTTCATGAGTTTTCGAACCGCATTTTAGTTAATTACGACATGATTAGTCTGCTTATCTTAAACATGCCAGAGCAAGACCCCGATAAACATGGTCGAATTCGCGACCATATTTGCTTTCTAGTGAGTGTCACAGAGCAACAATTAAAAGCGATCATTACTAAAAAAGAGTTATTAAAACAGCAGCAACAACTAAATGAAGCTGTGAGTAATGTACATAGAAAATTTACTGGCTTAATCAAGCTGTTAGATGACAACCGAATTAGTAATGAGGCAGTATTTAAACAGCTACAAGAAGATCTTGAACAGCGAATACCCACTATGGGCTTAGATGAAGACCAAGAGATATTTATTTATCAAAAGGTGGATGAAACGATTCAAAACTCGGTAGCCAGAGAAGAGTCTGTCAAAGGAGTTAAATCAGCGTTTCATGAAATCGAAAATGATTTATCGCAACTATTAACACGTTAATTTAGGCATCCCGCGGCAATCCTTTTTCAACAATACGAATTAGCCGCGCAGTTTTACGTAACTTAATTTGTCGCTTGTTTTGCTGTTGCTCGAGCGCCCATTCGATATGCTCGGCAACTAAAGGGCTGGCATTAACAAGCGTATCGTTCAAAGCTTGGATGATGTTGTCGTTGTAATCGGCATTACCTAATCCTACAGCGAGGTTTCGTTGCCAACGTTCGTGACCAATGCGGCGGATAGGGCTGCCTTCGGTATTTTTTAAAAACGTCGCTTCATCCCATGCAAAGAGCGTCAGTAAATCTTGGTCTTTAAGCTGTTGTCTGGGATGAAAGTCAGCTTCATCGGTTATTTGTCCGTAACGATTCCACGGGCAGACTAACTGGCAGTCATCACAGCCATACACGCGATTACCTAAAAGTGGGCGATACTCTTCAGGGATTGCACCTTGCAATTCAATAGTAAGGTAAGAGATACATTTACGTGCATCAACAACATAGGGCTCAACAATGGCACCGGTAGGGCAAAGTGTCATACAGGCTACACATTTACCACAGCCTTCAAAGCTATTTTCTTGATCAATAGGCAGCGGTATATCAACAAACAATTCACCTAAGAAAAACCATGAACCCGCTTCTTTGTTGATTAATAAGCTGTGCTTTCCACGCCAGCCTAGGCCTGCTTTTTCGGCCAGTTGTCGCTCAAGTACAGGTGCAGAGTCAACAAATGGACGAAAGCCTAACTGGCCAACATGTTGTTCAATTTGTTGACCTAACTTTTTTAGGCGGTTGCGAATTAACTTATGGTAATCACGACCTAGTGCATAGCGACTAATATAGGCTTTATCGGTCTGTTTGAGATTTTTAGCAAAACTTGCATCAGGTGGTAGGTAGTTCATTTTTACTGAGATGACTCGCTGCGTGCCAGGCACCAGCTCAGCGGGGCGCGCTCGCTTCATTCCATGGGCTGCCATATACTCCATCTCACCGTGATAGCCTAAATCTAACCAGCGCTGTAATTGTGCCTCGTGTTTAGTAAGATCAATATCAGTGATCCCGACTTCTGCAAAGCCAAGGTCTTTACCCCATTGCTTTATTTGCAGTGCGAGTTGTTCATAATCAGTAGCAGGTGTTGTCACGGTCAATAAAAAAGTAGCCAAGAAGTGGCTACTTTATCATAGATTAGCTACATTCAGCAGCTAAAAGAGACTATACAAAGCGTTTAAGCTGCTCTTGGGTTTGTTGGCTGAGTAGATGAGATTGCTCACAATCAGCCAGGGATTCATCTATTTGCTGTTTAGCTTGCTCACCTAACGCCACAATTTGCTCAACACTTTGATGAGTTTGGGTTTGAGTTTGCTCTAATAAACGCACCGCACTAACAATTTGTTGCAGTTGCTGTTGATTTTGCTCAAATTCAGAGAGCATGTTACTAAATCCAGTTGATGTGTTGCTAATTGCTGTTTCGGCTTCACTTGAGTGGCTAATGAGCTGCTCAGATTCTTTATTGGTTTCGCTTACTAGACTATTCATTTGATTGATGAAATCGCTAATTTGGCGGGTTGCATCATTGACTTTTACTGAGAGGGTTCTTACTTCATCGGCGACCACCGCAAAACCACGGCCGGCTTCACCAGCACGGGCTGCTTCAATGGCCGCATTGAGAGCAAGTAAATTAGTTTGATCTGAAAACTCTTCGACCATTTTCAAAATAGCGCGAATGTTTTCGCTGTTCTCTTTCAACCCTGATACGGTAGCTGAGAAGTTACCGAGTATTTGGCTGATCATTGCTACTTTTTTAACGAGGGATGACAGTTCATGAGCTGAGTTTTGTACAAAACTCAGGTGCTCACTGTTAACATGATGCACGCTGTCAGTATTTGCTGATATATTTTCAAGGCTCGAGGTAATTTGATTGCTTGAGTCAGTAATTGTTTGACTGAACTCAATTTGCTGGTGGCTCAATTGCGCTGTTTGCTGCATTGACTGGGTCATTTTTGAGCTACTATCAGCACTCGCTTGGGCACTTTGATATGTAGTGGCTAACAACTGACTCAAATGGGTAGTAAAAGTGTTGTATTGTTCACTTAAATCTCGAAATTCATCGTAAGTAAAGTGCGGTAACTTTGCAGACAAGTCGGCATCATGTTGATTAATTTTTTCTAATGTATCGCGCATTGCCTGCACCGGGCGAACAATTAAAAAGCGCATATAAAACACAGTAAAAATAAAGCTGGCAAAAATGATAAAAGTCATCAGCCAAAATAAACCCATACTGGTTTGTTGTTCTGAAAGACTGCTGTAAAGCCAGATAAGCGTGATCGCTTGAAACGCAAACACAAAACCTAAATTACCGACAATCTTACGTGTTAGGGTGTAAAAGAAAGTTTGTTCGATAAAATTATAAATGCGCATATAGCTACTCAATATGGTGTTGTGTTGATTCATTTTGGCGTATTTTAGTATTGTTCATTTTCACATAATTCAACAGTATAGCTTAGTTTTGTTGAGTTACAGTGACTGTAGTGTCATTTGTGTATGACATGGAAAATTAGTGAAAATACCATCTACGCCATACTCTAGCATAAGCTCTATATCTTCTACCTTATCGACCGTATAGGCATAAACTTGAAGACCGCGTTGCTTAGCATCCGCAACAAACTCATGGTTTATAAAGTTTTTATCTACATGAATGCTATAAGCATGCAGTTTTTGCGCAAATTCACTGTAATTAATTGGAATAGAGGCGGTGAGTGCACCAATCTTTACCCAAGGCAGTTTTTGTTTAAGCCACATTAGTTGGTGATGATCAAATGATGAGACTAAGAGGTTATCTCTAGAAATTTTCCCGGTACTGACATTTGACTCTATAAGCTCAACAAACTTGTCTAATGAAAAGGTGTGCTTTAGCTCTAAATTGAGCAAAGTTTTATCATCGACCCAATCAATAGCTTGCTGTAAAGTCGGCACTACTTCGCCATTACCCGCATCGTACTGTTGAATTTGCTCTTTTGAGCAAGCATTCACTTTACCGCGACCTGAGGTTGTGCGATCAAGCCAGGTGTCATGAATAATCATGTAGTCATCAAGGCAGCTTTGTACATCAATTTCGATACCATCTACTGCCAAATCTACGGCGGCGAGAATGGCGCTCTTGGTATTTTCTGGGTAGGTACCGCTAGCACCTCTGTGAGCGAATACTTTTATCATTGCTTATGTTTCCGAGTCACTGACCATGTTTCATAAAAAGCGGCGCTTATCACTAACGCACCGCCCAATAGGGTGCTAATTGAAGGTTGCTCATGCAAAATTAAAAAAGCGAAAAACGTGCCATACAAAGGTTGC
The DNA here is from genome assembly GCF_004792295.1 of Pseudoalteromonas sp. MEBiC 03607. Taxonomy (NCBI): domain Bacteria; kingdom Pseudomonadati; phylum Pseudomonadota; class Gammaproteobacteria; order Alteromonadales; family Pseudoalteromonadaceae; genus Pseudoalteromonas; species Pseudoalteromonas sp. MEBiC 03607. Next base: position 1,117,452 of record NZ_SRRY01000001.1, read on the forward strand.
AAACAAGATATTAAACCAGCCGTTGAAGCCGATAAGTTTTGCAGACTTGCCGCAAACAATGAGTGGGGCGCTGCTGTAAAAATAACCCCAACGGTAATTAATAGCAGCCAATTAATTGTATCAACTTGTAATGGCGGCACTTCAACAAAGGCACAGAGCATGATACTGGCAATCCAGGTTTGATAAAGCATGGTTTGAGGGCCGCCATATTGGCTAAAGTATCGCTTGTGAACAATATTCCTAAAAGCAAAAAATAACGCCGATAAAATGCCAATGACAATGCCCATAGTAACATCATTGCCTAAACTAGCATCAGGAATGAGCAAGTAAATGCCAGCCATTACAACCAAAGCACTAAAAATATCTTTCAGTTGTGGTTTGTTACCATGAAAAAAAGGTTCTAAAAACACTGTGATAACAGGGTAGGTAAAAAAGGCAATCATACCTACAGCGATACCAGCCAATTGCATACCAGCAAAGTAGGTGAGCCAATGAATCCCAACCGTTACGCCAAGCAATAAGGCGATGAGGTAATCACGACGAGAGCGGAGCTTGATGGCTTTCTTTTGAATTGTGAGTAAGATCACTAATGCACAGCCTGCAATCGCTGTTCGGTAAACGGTAATATCTAATGCACTTAAGCTGACTAACTTTGCAAATAATGCCGTTCCACCAAATAGCAGTACTGCAATGTGCAAGTATATTAGGCTTTGTTTGTGTGCCTGCATTACTGACCTTATTATTGTTGTTATTAACTCTCTTTGTAACGGTAATCCTTTACTTTGTAAACTCCCCAAATAGGCTAATCCATTCGTTTAATTCCAAAATTACAACTCCGTACGTAGTAGTAGCTCACATTTGGTTTCTTAAGAGTCGATACTTCTTCATCATGATAGGCTTATATCAGTGATCAAAATAAACAATTGTGTGTTATTTCCAAAGCGGTAATAGCGATTTTTAACAAGCTTAAATAGCGATAGTAATAATTACGGCAACACAAATAGCAATGCTGCTTTCTATTACAGCGACTGCCGTGTTTTTATCCTGCATTGCTTGATCAATCGAAATTTTACTGAAAATAATTTTATCAACTAAGTAACGAACAACCGGTAAAATTAAAAAGCCAAATAATGCGTCAATAAAGAATAAACTTAAACTTTGCTGCCAAGAGTGAAAGCCACCAATAAGCGCATGACATAAAATAATAGCCAATGCCAACATGGTGCCCGAAAAGCTCAGCGCAACAGCTTTATTGCCTTTTTCTAGTTGCTCATTCAAGTTAAAAGCTGTGAGGTGATCATAGCCTTTAGCGAAAATAATTAGCATAAGTTGACCTAGCAAGTAGAACACTATTGCTGATAACCAAGTACCTTCTCCCGTTAAAGCGCCTCCAATGATCAAGGCAGCAGCCATGTAATTAGCGGCTTGAACCAAGCCAACTGCTTCATTTTGTTGGTTTATTAGTTGCTCTTGGTTGCAAAATAAACGAAGTAATAATTTGTCATTTAAAATACGTGAACATGTTAACAACACCATTCCTAGTAAACTGTAGAGCGAAACATTTATTAAATCGGTAATTAAGCCTTTACTTGGGCCTGTTAAAACAAAACCATAAATAATGGTAATTGCCCCTAAGTAGCCGCCAATAGATAAACCTAAGGCACTGTTGGCATTATCGGTTAACTGGCTGGTGGTGTTATAAGGAGTTGCCAGGTTATAAGACAACTTAGCAAGGGCTATAATTGCAATGAATAGAGCTATGTAGGCGCTATTGTAAGCCATGCTTGAAAGATAGTGAGTTAAGTTAATATCCATAACGGTTGGGTTATTTTGTTGTTCTTTTTCGAAAATCTTATCATAGAGTGTTTATTACACAGAATATCTAGGCCCTATTTTTGGCATTTTTCTTAGTTTCTTAAAAGTTTAATAGCTTTTGCCTGTCTCATTGTCAGGATATGGGTTAAAATAACCACATAACCAACTAACAAGATAGTGAATGTCAAAACAGGATCCAAATCTCAGTCGAGAACAAGAAAAGTACGAAAACCCAGTCCCTAGCCGTGAGTTCATACTTGCTCACTTAGAATCACGCGCAAAACCAGCTAATTTCACACAACTTTGTGACGAATTACACGTGAATGATACTGAACGTCAAATAGCGTTCAAACGTCGTTTGCGTGCAATGGAGCGCGATGGTCAATTGTATTTCAATAAATTTAAATGCTATGCATTGATAGATGAATCAGGCTTGGTAAAAGGTAAAGTCATAGGTCATCGTGACGGATTCGGCTTTTTAGAAGTTGAAGGCGAGAGTAAAGATTGGTTTATCGCGAAACATCAAATGAATATGGTGTTGCACGGTGACATTGTGCTTGCTAAAGGTAACCGTAAAGGTTCAAGTGGCAAATGCGAAGCACGCATCATTAAAGTGCTTACCAATGAACGCGCGCCAATTGTTGGCCGCTATTTTGTTGAGCACGGAATTGCCGTTGTGGTAGCGGAAGACCCGCGTATTACGCAAGACATTATGATACTGCCGGGTAGTGAAAATGGCGCACGTCATAATCAAATGGTACAGGTGCAAATTACGCAAAACCCTAGTCGACATATGAATGCTGTGGGTAAAGTGACAGAAGTACTTGGTGAGCATTTAGCTCCCGGTATGGAAATTGAAGTCGCGCTGCGTAATCACGATATCCCTCATGTATGGCCTGAAGCGGTTGAAAAACAAGTTGCTCATTTAGGTGAATTTGTTGATGAGCAGGCTAAACAAGGTCGAGTTGATTTACGTGACTTACCACTCGTTACTATTGATGGCGAAGATGCCCGCGACTTTGACGACGCGGTTTATTGCGAGCGTAAACCCTCTGGTGGTTGGCGCTTATGGGTGGCAATAGCCGATGTGTCGCATTACGTTGGTATGAACACGCCACTGAATAAAGAGGCAATTGAGCGCGGTAACTCAGTGTATTTTCCTGAACAAGTTATTCCGATGCTACCAAAAGTGCTATCGAATGGCCTGTGTTCATTAAACCCAGAAGTCGACCGTTTATGTATGGTCGCAGAAATGACAGTGTCTGATGCAGGCAAGTTATCAGGGTATAAATTTTACGAAGCGGTAATGAATTCGCACGCTCGTTTTACCTACACTAAAGTAAATGCAATTTTACAAGGTGATGAAAAACTGCGTGAAGAGTATGCCCAGATGGTGCCACATTTAACTGATTTGCACCAAATGTACATGGCACTTAAAGCTGCACGCCAAGAGCGCGGTGCGATTGAGTTTGAAACCTTAGAAACGCGCTTTGTGTTTAATGCGCATCGCAAGATTGAATCAATCGTTCCTGTGGTTCGCAATGATGCACACAAACTTATCGAAGAGTGTATGATTCTAGCGAACGTATCAGCAGCCCGCTTATTAGAAAAACACGAAGCAAGTGCGCTTTATCGCGTGCATGATGAGCCTGATGCTGAAAAGTTAGGTTTTTTCCGAAACTTTTTATCAGAGCTTGGTATTGAAGCGGCGATTTCTGATGAGCCAACACCAAAAGAAATCACTCAAGTGTTAGCTAAATTAGGCGACCGCCCAGAAGCAGAGCTTATTCAAACTATGTTGCTCCGTTCAATGAAGCAAGCTGTTTATCAGCCTGATAACATTGGCCATTTTGGGTTAGCCTTACCAGCTTATGCGCACTTTACATCGCCAATTCGTCGTTATCCAGATTTAGTCGTGCACCGAGCTATTAAAGCGGTACTTAAAGCGCAAGGCCAGCAAACTTCGGGTGAGTACGCTTACACTGATGACGAAGTAGATATTTTAGGTGAGCAGTGTTCAACCACTGAACGCCGTGCCGATGATGCGACTCGCGAAGTGGCAGATTGGCTTAAATGTGAATTTATGCAAGATCATGTTGGTGACGAATTTGGTGGGGTGATCTCATCGGTGACTAACTTTGGTTTATTTGTACGCTTAGACGATTTACAAATCGATGGCATGATCCATGTGACCAACTTAGGCAACGAATACTTCCATTATGATGGCGCTAAGCATTGCTTAATTGGTGAGCAAACGCACACAGTGTATCGTTTAGGCGATAAAGTGACGGTTCAGGTGTCATCTGTAAGTCTTGATGAGCGCCGTATAAACTTAGTATTAGCGGGTGAAGCACCACAAGATCGTTACGCTCGTCGTCGTGGTCGCAGTGAACCTGCAAAACCAAGCGTTCGCGCGCAGCTTAAAGCTGGTAAAATTCCCGGTAAAAAAGGTGAATCAAATCGCTTTGAAGCAAAGTCAGGTGACAAAGATAATGAAAAACGTGGTAAGTCTTCTCATGCTAAAGGGCGCAAAAAGCCCAGCGGCAAACAGGCTGATGCTGTAAAAGCCAGTAAAAAGAAGAGCAAGAAAAAAGCCACTAAAAAGGCAAAAAGGCCGGGTAAGAATGCCCGCAAACAAAGTAGCCGAGGAGCAAACAATACGTGAGTAATGAATTAATTTTTGGTTTTCACTCAGTTGAAGCAATTTTAGAAAAAGAGCCGGAGCGCTTTTTAGAAATTTATGCTTTAAAAGGGCGTGAAGATAAACGTTTAAATCCGGTTATTGACCAAGCACGTAAATTCGGTATTTCTGTTCAGTTTATGCAGCGTAAAGCGCTAGACAATAAAGCAAACGGTGAGCAACACCAAGGCATTATTGCCAATGTTAAAGCTGCACGTATGTATAGTGAAAAAGACCTTGACGAAATTATAGCCCGCGAAGAAACCCCTTTCTTATTGGTGCTAGACGGCATAACTGATCCACATAATTTAGGTGCGTGCCTACGAAGCGCTGATGCTGCTGGTGTACACGCTATTATTGTTCCTAAAGATAAATCAGCTAAATTAAATGGTACCGCGCGCAAAGTGGCGTGTGGTGCTGCTGAAACAGTGCCACTTGTGCAAGTGACAAACTTAGCGCGTACTTTACGTGAAATTAAAGACGCTGGTGTTTGGGTCGTTGGTACTGCTGGTGAAACCGACACTGAGTTATTCGATGCAAACCTCACTGGGCCAATGGCTGTAGTAATGGGAGCTGAAGGTGACGGAATGCGTCGCCTTACCCGAGAACATTGTGATTTACTAGTAAAAATTCCAATGGCAGGGACGGTATCGAGCTTAAATGTATCTGTTGCCACGGGTATTTGCTTATTTGAAGTACTTCGTCAAAGAAATGCGACGCAACTTTAATGTCAGGTCGTTAATTTATGCATTAAAAAGCCAGTGAATATTCACTGGCTTTTTTATGGTCTAGAGCAAATAAACCTTATTCGATATTTTGAATTTGAGTGTTGAATGGGTTTTTATTTTTATTAAAAATCAATTACTTGCTTTATTTCCTTGCCTTTTAGATGAGTTTGGTAACCGTTGTGGTAACCACTTTGTGTGAGGGTAAACATAATTATTCTGATGATATATATGAACATTTAACTTGTACTGATTATTATAGCATCCAAAATTAACTATTCAGAAGTACAGTGTAAGTATTGGACTTTCATCCAGTGATAACCCTTGTTTGCTTAGATATTTCAATTTGAACAAATATACAAATATCTTGAAATTATACTTTTAAGCTTTATAATTACGCGTAACAACACCCCTCCCGCTACCCGTAAGCTCAGCGCCCTGCGAGGGGTTAATTATTTTTAAAGCATGATAAAAGGAATTTAACCTTCATGCAGTTCTCTAAAGCCCCCATAACGTTTGATAAGCAAGTTGAGCTTTTAGAAAAGCGCGGTTTAGTAATTAATAATAAAGAATCAGCTGCCTTTTACCTTAGCCATATCAATTATTATAGGCTAGGTACTTATTGGTGGGCTTTTATTGAAGATCATCAAAATCATACTTTCAAGTCTGGTACTACATTTGAACAAGTTTTGAATCTGTATTCTTTTGATAGAGAGTTGAGATTGTTACTACTTGATGCCATTGAGCGAATAGAAGTTTCTCTGCGAACTCAATGGGCATACCATTTAGCAAAAAAGCATGGCTCACATGCACATCTAGAGCCAGCTGCCTTTATAACTAAGTTTAATCACGAAGACTTCGTTAGTAATATTTGTGCTGAAATTCAAAGAACGTCAGATACCAATATAAAAAAGCAAAACAGTAAATATGAAGAGCAAACACCCGCAATTTGGATTGTTGCTGAAGTAATGAGCTTCGGTTGGCTTTCAAGAAGTTATGATGCTATAGCGCGTCGAGCACTGAAAAATGATATTGCAGATTCATATAAAGTAAAGGAAACAATACTTTCATCTTTTTTACACCACATTACTACGGTTCGTAACATCTGTGCTCATCACTGTCGTTTATACAATCGAGATTTTACGTTCACTATGAAGCTGCCAAAAAATGGCGACAGTGTTTTACTTAGTAGTTTCAGTGATACAACTAAACAGCTTTACAACACACTAGTTATGTGTGCTTACTTCATGGATTTAATTAGTCCTAATCACCACTGGAAACAAAAGTTAGCCAGCTTAATTGATACTTATGCTATCGACGTATCCGAAATGGGCTTTCCTGAGGATTGGAAGGGTTTGCCAATCTGGAATAGCGTTAAGTAACTAGGTTCTAATTAGGTCTCAACTAACTGTAAAGTCGCTTTATTTAGTTTTTATTTTGCACAGTAATAATTTTCTTTGGTAGTATCGATTGATACACAAAGGGATTAGTTAGGCTGTTGAGATGGGAAGCGATTTGAGTAACTTTGATTTTTTAAAACACCACGACGAATTACTACTTCGTTTAGCTCAAACGGCTGAACGCTGTTTTGCCCCAGATCCAAATACAACCCTCGTTAAAATGCGGCAGTTAGGTGAAGCTTTGGCTCAAAATGTCGCTGCGCGAGTTGGCGTCGATTTTGGTCAAGATGTTAAACAAGTGGATCTATTAAGAGAGCTTGATTACACCCTTAAGCTCGATGAGCGAATTAAAGATGCTTTCCATGTTATTCGCAAATTAGGTAACACTGCTAACCACGATTTTACTTCAAGTAGCCACCGAGATGCCTTAAATTCTATGCAGTTAGGCCACGCTTTATCTGTGTGGTATCACAAGCTGTATGGTGATAAAGCAGCAAAAGGCTTTGTATTTACACCATTCGTTAAACCCCTAGAACCATCTATAGAAGTTAGAGAACTTGAAGAGAAATTACATGAACTTGAACTTGAAGTTGAACGTCAAAGGTCATCTGAACGTCTAAAAATTGCAGAGCAGTTAAAGCAAATCGAAGCTGAAAAAGCTGCTGCCGAGCGAAAGCGCTCTGAGCAAATGCTTGCAGATAGCCAGACGTGGGAACAAATAGCCACCGAACAAGAAGCATTGCTAGCTGAGTATAAAGATAAAATGGTTAAAGCCAATATCATGTATATGGCTCAGTTTAATGCTAAAGACAAACAAGCACAGCAGCAAGAAATCCAGCGAGTTGAAAAATCTGCGTTTCAATTAAATGAAAGTGAAACGCGTGTACTTATCGATGAGCAGTTAGCTGCTGCTGGTTGGCTGGTAGATAGCTTTAACCTAAAGTATTCAAAAGGCACAAGGCCAGTTGTAAACGAGAATAGGGCCATTGCAGAGTGGCCAACTAAATCAGGGCCTGCGGATTATATTTTATTTATGGGCCTTACACCTGTTGCTGTTGTAGAGGCTAAAAAGTCAGCTAAAAATGTTTACGGTGCGATCGACCAAGCAAAACGCTATGCCAGAGACTTAGAACCTAACCCATCATTAGATTTAGATGCTATATGGGGCGATTTTAAAGTGCCTCTCACATTTGCGACTAATGGGCGACCTTATTTAAAGCAATTAGAGCAAGAAAGCGGTATTTGGTTTTTAGATGTGCGAGATAACGCTCATAGACGCAAAGCACTTAAAGGCTGGTATTCACCACAGAAATAAAAGGCTATTTAAAGCAAACCACCCAGCAAGCAGAACAAAAGCTTGATGCGATGGACTTTGATTACGACCTTGATCATGGAAGTAAAGTGATAATGTCACAACCAATTATTGACGCTAAATTAGGTATTATCGATAAGTGTAATAGAAAGTCACCTTTTTCTGCAGCGGCAGTTTCTTTAGTAAAGACAAAGTTAGCTGAGCCATGGTTGCAATCAGTTATACCAAATTTAGATTTGACTCCATAAGGAAATAAGATGCCGAGGTATTGTGGAAACAGAAATTCAGAACATCTATTAAAAAACATAAAAGAGTTTAAGCAAAACTGTTTAATTGAAGGTAAATCTCTATTAACAGATTCTGTTATTTGGACAAGTGAATACTGTGAAGAATTAACGAAGTATTTTGTAAATAATCCAAATGCAGGTAAGGGCGACTTTTTTACAAAGCTTGAAACTCAGTTAGCAGATGCTTCAGCTAATGCTAAACTACTTGTCGCTGAAATGCTGTGGTTAATGTTTTTATGCCCAAGTAATACAGGTGCAGCATCAAAGCGCGGGAGTGTTGAGCGTGTATTTGCTTGGAGTGGCTACAAAATAGACGAAGCCATAAAAGAGCGTTATTTATCTGACAATGCGCTTACAGGTGTTGGTAGCTCAGGTACGGCCTACAATACAATGCGTTGGCGCGAGTTAGTGTATTTAATTCGTTTTACAGAGTCGTTTTTAAAGCTGGATAAACCTGAAAAAAAAGAACTATTAAATAACCACATTAAATTTGCCCAGTGGTTAGAACAAGTTCCTGATAATGAAAACCGCCAACTCCGTCATATGCTGTTGTTTTTATTCTTCCCTGATTTTAATGAACGCATATTTGGTAATACCGATAGATGCTCAATACTAGTCACTCTAGCTGGCCTTACTAAACCCCAATACAACAAAATGAAGTGCAGTGAAAGAGATGCTGCGCTTTTAAAGCTGCGTAAAAAATTTGAACAAGAGTTTGGCACAACAGAGCTCGATTACTATATTGAGCCGTTAAAAAGTAAATGGAAGAATACAGAATTAAACACTGTTACAAATGTGCAAGAACCTAAAGAGGGCTACACAGTGGAAAAAACAATTAATAATACCACCAGCAGTTTAAACCAAATACTTTATGGGCCACCGGGCACAGGTAAAACCTACAACACAATAAATAAAGCGCTTGAAATAGTAGACCCTGACTTTTTAGCTCAACACAAAAATGACCGCACTAAAGTCAAAGATCGCTTCGATGAGCTTATGGAAAAAAACCGCATAGGCTTTGTTACGTTTCATCAGAGCTTTAGCTATGAAGACTTTGTTGAGGGGTTAAAAGCCAATAGTAACGAAGCCCAGCAGATAAGCTATGAAATTGAAGATGGTATTTTTAAGCGAATGTGTGATGCTGGCAATGCTCATACAGTTATATCTCAGCAAAAGCGCCCCGTAGATATAACAGGACGTAAAGTTTGGAAAATGTCTTTAGGTGATACGTTGAGTGATGATGCATACATATATCAGCAATGTATTGAGAATAATTATGTTTTATTAGGCTATGGCGGCAATATTGACTTTAGTTCTTCAAAAGACAGGAAGTCGGTTGTAAGTACATATAATAATTACGGTATTAATATAGAAAATGAAAGTAACGATTACAGAGTTACTTCTGTTCACAGTTTTAAGAATGTCATGGCGATTGGTGATCTGATTATAGTCTCAGATGGAAACCGTAAGTTTAGAGCAATAGCAGAAATTATAGGCGAATATGAATACGCCCCTTCAGCAATTGATGATGAAAGTTACTCTCAAAAAAGGGAAGTGATTTGGCATCGAGTCTATGAGCCTTCGTTACCAGCTGATGAATTATTTACTAAGAATTTATCTCAGATGACTTTGTATAGATTACGAGAGCCTGTGCTTATAAGAGACAAACTTATAGAGCTACTTTCTGGTGATGATTTAAATAGTGACTCTATTCCTTCACTGTCAGTGGGATCTAAAGTTTCAACTTATATGGTTGAAGGTATAACAAGCGAGATTATTAGATTGAGAAAGCCTAATGGTGCTCTGCTTCCAATGCCGCGAGTTATTGTCGATGAACTTGTGCATTTAGTTAAACAAGGAAAAACTTCTATCAGCGATATCCGTTCTAAAAAAGTGTTCGACTGGAACAGTAGTACTGAAATGGAAAAATATATTGTTAACGGATATCCAAATGTACTTGCACCATTAGTTGAAGCAATTGTAAATCATGGTATTAAAAATAAAGTGTTTAACAACTCAGAAAAACGAGTGTTGATTATTGATGAGATTAACCGAGGTAATATCTCTAACATTTTTGGTGAATTGATTACATTAATCGAACCTAGCAAGCGTGCTGGTGGCTCCGAGTCATTATCGGTGAAGTTGCCTTATTCAAAAGAGCCTTTATCAGTTCCTTCAAATTTACATATTATTGGCACTATGAACACGGCTGATAAATCTTTGGCGCAGGTTGATATTGCATTACGCCGCCGTTTTGAATTTGTGGAGATGATGCCGAATCATGAATTACTCAATCATCTTGAAGTCGATGGAATTGAAATAGCAAAATTGCTAGAAACCATTAACCAGCGAATAGAGCTTTTATATGATCGTGAACATACCATTGGGCATAGTTTCTTTTTACCTTTAAAAGATGAGCCAACAATTGAGCGATTAGCAAAAATATTTGAGCTAGAAATCCTTCCTTTACTTGAAGAATACTTTTTTGAGGACTGGGAACGCGTAGGCCAAGTATTAGGTGACCACTTAAAAACAGATACAAGCTTGAAATTTATAGAAGAAAAGTTTACCGACACTTCTATTGCTAACCTCATGGGGGCTGAATGGCAGCAGGAGGGGATAATACCTTATAAGCGTAATGTTGCGGCGTTAAATAATCCTGAAGCGTATATAGGTGTTTATGAAGCGCTCTAAACTCAATGATGTAATTGTTAGAGAGTATGCGCTTTTGACTAATGGTGGTGTTGATAGCAGTATTGATTGCCATTCAATTCCCAAGAGTGCTTTTGAGTGGCTGTTAGTTAATGGTGTTAGCCAGAGTGAAAAGCAGCGTGAATTAATTAAAGTAAAACGACATGGTAAAGCGGTTGCATTACAAGTTGTGAACTTTGTTGGTGTACTCGAAACTCCTTGCAAAACCCGAATTGAAATTTTGCCTAAAATATCTACTCATGACAGCTGCCCTTATAACTCGCGCAAAATATTAATGAAGATGCTAGCGAGTGTTGAAAAATTAAAATTACAAGAGTTTCAACAATCGCATTTAGAAGTGTTGAAACAGCCGCTGTATGAGTTGCTAATTAGTCATTTTTTGAATGCAGTATCTAAATTAGTAAAACAAGGTATACGCAATAAATACCAACGAGTTGAGCGAGAAGCGACTTATTTAAAGGGGCAGTTGCTAGTAGCAAAACAACTTCGGCAACGACCGGGACGTAATCATCACTTTCATGTTTCTCATGATGTTTTCACATCCAATAGAGCTGAGAACAGGTTAATACACTCATCCTTAAAGTTAGTTTTAAAGTGGTCAAGATCTAGCGCTAATCAGCGCTTAGCGAGAGAGCTATTGTTTGTATTCAATGAGATTGATGAATCAAAAAATATATCAAACGATTTTAGAAGTTGGAAGACTGACCGAAGTATTGCGCACTATCGCCCACTTAAACCATGGTGTGAGTTAATTCTTAGTTATAAATCACCCATAGCCATGATTGGTAATCACAAAGGAATTTCTTTTCTATTCCCAATGGAGAAATTATTTGAGCGTTATGTAGCTAACCAGTTAGCTAAACAACTACCATCAGCTTTTCGTTTGAAAGAGCAGCCTTCTACTTTCGGTTTGGTTGAGCATAAAGGTGATGAATGGTTTAGGTTAGAGCCTGATATTGTTATCTACGATAAAATCAAAACAGTGACTGTGATAGATACAAAATGGAAACGTTTAAATGAGTCGCTGGGGAATGCTACTGATAAATATAATCTAAACCAATCTGACATTTACCAGTTATTCTCATATGGTGAAAAATACTTGCAGGGCAATGGTGAGCTTTATTTGGTTTATCCTAAGTATGATGGTTTCAAATCTCCTTTAGGTGACTTCCATTATCATAAAAACTTAAAGCTTAAAGTTGTGCCATATGACTTAGAGAGTGATAGTTGTTCTATTGATTTTACTCGTTATAGTTTTGAAAATGTTACCGCTGGTAGCATTTAAATATAAATTTTTTAAAAGTTGAAATTTACACTCTTTCCCCCCCACCACAGCGTCTATTTAGTTTGGCATGATTCTCTCCGTTGTTAGGAGCACCTAACAATAAACTTTATTTTTGGAGAAATATAATGACAAAGAAAGAAACCCCAATGACTACCGGTGCTTTGGCCCGTATTCAAAGACATGAAGCTAAGCAAAATGGTGGCGGTGTTGATTCTAATGGTTTTGCTGCTCGCGCAGCTAGAGCAGCAAACAAAAACCAACAAGGGAGAAAATAACATGGCTAAACATGATGATGACAATCGTTCACAGCAGCTAAACCCTGAGCATGACGCTTATTGGCAAAGCCGAGGTGAAGATGAGCGCCCTGATGATTGGGAAGAGCGCCTAGACGATTAATTGCAAAAGCAAAGGCCATCTAATTTGAAGTTAGATGGCCGAATTCTCGCGTTCTGAATAGTATTTAAAGTAAGCAGGATATTGCCCAATAACCTCATTGAAAATAGGAATGACTTTTTCGCTGTAAGTTTGTTCAAAGCATTCTTGTATTTTTGTATCTATCCCACGGCTAATCCTGAAGTATACGAGTAATGCTGAAGAATCTAAATCACATAAATTCGCGCAAATTGCACTTACAAACCTTTCTAACTTTAGAAAGGAAGGTAAGTTCTTCCCGTTACGCCAATCTTTTAGTTGTTTGTATTGTCTATCTTTCAGGGGCTCGCAACTTTCAGAGTCATTTAATTGAGAGTTTTCAATAGGTATAAAGCTTGCCAGGTGTCTCCAGCTAATTGGTTTTATTTTCGATGATATAAATTTTTTTAGCTCTATAAGTAAAGCATCGAAACAGCCGTTAGCTTCGTCAGATTCAATTAATGTATTAAGTACTTTAGTAAAGAAACTTGAGTATTGTTTATCTTTATAAGTTTCATCTAATCTCTCGTAGTAGGATTGAAGACCTATTTCATAGTTGGCAATTGCAGATAAATAGAAATCAAATGTTAAATAATAAGATGCTCCTGCAATAGCTAATGTTTCATCGAATGTATAATTTTCTCTTCTTTTATCGGACTTAAAAAACTCATCTAGAACTTCGAGCTGTCTGGATGGCACTAAGCTTTGTGCATGCCAATGTGTTTTTTGTAATAGCCAAATATCCTTAGGATCATTCTTATCAATAATTTTTGATTTTGCTTTTCTATGAATTTCACTCATTAATAAGTAGTCAGCATTAGAACGTTCTTCAAGCCAGTCCATTAATACGTTTAATTCATTATCGCTTTTATTAGCCATAAGGCTGAGTTTATAACTATCAACACACGAATAGAAATGGCTTGCATTTGAGCCAACTACTACAGCTTTATAATTTTTCTTGAGAAGTTTGGGGTTAAAAATGTGGACAATACTAGGTGACAAGGACATAAACCAATTTTCAATTTTTTTGAAGGTAGGCTTCCCTATGCCTTTAGTTGATAAAGTCGAAATAGAACTTTTACTTACTGGTAGTTCAGCTCCATAAAATGACTGAGCATAATCAATAATACCTCGAAAGTTATTTGGGAAATGTAATAAATAAGCTACTTCATCAAAAGATGGGAGGTAAGCACTTTTAAAGTTAATTTTTTTAAAAACATATTTGTTACCTTCATTAGGTTTGAGCATATTAGTCCTTTACTTCGCCCTGAAAGATAACTTCAGAGCTTTACTCATTTAATATAAATATTCAATAAACTATGCGATGAATAGAAACCGTCAACGGTTGACGGTTTCTATAAATGCTTAATATTAAGCATCTATGTGCATACCTAACCAAGCATTATCTAACAGAAAACAGATACCTCAAATAAGTGTCGTAAGCTTTCTACAGATGTATGAAACCCTGAGTTGAGTAAAACCGTCAACGGTTGACGGAACTTATGGCAGTTTAATATTTGGTTTCAAATGACACCTAAAATTAGTCTAGTAGGGGTTCTATTGACGTTTGAAAGTTGGCAAAAAATAAAGCCGTCAACCGTTGACGGAATTTATGAAAGCTTTAAATTTAGTTTTTCATGACATGAAAATGTGCAGGCAGGTTTTCTAAAATGTAAGAAAATTCAGCTCTTACTGAGTCGCAATTGAAACCGTCAACGGTTGACGGAACTTATGGCAGTTTAATATTTGGTTTAAAATGACACCTAAAATTAGTCTAGCAGGGGGTCTATTAACGTTTGAAAGCTGGCAAAAAGTAAAGCCGTCAACCGTTGACGGAATTTATGAAAGCTTTAAATTTAGTTTTTTATGACATAAAACTGTGCTGGCTGGTTTTCTAAAATGTAAGAAAATTCAGCTCTTACTGAGTCGCTATTAAAACCGTCAACGGTTGACGGTTTTTAGAAGCTAAATTTAAACCCTTTTTTTACATGAACAAATTTCCTTTCAGCTTCGCTCATAGGCTGGTGGAAATAAGGCCCGTTAGTAGTAATTGTGTATTTATGGGAAGATAGATGTTTTGAGTCATCATTCTTGTAATAAGAATCAAGTGCTGATTGAACAATAATGAAACCATCTGCGCCGTAGGCTTTCTACAGATGCATGAAAACCCTGAGTTGCGCAAAACCGTCAACGGTTGACGGTTTTTAGAAGCTAAATTTAAACCCTTTTTTTACATGAACAAACTTCTTTTCAGCTTCGCTCATAGGCTGGTGGAAATAAGGCCCATTAGTAGTAATTGTGTATTTATGGGAAGATAAATGTTTTGAATCATCATTCTTGTAGTAAGAATCAAGTGCTGATTGAACAATAATGAAACCATCTGCGCCGTAGAATTCTAAAATACGATATTTAAAACTCTCCAAAGCTACTCTGGATTCTTCTATTAGCTTATTGAAATCATCTAAATTAACCACCTCGTGATTTACAAGTTCACACAGTTCAATAAAACTTTGCTGTGATTGTGCTAATAAATTCTCGTCAACTTCTTTAGTGAGGTACCAAGTATATCCATCTTTTAAAGCGTTAGTTTTAATAGCTAACTTGCCTTCAATTGTTTTAGCCCCTGTAGAGCGTCCGCCATGAAGTTTGCATCTACCATTTCGTTTGTTGCCTTTACGCTTGCAAGGTGAACCACTACGAGTTTTCGCACCGCACAAAGGAAGGTTTTCAAGGTTATATCTAGTCATATTTGTTACCTAGCTACAGTGATCGGTTTCGGTATAAATCTTCGGTTCATAGGGTTTGTTTTCCCCGCAGTCGTTTGTTGTTTCTAAAGTATACGGTGTGTGTGCTTTACCTAGGGGGAAATCATTTAATTTCAATTTGTTAGCCTTTTCTGTTAGTGGTGTAGTGGGACTGTGATCAGTTAAAAAGCTATGTAAGTGATCGCTTTTAATGGCATTGACTCTATAAAACTCACTATTTTTGCTGCAAAGTGATCGCTCTTTTGATATCAAAATTCTTCGGTTCATGGGCTTTTGATAACAAAGGTGATCACTTTTATCTTGAGTTTTATGTGAAGGATTTAACCCACCAGCCACATCTTTGATGGCTCTCATTTGTTTAATATTTTTCTGGTAAGTTAATGCTGGGTTGACTAATAGAGAGTCGTTTGAATTACTTTCAAATTGAGGGTTTGAATAGGCTAGTTTGCTATAAATAAACTTACGCGCCCTACAATTAGATTCTTTCGTATCTAATTTAGTGAAGTAACTTAACCTGTACATAGCTGGCTCAATTGAGAGTTTGTTACCTCTGTAAATCATATAAAATGGATTCTCGACATATGAGGCTATCCCTAACAGCTGTTCTTCCCAATCTTTTTTGATGTTAGCTGTTATTGAGGAGCTATGATGGGCTTTATGACCACTTAATAAAAAAGCTAGGTGGTAGTGTTGTTTTTCAGAGCTGTTACGTTCTCTGGTTGCAATATAAGTAACTTGGCATTTATATGCTTTAGTAAGCTGCGTTTTTTGTTCTTTAATAAACTTTAAAAACTTGGAGTTATCAGCTGAGTACTTATTAGGTTTTAAGTCTATTCTAATAACAATTACTTTTGAGTAATGTGACAGCATTTTTTCTACTAATTGAAATAAGTTGTTTAAAGCAGTGTTATTTTGTTTTTTACTTTTTGGCTTATAAACTTTGTAACTATGATTTTTGTATTGAAAGTTATATGAGTTATTTTTTGTTATTGAAAAGGACATATTCAACCATTCTTTCTATATTATTTAATATCCGCGACTGTTCAGGCTGGTGAGAGCGATACTTTTTTCAGTTATAACAACTACTTTAAAGATATTGATAGCGCCAAATGCCTTTGCTTTTTTAGATCAATTTGTAGCAAAGTGCGTCATCAGGTGGTAAAAAAAAGCAGGCTGTTAACCTGCTTTATGAGCTCGCTCTGAAATCCATCTATCTATATCGTGAAAATGCCATAAAGAGCGACCATTAATGATTTTTGCTGGTGGCGGAAAGTTTCCTGACTTGATCCACCTTCCAAGAGTAGAACGGCTTACATTAAGTAATTTTTGCAACTCGGGCTTTTTTATTAGACGCGCATTATCTATATACATAGCAATATCAGGTAGCTTCTTATCGCTCATTGATGCTGCGCTCCATATTTATTACTTCGCGAGATTTTACAAAGTCTAAGAGCTCACTTAATAACCAACAAACTCTATCGCTATCGGCATGAAGCTTTCTTCTTTTTGGAAACAGGCCTTTTTTTTCTAAAGCCCAAGCGCTAGTTCGAGATACAGACGTTATTTTAGCTCTCTCTGCTTCTCTGACTAAACGGTCAGTAAATTGTGTTGGTGGTGTAATTAGTTGGTTCATAGAGGTTTCCCCTGTTCACTTTTATTCGATGGGGAAATATTATTTGTTTGGATGGGGCGTAATTACCCCCATAGATTGATATGGGGTAATTAAAGTATTTAATCTGTTGATTTAGTTGATATTTTGTTTTTGTAATTCTCGTAAACCCATTCTCTTACTTTTCTTAAAGATGGCGCATTAGCTTGCTTTCCTTTTTTTCCTGCATACCCATATGATTCATTGATATATTTTTTTATAGATTTATTTGCAGGGTAACTAATCGTGGTTTTTGAAAATAAATCATTAATGGCCTCGGCTAAATTTGATCTACTTGCTAAATGCATATATGGGTCTTTTTGGATGTCTCTTACTATCTGTTGGATTAGCTTAATGAAAGGCTGCCAAGCTCTTGGTGTTGTGCTCCCAGCTTTTTTTCGATCGATAGTATTCTTCTCCGTAGCCCTAAGTGCATAAAGATGTTCTACAAAATCATTATGTTCCTGTACTCGAGAGCCAAGCGTAAACATTTCGTGCATTAGTTTATTAAGCCAAAATTTGTAGTCTTCGTTAGACTTATCTGGAAGTACTCTCAGAATGTCTTCCACCAGCATCGCCTTGCGTTTAATTGACTCTTTTTCCAATAACATAATATCTTGGCCAAATTCGTCTTTAGGTAAATTATTAATAGAAGATATAATTAAATTTGGTTTATCTAAGCCTATAGGAGATACGCTTTCTTCATAATTTGCACACTCAATATCATTCTTATTGATTTCTCTAACTTTTTGTGTGTCAACTAATAGCCGCTTTGACTGAATTTTTAGCGACTCCCGCGCTATACATTGCGGAAAAATACTGTATTTATCCATCTTACTTCTCCTCAGATATTAAGTTGATTTTTGCTAAGGGAAGTATTCTTTGAGCTAGTGTACTAGCAATTTCTCTCCGTTCTTCGAGGTAATCATATCGGTTATAAATTCCGGCAACCCCCTTAATACTGTGATTGAGGTATCTAGTTACTTTGTTGCCCTCATACCCAAGCTCAGCCAACAAGCTTCGACATGTTCTTCTTAAATCATGAAGGGTAAAGTGTTTTACTCCTTCTGCACCGAGTAAATTTGGATATTGTTTTTTGCTAACTTTACTTCCGAACATTTTCCCTAACGCGTGATTCAAAGTATCGTCACTTATATGTCCACTGTTACTTTTTTTCCTAGCAGGAAATAAGTACTCAGATCCGCAGGACCTTTCTTTTATTTCTTTAAATATTGGCATTACTTCTTTAGGTAATGGGATTTTTATATCTGATTTTTTTTTATTTCTTATACCTAAATCCCAGACATTTTTGCTAAAGTCGAACTCGCTCCACTTTGCTTTAGTTAACTCGGTTTTTCTATTTCCAAAAATGATAAGTAATATAATCAGTAAATAGTTATCATAAGTGAATATACCTAAGTTACCTCTTAAGACGTTTAATGTGATTTCAATTTCTTGGAAACTTAAAGCTCTGTCTCGACTTTTAGTAGGGCCTCCAGCATCTGACTCTTTGAATGCTGATGCTGGATTTCTCTGTGTAATGTCTAGTTTATTAGCATGCTCAAAAAGATGCTTAAAAAGGTAAAGTGTTTTATTAGAAATAGAAGGGCGGCCGTCATCATTTATTATTTGAATAATTTTTCGGATATCTGTTGCCTTTACATCTTCTACTCTTAGATTGCCTATATAAGGCTTAACTCCTCTAATGTATTGGCGAAAAGGTATATTTGGGTTTTCAAGTTTTTTGCTTTTTTCTTTATACCAATCATTGAACAAATCATTCATAGTGATGATTTCTACTTCGCTTTGACGAGCTCTTTCTGCTAAAGGATCGATGCCATTCTTTATTTGATGTTTTATGATGGCTGCTTCAGCTTTTGCCTCGGCAAGTGATTTCTCAGGAAAGCCTAACCCTGAAAGTGTCATAAATCGGCGGTTACCATTTATTGTATAGCGAAGTTCCCAAGCGCCCCCATTTTTTGATTTGTTTGGTTTTATATATAACCCATCACCGACATTAAACCTGAGAGTTGCGCAATTTTTTATATTTGCTTTTATTTCTTTAACGTTCATAAATTCTCATTTTTAGTGGTTGCCAAAATGCATTTGGTAACCAGTTTGGTAACCACTTTAATTAATACAATATGTAACCATTATGAACGATTGAAAACAAAAAACCTAGCAAAGGCTAGGTTTTTTAATGGTTTATAAACATATTGAAACAAGGTGAAACCTTATTCAATGTTCTGAATTTGTTCGCGCATTTGCTCAATTAACACTTTTAATTCTACCGCTGCATTGGTGATGTCACTGTTGATAGACTTCGATGCTAATGTGTTTGCTTCTCGGTTAAACTCTTGCATCATAAAATCTAAGCGTCGGCCACATGCACCACCTTTCACTATAATTTTCTTTGTTTCTTTAACATGCGACTTTAAGCGATCTAGCTCTTCAGCTACATCTTGCTTTTGCGCTAGGTAAATAAGTTCTTGCTCAAGACGTGATTCATCAATGTCTGTTTTCAATTCTTCAAGTTTTTGATTTAGCTTTTCACGTTGCCATTTAGCGATTTCTGGTAAGTGCCCCTCAACAATGGCAACTTGCTCTAAAATTGCATCAAGGCGAGTAGTGATCATTTCTTGTAGGTTTGCACCTTCATCACCGCGAGCTTGTTTGAAGTCTTCAATTACTTTGTCAAAACCTGTAATCAGCGCTGTATTAACGCTATCCATATCGAGCTCTTCGGCTTCCATAACGCCAGGCCAACGCAAAATATCAACAGGATTAATGTCACCATTACTCTGTTGTTGCACCCATTGTGCGCTTTTAATTAGCTGCTCAGCCAGTGATTCGTTAATCGTTAACTCACCAACATGAGCTGGATTTGCAGCAAACTTTAAGAAAACTTCAACTTTACCGCGTTGTAAGTGTTTACGTAAACGCTCACGAATAACAGGTTCCATGCCACGAAATTGCTCAGGTGCGCGGATAAAAGTCTCAAGGTAACGTTGGTTAACTGAACGAATTTCCCAAGTGCCAGTGCCCCATTCGCCTTTAATTTCGCGACGCGCATAAGCTGTCATGCTGTGGATCATGGATAATTTCCTAGTGTTATTTATATTCAAAGTTGCTTGATTATACCGTATCAGCTTTTAACCTCTAGCGTAAATTTTCTGAAATCGGCTTTTCAGATACAGTTAATTATGTAAATCACATGGCATCTGCCACCACATCGACTTATAATGTGGCAAATTCAGAATTAAGGGGATCGTTAATGCGTCCAAGCGAAAGAACACCTAATCAAATTAGACCGGTTACATTTACACGTAATTACACTATGCATGCTGAAGGCTCAGTATTAGTAGAGTTTGGAAACACTAAAGTTTTGTGTACAGCAACTGTTGAAGCTGGTGTACCACGCTTTATGAAAGGCCAAGGTAAAGGTTGGGTTACGGCTGAATACGGTATGTTACCTCGTTCAACACATACTCGTAATGGTCGTGAAGCGTCGCGCGGTAAGCAGGGCGGTCGTACAATGGAAATTCAACGCTTAATTGCACGTGCACTTCGTGCTGCAGTTGATTTAAAAGCGTTAGGTGAAAACACCATTACTATCGATTGTGATGTAATTCAAGCTGATGGCGGTACACGTACAGCATCTATTAGTGGTGCGTGCGTTGCGTTAGTTGATGCACTCACTTACATGCGTAGTAAAGGTATGATCAATTCAAACCCACTTAAGCATATGATTGCTGCAATCTCAGTCGGTGTATATAAAGGCCAACCAATCACAGATCTTGAGTACCTAGAAGATTCTGAAGCTGAAACAGATATGAACGTGATTTTGACGGAAACAGGCAAAATCATCGAAATCCAAGGTACAGCTGAAGGTGAACCTTTCTCATTCGACGAACTAGATGAGCTACTTACATTAGCTAAGCACTCAATTCGTGAAATTATCGACGTTCAAAAGCAAGCATTAGCTTAATAAAGAAGTAGGTTTATTAGTTATGAAAGATTATCAAAAAGAGTTTATTGAATTCGCACTTGAAAAGCAGGTGCTTAAATTTGGTGAGTTTACTTTAAAGTCTGGCCGTACTAGCCCTTATTTCTTTAACGCTGGTTTATTTAATACTGGTCGTGACCTTGCACGTTTAGGCCGCTTTTATGCAGCTGCACTTGAAGATGCTGGCATTGAATACGATGTATTATTTGGCCCTGCTTATAAAGGTATTCCAATTGCAACGACTACTGCGGTTGCTTTAGCTGATCACCACGACAAAGATGTGCCTTACTGTTTTAACCGTAAAGAGAAAAAAGCACACGGTGAAGGTGGTACATTAGTAGGTTCTGAACTTAAAGGGAAGATCATGTTAGTCGATGACGTGATCACTGCGGGTACAGCGATTCGTGAATCGATGGAAATCATTGCAGATAATGGTGCAGACTTAAGTGGCGTTTTAATTGCTCTTGACCGCCAAGAGAAAGGCAAAGCTGAGTTATCGGCTATTCAAGAAGTCGAGCGTGACTTTGGCACTAAAGTTATCTCGATTGTAAAACTAGCTGACTTAATTAGTTACCTAGAAGCGAAAGGTACAATGGATGAGCATTTAGCGGCTGTAAAAGCATACCGTGATCAATACGGCATTGCATAACAACTAAAAACGCGAATTTTTTAAAAGCCCAGCTATGTTGCTGGGCTTTTTTGTTTTTAGAGCGTTGTGCTTTTATAGCCTTAAATACAGCTAAAAGTTACTAAAGCGTTAATAAAGTTTCTCTTTTGTACTGTTTAGACTAAAAAGGATGCAAAAGGTAGTTTTTTTAAAGTTTTCTCAAAAAAGTGCTTGCGTTAATTCGCTGCATCCCTATAATGCGCATCCACCGACACGGCGGACTGCTTACAAAAAAGCGAAACGACGAGTTGGTTGAGTCAAGTAAGACTGAGTTTTGAAAAATTAAACTTTTCTCAAAATTAAGTGTTGACAAAAATAACGGCTTGCGTAGAATGCACAGCCCTTGAGACGCAAAAGTATCTCAAAACGTTCTTTAACAATATAAAGCAATCATCTGTGTGGGCACTCGTACAGGTTGAGTTCTAACAGCAGATTCTAGTTCGCTAGATGACGCAAACAAATTTAGAGTCTCAATTGAACTGAGTGACCAACGGAAACAAGTTTACTTGTTTCAGCACAGTCAATTCGATATCGAAAGATATCAAAATTCAGAATTCATTGAGCATGTCCTTCGGGACAGAAAAAACTTTTAATTGAAGAGTTTGATCATGGCTCAGATTGAACGCTGGCGGCAGGCCTAACACATGCAAGTCGAGCGGTAACAGAGAGTAGCTTGCTACTTTGCTGACGAGCGGCGGACGGGTGAGTAATGCTTGGGAATATGCCTTATGGTGGGGGACAACAGTTGGAAACGACTGCTAATACCGCATGATGTCTACGGACCAAAGTGGGGGACCTTCGGGCCTCACGCCATAAGATTAGCCCAAGTGGGATTAGCTAGTTGGTGAGGTAATGGCTCACCAAGGCGACGATCCCTAGCTGGTTTGAGAGGATGATCAGCCACACTGGGACTGAGACACGGCCCAGACTCCTACGGGAGGCAGCAGTGGGGAATATTGCACAATGGGCGCAAGCCTGATGCAGCCATGCCGCGTGTGTGAAGAAGGCCTTCGGGTTGTAAAGCACTTTCAGTAAGGAGGAAAGGTTAAGTGTTAATAGCACTTAGCTGTGACGTTACTTACAGAAGAAGCACCGGCTAACTCCGTGCCAGCAGCCGCGGTAATACGGAGGGTGCGAGCGTTAATCGGAATTACTGGGCGTAAAGCGTACGCAGGCGGTTTGTTAAGCGAGATGTGAAAGCCCCGGGCTCAACCTGGGAACTGCATTTCGAACTGGCAAACTAGAGTGTGATAGAGGGTGGTAGAATTTCAGGTGTAGCGGTGAAATGCGTAGAGATCTGAAGGAATACCGATGGCGAAGGCAGCCACCTGGGTCAACACTGACGCTCATGTACGAAAGCGTGGGGAGCAAACAGGATTAGATACCCTGGTAGTCCACGCCGTAAACGATGTCTACTAGAAGCTCGACTCTTCGGAGTTGTTTTTCAAAGCTAACGCATTAAGTAGACCGCCTGGGGAGTACGGCCGCAAGGTTAAAACTCAAATGAATTGACGGGGGCCCGCACAAGCGGTGGAGCATGTGGTTTAATTCGATGCAACGCGAAGAACCTTACCTACACTTGACATACAGAGAACTTACCAGAGATGGTTTGGTGCCTTCGGGAGCTCTGATACAGGTGCTGCATGGCTGTCGTCAGCTCGTGTTGTGAGATGTTGGGTTAAGTCCCGCAACGAGCGCAACCCCTATCCTTAGTTGCCAGCGATTCGGTCGGGAACTCTAAGGAGACTGCCGGTGATAAACCGGAGGAAGGTGGGGACGACGTCAAGTCATCATGGCCCTTACGTGTAGGGCTACACACGTGCTACAATGGCGCATACAGAGTGCTGCGAACCTGCGAGGGTAAGCGAATCACTTAAAGTGCGTCGTAGTCCGGATTGGAGTCTGCAACTCGACTCCATGAAGTCGGAATCGCTAGTAATCGCATATCAGAATGATGCGGTGAATACGTTCCCGGGCCTTGTACACACCGCCCGTCACACCATGGGAGTGGGTTGCTCCAGAAGTGGATAGTCTAACCTTCGGGAGGACGTTCACCACGGAGTGATTCATGACTGGGGTGAAGTCGTAACAAGGTAGCCCTAGGGGAACCTGGGGCTGGATCACCTCCTTATACGATTTAGAACTTATTTGTTCGTAGTGTCCACACAGATGATTGTTAGTTAGCTAAACCCTTTGGTTTAACTAATTAATATGCTCTTTAAAAATTTGGAAAGCTGATATTAAAATTCTTATAGATACTTGTATCTATAAAGAGTTTTCAAAAGTAAAAATATGCCAGTTAATCAGCAATGATTAATCGGTATCTACTTTAGTATTCTCATCATTATTTGATGAATTAACTTCTGGCGAAGTTAACAGCTGTCACTAACAAAGACCCGTTTGGGTTGTATGGTTAAGTGACTAAGCGTACACGGTGGATGCCTTGGCAGTTGGAGGCGATGAAGGACGTATTAACTTGCGATAAGCCTAGTCAAGCTAGTAAAAAGCGCTTGAGACTAGGATTTCCGAATGGGGAAACCCACCTGCTTGCAGGTATCTTACACTGAATACATAGGTGTAAGAGGCGAACGCGGAGAACTGAAACATCTAAGTACCCGTAGGAACAGAAATCAACCGAGATTCCGGAAGTAGCGGCGAGCGAAACCGGACCAGCCCTTAAGCTTATTATGTGTTAGTGGAACATTCTGGAAAGTTTGACGATACAGGGTGATAGTCCCGTACACGAAAATGCATCTTAAGTGAAATCGAGTAGGTCGGAGCACGTGAAACTTTGACTGAATATAGGTGGACCATCATCTAAGGCTAAATACTCCCAACTGACCGATAGTGAACCAGTACCGTGAGGGAAAGGCGAAAAGAACCCCTGTGAGGGGAGTGAAATAGAACCTGAAACCGTGTACGTACAAGCAGTAGGAGCCCACTTGTTGGGTGACTGCGTACCTTTTGTATAATGGGTCAGCGACTTATATTTTGTAGCGAGGTTAACCGATTAGGGTAGCCGTAGGGAAACCGAGTCTTAACTGGGCGTATAGTTGCAAGGTATAGACCCGAAACCCGGTGATCTAGCCATGGGCAGGTTGAAGGTTGAGTAACATCAACTGGAGGACCGAACCCACTAACGTTGAAAAGTTAGGGGATGACCTGTGGCTAGGAGTGAAAGGCTAATCAAACCGGGAGATAGCTGGTTCTCCCCGAAATCTATTTAGGTAGAGCCTCGGACGAATACTTACGGGGGTAGAGCACTGTTAAGGCTAGGGGGTCATCCCGACTTACCAACCCTTTGCAAACTCCGAATACCGTAAAGTACTATCCGGGAGACACACGGCGGGTGCTAACGTCCGTCGTGAAGAGGGAAACAACCCAGACCGCCAGCTAAGGTCCCAAAGTCATAGTTAAGTGGGAAACGATGTGGAAAGGCCCAGACAGCCAGGAGGTTGGCTTAGAAGCAGCCACCCTTTAAAGAAAGCGTAATAGCTCACTGGTCGAGTCGGTCTGCGCGGAAGATGTAACGGGGCTAAACTATGCACCGAAGCTGCGGATTCATACTATGTATGAGTGGTAGGGGAGCGTTCTGTAAGCCGTTGAAGGTGACCCGGGAGGGTTGCTGGAGGTATCAGAAGTGCGAATGCTGACATGAGTAACGATAATGCGGGTGAAAAACCCGCACGCCGGAAGACCAAGGGTTCCTATCCCATGTTAATCAGGGTAGGGTAAGTCGACCCCTAAGGCGAGGCCGAAAGGCGTAGTCGATGGGAAACGGGTTAATATTCCCGTACTTGGTATAATTGCGATGGGGGGACGGAGCAGGCTAAACAAGCATGGCGTTGGTTGTCCATGTGAAAGTGAGTAGGTTGGTGACTTAGGAAAATCCGGGTTGCTAAGACTGAGACACGAGACGAGCCACTAAGGTGGTGAAGTTGTTGATGCCATACTTCCAGGAAAAGCCTCTAAGCTTCAGATTATACCGAATCGTACCCCAAACCGACACAGGTGGTCAGGTAGAGAATACTAAGGCGCTTGAGAGAACTCGGGTGAAGGAACTAGGCAAAATCGTACCGTAACTTCGGGAGAAGGTACGCTCCTATCTGTGATGAGACTTGCTCTCTAAGCGGACGGGAGCCGCAGTGACCAGGTGGCTGGGACTGTTTATTAAAAACACAGCACTGTGCAAAATCGCAAGATGACGTATACGGTGTGACACCTGCCCGGTGCCGGAAGGTTAATTGATGGGGTTAGTTTTCGGACGAAGCTCTTGATCGAAGCCCCGGTAAACGGCGGCCGTAACTATAACGGTCCTAAGGTAGCGAAATTCCTTGTCGGGTAAGTTCCGACCTGCACGAATGGTGTAACCATGGCCACGCTGTCTCCACCCGAGACTCAGTGAAATTGAAATCGCAGTGAAGATGCTGTGTACCCGCGGCTAGACGGAAAGACCCCGTGAACCTTTACTACAGCTTGGCACTGAACATTGACCCTACATGTGTAGGATAGGTGGGAGGCTTTGAAGCAGAGACGCTAGTCTTTGTGGAGCCGTCCTTGAAATACCACCCTTGTAGTGTTGATGTTCTAACGTTGGCCCCTAATCGGGGTTACGGACAGTGCCTGGTGGGTAGTTTGACTGGGGCGGTCTCCTCCCAAAGAGTAACGGAGGAGCACGAAGGTTGGCTAAGTACGGTCGGACATCGTACGGTTAGTGTAATGGTAGAAGCCAGCTTAACTGCGAGACAGACACGTCGAGCAGGTACGAAAGTAGGTCATAGTGATCCGGTGGTTCTGAATGGAAGGGCCATCGCTCAACGGATAAAAGGTACTCCGGGGATAACAGGCTGATACCGCCCAAGAGTTCATATCGACGGCGGTGTTTGGCACCTCGATGTCGGCTCATCACATCCTGGGGCTGAAGTCGGTCCCAAGGGTATGGCTGTTCGCCATTTAAAGTGGTACGCGAGCTGGGTTTAGAACGTCGTGAGACAGTTCGGTCCCTATCTGCCGTGGGCGTTTGAGAATTGAGAGGGGTTGCTCCTAGTACGAGAGGACCGGAGTGAACGAACCGCTGGTGTTCGGGTTGTCATGCCAATGGCACTGCCCGGTAGCTACGTTCGGAACTGATAAGCGCTGAAAGCATCTAAGCGCGAAGCAGGCCTCGAGATGAGTTCTCACTAGACTTTTAAAGTCTCTGAAGGGCCGTTGAAGACTACAACGTTGATAGGCAGGGTGTGGAAGTGGTGCGAGCCATTAAGCTAACCTGTACTAATTACCCGTGAGGCTTAACCATACAACGCCAAACGCGTTTTATGACAGCGTAACAGACAGAAGTTAAGAAACTAAAGTAGACATTTACTTGATATCAGAATTCCGAATTTATGTAGGGTGAACCTCAACGCTTAATGCGAAATCAGTTCACCTTGCGCAAAGGACTCGTAAGCGCTACGCGCTTTGTCGAGAATCCTTTCCACGCCTTTTGCTTGGTGACAATAGCGTTTTGGACCCACCTGACCCCATGCCGAACTCAGTAGTGAAACGAAACAGCGCCGATGATAGTGTGGCATTTGCCATGTGAAAGTAGGACATCGCCAGGCTCCAAATTAAAGAAAGCCCGATTCGAAAGAGTCGGGCTTTTTTGCGTTTTAGCTGTCAGCTTTCAGCCATCAGACATCTGATCTGACTCCGATAAAGTAGACACAAGGTTTAATTAACTTGTTCGTACTGCATGGGACTTTTATACCCTAGGGTGCCATGCCTTCTTACTGAGTTGTAGTATTTTTCAATATAAAAATACGTTTGTGTTGTCATTTCACTACGACTCAGTTCATTTAAATTCTTTATCCACTCCTTTTTATACTGCGCAAAGAAGCTTTCTGAGCATGCGTTATCCCAGCAGTTGCCTTTTCTAGACATACTCACTGTGACACCTCTATTAGTTAACCACTTCACTGTTTCCTTTGCGACATACTGAGCTCCTTGGTCTGAATGAAAGAGCAAATTCGAACCATCAGGTTTACGTGCTGACCATGCTTTCCTCAGTGTTTTAATAACTAACTCGGCGTTGTTTATACGGCTTGTTACCCAGCCAACAACCTTACGAGAGTACAAGTCAAGGATGACGCATAAATACTGCCAACCATCTT
Source organism: Pseudoalteromonas sp. MEBiC 03607 (assembly GCF_004792295.1). Classification (NCBI taxonomy): domain Bacteria; kingdom Pseudomonadati; phylum Pseudomonadota; class Gammaproteobacteria; order Alteromonadales; family Pseudoalteromonadaceae; genus Pseudoalteromonas; species Pseudoalteromonas sp. MEBiC 03607. Next base: position 1,145,314 of record NZ_SRRY01000001.1, read on the forward strand.
TACAGCGTACTTGTGTGATATCTGATACCCACACGGTATTTACTGCATCAACATTAAACTGGCGCCGTAATAAATTACTCGCTTTGATTGTACCTTCTTTCTTCGAGCGGCTTGTATAGCGTCTTTTACCTGACTTTGAACGATAGCCAACGCTTTGTAATAGTCTCTGCACACGCCCTTTACTGCAATCAAAACCATGTGCTACCGCTGCCTCCCAGAGCTTCCTATAACCAGGAATACAGTGCTCTTGGTCGCTGACATACTTTAGAAATTTCAGTAACGAACTGTTTTCTTTCTGGCGTGTGCTAGGTAATTGCTTTAACCATTTATAGTATCCAGCCGGCGACACAGATAACCAGCTGCACAACTTCTTCACTGTGCGTTTGGCGTCTGTGACCTTGTGGATATATTCGAACCTTATTCTTTTAGGCTGTCGAAGTAGACCTTCGCCTTTTTTAAAACGTCATTCTCCAACTGAGCATCTTCGAGTTGCTTCTCAAGCTTGCGAATTTGGCGTTCTAAATCTGTGTATGATTTGTCAGGGCCTTGGTTCTTTAGTGGCTTTGCCGTTTTCTTTTTCGAGGTCATGTGACTTCTCCAACTTGATAGCATGTCAGGATGAATACCGTACTTATTAGCGACCATCTTAACTGTATCTGTGGTGTCTAACGACTCTTGAACGACTTTTATTTTAAATTCGAGGGAATATCTACGCTGTGACTTTACTTTCATGATTACTGACTCCAAAAAGGTGTCTACTTTTATGGAGTCAGATCAATCAGCTGAACTGCGGGGTTGTTTAGTACAGAGACTCCCTCAGCACTCCCTGTTCATTCTCCAGGTAGGTTGGGTAGAGCGGAGCGAAACCCAACACGAGTTAGCTAGTTACAAGTTAGCAAGGGTAAAGTTGAACTGTGTGGTTGTTTAGTACAGAGTCACCCTCAGCAACAACCCCCGTAGGAGGCACTTCAGTGCCGAATTCAGACCAGAACAAACACATTTACGGCTAAAGCCATTCCTACAAGTACACTTTGCCTAGAACCTCCGGCAGAGGAAGACGCAGCACCAAACACCTCCACCGCGCGGCTGATCGCTGACTGCTGAAAGCTGATAGCACTGTGTTGGGTTTCGCTGCGCTCTACCCAACCTACGCCAGATCTCAAACTTTACCCTTTCTAACTCGCTAACTCGCCACTCACGTTTATAACGCTTACTCCCCTTGTCTTTGTTCTGCTTTGGCTAGTTGAATGTATTTGGTTTCGACTAGTTGTGAGAGAGGAACAAGTTCGAAGCCTTGTCGTTGTAGTTCTGGGAGTGCTTGCTGAAGAAATGTAACAGTTTCTGGGTAGGGGTGGGCAATGGCGATTGCGTAGTTGAAGTGCTCAGCTTTGCTTTTAAGTTCCTCAAGTTGATGTTGTAGCTGGCTTTGGGTGACATTGTTATCAAGAAATACATGACGAGATACATTAGCCACACCATACAGGTTAGCAACATTTTGCGCTTCACTTAGGCTGGTTGTACGGCTATCTAAGAAGTACAAACCACGTTTTTTTAAAACTTCCATTGTCCATTTCATTGGCTCTGTAAGCTGTGTTAGCTCAGAACCCATGTGGTTATTGACCCCTTTTACTTGTGGTAAAGAGGCTAACGCATGGCCAAGGGTTGTTTGTAACTCTGACTTAGTCATATTGTCCGTGAGTGCACCAGGACCAAGCGCCTTAGTTTTATCAAGCGCTTGCATTGGTACATGTAAAAGTAATTCTTTATGAGTTTTACTAGCACGTTCAGCAAATATTTGTGAATAGGGAGTATGGGGCAAGATTGAGAAAGTCACTTGCCCTGGTAAGTTTAATATTTCAAGATCGCGCTGATGATTGCCTATATCATCGATTACTATAGCTATTTGCTTTGCTTGGCAAAATAGCGGTAGGCAACATACTGCGAGTAATAAGCCAGTTTTTAGATTCACTTTTTGTAATTATTATATCCAGTGTGTGCGCTTACTTACTGCATAATAGCGAACTGTTTTGCTGTCAGCTGTTTTTTGTCCTGTCTATCAAGCAGTGAACTAAAAAGCGCCAATTCTTGTATATTTTTTATTATAACGTCTAGGTTAATTTCTGAAAGTATTGTTTGATTTATACTCACATCAGGTGTGATCCCTTTACCATCTATTGACTGACCAAGAGGGGTATAATAACGCGCAGTGGTGAGTTTTAATGCTGTATTACCGTTGCCTAGCGGAATAAGCGATTGCACTGAGCCTTTACCAAAAGATGTTTCGCCAATTAAAGTTGCACGTTGGTTATCGCGAAGTGCAGCGGCGAGAATTTCTGCGGCAGAAGCTGAGTTTTCATTTATTAAAACAGCAATAGGGGCTCCTTCTAAAATATCACCGCTATGCGCAGTGTATCTCTGGTTTGCCTCATTAAAGCGTCCTTTAGTTGAAACAATGATGCCGCTGTCTAGAAATAAGTCTGCAACCTCTATGGCGCCTTGCAATGTGCCGCCGGGATTATCACGTAAATCAATAATTAAACCAGATAATGGGAAGCTGTTATTAACTTGCATTTTTGCAAGTTCACGTGCAACGTCATGCAGTGTGTGATTATTAAATGTATTAATGCTTAATAAAGCGACGCCTGAATTGGATAGGTAGCCATGAACGCTTTCTAGTGTGATTTGCTGGCGCTTAATTGAAAAGCTTAATGCTGTTGATTCTTTTCGCATTATTGAAACATTGACGGCGTCTAATCCGCTCTCTCGAATCAGCGTTGCAACCTCATCAATACTCTTATTCATGATAGGCTGATGATTAATCGCAACAACTTCATCATTTATTTGTAATCCCGCTTGTTCTGCTGGGGAGTTACTTAAAGTATTGACGATATAAACTCGTCCATTATCCATTTTAACTTCGATCCCCAAGCCTGTGTAGCGACCATTGGTGTTGCTAAATATGGCATCGAGCTCATTTTCATTAAGATATTTAGAGTAGGGATCAAGCTGTTTTAGTAATTCTTCCACTTGGTCGTTATTAGGTTGACTAACAAAGCTATTTTGTAACTTCAAATCATCTACATAATAGGTGTGAATATTAAAAAGTATTTCGTTTAACTGTTGACGATGAAGTGTTTCAAGCGAGGGTTTAGCAATGCTTGGGAATGATTGAAACACCAAGCAAAAAAATGTAACTAACGTTATAAAACACAGCTGAGTAAAAAACTTGGCTGGGTAGATAGCTCTGAATGTAAGGGTTGTGTTTAGCATCAGCTGCTCCTCATAGGGTGCAGCTATTTAATCTATTAAATGCGTCTGCACCATTTTACAGGATTTACTGCGCGTCCTTTGTGGCGTATTTCAAAGTATAGACCAGGATCTGGCTGTCCGCCGCTTTGACCAACTAAAGCAATTGTTTCGCCTTCTCTAACAAGGTCACCAACATCGCGAAGTAGAGTTTGAGCATGGCCGTATAAGCTCATAAAGCCATCACCATGGTCAATGGCAATCACCCAACCAAAGCCATTTAACCAATCGGCATAAACAACTTGGCCGTTCTGTACGCTTTTAACATTACTGCCCTCTTTGGCACTAATGAGTACGCCTTTCCAGTCTATGTTGCCGTGCTTACGTTGTCCAAAGCGATGGCGTAGTGCCCCTTTGGTTGGCCAGTCTAGCTTTCCTTTACTGCTTTGAAGACCTAGTAGTTCTACTTTTTCACTGCGCTCTCTTTCTAACTCTTCAATGGCTGTGATGAGAGTTTGTTCATTCTCTTTTAAATAGTCTATTGAGCTTTTAGTCTCTTTGAGTGCTGACTGAAGTTTATTGAGGTTGTTTTTACGTTCTTGTTGAGCTTTAACTAAGGCCTGCTGACGCTGCTTTTGCTCATCATATAAGGCAACTAGACGTTGTTTCGTTTTTTCAAGCTCAGCTTGGTTGTCAGCTATTTCTTGCTGCAGTGCTTTGAGCTCTTCAATTTGCTTAATGCGTGCTTTATTTAGGTAATTGTAATAACTGAGTGTACGCTCAATCTTGGCTGTGTCTTGTTGGTTAAGCAGCATTTTTGAATAGTCATGGCTACCAGCCATGTAGGCGCTTTTTAGCTGGGCAGCTAATAAGGTTTGTCGCTTGGCTTGTTGAGCTTTAAGCTGCTGTGCTTTAGCTTGTTGTTCTCGCTGTTGTTGCTCGTTTTCTTTAACCGATTGGGCTGCAAGGTTTAATGCTTTGGCATTTTGAGCTATATCGAGCTCATGGGCGCGCAGATCTTTGCGCATTTGAGCAATGGACTTGCGTTGACCTTTAAGCTCAGCCTCTGTTTTTTGTAAAGCTGATTGAATGTCTGATAAGTCTTTTTTGGTTTGATCTTCATTAGCAACAACCGAAGTTGTTACTAATGAAGTCAGTATTAAACCAGTTTTAAAGAAGTGGTTAATACATTTACTCATAGCTTATTTCAGCGTCATGATTGGTTTACCAGTCATTTCACTTGGCTGCTCTAAGCCAAGTAGGTGAAGCATGGTTGGAGCCACGTCACTTAATGTTTTACCATCATGTGGTGTTGCATCACGGCCAACATAGATAAATGGCACAGGCTCACTAGTGTGTGCAGTATGCGCTTGACCTGTTGCTGGGTTAGCCATTTGTTCTGCATTACCGTGGTCTGCTGTGATCAGCGCTTCACCACCATGCTCTTCAAGTGCAGCTATAACACGACCAATACAGTGGTCAACAGCTTCACATGCTTTAACTGCAGCTTCGAATACACCTGAGTGACCTACCATGTCTCCGTTAGGGTAGTTACAGATGATGGCATCGTATTTACCGCTAGCGATTGCTTCAACAAGCTTATCGGTCAGCATTTCAGAGTTCATTTCTGGTTGCAGATCGTATGTTGCTACTTGTGGTGATGGAATTAGTTCGCGAGTCTCGCCAACAAATTCATCTTCACGACCACCACTAAAGAAAAAGGTCACGTGTGCGTATTTTTCTGTTTCAGAAATACGTAGCTGTGTTTTACCTTGCTTCTCTAACCATTCGCCTAATACATTTGTTAAAGGCTCTGGGGCAAATGCAATCGGCGCTTTGATGTCTGCTGCATACTCAGTCATCATCACAAAAGCGCTTAACTGTGGTGATTTTTTCTTATCAAAACCGCTAAAGTCAGCATCAACAAAGGCACGAGTCATTTCACGTGCTCGGTCTGCTCTGAAGTTAGCAAAGATAACAGTGTCGCCGTCATTAATCTCAACAGCTGTCTGGCCTTCTGGTACTACTGTAGTTGCAGCAACGAATTCATCGTTTTCATCACGTGCATAAGCCTCTTCTAGTGCGGTTACGCCATCAGTGTAACTGTATTCAGCAATGCCACTAACCATAACGTCATAAGCAAGCTCGACACGGTTCCAACGGTTATCGCGGTCCATTGCATAGTAACGACCAACAAGTGTTGCTAAACGGCCGCAGCCAAGTTCTGCAAATAATGCTTCGATACGCTCAATTGATGCTTTTGCACTGCGTGGCGGCGTGTCACGACCATCTAAGAAACCGTGGAAGTAAACTTCTTTTGCACCGCGCTTGGCTGCAAGTTCAATCGTTGCAACAATGTGGTCTTCGTGACTATGAACACCACCCGGGCTTAAAAGACCCATGATATGTACAGCTTTGCCTGCATTTACAGCTTTGTCGATATTATCAACAAGTGCTGGGTTGCTATCGAATTCACCATCATCAATGGCTTTTGTGATGCGCGTAAAATCTTGGTAAACAATACGGCCAGCACCTAAGTTTACGTGGCCTACTTCAGAGTTACCCATTTGTCCTGCAGGTAAACCAACATCAAGTCCCGAACCTGAAATTAATGTATGTGGGCGGGTTGCCCAAAGGTTATCGAGTACTGGGGTATTAGCAGCAAGTATAGCGTTACTTTCTGTATCTTCACGGTATCCCCAACCGTCTAAGATCATTAATACCAATGGTTTTTTATGCTCTGTCATTATAGCTCCTGAAGATTGGCACTTATATATCACTAGCATACCGTGTTTTATGGTTTTGATCAGCTATCAATATGTCATATTAAAATATTTCACGCCCTAGCATTTTCAATTCAAGCACGTATACTTGCGTGGCAAATTTTAATTAACCCATGGCTATGCGCTGTGGTACCTAAATTTCTTAGTGGAAAACGCATGGATCAATATATTGAATTTATCTCAAATCATCCGGTTTTGAGCATCATTTGGTTAGCATTAGTAGCAATGCTGATCAGCAGTTGGTTTAAAAGTAAATTTTCAGCTATTCGCCAGATTAACCCACAACAAGTAACTTTGCTGATTAATCGTGAAGATGGTCAAGTCGTTGATATTCGTCCTCAAAAAGAATTTAATTCGGGTCGAATTGCGGGTGCAGAGCATTTAAATCCGGAAAAAGCTAAACAATCTGATTTTTCAAGCCTTGAAAAGTTCAAGAGTAAACCCATTATACTTGTATGTACTACAGGCATGACAGCTTCAGGTATCGCAACTGCTATGCATAAAGCAGGCTATGAGCGTGTTTATGTATTATCAGGTGGTATGGGTGCATGGCAATCAGCGAGCCTACCAACAACGACAGGCCGTTAAATATCTACGTTGCAGCTCGATAGAGGAATTATTATGAGTAATGTTGTTCTTTACACAAAGGCTTACTGCCCATTTTGCCAACGCGCTTTGGCATTGTTAGACAGTAAAGGTGTAAACTATACGAACATTGATATTGGTGTTCATCCAGAACGACGCGATGAAATGATCGATAAAGCAAATGGTGGTTACACGGTGCCACAAATTTTCATCAATGATGAACATATCGGTGGTTGCGACGACATGATGGCAATAGAGGCTCAAGGCCTTTTAGACGCAAAGCTTAACGCTTAATTTTTTAATTATAAAAACGAATTCAAGATAGGAATTACAATGAACGAAGAAAATCAAAACGCAGCAGAACAACAAGCAGGCGCGCAATTCACAATCCAACGTATTTACACAAAAGATGTTTCATTCGAGACACCTAATTCGCCAGCAATTTTCCAAAAAGAGTGGACTCCTGAAGTTAAACTTGACCTAGATACTCGTTCTAACAAGTTAGAAGAAGGTGTATTTGAAGTTGTTCTTGCATTAACAGTGACAGCATCTATCGGTGAAGAAACTGCGTTCCTTTGTGAAATTCAACAAGCAGGTATTTTTACTATCGCTGATGTTGAAGAAGTACAACTTGCACACATGCTAGGTGCATTCTGCCCGAACGTACTTTTCCCTTACGCTCGTGAAGCAGTATCAAACTTAGTTAACCGTGGTACTTTCCCACAATTAAACTTAGCACCAGTTAACTTTGATGCTCTTTTTGCTCAATACATGCAACAGCGTGCAGCTCAAGAGCAACAGGCAACTGCAGACGCATAAGCTATGACTACAGCACAATCAGCTGTTACAGTTTTAGGGGCGGGGTCGTATGGCACCGCCCTTGCTATTTGCTTTGCCAGAAATGGTCACCCAGTCACTTTATGGGGGCGCAATAGCGATGACGTTGCTACGCTTGCAGCTGAGCGAAAAAATCAACGTTATGTTCCTGATGTCACCTTTCCTGAGTCGCTAAAGCTAGAAGCTGATCTAGAAACAGCAGTAAAAGCAAGTAAAATCATTCTAGTGGTTGTACCAAGTCATGCTTTCGCAGGCACTCTACAGAAAATAAAACCATGGTTAAACGAGGAAGCTGAAGTTGCGTGGGCTACAAAAGGTTTAGAGCCTAACACAGGGCGTTTATTGCAAGAAGTTGCAGTACAAGAGCTTGGGGATAATATTCCACTGGCCGTGCTTTCAGGACCTACTTTTGCTAAAGAAATGGCTATGGGCTTGCCAACAGCTATTTCGGTATCGTCGACTTCTAAAGATTTTGCAAAGCAGCTGGCTGATCTTTTACATTGTGGCCGCTCATTTAGGGTGTATAACAATGATGATTTCATTGGTATACAACTTGGTGGCGCAGTAAAAAATGTGATTGCGATTGGCGCAGGTATGTCGGACGGTTTTGGCTTTGGGGCTAATGCTCGTACAGCTTTAATAACCCGTGGTTTAGCTGAGCTGTGTCGTTTAGGTTGTGCATTAGGTGCCCGTTCAGATACCTTTATGGGCATGGCTGGTCTTGGTGACTTAATCTTAACCTGTACAGATAACCAATCGCGTAACCGTCGTTTTGGTCTGGCACTGGGTAAAGGTGAAGGAGTCGAAGCGGCAATCGAATCAATTGGTCAGGTTGTCGAAGGCTATAGAAATACTAAAGAAGTGTTTTTACTTGCTGAGCGTACCGGCATCGAAATGCCGATCACAGAGCAAATTTACAAAGTGCTTTATGAAAATAAAGATGTAAAAGAAGCTGCGATGGCGTTGCTTGGTCGAGAGCAAAAGTCAGAGTAATGATACCGGCGCACTTAAAACAAAACGCGATTATTAATCGCGTTTTTTGTTTTTTTATAACTTATAACTGCTCGCAATGCGAGGTACTAATACCTTCTCTTTTAAAGATCTAAAAAACTAAATCTTAGCCTTGTTATTAACGAGATTTTGTTGCCTCAAAATAGCTCACTTAATTAAGCGAATAGGTATTACTTAAGTTGGTTGTTTAACTTGTTTTTATTAATGAAATCGACCACTTGTTCAGCTTTAAGAGGCTTACTGTAATAGAATCCCTGTTGAAAATGGCAACCCATAATATGTAACATGTAAGCCTGCTCTTGGGTTTCAACGCCCTCGGCAATAATATTAATACCGAGATACTTTGCCAAGCGGACAATAGTTGCCGTGATGTTTCTATCTTGATCGTTATGAGCGATGTCTTTGACAAAGGATTTGTCAATTTTTAGGGTGTCGATAGGAAACCGTTTCAGGTAACTTAACGATGAGTGCCCTGTACCAAAGTCGTCTAGGGCGATGTTAACACCAAGCGCTTTTATGCGTGTCATTTGCTGAAGGGCAAACTCAGGGTTATCCATCATTGCACTTTCTGTTATTTCTAACTCCAAGCAGTAGGCTGGTACATCAAACTTGCCTAAGTACTCTATTAATGTGTCTATTAAGCTACTGTGCTGAAAGTGTAAAGCAGAAATGTTAATGGCTACATTGCCAAACCGTATATTTTGCTTTTGCCAGCTAGATAGTTGTTTTAGTAACCGCTCTATTAGTAATTGTGTTAGTGGGATAATGGCACCATTTTGTTCTGCAAGAGGGATGAATTCGTCAGGTGTTATAATACTGCCATCATCTTGAGGCCACCTAACTAGGGCTTCAAAGCCATGCAGACGATTGTGTTGAGCATCAAACTTAGGTTGGAAGTAAAGTTCAAAGTCATTATTGGTAATTGCCTTAAACAGAGCGCTTTCTTTCGTTAACTCGGTTGGGTCAAGTGTGTGGCGATCTTTATCAAAAAACTGGTATGTATTTCGGCCTATTTTTTTTGCATGATTTAATGCGCTATTGGCACTGCGCATCAGGTTCTCGCAGTTATAAGCATTGTCTGGATAAATAGCGAGACCACAACATACAGATAATGAAGTTTCAAAATTATCCAGCATAAAAGGTGTTTTGAATTGCTGAAGAACTGTATCCACAGTTTGCTTTGCAAAGAATATCGTTTTTCCTGAATAAAGGTATGGAGGAACAAGTATTGCAAACTCATCTGCACCTAGTCTGGCGATTGTGAAGCCTGAATTGAGCGATGCTGTTAAGCGGCACGCGACCTCTTTGAGTAACACATCACCTAAGGTATGACCTAAAGAGTCATTTATCTTTTTGAAATTATCGATGTCAATAAATACGATGAGTAAACTCGGGTAAGTGTCGTTACATGCTTTGATTGCTTTATCAAGAGATTCAATAAAAATAGCACGATTCGATAATCCTGTAACAGTATCTTTTGTTGTGAGCTTAAGCATACTGCGCTCAGTATTTTTACGAGTTGTGATATCGTAAAACAGTCCAACATAGCGAACAGTAGGCTTAGTCAGTGATGAGGTTATTACTTTGGTGATTGATAAAGCCAGAGCGTAAGGTTGACCGTCTTTACGAATGTTCCACATTTCGCCAGACCAGTAACCATCTTGCTCTAACTCTTGGAGAATGATTGCTTCAAGCTGTTGGTCTCGACCGCTTTGAGTTAGCGCCTTAAACTTTTTGCCGATAACATCGACTTTTTGATAGCCAGTAATTTCAGAAAAAGCGTCATTTATCTCAATGATATTGAAGTCTTCGTCGGTTATCCAAATAGCATCTTTTGCTTTAGACAATAACGCATCCGTGAATATCATTTTTTTATTTCTGTAATAAAAAAACAGCCAAGCCAAAAGTAATAAGATAATGAAGGCCAGAAGAATGATATATGGAAAATTAGAAGCTTGCGTGGGCAAGGTTGTTGCAGCTGATGCTTTACCTAATGGAAGATGCATCAGCAAGGTCGAGCAACATAAAATATGAAAAGGGCGCATTTAAAACCATCTTTAGGAACAAGCCAGCCTATTTAGGTTAGTTCATAAAAAATGGTAATGCTAAATAATTAGTGTGTTTTTATTAAAAACGTTTTTTCAATAACTTACTGGCCATTAACAAAGCCAAGTTGACGCCAAGACTCATATACAAATACAGCCACAGAATTAGATAAGTTCATGCTTCGACTGTCTTTTTGCATCGGGATACGTACTCGTTGCTCTTTAGGTAAAGATTGAATGAGCTCATCAGGTAGGCCTCGAGTTTCCGGACCAAACACTAAACAGTCACCTGGTTGGTATTGTGCTTGATGGTGAAACTGACTGCCTTTAGTCGTACATGCGTAGACTTTCTTAGGTTGGCATTTTTCTAGGTATGCTTCGAACGAAGCATGACGTTGTACGTGACTAAATTCATGATAATCAAGTCCTGCACGTTTTACACGCTTGTCATCCCATTCAAAGCCAAGAGGTTCAATAAGATGTAAGGCGTAGCCAGTGTTTGCGCATAAACGGATGATATTTCCAGTGTTAGGTGGGATCTCTGGTTGGTATAACACTATATCAAGCATGTGACTCTCTTTTTAAACAATATCAATTGTAGGTGAGTATACACGAACTCAAATAAAAAGATGATATACTGACAACTGTTAATATCTAAAGGTAAGTTTTGTGCAACATCGCAGTTATGAGTTTTGGGTTAAAACAGCTAGTTTAGTGACCATCACTATGGTCAGCTTGATGATTGCCGCAAAAAGTTGGGCATGGCTTGCTTCAGGCTCAGCTTCTATGCTTGGCTCATTAACCGACTCACTGATGGACATCACTGCATCTTTAATGAGCTTTTTAGTGCTAGGTTATGCATTACGTCCAGCGGATGATGATCATCGCTTTGGTCATGGTAAAGCGGAAGCATTAGCTGGCCTTGCTCAAGCTGCATTCATTGCCGGTTCTGGTTGTTTTTTAGCGTTCCATGGTATTGAGCGTTTATTCAACCCTGTTACCTTAAAGCATTCTGATTTAGGTATTTGGGTAAGTATTTTTGCGATTGTTTGTACGTTAGTGGTGGTATTTGTACAAACCAAAGTGATTAACCACACAGAATCTATCGCAATTAAAGCTGACTCAATTCATTACAAAGGTGACTTGATCTTAAACCTAGCTGTGTTGCTGGCTATTGTGTTGGCTAAATACGGTGTTGCATATGCAGATCCTCTGTTTGCAATTGGCGTCGCAGTTTATTTACTTTATAACAGTTGGGATATTGCCCGTGAAAGTGCTGATCATCTTATGGACAAAGAGCTTCCAGATGAAGAAAAAGAAACGATTCTTGCCATTGTAAATAGTCATCGAGATGTTTATGGCGCACATGATATTCGTACTCGCCAAGGCGGTAAGATCAAATTCATTCAAATGCATTTGGAGCTAGAAGATTCACTATCGCTCATTCGTGCTCATCAAGTTGCTGATGAAGTTGAGGTAATGATCCAAACTCATTTTGCATGTGAGATGGATATATTAGTTCACCTAGACCCGCTCTCAGTCGTTCAGAAGTCTCGTCAAACAGAGTCACAAAACTGATAAAAATCGCTGAGTACTGCCTGTCTTATCTCGTCGCGTTCACATAACAGTTCATGGCGAGCACCCGCGTAGGTTTTCAATCGTGCATGTTTCTGTTTATGGGTAAGTGCAAATTGCGCAGCATTATCGACCACGGTATCTTGCTCTGCACTTGCGATAAATAAAGGAATATCGACTTTTTTATCGATTAAAGAAGCAATAAAATCAAACGATGCATTGAGCCAGCCGTAGGTGACGCCACCTAGTTGTAAATCATCTTCTGCTGCATACAGTTCCCTAAACAGCTTATAGCGAATTTCACTACTGGTTAATTCATTGGCTGTAAAGTCGACCGGCAAATAGTCGCTTTGGCCAAATGCGTAACTACGACCAAGACCAAGTAAGGATGCAATTTTAGCTGCCAGTTTTGCTAAAGGCTTTGGTGTACCTTTGGTGTGAATATCAAACATTGGCGCGGATAAAAAAGCACCTGAAAACTGATGCTGATAACGCGAGAGGTAATCATAGGCAATAGCACTCCCCATTGAATGGCCGAGTAAAACCTGCTTTCCTTGCCAGTGCTGCTTTACCACTTTATCAATAAACACGGCAAAGTCATCGGCATAGTCAGTAAAACGATTTACATAGCCTTTGTGAGCGTTTTTTAAATGACGATAAGAGCGACCTTGGCCTTGGTGGTCAACACTAAAAACCGCAAAGCCATTTTGATAAAGTTCCCACAGTAACTCCTTATACTTAACCAAAGACTCAATTCGGCCACTACTAATGACGACAGCTGTATTTGCTTGCTCAGGTATGGCATAACCATAATAAAGCTGACCATGACTCGTGCTAAGAAAGTCTTTTTGTAATTGCTCAGAAAAAAACTGATTGATGTGCTCTGTGTTATTTATAAGGCTAGCTTCAGTGCTATAAAACATTTACTGACTCTTTAAAGGAAGGCGGATGTTAACGCAAAGTCCACCATGTTCTTGGTTTTCAAGTGTTAGTGTACCATCATGTGCAGAGATCGCATTCTTTGCAATTGCAAGCCCTAAACCTGTACCTCCGGTGTTTCTATCGCGTGCATGCTCTTGACGAAAGAAAGGCTCACACAGCCTTGCAAGGTTTGCTTCATCAACACCTTTACCATCATCGCAAATAGTCATGTAAATAGCATCAGACTCTTCTAGGTTAATTGAAATGGTGTGCTCTGCGTACTTAATTGCATTGCGAAGCACGTTTTCAAGCGCACTGGCAATTAAGGTTTCATCACACCGAATATCGGTTTTGAGCGCACCATTAACACGCAATACTTTATTACTTTGTTTGGCTTCAAATTGGGCGTCGTTAAGTACGTGATCGACTATGATTTGTAGTGACTGCGTACTTAATGAAAGGGTCTGACTCTTCGCTTCTAACCGTGACACCTGTAGTACATCGGCAATCATTTTATCAAGCTGATTGGCTTCTTTTTCGATACGCTCTAAATAGGCCTGTTGGGTATCATCAGCCTGCATTTGCGCAAGGCCAGTTGCCATTTTTAAGCGCGTTAAAGGTGAACGCAGCTCATGAGAAATATCTGCTAGTAATCGCTTTTGAGCCGTAATAAGTTGTTCAAGCTGTATTGCCATAGCATTAAAATCACGCCCGAGTACACCAAGTTCATCTTGTCGAGTGGACGATACATCCGCTCGGGCTGCTAAGTTACCATTTGCGAGTTTTTTTGCTGTTTCTTTTAAGCTATTAATAGGTGCAATTAAGTTGCGACTGAAGAAAAAGCTGAGCATTAATGATGCAATTAAAGCGATAAATAGCTTTAACCACGTTGGCATTAGCCATAAGCTAACGAAAAACGGCTTTTTGCGTTTCTCGTCAATCTCATAGAGGTAAAACTTACCTTCGGGTACATTTAATTCTATCGGCCCATAAGCTTGATACTCATCGGTAAATATAATTTGTGGGCTCATGTATTTAGTAAAGTTAAGCAAACTTAAGTCAATGTCTTTAGAGATAGGTTCACTGAGCATTTCAACTCCGTGTACGTCACCATTTAAGTACAGCAATTTATGCTTTGAAAAGCGCGGATGGGATAATACTTCTTGCGTTGATTTGCCATGTTTAGCAACTATCCGCTCAATACTTTTTGCAGTGTACTGCAAGTTTTTTAGCATCGGGCCGCGTAGATTATCACTGCCTACATTGCTGGTTAGTTGACTCAAAAAAACGAGTAGGGTAATGGTGGCCAGCACGGTAATCCAAAACCATACAAAGATTTTTAAAAATAGGTAGTGACGTGGGTGCTTTAACCAACTAGGAGGCGTCATGTTATTCACCTTGAATGAGTACGTAGCCACTACCACGTATTGTTTTTATTCGTTCATTGTTGACATGTTCAGCTATTTTCTTACGAATATTACTCACATGCATATCTATTGAACGGTCAAACGGAGCAAGGCGTCTCCCCAATACTTGTTCACTTATTTGTTCTTTACTGATCACTTCTCCCGCATGGTCTACTAACATTGCAAGAATTTCATATTCAGTACCTGTTAGGCTGAGGATGTTGTCGTTTACTGAGGCCTCACGTGTTGCAAAGTTAATATTGATACTGTTTACACTTAACGAATTGCTATGTTGATTAGACAGACTATTAATATGTTCAATACGACGGGTAATTGCTTTAACGCGAGCTAGTAACTCTCTGTGATTAAATGGTTTGGCAATATAATCATCAGCGCCAAGCTCTAACCCAAAGATACGATCAAAGTCCTCTCCTTTGGCTGTTAGCATGATCACAGGAGTGAGTTTATGCTGCCTTAATTGTTTTAAGACTTCAAACCCATCCATAGAGGGAAGCATCACATCAAGTAGAATAAGTTCGTAGTTATATTGCAGTGCTTGTTTTAGTCCTTCAGCGCCATCATGAAAACAATCTACTGTAAATCCCTGTGCTGTTAAGTACTCACTGAGTAATTCGCACAACCCTGTATCGTCGTCGATCATTAATAGTTTCATTTGACACCTAGCAGTTTAATTCTTTGAGGTTATTTTACTCAGTAAATTGTGTAAAAGTGAATCTTTACACAACCTTTACACTGCTTTGCGTTCCTTTGCATTGTAATGAGTATAGTTAACTCATCAGTCGAAAACGACTCTGGAACACCACTCAACAAAAGGTAATGATTATGACTATTTCGAATAAACTTTCTAAATTCGTACTTGTTTGTGGCTTAGCAGCAGCCAGTGTTGGTACTACTTCAGCAATGGCAAAAGGTGACTTTAATCGTGGAATGAACCCACAAGCACGCTTTTTACTTTCTGAGCGCGGTATTGATAAATTACAACTTACAGAAGAGCAGCAAACGAAACTAAAAGCGATTTTTGCTGAGCAGAAAACGCAATTTGAAGCATTACGTGGTGACAAAGATGCAATGAAAGCCGCTCGTGCAGCTCACAAAGAAAAAATGGATGTATTATTATCTACAGCAAAATTTGACGAAAATGCGGCTCTTGAGTTAATCAAAGCTCGTCAGGCGAAAGCTCAGCAGTTTGCCTTGTTAAAGATGAAATCAGAGCATGATATTTGGCAGGTTTTGAATACTGAGCAACGTGAAAGCTACCAAGAAATTAAAAAGCATCTTCGTAAAAAAGGCCATAAAAAGGGTCATCATGGAAATCGCGGCGAGCGTAAAGGTGAGCGCTCTGAAGGTTAAAAGCGAGTTACTATTAATATATAAAATGCGGCAAATGCCGCATTTTTGTATTTCATACCAATGCGCTTAATAAAGTGGTCTATTTTGAGGCAGCAAAACCTCGTTGATAACAAGGCAAAAATTTCGTTATTTAGTTGTGCTCGGCAATTGATCCTGCATTGCTCTACCTTCTGCATCCATGCCGTCGTAAATCAGAAATTTTTAACCCAGGTAGCGACAGGTTTAATCCCTCAAAATGATTAAGTATTATTGCGGATTGGTACTACTTAAAATCTACTCTTTAAAGAATGAGTCGTCATTTTTGGCGAGCATGGCTTCAATATCTTCAATCATATCTTGGCTAAGCTCATTAGCGTTGCTAATAGGTGTTGAAATTCGATTATTTTCGAATGACCACTCACCTAAATCAATAAGTTGACATCGTTTTGAACAGAATGGACGGAACGGACTTTGTTCTGACCACTCCACTTTTTCTTTACAAGTTGGACAATTTACAACAGTTGGCATTGCTGCTTCTCAATAATTCATTTAGGCTGATCTTACTGAACTGGAGTGAGAGAATCCAGTAACGAGTTAGAAACTCGTTACTCGGTTGATTTCTGCAAGTGAGGTGACACCCGCTGCGGCTTTTTTGAGTCCAGATAATCGTAAGTTATTGAATCCTGATCTTAATGCTACTTCTGCAATCTCTAAGGAATTACCACCACGCATAATAATTTGCGCAATTTCAGGTGTGATCTGCATTACTTCATAGACACCAACACGTCCTTTATAACCCTCAGTGCAACTATCACAACCTTTAGGTGCAAATAGTTGTATTTCACTAAGCTTGTCTTTATCAAAACCTTGGCGAATCAGTTCTTCATCAGGTAGTGTTTCTGGTGTTTTACACTTAGGGCAAAGTCGTCTTGCTAGACGCTGTGCAATAATAAGACTAATTGAACTTGCTACGTTATAAGCAGGCACCCCCATATTTAAAAGACGAGTTAGGGTTTCTGGCGCTGAGTTTGTGTGTAGAGTTGATAAAACTAAGTGACCCGTTTGTGCTGCTTTAATCGCGATTTCAGCGGTTTCAAGATCACGGATCTCACCAACCATGACAACATCAGGATCTTGTCGTAAGAATGCTTTTAATGCGTTAGCAAAGGTCATTTCAGCTTTTGGATTAATTTGTACTTGGTTTATCCCTTCAAGGTTTATCTCTACTGGATCTTCGGCGGTACTAATATTACGCTCTGGCTGGTTGAGAATGTTTAAACCGGTATAAAGTGATACGGTTTTACCAGACCCTGTAGGACCTGTCACCAAGATCATCCCTTGTGGCTGCTCAAGTGCATCCATGTAAAGCTTCTTCTGCTCAGGCTCATAGCCAAGGACATCGATACCGAGCATGGCACTTGATGAGTCGAGAATACGCATTACGATTTTCTCGCCCCATAATGTAGGCAATGTACTTACACGAAAATCGATACTTTTACGTTCGGTTATTTTAAGCTTAATACGACCATCTTGAGGTTTACGTTTTTCTGCGATATCTAGTCGCGACATAACCTTGATACGTGCAGATAAGCGGCTAGCTAAGCTATTTGGCGGGCTTGCCATCTCATGCAAAATACCATCGATACGAAAACGCACACGATATCGGTGTTCATAAGGTTCAAAGTGTAAATCCGACGCGCCTTTTTTAATTGCATCCATTAAAATTTTATTGATGTAGACAATAATCGGTGCATCGTCTTTGTCTTCATCTTTAGCTGCTAAATCAGTTGAGGTTTCGGTTTCAAGCTCGCCAAGCTCTTTAAATTCGCTTTCGCTAAGATGTAAACTTCCGGTCGCATCGAATAATTGTTCAATTTTATTTTCGAGTTGATTGTAATCAACAACCACGACTTCGCATGAGAGACCTGTACTAAACTCAAAGTTTTCAAATGCACCATAGTCGGTCGGATCCGATGCGGCTATATAGAGCTTACTGCCTTTTTTTACAAGTGGCAGAATGTGATGCTCGCGAATGAGTTTTTCTTTGATCAGCTCTTCAGAAATTTTTGTGACATCAAAGTCTTTAATATCAAAATAAGGAACACGAAATAGATCGGTGCATTGCTCGGCAAGTTCACGACCATCCATACCGCAACTTTTAGCTATAAGCTCTGCGGTAGAACTATACTCTTTTTGTTTTAACTTTACTGTCTCGGCATCAATACGTCCAAGAGTAATGTACTTTCTGAGAAGCGGTGAGTTTATATTCATTGCGCACCTAAGTTGAGCCTATCTTTGCCACAATTTACCAGAAAAAATTAGGGTATAACATCAGTCTTGTCTGATTTAGTCAAAATTGCAAAATAAAATCATCATAAACTCATGTGTTTACATTGTTTGCTAATTCTTTTGGGTTGGTTTGTGGCATGCTAATTAATATTAGCATTCTATTTTGAATTAGCTATTGTTGTGCAGATGCTAAATATGAGAGATGTAACTCTTTAACTGTTAGAAAAACCTCTCTAAGAGGACGATTGTTATCTAAAATATCATCCGCTTTTAGTAGCTTATCGTCTCTAGACATTTGTGAGGCTATGATTTGCTCAGCTAATTCAGTGGAAACATTATCGCGTGCCGTGGTTCTCGTTATTTGCACCTCAACCGGAACGTCAACGAGCAAAGTGCGGTTACAAAATTTCTCTAAGCCATTTTCGAATAGTAGTGGTGCAACTAATATTACATAGGAGCTGGTGGCCTTTTGTAATTGCCTCAGCATTGATTCTCTAATAAGCGGGTGCAATAAGCTATTTAGCCATTGTTTTTTAGATTCATCAGCAAAGATTATTGTTCTTAGTTTTGCGCGATCGAGTGTGCTGCTACTCGTGAGTATTTCATCACCAAAATATTCAGTAATTTTTTTTAGACCCGTTGAGCCTGTCTCGACAACTTCTCTGGCAACAACATCAGCGTCGACTACTTTAATTCCAAGTTCTTCAAACATTGCGCTTACCGCGCTTTTTCCAGAGCCAATACCGCCAGTAATTCCTAAAATCCACTTTGCCATAATCAGTAACCTAAAAAGTTAAAGTAATAGGCTTGAATTTGCTCACGCCATAGCAAAGTGACCCAACCAGCAATCGCCAAGTAGGGCCCAAATGGGATTGGCGTGGTTTTATCTTTACCTTGAATGATTATTTGTGTAATGCCAATGATGGCACCAACGACACTTGATAATAGCACGATAGTTAAAATATCTTGCCAGCCTAGTAGCGCACCAAACACAGCTAACAGTTTAAAGTCGCCATAACCCATGCCTTCTTTACCAGTAGCAAGCTTGAATAACCAGTAGACACTCCATAAGCTCAGGTAGCCAACTGCGGCGCCGATAATAGCATCGCTCGGCGCAATGGTAATATCCAAAGTTGCAGCAATTAATGCTAACCAAACCAATGGCAATGTGAGCTGATCAGGCAGTAACATATGATCTATATCTATAAAGGTTAAAGCGACCAAAACCCAAGTAATTAATATATAAAGTAGAGCTAATTTAGTTGGACCAAACACAGCTGCAACTATTAAACTTAAAACAGCTGTTAAAATTTCAACAATAGGATAACGCACCGAAATCGGTGTTTTGCAACTGGCACAACGACCTTTGAGTAATAACCAACTTAGTACAGGAATATTCTGCCAAGCTTTTATTGGTGCTTTGCATGTAGGGCAAGTTGAATTAGGTTTTACTAAGTTAAAGGGGTCTTGTTCTGTTTGCTGTTTTGAATTGAGCTCATCGGCCAATACAATACGGCATTCCGTTTGCCATTCTCGTTTCATCATCAGTGGCAAACGATAAATCACCACATTTAAAAAGCTACCAATACACAGGCTAACTAAGCCCACAGTCAAAAAATAAAACCACTGCTGACTTTGCATTGCAGTTGTTATATCAAGAAAAAAGTTTTCCATTAAATTACCCAACTTCTGGCCATTTACAGGCCGATTTTATTTCGCTGTGTTGAACCGTTTTTATTATTTATTTTATATTGCAAACTATCAATCAAGGTTTAGTATTTTTCTTACAGTTATATTTTAAATCACTGAGCCTAATTGGAAGATAGGCAAGTACATAGCAACAATTAACCCACCAACAAGGACGCCTAATACAACCATAATTAAAGGCTCAAGTAGGCTTGATAAGCCATCAACGGCATCATCAACTTCTTGCTCATAAATAGTTGCTACCTTTGCAAGCATACCATCTAGCGAACCTGACTCTTCACCAATAGCCACCATTTGCACTACCATATCTGGGAAAATTTTTGTGTTGCGCATTGCCCAGTTCATTAAATTACCAGAGCTTACTTCGGCTTTTATCTCTAAAATCGCATAACGGTATACAGCGTTGCCAGAAGCGCCAGCAGCAGAATCGAGTGCGTCAACTAAAGGTACACCTGCCGCAAAAGTCGTTGAGAGCGTACGAGCGTAGCGAGCAACAGCTGCTTTATTTAAAATCATACCAACAACAGGTAGTTTTAATATTGCTCTATCATTGGCATCCCTGAGTTTTCTGCTCTTAAGAAGTGCTTCTTTATAAATATAGCCTGCAGCTACTACAATGATTAGCATTACCCACCAATATTCCTGCATAAACTCCGAAATACCAATTACCATAAGAGTAAAAGCAGGTAGCTCTGCGCCAAAGCCGTTAAAAATATCTTGGAATTGCGGCACTACAAATATCAGCAAAATAGATGTTACGATTATAGCAACCACCAAAACCGCAATAGGATAAAACATGGCTTTTTTAATCTTTGATTTAAGAGCCTCTGCTTTTTCTTTATAAAGCGCAACACGGTCATAAATTTTATCAAGTGCGCCTGACTGCTCACCAGATGCAACTAAGTCGCAATAAAGATCATCAAAATAGCGAGGGTGCTTTCGTAAAGCTTGAGAAAGGGGAATACCTGCTTTTACTTCATCAGCAATACCCTCCATTAATTTTGC
Source organism: Pseudoalteromonas sp. MEBiC 03607 (assembly GCF_004792295.1). Lineage (NCBI taxonomy): Bacteria > Pseudomonadati > Pseudomonadota > Gammaproteobacteria > Alteromonadales > Pseudoalteromonadaceae > Pseudoalteromonas > Pseudoalteromonas sp. MEBiC 03607. The sequence goes on from NZ_SRRY01000001.1 coordinate 1,166,074, forward strand.
AACGCTTTTGTTCTTTGCACCAGAGGCTATCATTTCAATAGACTGAATTAGGGGAACACCTGCCATCAGCATAGTTGCAATTTGTCTAGAAATTAGGGCGATATCCTTAGAGGTTATTTTCTGTACACGTGAGCCAAACATTGGTTTTGCTTTACGCTTAACTTTTGAAGGCGTAATCCCTTGCTTACGTAACTGCGCTTTGACTAAAGCAATGCTTTGCCCTGAAAGCTCACCCTCAAGTTTTTTACCTCGAGCACTTACACCAACCCATTCAAAAGTATCTAAAGATTGCTTTTCTTGAACTTTACTCATTGTAAATCCATATGTTACTGATTGATGTTTAATAGCTTAATAGTAGCGGCCTTTTGAGGCTGAAACAATTGATAAGGTGATGTTATCTTGCTTAAATATGAAGATTCAGAGGATTCGGGTCTCAAAAGTGCAAAATACATTAAAGGTTTATAGAACAAAGTTTGTTTGGAGTTTTATTCATTTTCTAGTGGGTAGCTTGTTCTTGTTTATAGTTGCCACTTGGCTTTTTTTTAGCTGGTTTAATCATGGGCGATACTTACTCACTGATTTAGTGGGTATTACAGTAATTATTCTTTCAATTGATCTTATATTGGGCCCAATATTTAACTTCTGGTTGCTATCGCCACTAAAGTCGAAGCGTGAAAACTCAATTAATTTTGGCTGTATCCTCATGTTACAGATTGTATCGCTTGCTTATGGTATTACTCAGATAGATGGTCAACGTTTGGCCTATATTGTTAAATGGCAAAACTCCTACTTTACGGTGTTAAAAAGTGAGGATAGAAGAGTAAACCATGAAGAAGCTTTATATCACTTTAATGAGCCTACAGTGCAAAGTAATGAAAGAGCTTTTTATGAAATGATGATAAAACATGCCGTACCACCGATTGAAATGTATGAATATTTTGTGGAAGTTCCGTTATCGAGCGAATGTAATGAATCACCTTGCGAAGTGATTTCTAAATCAGGGCTAGTTAAATTAAAAAGTACCAAAGAGGGCATGGTCTTTTTTTAGCAAGTACCACCGCTGATACAAGTGCTAGTTTGTGACAACTTCCATATTAATTGACCAGCATTTAATTGCCCTTGCATTATATAAGTATCACCATTCGACTCAGACGCATCAGCAGTCGCTGTTGATGTAATAATAAAATTCCCCGAATTCGTGATTTCAATGTTTGATACATGTTTAGGAGAAGTAAAATCGGTTTTTTTACGACCTAGCTTAGTGAAGGTGTCGCATTTAGATAAATCAACATACCTGTGATAACAAAGCTCAACCGCTCTTTGCAAAGCATTACTGGCAAGCACAACTTCAGTGAATTTAGAACGTTTGAAATGGTTGTTATAGGCAGGAAGAGCCAATGATAACAGAAGACCTAATATTGCCACCGTTACCATTAGCTCGATTAGTGTAAAACCATTAGGTTTTTTCACAATTAAATAAGCTTACAATTAGCAGATACCTGCTGCTACACAATCACCTGATTGTGCCCAGACAAGAGTGCCATTTTTTGCTGTAGGCGTAAGGATATAAGTCTTTCCATCAACAGAAGCTGCGCCTGTTGCTGTTACCTTTCCTTTAGCTTCTACTTTAACTTCTGCAACATGATCACCGGCAGCCGCGCCAGTTGAGTTCAGGCCAATTTCGGCAGCTGTGTCACAGTTATCTAAATTACCAGCCCCACGAGTCTGATAGCACACATCAACAAGACCTTTAGCCGAAGATGCAGCTAAAACTACTTCAGAAAAACGTGCTTTTTTAGTGTAAGTTTGGTATTGCGGTAGTGCGATAGCTGCAAGAATACCGATGATTGCAATTACAATCATTAATTCAATTAGGGTGAAACCCTGTTGCTTTTGTTGTGTCATTTGTTCCTCTCCTAAAGGATATGATGATTTAGTAAGTTTAGCTATAACTTCAGCGTTGTAAAACCAAGGCTCAATTTACAGGTTAAATCTTACAGTTTTAATTTAAATGTCTTCAAATATAGCGTGATTGATAACAAAGTTTTCAACAAACATCCCATGTTCAAAGCATGTAAAATTACTTTAGCATTATTCAATGCATTTGAAAGCTATTTTACTGTAAGACAAGCAATTTTTCTGAACTTTCCGGCCTTACTTTGAGACAGGTCAAGCCTCTAAAATAGGGGGAACCCATTAGTAAAGTCTATACGCCTGTTGTAAATCATTGAAATGTTTGTAGTTTAACTGTTAGTTATGAGTAGTTTAGTACAAAAGGTTGATCTGCATCAAACAAATGTATGTTTTTTGTTACTCACCTAAGCTTTTTACGTATTTAATGCTTTTTTTATTTTCTTGTCAATAAATTAGGTAAGTCACTAAATACGTATAAAGGGGAAGTTAGCCGTTAAATCGCATGGATAGATCGATTGATTGTAAATTTTTTGTAAGTGCACCGCTCGAGATAAAATCTATACCCGCTTGCGAGTAAGTTTTAAGAGTTTCGAGTGTCATATTGCCAGACACTTCAAGTTTTGCGCGCTTATCTGTTATTGTGACTGCTTGCTGAATTTGCTCAACGGTGAAGTTGTCGAGCATAATGATATCAGCACCCGCAGTGATTGCTTGCTCAAGCTCATTAAGTGATTCAACTTCTACTTCAACTGGCTTTGTAGGGTGGTTGCTTTTTGCTTGTGCTACTGCTTTATCAATACCGCCACATGCAGCGATGTGGTTTTCTTTAATAAGAAATGCATCAAATAGCCCGATGCGGTGATTCGCGCCACCACCACATTTAACTGCGTATTTTTGTAACGCCCGTAAGCCAGGAATTGTTTTGCGTGTATCGAGTAGCTGTGTGGTTGTACCTTCTAGCTCTTTTACATAACGAGCAGTTGTTGTTGCTGTGCCAGAAAGTGTTTGTACAAAGTTAAGAGCCGTGCGCTCTGCAGTTAAAATAGCGCGAGCTGAACCAGATGCTGTAAACAAAGTAGCATTCGCTGCGACTTTATCGCCATCATTTACCAGTACATCAACTTTTACTGTTGGATCGACTTGGTTAAATACTTCTAAAATAATCTCTTTTCCACAAAATACACAGTCTTCACGAGTTATTACCTTGGCATTCGCTTGCTGGTTTTCCGGTATCAGCTGTGCGGTGATATCACCGTCACCGGCGCTTTGGTAATTCAAATCTTCATCAAGGGCAAGTTTAACCAATTGGCTAATTAAAGAGTGAGGGACTGACATGTAGAAAGCTCATTGTTTATGAATAAATTGGCGAAATTTTACTATGTTTAACCCCTTATTAGAAGTTAAAGATCGACCGCAAGTAGAGTAGGCTTAATCGCATCCTCCTTAGCGAAAATGAATCTAACTAGACCCTAAGTTTTTAACCATTTACACTATTTAACTTTACTGTCATTGTTAGTTTTTAAAATGCATATAAATGAACTTGGTCAATTAAACAATGTGTTACAACGTCCATGTGCACATTATGATGAACGCCCTGATAATGAAGTCTCATTATTGGTCATTCATAATATTTCTTTGCCGGCAGGGCAGTTTGCAACACCTTATGTTGATGATTTATTTATGGGATGTATTGACTGTTCTGCGCATGAGAGCTTTGCTGATTTAGAGGGGTTGCGGGTTTCCGCCCATTGCTTTATTCGTCGTACAGGAGAGATAATTCAGTATGTTCCTTTTACCAAACGAGCTTGGCATGCAGGCGTATCAACATTTGAAGGCAGAGAACGCTGTAATGACTTTAGTATTGGTATTGAGCTTGAAGGCACCGACACGCAAGCGTATACCCAAGCACAATATAATGCATTACACTTGGTGACATCGGCATTAATCGAAAAGTACCCAGATATTAATCGTTCGCGTATCGTTGGTCATTGTGACATTGCACCGGGCCGAAAAACGGATCCAGGTAGAAGTTTCGATTGGCAATACTATTTTGATTTAGTGTTTTAGTTAAAGGATATAGGTAAAAGCATGATCTTAATTTCAATAATTGTTGCTTTGGTGATTGAGCGTTTAGGGGCGCGGGCTGATTATTGGCAAATCGGTTTTTATGCCAACTCCTATCTTAAGCACTCGCAAAAACACCTTTCAGAAAAAGGCTTATTCAATTCCCCAATAGGCTTTTTGATTTGGTTAATGTTACCAGTGGTTGCCGTTGGACTAGTTTATCAATTCTCAGATTTTATAATTTGGCAGTTAGCTGTGAATGTTGCTGTACTGTTGGTTTGCTTTGGCTGTGCTAAGCAGCGTGCTTTATATAAGTCATACTTAAATGCATTAACACGTAACGATCAAGAAGCTGCTTCTTTATTTGCATTACAGATGGGGCAAAAGAAAACAGAAGATCAGCCTCATGGTGAGACATTTGGGCAAACGCTAGCATGGCTAAATTTTCGTTTTTATTGTGCAGTGATTTTTTGGTTTGTGGTTTTAGGTGTACCAGGCGCGGTGCTTTATGCACTAGTTCGAACCTTTGCAGACAAGGTAAGGGATGATCACAGTGTTGTCTATGCTAAACGTTTTAAACTGATTCATAGCTTACTGTTTTGGCTCGATTGGTTACCAGCACGTGTTGCAAGCTTTGGTTATTTAGTGATTGGTAACTTTAATAAAGGCACCAGTTGTTGGTTGAAGTATGTGCTCGACTTTTCAGTTAGTAACCGAAAAGTCGTTACGCAAACCGCACTTGCTGCTGAGCAAATAGAGCAACAACATTTTGGCTGTACTTACGAAGCCACCTGCATGATGAAACTTGTAAAAAGAAATGTATTGTTCTTTTTAGTGATTATTGCAGCACTTACTTTATTTGGTGGTTTGGCGTAGTAGATTGTAGGAATGACTTTATTCATAAATTGCTCTGTTAGTGCACTTCTATTGAGTTCTGATTTTTCAGCACTGAAGTGCATCCTACCTGTACTTGCTACCAAGTCATTCAAATAGACAAATATCTACTATCTGATGACTAAATGCTTAGATGTAATACCTAGTGCTTACCAATCTGGTCTGACCATTTAATTTTTATTGTTTTTTCCTTCAGAAAAAGTCACTTTAATCCATACTGTTTAATCTTTAAGCGAATTGCGTTAGGGTGTTATTAGTCTTAAATCGCACTGAAATTGACAGAAATACGGGTTTTTGATAACGTATGTCTCAATTTGGTATGACCAATTTACCTTTTTGGTCAAGGCACAAAGTTAAGTACCCGATATTTATAGGGTTAATGCATAACAATGCGGACGTTAATAAATGTCTTTAAAGATTAAAGCAGCAAAATTATCTGATGTTATTTTACAGCAACTTGAGAATATGATTCTCGAGGGATCGTTAGCGCCAGGTGAAAAGCTGCCTCCGGAACGTGAGCTTGCGAAACAATTTGAAGTGTCGCGACCTTCACTGCGTGAGGCAATCCAAAAGCTAGAAGCAAAAGGCTTGGTGACACGTCGCCAAGGCGGTGGAACCTTTGTAAAAAATCAACTTGAAGAGGGGCTCACTGATCCGCTTTTTGATTTGATCAGTAAGCATCCAGAGTCACAATTTGATTTACTTGAATTTCGTCATGCCCTTGAGGGGATCGCGGCTTATTACGCGGCTATGCGTGGTACCACCAATGACTTTAAAAAAGTAAAACAAAGCTTTGATAATATCGCGCTTGTTAACGATGACATTGTGCAAAAAGCAAAAGCCATTAATGCATTCCATTTTAGTGTGGCTGAAGCATCTCATAACGTGGTGTTACTACATCTAGTTAGAGGGATGCAGGCTCTACTAGAGCAAAATGTATTACAGAATTTAACTGTACTGTTAAAAAAACCACAGATCAGCCAACAGCTTGCAGAGCATAGGCGACTGTTGATGGATGCGGTTATTGAAGGAAACCCAGAGCAAGCACGTCTTGCTAGTAATGCTCATTTAGCCTTTATCGAAGAAGCCTTACTTGAGGCTGGCAAAGAGCATTCGCGGATTGAACGTAGTTTAAGACGCACCAAACAACATTAAGCAAGTGATTAGCTAAGTTTAGTTAACTACTTAATTTAAGATTTATTAAAATAATTAGTATTTTAAACATAAGGAAACCTCCATATGTCTGAAGTCAATAAAATTGACGTAGACGCGCTAGAAACACAAGAGTGGTTACAAGCCCTTGAATCTGTTGTGCGCGAAGAAGGTGTAGAACGAGCTCAATATTTACTTGAGCAAGTGTTAGAGCAAGCCCGTTTAGACGGTGTTGATATGCCTACTGGCACGACTACTAACTACGTTAATACCATTCCGGTAGATCAAGAGCCTGCTTACCCAGGTGACGTAAACATTGAACGTCGTATTCGTTCAATCATCCGTTGGAATGCGATCATGATCGTATTACGTGCGTCGAAAAAAGATCTAGACTTAGGCGGCCATATGGCGTCTTACCAGTCTTCTGCTGCATTCTATGAAGTGTGTTTTAACCACTTCTTCAAAGCACCAAACGATGTAGACGGCGGTGACTTAGTGTATTACCAAGGCCATATTTCTCCTGGTATCTATGCACGTGCATTTGTTGAAGGTCGTTTAACAGCTGAGCAGCTTGATAACTTCCGTCAAGAAGTTGATGGTAAAGGTCTTCCTTCATACCCACACCCTAAATTAATGCCTGAATTCTGGCAGTTCCCTACAGTATCTATGGGTCTTGGTCCGATAGCATCAATCTACCAAGCGCGTTTCCTAAAATACCTAGATGGTCGTGGCTTAAAAGACACTAAAAATCAACGTGTATACGCTTTCTTAGGCGATGGTGAGATGGATGAGCCAGAATCACGTGGTGCAATCTCATTTGCTGCGCGTGAGAAGCTAGATAACCTATGTTACCTAATCAACTGTAACTTACAGCGTTTAGATGGCCCGGTAATGGGTAACGGCAAGATCATTCAAGAGCTTGAAGGTCTATTCAAAGGCGCTGGCTGGAACGTGATTAAAGTTGTATGGGGTAGCGGTTGGGATATCCTACTAGCTAAAGATACAACAGGTAAATTACTGCAGTTAATGAACGAAACCATTGACGGTGATTACCAAACATATAAAGCGAAAGATGGTGCATACGTTCGTGAGCACTTCTTTGGTCGTTACCCAGAAACAGCAGCACTTGTTGCTGATATGACTGATGAAGAAATTTTCGCACTTAAGCGTGGAGGTCATGAGCCATCAAAACTTTACGCTGCATTCAAAAAAGCGGAAGAAACCAAAGATCGTCCAACAGTAATCCTAGCTAAAACTGTAAAAGGTTACGGCATGGGTGATGCAGCTGAAGGTAAAAACATCGCGCACCAAGTTAAGAAAATGGACATGACACACGTTGAGCACTTACGCTCACGTTTAGGTCTTCAAGATTTGGTTTCTGATGAAGAAATTAAAGACCTTCCATATCTTACACTTGAAGAAGGTTCTGAAGAGTACAAGTATCTTCACGCACGTCGTGAAGCACTGCAAGGTTACACGCCTAAGCGTATTGCTAAGTTCTCTGAAAAGTTAACATTACCTGAAGTTGACGCGTTCAAGCCGCTACTTGAAGAGCAAAAACGTGACATCTCAACAACAATGGGCTTTGTACGTGCACTTAACGTGTTACTAAAAGACAAAGGCATTGGTAAAAATATCGTTCCTATCATCGCAGATGAAGCGCGTACGTTTGGTATGGAAGGTTTATTCCGTCAAATCGGTATTTACAACCCGCATGGCCAAAACTATACGCCGCAAGACCGTGACATCGTTTCTTACTACAAAGAAGCGACATCAGGTCAGGTACTACAAGAAGGTATCAACGAGTTAGGTGCAATGTCATCATGGGTTGCTGCTGCAACATCTTACAGCACTAACGACTTACCGATGATCCCATTCTACATCTACTACTCAATGTTCGGTTTCCAACGTGTAGGTGATATGGCGTGGATGGCTGGTGACCAACAAGCACGTGGTTTCTTACTAGGTGCGACAGCTGGTCGTACTACACTTAACGGCGAAGGTTTACAGCACGAAGATGGTCATAGCCACATTCTTGCTAACACAGTACCTAACTGTATTTCTTATGATCCGACATTCGCATACGAAGTAGCAGTAATCATGCAAGACGGTATCCGTCGCATGTACGGTGAAGACCAAGAAAACGTGTTCTACTACCTAACGCTAATGAACGAAAACTACCATCAACCAGCAATGCCTGAAGGCGCTGAAGAGGGTATTCGTAAAGGTATCTACAAACTTGAAACTGTGGCTGGCGAGAAAGCAAAAGTACAGTTACTAGGTTCAGGTACAATCATGATGGAAGTGCGTAAAGCGGCACAAATCCTCAGCGAAGAATATGGCATTGGTTCAGATGTATTCTCTGTAACGTCATTCAACGAGCTAACACGTGATGGTCAAGATGTTGAGCGTTTCAACATGCTTAATCCTGAAGCAGAACAAAAGACTGCTTACATCACAAATGCATTAACAGATGCAGTAACTGTTGCAGCAACAGACTACATGAAGAACTACGCAGAACAAGTTCGTTCATTTGTTCCAAGCAGCAACTATAAAGTGTTGGGTACAGATGGTTACGGTCGTTCTGATAGCCGTGAAAACTTACGTCGTCACTTCGAAGTTAATGCGGGCTATGTTGTAGTTGCAACATTATCTGAGCTTGCTAAACGTGGTGAAGTTGAGAAGTCAGTGGTTGTTGAAGCAATCAAGAAGTTCGACATCGACACAAACAAAGTTAACCCGCTATACGCATAAGAGGTTCCAATGAGTATTGAAATTAAAGTACCAGATATCGGTGGCGATGAAGTTGAAGTAACCGAAATCCTTGTTAGCGTTGGTGATAAGGTTGAGGTTGATCAGTCGTTATTAACGGTTGAAGGCGATAAAGCATCAATGGAAGTACCTGCTGCACAAGCAGGTACGGTTAAAGAAATTAAAGTAGCTGAAGGTGATACGGTAACGACGGGTTCACTTATCATGATCTTCGAAGGTGAAGAACAAGCTGCGGCTCCTGCAGAGGCTAAAGAAGAAGCGCCAGCTCCAGCAGCTGCGTCTTCAGCTTCTGCTACACAGGAAGTGACTGTACCAGATATAGGCGATGATGAAGTTGAAGTAACTGAAATCATGGTTGCGGTAGGTGACACGGTTGAAGAAGAGCAATCTTTATTAAGCGTTGAAGGCGATAAAGCATCAATGGAAGTACCTGCGCCATTTGCTGGTACTGTTAAAGAGATCAAAATCGCAACTGGCGATAAAGTGAAAACTGGCTCTTTAATCTTCGTTTTTGAAACAGCATCAAGCGGCTCTGAAGCACCTGCAGCAGAATCAGCTCCAGCAGAAGCTGCTCCTGCTACATCTGGCACTAAAGAAGTAAACGTGCCAGATATCGGTGGTGATGAAGTTGAAGTAACCGAAGTGATGGTTGCTGTTGGCGATAAGGTTGAAGAAGATCAATCAATCTTAAACGTTGAAGGCGATAAAGCATCAATGGAAGTGCCAGCACCATTTGCTGGTACAGTTAAAGAAATCAAAGTAGCAGCTGGAGATAAAGTATCAACTGGCTCACTTGTCTTTGTATTTGAAGTAGCCGGTAGTGCACCCGCTGCAGCTGAACCTGCTCCTGCAAAAGCTGAAGCCGCTCCTGCTGCAAAAGCACCAGCAGCTGAAAAGCCTGCATCAGCACCTGCAAGCAACGAAGGTTTTGCAGATAACAAAGCGTATGCACATGCATCACCAGTTGTTCGTCGTTTAGCGCGTGAGTTCGGTATTAACCTAGCAAACGTAAAAGGCACGGGTCGTAAGAATCGTGTTGTTAAAGAAGACGTACAAAACTACGTAAAAGACCTTGTGAAGAAAGTTGAATCTGGTCAGCTATCTGCAGGTAAAGGTAATGCGGGTGGCGGTGAGTTAGGTCTTATCCCTTGGCCTAAGGTTGATTTTGCTAAGTTTGGTGAAATCGAAGAGAAGAAACTTTCTCGTATTCAGAAGCTATCAGGTGCTAACTTACACCGTAACTGGGTGCAAATCCCGCATGTTACACAGTTTGACGAAGCGGATATCACAAGCCTTGAAGCATTCCGTAAAGAGCAAAACGCGCTTGCTGAGAAGAAAAAGCTGGGTGTTAAAATCACACCACTTGTGTTTGTGATGAAAGCGGCGGCGAAAGCACTTGCTGAATTCCCAACGTTTAACTCTTCACTGTCTGAAGACGGCGAAAGCTTAATCTTGAAGAAGTACATCAACATTGGTGTTGCGGTTGATACACCAAACGGCTTGGTTGTTCCAGTATTCAAAGATGTTGATAAAAAAGGCATCATTGAACTTTCTCGTGAATTAATGGAAATTTCAGCTAAAGCACGTGACGGCAAGCTAACGTCATCTGATATGCAAGGCGGTTGTTTCACAATCTCAAGCCTTGGTGGTATCGGTGGTACAGCGTTCACGCCAATTGTGAATGCGCCAGAAGTTGCTATCTTGGGTGTATCTAAGTCAGAAATGAAACCTAAGTGGAACGGCAAAGAGTTTGAACCTAAATTAATGGTTCCATTATCAATGTCATACGACCATAGGGTTATTGACGGTGCACTAGCAGCACGCTTTACTGTGACGCTAGCAAGCTACATGAGCGATATTCGTCAATTGGTGATGTAATCGTCTCATAATTTATAAGAATCAAATCCCAGCAAGGTGTTTTTTGCTGGGATTTTTACCATTGGCAATGATACAATCTTTGCCATAGAACAATCTTGGTATAGATATCTGCTCTCCCTTTCTGCCTTGCAGAAACATGGCAGTTAAACTTAGGGGCAGTGTCCCGTTCAAACATTTAAGGTAATAGCATGAGCAACGAATTAAAAACTCAAGTTGTTGTACTAGGCGGTGGTCCTGGTGGTTATTCTGCGGCTTTCCGTGCTGCTGACTTGGGCTTAGAAGTAACATTGGTAGAATCTCGCAACACATTAGGCGGTGTATGTCTAAATGTGGGTTGTATTCCTTCAAAAGCACTTTTACACGTAGCTAAAGTGATCGATGACGCTGCAGAAATGTCATCTCACGGCGTTACTTTTGGCAAGCCTGAAATCGATCTAGACAAAATCCGTTCTTGGAAAGAGTCTGTAATCGGTCAATTAACTGGCGGCCTAGACGGCATGGCTAAAATGCGTAAAGTGAAAGTAGTTAACGGCTACGGTAAATTCACTGGTAGCAACACACTAGCTGTTGAAGGTGAAGACGGTACAACAACGATCACATTTGATAATGCTATTATCGCTGCAGGTTCTCAACCTGTTAATTTACCTTTCATCCCTGAAGATGACCGCGTAATTGACTCAACAGGTGCACTAGAGCTTAAAGACGTTCCTGAGAAGCTTCTTGTTTTAGGTGGTGGTATCATCGGTCTTGAGATGGGTACTGTATACCGTGCGCTAGGTTCTGAAATCGACGTTGTTGAATTTGCTGATCAATTAGTACCAGCAGCTGATAAAGACGTTATCAAGATCTACCAAAAATACGTTAAGAACAAGTTCAACGTAATGCTTTCTACTAAAGTAGTTGGCGTTGAAGCGAAAGAAGACGGTCTATACGTTTCATTCGAAGGTAAAAACGCACCAGCTGACGCAGTACGTTACGACAAAGTACTTGTAGCTGTAGGTCGTACACCTAACGGTAAATTACTTGACGCTGATAAAGCTGGCGTTAACGTTGATGAGCGTGGTTTCATCAATGTTGATAAGCAGCTTAAAACAAACGTTGATCACATCTTCGCTATCGGTGATATCGTTGGTCAGCCAATGCTTGCGCACAAAGCGGTTCACGAAGCTCACGTTGCAGCAGAAGTTATCTCAGGTCAGAAACACTTCTTCGATCCTAAGTGCATTCCTTCAATCGCATACACAGATCCAGAAATCGCATGGGTTGGTGTAACTGAGAAAGAAGCTAAAGAGCAAGGCTTAAACATCGAAACTGCGGTATTCCCTTGGGCTGCTTCTGGCCGTGCAATCGCTTCAGCACGTACTGAAGGTCAAACTAAGCTAATCTTCGATAAAGACTCAGGTCGCGTTATCGGTGGTGCTATGGTTGGTATCAACGCAGGTGAAATGTTAGGTGAAATCGGCCTAGCAGTTGAAATGGGCGCAGACGGTGAAGACCTAGCGTTAACTATTCACGCTCACCCAACGCTAAACGAATCAATCGGTTTAGCTGCTGAAATCTTCGAAGGTTCAATCACTGACCTTCCAAACAAAAAAGCAGTTAAAAAGAAGTAAGTTCTTTTAATGAATAGCTTTAAAAAACCCAGCTTAGGCTGGGTTTTTTGTATTTAGATTGGAGCAACAAAAAAACCGTGTTTGTTATTACAAGCACGGTTTTTGTTATTAAGAGCTCGGGTTACTTATGGTAGCTTAAGCAGGTTTCAACTTCATTTTTAGAGCCTAAGATCACCGCCACTCGCTGGTGGATGGCATCAGGTTGAATCTCCATGATGCGCTCAGTACCTGTAGAGGCAATACCGCCAGCTTGCTCAATTAGCATTGCCATTGGGTTTGCTTCGTATAATAAACGTAATTTGTTTGGTTTGTTTGGATCTTTCGTGTCTGTTGGGTACGTGAAGATACCACCACGGCATAATACACGGTGTACATCACCCACCATTGCAGCAATCCAGCGCATATTGAAGTTACGGCCGCGCGGGCCTGTGTCACCGGCTAGCAAATCGTTAATATAATTTTGCATCGCAGGTTGCCAATGGCGTTGATTTGAAGCATTGATAGCAAATTCGCTGGTCTCTTCTGGGATTTTTGCAAACTCTTGCGTTAATAAGAAGGTGCCGTGAGTTTTATCTAAAGTGAAAAAGCGCGTGCCTTTACCTGTAGTAAGAGCCAATACGGTTGATGGGCCATATAACACGTAACCTGCCGCAACTTGGTTCTTACCTGGTTGCATAAAGATACTTGGGTCAGCTGGATCAGAGTCTTCAGGCGCCGCCATAATTGAGAAAATCGTACCAACGAGCGAGTTGATATCAGTATTTGATGAACCGTCAAGTGGGTCGAATGCAACAATGTAGTTGGCATTTGGATTACCTGCAACAGTGAAGTCTTCTTCTTCAGAGGCAATGGCTTTTACGTAGCCCGATTCTAATAAAATATCTTTTAAAAGTTGGTTAGTTAGAACGTCGAGTTTTTTCTGTGTTTCACCCTGAATGTTTTCGTCTAGGGTTGAGCCTAATACGCCAGATAGGGCGCCTTGACCAACACGAAATGAAATCTCTTTACATGCCGCAAGTACCGTTCTGATCAATGAGATCAGTTCACGAGGGCAACCATCTTCTAACAATACCGGTGGGAGTCTACGCATTCTATTTTCCTGATAACGTTGTAGCCAGACATTTTTAGTGTGAGAGAGAATGTCTTAGCAAGCGCTGAATTTCGTCTTAAATAGCTGATTTTTATAAACGGTACTTTATACTGCTTAATACCTATACAGTATTTAAAACGCGAATAACAAAGATAAGATTATGCAAAAAATACCATTACTACGATATCTGCTCTTAGCTGTGCTACTTACTATGATAACTCAAGCACACGCAGCAATTAAGTCTATAAATGATTTTACTGAAAAAATGACTCATTTTTCGGGCTATTTTTCATTTTATTACGATACAGAAAACGGCAAATTGTACCTTGAGGTGGATAAACTCGAGCAGCAATTTTTATTACAACAAAGCCTACCTTACGGTGTTGGCTCAAACGATATTGGCTTAGATCGTGGTCAGTTAGGTGATACTCACTTAGTACAGTTTGAGCGTTTTGGTGATAAGGTGATGCTAAGAGCCATTAATACTTATTACCGCGCTAACACTAATAATCTTGCGGAACAACAAAGTATTAAAGAAGCATTCGCATCAAGTATTTTAGCGGGTTTTAGTGTTGTTGCTCAATCAGACACTGCTGTATTAGTTGATTATACACCTTACCTATTAAGCGATGTTCATGGTGTGAGCCGCCGTTTATCGGCAACAGGGCAAGGAAGTTTTAACTTAGATAGCAATCGCAGTGCAGTTTATTTAGCGCGTTCAAAAGCATTTGAAAAAAATACTGAATTAGAAGCCGTGCTTACTTTTCATGGAAATAACCCGGGTAAGTATGTTCGTCAAGTGAGTGCCGACCCCTATGCGCTGACAGTGCATATGCATCACTCATTAATTGAGTTACCGGACGATAACTACACCCCGCGCAAATTCCATCCTCAAGCAGGTTTTTGGAGCATTGAGCATAAAGATTATGCGGCTGCGCTGGGTGAGTCTATGTATGTACGTTACATCCCACGTCATCGTTTAGCGAAAAAAGATCCGAGCTTACCAATCAGCGAACCCGTTGAACCGATTGTTTATTATTTAGATCCGGGCGTACCTGAGCCAGTTAAAACAGCGTTACTTGATGGTGCTAAATGGTGGAATGATGCATTTAGTGCAGCAGGCTACAAGAATGCTTTTATCGTTAAAGTATTACCTGATGATGCAGACCCTATGGATGTGCGCTATAACGTGATCCAATGGGTGCACCGTGCAACACGTGGCTGGTCGTATGGCAGCTCTGTGATTGACCCGCGAACAGGTGAAATTATCAAAGGTCATGTGACACTCGGGTCACTGCGTGTTCGTCAAGACATCCTAATTGCAGAAGCATTAGCTGCTCCATACTTTGAAGGCAATGAAGTGGCTAAGCGTTTACAAGCCATGGCACTTGATCGTATTCGTCAATTAAGCGCCCATGAAGTAGGGCATACTTTAGGTATTTCGCATAACTTTGCAGCGTCAGTGGCAGACAGAGCCTCTGTAATGGATTATCCACATCCGTTACTGAGCTTTAATGAGCAAGGTAAGTTAGATGTAAGCCGAGGCTATGCTGCTGGTATGGGCGTTTGGGATACTCAAGTGATTAAATACGGCTATAGTGATTTCACTAATCAAGATGAAGCACAGCAATTGGCCGCAATTTTAGCTGAAAACAAAAGTAAAGGGCTGGAGTTTATCTCAGACAGTGATGCCCGCGCTCAAGGTGGTGCTCATCCAACTGGCCATTTATGGGATAACGGTAGTTCACCGAGTGATGAGCTAATGCGTGTACTTGATGTTCGTAAACAAGCGCTGACGAGCTTTGGCATTGAGAACATCAAAACGGGCACTGCTTTATCGCAACTAGAAGAAATGCTGGTGCCACTTTATTTATTCCACCGTTACCAAGTAGAAGCTGCGGTTAAACTAATTGCTGGTGTGAATTACGAATACGAAGTGCGCGATGGCTCACAGCCTAAAGGGGCGCAGGTTGTTGCAAAGCAAACACAACAAGCGGCAGCCGATGCAGTGCTTGCTACACTAAAAGCCGAGAACCTTGTTTTACCTGAGTCGGTATTAGCGCTTATTCCACCAAAAGCGTATGGTGAATCTAAGTCACGGGAGAGCATTGTTGGTCGCACAGGACTTACGCTTGATGCTATGGCACTGCCTGAGGTGGCTGCTGCACATAGTTTGAACCTACTTTTTAATAGCCAACGCATTAACCGCTTAGCGCAGCAGCAAGCAAGAAGCGATGCATTTTATGGTTTAGATGCGCTATTAGCGCAAACTTATCAGCAAGTTTTTGAGCAAAAAATTGCTTCAGGGATGGCAGGTAAAATTAGCCAGCGTGTGCAGCTTTTAACAGCGAAACAGTTTGCCGATTTAGTCGCAAGCAGCGAAGTCGCACCCGAGGTACAAGCCCAACTTCGTTACTACTTAGCTAAACTAGCAAAGAGTTATCAGCAAGAATCAATGCTAGGCAGCGCATCAGTTGGTAACAGTGCATTCAAGCAATATTTAAGCGAGCAAATCAGTCACTTTTTAGAAAGTGGTGAATGGCCTGCCAACTTTAAAGTGTTGCCAATGCCACCGGGGTCGCCAATTTAACCTTCCTGTGTTTTAAGGCGCCTAGCATAGCTAGGCGTTTTACTTGCATAAAACTGGATATTTGCTAATCTAGCGGCCTTCCTTTTTTGTCTTATTGAGGTGTATATGGCGTTCTTTTCTCGCTCGTTGTTGGCAGCGGCCATTACATTCTCTAGTTTTTCCAGCTACGCTACCCTTGAAAAAAAACAATGTGATGTTGAGCTTAGTCATGGCTTAATTATTACTGACGATGTTATTCGTATTGTTGATAAAGGTCAGACACGGGTACAAATTAATAACGATAAGCAATTATTTATTCGTGGTTACTGGGTTGATTTGAGCCCCGAAGAAAGCAAAGTTGTTGAACAGTTTAGCCGTGGTATCAGACAAACTGTCCCAGAGCTAGTAGACCTTGCGACTGATGGTGTAAATCTCGGTTTAAGTGCGATTGAACAGGTCGTTGAAGGTATGTCAGATAAAGAGCCTGAAGTACTAAAAACTCAGCTGCAATATGTTGAACGTGCGCTGATGGATAAGTTTAAGCGTGGCGATGACTTTTTCTTTATTGCTCCGCAGTCGCTGTCGAAAATCGATGATTTCTTCACTAAGGAAATTAGCCAAAAAATTCACTCCGCAGTTCACGGTTCATTGGGGGCTATTTTAGTGTCGCTGGGGGATGCGTTTAAATCGCGCGAAGGAAATATCGAAGATCGTATCAACGATATGGGACAGCGAATGGATATCATCTCAAAAGAAATTGACAAATCACTGCAAAAAAAAGCTGAGCAGCTTGAGATGAAAGCTTCTGAGTACTGTGAATGTTTAAACTCTTTAGATGTAACTGAATCAAGGTTACAAAAAATAGTGCCTGGAATGGCAGATTTTGACTTAGTGCAAATTAAGTCATAGCCTTTTTTAAAGATAAAAAAACCGTGTTTTGAACACGGTTTTTTTGTTTGTGTTTATGCTTATTAAACTTTAAAAGCATCGACCGATAATCGAAGCTCTTCTGCTAACTTAGCAACTTCTGAGCTTGAGATGTTAGTTTGGTTTGCGCCTTCTGCTGTTTGCTCTGCAATTGCCACGATAGACTCCAATCGTTCACTGATCTCTTGCGATACTTGTTGTTGCTCATGAGCCGCAGTGGAAATTTCTTCACTTACATTGTGCGCTTGAGCAACAGCTGCAGTAATTGAGTCTAGTGCAGTGTTGGCAAGATCTGATTGCTCAACGCATGATTCAGCTTGTTGTTTACCTTTAGACATTGCTGCTACAGCGGCTTCTGCGCCTACTTGCAGAGATTCAATCATTGCTTGAATTTCTTGGGTCGACTCTTGTGTTTTACTTGCTAGTGAACGTACCTCGTCTGCTACAACCGCAAAACCACGACCTTGTTCACCTGCACGTGCCGCTTCTATAGCCGCGTTGAGTGCAAGGAGGTTAGTTTGTTCAGCAATGCCACGAATTACATCTAAAATACCGCCAATTGAGGCGCTGTCTTTGTGTAACTGATTAATAACGTGTGATGCATCATCAACTTCACGCGCAAGTTGTTCTATGGTTGCTTTGTTTTGCGAAGAAATACCTTTAACACGATCAGCTTCTTTATCCGCATTTTTGATTTCGCTAAGTGCTTGTTGTGCACTGCTGCTTACTGCTTGTGATGTGCTGCTCATTTCAGTGGTTGCAGTGGCTGCTTGTTCAACTTGTGCTTGCTGATTGCGAATTGCTTGGCTAGATTCCTCAGTGATCGCTGAAGTCTCTTCTGATGCAGCAGCAAGTTGCGTAGAACGAGAAATAATACCTTGAATAAGTGTTCGTAAACTTTCAATCAGGGTATTACAACTACGAGACAATTCACCGAATTCATCTTTTGCTGAATCATCTAAACGTTGCGTCATGTCGCCGCTGGCAACGATATCAAGAATACGATTCACCTCAAGCAGAGGTTTCGTGATACGGTTAACCGTAATGACTGCGACAACAATAGCAATTAAGGTCGCAATAGCCATCGCAATCCATGTCCAAATTGTCGCTGTCGATACATTACCACTCACATCTTGTTGTAGATCAAATGCTAAGACAGTTGCTTCGTTTACAAGGTCTCTTAACTGCTTTAATGCTTCGGTGGTTGAGTTTTCTGCGTTAGCAAGCTCTGCTTGTGTTTGCGCTATGGCATCGATTAAGCGCTTTTTATTGGCTGATAAACTATTGTTACCACGCACATTGTTAGCCAAAGATTCAAAGTAATTATTTAAATCATTGTATAGTCCAGCGTTGTTATCAATAATTGCTGGGCGAATAAGACCAAGGCTTCGCTCAATCTCTTCTAGGTAATATACTTGCTCATTTTTAATGATATCGAGGGTATTTAGCGTTTTCACCGTAAGCATATCAGTGCTGTTTGTAACCACTGACTGGAAGTTGTTTTCCATGTTGTTGGCGGCTTGGTAGGCGCGAGAATGGTTTTCTTCAAGACCGTCAATATCAATGATATCAAGAACTACTGAGTTCGCATCTTCTGCGCTAATTTCTATATTCTCAAGCTGGCTTGCGAGTGTTTTGTTTAAATCAAGTTGTGTTTTCTTATCAGCAAATAAATTTTCGACAGATTTATTGAATCGCTTGTAGGTCTGCTCAACTTGTTGGCTGCTGCTTTTTAGTTCAGGATCATCGCTGACAATTCGTTGTAACTCTTGATAAGAGCTATCATAACGTTTTTTCTGTTCATTAAAGCGATTACGTATTGTTGTTAGTTCTTCTTGTGATGATGTATAAAAACTGGCTTGTGCAGCTTTACTCATTAAAATAAATTCGACCTGCAGCTCGTAGCTTTTATCAAGCGCTGGTAGCGACAGCTGATTAACACGCTGCGTTGATTGATCAATATTGGTAATTCTGACCAACGAGTTACCACCAATAAAAAGCAGGAGCAAGGTAATGACAATAAAGCCACCCCAAATACGCTGTCTAACGGTCAAGTTCATATGTAATTCCACAAAATAGTACTAATCAACACTTATCGGCAAGGTTGCCAATTAGTTAAGTATTTAAATTTAAGTAGCTTTAATTTAAATTTACTTTAATTGTATAAATCTAACAGATGTTCAGTTATTTTTCAGTTTATTTAGATAAAAGAATGAGAACTTTCTGTGTGGTACTTATTTTTACTTAGTTCCATTAGTGTCATAGCACCTCCCCATACACAGCCTGTGTCGAGGGCATGAATATTTTTATATTCAACCTTTCCTTCTAGAGCAGCCCAGTGGCCAAATGTAATCTGTTGTTTTAATTTCAGAATATTTGGATGCTCAAACCAAGGAATAAATGAAGTATCGATACTTGTATTGGTTTTATTATTTAAATCTAACTTGCCATCGTGATCGACAAACCGCATCCGAGTAAAATAATTAACGATGTAGCGAAACTTTTCCTCATTGCTTAAAGATTTTAACCACTCAAGCGGGTGAGGATCATACATATGCGTAAAATAATGATGCGCATCGTCACCTTGGTAACAGGATTCGGCGAAGCGAGCACGTTTGAGGGCTTTTTTGACTGACCAGTTAGGGTTTAGCCCCGCATGACTGATAAACATATTATAGTTTTCAAGCCAAATAGCTAAAGGTTGTTGCTGTAAAAATTGAATATAATCAGCGCGTTTTGAGCTATTAAAAAGCGGTTCTAATTTATCTTTAGGATTGGCTGGCTTATTCAAATGGTGACAGGCAATCAGATGCAGATCATGATTGCCTAATGTAATGCTAACACTACCTTGCATGCTATATAGCCGCTCAAGACACGCAAGTGAATCAGGACCTCTTGCGACTATATCACCCACTAAATATAAATGATCTTGGCTAGGGTTGAAGTTAACACGTTTTAGTAACGCATCAAACTCAGTAAAACAGCCTTGTAGATCACCTATTGCGTAGTCAGCCATGCTTACCTAATGCAGTATATTTGGACGTGCTAAACGAAACACTTCGATAGGCGCTTCAAATTCAGTTCCAAACTCATTGCGCATTGTGTAGTGGCCCTGCATCGTGCCCACAGGAGTATCGAGAACTGCTCCGCTGGTGTATTTATAGCTTTCTCCAGGGGCAATTGTTGGCGTTTCACCAACAACACCTTCACCTTGTACTTCGACTTCTTTGCCGTTGGCATCGGTAATTAACCAATAGCGACTTAAAAGTTTTGCACTGCATAAGCTGTGGTTTTTAATGGTGATTGAGTAAGCAAAAACGTATTTATCTTGTTCAGGCTCTGATTGGCCTTCAACATAGAAGGTCTCAACAGAGACCTTAATTGGCGAACCTAAATTACTGCTTGTTGTCATAAATCCAATTAGCTATATCAATAAATTGTTGTAAAGACAGGCTTTCTGCGCGAAGCGTAATATCAATACCTATGCCAGTTAACTCTTCAGCTGTCAGTAAGTTAGATAAACTATTACGCAGTGTTTTACGGCGTTGGTTAAACGCTTCTAAACAGACTGTATTTAAAAGTTTGGTACTCTTTGCTGTACGTTGCTCAGGCTTTTTAGGGATCAAGCGGATCACTGCTGAGTCAACTTTTGGTGCGGGCTTAAAGCACTCAGGTGGTACATCAATCACTGGCATCGCATGACAGTAATATTGTGTCATCACACTTAAACGGCCAAAAGCTTTGCTGCCCGGGCCTGCGACCATACGTTTGACCACTTCTTTTTGCAGCATAAAGTGCATATGCTCAACGTTGTCTGCAAATTCAAATAAGTGAAATAACAACGGAGTTGAAACGTTGTAAGGTAAGTTACCAAATATTTTTAGTTTTTCATCTGCTTTGATTAAGGTACTAAAATCAAACTTCATTGCATCACCTTGATGCACTGTAAGTTTTGGACCTAAAAATGGATGGCTTGTTAAACGCTCTGCTAAGTCTTTGTCTAACTCAACAACAGTTAAATGGCCACTTAAATCAGCAACAGGCTCAGTGATTGCACCAAGACCCGGGCCGATTTCTACTAAATTGTCTTCAGGTTTAGGATCGATAGCCGTGACGATTTTATCGATAATCATGTCATCGTTTAAAAAGTTTTGACCAAAACGCTTACGGGCGCGGTGTCCTAAATGTACTTTATCTGTCATTGATTCTGTGCTTTTTCATGGGCGAGCTTAATTGCTTCGCGGATCGCTAATTCAAAACTACCCACATCAGCAGTGCCTGTACCGGCTAAATCAAGTGCTGTGCCATGATCTACTGATGTGCGAATAAATGGCAAGCCAAGAGTGATATTGACTGATTTGCCGAAACCCTTGTATTTTAGCACAGGTAAGCCCTGATCGTGATACATTGCCAGCACTGCATCTGCTTGCGATAAATACTTATCTTGGAAAAGAGTATCAGCTGGTAAAGGACCAATTAAATTCATACCTTGGTTATTTAAAAGCTCAAGAGTAGGTGTAATTGTGTCAATCTCTTCAGTACCTAAGTGACCGTCTTCACCTGCATGTGGGTTTAATCCGCACACTAAAATACGCGGCTTCTCGATACCAAACTTTGTCTGTAAGTCATGGTTTAATATCGAGATAACTTTACTTAATCGTTCAACTGTAATGGCACGTGATACATACGCCAGTGGAATATGCGTTGTAACAAGTGCAACGCGTAAGCCTTCGGTTGCAAGAAGCATGACGACATCGGCAGTATTTGATTGCTGAGCAAAATATTCGGTGTGACCACTGAATGAAATACCTGCTTT
Source organism: Pseudoalteromonas sp. MEBiC 03607 (assembly GCF_004792295.1). Lineage (NCBI taxonomy): Bacteria > Pseudomonadati > Pseudomonadota > Gammaproteobacteria > Alteromonadales > Pseudoalteromonadaceae > Pseudoalteromonas > Pseudoalteromonas sp. MEBiC 03607. The sequence goes on from NZ_SRRY01000001.1 coordinate 1,187,763, forward strand.
ATTGATAATGCCTTTATGTACTGGACCCGTCACAACAGCAGCAAAGGTTCCATCCATATTCTTTTCACTGGCAATACGTAAGGTATCAAGTACATATTGGCCATTAGCGTCATTTAAAACGCCAACTTCAACGTCTTCACCTAAATCGACTTGATGAAGGTAAACACTTCCAGCTGGTGTGTCGGTTGGAGCTTGCGTTTCGTCAAACTTAATTAGGTTTAATTCTAACCCTAATAATTTTGCGCGCTGTTTTAACAGCGCACCATCAGCAATCACAACAAGCTGGGCATCCCAGTGATGTTGAGCTAATTTTATTAGTAAATCAGGGCCTATACCGGCCGGCTCACCGGGTGTTATTGCAATTCGTATAGTCATGATCGTTATTCTGCTGGGAAAATATCAACATGGGCTTGTTCGCGCATTTCTTGCTGCCAGTTGAAACTTTCTTCTTTAAATTTACGATTAAACAGCAGTTGATGCGCGCGGTTACGTTTAGCTTGCTCTGTTTTGTCTGCTACACGCTTATCAAGTAACTGCACAATGTGCCAACCGAATTGCGTTCTGAAAGGCTCACTGATTTCATTTTTATCAAGTGAAAGCAGAGTATTTTTAAACTCAGGTACATAAGTACTTGGATCAGTCCAATCGTACTCACCGCCTTTTAATGCAGAACCCGGGTCTTCAGAGTATTCTTTTGCTAGTTCAGCAAAGTCTGCCTTTCCTTCACGTAAGTCTTTAGCAAAGCCTTTTAGCATGTCACGCGCTTTTTCTTCGCTTAAGATAATTGATGGCTTGATTAAAATGTGACGTGAGCGAACTTCTGTTGTTTCAACCACTTGACGACCACGAACATCCTGAACTTTGATGATGTGGAAACCAGCACCTGAACGAAGCGGGCCAACAATATCGTCTTTCTTATGACCTTTCACTGCTTCAGCAAACAACGATGGCATTTCATTGATGCTCATCCAACCTAGTTGACCACCTTCAAGGGCTTTTGAGCCACTTGATGATGAGATAGCAATACGTTTGAATTCTTTACCTTCATTTAAAAATTCGATTACTTTGTCTGCACGTGTTTTTGCACTTGCGATTTCATCAGCTGTTGCATCGCTTGGGATATCAATCAGGATGTGACCAATGTCATACTCTTCGGCATTTTTACCTTGAGTTTCCATGATTTTTAATAAGTTATCGATTTCTTGTGGGCTAATGTAAATTCGACGATCGACATTGGCGCGAGTCACTTGCTGAGTCGTTATTTCTTTACGGATCTCTTCACGATACGCGGTGTAACTTTCACCTGCAGCCTCAATCGTACGACGTAAATCTGCAATCGTACCGCCTTGCTCACGGGCCATGTTTTCAAGTGTTTGGTCTAATTGAGAGTCTGAGATTTCTAGACCCATACGCTCTGCAAGTTGCATCATAAGCGTTTGGTTTACTAAACGTTCAATCGCTTGAATACGTAGCGTGTCATCAGAAGGCAGTTGCTGGCCTTGCTCTGCTGCTTGAGTTTTAACACGGTTAATGATGGTGTCAACTTCACTTTGTAAAATAACACCTTGGTTAACAACCCCGACGACTTTGTCGATTTCGACAGGTTTTGCGAAAACACTTTGGCATAGGCCAACTGTTAATAATGCTGATGCAAATAGTTTTTTTAAATTCATACTTTTTCTAATACTCTTGCTAATAGTACTGCGGTACTAGTTATTAAGAAAATACGGTCTACGATAGCCAAAAATACCTTGTTGTAATAATTTTTGTGCATCATAACGGCTTTTACTTCCAAGCCCTTTTAATACGATATTGAAACCAATACTGGTATCAAAAGTAGCTTGCTCTTGACCAATCGCTTGATTCAAATCAGTTTCGATTTGACGACGGCCTGTGATTTGAAACGCCCAGCAGCAAGATTCATACTGAAGACCACTGAAAACCTCAATGCTACGACCACTTTCTAAATCGCGGTGGTAGCTACCAACAAACTGCCAATCTTGTGTTAGCGGAATGCTGGTGAATAGACCAACTTGCTCGATTGTATTGCCTGAGACATCATTTGCATAGCGATGGTTCAATTGTACGAGCTGTTTATCGTCACCTTTATAATCTAAGGTTATGTTTGATTGAATAATTTCTTTACCGTCAGTGTCATATTGAATACCACCCGATAAATACCAGCGACGGTGCCAATGTAACATGGTTTGCGCTGCAAACAAGGCATTGTAGTTAGTATCTGACTGAAGCCCTTGTGATGTTGGTTTAGCATCATTACTTAAATAAAATATTTGGCCGGCACTAAAATTAAACACTTCTTCGTTTTCATTACTGAATAAGCGAGTTGTGGCACCCAATGTGAATTGGTTTGCAGTGGCAATACGGTCGATACTTGAGAAACGACGGTCTCTAAATAAACCAAAAAAATCATCTTGTAATTTAGCTGTATCGTAAAGGCCAATGTTCGATTGGTCTTTATTTGGCGTATACAAGTACTGAATTTGTGGCTCAAGCGTTTGAATGCCATCTTTAAAGAAAAAGGCAGTTTCTCGCTCGAAGTTTAACTGGCTATACAAGCGTACTTTAGGCATAGTACGTGTCACTCTTTCGTCGAAGTCGGTGCCTGTTAAATCACCATGCTGGTTATACTCAGTGTGGAGTAAGCTGAATTCAGATAAAAACGACCAAGCATATTCTTGATAGCCAAAACTTGCTTTTGGTTCAATGTGAAGTCTACTCGCTTCATCAATAATGGCTTTATCATTGGTAAAATAACTGAGCTCACCGTCAAGCGTTAAATCGATACCGTAGAAATCATAGGCATCCATTTGTGAAAAAGTAATTTGTGGTAACGCTGCATAGGATTCTTTGTGATCACCAAGTACTTCAAAACTCTGTAGTTTAATGTTTGTATGCCAAGTATCTCCCAAGTAAGTCAGTGAACCAGTACGGTATAACTGAGTGTCTGTGCGAGTTGCATAATTAGAGTTTAAGTCTGTTAGGTAGTTATCATCACTAACGTTAGTAATATCGATATTGCCGCGCCAGCTCTCACCAAAGTAACTTTGCTGTTGCCAGTGAAATAAATAACGTGAGTCAACATTGGGTTCTTCGTCATCTTTATCAAGATACTCGACCGCAACGAGGCCATTGTTTTGCTCAGTTAAATAACGAAACTCACCAATCATTTGTAAGCCTCGTTTAGACATATAACGCGGCGTGATGGTGGCATCGTAATTTGGTGCAATGTTCCAATAGTATGGCGTGATTGTTTCAATACCGTAACGACCAGAACTTGAGAAGTTAGGCGTTAATAAACCTGATTTACGGCGGTCGTCTAACGGAAACGTAAAATAGGGAATATAAAGAACCGGTGTGTCAAATACACGTAATACAGTATTGTGGGTTTCGCCCCAGCCATCTTCACTTGATAAGTCAATTTCGTCAGCTTCGATTGCCCATACGGGGGTTTCGCCAGGGCAAGTAGTAAAGCTTGCGTTCATCAGGTTTAGGCCAGACTCGTTGACTGTTAGTTTTTCTGCGCCACCATGACCTAGTTGGTCGGTGAGCTTATAATCAGCACCAAGCAAGCTTAATTCAGAATTATTTAAATCCGCATTGAGCCCAGAACTGTTAATTTGGCTTACTTTATCGCGATACACGATAGGGCCGGTTGCATTAAGTAACCCACGTTGTTTGTCAATCAGTGCACTTTGTGCGGACAAATTCATCGTTAGGGTGTTAATATCTACATTACCGGTAAATTCTGCGCTTTGGGTACCCAATAGTTCAATATCATCGGATTTGATATCGATCATATTAAGTTCAAGGCCAGGGAGCGGTTGCCAAGCTCTGGTTTGCATTGAAGTGCCACAAAAATTGTGTGCCAGTTCAGTTTCGGCGAACGATGGTGCGCTAAGTACGCTTAGCATCATTATGCCCCAGGTTTTGCTCATTTAATGACCTTAATGCTCTTTGGTTGGATATAAGCTAGACATAATAAAGGAAAACAATGGCAAATACAGTAATTGACTTAGTGAAAAATAGATATCTTACTAAATGAATCGTTATAAAAGTTTACAGCAGTTTTTAAATCCTCACTTTAAAGAGGATGAATATCAATTAGCCGCCATCACTGGAGATGCGAGCTTTCGCCGTTATTTCCGCGTAAATACAAGTGATCAGAGCTATATTGTCATGGACTCAGACCCCAACAAATTAGACAACACGCCTTACATAGAGCTCAACAAGGTATTTTCTAAGCACGGTTTTAAATTACCTAAAATTCTTCAGGCTGATGAAAAACAAGGTTTCTTTTTACTCAGTGATTTAGGCAATACACACTTGGCTGATTTACTCGGCGATGAAGACCGCACTTTACACTACAAACACCTAATAAAGTTAAGTGCGCAGTGGGCACAAATACCGCCAGCTCAATACATGAAAGTATTTGATGGTGAGTTTTTACAGTTTGAACTGAGTATTTTTAAAGAGTGGTTAGTTGATAACTTTATTGGTGAGCAACTTTCTGTTGCTGAGCAGCAAATGTGGCAACAAGCTTGTGAGTTATTAGTTAACAATGCGCTTGAACAACCGATTGTGACGGTACACCGAGACTTCCATAGTCGCAATATAATGCGCACAGGGCAGCAATGGGCGATCATTGATTATCAAGATGCCGTACAAGGGCCTGTGTGTTATGACCTTGTTTCGTTATTAAGAGATTGCTACTTCAAGTTACCTGAGCAAGAGCTCGACTATCTTTTGCATTACGCATATGACGAGTTTAACCAGCAACAGTTATTGCAAGACACCTCATTTGCCATGTTTAAACGTTGGTTTGATTTGACCGGTGTACAGCGTCATTTAAAAGCAGCAGGCATATTTTGCCGCTTAAAACTTCGTGACGATAAGTCTGGTTATTTGAATAATGTACTGCCAACCCTTAAATACATTAGTAATGTAAGCAAAGAATACCCAGAGTTAACAGCACTTGGTCAGTGGATAGAACACACTGTTATTCCACGTACCAAGCTGCGCTTAACAAAAGAGATGAAATGAAAGCAATGATCCTAGCGGCTGGGCGCGGTAAGCGCATGATGCCGCTAACAGAAACAATGCCAAAGCCGATGCTTAGGATTAATGGCAAGCCATTATTAGAGCATCATATTAATAATTTACGTCAAGCAGGTATTACCGACATTGTCATTAACCTTGCATGGCAGGGCGACAAAATAACAGAGTATTTTGCTGATGGATCGCAGTTTGGTGTATCGATCACTTACAGTCAAGAACAGGCGGGGGGGCTTGAAACCGCAGGTGGTATCATTCAAGCATTGCCGTTATTGGGTGAGCAATTTATTGTCATAAATGGTGATGTGTATACTGATTACGATGTGACTTCGTTGATGCAGATTCATTTGCAAGCGGGAGAGGCGCACATCGTACTTGTTGAAAATCCTGCTCATAATCCTGATGGTGATTTTGCCCTTAGTCATTTAAGTCCTGATAGCCAAAAGTATACTTTTTCAGGTATAAGTCGTTACCACGTTGATTTTTTTAATGGTTTAACCGAAGGTGTTCGTCCACTTGGACCAATTTTGCGTGAAAAGCTCAGTGCACATCAAGTATCAACGGAGCTTTACTTAGGTCAGTGGGATGACATTGGCACACCAGCCAGATTAGACGAAATCAATCAGCGTTTCGCTTTGCAATAACAACAGAGGTTTGCCAATTATGTGGGGAAAAGTACTTGGTTTTTGTTTTGGCTTTATGTTTGGCAAGTTTATCGGTGCCTTACTAGGCTTATACTTAGGCCATATGTTCGATCGCAGCTTAAAACAAGACTTTGATAAAGCCGGTGGGTTTTCTGGTTTGTTTAAAGGCGATGATATTAACGAACGTCAAGCGCTTTTCTTTTCTAGTTGTTTTGCGGTGATGGGGCATATTGCCAAATCAAATGGTCGTGTTAGTGAAACTCATATTCGAGCTGCCAGTGTCTTTATGGACGAAATGAGGCTGTCGGGTGATGAGCGTCGTGAAGCACAAGATGCCTTTCGTAGTGGTAAAGAAACAGATTTTTCATTAAAAGAAACCGTTCATGACTTTAAAGAGCGCTTTGCTCGACGCCATGATTTATTGCAATTATTCCTCGAAATCCAAATTCAAATGGCCTTTTCTGATGGCCACCTTGCAGAGCAAGAAAAGCAGCTATTGCAAGAGGTGAGCAAGCAGTTAGGTATTTCGCGCACCCAGTTCGCATTTTTGTTAAAGCGCTACCAAGCCGAGTTTGCATTTCGCCAGCAACAACAGCGCTTTTATGAGCAGCAACGCCAACAAGGCCAGCAAAGTCGCAGCAGTTATAGTGAACAAAGAGGGCACAGTGTGCCACCTAATAATGGCATGAATCGCGCGCAGGCATTGGCTCTTTTAGGCTTAAACAGTGATGCATCGGCACGAGATATTAAAGTTGCCTATCGAAAGCTCATGGCTCAGCATCACCCCGATAAATTAGTATCGCAAGGTTTACCAAAACACATGATGGAAGTAGCGGTAAAGAAAAGCCAAGATATTCAAGCGGCTTACGAGTATTTAAAAAAGGCGGCGTAAAAATCCATCAATTTCTTTGAGTAGCCTTTCGTGCTGCTCTGGCTCTGAAGGCACACCAAATAACTCTCTTTGTCGGTAGTCATATTTTGCGTGCTTTCTAACCCAACGTTTTCTATCTTTTACGCTTTGCAGTGTGTCAGGGTTACCTTCACTGTAAAAAATATCCAGTAATGGTGGGCTGATAGTTGAAAGCGTGGCATTAAGATGCTGGTTACGAATACTGTTAGGTAAATAGCTTCCTAAGCTAATAAAGGCATTTAGTTCGTTATTTGGAAAGCTAGCATAATGCTCAATCAAGAGCCCCGCACTGGCACCTTGCGCCACGACAATAATATTGCCACCTTCATCCATGGCACTGTTATACAAGGCATTGAATCTAGCAATTAACTTTAGTTTGTAATCATCAAGCACTGCTTCGCTAATATTTGGTTCACCAGTTACAAAATGAGGTGCTTGTTGTGTTTTAGCTGGTGGAGCTGAGTCAGCTTGCTGGTCATTTTGTGTTGTTGACTCAGTTTCAGAATTCTCAGTGGGCTCTGGCATCGTTATATCAGCAGGGTGCCAGTCAATGTCAGGCATGGTCATGGCAAGGGTCGCATAGCCAATTTCATTTAACTGCTTACGTAAAAAGTTGATTCCGGCATTATTAGTTGGAACATGCTGCCAATCAGGAATAATGAGTACAATTCCGCGTTGACTCGCTGCCATAGATTGGCGATATAAACTAATAAACTCATCTTCACCGGCAAGCAGAGTACGTACTTCATCACTTGGTAAAAAGCGTTGAATATCGTTAGTGACCAAACTTGACCAAGGGGTGGGTTTAATAAAATCGGCAGCATTCACATTACCCATCAACGCAAAACAGGCTGCGTAAACTAAGCAATGTGCGGGTTTTAACTTCATGCCGAAATTTCCTGAGTCTTAAATTAAATCAGTGATTAAATTAACTATCGGCAGTGTTGGTAAAATATTTAGCTAATTGTCTTAAAACTCAGGAGCTGCCTCAAAAACAAGCGTTTCACCACTGGCAGGGTGAGCTAAGGTTAGCATTTCGGCATGCAGTTGTAAGCGAGAAGCCATGGCGAATGCTTCGGGGTGCGCATACAACTTATCGCCTAAAATAGGGTGACCTAAAGACAACATGTGCACACGTAGTTGGTGAGAGCGCCCTGTAATAGGGGTCAGCTCGACGCGAGTTGCATTCTGTTCATACTCAAGCACTTTAAAGTGGGTTAATGACGGTTTGCCATTGTCGTGATCAACCATTTGCTTTGGGCGGTTTGGCCAATCACAAATAAGTGGTAAATCTACCGAACCAGTTTCTTGCTCAAGCTTACCAAATACACGAGCAATGTAGCGTTTCGCGGTTTTTCTATCTTGAAATTGAATGCTTAAATTACGATGCGCCTCTTTGTGCATAGCTAAACAAATAATGCCAGAGGTTGCCATATCAAGGCGATGAACAATTTTTGCCGTTGGAAAAACGCGATTAATGCGAGCAATAAGGCAGTCGGCGTGTTTTGGATCTTTTCCCGGCACAGTAAGTAAACCACTTGGTTTATTTACAATAAGCAAGTCATCGTCTTGATAAACAATACTTAAATAAGGTGTCATTGGGGGATTATAATTGAGTAACACAGCCAGCCTCGATGATATGCAAGGGCGCTATTTTAAAGGAGTATGAGCGCATACACAATGGCAGTGCTGGTTTTCAAGTATATGCTAACAAGTAGGACTCTGATTTTTTCCCCTTGTTTTGTTTGGCATAAAAAACGCGATGTGAAAGCACATCGCGTTTATGGTTTTTGTTTAGCGCTTCAACGTTAGTGAGAAACCACAATTAAACGAATAGCATCCAGTTTAACTTGGGCTTTTTCGATGTAAGTAGTGAGTTCACTGCGTTGCTTATCATAGAAGCTAAGCTCTTCATCACGAATATTAGGGTTGATTTGCTTAAGTGCTGTTAAGCGAGCTTGTTCTTCACCAAGGGCTGTTTGCATTTTCTCTAGTGATTCCGCACGGAGTGTTTCAAGCTTAGTTTGTGCCATGCCTTGTGCACTGGTGATCATTGGGTGAATGGCACTTTGTAACGCACTGGCTAACTTACTTGCAGTTTGGCGACCAACCGCAGACAGCTGCTGGTTGAAGGCATCAAAGGCAACATTGTCGGCTAAGTTATTGCTGCTCTTATCTAATAAGATACGAATTGGCGTTGGTGGCAAGAAGCGGCCAACCTGAAGTGCTTTTGGCGCCATCGCCTCAGCAATGAAAATGAGCTCAACAAAGAAGGTACCAGCAGGTAGCTTTTTGTTTTTCAGTAATGCCACAGAGGCAGTACCAAAGTCATCATCACAAATCATATCTAAGCTGCCTTGCACCATAGGGTGGTCCCAGCTGATGAAATGCGCGTCTTCTTGCGAAAGCGAGGTGCTACGATCAAACGTTACTGTGATGCCATCATCTTTCAAGCATGGGAAAGATGGATTTAGCATGTGCTCAGTTGGCTTTAAGATGATGGTATTTTCACCTTTATCCTCTTGGCTTACACCAAAGGTGTCGAACACATTGATCATATAACTTGGTAGCGTGAATTGATCATCTAACTCTTCGATATCAGCAACAAGACTTTCAGCTCGTCCTTGGCCACTTGAGTGCAGCTCTAATAAACGGTCACGACCACTTTCCATTTGTTTACGAAGCTTAGCATTTTGGCTGGCAACTTGTTCTAGTAGTGGGTCTAGCTCTTCTTCGTCACAGTTGTGTGCACCAATAAACTCAAGTAGTTCTTCGCCATATTCTTTATACAGCATTTGTCCTGTTGTCGATGTTGTTTCAAACGCATCTAAGCCTTCGTTGTACCAACGAAGTAACACTTCTTGTGCGGTGTTTTCGAAATACGGCACGTGGATGTTTACGTCTTGCGTTTGACCAATACGGTCAAGACGACCAATGCGTTGCTCGAGTAAGTCTGGATTAAGTGGTAAATCAAACAGTACTAGGTGATGCGAGAATTGGAAGTTACGACCTTCAGAACCAATTTCAGAACAAAGTAGAATTTGTGCGCTGTCGTACTCATCGGCAAAGTAAGCCGCTGCACGGTCACGTTCAACAATCGACATGCCTTCGTGGAACACCGAGGCTTTAATTGCTTCACGCTCACGTAAAATTTGTTCTAGGCTAAGTGCGGTTTCGGCTTTAGCACAAATAAGCAGTACTTTTTCGTGCTTAAGGGTTTTAAGTGTTTCAATTAACCAATCAACACGTGGGTCAAATGCACCCCAGCTGGCATTTTCACCTTCAAACTCTTGGAAGATTTTTTCAGGGAATAAAGCACGAAGTGCTGTTAGCTCAGCATTTTGAATGCCGCCCATATTACCTAGTACCGACATTGCCGTTTTATATTGTTTAGGCATTGCCATTGGATAAGCATGAAGCTTACGGCTTGGGTAACCATCAATACCGCTGCGGCTATTTCTAAATAAAATACGGCCTGTACCATGGCGGTCTAACAGCATTGATAGAATTTCGTTACGCGCCGTTTCATCACCTTGCTCTGCGTTAGCTAAAAGGTCAGTGATGTCGGTTTCTTTTAATAGCTCTTTTAAAGTTGCTCTAGATGCATCATCAAGGCCTTTTTCACCCAGTAATTGGTTGGCTGCTTCGGCAACCTCTTTGTAGTTACTTTCTTCTTCTACAAACGCATCGTAGTCGTAGAAACGATCTGGGTCGAGTAATTGCAAACGTGCAAAGTGACTACGGTGACCAAGTTGATCTGGCGTTGCAGTTAATAAGATAAGGCCCGGAATGTCTAGGCTTAACTCCGCCATACGTTGATATTCTGTGCTTGGCTTACCATTATTGATACTTAAATGGTGTGCTTCATCGACAACTAATAAATCCCAATCAGCCAGAGTTGCTTGCTCAAACCAGCGTTTTTTCTTGCTTAAAAACTCAAGGCTAGTAAGTACTAACTGTTCTGTTTCGAATACGTTTGGTGAGTCTGCAAATGCTTCATCACAACGTTCTTCATCAAAAATAGAAAAACGTAAGTTAAAGCGGCGTAGCATTTCTACTAACCACTGATGCTGAAGATTTTCAGGCACAACAATCAATACGCGGCTAGCACGGCCACTGATGATTTGTTGATGTAAAATCATACCCGCTTCAATGGTTTTACCTAAACCCACCTCATCAGAAAGTAATACGCGTGGCGCAAAACGTTTACCCACTTCTTGGGCGATATAAAGCTGATGCGGAATAAGGTTTGCACGCTGGCCAATTAAGCCTTTTAAAGGTGATTGTTGGCGCTCAAATTGATGCTGCCAAGTTTGGTAGCGAAGCGTATAGCGGTCAAAACGGTCTACTTGACCTGCAAATAAACGGTCTTGTGGTTTATTGAATTTGATAAAGTGATCTAAAAAGGTTTCTTTTAACTGGGCTTTTTCACCATTATCAACGCGAGTGCCGTGATAGCATAATAACTCGCCCTGCTGTTCAACAGACTCGACTTCTAATTCCCATTCTTCAACGCTGCGAATAATATCACCTGGATTAAATGCGACACGAGTAACAGGTGCTTCAGTTAAAGAATAAACTCTGTTTTCTCCACTGGCTGGAAATAAAATGCTGACCTGACGGCCTTCAAGGGCAACAACGGTGCCTAATCCTAAATCTGACTCTGTATCACTGATCCAACGCTGACCTAAGGAAAAATTCATGTATGTCTCGTCTATGAAGAAAAAAGGCGGCTATGTTACCTGTAACGCCATGCTACTTCAAGGTAGTAAACTCGCCGCACACAATTAAATTTAGTCAACCTTTTTAAGTCACTTTTACTGGTGAAAATATTAGTGATATCTGTATATATTTTAACCAGTTAAATAATTGTATATTTGTTTGTCATAAAAAGGACTTTTGTCGTAAATAGACTAAACTGAGTATATACCTAACGAATAAATCATAGCTTCATCCGCCGCTTGTTTAGTTTATTGGGTATAGCATAAAAATCATAAAACGTAAGGAAAGTGCTATGGAAAAAGCTTCGAACCTTGATAGTAAAATGTATGTGCTCGATACCAATGTATTACTCCACGAACCCCTCGCTTATTTATCTTTCCAAGAGCATGATGTTGTTATCCCCATGACAGTATTAGAAGAGCTTGACCATATTAAAGATAGAAAACACGATGTTAGTCGTGACGCCCGTGTTGCTATTCGTGGTTTAGATGAAGTGTTAAAAGACGCGTCTCCTGAGCAGATGTTGCAAGGGGTGGCACTGCCGAGTAATAAAAAGGCGAAAACAGAGTCTCGTGGCCGCCTAATTATCGTGAATGATCACTTATTTGCAGACAGTATTTCGGGTTTACCAGGCAACGAAAATGACCATCGTATTATCAATTGTGCAGTGCATTTGCAAAAGCAGCACAGCGACAGCAAAGTGGTGCTTGTAACAAAAGACATCAATATGCGCCTCAAGGCGAAGGGAGCCGGCCTTAAATTTGTTGAAGACTACAGAACAGACCAATTAATTGACGACATAGCCTTACTGACCAGCGGCTATAAAAAAATTGACGGAGACTTTTGGCAACAGGTTGGTGAGTGTGAAACTGAGCAGCAAGGCCGAGATACTTATCACCACGTAGCAAAAAATACGATTAGTGATGTGTTCTGCAATGAATATATTTTAGATGATAGCGATCACTTTGCGGCTCGAGTAACAAGCTACGATGATAAACAAATTACTTTAAAAGATATTAGTGTTGAGCGTTTGATGAGCCATACCGCTTGGGGTGTAAAACCTAAGAATGTGTATCAAGGGATGGCACTTGATGCGCTACTTGACCCAAGCATAGAACTAGTGATTTTAACGGGCCCAGCAGGCTGTGGTAAAACTCTGCTTGCTCTTGCCAGCGCCCTTGAAATGATCATTGAAAAAGGCATTTACGACAAAGTTATAGTCACCCGTAACACGCCAGAAATTGCTGAATCAATTGGCTTTTTACCCGGTACTGAAGAAGAGAAAATGGCCCCTTGGTTAGCAGCAATTACCGATACTTTAGAAGTGTTGCATAAAGGAGATGAAAACCCGATTTCGAGCCGTAATTATATTATGGAAAAAGCCAACGTACAGTTTAAATCGGTGAACTTTATGCGCGGCCGTAGCATTCAAAACGCCGTTGTTATTTTACAACCCCGAATTGGGGATATTTTAAAGTTTTTACCCCCTTGTTTTTATTGGCCTGTAGAAAAAGTAAAAAGAATTTCCAAAAAAATTGATTACCTTAGCTACTCTGAGCAGTCTCTCAACAATAAACCTTTACTCAAAATTTGTAATTTACAAGAAAAGTACAACACAAAGCCTAGCAACGATTCAATCTTTTGGGAGGCTGCGTAATGAAAAGCTCTATTGATAATCGAAATCCTCGTGTACTAGACACATCTGCATTAGTACATGATCCAAAATCTATTTTTAGCTACAAAGATGATATTTACATCTGTCTAACTGTCCTTGAAGAGCTTGATAACCTGAAAGAAAGAACTAATAAATCGGTAAGTGCCGATGCCCGTATGTGCATTAGAATGCTTGAAGACATTATAAATGGACATACAGCCGAGGAAATGGAAATAGGTATTCCTTTACCATCTACCGAAACAGCCCAGAGAGGAAAGCTTTTCATTGGAATTGACACTCAATTGGATCTGGCTAAGGAGTTAAAGCACGGGATAGGAAGTGATGCTGATAACAGAATAATTAATTATGCTTTATATCTTCAAAAAGAACTCAATAAAGACGTAATAATTGTTAGCCGTGACATTAATATGCGCTTGAAAGCTCGAACCGTAGGGGTCATGGCAGAAGACGTTGCCGTAGATAATCAAATATCAGATATTGATCTTTTATACACAGGGGTACAAGCCTTTAAAGGAGATCTTTTTGATCGAATTAAATCAGACAAAGACTTCAAGGTTTCAGGAGAAGTTTATACTTTCCCAATAAGTCTATTTAATGATGAAGTTCAGCCAAACATGTATTGGTACGATGAAGCTGGACACATTGGGCGAATTTCAGAAGTAACAGATACTGAGGTATTCACAAAGCTATTGCCTCGTAAACAAGAAAAAGTATGGGGCATTTTGCCTAAAAATCAGCGTCAGTCGGTAGCTTTAAGCCAATTAACAGACCCTTACTATGATTTAAATATCATCCTTGGTCCTGCTGGCTCCGGAAAAACTTTTTTGGCAGTTGCTTCGGCGCTGCATCAAGTATTGGAGTTGAAAAAGTACAAAAAAATCGTTGTGGTGCGCTCCAGAGACTTTATGGACGACGATCCGGGATTCTTACCGGGGGATTTAACTGAAAAATCAATGCCTCTTCTGGCAGGTATTACTGACGCATTAATTTCGATGCACTCGGATGATAATCATGAAGGAAATGTCTACGCTACAGTCGAGCATGTGATTGAAAAAGCCAATATAGAATTTACTAGCATGGCTTATTTTCGTGGCCGTTCAATAGACGATGCTGTTTTAATCATTGATGAAGCTCAAAACATGACTAGAGCGCAAATCAAGGGCATGTTAAGCCGTGGTGGGAAAAATTGTCGGACAATCGTATTGGGCAACCTAGCCCAGATTGACGATAAGTTTGTAACACCTGCTTCTTCTGGTGCAAGTGCGGCTGTTAATGTGTTTCGTCATTATGAAAAAGGATCAGTGCTGATTTTTGATGAAGTAGAGCGTAGTAGCTTGGCTGAATTCTCTGAAAAGAATATGTAGGCATCAAACTACCATTCACATTTCCTTATAATATTGCGACAATGGCCACTGCTTTTTGCAGTGGCTTTTCAGAGAAGCCCGTTCCCACGAAAACAGGACGAAATGGATTTACTCTGAACTAAAAGATTAAATATTCACATAAAAACTGAGTGACATAGGTGCGTGGCCTAGCGTTGCCGTTTTTTGGTGTATTGATGTCTTTTAATAAAGAAGACCTGCTAGTAAATATAAAAAGGCAGGCAAAACGATTATCTAAATTATTAACTATTCCCCTTGGACAAGCCCAAGAAGGGGCAGCTATTTGTCTATATGGCTGTGACAGTTACAGCGATTTACTAGTAAAAATAAAAGCTGAATCCTTTGATAACCCATTGATAGCACTGTCTGCACTCTCACCAAACTCGGAAATATTTTTAGTAAAAATATTAGCTAGCCACCTAGATAGCATTATTGGAAATTTTGAAAAAAAATTTCCCGGCTCCAATATAAATGAAGAGATGGTCGTATCCTTGTTTGGGCTTAGCTTTTCAGAGTTCAAACTCAAAATATCTACCTAAAGTTGTACAAATACGTAAGTTGTCATTTTGTTTTTTGGCGATATTATAATAAGAAGGCTGAACGGACAGCCTACGCCTACACATGTTTTTCGCCTTGAAAACGTGAACAGTGAAGCGGAGCATCCGTAAAAATTTGGTTATTTGAACAATAAATAAAGCAATGTGTTGGTAGGCCATTGTTTATTAAAAAGTTGTTTGGAGAACTAAATGATCTCACTTTATCAATTAAAGAATAAACTCAATAAACAAGCAAAAGAGTTTGCTGAGTTATTAGAGTTTCCTGATCTTTACGCCCAAGGCCTGTGGGCTAGAGGTGTTTATAACTGCCCTCATTTTTCTGATACCCATAATAGCCTCACTGAAGCATTTGAACAGAAAAAACTGGATTCAATTCTAAAGCACGATTCCCTGAAATATTTAATGATCAACGAACACGATGATCAAGAAATTATTGAATCGCTTCATAAAGAAATTGAGTCAATGGCAAACCGTATTGAAAGCCTGATGCTGGTAGATATTGAAACTTTAGATTTAGTTTCATTGATATACCAAGTTTTAGGGTTACCTGAAGATGCCAAGTTTATTGTTAATACAGGCGCAGACTTCCGCTTAGAGTGGCGACCATACTTTGATGCCTTTGATGATCCGTTGATAGTTCAATATGCAGATTTAAAAGTTCATGGTTGTTATTTCAGGCTCATAGCTTCAAAGTTTCCGGTTGAAAAGCTTTCCTTGGATGACATTAAAAAATACATGTACATCAATCATGTAAACCATAATGGTGAGTTCGAAGGCTGTATTTCTGAAGGAAATACATTTTCTAAGCATGTGCACTGGCTGGTGTTGACACTTGAATTATTCAGTAGCGGCAAAGTAAATAAGGCTCAGTTCAATCCAACAACCTTCAAAATCGAAGGTATGCGCTATTTGGTATACGGCTTCCCTCTGATTCCTTCCTTTGTATCTGATTGGCACAAACCTAATTTGTGTTTACGTGTTAAAAATCTAGATGGCGATCAGAAGTTCATTGTTCGTATCGATCAGCAAGATCTTGTTTTTTATGCGAGGCGCGTTGATACCAATTTTTTTAACACCATCGATTATGAAAAATACATTTCGTTGTATCAATCTAGTGTTCTGTCACATTTTGATGCTGACAACAATTTACTTAAAGTTGATGGGGTTAAATATCTAAGTTTCTTTCGTCCTTTTTCTGTAGAAGATATGAAAGGAGTTCAAGCATGAGACCTAGAGTAAAACTAACCAACGCAAAACTTATCTCAATTCAATCTGATACAGAGGAAAAAGTTGAACGGGTGCTTTACGGCACATTTGCTGACGAAAATGAAAATGGTAAAGAAGGAGATGCTTTATTCACGATAAAGGTTCTGGAAATCAATGGTCAAGAAAGTAAGTGCTTTGGTGTTGACTTTTATATCTTAGATGCTGTACCAAAAGAGTTTGATGTAAATGCATTTGAGTTTAATTTAATGCATGAGTGTATGTATTCTCCTAATAAGTTATTAGAGCTGCGAAATATGCTCCCGGCTAGTTATTAGTAAGGGAATACGTTGGATAGAATATATTTAAAGGATGCCTACATAGTATCTGTTTACGACTATAAAGAATTTGAAAAAATATTTCTTGGCGAGTTTTTATCAGGGGTGGTTATTGAAGATGAAACATTCAGGTTCCGGCCATTTCAGCAAATCGTGACTTCAAAGGTTGTTAGCAAATCTGCTGATGAGGATAAGTTAGAAATATACACACATAGTGAGAGTTGTTATGTGATTGATGCTGACCATAAGTTAATTGATATTTCGTTTGTTGAACTGGTTGTTATGAGGGCGGGAGCTTATTCGGTAGATCGAGTTTTAGAAATGAGAGAGCAACTTAAGTCTCAAAATAAAAGCCATTGAATAACGAAGATAAAAAGTCTGATGAGATTATTATTTGTCACTTACCTCTTTGAAAAAATTGACGTTAGTCAAATATTCATAAATGTTTACATGACATCAATTTACTTATTCGAAAATTTGTATTAGCATAGACAATGTATATTTTTATGAGAATTTTATGTCTAAAGCATTTTCAAAAGTCTTAGTAATAACGCTTATGCTGTTTGCCTTTGTAGGGCAAGCATTTGCGTATTCTGCTATGCCGTGCGAAATGTCATCAGGTTCTCACGAATCACACATGAACATGAACATGAACATGGATCATGGTGATATGAATAAAAGCAGTAATGGTCAATCAGAAGATTGTTGTGACGTTGAATGTGTTTGTCCTGCAAATGCTTGCTCATCTACGACAGTCCTAAATTCCAGTATTGATTCGACAGATATTCAAATATTGAGTGAATCTGTAGCTGCTCTGCAATCTAAACAACCTCATTCAATTTCCACTTCCCTTTATCGTCCACCAATTTTTGCCTAATACAGGATTAGTGCGTCTAAATTTCGCGCACATGTAATTAATTTTTCTGTTAGTCAATATAGCGTCGTAGCGCTATAGCTATTTTCCAGCGATGTCTGGGGGCAAAAATGATCAATAAGTATTTAAAAATAGCAGTTGTAATGCTGCTTTCACCTGCGTTTGCAAACGCCAATGAACATAAGCATGCACACAATAACGACGTAACACCTTTGGAGTTAATCGTTTATAAAACCCCTACTTGTGGGTGTTGTAAAAAATGGATAACTCATATTGAAGACAAAGGGATCGTTGCGCATTCCAAAGATTTCCGAAACATCGGCAATATCAAAACTAAGTATGGTATTAAACCTAATTACCGTTCATGCCACACGGCAGTGAGTAGAAATGGATTTGCCTTTGAAGGCCATGTACCCGCTAAGTTTATTCAGCAGTTCTTGTCAGAAGAGCACCCCAATGCGATTGGATTATCTGTCCCAGCAATGCCTGTTGGCTCTCCGGGTATGGAAGTCGGCGACCGCTTTATGTCATATAACGTATTAATTTTATTTAAAGATGGAACGAGTAAAGTATATGCAGAAGTTAAGGCTTATGAGGAGCAATTCTAATGAGATTAAATGTTTCAAGCCTTACTCTACTTTCAACTTCGCTAATGCTCGGCTTGTCTGTATTCTCAGCTCAAGCTGAGAAAGTAGTGTCACTTGAACAAGCTATCACCTTGGCTCAGCAAAATGATCCTTGGCTTCATGGGAGTCGGTTAAAACAAAGCGCGGTTGAAAATAGAAGTATCGCTTCAGGTACTTTGCCTGACCCCAAAGTATCACTAGGGATAATGAATTTACCAACAGATACTTGGGACTTAGATCAGGAAGGAATGACTCAACTAAAGGTTGGTGTTTCTCAAATGTTTCCTAGAGGTGATAGTTTAAAGATTAAACAAGAGCAATTAAAAATTGAGTCAACGAAATTTCCACTGCTACGAGAGGATCGTAAGGCTAAACTGATAAGCCAAGTATCACAGTTATGGTTAGATGCTTACTTAGCCCAACAAACCATTAAATTGATTGAAGCGGATTGGGCGCTCTTTGAGCAGATGGCGGAAGTTACTAAAGCTAGCTACTCAAATGTTGTTGGTAAAACCAGACAACAAGATGTTATTCGTGCTCAATTGGAAATCGTGCAGTTAGATGACCGATTAACTTCGCAAAAGCAGAAACTAGAAACAACAATCGCTCGCCTTAATGAGTGGCTTCATATCTACGATGCTGCTGGCTTGAATGAATCATTCAACTTTGATACGCAACCATTAGAGTTTAGGGTTTCTAAAAAGTTGCCTACAATTCATTTGAACAATTCAACAGTCCTAAAAGCATCTAATTACTCAAGAAATCTATTGGCTCAGGAGCTTTCGAATCACCCAGCCATACTTGCAATTGATATAAAACGCAAAGCTTCAGAAAAAGCAGTTGAGTTAGCTAAACAGCAATATGAGCCGCAATGGGGTGTTAATGCTAGTTATGCCTATCGTGACAATATGCCCTCTGGTGATAGCCGAGCTGATTTATTTTCTGTTGGAGTAACGTTTGATTTACCCTTGTTCACCGAGAACAGACAAGATAAGCAAGTTGCAGCTTCTATTGCAGATTCAGAGACTATTAAAACCGAGAAACTATTACTGACAAAGCAAATGATCAGTATGGTGGAAAAGGAGCTTAGACAGCTTAAGCGTTTATCTGATAGGCAATCTATCTATCAAGAACAACTCCTTAAACAAACTCATGACCAAGCAGAAGCGTCATTGACAGCTTACACAAATGATGATGGCGATTTTGCCGAAGTTGTTCGAGCAAGAATCGCAGAATTAAATGCCAGAATATCAGCCTTAAGAATTGATGTTGACGCACTTAAAACAGTTGCTCGTATCAACTATTTCTTTGCGCGTTCTCAATCTAACTCAAATGCTGAACATAAGTCGATGCAAACTTCACACAAAACTAATCAGCACTTATCCAATCAGCAATTTGGAGAAAAATAATGTCAACGAATACTAAAACAATTATTGCCATCATCATTGGTGCTGCACTAGGCGCAGGAGTATTGAGCTTATATCAAGGTGCAGGTTCAAACAGTAATAGAGATGAAACAACATCAGCAGAGAAAAAGCCTCTGTATTGGGTTGCACCGATGGATTCTAATTACCGCCGGGACAAGCCCGGTAAGTCGCCTATGGGGATGGATTTAATTCCTGTGTATGAGGAAGAATCATCTGGTGATGATTTTGGTCCCGGAGCAGTAAAAATTGCGCCTCATGTAGTGAATAACCTAGGGGTTCGCACTGCACCTGTTGAGCTGAAAAATATGCATACTGAAATATCAACGGTTGGTTACGTTCAATATGATGAAGATAAGCTAATTCATATCCACCCACGTGTTGATGGTTGGATTGAAAAACTCTATGTCAAAGCGGCAGGTAACCCTGTAGAGAAAGGGCAGCCTCTTTATACACTGTATTCTCCTCAGTTAGTTAACGCGCAAGAAGAACTTTTAATAGCTTTAAAGCGCGACAATAGTTCCTTAATTTCGGCGGCGAAAGATCGCCTTAAAGCGTTACAGCTTTCAGCAGATTTCATTCAAAAGCTAGAAAAGACTAGAAAAGTTCAGCAAACCATCACCTTTTATTCACCACAAGCAGGTGTTGTTGACGGTTTGAAGATTAGAGAAGGCTTTTATGTCAAGCCGGGAAACACCTTATTAAGCATTGGTCAACTAGAGCAAGTTTGGGTTGAAGCAGAAGTGTTTGAACGTGACGCAGCCTTAATTAAAGAAGGACTGCCTGTATCAATCACACTTGACTATTTACCCGGTGAGGACTGGGCTGGTGTCGTTGATTATGTTTATCCAACATTGAATAGTAAAACACGCACACTCAGAGTGAGACTGAAGTTTGACAACCCAGACTATCAATTAAAACCAAACATGTTTGCACAAGTCTCTATTCACGCTAATCAAGCTGATAGCACGATACTCGTACCTAAAGAAGCCGTCATTCGCACAGGTAAACAAGACAGAGTTGTACTTGCCTTGGGGGATGGGCAATTTAAGTCTATCGAAGTGACAATTGGCCGGGTTGATATCGATAGTATCGAAATCTTAGAGGGTCTTAATGAAGATGATGTTGTGGTGACATCTGCTCAATTCTTGATTGATTCTGAATCAAGTAAAAACTCTGATTTTAAACGAATGACTCATGACGAAGTGCCTAGCTCTGTTTGGATGGAAGGCGAAATCAACAGCGTCATGGCGGGACATCGTATGGTTAATATTACTCATGGGCCTGCTGAGGCTTGGGATTGGCCTGAAATGACAATGGACTTCGATGTGGGTGCAAAGGTAGATATTGATTCACTGAAGTCTGGTCAATCTTTGCACTTTGAAGTGAGCAAAACCGAAGACGGTGGATATGAAGTTACTGGAATTCATATCATGAGTGAGCCTGCTGATATGAGTGAAGAAGTATCATCAGCAACAGTATCAGGTTTAATTAATGCGATTGATATTGATACACGGATTCTAAATATTAGTAGAGGCCCAATAGATAAATGGGATAGGCCTGCTGCGACGATGGATTTTATCGTCGCGGACAATATAGAAATGGTTGATTTCAATGTCGGTGATAATCTCACTTTCACCTTTGAGGTAAGAGATGACTTAGTGATAACTGAAATTTCCCTTGAATCTGATGATCAACACGAGCATGAACAAAAAAGTGCTGTTGACCATTCGAATCATTAAGTGGGAGAAAAATAATGATTGAATCAATTATTAGGTGGTCTATCGGCAATCGTTTCTTTGTTTTGTTGATTACCTTAATTATCGCGTTTGGTGGTTTGTATTCATTACAAAAAACGCCAGTAGATGCACTCCCAGATCTTTCTGATGTGCAGGTGATAATTAAGACGAGTTATCCGGGACAGGCACCACAAGTTGTGCAGGATCAAGTGACATTTCCTCTTACTACAGCGATGTTATCAGTGCCGGGGGCGCAAACTGTTCGTGGTTACTCATTCTTTGGTGATTCCTACGTCTACATTATTTTTGATGATGATACTGATTTGTATTGGGCTAGAAGCAGAGTACTTGAATACTTAAGCCAAGTAGCATCAAGCCTGCCTGATTCGGCAAAACCTCAATTAGGACCTGATGCAACAGGTGTGGGTTGGGTATACATTTACGCTTTAACAGATAAGTCTGGAAACCATGATCTAAGCCAATTAAGAAGCATTCAAGACTGGTTCTTAAAGTATGAACTACAAACTGTTCCGGGCGTGTCCGAAGTTGCCGCCGTTGGTGGTATGGTTAAGCAGTATCAAGTGCAAGTAGATCCTGACAAATTGAGAGCTTACGATATTCCTCTAAGTTTAATACAAATAGCCTTACAAAAAGGGAACAAAGAAACTGGCGCATCCGTTGTGGAAATGGCTGAAGCTGAATATATGGTTACCGCAACGGGGTATATTCAATCAGTTAGTGATATAGAGAAAATTCCACTTGGTATTAACGAACAAGGCACGCCGTTGCGTATTGGTGATGTTGCCAACGTTAACCTTGGTCCTCAAATGCGCCGTGGTATCGCAGAACTTAATGGCGAAGGCGAAGTTGTTGGTGGCGTTGTCGTTATGCGCTTTGGTGAAAACGCTCAACAAACCATAAATGGGGTAAAAGAAAAGCTTGAGTCGCTCAAATCTTCTTTACCAGAGGGGGTGGAGGTTGTCCCTGTCTATGACAGATCGAAGTTAATAGATCGTGCTGTTGATAACCTTTGGAGCAAGTTGCTAGAGGAGCTTGCAGTCGTGGCTATTGTCTGTGTTGCTTTCCTATTTCATCTTCGCTCATCAATTGTGGCAGTTGTTACTCTACCATTAGGTATATTGGTGTCATTCATCATCATGTATATGCAAGGCATCAATGCCAATATTATGTCTTTAGGCGGTATCGCTATTGCTATTGGTGCGATGACTGATGGTGCAATAGTGATGATTGAAAATATGCATAAACATATGGAGAAAACACCACTAACAGATGAAAACCGTTGGCAAATTGTAGCTAAGGCTGCGAGTGAGGTAGGCCCTGCATTATTTTTTAGCTTGCTGATCATAACTGTCTCATTCTTACCTGTGTTTATCTTAGAAGCGCAAGAAGGAAGAATGTTTTCACCGCTCGCCTATACAAAAACCTATGCAATGGCTGCATCAGCAGGCTTGGCAATAACATTGGTGCCTGTTTTGATGGGCTACTTTATTCGAGGCAAAGTCGTCTCTGAAAAGAAAAACCCGTTAAACCGATTATTGATTGCTATCTACATGCCTGTTTTAAAGCAAGTCATGAAGTTTCCAAAATCGACAATAGTCGCAGCAGTATTAGTGACTATCGTTGGTTTTTGGCCTGTCGATAAAATTGGTAGTGAATTCATTCCGCCATTGGATGAAGGCGACCTTATGTATATGCCTACTACATATCCCGGCATTTCAATCGGTAAAGCAAGAGAGTTATTGCAGCAAACGGACAAGCTTATTCGCACTGTGCCAGAAGTTGAAAATGTATTCGGTAAAGTAGGACGAGCTGAAACCGCAACTGACCCTGCGCCTCTAACCATGATTGAAACCTTTATTCAATTGAAGCCACGGGAGGAGTGGCGAGAAGGCGTGACAACTGAGTCGTTAAAAGCTGAGTTTGATAAGTTGGTTAAATTTCCGGGCTTAACCAATGCTTGGGTCATGCCAATCAAGACCCGCATTGACATGTTAGCTACAGGTATAAAAACGCCTGTCGGTATTAAAGTCGCCGGACCAGAACTTGATGTAATTCAGGATATCGGCCAACAAATAGAACAACTCTTGCCAGAAGTGACAGGCACAGCGTCAGTTTACTCTGAACGAGTTGCAGGTGGACGATATATCAAGGTTGATATTTCACGAGATAAATCAAGTCGCTTTGGGTTAAATATCGAAGATGTCCAACAAGTAGTTTCTACTGCGATTGGCGGTATGAATGTGACACAAACGATAGAAGGTCAAGAGCGTTACCCTGTTAATCTGCGCTATCCGCAAGATTATCGAGATTCTCCTGAGCAGCTAGCACGATTACCTGTTGTAACACCAAGTGGTCAACGCATTGCACTAGGTGATGTTGCTGATATTCGAATAGAGAATGGCCCACCGGGTATTAAAAGTGAGAATGCCAGAATCAATGGTTGGACTTTCATTGATATTGATAGCGTTGATGTAGGTACTTATGTTGAAAATGCTAAAGAACACTTAGCAAATAACCTGACATTACCAGCAGGCTATTCAATTACTTGGGCCGGACAATACGAATATATGGAAAGAGCGAAAGAAAAGCTCACCTATGTATTGCCTTTAACACTCGCCATTATTGTTATTCTGCTTTACCTGAATTTCAGAGCGTTTAGTGAAGTGGCTATCATTATCGTTACCTTGCCGATGGCAATGATCGGTGGCTTATGGTTGATGTATCTAGAAGGGTTTAATTTCTCAGTAGCTGTTGGTGTGGGCTTTATCGCTCTAGCTGGTGTTGCGGTTGAGATTGGCGTGATAATGCTGGTTTATCTTAATCAAGCACTTGCTGAGCTTAAGGAAAAAGCGGTGGAGCGAGCAGAACTCATCTCAGATGATGCATATCAAGATGCATTATTGCACGGTGCTGGCTTACGAGTTCGTCCAGTAATGATGACGGTAGCTACAATCATTATAGGTTTAATGCCTATTTTATATGGTACTGGTACAGGTTCTGAGGTCATGAGCCGCATT
The DNA here is from genome assembly GCF_004792295.1 of Pseudoalteromonas sp. MEBiC 03607. Classification (NCBI taxonomy): domain Bacteria; kingdom Pseudomonadati; phylum Pseudomonadota; class Gammaproteobacteria; order Alteromonadales; family Pseudoalteromonadaceae; genus Pseudoalteromonas; species Pseudoalteromonas sp. MEBiC 03607. Next base: position 1,211,968 of record NZ_SRRY01000001.1, read on the forward strand.
GCTGCTCCTATGGTAGGCGGAATGACAAGTGCTGTGCTGCTCACGCTTATTGTACTCCCTGCAATTTACTCAATCATTAAAAAGCCTGAAGTAAATGCCTTTAACAAAGAGCTTTCTAACGTGGAGCCTGAGAATAATGCTTAGCACGGCTAGAAAATATCACAAATGGCTAATGGCATTTGTCGGAATACAATTCCTCTTCTGGTCTATTACAGGCGTGTATATGGTGACTATGGATATTCACTATATACACGGCGAAACCTTGGCTAAGAGTGAGGAACCCAAAATAGATTTAGCAAGTATGGATTACTCCATTGTAAAGCTAGCTGCGGATTATCCTAAAGCTAGCCAAGTTACACTTACTCAAAGTATGGGCCGCCCTTTGTATTCTTTTATTAATGGAGAAAATGGAAAAGTAGCAATAGATGCTAAAACTGGAGCTGTTCAGGCCCTTGTAGATGAAACCAAGGCTAAAGAAATCGCACAATACCATTATGCGCTGAATCATCAAATCGACAGCATAAGGTTGATTAAGTCAGCGACAAACTTGCCTGCTGAGTTGTCCCCAAGGCATTTACCTGTTTGGAGAGTGACGTTTGAGCAATTCTCCACACCGACATTTTATATAAGTCAACAAACAGGATCACTTGTTGCCAAGCGTCATGATTACTGGCGATTGTTTGATTGGATGTGGCGGTTCCACATTATGGATTACTATGATGGAGAAAACGTATCTAACTGGTTTTTGTTCTTGGTCGCAACTCTAGGTCTAATGGGAGCAATTACTGGCGCAGTATTGACTTATTACCGAGTGCTTTCCCCAAATAAAAAGGGAGTCATTTGATGCGACTATTTAAGTTAAATACAACGATACACAAGTGGCTTTCTTTATTTGTTGGTTTACAACTGCTTATTTGGTTGGGAACGGGCCTTTACTTCAATTTGATGGATCACAGTAAAGCCAGTGGTAATGAACTTAGAGTTCATTCTCATCATGAAGGTAGCATTACAGGCTTTGACCTATTCCCTATTAAAGACATTACTAGTAATGCTCCGCAGGAAGTAAACCTTATATGGGTTTTACATCAGCCTTACTATCATTTTGTGTTCGATAAGGGGCAGCATAGCTATCAAGAACGCCACTCAAAGCTATTTGATGCTGTAACAGGAAAGCCATTTAATTTGTCTGAAGAACAAGTACTAACTTTGGCAAAAAACTCCTACTCAGGACAGGGTAAGTTAACTACTCCAGTGTTATCTCAACCTCCGTTTTCTGATCACGTAAGGCAGCAAAATCCTATGTGGCAAGTTGCCGTTGAGGATGAGAACAATACAACTATTTATTTAGATAGTATTACAGGCCAAGTACTTCGCCATGCCAATGATGATTTCAGATTGAAAGATCTGATGATGAAGCTTCACTTTATGGACTATGGCAATTCTGGAGGATTTAACCATTGGTTGATCATTGCATTTGCTTTTGCAACGCTATTCCTTTCAATTACTGGTGTTACTTGGCTGATACAACAGTATCGAAGTGGTTTACTGAAGCTAGGTTGGGGCACTAACAGGCAAAAAGTGGCAGTGACGTTTTCCAATGAAAATACTATTACTGACATCTCAGCAGTTGGTCGCTCAACTGTATTAGAAGGGCTAGCTAGTTCACATGTATACCTTCCTTCAGGTTGCGGTGGTGGCGGTACTTGTGGCAAATGCGTGTTCTTAAGTTCAACTAAATTACCTATCACACTATCTGAACAGGAACATTTATCTCAGGAGCAACTTAAGGAAGGTTATCGGCTTGGATGTCAGCATAGGTTCTCTGAAATTAGTTCGATTGAAGTTAATACTGATCGCAATATTGAAAATCATGAGCTAGTTGTGGTTGCGACTAACTTCATTACTCCTTTTATCAAGGAAGTGAAGTTTAAGGTGAAATCAGGCAAACAGTTGGCATTTAAAGCTGGTGCATATATGCAATTTGATGTGCCAGCAGGGATGAATAGCTTACGTCCAGATGATATGCCAGAGTGCTATGAAAAATACTGGGATAGCTACTATCATGGAAAATTTTCTCATAACGGTGTAACTCGCCACTACTCATTAGTTAACTTTGACGAGGAGTCTGATGAGTTAATGTTTAATATCCGTTGGCAGACCGCAAAGAATGGTTTTAAAGCAGGAATAGGTTCAAGTTATTTAGGTTCACTCCAAGTAGGTGAAACGATAACTGCAAGAGGCCCTTTTTCTGATTTTTATGCCACTTCAAATAAAAAAGTTAGTCGCGTGTTTATAGGTGCGGGTTCAGGACTTGCACCACTGAGGTCTATTATTTTTGAACAGTTGAAAAAGCATAAAGATAAAAGTGGTTTGACTCTTATCTATGGTGCGCGAACTGAAGATGACTTGCTATACCATAATGAATTGAAGTCACTGAGTGAGAAGCATAAAAACTTCTCTTATATTCCTACTCTTTCTAATCCTTCAGAAGAATGGCAAGGGCACTCAGGCTATGTTCAAAAAGTACTTCTGCCGTATATGAACCAAAAATCAGAACTGCATTTGGCTGAGTTTTACTTGTGCGGTCCAGAAGCAATGATGAGTGAAGTGGAAAAAATAATTACAAATGCTGGGATTCCAAGTAATCAAATTTTCAAAGATAAATTTAGTCGTTAATCCATTAAATAAATAGAGGTATATATGAAAACATTAATTAAACTTTTAACCATAATCAGTGTTGTTTTTAGTAGTGCAGTATTTGCACATGTGCATCTTGAAAAAAGCGTGCCTGCTGATAATGCAATGCTAATGAATACTCCAGAAAAATTGACATTGGGATTTAGCAAAGAGGTACGTGTAGTTAAAGTTACGTTGAAAAATAAAAAAGGTGAAAATATTAAATTTGACTTTAAACCATCAAAAGAAGCTTCCAGAGAGTTTTCATGGGAACTACCTAAATTAGCTCCAACAAACTATATCGTTGATGTGACCTATTTAGGTAAAGATGGACATAAAATGAAAGATAGCTTCGGCTTTATGGTTCATTAGTAAGGCTGTGTGATTGATATGGAAATGTATATCTGGAATACAGTCATTGTACTGTCAAAAATTGTATTTTACGTCGGCTTTGCCTGTATTGCCGGCTATACATTTTTCAGACAAATTTTTGAGCATAATGAATCTCATAGTAATGCTGTAATAGCGAATTTAACGTGGACAAGAACTTATATAGTTATGGCTTTGATCGCTAATATTACTTGGTTCTTTGCCAGTACTGGTGCAATGGCAGAAGAGGGAATTCAGGGGGCGATAGACGCTGATATATTGGCTATTATGTGGGACTCCTCTGTCGGCACTGGAGCTTTGCTTCGAGCGCTTGGGCTAGTTACCGCAATAATCGCTTTAGCTTTAAGGTTCAAACTCGCTGTGAACTCGTACTTAAAACAAAGCGCTTTAATGTTGAGTTTATTAATCCTTGCATACTCATTCACGTTACTGGGTCATATTTCTGAGTTAGGCACAATTGAAAAAGGCTTGCTTATTTTGCATGTGCTCGTTATGGCATGGTGGTTTGGGGCGTTATTGCCACTAAAACAGGCTTGCCATCAGCTAAGTTATGCAGAACTTCATTTGCTGATGGAAAGCTTTGGCAAACAAGCAAGTTTTACATTGAGCCTATTGTTGGTAGCAGGCCTCTGGCTCGTGATTCAATTGGTCGGAAGTCTTGATGCACTAATAAGCTCAAGTTACGGACAAACAATGTTGTTTAAATTGGCCCTTGTAGTGTCTATTTTGGCACTTGCTGCTAAACATAAACTAATACTCGTTCCACAACTTAAAAATAGTCAAGGCAGAGAGGCTTTATCTAAATCTATCTCGATAGAAATGGTAGTAGCTTTTGCCATTTTATCTGTAACGGCTGGGCTTACTAGTGTTGTTGGCCCTGCAAATTAAAACCTAAAAGAGAGAATGAAAATGAAAACAATAAATATATTACTCGTTTTATTAATGACGTTTAGTTTCGCAGCAAACGCTCATGGTGATAAGAACAAAGACAAAGGTTTGTTTAAAGGTATAGATACCCCAGCCGCAAAAGTTGTTTTGGCATTTCATCAAGCACTTGAAACTGGCAATCAAAAACAGGCTAGAGCGCAGTTAGCGGATGATGTCACCATCTTCGAGGGAGGCCGCGTTGAAAGGAGCGCTGATGAATATGCTCATCATCATATGTTGTCGGATATGAAGTATTTAGCAGCGATGAAGAGCGACACACTTGAACATCAAGTGACGATACTTGGAAATACCGCTATCTCTGCGTCGCGCAGTCAAACTACAGGTACTCATAAAGGTGTTGAACGCGATTATCAAGGCATGGAAACGATGGTGCTGGAAAAACAAAATGGTGAATGGAAGATTAAGCACATTCATTGGTCACATTAATTTATTGGTCAAACAACGGAGAGTAAAATGAGAAATAACAATCCATTACATCAAGTTTCTACGCCACGTAGACGCTTTGTACAAGGATTAGCTGCTGGCGGTGTATTAGCTGCTTTTCCAAGTGTTCTTCATGCAGCTTCATCTTTGCTTGCTGGAACTTCAACAGGTACTGCGCCCGAACTAAGTGGGGAAGTCATAGATCTGGTGATAGATGAGTCACCAGTAAACTTCACAGGTGTTGTAAGAATGGCTACAACAATCAATGGCTCAATACCAGCTCCTACCTTGCGCCTCAGAGAAGGTGATGACGTTACTATCAGGGTAACGAATAAATTATCAGTGCCGAGTTCAATTCATTGGCATGGGATCATTCTTCCGTATCAAATGGATGGCGTACCGGGTATTAGCTTTAAAGGTATAATGCCGGGTGAAACCTTTGTTTATAAATTTAAGCTGCAACAAAGCGGCACATATTGGTATCACTCACACAGTGGTTTTCAAGAAATGACAGGTATGTACGGCGCATTAATTATTGAGCCAAGAGAAAAGGATATTATTAGTGCTGACAATGAGCATGTCATCCAATTGTCTGATTGGACTGATGATGACCCAATGGATTTGTTTCGCAAGTTAAAAGTACAGAGCGATGTATTTAACTTTAATCAACCTACTGTTCCAGAGTTTTTTGATGACATTTCAAATAGCAGCGTTTCAAATGCGCTACAACGCCGGGAAATGTGGAATAAAATGAGAATGAACCCTACAGATCTTGCAGACTTATCAGCATCTGCAATGACTTTTTTAATGAATGGTTGTGCGCCTTTGACAAATTGGCGTGGAATGTTTAAAGCTGGCGAAAAGGTTAGGCTTAGATTTATTAACGGTTCTAGCAATACGTTTTTTGATGTAAGAATACCTGAGCTGAAGTTAACAGTTGTACAAGCTGATGGACAAAATGTTGAACCTGTGACAGTAGATGAATTTAGATTTGGTCCCGGTGAAACTTATGATGTACTTGTCGAGCCAAAAAATGATGCATATACGATTTTTGCACAAAGCATGGATCGCTCAGGTTATGCTAAAGGTACTTTATCAATGGCACCTAACGTTGATGCACCAGTACCTTCTTTAGACCCCGTTGAGTGGTTAACGATGACAGATATGATGGGCAATATGACCCATGATAGTGTGCATTCTACAATGGCTGATACGGCAGGTATGTCGGGCATGAATTCTAATAAAATGGATCATAGTGCAATGGGTCATGGAGCGATGGCAATGGATCATAGTAAACATGGAATGACTAAAAACCCATTAGCTGTTGCTAGCACTAAAGTGCGTCATGCAAAAACAGAGTATGGAGCTTCTGTTGATATGCGTGTTGATATGCCTAGAACAAACCTTGATGATCCCGGTATAGGTTTACGTAAAAATGGACGCCGTGTTTTAACACTTGCAGATTTACATTCTCTTGAGGGAATTACAAACCAGCAAGAGCCAGAGGCTGAAATTGAATTACATTTAACTGGAAACATGGAGCGTTATAGCTGGTCATTTGATGGTTTGGAATTTGGAAAAAGCACGCCAGTTCACATGAAGCATAATCAACGTTTAAGAGTTATTTTACAAAACGATACAATGATGACACATCCAATGCACCTGCATGGTATGTGGAGCGATTTGGAGAATGAAAAAGGTGATGTACAGGTTCGTCGCCATACTATCCCTGTACAACCAGCGCAAAGAATTAGTTTTTTAACAACACCTCATGACGTAGGTCGCTGGGCATGGCATTGCCATTTATTATTCCACATGGATGCAGGTATGTTTAGAGAGGTAGTTGTATCATGAGAAAATTAATACTAACCAATACGTTAAAACTATTATTAATAGGTTTGCCCCTTATAAGTGTATCTGTATCTGCAAAAGATGAGATGGCTGATTCTAAAATGCAAGCACAAGGTGGAGATGCACCTAAAGATGCTAGAGACCCTCATGCTTATGCCGCAGGTACAACATTGACTGAAGGTCCTTATGCACTCAATAGCGACAAACGACTGACTTTGGCAGATGAGCATTCATTTTACGCGCTACTAGGGGATCGTCTTGAATATAATGAGCAAACAAACGCAGGTGTTTTTGACTTTCAGGCATGGTATGGCACTACTTTTGATAGATTAGTCATCAAAACTGAGGGAGATTTTAGCGAAGGTAATTTAGAGGAGAACCAAACAGATTTTCTATGGGGCCACGCAATATCTGCTTATTGGGATACACAAGTCGGTATTCGACTTGATTACAATAACGAAGGTGAAAACCGCAAATGGCTAGCTTTTGGTTTACAAGGTCTAGCCCCCTACTGGTTTGAAATTGATATGACTGCGTATTTAGGAGAGCAAGGTAATAGTGCATTTTCGATCGAAGCTGAGTATGAGCTATTACTTACTCAAAAGTTAATTGTTCAACCACGAGCAGAGTTGACGCTTTACGGTAAGGATGACGTCCAAAATAACCTTGGTAGTGGCTTATCTAGCAGTGCTATTGGTTTTCGGGTTCGTTATGAGTTTACCCGCCAGTTTGCTCCCTATGTTGGCGTTGAGTGGACAAATAAATTTGGTAATACAGCCGACTTTGCGAAGTTAAATGGGCAAAGTACTCGTGATACTGCTTTTGTTGCAGGTATCAAGTTCTGGCTCTGATGTGAAGAAATACTATATTGACTTGATGAGAGCTACCGCAACTATATTGATGGTAGCTTTTGTTTTTTTGGGATTTAAACCATTTTAGTTATGTTAGGAAAGGCCTAGCTAATAGTTTTTTGGAAAGAACTAAGAGCAGTAATAGTAAGCTACTTCTTGTTTTCAGTCGGTGCCAGTCTGGTGTATACCTATCAAGGTGGAATATCAGCTAAGAAGTAAAGTTGGCGAATGGTTAAGGTTAAAGAGTCAAGCCAAAAAACATCGCCATTGAAAGACGTACAATAGGCCATTTTATCACTTTTGATGAACGGGAATTGGGTGTGCTCGGGATAGAACCGATTGTTGCAAAGTACTGCGCTTAAAGCTGAACAATTGGAAAAATGATCCCTTACTCAATACCTAGTTATGAGCGTAGGGTTTTTATTTTTTTTATGGTGCTCATGCTTGGCTTCAATCTCATGAGTATAAATCAGACACCCCTTTTATACTTGTTAAGTTTAAGCTGTTTAAAAAAGTAAAAAGTTTAGGTTTTAGTTCAAAGGTTGATCAAGATCATAAAATTATTTTTATAAAGTGGCTAATATTGTAGGAGCTAAAGAAGGAATGATAATGTTTGGACTTTTCAGGTGGTTTAAAATAGTGATAATAACTGTGTTGCTTACGCAGCATAGTTTTGCTACAGCTAAGCCAATGAATTGTGAAGAACATCAAAATGGATCTTCCGACACGCATATTATGCAACGAAGCAAAAATATTCACCATCAATCAATGAATGACAATAGTCACTATCACACTGTAAACTCGCAAGACTCTAAACACCGTCATGGTGATGAAGTCTGTGAAAAATGTAAAGCTAGTGATTGTGTTTGTTGTGAGGGGGGATTTTGTTCAAGCTTTCATTTAAATGCCTATCTTGTGCAAGCGCAAGAGGAAGGTATTTGCAATATTTACTCTGAGCTATTTCTACAGCGTACACCTCTACCAAAATCTGGTATCCATCTCTTACTTTATCGTCCACCAATTATTGGCTAATCACGGGATCAGTGCGTCTTTTTTTCGCCACTCCCATCAAAAATAGAATGACTTATTCATTGATTTAAATAATCAATTGTTTTGAACGATTAGTACGATATTTTGAAGGCACTATGAAAATTCTCAAACTATTGCCATTTACAGTACTTAATGCTGTCGATTTTGGCCGAGATTTCTCTTTTACCAAAAAATTAGTTTTTAGCTTATTCACTAGAATTAGTACTTGACCTGTGTCTTAGACACAGGTCTAAGCTGAAGATGAGAGTACAAACTTATCTAAAAACTGAGGAGTGAATATGAAAGTTGCGGAGCTGGCAAAAAGCCTTGGAACGACTGCTGATACGGTGCGCTATTACACCAGATTAGGATTGTTAAAACCTGCTAAGTCAGTGAACGGCTACAAGTCATACTCGAATAAAGAAGTATCGAGACTTAAATTCATTTTAAGTGCCAGAAACCTTGGTTTTTCCGTTGCAGATATCAAGGAAATTATTAATGAATCTGAAGATGGTAAAAGTGCGTGCCCATTAGTCAGAAGCCTGATCAAAGAGCGGCTTGAAGAAACAGAAAAACAGTTTCAAGCAATGTTGGCACTTCGAGGAAAAATGTCTTCAGCTCTTTCTCAATGGGAAGAGATGGAAGACAAAGCACCGACTGCAAACATGGTTTGTCATCTCATCGAAAACTTTGAACAAATTAAAAAGGCATAGGAGGAAAAATGGTGACTACTAATACAAATATAGAAACCGAATCAGGCTGTTGCTGTCAGGCAAAAACTCAATCCTCTTCGTGTAAAAGTAAGGAGAATACGTTGGAAAAAACATCACAAAGCCAACAGCTCATCATTGAAGGCGCTGGGTGTGCTAGCTGTGTAGGCAAAATTGAAGGGGCGTTAAAGGCAACTCATGGAGTCGTCAGTGCAGAAATGAATTTTGCTGATAGGACTGTAACAGTTTCTGGGACAGCTAAGACAGAAGAATTGATCAAAGCTGTTGAGTCAGTGGGGTATAACGCGAAGCCAATTGATGATAGCTCAGCAACAGATGCGCTTGACGAGAAAGAGGCGGCGGATTGGGCATATTACAAAAAGCTAATGCGCGATACGTTTATTGCCCTTTCACTCGGCGTTCCTTTGATGATCTACAGCATTGTAGTTGGAGAAATGACAGTTGAAACAAACCTTGAACGCATGTCTTGGCTGGTTGTCGGTATTTTAACTTTTGGTGTTATGTATTTTTCAGGTAAGCATTTTTATGTTGGCGCTTGGAAAAGCTTTAAAAACCACTCCGCTAATATGGACACACTAATAGCTTTGGGAACAGGTACAGCTTGGGTGTACTCAATGGTTGTTGTGTTTGCACCTGACGCCGTTCCATTGATGGCACGACATGTCTATTTTGAAGCTACCGCCATGATCATTGGCTTAATTGATTTAGGTCTAGCATTAGAAATAAAAGCCAGAGGTAAAACCTCTGAGGCCATTAAACGTCTTATCGGCTTGCAGGCCAAAACGGCAACTGTAGTTCGTGATAATAAAGAGGTTCAGATAGGTATCGAACAGGTTTTGCTTCATGATGTTGTGAAAGTAAAGCCGGGTGAAAAAATTCCCGTAGATGGCGTTGTATTGGAAGGACACACCTCTATTGATGAGTCCATGCTGACAGGCGAACCTATGCCTGTTGAAAAAGCCGAAGAAGATGAGGTTGTCGCTGGTACTTTGAACAAATCAGGCATGATTTTATTTAGAGCGACACGCGTTGGTAAAGACACGGCGCTTGCACAGATCATCAATATGGTGAAACGAGCGCAAAATTCAAAACCGCCGATTGGCCGCTTGGCCGATGTTATTTCCGCCTATTTCGTTCCTGTAGTCATGATCATCTCGGTGTTAAGTGCGTTAGCATGGCTTAACTTTGGCCCTGAGCCAGCAATTGCTTTTGCTATCGTATCAGCAACTACTGTGCTTATTATTGCCTGCCCGTGTGCTTTAGGCTTGGCAACGCCTATGTCTGTCATGGTGGGAGTAGGAAAAGCAGCAGAAGCCGGAGTACTTATTCGCAACGGTGAGGCACTGCAAACCGCCTCTAAAATCACTGCCATGATTTTAGATAAAACGGGCACTATTACTGAAGGGGCACCTAAGGTAACCGATATTGTTTTAGCAAAAGCTACTGACGAAAAAGACGTACTACAGCTTGCAGCAAGTTTAGAAAGCGGCTCAGAGCACCCTTTAGCGCAAGCGATTGTTGAAAGTGCTTTAGATAAGGATATTGAGTTACTAAAAATTGAATCGTTTAATGCTATTACGGGTTTTGGTGTAGAAGCAAACTGTAACAATAAAGTCCTGCTTTTTGGTAACGATAAACTAATGAAGTTAAAAGGCATAGACCTCACAGGCTTTGTTGGAAAAGCCCAGTCTTTAGCCAAAGAAGCCAAAACACCTATGTACTTTGCTGTAGATGGTGAACTTGCCGCAATCATTGCTGTCGCAGATCCCATTAAGTCAGACTCAATCTCTGCTATCAAACGGCTTCAGGCTAATGGTATACGCGTCATCATGTTAACAGGTGATAACAAGGAAACCGCTGCCGCTGTTGCCAAAAAAGCAGGTATTAGCGAATTTCTTGCTGAGGTGCTGCCAGAAGATAAAGCCAACAAGGTGAAAGAGCTACAAGGCAGTGGCGAAATTGTTGGTATGACAGGAGATGGCATCAACGATGCTCCTGCGCTAGCGTTAGCCGATGTTGGCTTCGCCATAGGCACAGGGACTGATGTAGCTATCGAAAGTGCTGACATTACCCTAATGCGTGGTTCACTTCATGGCCTTGCCGATGCCATAGCGGTAAGCAAAGCTACTTTACGAAATATCAAACAAAACTTGTTTGGCGCGTTTGTCTATAACGTAGCTGGGATTCCTTTTGCTGCGGGGGTTCTATATCCCTTCTTTGGCATTCTGCTTAGCCCTGTAATTGCAGGTGCTGCAATGGCGTTTTCGTCATTGACTGTGGTGTCAAATGCAAATCGACTTCGCTTTTTTAAAGCAAAAGAGCATTAAGGAGAAGAGCGATGATGTTAATTAACTTATTAGGCTTAATGTTAATCGCGCTGATTGTTTGGTGGTTTTGGCTATATAAACCCAATAAAACAATCGTTCAAGGTAATGAAGTACTCATTGAAGTGAGGGATGGCGTGTATTCCCCATCCTCAATTCAGGTGTCTGCTAGCCAACCTGTTACCTTGAAGTTTATACGCAAAGATCAATCCCCCTGCGCTGAAACAATGCTTATTCCTTCATTGGATATAAGCGAACAGCTTAAGTTAAATGAAATTACTCAAATTACCTTATTAAACTTGTCACCGGGAGAGCATGAGTTTCACTGTCAGATGCAAATGTATCGCGGTGTCTTAAAAGTCGTTTAGGAGGGCAATATGAAAAATCAACACCCTAATTTTTGGTCAACACCTACAGGCTGGGCTGCACTGGCACTTATTGCCGCAGTGACCTACTTCTTAGTGCTTGAGCATGGTCAACATACGCTGCAATTTCTTCCCTACTTGATTTTATTGCTATGCCCCTTGATGCACGTATTTATGCATGGCAGTCATGGTAAACATGGTCACGATCATTCACATGCGCCTGATGAAAAAAAGGAAGAGAGCTTTCAAGAACTCACGGATAAAAATGCAGCCTATCGCGATGGCTACATACAAGGCTTAGAAAAGGCACGTAAGGAATCACATAAAAAGGAGAGCAGTGATGAATGAAACATATGATTATGGCTTATGGTCAATGGTGATACTGAACTCAGCAATTTTTATCTTTTTTGCCTTTAGTTTTGTCAAACCAAAAACATCAACTGATTGGAGAAGTCTAAGCGCGTTCTCTGCCTTTATTGTTGCCCTATTTACTGAAATGTATGGCTTTCCTTTAACTATCTATTTTCTGTCGGGGTGGCTGACGGAGACCTATCCAGAAGTAAATTTCTTTGCGCATGAAAATGGGCATTTATTACATACTTTCTTTGGATTTCAAGGTGATGCCCATTGGGACCCATTTCATATAGTGAGTATGGTGTTTATTGTTGCAGGTTTCTTTATGTTGTCTTCAGCATGGAATGTATTGCATCACGCGCAAAAACATCATCAATTGGCTACAACTGGATGGTATGCAAGATGTCGCCACCCACAGTATGTAGCTTTCATTCTAATCATGTTCGGCTTTTTATTGCAGTGGCCGACAATCCCAACACTTGCGATGTTTCCGATCTTAGTCGTTGTTTACGTCAAGCTAGCGAAACGCGAAGAAGCACAGGCGATTGCTGAATTTGGTTCGGAGTACCACAGGTATATGGAATCGACACCAAGTTGGATCCCAAGTTTTAATAAAAGTGTAGAAGGTAAAAATCATGAAAACGTTAACTAAATCAATTTTATTTATTAGTTCACTACTGATAACCACTAGCTCATTTGCCCAAAACAATGAGCATAAACATGAAGGTGCGAACAAAGCTGATATGCATCAAGGCATGACAATACCACATGAGAACATGGGAGAAATGCATAAAAAAATGATGGAAATGAAAAAGGAAGTCCATGCCATTAAAACTGAAAAAGATCCTGACAAGCAACAGCAGATGATGGTTGAACATCACCGTTCAATGATGAAGATGATGCAATCCATGCACAAAAATATGGAAGAAATGCCAATGCATCAACAAATCAAGATGACTGAACATCATTTAGAAATGATGGAGAACATGATGCCGCAGATGAACCGGAAAATGGAAGAAATGAAAGATAGCAATCAACAGCATTCACACAAACATTAGGAGAAAAATTATGAGCGATTTAGATCATAGAGTTGGCGTTAGAGAGCAAAATTTAGTTGTTCGAAATCTAAAGCTTAGCAATGTCACAGAAGAAAGCTGTGACGAGTTAGTAAAAGAAATAGATCAGCTTTTTGGTATAGATGAAGTTAGTTACAACATCAAAGAAGGTGAAATACACCTTGCCTATGATGCCGCAAACGTAAGCCTTGATGGGATTGAGGAGGTAATCCGTAAGTATGGCGCAGATGTTCATGATGATTGGTGGACACATACTAAAGAAAGTTACTATAAATTTGTTGATCAGAACATCAAAGATAACTCTGTTCATAAGCCTTGGAGTTGTCATCAAGCACCTTCGGGGGCTGGCCGGAAAAACAAATGAATTCATAAAAAAGTGTATAGATAATTAGTTAGTCAAATGAGGTAACAGTGATGAAAACACCCTATATAAAAACTCTTTTATTGCTTACATTCGGTTTATATTTAGTGGGTTGTTCTAATACCACTTTTTATCATAAATACATGATGAGAGGTCAGGTAGTAGAAAGTTCTGATAATCGAACTCTAATCTGTATTGGTGCTAAGCATGGCGCAGAGGTTGGGCAAAAATACAGTGTTATTAGATTCCATGAAAGAATAGTATTGAGTGAAGGTGACGATCCCTACACTATCGAAAAGGTAGGAACGGTACAAATTACTAAAATTGTGAATGATCATTTCGCAACTGTAAAGCTAGTGTCTGGTGACATTGCAGCGAAAGATATGGTGGAACTTGAAAACTAATAAAGTGGTGGCGAAAGCCACCACAAGAGCATAACAATAAAACTTAATGAAAAAGCTTTAGTGTTATTTTGTACAACCTTTGAGATTGTTTGCTCAGTTCTGGTTATCTTGATGCCAGTACGACAGAAAAAATGTTACATATGGATTAGAAAGGTGTGGGCTGGCATCCTAGGTCTAATCTTAACAGTTAAGGAGCCGCCGAATAGAGCTATACCTTTACATCAGCAGCATAATCAATGCTCCCGCGATCATAAATAAGTTTTCAGATAGCGATACAAATCCAAGTGGCACACTACTATCGCCGCCTACACAGGCACACTTTAACTGGCGTTTGTCAATGTAAACGGCTTTGAAAACTGAAATTGCTCCAACTGTGCCGATAAACAATGAAAATGGTGCCACTGCGAGAGGCTGTAGTTGGGCAACCATACCAATACCTGCATATGCTTCAATGAAGGGATAAATATAACCATATCTTATCCATCTCATCGCTAGTAAATCATAAGTAATAAACGAATTTGTGAAACTGTATAGGTCTTTCAGTTTTTGCACCGCTAAGAGCGTCATTGAAAAAGCTATAAATAGCATCAGTGTTCTGATGGAGATAAATGAGCCGGAAGCAAAATGTTGAGATGCGACAGCAAGAAGTGCAGCTATCGAGAAAATGGCTACAACTGGCGTGTAGGTTGTGCCAGTTTGACCTGCTTCATCTTTACCAAAATACTCTCTTAAGTCATCGTATCCTCCGACACGCTTTCCTTCAATAAAGGTTTGTGGCGTAGTTTTGACATCATGCTTATCTTTGAAGTCATCAGCTTGTTGTCTTGACGTGAGCTTATGATCTTCTACATCATACCCTTGCCTCTCCAGCAAATCTTTCGACCTTAAACCATAGGGGCAGATATGTTCGTCAGTGACCATTCTGTACAGGGTAGCTGTCTTAGTCATCTTAGTCTCCTTTGTTCAGTGTGCCTTCAAACTTTGGGAGCGGTCGTTGCTCAGCCTGAGCTTGTGAGCTGACCTTTCCATTTTCAGAAATATCCTTAATCAGCCATTCCATTTCTTTTATTTCTTTTCGTTGGGCTTTAATAATACCATTTGCCAATTCACGCACGCGTACATCCTCCAAAGTTGAATGCTCACTAGTAAGAATAGCAATGGAGTGATGAGGAATCATCGCTTTCATGTAGGCAGTGTCAGAAATTGTGCTTTGAGAGCGAACAAGATAAAGACATATGGCGAACAGTATTGTCGCCAATAGAAAAATAGCCATGTTGAGCTTCTTGTTACTGTACATGCCAAGCATAAAGGCCAGCATGATCATTGCCATACCTGCTCCCATATACAACGCCATATAGATACGCGTTTCACTAAACCATATATGTGATACTGCGTAAGTGTTGAGATACATCATGACAAACATAGCAATGGTTGAGGTGATGATCATTGCAGCAAATCTTGAGTATTTCATAAGTAATCCTTACATTGATAGTGTAAATATTTCCCACTGTTAGCCTATTATTCTCTACATGTGGTCATGTTCTCGAAAAATTGCAAGTAATGAGCCAGTATCAATAAGAGTATTTGTAATACGATTGACTCAATTTCAGCGCAATTATTGTGAATCAGTACTAATCTACACATTTCGGTGTAAGAGTTTATGGGCAAAAAATCTTCTTTGAAGGAGATCAAATCAGCTTATATTTAGAGTTTGAGTTTTGAACTTGTGATAGACACAGGCGGAATTGGCTTTAGTTAACAATCTAATGTGGGAACTCAAAGTACTACAAGCTGAGCTTCAACAAATGTAAGCTCGTGTACAAGTGAAGACACAGTTAAAGCATGTGGAAGAATTAATCTTGATAGTTAGAGTTGTCATTTATTTCACTTTTTAAATGAACGAATATTGATCTTTTATCTCGTTCATGTCCGAAAGCTAAAAGTTTCCTACACATGAAAGTGGTTTTGCAAGAGTATCTACTAGAGAACAAGATTTGAATGCTCAACTGTTCAGTTGGGCTATTATGGTTGTAAAAAAATATTATAAGGCAATGTGTCTGGTACTTCGGTTAGAAATGAAAAAAGTTAAAGAAGCTAATCGATTTCATCAGGTAGGGTGATGAGGTAATAGTTACTCGCCTTGATCGGCTAGGCCGATCATTAAAGTCTATTCTTGAGGACATTGAAAGTACTCACAAACGGGGCGATTGTTCAAAGATTATTAATGGTTCTGTCAGTACAAAAAATGATAATCCGTTTACCAGTTTCATTCATAATCTGCGCAATTAGCAATAATGACGTGCGTTCATAACGGTCATAAAGAGCAATCCCCCTGCGCTGAAATAATGCTTATTCCTTCATTGGATATAAGCGAACAGCTTAAGTTAAATGAAATTACTCAAATTACCTTATTAAACTTGTCACAGGGAGAGCATGAGTTTCATTGTCAGATACAAATCTATCGCGGCGTCTTAAAAGTAATTTAGTTTTAAATAGGTCTTTTTACACACCTGAACGAGCAAAAGTAACTTAACAAAAGGCTTCTCGAAAACATTACGAGAAGCCTCTAAATTAAAGTTAAGATTTGTATTTACTGTAAACAATTCTATATAGAACAGGCAAAACAACTAAAGTAAGTAAAGTAGAGGAAATAATCCCTCCAATTACCACCGTTGCTAATGGCCTCTGAACTTCAGCCCCAGTTCCGACGTTTAATGCCATAGGAATGAAACCTAAGCTAGCAACCAAAGCGGTCATTAATACAGGGCGAAGCCTGATAGTTGCACCTTCGATAATTGAGTTTATTAGCTCTCCTGTTTCAAGTAATCGCTGTTTAATGAATGACAGCATCACCAGTCCATTTAATACAGCTATCCCTGAAAGAGCGATAAATCCAACAGCAGCAGAAATTGAAAGAGGCATGTCTCTTAACCACAAAGCCAATACGCCGCCTGTAAGTGCTAAAGGCACACCACTAAATATGATCAGGGCATCTTTTATTGAACTAAATGCTATGACAAGCAGTGTCAAAATTACAAACAATGTGGCAGGTACTACGATGGATAATCTTTGCGTTGCACTCTCAAGTTGCTCAAATGTTCCGCCGTACTCAAGCCAATAACCAGCAGGCAATTCAACATTTTGTTGAATTTTTTGCTGTGCCTCTTGTACGAATGAGCCTAGATCTCGGTTTCTAACATTTGCTGTAATTACAATTCGTCGCTTACCATTTTCTCGGCTTATTTGACTTGGAACTGTCGTATAATTTAACTCTGCAACTTCGCTTACAGGTACAAACTCACCACTTTCTGTCGCGATTGGCAAATTACCTAGCTGATCAAGGTTGGCTCTCAACAGCTCAGGATATCTAACTACAATTTCAAATCGACGATCACCTTCGAATATTAACCCTGCGCCTTCACCTGACACGACTGTTTTTAACCAAGACTGTAAGTCGCTTGCATCCAACCCGTATAGCGCTAATGCTTCAGGCTTGGGGTTAACGGTAAAGATAGGCACGTCATCAACTTGTTCGAGCCGCGCATCAGCAACACCTGAAATTGTATTGAGTGTAGCCAAAACTTCTTGTGCAGAAATGACAAGTTGGGATAGATCATCACCGTAGAGCTTAATCCCTAAATCAGCTCTTACTCCGCTAATTAATTCGTTAAATCGCATCTGAATTGGTTGAGTAAACTCATAATTATTGCCGGGAATAGAGCTGAGATCTTTTTCCAGCCTTTCAACAAAATCCTCTTTCGTTAAATTAGGGTCGGGCCATTGCTCTCTCGGCTTTAATATCAGAAAAGTATCAGTCACATTTGGCGGCATCGCGTCTGTCGCAACTTCTGCTGTGCCCGTTTTTGAAAACACCGTAACAACTTCATCATATTTCATAATTTGTTGTTCAAGTACCTTCTGCATTTCTACAGCTTGGTCAATACCCGTGCCCGGAATACGCATCGCGTGCAGTGCAATGTCACCTTCATTAAGTTGAGGAACAAATTCAGATCCTAATTTACTACCAAGTAATATGCTAAATGTCACAAGTAAAGCAGCGCCGCAAACAACTAGCCAACGTAGTTTTAAAGCCCACTTCAAAACAGGACTATAAACTGACTTAGCGCCGACAATTACTGGACTTTCTTTTTCGCTGATTTTGCCTTTCAAGAATAAAGCAACCGCAGCGGGGACTAGCGTGAAGGTAAATACCATTGCAGACAATAGAGCGATTATCACCGTTGCGGCCATCGGATGAAACATTTTGCCCTCGACACCCGATAAGGTAAACAAAGGTAAATAGACAATCGTTATGATCAATACGCCAAAAACACTAGGTCGTATAACCTCATTGGTAGCAGAATAAACAATGTCTAGGCGTTCTTTCAGGGAAATGACAGAACTATTTCGTTTTTGGCTTTCTGCTAACCGCCTAATGCAGTTCTCAACGATTATTACCGCGCCATCGACAATCAATCCAAAATCTAAGGCTCCCAGACTCATTAAATTCGCAGAGACTTTGCTTTGAACCATGCCCGTGATTGTTGCCAACATTGCCAAAGGAATTACTGCGGCGGTAATCAAAGCGGCGCGTATGTTACCCAGTAATAGGAACAATACGAAGATAACCAGTAATGCACCTTCAATAAGATTTTTCTGTACGGTGCTAATTGCTTTATCAACCAGAGTTGTCCTGTCATATAAGGGAACTATGGACACGCCTTGAGGTAAACTGTTTTGGATTTCACTAAGCTTGTCACCAACAGCCAATGCCACCGAGCGTGAATTTTCTCCTACCAGCATCATTGCGGTGCCAATCACACTTTCCTTGCCTTCCAGTGATGCAGCTCCTGTCCTTAGCTCTTTTCCTATCGCAACTTCGGCGACATCTTTAACTTTTACAAGTGTGCCGTCGTCGCTTTTTATAATGACGTTTTGGATGTCTTGAATAGATTGCAACTGAGCTTGTGAACGAACAAGAATTTGCTGTCCGCTTCTTTCGATGAATCCAGCCCCTTGATTTGCATTATTTCGCATTATTGCATTTGATAGTGCTTCACTGGTAATACCGAAGTGCAACATCCTTAACGGATCGGGATTGATATGGTATTGCTTTTTATAGCCACCAATTGCATTGATTTCCGTAATCCCTTTAACCAATGCAAGTTGTGGTTTCACTACCCAGTCATGGATCTCCCTTAACGCCATCGCATCATAGGGTAAGCCATTATTCTGCTTTGCACTTTCGTCGGCAGTTATACTGTACATGTATATTTCACCGAGGCCCGTAGCAATTGGTCCCATTTCTGGTTCAATGCCAAACGGTAGTTGCTCCTTAATTGCGCTAAGTCGCTCATTGATTAGGTTTCTGGCAAAATACAAATCTGTGCCTTCTTCAAACACAACAGTCACTTGCGACAGGCCATATCGAGAAAGTGAACGGGTATAATCCAGCTTAGGTAAACCTGCCAAGCCCGTTTCGACGATAAACGTAATCCGTTGCTCTGTTTCCAAAGGTGAATAACCTTGAGCCTGCGTGTTTATTTGTACCTGTACATTGGTTATATCTGGCACAGCGTCAATAGGTAGCTTCTGATAGTTCCATATTCCTAAAGCGATGATAAACAAGGCCATAAGCAACATAGTACCACGTCTACGGATAGATAATTCTAGTATCCAAGCGATCATATTTTCACCTCGATAATACTGAAGCCAATATGTAGAGGACAAAAAGGTCGGAGATTAGTGTTCATGTCCAGCCTCCGATTTTTTTAGATCAGCAACTAGCAGATAACTGTTCTTTACAACCACACTTTCGCCGACGTTCAAACCGTCGATGATAGCAATATTGATAGCGTCTGAAGCGCCAGTTTTTACGGCGCTAGGGTGGTATTCATTGCCTTCTTTAATAAAAACAACATCTTTGCCTTCAAACTCTTGAATGGCTCCTTTTGGCACAACAACTGGAGCAGAGTGTTGACTGGTCGTAACCGCACCTTTAATTACAGTGCCAAGCGGCCACTTGTTGGTTTTGTTATCCAATTTTACAAATGCCAATGAGTATGGCTTGTCGTTTAGTGATGGTGTTAAATAGCTAATTTGCGCACTTTGATTAAATTCAGTGCTATGAATTAGCACCTGCTGGTTAGCGTTAACCTTACTTAGCTGAGTAGGAAACACTGATAGTTGTGCCCAAACCACGTCAAAATTGGCTATTGTCAGCAAGTTTTCACCATTTGTAAGCTCGCCAATATTGGCTTGCCTAGCGACTATACGCCCAGACATTGGTGCTTTTATCGAATATTGATTTAAGCTCTCATTGGATTCAATCACTACCAACGTTTCACCTTTTTTGACCTCTTCGCCGAGATTGACTTTTACTTCCTTAATAACACCATCGAATCTAGCGTTAACGTGCGCAAGTGAGGCAGGATCGGCAACGATTTTTCCATATACAACTTCTTCGTTATGAATAACACCGCTAGTTGCTGCTACTGTTTCAATGCTGTTTTGTTTAGCCATCTCAACAGACATAGAGACTATTTCATCTTTGTGTTCTTCACTGGCTGAGGTCGTGATGGAGGTGAAACCAATTACAGCAACAAGCATTAATTTGAAAAGGCTGATTGGTGAATTTAATATATTTTTCTTTTTCATGATTAATTCTCAATAAAGCTTGAAAGTTGGCTTTCTGTATTGCCGGAAGAAATTAATGGAATGCCTGATAAGGACTCAATGGAGGCGCTTTGTTTGTGAACCTCACTTGCGGCAAAAATAAGCGCATATTGCATCTCAATAAGCTCTTTTTGAACTGAAACTAGCTCTAAATAACTAAAGCGCCCGTCCGAATAGGCTTTTTGCACTAATGACAAAGCACTTTCTTGAGGCGGAATAATACTGGTTTGTAAGGTTTCAACCGTAAGGCGAGCCTCTTCCTGAGCCGCATAAAATGTCGCTAATTGGCTGTAAATTGCTCGCTCACTGGCTTTCCGTTGCTGCTCAACTTCATCGAGTTTTGCTTTTTGAGATTGATAGCTGCCTCTATTTCTATCACTCGTAAACAGAGGGACGCTAATTCCTGCAACCAACGCAGTCTCATTGCTACCTTCAAGTCTTTTCACACCTGCGCTCCACGTTATATTAGCGTGGCTTTGTGCGTTGATTGATTGTAATTGAGCTTGCTGAATTCTCGATTGCTCTGCATAAGCTAATATATGAGGACTTTGAGAAAGTTGAGCCATGATGTATTCGAGTGATATTGTTTTGGGAAGTGCAAATAAATCGCCTGATACACGAGAGAATTGCGGTGATTGTTCTCCCCACATAATAGCTAACTTACGAACACTGGCCTCTAACTGCTTGGAAATGGTTAGCGTCTTTAGTCGAGCTGTTGCTAAAGCTGCATCAGCTCGTTTTTGCTCTGATGACGGTGCCGAACCAACACGAACTTTTTTGGAGACAGTTTGATAGGTTTCTCGTGCTAGCTTTTCTGCATTTTCATTGACGAGCATGATTTGCTGTAACGTCAAAACATCGATATAGCGAGCTGCTACTTCACCCAAAATATCGAGTGTTTGTATTCTTTTTTCAACAGCTATTGCTTGCTGTTGGGCATTAACATAAAGCTTTCTGCTATTTACCTTATCTCCCAATTCCACCACGGAAGATATTGATAAGGTAAGTTCAGCGTCGCTGAATCCAGATACATCACCTGTACCTGCAAAGTTTTCCAATTCAGCGCTGACGTTATATTCAGGTTTTAACCCTGCGGTAGCTAACTCGCCGTCTAAACGCTTTTGTTTGTATTTAAAAGCTGTTAGCTGTGGGTTGTTTGCAAGTGTTCGTTGTATTGCCTCTGACAATGAAACTGAATCAACAGTTAAGTCATTTGCAAATACATTATTAGTTGTCACTAAAAACGACAACAGAAGCAACCGTTTTACTTTCTTCCAAGCAAGTACGGGGGCCTTAAAATAAGACATATTCATATTTTGTCCTGTTTATTTTATGAAACGAGCGTTGGCTTCACCGCCTAACGCGCCAATTAAATAAAAGGACTAACTTTTGGGAGGTCGAAGTAATCTGGAAGGGGGAGCTTCAATGACTACTTTTAAATAATCAAATACCTGACTTGATTTGAAATCAATGTCTCTACTGATGTAAACATGCGTAGCAAACTGTACATGCGAGCCATTGCAGTGTCCGCAATGATGACAATCAGCGGGGTTGTGTTGGTCATTATCTGCTGATGATTGTATTAATTTTTCAGAAGAAATGTGGTCATCTAAAGCATGAACATGCTCGGTTTTTATATGCTCGGAATCAACAATATGAACATCAGCAACTTTTGCCACAGCAGAAAATGACTGAAGTAATATCAGCACTATCATGATGTATGCAGGGAATTGTTTAATATTCATTTCGTTTCAACTATCTCTTAGTTATGCCAATGTTAACACTATCGTTTAGCTTGCGTCACGACATTGCTCGTCTATGAACTCTATTTCAATTGTTGTATGAGCAAAATCAAACTCTTTAAGCTCCTGTCGCAACTCTAGCTTGTACGATTTCAGCTCTTCGTTAGATATTTCAGTGTTTAAAACAATATGGGCGGTTAAAACGTTGTGTTCACCATCAAGTGACCAGATGTGTAAGTGATGTACTTCACCCACAATGGCTTTAGAAACTATTTTCGATTTAATATTTTCAATAAGATCAATATCTGGTGTCGCTTGCAAGAAGAGCATAAGTGTCGTTTTCAGTGTTCTTACAACATTAAATAAAATAAAAAGGGTAAACCCAATTGATAAAATAGGATCGAGTATGGGCCATTCAACAAACATCAATACGATTGATACAATAAATATAGCTATCCAACCTAAAACGTCTTCAAGCAAGTGCCAGTTTAAAACTCGTTCATTTAAGGTCTTTCCATGACTTAGCTTATAGGCAGCGTAACCGTTTACCACCATGCCAAAAATAGCTAATAAAAGCATTCCTTCGACTTGAGGCATTTCGGGGTTAGCTAATCTTGGTATGGCCTCAATTAGTATAAAAACAGAACCAACAGTTAATACCAAACCGTTAATCAATGCGCCAAGCAATGAAAAGCGCTTGTAACCATATGAAAACTGGCTAGAGGCAGGCTTGTTACTGAGCTTATTTAATCCCCATGCGGTGCCTATGGAGATGCTATCTCCTAAATCATGGATAGCATCTGCCATGATTGCCGTACTATTGGTTAACCAACCTCCGATAAATTCGATGATGGTAAACGTGAGGTTTAGAAAAAAAGCCCAGCCAATGCGTCTCGAAGCGTCCTCATCATTGTGAGGGTGATCATGACCGTGAGAGTGGTTATGCATGTTGAGCCTCGGCGGTTACATTTTTTCTTCTAAGCCTTTGTACATTCCAATTAATGATATGACGGATAAAGTTTTGGTACGCCCAACGTTTAATACCCGTTAGATTGGTTCCCTGCTCAGCATAGAATTCATCGGGTGAGTCATAAAAGCCAAAGTCGTCGTGTATGCCTTCTTTTTGAATATAAGTATCTTTACCAACCCAGTTCGTCTCTGGGTTACTTATGCAGGTAGTAGCTATTCCATAACCACAAAAATTATCTTTAGCTTGACTGAATTTGGATTGAATTGAACTTAGGTAAGCTTCGTCGAGAATGAAGCCTTCTAAATTGATCCACTTACCTTCATAGAGCACTTCTACCCAGCTATGGATAATGGATTTTGGGGCAAGCCAAAATACATAAGAAGGAATAGCGCCTTTCTGAAGCTGTTGGTCAATCGTGAAACCATGAAATCGGCACTGAATACCAAGCGCTCGGAATAGAGCCATTAACAAGTTTCCCTTGGTATTGCACTGTCCATAGCCATCCGCTAAAACTTCACTCGCAGATATATCATCGCTGCGGTTGTAACCAAACTGAATCTCATCTTTAACAAAGGTGTAAGCAGCTCCTATTGTGTTGTATTCATCCATTGTATTCCAATTCCGATCTGCTATTAGAGATTGGATGCTGTGATCATCTAAGTCTAATATTTGTGTTTTCTCTAAATAATTAGCACTCATTATCCATCTCCTTTAAGAACATGATTTTGATTTACTTCCACTACAGCTATTGTTTTCGCTTGTTAACTCTGCGTTGCTCAGCTCTTTCTTCGCATCAGTAATAATCAGGTAAGCCCCTCTTAAAATTAGGGTTGCAATCACACTACCAATCACAATGTCAGGCCAGCGAGAATCAAGTAGCATCACTAAAACACCAGCAGCAATGACCCCCAAGTTTGCGATCACATCGTTGGCTGAAAATATCCAGCTTGCACGCATATGGACTTCACCATTGCTTTGCATTCTGATTAAAACTAAACAAATGACGTTTGCTATTAATGCTACAAAACCAAAGCCGATCATGAACCAAGAGTGAGGCTCACCTTCTCCGAGTCTTCTTACTATGTCAAAGATTACCAGTATTCCGAGTGTCAGCTGAAAGTAACCGCTGATAAGGGCTGCATTGGCTTTATGCTTTAAAGATCGGCTCACGGCATATAGAGCAATACCATAGACAATTGCGTCAGCCAGCATATCCATTGAATCTGCTATCAAAGCCGTTGAGTTTGCATATAGGCCCACAGTAATCTCAACGCAGAACATAACCGCATTAATACCTAGCAACCAATACAGCACATGTTTTTGTTTCGCATCTTTTAGTTCGACTTCGCAACCACAACCACTCATTGCACGGCCTTAGTTATTTGCTTGATAACTTAACTATAAAGTCTATAGTGACTATAGAGTCAAGATTTAGGACTAAAGTTTTATGAAGATAGGTGAACTTTCAAAAACGACAGGGTGTTCGATACAAACAATTCGGTATTACGAGAAAGAAGGGTTGCTTTCAACTCCTGAACGTACTGAAGGGAATTACAGGTTATACGGTGAACGGGCTTTAAAAGAATTAGAGTTTATAAAGCATTGCCGAAGTTTGGATATCCCTCTAACAGATGTTAAACGCCTTATGGAACTGAAAAATAAGCCAGAAGAAAGCTGTGCAAGTGTTAATAAGCTCATTGCTCAACAATTGGCCTTAGTTAACAATCGAATGAGAGAACTCAAAGCACTAAAAGCTGAGCTTCAACAAATGGCAAGTTTGTGTACAACTGAAAACACCATTGAAGCGTGTGGAATAATTAAGTCACTTGATAGTTAGAATTGTCATTCATTTTCTATCCGTGTTGTGTACGAATAACTATATTTTATTACGTTCATGTACGAAATTTATTTAATGTACTTTCGTTCACTTGATTGTTAAGATGTACGAAAGTTACAGGTTTCGTACATATGAAAGTTGGTTTTGCAAGAGTCTCAACTAAAGAGCAAGATTTAAATATTCAACTGTCCAAGTTGGACGCTCATGGCTGTGAAAAAATATTTCAAGGAAAACAGTCAGGTGCTTCCATTAGAAATGAAGAAAAGCTAAAGGAACTCATCGATTTTATCAGGGAGGGTGATGAGGTAATTGTTACTCGCCTTGATCGGCTAGGCCGATCATTAAAGTCTATTCTTGAGGCTATTGAAAGTATCCACAAAAAGGGGGCTTGTTTAAATATTATCGACGGCTCTCTCAATACTAAAAATGATAATCCGTTTGCCACCGCCATGATCAACCTATGTGGAGTATTCGCTCAACTTGAGCGGGATCTTATAAAAGCCAGAACCGCAGAAGGTCGCGAAGAAGCGAAGGCTAAAGGCAAACATATGGGTAGGTTGCCTGCTTTATCAGACAAACAAGCGAAAGAATTATATAAAGATAAATTAAATGGTGAATCGATCTCTGCATTAGCGAAGAAATATTCTGTTAGCCGCCCGACGGTTCATCGAACTATTGAAAGAATGGAACAAAAAAATAATAAACAAAAGGAGATGTTATGTGGTCTGATAAAGAGTCAAAAATTGACTTCTTAAACTTTAATGAAACGGCTGAGTCGATTAAAGATCTTATCACTGAAAAGGAATTAATGCCTATTAGTATAGGTGTCTTTGGTGATTGGGGCGCTGGAAAATCCACGATTCTTGAACTTACCAAAGCATCTTTGGAAACTGATGAACAAGAATATATCCAAGTGCATTTCGATGCATGGACTTTCCAAGGATACGATGACGCTAAAGCAGCGCTATTAGAAACAATTGCATCTACTTTAGTAAAAAAAGCAGCAGACGATAAAAATCTAAGTGCAAAAGCAATAGAGTTTGCTGGACGAATAGATAAGATCAGACTGATGGGACTGCTAATGAATGGTGGTGCAGCATTAGCTGGTATACCGACTATGGGTGGTATACAGAAGATCATGGGACTATTCAGTGGTGGTGACGATGGTGAACTTGATGTTGATGATGTAAAAGGTGCTGTCGATGGCGCTAAGGATGTTGCGAAGAAAAACAAAGGTTTGATCAAAGATAAGAAATCATTCTCACCTCCTAAAGAAATTAAAGAATTCCGAAAAGCATATTCTGATCTGTTAAAGGAGTTTGATAAGCCACTTATTGTCTATGTCGATAATTTAGATCGCTGCTCTCCATTTAATGCCATTTCAACACTTGAGGCGATCAGATTATTTCTATTTTTACCAAATACCGCATTTGTCATTGCCGCCGATGAAGACATGATCCGTTTGGCAGTACCTGAATATCACAAAGGTGCATCTCAACGACATCAAACTGATTATTTAGACAAGCTTATTCAAATTCCTGTGCATGTACCAAGGCCCGGTGTTC
Organism: Pseudoalteromonas sp. MEBiC 03607; assembly: GCF_004792295.1. Taxonomy (NCBI): domain Bacteria; kingdom Pseudomonadati; phylum Pseudomonadota; class Gammaproteobacteria; order Alteromonadales; family Pseudoalteromonadaceae; genus Pseudoalteromonas; species Pseudoalteromonas sp. MEBiC 03607. Next base: position 1,238,540 of record NZ_SRRY01000001.1, read on the forward strand.
TTGAGATAAGGGCATATTTAATGATGCTCACCGCTCAAGACCACGGAGTGACAGATGCTCAGTTAGAAGCGATAAGATGTGCCCTTGAAGAATCATTAAGGCTTTCTTGGAAACAACCACAAATTACCGTTGATGAGCTTCTTCAGGATCACGATATCGAAAAGCATTCAGGACTCAGAAGCAAATTTGTAGTTGCTGAACAGTTAGCTCCACTATTAGCTGAATCCACAAACATTAACGGTAACCCTCGCATAGTTAAGCGATTACTCAATCAAGTTAAGATGAGAAAGAAAACGGCTCACCGTCGAGGAATGCAGCTTGACGAGAAAACTATCACTAAGCTGGTAATTTTTGAGAGGTGCTTAGGCACTCAGGCTACTAACAAGCTTTATGAATTAATTGATAAGGAAAACGGATATCCAAAAGTTTTAGCGGATCTCGAAAATTCAGAAGTTGAATTTGATGAAATAAAGTTACCTGAAGAGTGGAAACTCGACCTAGCTTTTATTGATAAATGGTCAAAATTACCTCCAATGTTTACTGAGATGGATTTGACCCCAGCGGCATACCTTAGCCGAGAAAGCATTCCAATGGGTGCTGTTAATGCGGTAATGTCGGGAGCTGCTCAAAAACTTGTAGAAGAATTAATGAAGCAAAAGGTAAGGGTCAGTGGCGTTAACTCTACTGCGATTACCACAACTCCGAAGGAAGAGTACATGTCAGTCATGGATGGTTTGATTGAAAACTTTAAGTTGATTGGTGATTGGACCGAAAAACCAACAGGCATCTATGGAGCCGTGTTACTTGCCAAGCAGGATGATAAATGTTGCTTAAGTCTTCTTACATTCTTAAAAAGCTTGCCTCGTCAAAGGTGGCTCAATCCAATCTTAAAAGAACTAGAGGGAATTAAGTAATATGGGTACGTCCGCATCGTCTACAGGACCGAATAACAAGAGTCCGCTAATTCCATCTTGGGCAGAGCAAGGAGATCCCGTCACAATAGAGCCTGCATCAGGTACTGATGGGGATGATCAAACTGGTTCTGATAACAATCAATCTGATGATCAGAATGACCATACCAACGATATTGACAATGACAAGGTTCAACAAGAAATCGGTGGTTCGCCAACAGCAACGCCACCTCCAAATAGGTTTGCCAGCGCCAGAAGAGCATTTGGTAAATATGCACAAACAGGTGGCTCAACCTCAGATCTAAGGCGTTCATTAAAAAGTTACTCTAGAAAAGGCTCTGGCGGAGGTAAAAGCACAAGCCGGAGACTAGCAAGCGGTATAACGGCTGGTTCTGGATTGCTTGGTGTCATGCGTGGCGACACCGTAACGGTTAATAATCAAAGCTTATCATTAGGTGATCTAACTGGGTTATCGACTGACCAAGCAATTGACAAAATTGCTAGTCATTTGGCACCTGATAATGCCGATTCGGATGCTGTAAGAGTTGCGTTGGATTACGCACTAGAAGAAGCACTCCCCGATACAGAAGAATTTGACCCAAACAGTTTTACTGACGAAGTTATTCAAGAAGCCATAGGCTGTTATTTAACAGATCTTATTTTTCAGGATGTGGTTGAAGGCATGGGCAGAGCTTGGTTTCATGTTGAGCCTGCAAGTAAGCATCATCAAATGGAAGTAGAATTAAGGGAATTAATAAAAGTGATCACACAAGAGCAGTTAGACAAAGTAACTAATGGCAACCCTAGTACTATTAGCAAGGAAAATATTACTAAAATTCAAGCTGATGCAATTGCAATGACAGTGGATGAATGGGAGAGTTTTGATGACTAATTTTTATTTTAACCATGACCCAGCTAACTTGCCTGATTTTTCTGAAGACTGTCATCCTGTCCAAATGTTTCACACGCATCAAAATGACATCACTAAGCACAGCTTGGTGTCAAAACAACTACTACAAACAGTTCGTGATTTAGGATTGCATGTAGATGCTGATGCAATAGATCTGATAACAATTGCAACCGCCGTTACCGCCGCTGATACATTTGAATTGAGGGATAATGCAGAAAATGCATGGGCTAGAAAAATGCATTTACATGTTCCTGTTACCGATGAGGATATGTGGAATACTGTTGAGCCTGAACTAAGTTCTTTGCTCAACTTTCTAACGGGCGATCAATGGCAGTTTACTTTTGAAAAAACAACTATGCCGATGCCGACTCCTAAAACAAGTGAGCAAGCGAAAGCAAAAGCAAAATCATTAATTGGACTCAACTCAGTCTGCCTTTTTTCAGGAGGTCTTGACAGCGCAGTTGGTGCAATTGACATTTTAAACGGAGAGTCAGCCTTAAAACCGCTTTTGGTTAGTCACGCTTATCGTGGTGATGGCGCAAAACAGGAAGATATTAAGCATTTATTATCCCCGCCATTCGGCGAATTGTCCTATTCAATGTCTCCTCATATTATCAAGCATTTAGAAGGTAAAACTGACATTAGCATGAGGGGAAGAAGCTTCAACTTCCTAGCTATGGCGGTACTTGGTATATCAGCCTTAAGAAATGCTAATTGCGATAGCAGTATTGAAACTATTGTCGTCCCTGAGAATGGCTATATTTCTATAAATCCACCGCTTACCAGAAGACGGATTGGTAGCCATAGTACTAGAACTACTCATCCTAATTTTCTAAGCAGGCTTGAATCTTTGCTTAGAGACACTGGGTTTCATGTCAAATTTGTAAACCCCTATCAATTCAAAACTAAAGGTGAAATGTTAGCGGAATGTGTTGATCAAGACGCAATTAGAAAAGCAGTTCCTCTGAGTGTTTCTTGTAGTCATTGGCACAGAGAGCATAAACAGTGTGGGCATTGTGTACCTTGCCTTATTCGAAGAGCGTCAGTTTTTCATGCTGGTTTTACACAAGATGCGCCATACAAGACAAAGCGGTTGAGAGGTCTTATTAAAGAAAAAGATACTCGCGATGATCTCCAAGCGGTTCAAACTGCCATTATCCGGTTGAAACAGACTGACAATTATCGTTCTTGGCTTCGAAAGTCAGGACCAATACCACAAGATAAAGATATACGAGAAAAACTAGAATCAACTATTAAGCGAGGATTAGCAGAGGTTGAATTATTTCTCCAAGCGGATAAATCATCATGATGGATCTTCATTGCCATGTTGATTTATATCCAGATCATAAAGAGGTATTGAACGACATAAAAAGCAGTAATTATTACGTGCTATCAGTAACTACGGTGCCTTCAGCTTTTGAAGGTACTGTTCAGTTAACAAGTGGCATAAAACACTGTAAAACGGCTTTGGGGCTTCACCCTCAACTTGCTCATTTAAGGAAAAATGAACTACCTCTATTCGATAAGCTAGTTGATAGAACTAGATATATTGGAGAAATTGGGCTGGATGGCTCAAAAGGTTATGCTGATTACTTTGATGATCAATTAGAGGTTTTTACGCATATTTTGAAAAAATGTGAAGGCTTTGATAACAAAATATTAACTATCCATAGTCTTAATGCGACAGGTGAAGTACTTGAACAACTTAAGTTATACCCCGATGCTGGTACTTCTATTCTTCATTGGTTTTTAGGTACTAAGAAGCAAGTTCTAGAAGCCGTCGAGCTAGGCTGTTTCTTTTCTATTGGGCCAGCCATGCTTACTTCAGCCAGAGCTAAAAAAGTAATATCGTGGATACCTCAAGATAGGATTTTACTCGAAACTGATGGCCCTTTCGCCAAAGTGGCGGGGAATATTCTGTTTCCTTCAAGTGTTGGCACTGTTACTGAATATCTGGCTGAAATTTGGTGTAAAAATAAGGCTTCGATAATTGAGCAACTGTCAGCAAACCTTAGGTGTTTAACATCAGTCAAGTAACTAATTATACGTCACGTAATCTTATAACAATTTTATTCAGGTTTAATCGATTTGTTTGAAGTATTTGTATTAGCTATAGCACTCAGTATGGACGTGTTTGCAGTATCCATAGGCTTAGGTTCTAAAAAAGTAGCAAATGCTGAAAAACTCTTTATTAAAGCCGTTGCTTATTTTGGATTTTTCCAAGGCTTTATGCCTCTTTTAGGCTATTACAGCGGTAAAGGTTTATCATCTTGGATTGAAGATTATGCACCTTGGATAGCTTTTATTTTGCTAGTATTTATCGGTGGCAAAATGATTTATGAGTCCCAATCTGAAGGAATTGAAGAAGATATTGCTAATGTTACTCATCGTGTGCTATTTGTTCTTGCTATTGCCACCAGTATTGATGCAATGGCGGCAGGTTATGCAATCACATTGCTTGAGGTAGATATAGCCGTAGCTTGCTTGATAATAGGCGTCACGACGTTTGCCTTTAGCTGGATTGGTGTGAATATCGGCGAAAGAAGTGGCGTATGGCTGGAATCTAAAGCTGAACTATTTGGTGGTTTAGTGTTAATCGCAATCGCATTTAAGATATTACTTGGTTGACACAGAACCACCGAATACTAGGCTACTTACCTGAGCAACATGCATTGCCTTCTTGAATAGGAGGACACTTAACTGTTCCATAAGAGCAATAAACGCAACAATCACCTTTTAACGGTTTAAGTAGTGCTTTACAGCTTTCGCATTCGTAATACCATTGGCAAGCGTTTGTAGGCATGGTTTCAACTTTGCTAAATCCACATTCAGGGCAAGTGATTTTAGATTCTAGTTCTATACCTTGCATACTGGTTCCTTAATGGGCTTAACAATATCTAAAATAGACATTACGACCATCCAAATGATCCCAAAGTAAAATAAGTAAGTGCTCCAGTCGTATTGCCATAAAGGATAAAGGGTCAGCAATACTGCAATTGGGCCAATGACACTTAAAACGCCTCTCAATGAATCTCGATGTTGATACCAATTATAGAAATTAACTAACAACGCTAGTGAAGCAAATAATGGCAATAAGGTGTTCACCGCTATCCCTTCAAAATGTGAAAGAAAACCTAACCCAAGAGCAGATGCCAATGAGCCGAGTGCAGGAAAACATGCTGTGCAGCTAAGGGCGGCTAGCCAAACGCCACCAGAACCTACTTTATCTAGAATTTTATTGATCATAACTATCTACCTCAATTTTTAAGGTAGTATAAACTCCGTACATAAGTACGGGGTCAATAGCTATTTAAGTGAATTTATTACCGGGCAGGATTGAGGGTCTTGATTGGCCTTGCAAGAATCTGTCATATCTTGAATTACTTTCTCTAATCGCTGTAAATCAGCAATTTTATTACGAATGAGATTAAGTTTTTGCAACCCCATCGACTCAATATCAGCGCAACTGTCACTTAGTGACATAAGCGATTCAATTTCTTTCAGCGTAAACCCTAATGCTTTAGCTTTCAGAATAAATTTGAGTTGACTGGTAAGGGCATCGCCATACATTCTGTAACCAGACTCTGGTTTTAAAGGTTGCTCTATCAGACCTTGGCGCTCATAGAAACGGATTGTTTCAACATTGATATCTAAATCTTTTGCCAGTTTTCCAATGGTTCTCATAAACATACTCTTTAGAAGCAGAAATATCATTATACAATTAATGCGGATTGCCTAAACTCAATTTTATTGCATGAACGGGGTCGCTAAGCGTCCTCTTTGTAGAATTAAGTTCACATATCCAGATCACTCTGACCGTCTCTTGTTCGCTCTTGCTGCCTGTCAGGTGAAGTCTAAGCCTAATCAACAAAACTGTAAGTTGAGATATGAGCTACTACATCTAATCTATTGTTTCGTTGAAACTAATTCAATAATTTCACCAGTAGACGTATCCACTCTTATTTCTGTATGTTGCCCTGAATGCTGAAGTTGATTTTGTAAATCGGCATTAATCAGTTTGAGCTTATCTATTTCTGCGTACATTTCACTCAACAACACTAATAACTTTGTATCTTTATTATCGATTTCCTTAGTGCCGATATTATTTTTTTGCTTTTCTTTAGCAAGCTTGCTTTTTAGTTCGGCTACCTTTGTTCTGAGTTGTTTTATTAAATTATCTTTATTTTTTTCTTCCCAAGTTAATTGAGCTTTTTCAATACTTTCTCGTAACTTTACCCATTTTTCTTCTTCTTTAGATAGATTCGCAATATTTCTTTTAGCTCTCGTTGCTACTGCATTTTTGGTTATCTTGCTGCCATCAGATTTCATCTCTTCAAAAGCACGTTTTATATCATCATATGCGCTACTCATGCTTGTTCTCCTTGGTTTGTATGCGCTTTGCCTTCATCTAATACATAGTCAGCTGCTGCTATATTATTTTTCCAGTGAATAGCAAATAGCTCGTAATCTTCTTGCTCTTCTGTGGTTGATGCTGCATATGCCTCTAGTTTCTGGGTCGCATCTTTTTTTATCACTTGCCAATTGACCTTGTGGCGTTTGGTAATGATTTTACTACCACAATACACACAGCCACTAGGGATTCCTGCTCCTTTTATCTTGCAAGCTTCTCCCGCAGTGCAGTACCCCGTAGGCAAGCCACGTATGTTTTTAATATTTTTGACGAGAAATTTTTTCAGTTCTTCAATTGAACTGAAATGGATCTGCTTAATCACAGTCGAATCTTTACTTTGACTATCAGTAATACCTATTATCAGATCTTTAGATGTTTTATTAATTTGCTCACCAGCACCACCTTTAAGTGATTGTGACTCGGCTTCATCTATTAACTCTTCTGCAACACGGTCAATTAAAATCTCATTAAACTCTTCAGTAGTTTTAATTAAAGTTGTTGAGGCCAAAAATGCTCTTCGAGTATAAACAAACGTCATTAGGCTGGTTAAATGTTTAAATTGATATCTAATATCATCAAGCTCACCTAATTTATTGGCAATGACAAAGTAGGCCAACGTATGTCGAAACATGTGAGCGGTTAATCTAAACGTATCGCCTTCTTCGTATGGGACACCTCTATTCTCTCCTCTAACTTCTTTGTAGTTAGATTCAAGGCGTTCAAGCTCTGCTATATCATCATCGTCTAGAGTTAAGTCAAAAAGCTCAATGTTTTCACTGTTTTTAACCTCAAATTTTGTGAATCGCCCAGCATCGCTAAAACTAACACTACAGCTACTATGTGAAACCCCGAAAAGACGGTTTCTTTCTAACCCTTCTTTCAAGTTGTGTGCTTGACTACTTGTTATATTGGCTCTGCATGAAGAAAGTACAGCTTTTGCCCTTTCTTGCATACCGAACACATATTTTTCGTAAATACCAACACACTCATGTACTTCAGCGTTTGAAAACCATTCCATCTCAACCTTACTGTTGTCGGTTTTGGTCATGATTGCCGTAATGTAATAAATATCATCTTTGTAATTGGCACAGCCAACCTTGCATGTAAGTACTTCGTTATATCTCATGCCTGTATAGGCCAAGATATTAATGTATGTGGCTAATTTTAAATCTTCTAATTCTTCGGATAATTGAATGAATTCCACTTCATCGGGTAAGTTTCTTACATGTTTTGCTATTAGCTCACCTGTACTAATTTTGGGCGGTGGTTCAACGGAGCCTTCATTTAAACTATCTATTAAGCGTGCATTTAATTCTAGCCATCGTTCTATCTTATCCTTAGAGTTTTCAACTATTTTTTCTGCAAACTTCAGAATTTTTTTCATTACTTTAGTAGGAATGACAGGGTGCGAATAAGTGACTGGTCTCGGATGGTGTAACTCGTTTAGTTGGTTAAGTACATCAATAAAAACACTACACACCTTAGGGCCAAAAAGACGAAAGCTGCGCTGCACGTCAAATAGTTTAGTAAATGAGTGTGATTGTCTGTAAATAGCTATTTTCCTGACTTCATATAAATAGTCTTTTATGAGATTCCTAATAACTAAGTCAGATTTGAACTCCAACTCATGAAATGAGTGATAACCTCTTTGTCTTAAGAAGGCTGCAAATAAATTTAGATACGTTACATCATTTTGAAGTGTAGAGATTTTTAGAGGTTTACCGCCTACAACATCACCATGTGTGAGTTTAATTAGTGAATAAATTCGAATTTGATATGCTAATTCATCAACACCTTTAAAATTCACATTTCTTTGCGTTTCTTCATAGCTTATCCAAGTGTCATCGCCAAAGTGAATAGTGCCATGTTTAGCAATATTCAATGCTCTGTTTTCCCACAAAGCAATCGAATTAAAAGCGCTAGTATCATCAACTTTAAAATCTTCTAACACCTGAACCAAAGGTTTTATAGTGATTTGACCTGTATGTGTTTTTACAACAGCGATATCAAGTAGTTTTGTTTTAGTTATCTCTTTGGTCATAGCAAACCTGTGTTTTTCCAATGAGGATGAATACCCTCTGTTCTCAATAGTTCTTTTCCATCAGTCACAGCTTGAGCATTAAGCTTGGCAATATCAGCTAATATTTCGTTAACCCTATTTTTCAACTGCTCTATGTTTTCCAGTTGCTCTGTTATAGAGTCAAATGTTGCGGCTGAGTTTTCCATATCAGCAACAACAAAATCCCGGTATGACAAAAGTTTCCAAACATGCAATGCGTCAGCAACACAGCGATAGAACGGACACCACAAGCATGCGTTAAAGTCGGCACATGCATGCTCGTTTGTATCTCGCTGGTCTAATAATTTCCTGTTTTGTGATTCGAATGCCACTACTGCGGATTTATCTTTTGAGTTAATGCATGTGCCATTCGGGACTTTTTTACCGTCTTCTGGTGGAGTCTGCAAAATGATTACTTTGTCGGTAACATCGCGAACAAAATAGTCTGCCATTGTTTTTGTCGCTCTGTTGATTGTCATTGCAACATCTTTGTTATCTTGCATTAAATAATGACGCAAGAACGTTTCATAAGAGTGCTTGCCAGCTTTTTGATACCACTTAAATTCTTTGGCAACTTTTCGGTAAATGTAGTTAAGCCCTGATTTTCTGATCTTTTGCGAATTAAATACGATATCACACCCAAGCTCAGTCAATATCCTATCTATAGTGGTCTTGAAACGTGATGCTGTTAATAATTGAATCTTTACTTCTCCAATACTATTTACTTTGGGAAAAACAAAAATTCTTTTTGATAGGTTCTCAATAGAAGGGCGGTAAATAGACGTAAGTTTAGTCGCAGCCTTAATATCAAATATTACTGGTTCGACAACGTCGCCGTATAAGACGCCTTCTTTTTCTAGATCTTCGGCTTGAATTTCAAATTTATGCCATTGTGTTTGATAATTAGCTCGGCGTTTAAATAAACGAAGAGCAGGAGTTTTACTTGAATGTAATGGCGTGTTAAAGAAAAATAAGTCGTCAGTATCAAGCTCTAGCGTAGGAGTTGAATTCCAACCAGTTTTCAATATGACTTTTGCTGCATAAAGTGTAACTTTGTCTTTAATTGTGAGTAAGGTCTCAGAAAGCCCTTTTTCTATGTAATATGCTAATTCTACTACTTCTCTATATGAGTAGAGCTTATCTTGATTCTGAGAGAGTTGCTCTTGATGTTGTGCAGTTAATTCGGTGTTGACCGGAAAGCTTTTAATAGTATCTAGACCATAAAACGATAGTAATTTGTCGATAGCGCTCTGATATTGATTACCAACAAAAACCGACAAGTCGCCTTGTTTTGATTTTAGTTGAATTGCCTCTCTTATAGCCTTTAGTATCTCACAGTTATTTTCAACAAAAGCATGAACCCCATGACTGGCAATAAGCTTCATTTGTTCATCTGTTAATGATGATGCATTTTCTTTCAATGCTCTAGCCATACTACCTATGTAACCTTTGAGAGTGACGATACCTATGCTCTCGCCATCAATTCGCTTTGTAAAAACTTTATGGTATTCGACTAGGTTTTGATAAAATTTATAGGCATTGTCATATACCCACTCATGCTTCTGCCATTCGGTAGTGTCACTTTCTTTAAGGTAATAGCCCAATGAGTAGGGTAATAAACTTTCCTTTGCGATTTTTTCACCCGTAACAAAGTGGTAAAGGTCCAATGCAGCGTTTAGTAGCAGTAAAAACTGCTGGTTATTTTGAGTTTCTTCTTGGTAATGCTTATAAAGGTATTTAAATCCCTGAAGGCCATTTTCTGCAAACCCTTGAATTCCACGCTCACTAAGCAGCTTAATTATTGGTGATGCTACGCTACCAGCACTATTCAACCACCTTGGAAATGATAAAGTTGAGGATCTAACTCTTGTTGTATTAGCTTCCGAAGCGCTTGCTATCTGATTTTTCAAAAAAGCATCAACTTCATTGCCAAATTTGGATGATATGCTTTGTGCATACCCTATTACTTCGGCTTCAGTTTTAAATTGATTGACTCTAGCTTTACCCCACACATCGGGTAGTATAAATTTTAAAAAAGTACGGAAGTTGTGATTGCATATAAATGATGAAACGAATTCCCTATCCTGTAATGTTGCCAATAATGGCAGTTTGACGCGTTCAGTATTCTTAAAAGTATCATGTAGACAAAGATTTATAATAGCTGTCGCAGTTTTGAGGATATTGTCCCTAATAGAAGAATCTTTGAGGCTTAATTCTGGAAGGACGAGATAGTCCAGATATTTATTTAGTAATTTACGAATCTCTTTTACTTGATGGAATTCAAGTTCGAATAATTTAGTTATGTCGATTGAAGTAGCCCCATTTACTAGTCTAAAAGGAGCGTTGATAGCGTTATCATAAAAATGAAACTTAGCTAAGTTTTCTAAGGCTTCTTCTATACGAGTAGCATAACTAGGTAGCTTGACATCATTTATTTCATTAATGCAAAAGTATTCCAGTTCTTGCCAAATTTCAAAGTCTGATAGAGCATTTAATCCCGAAGTTTGAATTGATGTCGCAGTATCTGTACTAACCTTATTAAGGGCTAGAGGAAGAGTGTGTTGTAAACTGACACAAGCATTCCGCAAGCGACTCATTGAAATAGCAGTGTCGTCATCTGCGCTAATATTGTTTTCTTTGTCATATGCCCTGTTAAATAAAACGTCTAACTGTTTGGCTAGAACAATTGAATGAGGTTTAAATCTAGCAGGAATACGATTGGACTTCCGCGTTTTAACTTGCTGCTGCATCTTCAGCCTCACGCATCAGTAATTCGTCAACATCACCGTAGATATCTTTCACCCACTCTGACATTGCTCCGTATGCATCCACTGCTACACTTTTGGCAAAGTCGATGTAACGTTTGGTTGTTTTAAAACTTTCGTGACTCATCAAGGTCATTAGTGTCTGTCTGATGGAACTCTCCGATTCACCTTTGTCAATTAGGTATTTAGCGACATAAGTAGCAAAGGTAGCGCGTAAGTCATGGAATGTGCGTAATAGTATTTCTAATCCCTGCTTCCTTTGTTCTTTTCTAACTATGGAAATAGTATTCCCCGGTGTATCTTCGCTTATCCGCGATCCTGAACTATTCATAAACAAAGGAAGCGGATGTTCACTATTGTCCATACCATGATTAGTCTCATGTTTGGTACGTCGCTTCATATTTTGAATTGTCAAAGTGTGATTGTACAAAAGCTTCATTAGAACTCGCGCTATTGTTAATCTCACTGGCTTATGTCCTTTTCGTACAATGTTCAATTTTGGAATACGTTTCTCGTTTTCTTTTTCATCAGGATCAAAAAGGTCTTTCTGGTCGATGGCTGAAATCTCAAAAGAACGAAGTCCACCTAGCAAAGCACATTGCAAATAAAGTTTATAAGTCTCTTTTTGAGCTGTATTCGTCTCCAGTAACTGTTTAAGTTCTTTTGGAGAATATGGTTGTAGACCTTTGTCTGGTGAGTCTTCTTTTTGTTTCAATGTATTTGGAATGCTCAAATTACTGACCCATTTCCATAAGCCCCCAGAACGATTGTTGCTGGTAGGTAATTGAAACAACGAACTGACACCTGATTTAGCTTTTGTTTTAATACGTACCTGTTTATATTCGAGCGAAAAAGGGAGGCTATCTATAGCCCCGCGTTTATGACTCCATATATAGAATGCTTTAACCGCTCTAATTCGTTCTTGAGCACTGTTAAAGCTTATGCGTTTAGACTTATCTTTGGTTTCGATTCTTTCACACAAATGCTCGTGATATCTCCACACAGGTAACCTAGAAATCTCATCATCTACAGACTGTTTCGAAAGTGGCGCGGCTATTACTTCAAAATAGGATGCACCATCTTTATCCAACCAATCTAAGAAAGCTTTTAAGTGCTTAGCTATACTGCGAACAGACTTAACATCTAATGGCTTTCCCGGTTGGCTGGCATGATAAGCGTCACTAAAAGCCTCATTGTCTATTTGATTCTTTTTGAGACTGAAATGACCTTCAAAGCGGTGCATTAAAAATAAGTTCATTTCTTGGCATTCTGTGAAGCGAGTCGGGTGATATAGCACTGGAAAATTAGGTTCTATTTTATCGTGCCTATATGAGTGAGTTCTGATGCCTTTTTCAGTCTTAATAGGTTGCCCTGATTTATCGAGGTGAAAAGACATTCCTTTTCCAAAGTTGACTGATGTTTTAATTATTTTAGTTTTTGTTGTATTTCGAAGTATCATTTTCGTTCACCTTTGATTCTTAGCTAGAGTATGTGTGTAAAAACTTTTTTGTTCAAGTTTATTAAGGGTATGATAGTATTATATCAATTCGGGGGTGATTTTGGATGAGAGTCAAAACTTAACGGCATCACAGCTTAAAACCATTATTACCCGCTGCGGTGAAGGCACGAAACTAATTTGCTCAGGTAACTTGGCGCAAATAGATAGCAACTACTTAACCCCCGTAACTTCAGGGCTTACCTATATTGTTGAACGCTTTAAAGATTTTGAAGGCAGCGCCACTGTTAACTTAAATGGCGTCGTACGCAGCCGTTTAGCCAGCTTCGCTGAAGAAAATTTATAACTTGCTAGTACTTCTATGCCTCGTTAACCTAACCGTTAACGAGGTAAGGTACTTATAACCAGTGAATTTTTTACCATTAAAGCATTATTATCGCTCTTTATCAGTGGCACTTATTGTGCCACTGATGGTGGCGTTTTTTTTGTGTTTGCATCTTTATAATTTAAAGCTCGAACGTGCTATTGAAAGCAGGCAAAACGGTTTTAATAATATCTCTGCACAGCTTAGCCATGCAATGAATGCTGCCAATGGCTTAATAGATACTATGTTCAAGCTCTACGAGCAGCCACTTTCTTATGATTATGCGCCTAGCTTGGCGCGCAATGTTAATCAGTTTGACCATTATTATTACCAATTGGTAGGTGAGGGGATCGGAGAAGTTGTGGGGCAAGGTCGATTTGCTTCAACGCAATTTGCAGTTAATCAATGGCGACAAGTTATAGCCTTAGGTCCATCGTTCAATACCGCACTTTCTTTAATTCAATCACTTGAAGCAGTTGCCTATGTAAACCAGCAGGGTTTTGTTTTTATTAAACGACGTAATACAACGAAAAGTGAGTTGCTTACGAGTGTTTTAGATAACAAGTTTCGTCCATTGCAACTGAATGAAGAGCGGCTTGCTTCAAGCTCTGTTTTGACCATAAACGGTCATGCCTATTTTGCGATTGGTAAACAAAGAGCTGCTGATAGTCAAGATTATATCGTTTTGATCTATGACCTAGAGGCTATTTCATTGTGGCTTAAGAAGATAGCACCTAGTGATGGTGAGTTTATCTTTATTAATCAAGACAACCAAGTGATTGCTAGCTCTAAAGAGATATTAAAGAGCGCCATTAATGCGACAGGATATTGGCCAGATATCGTTGAAAGTTCAGGCTCGCGCTATCAAAGTCATTTTGTACAAGATACTACCAACTTACCTATTCATACGCGTTTTCACGAATCACTTAGGGCATTGAGTAAGCCTATTGGCTATGACATTTTTTTAGAGTTTATGTTTTTAAGCGTCTTTTTAGTAATGATGTTTAGTGCCGTGTTTTGGTTAAGCCAACGTATTTTTGTAAAACCCATGACGCATTTGATGAATTATTTAGAGCAGCATGATGAGGGCAAGCAAGCGCTTGTAAGTTACAAAATTCCTGCTAACTGGCAGCCTTGGTTTAGTCGTGTTAAGCAGATCTTTCGACGCAATGAAGAGTTAGTACAGTCCTTACAAGAAGCCAATAAAACTTTAGATTCTCAAGTACAAGTAAAGTCGCAACAGCTTAGAAGAAGTATTGATGCTAAAGAGCGTCAATTAGCGTTATTAAACACCATGCTCAACAATGTTCCGGATATTATTTATTTTAAGAATATTGATGGCTCATTTTTGGGGTGTAATAAAGCATATGAACGCTACATAGGCTTGCCACAAGAAAAGTTAGTGGGTCAGCAATTATGTGATATCAGTGATGATAATGGCGAAATCAACGAGCTTGAAAAGAAAGTGCTCAAAGACAGACAGGTTTATCAAAAACGTTTATCAACACAAGATAAAATCTATGATTTGAGCATAGTGCCTTTTTATAACGAGCATCAGCAGTTTTTGGGGACTATGGCGATTGGTCGTGATATTACCAAACAGTATGAAGCGCTCAATGCGTTGCAAAGTTCAGAAGCTAAATTACGAAGTGCAATGGAGTATGCTGCCAATGGCGTGCTGTTAGTGTCACTTGATTATCAGGTTTTACAAGTAAATAAAGCGGCAAGGAAGATTTTTTCAATTGATTTAGGTAATAAATCACCTAGTCACTATACATTGGAAGACCTATTTGCTGAGCAATCATTTAATACATTAAAAGAGACGTTACTAGATTTACTCAACGAGAAGAAGAATGTCTATCACTTTAGCCTGCCACAACAAGAGCAAAAGCGATGGCTACAAATTAGTGTTTCATTAGTGTTTAATGGCGAGCAAACACCCGACTACTATGTTGTGCATGTGCAAGATGTTACAGCGCTTGTGCAAGCAAAAGACGATGCTGAGCGAGCAACATTGGCAAAAAGCCGATTTATTGCAAACTTAAGTCATGAAATTCGTACGCCGTTGAATGCAGTGTTAGGCCTGATTGATGTAATTGCTTTACAAGGCTTATCAGCTGAGCAGCGTACTCATGCAGAACAAGCTAAATCTGCGGCAAATAGTTTACTTACTTTACTTAATCGCATGCTTGACTTTGCTCGAGCAGAAAACTCGCAAATGCAATTAAGTAATGCGCCATTTAGTGTCTCTAATTTAATTGAGTATTGCCAAGGCTTGATCGCACCACTGTGCAGAAAAAAAGGCTTAACTTTTAATATTGAATGTGATGATGATATCAATGACAGCTTAATTGGCGACCAAATATGTTTGCAACAAGTGTTAGGAAATTTACTGACAAACGCCGCTAAGTTTACAGAGCAAGGCAGTGTCACCTTGTGTATGAAGCTCATTGAACAATCAACAGAGCAGCAACTTATTTGTTTTACCGTCAAAGATACTGGTATAGGGATAAGCCAAGAAGATCAAAGTCGTTTATTTGATGCGTTTACACAGGGCGATGAATCTCTTACTCGTTCACATCAAGGCGTAGGACTTGGTCTTGCCATTGTGAAGTATGAGGTTGCCTTGATGGGAGGTGAAATCAAGCTTGAGAGTGAAAAAGGCAAAGGCAGTGAGTTTTACTTTTGCTTACAGTTTGATAAAACCACAGAGTCGGCCAAAAAGTCTGTGGTGTCGTTACCCTCTAAAATGGATTTATCAGGCTTACTCGTACTTGCTGTAGACGATAACCCACTCAATTTAAACATAATTAAAAGTATTCTAGAGCAAGCTGATGTTAATGTTGTTTGTGCAGACAGTGGTGAAAAAGCGATAAAGCTTGCAAAGTCATTGCATCCTGATCTGATTTTTATGGATATTCAAATGCCAGAAATGGATGGTTGCCAAGCAACGCGCATTATTCGTCAGACATTTAGTAAACAACAAATACCAATCTATGCATTAACGGCACACAGTGAACCTGCTGACATAGAGCAATCAGTTGCAGCTGGTATGAATAAGCACCTAACCAAGCCAATTGTTGCGAGCAAATTATTTTTAGCCATGAATGAATTGGAACATAAAAAAGAATCCTTTTTCGATCAAGACTTTATTCTATCCCAATTTGGAAACAGCACTAAGTTAGTATTAACTATGTTGTCAAAGTTTGCGATTATGGCACAAGAGCAGTTATTACTCATATCTAAAGTAAACACTGCGCAAGAGCTGATACGTGTGGTGCATAATCTTAAAGGGTCAGCTGGAAACCTCGGTTTTAAACGTTTGTCAGCGTGCGCTCAGGAATGTGAAGTTAAGCTGAAGAAAACTGGTGAACTGCCCGAACAATTAAATGATGAATTGCAATGCCAATTACAGCAAGTGATTGCATTTATCATCGAACAAGGATCTACACATGTTGAAAAGAGCCAAGGTACTGATTGTTGATGATGATCCGTTAAATCGCTTGGTATTAGAGAAAACGTTGCAGCAAGACTACGATGTTTTTTGTGTTGAAAGTGGTGAAAAAGCACTGACGTTTTTGAAAACTCAAGCTGTCGACTTGTTGATTTTAGATATAGTGATGCCCGGCATTGATGGTTACGAGGTACTTGGCAAGTTAAAAGAAAATGCCACAACCAGCATGTTACCCGTTATCTTTATTTCCGCGAATAACAGCCATGATGATGAAGCAAAGGGCCTTGAATTAGGTGCAATGGACTACATCACTAAACCTTTTAGTGCTGCGATAGTTCGTGCAAGGGTACGCAATCAGTTATTAATTAAGCAAAAAAATGACCTTCTTGAAATGCTTGCTTCGATTGATGGGTTGACGGAAATACCTAACAGGCGTTATTTAGATGAGAATTTAGCTCGTGAATGGCGTCGAAGTCGTCGAGACTGTACACCGTTATCTGTGCTGTTAATGGACGTTGATCACTTTAAACGCTACAACGATTGTTATGGACATAGAGCCGGGGATGATTGTTTGAAAAAAATTGCTCACGCGCTTGTGGGGGCATGTGAGCGCGGCAGTGACTTTGTAGCACGTTATGGTGGTGAAGAATTTGCTGCGGTACTGCCAAACACTTCTGCAAAAGAAGCTATTGCATTTGCTAACAAACTACGCGATGCAGTGAATAAACTAAATATCCCTCATAAAGCGTCTTTAAATGCTGATCACATTACGATTAGTATTGGTATTGCCACCACTGAAACCGGGCAAGTATACGCAGAGCAAACTTTATTAGAAGAGGCTGATTTAGGTTTGTATCAAGCTAAAGATACTGGACGCGATAAAGTTGTTTCAAGGATGGTTGCGGTAAATGAATCAGAGTAGGCAAAGCCTACTCTTAACTTTAGCTTGCTAATTAGCCGTTACTTAGCGATTGATAAATTGTATCGCCCACGCCGATTAACTTATCATTTTTAAATACTAAAGGTGTGCACTCATCTTTTGTCATCTTGCCATCTGAATGAATGCTATGCGTAACATAAAATAGCACTTGATATACATCATCACCTTGTTTTAGCAGCTCGGTAAAGTTAGGTGTATGAAGTTTGTTTAATACTGTTTGATAACTGGTATCGAGTGCAAGGTTAGAAATAATTTCACGATTATTTTTATGTTGCTTCTCCCAGCTTGATGAAGAACTACCTGCCCAATGTGTATCGGCTTCGCCATCTGAAACTGCAATAACGCAACCTGTTAAGAATGGAGCAGATAGTGCAGCGATTAGAAGAGCTTTTTTCATTTTTTTTTCCTAGAAATTCGAGTTTAAGTGATTGTTAGATAGCAATCAGCTTGCCAACTTTAAAAGTCTTTTTAAATCAATGTTTTGCCTGTTAACTTACATGCGTTATAGGCTAAATAAACACGTAGATTAGTCTGTTTGACTAATTTGTTGTATTTTAGACTAATCTATTCCGTGGTTCGCCTTGGTTAAATGCTTGGATATTTAAAGCTATTTCGTTAACTAAGCGAGCGATTGATTCTTGGCTTGCCCATGCGATGTGTGGTGTGAGTAATAAGTTTGCGCCTTTGTATAGTGCCAGCGGGTTTGCTTGCTCTGCGGGTTCTTTACTAAGTACATCTACACCTGCGCCAGCAATGACATTATTAGCTAAAGCGTCAGCTAAATCGGCTTCATTGATAATCCCACCACGAGCGGTATTAATAATAATAGCTGACGATTTCATCATGCTTAATTCTGCCGCGGCTATTTGGTTGCGTGTTTCATCCGTTAGCGGGCAATGAACACTAATAATATCGGCTTTGCTTAGGGCATCATTAAAACTAACACGACCTTCACGAGGCGTATGACCTTTTCGCTCACTGATAATGACATTGGCACCAAAGGCACGCGCTACATCAGCCACAGCTTTACCTAATGACCCATAACCAACAATTGCCAATGTTTTGCCGGCAATTTCATTAAAGCTGTAATCTAAGCGACAAAACATTGGGCTTTGTTGCCATAAACCTTGCTGGCAATCATTAATGTATCTATGAGTATTACCCAATAAGTTAGTGATTAAGGTAAAGGTATGCTGCACCACGCTCGGTGTTGAATAGCCCGCCACATTTGTCACTGCAATGTTATGCTCTTTTGCTGCCTCTAAATCGATATTATTAGTGCCTGTTGCTGCAACGCATATTAATTTCAAATTAGTTAACTGGCTCATAGCGAGCTGATCAATCACCACTTTATTACTGATAATTACATCAGCATCTTGGCAGCGCTCAACAACTTGCTCTTGGGAAGTTAGATCGTAACAAGTTAATTTACCTAGCTGTGCTAAGGCATCTAACGAAGTGTTGGCTAATGTTGCTGCATCAAGGACAGTAATATTCATGTGCTTTCCTTTTTTAATTTATTGCTTGACCTTGGGGTGTACTCCAAGGTTTATAGTGAGCATAATAAATAAACGCTTCACAATGGAGACGGTGATGAAAATAGGTGAGTTTTCCCGCCAGTTGGGTGTTTCAACAGATACCCTAAGGTACTACGAAAAGCATGGTTTGTTAACGCCAAGTTCGCGTTCAGACGTGGGATATCGTTTTTATTCTGAGGATGACTATAAGCAAATGGCGTTTATTCTCAGAGCAAAGAATGTTGGCTTTAGTTTGGCTGAGATCAAAGAGTTGCTGCAAATTAAGTTTCATAAAGATCAGCACTCTTGCCATGAAGTTAAAGAGATGACGTTACAAAAGCGCGATCTCGTTGCACAAAGAATTGCAGAGCTTACCCGCTTTTATGACTCACTTTCATTATTGGCTGATAAATGTTGTGGTGGTGAAGAACCCGCTGAAAACTGTTCAATACTAACGACGCTGGAGGATATCGATGGACTTACTCAGTAATTTTTGGCATCTGTTTTTACTCTCGGCGCCTTGGTTAATGCTGGGCTTATTCATAGCTGGCCTGTTAAATGTGTATTTGCCTGCCAACTTTCTTAACCGTCATTTAGGAAAAGAAGGGCTATGGACCACAGTTAAAGCAGCTTTTATTGGTGCTCCTATGCCATTGTGCTCATGTGGTGTGATCCCTGCGGCCATTGGTTTAAGAAGGGCGGGGGCGTCAAAAAGTGCCACCACCGCATTTTTAGTTTCAACCCCTGAAACGGGAGTCGATTCGGTCTCGGTATCTTATGTGTTACTAGGCCCATTTATGGCGGTGATACGTCCTATTGCGGCCGTGTGTAGTGCCATTGTGGCGGGTGTATTAGTGGGTAAAGACAGTGAGCTTCATCAACAGCAAGGCACAACAGCAAATAAAGAGAACACTAAAACAACATCTTGTTGCAGCAGTAAACAGCCTGAGCCTTTGACCACATCGAGTTGTTGCAGTAAAGAGACGTCTGCTAAGCCCGCACAAAGTTGTTGCAGCAAGCAAACAACTAAAGAACATGAGGCTGTTAAAACAACAAGTTGTTGTAGTAATAAAGGTTCACAAGCTACTCCAGAGCCGCAACAGAGTTGCGCAACTGAACAAGCTGCACCTTCGCAGAAAAGCTGTTGTAGCAGTGGGCAGCCAACTAAAGCAGTTGAAAGCCGCTTTGGTAAACTGAAACGAGCGGTGAGTTTTAGTTGTAACAAGTTACTTGAAGACACCATGATTTGGTTAATGATTGGTTTATTCTTTGCCGCTTTAGTACAAACCTATGTGCCAGAATCTTATTTAAGCCAATGGGGCAGTGGCATACTTGCGATGCTTGTGGTTATTTTAATTAGTATTCCTATGTATATTTGCGCAACAGCCTCAACACCGATAGCTGCTGGACTATTACTCAGTGGTGTATCGCCTGGTGCAGTCTTAGTTTTTATGTTGGCAGGCCCTGCTACAAATATTGCAACCTTAGGTGTTGTGGGTAAAGAACTAGGTAAGCGTGCAGTGGTTGCTTACTTAATAGGTGTGATTGCTACAGCGTTGGCATTTGGCTTTTTAACTGATTATTTAGTGACGCAATATGGTTTTGTGGTGGCACCGATGATAGGCGAAGAGCATGAAGTTTTACCGCATTGGTTAAGCTTTATATCGGGCATTGTATTGGCTACTTTAATGCTTAGATTAGTGTTAAAAATGGTTCTGAAAAAGTCCTCGCAAACTGGTAAGAGCATTGCATAATTACTTGTTATAAAAATATATTTTACTAACATTTGGCAAATAACTTGGTTAACTATCGCGTCTCGGTTCGCATTTAAAATTGCCTGAGTTATAATCCGCCAAATATTTAAACGGTGCGCTGTGCGTGCCGTTTTTTAACTTAAGTAGTTTTTAATGAGTGAAAGTGTGGATAAATACGCCGACATAAGACCTTACAATGATGATGAAGTCGCTGATTCAGTAGCACGTTTAATTGCTGATAATGCTTTTGTGGATGTAATTGCCAAATATAATCTACCGCGCTTTTTATCCTATTTTCCATTTATTACTCGCCCATTAGTGCGCAGCCAGCTGCGTAAAAAGTGGGGTAATACCTCATCGGTTGAGCAAGTACAGCATGAAGTGGCAGATTATTTAAATAAGTTAATCACCCGTACTACTTCTGAAGTGACATTTTCTGGCATAGATAAGCTAGATCCTAAACAAGCCTATTTATTTATCTCGAATCACCGAGATATCGTGCTTGACCCTGCATTGGTGAATTGGGGGTTGTTTAAACACAATATGCCGACTGTTCGCATCGCAATTGGTGATAACTTACTGCAAATTCCTTATATCACTGAGTTAATGCGCTTAAACAAAAGCTTTATTGTGAAGCGTTCAGCGAAAGCACCTAAAGAGATGCTAAAAGCTTTGTCGCAGCTTTCTGCTTATATTTATGACTCCCTAGCTGAAGGTCACTCAATTTGGATAGCCCAAAAAGAAGGCCGAGCAAAAGATGGTTTTGACCAAACAGATCCAGCTCTACTTAAGATGTTGCAGTTACAAGGTCGTAAGCAGAAGAAAGAGTTTGCTGAATACGTGCGCGAACTAAAAATTGTGCCTGTGTCTATCTCTTATCAATACGAGCCGTGTGCGATAGCTAAAGCAAAAGAGCTTTATCATAAGCAGCAACATGGTCAGTATGTTAAACAACAAGGCGAAGATATTGCCAGCATTGTTGAAGGCTTTAGTACAGCTAAAGGACATGTGCATTTAGCCTTTGGTGAGCCAATTGAGTCAGGCTGTGAGTCACCTGAAGAGCTTGCAAAAACTATTGATCAGCAAATCGTTGATTCATTCTTTCTACACCCTGGTAACTATATTGCTGGTGGCTGTAAAGAAGCCGTTGTCGATAAAAAAGATGCAGAGGCATTTAATGCTCGCTTGGCAAAAGTACCCGATGAATTAAAGCCGCTAGTTCTTGCAATGTATGCGAAGCCTTTTCATCGTAAAGCAGAACTGACAAACAGTGAATTAGCCTAAATTTTTAGCGGCTAAAAATAGCGTTAGAAAGCCACTTTTATAAAGTGGCTTTTTTTATGGTTATTTTTCAGGCTATACTTTAGTTATGAACTCGTCACTGGCAAATATGATGCAACAAATTGAAATCTTTGAGATTCCAAGCCCTTGCAAAGGGATTTGTCAGGTTAACAATCGAGGGTATTGTAAAGGCTGTTATCGAAGCAGGGATGAACGCTTCTATTGGAATAAGTTTACTAATGCCGAAAAGCGTAAAGTAATTAGCTTGTGCCAACAGCGATATAAGCGTTACCTACAAAAAAAACAACAAGCAGAAAACCCACCGTCTTCTCCCTCGCAAGGTGGTTTTGATTTTTAAAATTCAGTTAAGTTGTATTTGGATTTTAGAAAATGCACTTTACCCTCTTCCTGCAATTTCTGAAGGGCGCGAGTGAGCTTAGGAATTAGTACCTCATGGCGTTTATGAACGAAATGGAAGCTCTGCATTGGCATTAAAACTTCTTTATGAAAAGCTGCTTGATTAAAATCTGGGTGCTTTGTTTTGAGCATAAAATCTAGCAATATAGTGCCTTCAACACGCTTTTGGGTTAGTAAATTTAATTGTGCGGTAATATTTCGTACTTTAATAACATCTCCGCCGAATGGGTGTTTATCGATGTAACTTTGGGCAGCAGGATAACTTGATTGAATTGCTAATGATTTTAACTCTTTATAGCGACAGTGTTGGCAATTTTTTAATAGCACAAGATTAAAATCAAAAAGCGGGAAATCAACTTTTAGTAGGTTTGGGTAGTCATCTTTTACATCTGCAATACGGCCTAGTTGACCATCTAAAATACCATTATTGGCTGCTATAAGGGCACTTTGGTGATTAAAATCAATGATATGTACTTCATAACCTATTTCTTTGTAGGCCATTTTAAGTAAATCAATAACATAACGTGCTTGTGGGGTATCCGCTGGTCGATTGAAAATTAATAGGTTCGAGCTAGCACTAGCAGGAAGGCAAAAAAGCAATAAGACTAGCGCAAATCTGAGAAGCAGATATTTTGACAATGTGCATTCCTTGCGTGTTTAAAAAACCGCCGTTAATTTACTGGTATGTGCTACCAAAATCAAGGTTAATCGTATGGCATTAGGCTAAACAGACCAATAAAAAATGCTATACTGGTCACTATTATTTTTTAGTTGTTGTGAATATATGAGTTTTAATTTATGTAAGTTGCCACGAGAGCAAAAGTATCAAATACAACTGGACTATGAAGCCTCTTTTTGGGCTTACCAAATAAAGCGAGGTAAAAATACGCGGGAGGGGGTATATACAACAATTAACAGTCGCCCAATGTCAGAACAAGCATTTTTGAAACAGCAGTTTGAGCATTATCTTGCACTTATGAGCTGATATGACTGCGCTAAAGTTTTGTCTTCTTGAACCAATAAAAACACCGTTAGTTAATAAGTTTTATGATAAACATGGTGCTCGAGGGCGAGCCTGCAAAGCAGACCAAGTATGGGTTTGCTATTCTGGTCTAGAGATTATTGCAGCATGTCGAATACAAAACCAGTCGGGGTCTTTGTTTTTATCAACACTTTATGTTGATGATGCATGGCGAGGTCAAAAGATTGCTTCTCAATTACTTACGACGTTAATTACAGCACAAAACGCGCCTATATTTACTTTTGCATACCAAAATCTGATTGATTTTTATGTACAAAATGGGTTTAACTGTACGTTAACATTACCCAATTCTTTGCAATCGTTGTTTGAGTTATATGCGCATCGAAATATAGTTGCGATGCACTGTACACGACACACAGTGCCAAGTTAGCAATTTGGAACGTCAATGACACAGTTCTTTTCCATCATCGTGCTGTTTGTATTTTTTATCTGTGGCTTGTTTAGTCAGCCAGCATTTGCACAGGTAAAGCGTTTATCTACCAGCGAAGGCTTATCGCAAAGCTATGTCAATACTATGCTAATCGATGATAGTGGTTACCTATGGCTATCGACCGAAGGTGGCCTAAACCGTTACGATGGCTATCAAGTTGTGCATATTAAAGGCCCTAATGGCGAGCTAGAAGACGCTATTATCGACCGCATCTACCAAGATCCCCAGGGTTATATTTGGATTGCATCATTGCAAGCGGGTTTATTTCGTTACGATCCTAACACCGATAGTTATCAACAATTTATTGCAAAACCAACTACCGAAGAACAGATTTTCAGCGAATCTGTGTTTAGCATGGTCGCTCTTGATGATAAGACGCTTTGGCTTGGACGTGGTTGGGATTTTGCAAAACTAGACTTAGAAACTAAACAAGTAACAACAATTTTTGAAATACCAGATCGAGTTAGAAGTAGTGTCATTCGCGATTTGTACCCGTACAAAGGCTTCATTTTTATAGGTACCAGCAATGGGGCGTTTGTGTATGAAATTGCGTCAGGTAAATATCGAAAACTTGACCATCTCCAACAAGAACCAACTCATATTTATCAAAACTATGTAAAGTCATTCGCAGTTGTTGACGAGCAAACATTATTGGTTGGTGCTGTTAGGGGCTTGTATCAGATTGATATAAGTCATTTAGATGAAATGTTTGCCTCTCCCGAGCTTGCTTTTAGCAGTAAAACCTTAATTGATGATTTAAATATTTGGACGATAACTCCGAAGGAAACATCAATAACTTTAGGCACTGATAAAGGGTTATTCGAATTTACTCCATCGAATAATGAGCTTGTAAAAAGTACGCGTTTAAAAGATAGCGGATACACACTCGCTGATACGAGTATTATTGATTTAGTTGAGGACAAATCAGGCGGTATGTGGTTGGCGACTAAAAATGATGGAGCCTTTTACTTACCTTATGATAATTATAATTTTAGCAATGTAGTAGCAAACTCAATAAAGGGAGATGGGTTATCTCATCATTCTATATGGGGAATTACTGAGTTTCAGGACAGAGTTTGGCTTGCTACCCATAATGGTTTAACAGCCATTAATTTGGATACCTACGAAAGCGAGGTGTTTTTAAAAGATTACCAAGTGGATCTTATCACCACAGAGTTTACCATCTATCAGGTGATGCCTTACAAAGATAAGCTGTGGTTACACAGTAATCGTGGGATCATGAGTTTTGATCCAAAAACAGGCCAAGCGACCCCGGTGAAAACCGCAGATCCAGAGCAACAAAAATTAATAAACGATTGGGTTCACGGTGTATTATTGATGCCATCTGGGGAGCTATTTTACGTTCACCCTGACTACGGCATGTTTGTTTATAATATTGAAACTCAAGTAATTACCCGTTTGGCAGGGCAGTTTGATGAATTTGAGCCTTTCCTAGCCTATGGATTCTTACCTGCTTTAACAAGTAAGCCTGATTCGCCACTATTTTATAATGCCGGCATTTTGTATCAAGTTGATCCTGATACATACGAGCTAACCACTATTTATACAGTTCCAGAACAACATGAGAATGTTGCTGTTAATGTGATGTCGTACATCATAGATAACAACAATGTACTGTGGTTGTCGTTATCTAATTTCGGTTTGATTGGCTTAGATGCTGATACTTATGAGCATATTTACACGATTGACCTAGAAAAAAACAAACTGGGTACATTGCTCTACGACATGGTGCTCGATGAGGCCGGTATGATCTGGATGAGTAGTCACAAAGGGTTATGGCGATTAAATCCAGAAAACTTGCATTTTCAGCAGTTTACCGGTGCAGAAGGGTTGTTCTCAACAGAGTTTAATAGTGGCGCATTTACCAAGCTAAAATCTGGGCAGATAGTTTATGGTACTTTAAAAGGGTTTACCTATTTTTATCCGATGGATAACCACTACCAGCAAGCGCTGATTGATCATGTCAATATTACTAACCTTGATCTAATGTCTCGCGATTTGCCTGCTGAGTTAAAACAGCCTATCGACAGTGTTGTCCTTGAGCATGATGATATTGGTCTTGAGGTGGCTTTTTCGGCGATGGCATTTAATTATCAAGAACGTATCATTTACGAGTACCAACTGGGTGATGGGCAAAAAACATATACGCGCAATAACAATCGCGTTCTTTTTCCAAAACTAAGTGCAGGAAAGTACCATCTTAAGGTATGGGCAAAAGATCCAGTTACGGGGGACCTGACTCCACCTGCTATTTTAAATATCGAAGTAAAGTACCCACCATGGCGAGCCCCACATGTCATAGTATTGTATTTAATTTTGATAGTTTTAATTATTGCTGCATGGGTATTTAGACGTAATCGCATGCAGAAAATTTTGCTGGCCGCTCATAAAGAAAGCCAAGAAAGTGAAGCGCGGTTAAAGCTTGCTTTAGAGGGAAGTCATTCAGGGGTGTGGGATTGGTCGTCACAAAGCCCTATTATTTATCAACCTCGTCTTAGGAACGAGTTGGGCTATGATACCGACAGTGTTAATTTAGATGACTATTTAGCAAAAATTCATCCGCATGATAAGCAAACTTTCCGATTGGAATGGCTGGAGTTTTTATCCACTCAAAAAGGTTACTTTAATTGTACTTACCGATTACGTCATGCCGATGGTCAATGGCGATGGTACAAAGACTTTGGCAAAGTGGTCGAATGGCAAGGCACAGCCCCTGAAAAAGTAGCGGGCACTTACACGAATATGACGCGTGAGTTAGTGTTTGAAGAGAATGCTCGTCTCTTTGGTGCAGCCTTTGAACAAACGAGAGACTGGGTATTTATCATAGATAAAAACCTGCGTATTCGCGCCACAAATAAATCACTTCAAGATGCCTTTGATTTTCCCGCAGAGCCGCGCTCAAGCCGCTCTTTAACGCTGGGATTACCTGTATCGGCTCGGATCAATTACTTACGAGTTATGCAAAACCTACAATCGGGTGAGCATTATTCCGCCGAAGATGTCGTGGTTGTAGCAAACGGTGAGAAACGACAAGTATTGATTAAAATTAGTGCTGTAGCAGGCAGCAATCGTCAGCTCGATAGTTATGTGATCATTGTTACTGACATCAGTGCACAAAAACTAGCAGAAAGTGAACTACATATTTTAGCAAACTATGATGCGCTTACTGGTTTACCAAATAAAACATTATTTAATGACCGTGTGAATCACGCGATTGAGCAAGCTGATTATCATAAAACCAAAGTTGCCTTGTTGAATGTTAATATCAAGCGTTTTAAATACTTTAATGACTCACTTGGGCGCGAAGAATCTGATGAATTAATTAAACGAGTAGCTCAGCGGTTAAAAAATGTGCTTCGACCTCAAGATAGTATTGCGCGATTTGATGGCGATGAGTTTGTGATTCTAGCTGAAGATTACAAACAAATAGATGAGTTATTGTTACTGTGTGCCAAGGTGATGGACTCAGTAGAAAAACACATAGAGCTAAGTCAGCAAGCCGTTAAGGTTAATCTGAGCGTTGGGGTGGCCGTATACCCAGATGATGCAAGCGGGACTAAAGCGTTGTTAAAAGCGGCAAACGTTGCTTTATATCATGCTAAGCGTCATGTAGAGGGGTGTTATCAATTTTATAAACAAGAGATGAATTTACAGGTTCAGCGTACATTGCATCTTGAATCGCAATTGAGTAAAGCTTACCTAGAGCATGAGTTTTGCAATTATTACCAACCAATAGTCAGTGCAAAAACCCATCAAGTCGCTGGTTTAGAAGTGTTACTTCGCTGGCCTAGTAACGATGTATATAGCCCTGAAGATTTTGCTAATGCGGCAGAAAGTTCAGGACTGATCACCAAAATAATGTTGCAAACGTTATCGCGAGCTCTTATTGAGTTGCGTCAGTGGCACATAACTCATCCTGAACTGTATATCTCAATTAATTTATCGGCCCTTGATTTTGAAAGTGTGAACTTAGTTGCCAACATTGAACACACTCTCAATGCCATAAAAGTACCGGCCAGTGCTGTCGTGTTTGAAATTACCGAGTCGGTGATGATGCGAGATTCAGAAAAAGCTCAACAAAGCATGGAGAAATTAAAGCAGCTAGGCTGTCGTATTTATATGGATGACTTTGGTACAGGTTATGCCTCGTTAACCTATTTAAAGCGTTTCCCGGTTGATGTGCTGAAAATTGATAAAAGTTTCGTTAATGATATTGGTGTTGATAAAGGTGATGAGGCAATTATCAACTCAACTCTAACCTTGGCAAAAAGTTTAGGAAAAGAGTGCGTCGCAGAGGGCGTAGAAACTATCCAACAGCTGCGTTTTTTACAGGCAAAAGACTGTGAGTATTTTCAAGGTTATTTATTTAG
The DNA here is from genome assembly GCF_004792295.1 of Pseudoalteromonas sp. MEBiC 03607. Classification (NCBI taxonomy): domain Bacteria; kingdom Pseudomonadati; phylum Pseudomonadota; class Gammaproteobacteria; order Alteromonadales; family Pseudoalteromonadaceae; genus Pseudoalteromonas; species Pseudoalteromonas sp. MEBiC 03607. The sequence goes on from NZ_SRRY01000001.1 coordinate 1,266,642, forward strand.
TAAACCGGTACCTGGTGATGCAATAGGGCCGCTTTTAGATAAGAGTTGGCATCAAGAGTTTCAGGGATAAAGTTACTGACTTTATCCCTTTAATTATTAATCTTGGCGTTTACCGCAGTGACGGCAATACAGGTTGCGATTGCGGTTTTTAAGTTCGTTATGAATCGCTTTATTTGCCTCTTGCTGACTTAAACCCAGCTTATAACGTAGGTTTTCTAAGTGTTCTTCTTCAACAGGCGATAAGTGCCCATCTTCAACGGCTTCGTGTACTGCATCGGTAAATACTTGTCTACGTTTACGTAACTGCTCAGAAAAGCTTGAAGCTAGCAAACCGGTTGGAATAGCCACCATGCCCATACTCACTAATGTAATGGCACCACCAAATAAGCGACCTAGGGGAGTCACAGGCACGACATCGCCATAACCAACGGTTGTTAGTGTCACCATTGCCCACCACATTGCAGCAGGGATGGAGCCAAACTTATCTGGCTGTACATCGTGTTCAATTAAATAAATACCGCATGAGGCAATTATTAGCACCACGGCCATAATAAAAAAAGCCGCAAGTAGTGAACTACTTTCTTCTTTGAATGAGTTTAAGAGTAGTTGCATCGCCCTTGAATAGCGTGTGAGCTTAAAGATACGCATTAACCTAAGCACCCGTAAGAAGCGTAAATCAACACTCACAAAGACCATCAGAATGGTGGGTAAAATTGCGATAAGGTCAATCAGCGCCAACGGCGAAAAGAAATATCGAATGCGAATCTTTGAGTTTGTCAGCGTGCTTTCTTTATGCACGCTTTTATCTACACAAGACCAAAGCCTGAGCACATATTCTAAGGTGAAGATACCGACAGAAACCAGCTCAATCATTAAAAATTCATGATGATATTGCTTTGCTAAAGGAGCAACCGACTCCAACACAATCGCAATCACATTGACCATAATCATCGACATCAAAAACACGTCAAGTGCGCGTCCTATACGCCGGTATTTGCCATTACCTTCAAAAACCCGTGCAGTGTAATTTCTTAAACGATGCAAAATAATGATCCAGTTTTAGTTTAGTTTTAGCACCATATTAATGCTGCCTTCTTCAAAGTCGCGGGTGATCTTAAACCCGAGCTTTCGTGCCAGTTCAATCATGCCGGTGTTTTCCGGCAAAGTGATGCCTGCAATTTGTTTAACGCCTTGGTTTTTACAATGCTCAATCGCCGCATTCATTAATATTGTACCAAGCCCTAAACCTTGGCAATCAGAGCGCACCACAATTGCAAACTCAGCATCGAGCTTGTCAGGATCCATCAATACACGAGATACACCTAACGTGCAGGCTGAACCATTTTGCTCTTGGCTAACAATAAACGCCATTTCTCGGTCGTAATCGATTTGCGTCATTTTTGCGAGTTGATCATGATTAAATTGCGGTAATTCACCGAAGAAACGCTTATATCTGTCTTCTTTACTTAATGATTGATCAAACTCTAAGTGTGCTTGCTCATCTTCCGGTTTAATAGGCCTTAGCTGTGCTTGGGTATTGTTTTTTAGCGTAACTTCTTTAACTAATTCAATCGGGTAGGGGCGAATGCACAAGCGTTTACGGTTCGCTTTTGCTTTATAACGGCTAAGGCCAATGGTCGCATCAAGTACCAAAAACTGCCCGTTGCTGGCTAAAATAGGATTTAGCTCAACACTGGTAATATCAGGTTGGTCGATAACAAGCTGTGAGATACGAGTAAGTAGGGCACATAAACGGTATTTATCGACTTTTTCTGGTAGCACGCGGTCTTTAAGAACCCCTTTATCGTGCGCCGCAGCAATCAGGTATTTTGCCAAGTTCATATTTAGTGGTGGTAATGCCACTGCGGCTTGAGCGAACTCAAGTCCGGTGCCAGCTTCACCCAGTAAGATCACCGGGCCAAAGTTCGGCTCTGTTTTAATAGCGATGCGCAGTTCATTAGCACCTGCTCGCGGCGCCATTTTTTGTAATGAAAAGCCTTCAATATGCGCATCAGGGTAGGTGTTTTTGATTCGTAGCAGCATGGCAAAGGCTGTTTGCTCAACTTCTTGCGCATCATTTAAATTAAGTACCACACCACCGACTTCTGATTTAGAAGGAATACTTGGGCTAATAAGTTTCAACGCTACCGGAAAACCTAGCTCTATGGCTTGTTCTTTGGCTTCTGTTGGCGTGTAAGCAACCTCAGTTTGAATACAATCAATACCATAATGAGTGAGAATTTGGCTTGCTTCATGGGTTGATAAATAGCTTTGCTCTTCGGCTAAAAACTCATTCACTACAGCCCGAGCTGCGTCTTTATTTATTTTTGCATCATCTGTGTTTGACTCTGGTGTTTGCGTTAAATGCTTTTGGTTACGGCGATAACTTACCAAGTGCATAAAGGCACCAACTGCACCTTCAGGTGTACGGTAGGTCGGAATGGCATTATTGGCACATACTTTTCGCGCAGCATACGCGGCATCTTCACCCATAAAATTAGTCATAACATAAGGGCGAGCCATCTTCGGGATTTTCTCTAAGGTTTCGACAATGATCTCTGCATAGTCTTCACTCGGTGCAAGCGCTGATGGGGTATGAATGATCAGCAGGTTTTTAACTTCTTTAGCTTGCAATAAGATTTCTAACGCTTGTTGATAGCGTCTTGGCGCTGAGTCGCCAAAAATATCCACCGGATTTGAGGTCATCTCCGATTGCGGGATAACCTTATTAAGTGCAGCTCTGGTCTCGTCGCTGAGCTCAGCCAGCTTACCTGAGCTTTGTAATAGCGTATCAACGGCCATGACACCTGGGCCGCCGCCATTGGTTAAAATAGTCAGTTGCTCGACTTTAAGTAATTTGGGGTGCATTGCTAGCGTTTGTGTAGCAGCAAAAAGCTCTCGTAGGTCGTTTACTCTTAGCATACCCGCTCGTTGGAATAGCGCATCATAGACCGCATCTGAGCTTTGTTTGCCACCGGTATGGATCTCTGCGGCAAGCGCTCCGGCACTGGTTTTACCGGTTTTAATAGCAATTACGGGTTTACTAAACGCAGCGGCTCGCGCTGCAGAAATAAAGCTGCGAATATCTTCAATATTATCGATATACAACAAGATGGCCTTGGTTTTAGCATCTCGGCCTAAAAAGTCGAGTAACTCATCAAAGTCGATATCTAGGCAATCACCCACAGACACAAAATATGAAAAGCCTATCTCTTTGTTTTTCGCCCAATCAAGAATGGTTGAGCAAACAGCAGCTGATTGCGATACAAAGGCGAGCTTTCCAGGGCTTGCAACTGTATGTGAAAAACTGGCATTTAAGCCAATATGAGGAATGAGTAAGCCCAAGCAATTTGGCCCAAGCAAAGATACATTAGCTGCAAGGGCAGCTTCTTTCAGTGCTTGTTTTTGTTCTACGTTTAATCCCGCAGCAATTACCACTGCATGTTTGCAGCCAAGCTCACCTAGCTCATTAATGATGTTAATTAAGGTATTCTTGTTAGTACAAATAACCGCAAGGTCGGGTACTTTTGGTAACGCTGCTATACTTGGATAAGCTAATACACCATGTACAGCACTGTGATTTAAACTAACAGGCATGATAGGGCCTTTAAAACCCCCTTGCAGCAGATTGCGCATCACCACAAAGCCAGCACGATTTGGAGAGTTAGAGGCGCCAATTACAGCGACCGATTTAGGGTTAAAAAATTGGCTAATACGTTTAACGCTCATGCTGTTTCCTTTGCTTGCGCTGTTTGTTAAAACTTCAGGGTCTGTTAAGTTTAATACACCCAAACTAGAACCGACACGCTTCTAAAGTATTAATAGTTATACTCATAAGATAACCTGTTTATAACTACTTTTCGAGTCAAAAACAGTGACCTACATCAAGGAGAAAAGCATGAATAAGACGCAACCATTTAATATCGTTATTGCAGCGTGCGCATTGGCGGTTGGTTTGCTTGGATTAGGTTTTATATTGAAAAGTGCAGCCCTTGATGTAAAAGGCATGGAGCGCACCGTCCACGTTAAAGGTTTAGCGGAAATGGAAGTGCCAGCCGACACCGTTATTTGGCCGTTACAGTTTTCTGATGCCGATAACAACCTCGAAAAACTAGTTGGTCGGGTTGAAGAGAAAAGCGATGCGGTTGTGGCTTTTTTAAAGCTACATGGTTTTAGCGATGAAGAAATAAGCCTCGGCAGCCAATCAATTATTGATAAACAAGCTCGTGAATATGGCGGCGAAAATCAGCAGTTTCGTTATATTGCCCGTAATAATGTTATTGTTTATTCAAATGATATTGAAAAAGTACAGCATGCGCTAGGCGAAGTAAGCCAATTAGCTAAGCAAGGCATTGCGATAGTACAAGACAATTACGAAACGCGTATTCAATATTTATTTAATGGCTTAAATGAAATCAAGCCTAATATGATTCAAGAGGCAACCGAAAAAGCCCGTGAAGTGGCAATGAAATTTGCTAAAGACTCTCAGTCTAAGTTGGGTAAAATTAAAACCGCCCACCAAGGCCAGTTTTCAATTTCTGATAGAGATTCAAACACGCCTCAGCTGAAAAAAGTGCGTGTTGTTACCAGTGTAGAATATTATTTATCTGACTAAACCCAATACCACAGATAAAGACAGCCGCATGCGTGTACATACAATAACCATGCGGCAAAGCGCACCAAGCATAAAACCACCACTAAACGCCACAGCCACCCCCAATAAGCCAAACTGATCTTTTAACAGCATCGCTATCAAAACCGTGATGCTGGTTGCACCCAGTAATACATACAAGTTGATCAGCGGGTTCCCTTTTAACTTGATCATACTACTGGCTAAAATTCTTGCTGGTAGTAACAACTGCCCGAGTAACAGCAGCATTAAAATCCAAAACCCTTCTTCTAATTGGCTTTCACCATATAAATTAAGTAGCGGTTTTGCGAGCAGGGCAAGTAGCAAGATAGCGGCAAAGTTAAAGCGCCACAGCACTTTCATTAACTCACTAAGTTGCTGAGCGGTTGTCTCATCGGCCATTAAAATGGGTTTTAAATATTGGTTGGCGGCATTGCCTAAAATAGTCAGTAAGCCGGCAATCACCACCGCAGGAAAGAAGATACTTACGCCTTGTGCACCAAACCAGTGATGCACCAGTAATACATCGAGTTTTGCGACTAATACAGTGCCTGCACCACTGGCGAGCATGATCAATGAGTCTTTACACCATTGCTTGGTTTGGTAGCGGGCAGTACTTGCGACGATCATTTTCTTGATTAACCAATATTGATAACTGACTACACACAACATGCTACAAAACAACAAGATGCAAATCTCGACTAAAGATAAGTCGCCACGTATCAAATAAACTAAGAAACAAAAACCCGCGGTTAATAATTCAAAGATACATTGCTGCGTTATCAGGCCTATTTTGGGTTTGTTTAAAGCCACTAAAAAAGCAGATTGGCTTTGCATAATGGCGCCAATCGGCACCAGTAACAGTAAATAAATTACATGTTCTTTGGCGCTTTGATGCGGCGAAATGGCCTGAAAGCTGCTCACCACAGCTGCAACAAAAATCACCCCGAATAAACAAGATGCAGCTAAATAAACATGCTTTAAGCCACGCAGTAAATCATGTTGTTGAGCTTTGTAGAGCGGATAGCTAATACGCATTAACGACGATGCAAAGCCCATGCTCGCTGGTAACAAAAGAATTTCACAAAGTGCGAGTAACGCGGCGAAAGTGCCAAACTCATCATTACTTAATAACCTTGCAAGGCACAAGGTAAGAACAATACGGCTACCATGGTTAAGGGCGGTAAAACTGCTGAGCGATAAAAACGCTTTAACAACATCCTTATTCATGAAGTTATTGATTAAGGGCGTTTAATAACTGCGCCGTTGGCACTTGCAAATAGGCCGCACACAGTAAAACTTTACTGTCGGCACTCGTTGGTTGATTGGCACCATAAAATTGTTTAAGGGTGTTTATTAAGGTACTGACTGCGCTAGGGCTGTGGCTTTGGTCGACTTCCATCATGGCTAATAATGCGGAGAACTCATGTTTTGCTAGCATTTGAGTCGTACTGTTTTGCGCTATAAAGCAACCAATAGGAGTGAGCTGCTGTTTATTCAATGTTTTTAAAGCAACGCCTAAGCTTTCGTTGCTTTCAAATAACATTAACGAGCGTAAATAGTTAAAGGGGAGTTTATCTGCCTGACACAGCGTAAATAAATGATGTAGTAGGGTGTTACCTTGGTTGTCTGTAACACAAAAGGCATTTTGAAACTTAAGGCCAGGTGTGAAAAAGCTCAGCTTATCAATATCATCAATCAAGGCAACAGCTTCGCTTGGCAGCGGGCTTGCTTCAAGTAAATGCGCAGCAACATTTTGTAAAAACAGGTATTTAACTTCACTACTGCAAGCTAATTGATAGATATGCTGTAACTGTGCCGCTTGTAAAACCCCCGACAAGCTTTGATAATCGGCAATAAGTTCTTTTAACTGATGATGTTGAAGTCGGCTGTTCAGTTGCTCTATCGCGCTTTGCATGGAATTACCCGTTTTTTATTATTTATACATTTATAGCTCAACTACTTGTTTAAATAAATAAAAAAGGCCGCTGAGCGGCCTTTTTCAAGTTTTTATTGCTTAAGCTGCTTGTTTCTTAGCAACCCATTGGTCAACAAACTTCTCTAGTACATTTAATGGTACTGCACCATTTTTAAGTACTACATCGTGGAATTCACGAATATCGAATTTATCGCCAAGTTTTTCTTTAGCCCCTTCACGAAGCTCTAAAATTTTCAGCATGCCCACTTTGTATGCCGTTGCTTGTGAAGGCATTACAATGTGACGCTCAACCATTTTAACGCCATCAGACGTCGCATTTGGTGTGTTATTTACGTAGTAGTCGATACCTTCTTGACGTGTCCACTTCATAGCGTGGATACCTGTATCTACTACTAGTCGACATGCACGCCATAGTTCCATAGCAAGACGACCAAAATCTGAATATGGGTCTTCATATAAGCCCATTTCTTTTGGTACTAGCTCAGAGTATAAACCCCAACCTTCAACATACGCTGTGTAGCCACCAAACTTACGGAACTTAGGCACATCCTCAAGCTCTTGCGCGATAGCAATTTGCATGTGGTGGCCTGGAATACCTTCGTGGTATGCAAGTGCTTCCATTTGGTATGTTGGCATTGCTTCCATGTCGTAAAGGTTTGCGTAATAAATACCTGGGCGTGAACCATCTGGCGCAGGTTGTTGGTAGAACGCTTTACCTGCTGCTTTTTCACGGAATGCTTCTACAGCTTTAACTTTAAGGTCAGCTTTTGGCTTAACAATGAATAGCTCGTCTAAACGAGATTTCATGTTATCGATAAGCGCCGTTGCTTCATCAAGGTAACGTTGTTTACCTTCTGCCGTGTTAGGGTAGTAGAACTGCTTATCAGTTTTCATGAATTGCATGAATGCTTTAAGGTCACCTTCAAAGCCTACTTTGTCTTTGATTGCACGCATTTCGTCGTGAATACGCGCGACTTCAGCTAAACCGATTGTGTGAATTTCTTTCGCAGTTAAATCAGTGGTTGTTGTACGTGCTAAGGCGTTATTGTAGAACGCTTCGCCGTCAGGGAATTTCCAAGCACCATCACGGTCATCAGCGCGTTTTTCTAGCTGAGCTAAGAAATTAATTAACTTAGTATAAGAAGGTTTTACTGCTGCTTTTAAGGCTTTTTCAGCATCGCTGATAAGTGCTGATTTTTCGCTATCGGCAATCTCTAATGCGTTAACTTTACGTTTAAAGTCAGCAAGTAATGTTGAGTCTTCACCGTCGTGGAATGGTGCGCCGCGTAAGATATTTTGGCTTGAATCAATCACGTGTGGGAAAACAAACTTAGGCGCGATAATGCCTTTATCTGCACGTACTTCAAGGTCTTTGATTAGTTGATCAATAACCGTTGTAACACCATTTAAACGTGAGATATACGCTTTTGCATCAGAGACATCGGCAATTTGATGTTGGTTGATTAAAAACGCAGGGATCATTGAGTGAACACCAAACATTTGGTTCACCGGGTAGTTGTAATGACGCCATTTGAAATCAGCAATTTCGTTTTCAAGATCTTGCTTTTTAAGGTCGTAACTTACTTTTGTTGCGTCATCTAATAGGTCGCGGTTAATTGCGTTAAGCGCAACTAGGTCAGCTTTAGTTTGTTCAAAGTCTTCTAAAACGCGCTCTTCACTGCCATCGTCCCATTTGTCGTAATCTTTTTTGATGCCCATGTATGTTTGATAAATAGGGCTTTTCATTACGTCACGGTTAAAAGTATCTTCGAAGAAGGCATTAGCTTTATCGATTTCACTTTGTACAGGTTGGCTTTGTACACTTGGTGCAGGCGTTGGTTGCTCTTGCATTTGTTGGCAGCCGCCAAGTAATGCAACACTTACCGCCGCAGCGATGAAGGTCAGTTTACGCATTATCGTTCCTTTGTAGTTGTTAGAAATTTAATTATAATTCTTAAACGAATAATTCTAGCAGGTCATTCAAAAAACGTTGGCCTTTAGGGCTTACCTGCCAGTTATCTTTATCATCAATTAGTAGGCCTTTTGCAATCGCTTCAGTCAAGGCTTGTTCCTGACTTTGCAATGACAAACTTGTAAGCAAAGGTAAATCAGCTTTCGGACACGGTTCAACTAAGCGAAAACGATTCATAAAGAATTCAAAGGCTAAGTCGTCTTTGGTTACTTGCCATTGCTCATATAAATACGGTTTAGCTAGATCCATATAACCGCGCGGGTGTTTAACTTTTACCGTACGGGTGATGACTTTATTTTCATCAGTAATTTTACCATGAGCGCCACAGCCGATACCGAGATAATCGCCAAATCGCCAATAATTCAGGTTATGACGGCATTGGTAACCGGGCTTTGCGTAACCTGAGATCTCATATTGCTCATAACCTGCTGCTGCTAGTAAGGCTTGTCCTTGCTCTTGAATATCCCAAAGGATGTCATCATGAGGCAAGGTCGGTGGCTTAGACGCAAACTGAGTGTTTGGCTCAATTGTTAGCTGATACCAAGAAATATGGGGAGGATTAAGGGCGATGATTTTTTCAAGGTCGCCCAAGGCATCTTCAAGAGATTGTCCGGGTAAGCCATGCATTAAATCGAGGTTAAAGCTGTTTAGCCCAGCTTGGTGCGCCTGTTTAGCCGCATAGCTTGCTTCATCTGCACCATGGATGCGGCCAAGGGCTTTTAGCTTGTCGTTTTGCATGCTTTGCACACCAATCGAAATACGATTAATACCAGCGGCAACATACTCTTTAAAGCGACCGGTTTCAACAGTACCTGGGTTAGCCTCTAGGGTAATTTCACAGTCATCGCTTAGGCCAATTAACCTGTCAACTTCACCAAGCAGGCGAGTATAAGCGTCACCGGTTAATAAGCTTGGAGTCCCGCCACCAATAAAAATACTGTGGATTTTACGCCCTTGTACTAGGTGCAAATCGGCCTTAAGATCATCAATAAGATGCTGAACGTATTCTTTCTCGGGGATTGTGCCTTTTTGGCCATGGCTATTAAAGTCACAGTATGGGCACTTTTGCACGCACCAAGGTACGTGCACATATAAACTTAAAGGCGGTAAACTCACAGGCCGCCTTTTTGCTGCAATTGCGCAAGTAGTTGTTTTAAAGCTTGGCCGCGATGACTAAGAGCATTTTTTTGCTCTTTAGTAAGCTGAGCGCTAGTGCATTGTTCAGACGGTACATAAAACACCGGATCATAACCAAACCCACCTTGACCATCTTGGCTATGGGTGATTTCGCCTTCCCAACTGGCACTACAAATAAGTGGTGTCGGGTCGTCGGCGTGGCGCATTAATACTAAAACACACCAAAAACGCGCACTACGAACAGGGTTATCAGCAAGCTCTTTTAATAGCTTGTCGATATTATCTTGATCACTCGCACCCGCTCCGGCAAAGCGTGCAGAGTACACACCCGGCGCACCATTTAGGCCGTCTACTTCTAGACCTGAGTCATCGGCAATCGCAGGCATGCCCGTGATCTTTGCCGCATGACGCGCTTTAATAATGGCGTTTTCAACAAATGTGGTGCCTGTCTCTGGTACGTCAGGTACTTGAAAATCACTTTGTGGAACCACGTTAATATTAAGTGGGCTGAGCATACTTGCCAGCTCTTTTACTTTGCCAGGATTACCCGTGGCTAAAACCAAGGTGTTGTTCATAGGGTCTATTAATCTACGTAAAATTTTTGCTGAAACTTCAGCGTTTGTACTTTGCCATTTTGATTAATTTCGATATCAAAACGGTAAATTTCTTCGTTGCTGTAATCGATTTGCGCGAGGTAATAAATTGCATCGCCTTCAACAACCTCTTTAAATTCAAGCTGCTTTTTATTGCCAAGCAGGTTGCGCGCTGTGCCTGTTAAAGTTGCAGTCTGCGCTGTTTTATCGCTGTTTTTTAATACCGAAATATTGATTATCCCTTTGTTAGGGCTGCGGTCTAAATCGTAGTTTTTGGCGATGCTAGGCTGAATAAAGGTCGATGGAAATGCAATGTAGTGAACTTCCCAAGGGCCAAGTACCTTATACTGAGCGCCTGCTTGTTCATCTGCCTGGGCAAGAGTTGTAAATAAACTCAATAAAATCAAAGAAAAATAAATAACTTGCTTCATGCTATATCTCACTTAACAAAAGAGGCCTTTTCGGCCTCTTGATGTAGTTGTTATTACTTAGCCTATAAAATCCATCAATAAGATTTGTAAAAACTGTAGACCAATGATCAGTACTAAAATCGATAAATCAAGACCGCCAAGTGGTGGAATGATTTTACGAATAGGGCGAAGCATAGGTTCAGTCAGCTGATGAAAAACGGCCTCAATAGGGTTGTAACCTTGGCTTACCCAGCTCAATAATGCACGAATTATTAAGACCCAAAATAACAGATTTAAGCCTTCTTTTATTACAGTCATTAAAGCAGAAACAAATACTGGTGCTGGAGACCAGGTACCGTAAAACATCAGTAAAATCACACTAATTTTGGCTACGGCTACAAGATATGCAAGGACTAACGATGCCATATCAAAGCCACCCAATCCCGGAATAATTTTACGAAGAGGATTTACTGCAAATGATGTTGCCTTTACTACAAATTGGCTAATTGGATTATAAAAGTCCGCTTTTGCCGTTTGTAACCAAAAGCGTAAAAGGACCACCATTAAAAAGAGATCGAAAACAATCCCAACTAAAAATTGCATGGCTTGCATAGTTTTACCTTCAAAAAGTAAGCTTAAAGTTCTTTTTCCATTGCCTGAGCGCGAGCGATACAGGCGTCCATTGCATCAGCAACTGTAGCGACTAAACCTTGTGATTTAAGGTGCTCTACCGCTTCATGAGTTGTACCGCCTTTCGATGTAACATTTGCTCGTAACTGAGTTATGCTGATATCTGGTTGTGAAAGTGCCATTTCAGCTGCGCCAAGCGCCGTTTGCTGTACTAAGCGGCGTGCATCTTCATCACTAAAACCAAGGGCTTTTGCTTTTTCTTCAATGGCTTCCATAAATAAGAAAAAGTAAGCAGGTGATGAGCCTGTCACAGCGATAATATCGTTAATTTGAGACTCGTGTTCTACCCATTTAACAATACCTGTACACTCGAATACCTGTTGAACAAACTCATGTTCTTCAGCGGTTTCATCTGCGCCGAATAATCCAGAAACGCCACGACCAAGCAATGATGGTGTATTTGGCATACAACGCACCATTTTCACATCTTGACCTAGCATTTCACGTAAACGTTTTACGGTAAGACCTGCTGCCACTGAAATAAATAGCTTGTCGCTAAAATCAACACTAGAATCTTGGAATGATTGGCAAAGATCACCCATCATTTGTGGTTTAACAGACAAGACAATCACATCTGCATCGCGAAGTGCCGCGTTGTTATCCGCGGTAGTTTGCACCCCGAAATCAGCAGCAACCTTAGCTAATTTTTCTTGGTTGCGATTGGTTGCAATAATATTTTTAGCTGCAAAACCGTTCTTTACCATGCCACCGATAATGGCGTAGCTCATGTTACCCGTGCCTATAAATGCGATTTTTTTGTCTGACATATGTCTGTTATCACCTTTTAATTTCGTTGGCCAAATATATCCGTGCCAATGCGTACCATGGTTGAACCTGCAGCAATTGCCGCTTCAACATCATTACTCATACCCATCGACAAGGTGTCTACTTGGGGATATTGGGCCTTTAGTTTATCAAAGCAAGCGCTTAATTGCTCAAAATATTGTAATTGTTGCGCCGTATCGTCCGTTTTGGCGGGAATAGCCATCACACCTCTGAGACATAAATTATCACATTGACTGATAAATTCTGCCAATGTCATTACCTCGTCGGGGTGGCAGCCTGACTTAGCCTCTTCTAAACTAATATTTACTTGAATTAATACATTCAGCGGTGATTTATCCGAGGGACGTTGTTCGTTCAGACGTTTGGCTATTTTTATACGGTCAACACTTTGTACCCAGTCGAAATGGCTGGCAACAAGTGCACTTTTATTCGATTGAATAGGGCCAATAAAATGCCAAACAATATCTTTGTATTCAGCAAGGGCAGCCACTTTTGTTACTGCTTCTTGTACGTAAGATTCGCCAAACAATCGTTGGCCCTGTTCATAAGCAGCAATGATATCGTCGGTTGGTTTGGTTTTTGAGACAGCCAATAGGTTTATTGATTGCTCATTACGTTGATTATTTTTTGCAGCTTGCGCAATTCTGGCATAGGCGGATGTAAGTCGTTCTGCTATTGTAACCATATAATTATCAGTTGGTTGTGGAGTCATAAATGGATATTACCGAATTATTGGCCTTTAGTGTGCAACACAAAGCCTCGGATTTACACTTATCATCAGGCGTATCACCTATGATACGCGTTGATGGCGATGTACGTCGTATTAATATTCCAGCATTAGAACAAAAAGATGTAAATAGTCTGGTATACGATATTATGAACGATAATCAGCGTAAGGACTACGAACAAAATCTCGAAGTGGATTTTTCTTTCGAAGTACCTAATCTTGCGCGTTTTCGTGTTAATGCATTCAACTCAAACCGTGGCCCGGCTGCGGTGTTTCGTACTATCCCTAGTGATGTACTGACTCTAGATGATTTAGGTGCACCGGATATTTTTAAAACCATTGCAGATAACCCTCGTGGTCTCGTGTTGGTGACAGGGCCTACCGGCTCCGGTAAATCAACGACACTGGCAGCAATGGTCGATTACATCAATCAGAACAAGCACCATCATATTTTGACGATTGAAGATCCAATCGAATTCGTACATGAGAATAAATTGAGCTTGATTAACCAGCGTGAAGTTCATCGTGATACGCATAGCTTTTCGAATGCGCTTAGAAGTGCGTTGCGTGAAGACCCTGATGTTATCTTAGTTGGTGAGCTGCGTGACCTTGAAACAATTCGCCTCGCGATGACTGCAGCAGAAACCGGTCACTTAGTGTTTGGTACTTTGCATACTACCTCTGCACCAAAAACTATCGACCGTATCATCGACGTATTCCCAGGTGAAGAAAAAGACATGGTGCGATCAATGCTATCTGAATCATTACGTGCCGTAATCTCGCAAACATTACTTAAAAAAGTCGGTGGTGGTCGAGTTGCTGCTCATGAGATTATGATCGGTATTCCTGCAATTCGTAACTTGATCCGTGAAGACAAGATTGCGCAAATGTACTCATCGATTCAGACAGGTGCTTCGCATGGTATGCAAACGATGGATCAATGTTTAGCAAGCTTAGTTAACTTCGGTATCATTACAACCAATGATGCACGTGCGAAAGCGCAAGATAAAACTCAATTTGGTGGCTAACGGAGTTACTTAAGATGTCTTTACCTTTAAATCACTTTTTACAAGTTATGATCGATAAAAAAGCGTCTGACTTATTTGTTTCGAGCCAATTACCAGTGAGTGCAAAAATCAATGGTGAGCTTGTACATCTTACTGATGAGAAGCTCTCTGATGAAAGCTCTCTGGCTTTAGTTGAGTCTGCGATGAGCGATAAGCAGCGCCAAGAATTTCATGACACTAAAGAGTGTAATTTTGCTATAGCGACAGATGAAGGGCGTTTCCGTGTTTCTGCTTTTTGGCAGCGAGATCGTGCCGGTATGGTTATTCGTCGTATCGTGACGAAAATACCGGACGTTAATGAGCTTGGTCTGCCGTCAACACTGACCGATGTGATCATGGCAAAGCGTGGTTTAGTATTGTTTGTGGGTGGTACAGGTACCGGTAAATCAACGTCATTAGCAGCGCTTCTGGGTTATCGTAACCGCAATCAGCGAGGTCATATTTTAACGATTGAAGACCCGATTGAATTTGTTCATGAACATCGTAAAAGTATCATCACCCAACGTGAAGTTGGTTTAGATACAGAAAGCTTTGAATCCGCTCTGAAAAGTTCACTGCGTCAAGCACCCGATGTTATCTTGATTGGTGAGATACGCTCCCAAGAAACCATGGAATATGCCCTAAGCTTTGCCGAAACCGGTCATTTGTGTGTAGCAACACTGCACGCCAACAACGCCAACCAAGCCATTGACCGTATCATGCACTTAGTACCAAAAGAGAAGCACGATAAATTAAAGTACGACTTAGCACTAAACTTACGTGCCATTGTTGCCCAGCAGTTGATACCTACAGCCGATGGTGAGGGCCGTGTTGCAGCTATCGAAATTCTGCTTAACTCACCGATGGTGGCTGAGCTTATCAAACGTGGTGATATTGGCTCTATCAAAGAAACCATGGCGAAATCGAAAGAAATGGGCATGCAAACCTTTGACCAAGCGTTATTTGAGCTTTATAAACAGCGTCGAATTAATTACGCTGATGCGCTTCATCATGCCGACTCACCAAACGACTTGCGCTTGATGATCAAATTGCAAAATAATGAGCAAAAAGGTGCTGGTTTCTTACAAGGTGTTACCATCGACGGCCTTGACGAGAAGAGCGATATATAATGTTTTCGCGGATAATTATAGCTGCCTTTATACTGCTGGTAACTGCCTTTGAGGCGTCTAGTAATGTTGTTGAAGATGTTGTTATTTTTATCCGCGATGATGTTTATGACGATTACAGTCGCTTCTTAAATGGTCGTAAACCTATTGAAGTAAAAGACTTTAGTGGAGCTTACATCCGCCGTGATGTAGTTGATATGATCATTGCTCAACAAGCGTTGAGCTTAGGTGGTTTCAATAAATCATTTCGCTATCACAAAGGTAATGCTAATTACCGTAACACCAAGCTTTTAGAAGATGGCCAGTTATTACTTAGCTTGATAGTGTGTGGTCAGTAGATGCAAAGCAGCTTGCTGAGTCTGTGTATATTTCAGATCCCGTGATCCGTATTGGTGAATATTTTGCTGGTATATTCACGTCCCCAAACAATAAAAAAGCACTGCAATTAAAGCAGTTTGCTGACTTTAAGCAATTAACTGCGGTTTCAACACCTCGTTGGCAAACTGACTGGCAAACGTTATCGGCTCTACCGCTCAAAGAGCTGCTCAGAGAAGATGAGTGGCTTGGGCAAGTCCGCACGGTATCGATGCAGTGGGTTGATTTTATGATGATGCCTTTAATGCCAAGTCTCAATAATCGTTACAGTTTGGAAAATATTGAACTGGTTGCAGTACCTAACGTGGTATTGCAATTAAATGATAGCCGTCACTTTATTATTTCGAAAAAGCATCCAGACGGAAAAGCCGCCTTTGCAGCAATTCAAAAAGGCTTACAGCAGCTTCGTAATAGCAGCGCTATTGAAAAAGCCTACCGAGAGGCAGGCTTTATTCCAGATTTAAACGACTATACCGTGATTAACAAAGCGCGTTAGTCGCCATAAGATTGCTCAAAAAAACTTTCTAAGATGATCACCGCAGACATATTATCAACGTTACCTTTACCAAGGTTACGGTAACCACCTTGTTCGAATAAACGCGCTTTGGCATCTGCGGTTGTTAGTCGTTCGTCTTGAGTTTCAACCGGGATAGCAAAGTGATTATGCAAACGGTTTGCAAACTTCTTGGCTTTAAAAGTGACTTCTTGATTGCTGCCATCCATATTAAGCGGTAAACCAACTACCATTAGATCTGGTTGCCAGTCATCTACTTGCTTTTTTATTTGCTGCCAATCAGGAATACCGTCTTTGGCTTTCACTGCTTGAAGGCTTGAGGCTGTGCCGGTTAGCTCTTGGCCTATGGCGATACCAATACTTTTGGTGCCAAAATCAAAGCCCATAACGGTGCGCTCACCTACGGGCTTAAATGTTCTTTTTGTCATAGTTTCAATAATTCATTTATGTTAGGCATGGCCGGCTTCAGAGCTTAGCTGACTTACATCAAACCCCAACATGGATACCGCTTTTTCCCAGCGCTTTTCAACAGGGGTGTTGAAGATGATATCTGGATCTGCTTTTATGATAAGCCATGAATTTTCTAGCAGCTCTTGCTCAAGTTGACCCTGCTCCCAACCTGCATAACCTAAAGTAATAATAAATTGTTCAGGTGCTTCATTAGTGGTTAAGCTTGCCAGCACATCTTTTGAAGTGGTGATCATAATATCACTGCTAAGCTTTTGGCTTGATGAATAGCCATGCTTAGGAGAATGTAACACAAAGCCGCGGTCTGTTTTTACGGGGCCGCCAGCATAAACAGCAAGCCCTGCGGCTTGCTTATTTTTGTCGTTATCAATCTCGATTTTATCGAGTAATTCACCCACAGTAATATTAATAGG
The DNA here is from genome assembly GCF_004792295.1 of Pseudoalteromonas sp. MEBiC 03607. NCBI lineage: Bacteria > Pseudomonadati > Pseudomonadota > Gammaproteobacteria > Alteromonadales > Pseudoalteromonadaceae > Pseudoalteromonas > Pseudoalteromonas sp. MEBiC 03607. Next base: position 1,283,469 of record NZ_SRRY01000001.1, read on the forward strand.
CTGATTAATAACCAGCCCCATAGCACCCTCTTGATTGTGCTCACAAATATAAGTGACAGCACGTTTAAAAAAAGGGTCTTGCATGCTTGGCATCGCGATTAAGAAATGATTCTCTAATGACTGCATAGGTCGCCCCTTTTGTTGTTTAGATTAAGTATGGCTCAGTTTGCTCTCAATGGCATCAAATAACTTACCAGTGATAGAAATGTCGTACGCGGCTTCAATTTCTTTTACACAAGTCGGCGCAGTGACGTTGATTTCAGTTAAGCGGTCACCAATGATGTCTAAGCCCACAAAAATAAGGCCTTTTTCTTTTAACGTTGGTGCGACTGCTTCGGCGATTTTGCGATCTGATTCGCTAATAGGGCGAGCTTCACCACGGCCACCTGCTGCTAGATTACCGCGCGTTTCACCATTTTGTGGAATTCGTGCTAGGCAGTAAGGCATGACTTCACCATCAACGACAAGGACACGTTTATCGCCTTGTTTGATTTCAGGAATATAGTTTTGTGCCATTGCAAAGCGGCTACCATGCTCGGTTAATGTTTCGCAAATTACACCAATATTGGCATCATCTTCTTTAACACGAAAGATAGAGGCACCGCCCATACCATCAAGTGGTTTTAGTATGATGTCTTTATGCTCAGCTAAAAATGCGCGAATATCTGCTTGGCTTCGCGTTACTAATGTATCTGGTGTATGTTCACTAAACCAAGCGGTGAACAGTTTTTCGTTTGCATCACGCAAACTTTGCGGTTTGTTAATAACTAATGTGCCAGCTTGTTCTGCGCGCTCTAAAATATAGGTTGCGTAAATATATTCAGTATCAAAAGGTGGATCTTTACGCATTAAGATCACGTCTAAATCAGCAAGGGCAACGGTGGCTTTTTCTTCTAATTCGTACCAATGATTTACATCGTCAAATACACGGGCTTTGGCAGCTGTTGCATAGCCTTGACCTTGACGCAGTGACAGGTCGTCCATTTCCATGTAATAAAGTTCGTAGCCACGTTTTTGTGCTTCCATCATCATTGCGAAGCCAGTGTCTTTTTTTATGTTAAAGCCACTAATTGGATCAGAGATTATGCCTAACTTAATTGCCATATTTTTGCCTTAGAATCGAAGTGCCATACTGTATTTAGTAACTTTGATATATGGGTATTTTTACCATTTTCAATTGGCTAAGTCGCCAAACTGTAATTGCAATGCGCTTAAAACAGTCAGTGCGGCTGTTTCTGTTCGAAGTACGCGTGGGCCTAAGCGAATATCAACGAAGGCTTGTTGCTTTGCAATGTTAATTTCTTCATCAGTAAAACCGCCTTCAGGGCCAACTAAAAAGCGCACACCTTCGCTAGGCACTTCAATGGTTTTAATACTATGCTCAGCACGAGGGTGTAGGGTAAGTTTAATTGCTTCGCTAGCTTGTTCTAACCACACTTTTATATCGATAGGTGGATGCACAACAGGCACGAAGTTACGGCCAGATTGCTCAGCTGCAGCAATTGCAATTTTTTGCCATTGTTGGTGTTTTTTCTGCAGTCTGTCGCCACTCAGTTTTACACCACAGCGTTGACTAAAAATAGGGGTAATTTCAGTGATACCTAACTCCACCGATTTTTGAATGGTGAAATCCATTTTATCGCCACGAGAGATGCCTTGGCCCAAGTGAATTTTAAGTGGTGATTCAACGTCGTGATCGATAAACTCTTGCGGCTCAACAACGACTGTTTTTTTACTGACCTCGATGATTTCGCTGAGGTATTCACCGCCTTCGCCATTAAAAATAGATACTTTATCTCCGACTTGCATACGTAACACTCGGCCAACATGACCTGCTGCATCATCATCAAGTGCTACAGGAGTGTTTAAAGAAATCGCTGAAGGTTGGTAAATATGAGGTACTCGCATGGCTGTCACTTATCAATAATTTTAGCAATATGGTAAGTATACAGCGGTTTAGGTGCAATTATTTATTTGTTATTTAAGGTCGTCTTTTGCACTTAAGACGTGAGCGGTGGTTTCGGCAATCTCAGATTGGCAAGAAAGGTGGTTAATATGAGCAGCATCAGGGCAGGGGGTAAAGCTAAAACCTTGCTCGTCTTGTTGAACTAAGTACCTTATCTTGTGTAATGAATTATAAATAAACTTTTGTGCATCATCAGCCAGTTGGTAATCAGTTAGATTAATGAGTACTCCCTGTATTGTGTGATGCTCGTGCAAATAGCTGGCTAGCTCAGAAACGCTTATTTCATTGCTAAAATCGCAGTAGCAATAATCTTTAATTAGTTCATCGAACATCAGCTTGACCATTTGTCGGCTATTAGCACCAGCCACAACAAGTGTAGAGCTTTCAGCTTTAGCAAAATAATGCTCAGCGAATGCTCGACTAAACTCATTGTCGATATCGACTAATAAAAAATTATTAATTTTATTTGGCATAAAGCCCCACGATTCAAACACTTCTGATCAAATTGAAAACATACTAATTAGTAAATAGCCTATAGCACCAAAAACGGCAAATTCGATACACGCAATTCCAATATTATCTTGGTGATCAACTTCCAGAGATGTATCAATATTGGGTAAGGAAATATATTTAATAATGTAGCTCAAAACATACAATAACACCCACATAGCACCACAATGTGATACTAAAGTGAATAAATTTTCTACCATCTTACCACTAATAAAGGATGCACTGGAAAGACCAGCGTAGCCAGAAAGTGCTAGGCCGATCGATTTCCCGGCATAACGTATGCCGATAGATGTGTTTTCTAAATTAAAGTTACTTTGCAGCGATGCCCCTTGGTTGGCTTTTGCAAAGCGGTACTCGCGGATCTTAGTATCAAGAGCAAACATGCCTTGTATAACAAAAAAGCTAACGGTAGCAATAAGTAAACTACTAAAACCTTGCGTATGCGACCAATTGTATAAACCAAGACAAATGATACAGTTAGCTATCAGCATACCTGAATCAACCAGTGCAGCGCAGACATTCTGTTTTAAAATAGCCGCTTCTTCGTTAAAGCGATATAAAATCCATTTTCGGTGTATTAAATGACCAATCTTAATGAAAGAAAATAATAAAAAAATGAGTATCAATACTTTCAAAGGGTTTGATTGAGCCGCGCTTAGACTTATTTCATCAAAGATGTAAGCAATGGTAGCAATGACAACTAAGATCTCACTGGCAAAGCTTATTCCCATAGCAAAATTATCATGTTGCGCCAGTTCTTCTTTAAGGGCTTGTTTTGCCTTTATTTGCGTTAGGATACGCAGCAGTACTATGGTGATACAAATAACCGCAAAACTAATAGCAATCGCGACTAAACTAGTGTTAGATAATGATAAATATGACATGCAGATCCCTGCTAAATAAATCTTTGATAATCATTCTAGTACGGTTATTGGCAAGTTAAAAGAGAGTATTTAATGAGTAATTCGTATCCGCTTCCAACGTCAGTTCAACAGTTAGGCCAAACCCGCTTTACTAGCTTATACCCTGATCAAGATGTCGACGAAAATATCGCTAAGTTATTATCATTAAGTGATTTTGCTTGGCACTGCTTACAATCACAGCCGGCTTTGAGAACATGGTTACTTGATGAAACAGAATGTGCTAACCGCGTGGTAGAGTCGCCATTAAGTAACAGTGACCTAAGTGAACTTGACGATTCAGCAGCAATGGCAAAATTGCGTTTATATCGTGAAAAATATTGGTTGAAAGTTGCGTATCTAGATTTGTGTTGTGCAAACCCAATTGCTGACAGCATTGCTTATATCTCTGAGCTGGCAAACCAGCTTATTGACAGCGCAAATCAATGGGCTTTTGCGCAAGTTGCTAAAGTAAGCGGCACTCCAGTCGATGCTGACGGAAATGCCATCCCTATGTTGGTTCTTGGTATGGGAAAGTTAGGAGGAAGAGAGCTTAACTATTCATCGGATATCGATCTCATTTTTTCTTATCCACGAGATGTTGCAACACAAGGTGGTCGTCGTTCAGTTGAAGCTCAAGTTTTTTATACCAAGGTAGCGCAAAAGTTAATTATGGCGCTTAACCAGACAACAGTGAACGGCCAGGTTTTTCGAGTAGATATGCGTTTGCGGCCTTTTGGCGAAAGTGGTCCATTGGTGATGAGCTTCCATGCTATGGAAGATTATTATCAAGAACAAGGTCGAGAGTGGGAACGCTATGCCATGCTCAAAGGGCGTTTAATTGGTACTGAGAATCGCTATTGGAGTGAGTTTTACGAACTGTTAAGGCCGTTTGTTTACAGGCGTTATATTGATTTTTCAGTGATTGAGTCACTTAGAAAAATGAAGCATATGATTGCTCAAGAAGTACGTCGTAAACGTTTAACCAATAACATAAAACTCGGTGCAGGTGGTATTCGTGAAGTGGAGTTTGTAGTGCAAGCTCTGCAAATGGTGCGTGGTGGTCGAGAAGCAAACTTGCAAACGCAGTCATTACTGTTGGCTCTAAAAGAGCTGGTTAATAATCAAGTTATGACATCCACGGAAGCGCAATTGTTAAAACAGAACTACCTAGAATTACGCCGTGTAGAGCAGTATTTGCAAATTTTTGCTGATAAACAAACTCAGACACTACCTGATGATGAGCTTAATCAGCAGCGCCTTTGTTATTTACTTAATAAGGCTGATTTTAGCCACTGCTTAGCTGCAATCGAGCAGGTGATGGCTGAAGTGCATAATGAGTTTGAGCAAGTCATTGGCTTTGAAAGTGAGAGCGCAGATCCCTGTGAAAGTGAGTATATTAGCGCGTGGGAGATGACAGATGTTAGTTTGATGTGCGAGCCTAACCTTGACTGGCAAGCGGCGCTTGAAGACTTTAAAGCGCGCTTAACGAAGGCGAAAATAGGCACGCGCGGCAGAGATATTCTCGACAAATTAATGCCACTGTTGCTTAAACAGCTTACTGTTGCCAAGGCAAGTGGCGAAGCATTTAACATGATAAGCCAAGTGCTGAATAAAATTATTTCTCGAACCGCTTACCTTGAGCTGTTATATGAAAATCCAGGCGCATTAAATCAACTAGTTGCACTTTGCTGTCATAGTAAATGGATTGGTGAACATATTTCGCGTTACCCAATCTTACTCGATGAGCTGATTGATCCTCAGGTGCTCTATAAACCGACGCCTTTATCTGCTTACAAAGATGAAATTAGGCAGTATTTCTTGCGTATAGAGCATGGCGATTTAGAGCTGCAAATGGAAGCACTTCGTCAGTTTAAACAAACGCATCAGTTACGCATTGCTGCCGCCGATGCAACCGGTGTGCTTAGTGTGATGAAGGTTAGCGATCACCTTACTGCGCTTGCTGAGGCTATTGTAGAGCAAGCTGTCAATATTGCCTGGCATGCTTGTGTTGAGCGCTTTGGTCGGCCAGCCAATACTTCTGATCAAGAAAAGGGCTTTGCAGTTATTGCATATGGTAAAACGGGTGGCTTTGAAGTTGGCTACGATTCAGATCTTGATCTGGTATTTGTGCATAATCACGATGGCAGTAGTTATACCGACGGTGATAAATCAATTGATTCACGTCAGTTTTATTTAAAGCTCGCGCAGCGACTAATGCACTTATTCAACACGCGAACAGCGTCTGGCATTTTGTATGAACTTGATACCCGTTTACGTCCCGAAGGGGCATCGGGCTTACTGGCTATTAATTTAGAAAGTTATTATCACTACCAGCAAACTCAAGCATGGACGTGGGAACACCAAGCTTTAGTCCGTTCACGCATGATTTATGGGCAAGTTTCATTACACGAGCGCTTTACTGCGATCCGTAAAGATGTGTTGTGCCAAGCACGTGATACAGAAAAGCTGAAAAAAGAGGTCATCGAGATGCGCGAAAAAATGCGCACTCACCTAGCGAAAGGGAATGATGAACTATTTGATTTAAAACAAGATAGAGGTGGTATCACAGATATTGAGTTTATCACTCAATATCTGGTGCTGAATAATGCGATGCAGCATCCAGAGCTAACCACTTGGTCTGATAACGTGCGCATTTTAGCTGATGCTGCACGTTTAGGTTGTATCACAGAGCAAATGCAGCAGGAATTGGTCGAGGCATATATTACCTATCGCTCACGCTATCATGTAATGAGTTTAGATCAGCAAGGTCGTTGTGCGCCACGTGCTGAGTTAACTCAGCACATCGACTTAGTAAGTCTGGCGTGGCAAGAGGTGTTTTAGATATTAGCTAGCTTTTTAAGCGGCGGCAGTTCTCTCGCACATAAGCAGAGGGGAGCTCAGTGATAACAGCAGCTCTTTGCTTAAAACAAAAGAAGGTATAAACCTCATTTTCGAAGTCGTCATTGATGGCACGGCCAACCTGATACAGTGTTGAAACAAAATTACTATCAACACGAAAATGATCTTTAACGACATAGTCTTTACTTAAATACCAATAAAGTACAATGTCTTCATTACGGGCATAATCAGAGAGCACGTCTTTTAACGTATTACCATTTTCAAAGCGGCGCGGTTGAATATCGCCGGTCCAGTTTGGTGACGATGGTTCAACTACTTTTTCGCGCTCAAATAGTGCAACATCTAAACTTGTTGCAGGTGTTGGTAACTTGAGAACGTATTTATCACGTTCGTTATCTTTGCTGTTTACTTGGTTACGTAACGCAGAATAAAAGCGAGACAACCCCTGAGCAGCGGCATTTTTTGTTTCTTTCATATCAAATACCGGACCGCTACCGAATAAAAAGTAGATTGCAGCAGCAATTAAAATAAAAGCTAATGATAAATGCTTAACCCAGAACCACATTTCTAATACTCTTGTTGTTTATTACCTTAATAAAAACATACTAATTAAAAATTGTCACTCTACTTGTAATAAGAAGGTGCGTTCTTATCAGGGCGCGTTTTAAAACGTCGATGTAACCACATGTATTGCTCTGGGGCATTATCTATGGCTTGTTCCATTCGTTGATTGACACGTGTTACATCTTTTAGATCATCGCCACTTGGGAAATCGTGCAAAATAGGCAGTACTTCTAAATGGTAGCGACCTTGTTCATCACGTCGGCTGGTTAGGCTGACAGTTTCGCAGTTTTTGCTATTAGCGAAAAGCAAAGTCCCTGTTGTTGTTGCTGTCTCTTTTACTGCATAAAAAGGCGCAAACTCACAGCGATTACGGCCATAATCTTGATCAGGAAGGTAATAGCACACTTTTTTATTTTTAAGTGCTTTTAGTAAACCCTTTACATCTCGCTTGCCAATTAAGTATTCGTTTGAGCGTAAGCGCCCATTCGTCGTAAAGTATTCCATCAAAGGATTATTATGAGGGCGATAAAAACCAATGCCTTGGTGTTTTAAACCCATGACACGGCTTGCCATTTCTAAATGCAGAATATGCGGTACAAGTAACAATACCCCTTTTCCTGATTGCTGGATTTGCTCAAAGTATTCTAGGCCCTTAATGGAGCCATATACTTTTTTTACACGCCACTCGGGCCACCACCAAGCCATGCCAGTTTCCATCATGGCAATACCGGTGTTTTCCATATTTTTACGAACTAATTCGCGCTGTTCATGTTCTGGCATATCAGGAAAACATAAACGAATGTTGACCTCAGCGATATGGCGACGGCGTTTCATAAAGCGATGCACTAAACGGCCAAGTAGTTTACCTAGTGCAAGTTGTAATTTGTGTGGTAACCAAGAGATAAGATATAAAAAGAACACGCCAATCCAAGTTAACCAGTAACGTGGGCCTAAAAAAGACGCTTTAAACGGAGATGAACTAACCACAAAAAAATCTCTAAAAATAAAAAAGCTAGTTTAACTGTATGTCTTTAAAAATACAAAAAGCCAGCGCTAGGCTGGCTTTAATTTAAGGACTCAATTAGAAGAAATGATTAGATTTCTTTTAAACCTTGATTAATTGCAATAAGGTCTTCGCTAGTTAGGGTACCGGCAGCTTGTTTCAAGCGTAGTGTAGAAACAACATAACGGTAACGAACATTCGCTAAGTTACTTTTTGCGTTATACAGGTTTTGTGTGCTGATCAATACGTCAACGATAGTACGTGTACCAACTTCAAAGCCTGCTTCAGTAGCTTTAAGCGCACTTTCTGCAGAAACAACAGCTTGTTGAAGTGCTTTGTAAGTTGCGATGTCAGAGACCACTTGATTATATGACGTGATCACTGAGCGTGTCACTGCACGTAGGCTTGCTTCTAAGTCTTCGCTTGCTGCAACATAGTAAGCGCGAGCTTGATCTGTTGCTGCTGTCGTTGCTCCACCTGAGTAAATAGGTAAGCTGAAGTTAACACCCACTTTTGCACTGTCTTCACGTGGTTGATGTGAATTACTGTTTAAATCTGTCAGGCTGTCACCATAAGACGCGTTCAAAGTTAGCTTAGGATAGTGACCTGCTTTTGCTAAATCGATTTGGTCTTTTGCAATATCAACCGTTACTTTAGACACTTGCAGGTTTAAGTTGTTGTCTTCGGCAATTTTTATAAAGTCAGTTGATTGTTTATTAGGTGCAACCGTCGAAAAGGTTTCTGTATTTAATACATCTAACTTAGCGTGGTATTTACCCGTGATTTCACGAAGTTGCTCACGTGCTGTTTCAACACTATTTTTAGCCACAATTTCTTGTGCTACTGAGTTATCGAACTGAGCTTGTGCTTCATGAACGTCAGTGATCGCAGTTAAACCTACCGCATAACGCTCTTTAGTTTGTTGTAACTGACGTTCGATAGCACGTTTTTCTGCTTGTACGAACTCAAGGTTATCAATGGCGCTTAATACATTGAAATAACCTTCAGCAACACGAACGATTAGGTCTTGGCGTGCAAAGTCATACTGTGCAGTTGCTTGTAATGCTTGTTTTTCTGCAATACCAAGTGAGTTCCATGCACCTAAATCGAACAATGTTTGACTTAAGCTAAGGCCACGACTGAAAACGTCAGGGTCATAATCATAACCAGCATAGCCTGTAGCATCATTACCATCGTATAGGTCCGACTTAGTTTTTTCATAGCCAAGGCTTAAGCCAATTTGTGGTAATAGTGCACTTAACGCGCGATCGCTCTCATAGGCTTGCGCATCTGCTTGGGCTTTTGCTTTAAGTACGGTAGGATCGTTTGCGGTTGCGATCTCGTAAACTTGAAGTAGGTCTTCAGCGTTACTTGCTGTTGCAGTCAATGCGCTAGAAAAACCAATCAGCGCAGCGAGTAATGTTTTTTTCATTTTTTGTTCAGTCCTTAGACAATTTCGTACTGCCAACATGGTACTCTTTTTTAATGAATAACCAAAAAAAAATTACGTAAATCTACATGTCCAAGTGTAACAGAATATAATTGACGATAAATTTTACGTAATACTTACAGGAAATAGTGAATGAAAATATCAGCAATCTCACAATTTAGCCATGACGACATAGAGTTAAAGCCAATTGAGCGAGTTTATGATGGTTTTTTTAAAATTAATGTGTATCGCTTTCATCATGCGCTGTTTGCTGGTGGTAAATCGGTGGAGATTAAGCGTGAAATTTTAGAGCGTGGCCATGCTGTAGCTGTACTTCCTTATGACCCTGTTACTGATCAAGTGTTGCTTATTGAGCAAATCAGGATTGGTGCAATGGCATCAAAGCAGTCTCCTTGGTTACTTGAGTGTATCGCTGGCATGGCTGATGGTAGTACTGACTACGAAGAGGTTGCCAAGCGAGAAGCGTTTGAAGAAGCGGGCATTGAACTTAATGAGCTCGAATTTATGATGTCGTATCTTTCAAGCCCTGGTGGTACGACTGAGCGTTTGTACTTATATTTGGCGCGCACTGACTTATCTGGGTATCAAGGTGGCCTTTTTGGTCTAGATAATGAAGATGAAGATATCAAAACCCATGTAATGTCATATCAAGAGGCCATGCTACGTTTAGAGCAAGGCGAAATTGATAACGCTGCAACTGTGATCTCATTACAGTGGTTAGCACTTAATAAGCAACGTATACTGTCTGATTGGAACAATAAATAGGGGATTATTTTGGCCTACGTCACTGCCGAACAGCGCTATATTCAAAGTTTACCCAAGTACTTAACATTGTGTGAACACAACTATGCGCGTGCACTAAAATTATTGCCACGTGAGCGTTTGGTAGGGCAGGAGCGAAAAGTTCAGTTAGGTCAGAGCACTTTTGTGATAAAAGTGGACGATACGGCTAAATACACCACCGATATCTCTATTAATCAAGAAACTGGACAATTGAGTTCATTACAGCCTCTATATCTAACGGTCCGTATGTATCATGATGCGAAAGTGGCTGAAATCATTCATCATGATTTTCATCAACGTATCAAGCCCTCATACGCGTACCCGAATCCGAGTATGCACCAAAAAGATGAAAAGTATCAGCTTAATGCCTTTTTGTATGACTGGTTGGTTGCCTGTGTTGAAAATGGCCGAGCAGTTTTAAATTGGGATGTAAATAATGGCTTGGTTTAGTGACCGCTATCATTTTGATAAAACAGCACTGAAAGTTGCCCATATCACTGATTGCCACTTATCAAAAGACACAACGGGTGAATACTTTAACGTGAATACGGCTGCGTATTTTGCGCGCTGTTTACATGCCATTGCTGAGCTAGATGCTGATTGTGTGGTGTTTGGTGGCGACTTAACACAAGATCACAGCAGCGAGTCTTATCAACTTTTTGCTAAATTAATTACAGATTCAGCGCTCAGCTGCCCGGTATTTTGGTTGCCTGGCAATCATGATGAACTCGCTGAATATGAAAAGCTTACAAGCCCGCAAATTTTAAACAGTAAACGCATTACGTTTTTAGGTGGGCAACTGCTTTTAGCAAACTCAAAAGGTCCGACGCCAGCAGGTTGGGTAACACACACGCATTTGAATGAATTAAGCCAAGCAATAGGGCAAGTTCCAAGCGTGGTGTTTTGTCATCATAATCCGTTGCCAATTCAAGCTTATTTAGATAAACATATGCTAGAAAATGGCCCACAGTTTTTAAACATGTGTGTTAATAGTGAGCAGTGTATTGGTGTGTTTCATGGCCATGTGCATCATGAATACACGCAAACTTACCGAGATCTTAGCGTGTTTGCTACACCAGCCAGCTCGATACAATTTACCAAGCACACGATGGCATGGCAGCAAGACGATTTAGGCCCCGCATTTCGTGTCATCAACTTAAATGTTGATGCACAACAAAAATTGCAGTTAAGCACGGATGTAGTATGGCTAAACGGGTAATTTATATTCATGGCTTTAATAGTTCTGAACAGTCTTACAAAGCCGTGCGCTTTGGTGAACATATGGCGCAATTCAATGTTGATTATCAGGTGCCGCGATTAACCCATGAGCCATTACATGCAATTATACAATTAGAACAATTGCTAAATGATGATACTGTATTACTAGGTAGTTCATTAGGCGGTTTTTATGCGACCTATCTGTCGCAACGTTATTCGATACCTGCGGTGGTGATTAACCCTGCGGTTCGCCCATTTGAGTTACTCGATAACTATTTAGGGCCAAATTATAACCCGTATCAAGATAGTCATTACGAACTTGGTACTCGTCACATGGATGCATTGCGCAGTTTATATTTGCCGCAATTAGACACTCCTTCATTGCTTTATTTGCTACAGCAAACGGGCGATGAAGTACTGCCTTTTCAGCAGGCGGTTAACTATTATTCTCAGTGTAAGCAACACGTTGAATTTGGAGGCGATCATAGTTTTATCGGCTTCGAACAAACCTTTGCAAGTATTGTAGATTTTCTTAAAATCACGTAAAACATAGCTAAGCGCATAAAAGATATAAAAACTATGAGTCAGCAAAATTATAACGCCGAAGCAATTGAAGTCTTAAACGGGTTAGAGCCCGTAAAACGCCGCCCAGGTATGTATACCGACACGGTTCGTCCTAACCACTTAGGTCAAGAGGTTATCGATAACAGTGTCGACGAAGCAATGGCAGGTCATGCAACAAAAATTGATGTTATTCTTCATGAAGATAACTCACTTGAAGTTATTGATGATGGCCGTGGTATGCCAATTGATATTCACCCAGAAGAAGGTATTCCGGGTGTGGAACTTATTTTTACCAAGCTACATGCCGGTGGTAAGTTCTCAAATAAAAACTATCAGTTTTCGGGGGGTCTACACGGGGTAGGTATTTCGGTTGTAAATGCGCTATCGACTCGTGTTGAAGTAACCGTGCGCCGTGATGCACAGCAATTTCGTATGGCTTTTGAGAACGGTGACAAGGTTGAAGACCTTAACGTCATTGGTACTGTGGGTAAGCGTAATACAGGTACAACTGTGCGTTTTTGGCCTGATGCCAGCTATTTTGACTCAGCTAACTTCTCTATTACTAAGCTTAATCATTTGCTAAAAGCCAAAGCAGTATTATGCCCAGGCCTGCGTATTAAGTTTACCAATAAGCAAACCAAAGAAAGCCAAGAGTGGTATTACGAAACAGGTTTAAAAGATTACTTAAATGAAGCTGTTAAAGGTTTTGAAGTACTGCCAAAAGACCCATTTATAGGTGAATTTTCTAGCTCTACAGAAGGCGCTGATTGGGCTGTGGTTTGGTTACCTGAAGGCGGTGAGTCAATCGCTGAAAGTTATGTAAACTTAATCCCAACTGCCCAAGGTGGTACACACGTCAATGGCTTACGCCAAGGCTTACTTGAAGCAATGCGTGAATTCTGTGAATTCAGAAACCTATTACCGCGTGGCGTAAAGCTAACTCCTGATGATATCTGGGAGCGCTGTAGCTATGTGTTGTCGGTAAAAATGCAAGACCCACAGTTCGCTGGTCAAACCAAAGAAAAGCTATCTTCACGTTCATGTGCAGCGTTTGTTTCTGGTGTAGTAAAAGATTCATTTAGCTTATGGCTAAACGAGCACACAGAAACGGCAGAATTATTAGCTGAGCTATGTATCTCAAATGCACAGCGCCGTTTACGTGCCGCCAAAAAAGTTGTGCGTAAGCGCATTACTTCTGGCCCTGCATTACCAGGTAAATTAACCGATTGTAGCGCGCAAGATAATGACCGCACTGAACTGTTTTTAGTAGAGGGTGACTCTGCGGGTGGTTCAGCAAAACAAGCGCGTGACCGTGAATTCCAAGCAATCATGCCGCTGCGCGGTAAAATCTTAAATACCTGGGAAGTGGAGTCGGGTCAGATTTTAGCGTCGCAAGAGGTACATGATATCTCTGTGGCACTAGGTATAGACCCAGATTCGAGTGATTTATCTGGTTTGCGTTATAACAAAATTTGTATCTTGGCCGATGCTGACTCGGATGGATTACACATTGCGACTCTATTGTGTGCTTTGTTCGTACGTCATTTCCCTGCACTTATTAAAGAAGGTCACGTGTATGTAGCAATGCCGCCATTATTCCGTATCGACATTGGTAAAGAGGTGTATTATGCCCTTGATGAAGATGAAAAGAACGGCATTTTAGCGCGCATTGAGGCCGAGAAGAAACGTGGTAAGGTCAATGTTCAACGCTTTAAAGGGTTGGGTGAAATGAACCCACTACAATTACGTGAAACCACTATGGATCCAAATACGCGTCGTCTAGTGCAATTAACGCTGGACGAAGAGGAGCAAACGATGGAGATGATGGATATGTTACTTGCAAAGAAACGTTCATCAGACCGTCGCCAGTGGTTAGAAGATCACGGTAACCGCGCACAAGTTTAGTTAAGGTAGTTGAACGAATGAAAGGGCAAGAAAAATGAAAAAAATACTGACCTCATTATTATCGCTGAGCTTGTTGTCAGCGCCGGTAATGGCCAAAGATATTCTTGATAAACTCACTGTAGCTGATGGATTTACTATCAGCTTGTTTGCTGATGACGTTGAAAATGCGCGTCAGATTGCCGTGTCAAAAAGAGGCATTGTGTATGCTGGTTCACGAAAAGCGGGCAATGTATATGCATTAATAGATCATAATAGTGATGGCGTTGCTGATAGAAAAATGGTTATCGCCACAGGCCTTGAAATGCCTTCGGGATTAGCTGTTAAAGATGGTGATTTATATGTGGCAGAAGTGTCGCGTATCATCCGTTTTAAAGATATCGATAAAAACCTAAAAGACCCTAAATTTGAAGTCGTTTACGATAAATTCCCAACCGATCGTCATCATGGCTGGAAGTTCATTAGCTTTGCGCCAACCGGTGAGCTAATTGTGCCTGTGGGTGTGCCATGTAACATTTGTGCGGAAGACGACAAATATGGTCGTATCTTTTCGTTAGATGTAGATACAAAAGAAATTAAAACAATCGCCAAAGGTGTTCGTAACTCAGTTGGTTTTGATTATCACCCAACTACCAATGCATTTTGGTTTAGTGATAATGGCCGTGACATGATGGGCGATGATATGCCTCCTTGCGAAATCAACCGTGTAGGTGAAGGTGAAGAAGGGGCACATTATGGTTTCCCTTATGTACATGCAGGCGCCATTTTAGATCCTGAGTTTGGTCAAGGTAAGAGCATTGCTGATTACAAGTCACCTGCGCTTGCACTTGGTGCGCACGTGGCACCTCTTGGTATTCATTTTTATAACGGCAAACAGTTCCCTGCGAAATACAAAGAACAACTATTTATTGCTGAGCATGGCTCTTGGAACCGCAGTAAAAAATCGGGTTACAGAGTGATGTTAGCGAACGTTGAACAAGGTCGTATTACTCAATACACTCCGTTCGTTACAGGGTTCATGCAAAATGAAGAAACATTTGGTCGCCCAGTTGCCTTTGCAGAACTTGCAGATGGCAGCTTATTGATCTCAGACGACTTTGCTAACGTGATTTATCGTGTTAGCGCAAAGAAAAAATAGGTAAGCGTTAATGAGTGATACTGATACCTTGCTGATGCAGGGCATAGAACAACAAACAATGGGGCGTTTTACTGAAGACGCCTACTTAAACTACTCAATGTACGTCATTATGGACCGCGCCTTACCGCATGTGGGTGATGGTCTAAAGCCTGTACAGCGTCGTATCATTTATGCAATGAGCGAGCTTGGGTTATCGGCGCAAGCTAAGTATAAAAAATCTGCGCGTACTGTTGGTGATGTACTTGGTAAATACCATCCCCATGGTGATAGTGCTTGTTATGAAGCCATGGTGTTGATGGCTCAGCCGTTTTCTTACCGTTACCCGCTGGTGGACGGTCAAGGTAACTGGGGTGCCGCGGACGATCCTAAGTCATTTGCGGCGATGCGTTATACCGAAGCGCGTTTATCTAAGTTCTCTGAAGTTTTATTAAAAGAGCTCGGCCAAGGTACTGTTGATTGGACCGCAAACTTTGATGGCACACTGGATGAGCCAATGGTATTGCCAGCGCGCTTACCGCACATTTTGCTCAATGGTGTGACTGGTATCGCGGTAGGTATGGCAACGGATATTCCACCACACAACGTGCGAGAAGTTGCCAGTGCCTGTTGTTTACTGCTTGATAAACCAAAAGCTGAAATCGAAGAGCTGCTTGAGTTAGTGCATGCCCCTGACTATCCAACAGAAGCTGAGATAATCACTCCGAAAGATGATATTCGTAAGATTTATCAAACCGGACGTGGCTCTATCAAGATGCGTGCAATTTACACTGAAGAGCACGGTGATATTGTAATTACAGCGCTACCTCATCAGTGTTCAGGTGCAAAAGTACTTGAGCAAATTGCTGCACAAATGAACGCTAAAAAGTTACCGATGGTTGCCGATTTACGTGACGAATCAGATCACGAAAATCCAACCCGTATTGTGATTGTACCGCGTTCGAACCGCATCAAGGCTGAGCCACTAATGGCACACCTGTTTGCAACCACCGATTTAGAAAAGAACTACCGCGTAAACTTAAACATGCTTGGCCTTGATGGTCGTCCGCAAGTTAAAGACTTACGTAGTATCTTAACTGAGTGGTTAACGTTCCGTCGTGAAACTGTTCGTCGCCGTTTACAATACCGCTTAGATAAAGTGTTAGCACGCTTGCATATTTTAGAAGGTTTATTAACTGCCTTTTTAAATATCGACGAAGTCATCGAAATTATTCGCACTGAAGATAAACCAAAGCCCGTATTAATGGAGCGCTTTGGTATTACCGATATTCAAGCCGAAGCGATTTTAGAATTAAAACTACGTCATTTAGCAAAACTTGAAGAATTTAAGATTAAAGGTGAGCAAGATGAGCTTGCGCTTGAGCGTGACAAGTTAGAGCAAATTCTGGGTTCTGAGCGTCGTATGTCGACGTTGATGAAAAAAGAAATCCAAGAAGCCGCTGAAATGTACGGTGATGATCGCCGCTCACCAGTCGTTGAACGTGTAGAAGCAAAAGCACTAAGCGAAAAAGATCTTATTCCTTCTGAGTCAGTTACAGTTGTGCTATCTGAAAAAGGCTGGGCACGCGTTGGTAAAGGCCATGATTTAGATGTTGAAGGGCTAAGTTATAAGTCTGGCGACAGCTATAAAGCCTCGGCGCGAGGTAAGAGTAATCAGCCAGCAGTGTTCTTAGACTCAAGTGGTCGCGCTTTTGCTACCGATGCGCACAGTTTACCTTCTGCTCGTAGTCAAGGTGAACCAATGACAGGGCGCTTTAACCTAAGTTCTGGTGCCAACTTTGAGCATGTGGTGATGGCAGAAGACAACCAAGTGTTGTTAATGGCTTCAGATGCAGGTTATGGCTTTATTAGCGACTTTAAAGATTTAGTGAGTAAGAACAAAAACGGTAAAGCGCTGGTTAGTGTTCCTAAAGGTGGTGAATTACTCGCGCCAATTAGAGTGACTGATGTAGCGACAGACTACTGTATGGCAATTTCTAACGAAGGCCGAATGTTGTTATTCCCACTGCGTGACTTACCTAAGTTAAGTAAAGGTAAAGGGAATAAGATTATTTCTATCCCAAGTGCGAAAGTACAAGCTCGTGAAGAGTTTGTAAAAGTACTTGCTGTGGTGCCAGAGGGCAGTAGCGTAACCCTGCATGCAGGTAAACGAAAACTGACACTTAAACCGTCTGATCTTGAGCATTATCATGGTGAACGGGGTAGACGAGGTAACAAATTACCACGCGGTCTACAGCGGGTTGATGAAGCTGTGGTTGAAATGACTCAAACTGATGATAGTGATGAGTCGCCAAGTGAAGTAATAGAGTAAAATACAAGGCCTGCAATTGCAGGCCTTTTTGTTGCTTTAGTTTGCAACGACTCTCATTGAAGCCGGCCTAGAAAAGTTAAGGTATTGACCGTTATCGGCTTTTACATTTTGCAAATCTTGATGGCTGGTATTTTCAGTAAACGTAGCTGTATGGCGATAAGATAGATTCGGCCAATCAGAAAGAGTCACTGCTACTCCTGGCGCTGCTTTAATGTATACAGGATGTTTATTGATATAAGCAGGTAGCCTGTAGTTTGAGCGTTCATTTGCTTTTAAGCAGTATTCACTTTGATCTAGCAAGCTTACAATGCAACCTAAAGGCTCCTCAGAGCTAAATACGCGCATAGAGCGCGGCTTAGAGAAATCTAAATATTGTCCATTTTTTGCTAAAACATTTTTCAGTTTGTTATTTTCAACGGTGCCATTAAAAGTCGCAATGCGGTTATAAGATAAGTTTCCATAGTCAGATAACATGACCTGTAAACCTTGTGGTGCTCTCACATATACGGGTTTTCTACTGATAAAAGCTGGGAGGTAGCTTGCTTTTTGTCCATTTTCAAGACAAAACTCTTCGTTTGTTTCTATGTTTACAATACAGGCTTTTGGCTTCTCTTGAGTAGTGATAACTGAGGCTGGTAAGTTTTGTTTTGCAGGTTCTAGCTCTTGCCATACCAGTAGGTTTGAGTCGCAGTACACAGAAGCGCTAGTTGGTACTGAAGTTGCCTCTAGATTGATGTGGATCTTATTCATTTTACCTGTTGTTAATCGTGTTGCAGGTAGGTTGAAGGTTTTATTCCCTGCTTTTTGGGTTTTGACAATTAACTTACAGCTTGATGAAGAGAAGCTGTCTTTATAGACGGCGCCTGAAGCACCGTGAAGAGCAGGGTAAATAAAGCTTTGTAGCTGTTGTTCAGGATCATAAAAACCGATAATAGTTGTGATTGGAACATCTTGCTTATAAGGAGTGCGATTAACCAAGCGCAGTGTATTGGTATCTAAGACTGTATTGTTCCAAGGTTGCATTGATTGAGTCAGCGGATCCCATTTACTAAACCCAGTTTTGCTGCTGCTATCAAAATGTGCTTTGTTTTCTAAAAAGCGTTGTATATGTTGCAACTCGTATGGAGTATGTAGCGTGTATTTGTTGTACTCGCTGTACATTGGCCCACCACCAGACATAGAGCCTGTACCATATTGATGACCATTAAATGCAGCAATACAGGTCTGTTTATAACAGCGGTCTTTATACGATAACTTAGGTGAAAAGTTTGGTATAAATTTATCTAAGTCGCCATCCCAACCCCAAGTTGAATTACGTTCATCGGCGGGGCGATTCAATACTCCATGTTCGCCGCCAGGGTAATGGCCTAAACCGAAGTTATGTCCTAACTCGTGACTAAATTCATTACCAACAGATTTATACAGTGTCACCATGCCCGCACCACCTGATAAACCGTGAACAAAGATACCATTATCATACTTACCAATAGCATTATGGGCGGTTACTTGTGCTGCACTATACGGGTGTGCTGTCGGACCACCGATACCAGACGCATTGATACCATAATTAGCATTATTGATACCATGCGACAGCAGATTTTTAGCAATTAAATGGCGCATATCACCAGAGTAAATTCCCCCTTTACTTGGATCTGAATCAGTCAACAGGCGGCCGTCAGGCATCATCACTTCGGTTAAATGCAGCGGTTCAAAATTATTTACAGATAGCTTAGTAATAGGGACTTGCTGAAAGTACTGGCGATGTAAATCAGCATCGTGTTGAAAAGTGAACTTGTCTCGATAAGGAGTAAGCAAGCCTACATCAATAGTATTAATTATAAGACTTGTGCTTGCACCAACTTTGACGTTATTTAGTTTACTTGACTTATCGCCTAGCTCAAACGCAAAGTGAATGTTCGGCTGAATAACTGATGCCGGCAGAATGCTCGAAAAAGTGTTATCAGAATAGTTAACAGAATTATCATCATAACCAAAGGGTTTAGTAAAGGCATCAGGCGAGCGCATAAACGTTTGATACACGAGGGTATCGTTGCTATCAAGCACACTTAAGATAATTTGAGAGTCATTTGCTAATTCTTGATGTGGCTTGAACATCAGCATGGTTTTTCTTTGCGCTACTAAATGAGGTTGAATATCCTCTTCGATCTTATTTAGAGAAGGCGTTATTGAATTTTGAGCAAAAAGTACGGTTGCAGGAAAGTTTCCTTCGGTATCACTATTAAGGGCATTTTGGTTAAAGTAGTGAGTATCTGTGTTATTTGCCACACTGTAGTTACTTAGCGTTAATGCGCACAGTACAGCTAGAGATAAAGATGTGTTTTTCATAAACGTTCAACCAATTGCGTCATAAGTAGGAATAATGCTATCGAAAATACTATCATTCATAGGCCTAGCACCTTTTAAGATGCTTCATAAATGAACAAGAGAAAACTCTGAACACGGTTACCAATTGGCTATTTCAGATAGCCGTAATGGTAATGCCGGTAAGCGATTTTGTAATAATTTTTAGCTTACATGTGTTCGCTTAATACTATGGAAATGCAATTAATCACGGTATAATGCGCGCTGATTAGTACGAGGAGAATTCGTTTGTTAGCTGTTTTTCGCATTATTTTCATGGCTTTATTTATAGTTTTTAGCTGCCTTGTTGGTTTGCTTTTATGTATTGTGAAGCCGTTTCATGCCAATAACGTTCACATTATCTCTGGGTGGTTTTGCAAAGTTGCTAAAGTATTGGGTGTAAAGCTTGAGCTTAAGTACCACGAAGATCCTAAAAATATTGGTCCTGCAGTGTATGTAGCCAACCATCAAAATAATTATGATTTATTTACTTTGCCAGCGATGGTGCCTGAGAACTGTGTAAGCCTTGGTAAAAAAAGCCTTAAGTGGATCCCATTTTTTGGCCAGCTTTATTGGTTATCAGGCAATATATTAATTGACCGAGCTAATCGCTCAAAAGCAGCTGGTACAATTTCTAAATCAGCCGAAAAAATTAAGCGTAAAGGGTTATCGGTATGGATGTTCCCTGAGGGTACGCGTAGCTATGGCCGAGGTTTATTGCCTTTTAAAACTGGTGCTTTTCATACTGCTATGAGTGCCGATGTGCCAGTAGTGCCTGTTTGTATGAGTACAACGCATAAAACTATTAAGCTAAATCGCTGGGATAATGGTACAATTTATCTCGAAATGTTAGCGCCAATCTATCTTGATAAAAACGTATCTGCTCGTGATCATGCATCCCATGTTCATCAGGTTATGGCTGCTAAAATAACTGAATTAGATGCTCAAGTGAGAAATAAATAATGGAAAATTGGCGCGAAATTACTGAAGACATCGTAACTTCATTACTTGAAGATGGCTCAGATCCTGAAGTACTTTATGAAGTGGAACACCACTTTGTTAGCGAAAATTTTGAAAAGTTAGAGCAAGCAGCTTTAGCCGCTTTTAAACTAGGTTATGATGTTGAAGAACCTGCTGAACTTGAGCTAGAAGACGGCGAGAAAGTGTGGAGCTTTGATGTGGTTGTTGAGTGTGAACTTGATGTAGAAGCGATTATGGAAGACGTAGACAAGCTAGAAGCGCTTGCTCAGCAAACTGATGTTGAATACGACGGCTGGGGCACTTACTTTCAGGAGTAAACAGCTATCAGCTGTCAGCTCTCAGATTGAAACTTAATAGTTTGTGAGCTTCTAGGGGAAAGAGTAAAGTTAGCGAGTTGCTACTTTCTAACTTTCCCTTTTTAACTTTCCTCTTTTCAACTTTCTAACCCATACCTATTTCGTATTCTAAGAATAATATATAGACATTTTTGATTAATTGGTGATAATTAAAAACTCAATCTTTTTATACACCAAGCGCGTTTATGCTTATAACTTTACCCATTGCCGAACTAGTACCAGGGATGTTTGTTGACAGTGTCAGTAAGCAGCAAGAGCACGTAAATAGCATAAAAATTAAGACGCGTGGCCTGGTCCGCGATAAAACCATTATTCAGCGCTTAATATCTGAAGGTGTTGAAGAGCTTCTTATCGACTTCACCCAAAGTGATGTTGCACTTCCTAAAAAATATCAACCAAAAACTGAGACTACTCAAGCCAAAGTAGAACAAAAGCCTGCGGCTAACGAAGTACCGCAAGGGATCACTGTTCAACAAGAGTTTCTAAAAGCCAGTGTGCATTACGAACAACATAGTCGAAAACTGCAAGGCTTTTACTCTGATATTACCTCGGGTTTAAAAATGAATGTGTCGGTACTTGATGATATCGCCGTTGATATAGTCAGCTCGGTATTTCGTAATCACAATGCGTTGACTATCTTAACTCGGCTCAGAGATAAACATATTTATAATTGGCGACATATGATCAACACCGCCATTTTGGTTAGTGTGTTTGCCAAGTATTTAGGCTATAAAGAAAAAACCATTAAAGAATTAGCAATGGGTGCATTGCTGCATGATATTGGGCAAGCCAAGATGCCACAGGGGGTTCTTTCTAAGCCAAGCGCATTAAATAATAATGAAATGCAGGTAGTAAAAAAACATGTGGCACAAAGTTTAGGTTTAGTGAAAGGTGAAAAAGGCATTACGCCCTTAATGTTAGAGATGATAGTTAATCATCATGAACGTTTAGATGGCAGCGGTTATCCTCGGGGCATCACCGGAGAAAAGTTAAGTCGACCAGCGCGCATTATGGCTATTGTTGATGTGTATGATGCAATGACGGCGGACAGACCTCACCAAATGGGTGAAGAACCCATTTCGGCACTGCGCTATTTACTTGCTAACAAACAAATGTTTGATTCAGAGTTGGTGCAACGCTTTATTAAATGCTTAGGTGTACATCCTGTTGGCACGATTGTGAAGTTAAACAATGAGCGTTTGGCGCTGGTAATGGAAGGAAATCATCAAAATCCAATCAAGCCTAAAGTTAAAATATTTTATAACGCGAAACACAAGCACCACATTACTGCGAAAGATGTTAATTTGAATGAAGAGCAAGATCTTAAGATTGTTGCAAGTATAAAACCGCTAGATTATCAGCTTAATTTGGCTCGTTTGTTAAAAGAGCATCTGCTTGTTTAGACTTAACGCAGCGTTTTCTAGCGCTGCGTTTTGCTGATATAAATGCACCACTAAAACAACTCGTCATTAAAACCAACCACAACAACGTCCCTTTTTCGACATGCAAGGCGATGCAACATAACATGAGTGACAATACCGCACTAAACATCGCTTTTAACCAAAAGTGATTCACAGGGTTATCGCAATCACCTGCTTTAGTACACGCACAGTAGTTAGCTTTACAAAAATAATGAACACTCACACCGCATAACATCAGCGCAACAACAATAAGTGCGATTTCCATGGCCCGATCCTAACTGAAAAACCTTTATTTAAGTCTAAAGGGACAACAAATACATGTCAATGCAAATGATAACTATTGTTGTTTGTAGGGTTTGTAACCAGAGATCTGATGAGTTTTAATAAGTTGTTATCTTGTTGTTAAAATGCGGGTTTTTTACCTATTTCTAACGAAAAATTACAGTTTTTTGATCTTAATTAAGGTAATGTTCGAAAGTTTGTAATCATTAGAATAAAACATCTAATACCAACATACAGTGCTAATCTTTTATGCTTAACTAATGGGTTGCCCTCGATGTTGGATTAGCTAACGCACAAGTTTGCAAGAGGACACAGATTTATGAAGTTCACTAAAACACTAATTGCAGCATCACTTGCTGTTGTTTCTGCTGACAGCTTTGCTGCAGCCTTCCAATTAGCAGAGCAAAACGTATCAGGGTTAGGTCGTGCATACGCAGGTGAAGCAGCCGTAGCTGATGATGCCTCTGTTGTTGCTCGCAACCCTGCACTTATGTCTTTATTCAAAGACAAGCAAATTTCAGTTGCAGGCATTGCTGTAATTCCAGACGTAAGTCTAAATGGAGAAGGTGCGGCATATGGTTTAGATGAGAATGTTATTGATGATGACAGCATCGCACCATCTGCATTTATTCCTGCTGGCTACTTCACAATGCCATTAAACGACAAAGTATCACTAGGCTTTGGTGCTTTCTCAAACTTTGGTCTTTCTACTGAATTTAATGATGACTACGCTGCGGGCTCTATTGCAGGTGAAACTGAAATCGTTACTGTAAATATGAATGCAAGCGCTTCATATAAAATCAACGAACAGTTCAGCCTAGGTCTTGGTTTAAACTATGTTTATGCTGATGCTAAAGTTGTTCGTAATGCAGGTACTAACCCATTTGGTTTACCAGCTAGCACGCAAATCGCTCACCTTGAAGGCGACGACTACGGCTTTGGTTGGAACGTTGGTGTAATGTATCAACTAGATGAGAATAGCCGTTTTGGTTTTAACTACCGCAGCGAAACAGATATCGATTTTGAAGGTGAGTACTCAAACCAACTTCCAGCTGCTGTTGGCGGTTTAGCGGGCACTGTAGTACCTGGTGAGTTAAAACTAACACTACCAGCAATTGCTGAGTTTTCTGGTTCACATCAAGTTGATAAGAAGCTAGGCGTACACTACAGCATTTTATGGACAGGTTGGGACAGCTTCCAAAAATTAGAAGCATATACACCAAGCCTTGAAACGCCTGTATTCTCTAAAGAAGAGAACTTCTCTGATTCAATGCGTTACTCTATCGGTACTGACTACCAGTACAGCGATGCATTATTACTTCGTGCAGGTATTGCATACGACGAATCACCAGCTGATAAATCACACTTATCAATCTCTATCCCTGATACAGATCGTTTCTGGTTCTCGTTTGGTGGTAACTACGCATTCAGCGAAAACTCAAATGTTGACTTAGGTGTAAGTATCCTTCGTGGTAAAACACAAAACTTCTCTGAAAAAGACAGCCTAGCAGCTTCTTTAGGCCAAAATGTTTCATGGGAATATGAATCAAAAGGTCACGCAGTACTAGTTGGTGCTCAGTATAACTACACGTTTTAATACTGGCGCGACGTAAAGTTGCGCTACAGAGCATTAAAAAGCCGCGCTATAACAATGTTATAGCGCGGCTTTTTTGTAAGCGCGAATAAATCGCGCTTGATATATGCTGTTATAGACTTTCGATTTTCGCTTTTTGCGCTAATAGTTTGTCTTTCGCATCTGTAAATTCAGCCAGTTTAGCATGCTCTTTAGCAAGCACAGCTTCTGGAGCATTATTTACGAACTTCTCGTTAGCTAACTTGTTTTGAACCTGTGCTAAGCCTTTTTCTGCTTTTTCAAGCTGCTTCGCGATACGGGCTAATTCAGCTTCAACATCGATTAGGCCAGCCATTGGGATCATGATCTCAAGGTTGCCAACATATGATGTTGCACATGCAGGTGCATCGTCTTTGTTATCAAGAAGCGTGAACTCTTCAAGCTTAGCAAGAGACGCTAAGAATGCTTCGTTATCCGTTAAGCGGCGCTTGTCTTCGTCAGACGCATTAGCAAGCAATACCGATAATGGCTTACTTGGGCTGATATCCATTTCGCCACGGATGTTACGAATAGCAAGAATGAATTGCTTAACCCACTCAAGGTCAGCCATTGCTTGGCTATCAACATTTGCTTCATTGTAAACAGGGAAACCTTGAACCATGATGCTAGTGCCCGCAGTTTCAATGCCTGCAAGTGGTGCAACACGTTGCCAAATCGTTTCTGTGATGTAAGGCATTAACGGGTGCATTAAGCGTAGTAGGCTTTCTAATACCGTGATCAAAGTATGACGAGTACCACGTTGCTGTGCTTCGTTACCTTTAAACAATACTGGTTTAGTCAGTTCTAGGTACCAGTCACAGAATTGGTTCCAAGTGAACTCATAAATGGTGTTTGCTGCTAGGTCAAAACGGTAGTTTTCTAGATGCTCAGTATAGGTTTTAACAGTTGCTTCAAATTGGCCTAAAATCCAACGATCAGCAAGTGAGTACTGTTTTTCAGCATCTGTAGCGAAGCCACAATCTTGCTCTTCTGTATTCATTAATACGTAACGGCTCGCATTCCATAGTTTGTTACAGAAGTTACGGTAACCTTCTAGGCGGTTCATATCCCAGTTGATATCACGGCCCGTTGAAGCCATTGCTGCAAGGGTGAAACGTAGCGCGTCTGTACCGTGTGCTTCGATACCGTTTTCGAATGTTTTGCGAGTATTTTTCTCAATCTTTTTCGCTAGTTGTGGTTGCATCATGTTACCAGTGCGCTTTTCAACTAGGCTTTCAAGGTCGATACCGTCAATCATGTCGATAGGATCAAGAACGTTACCTTTCGATTTAGACATCTTATCGCCGTTTTCATCACGGATAAGGCCTGTTACGTAAACGGTTTTAAATGGTACTTGTGGCTTGCCGTCTTCATCTTTGATGAAGTGCATGGTCATCATGATCATACGAGCAACCCAGAAGAAGATGATGTCGAAACCTGTTACCAATACGTCAGACGGGTGGAAAGTTTTTAAATCATCAGTGTTTGCAGGCCAGCCTTGCGTTGAGAAAGTCCAAAGCGCAGATGAGAACCAAGTATCTAAAACGTCTTCGTCTTGCTTAAGTGCAACATCATCAGCAAGGTTGTTATCGCGGCGTACTTCAGCTTCGTCACGACCAACATATACGTTACCTTCGTTGTCGTACCAAGCAGGGATGCGGTGACCCCACCAAAGCTGACGTGAAATACACCAATCTTGTACGTCGTTCATCCACGAGAAGTACATGTTCTCGTATTGCTGAGGTACAAATTTAATATCGCCATTTTTAACCGCTTCTTTTGCTGGTTCAGCTAGAGGTGCTACGCGCACGTACCACTGGTCAGTAAGAAGTGGCTCAATCACTACGCCAGAACGATCACCGTAAGGGACTGTTAAGCTGTGATCTTCAATTTTTTCTAGTAGGCCAAGTTCTTCAAATTCGCTCACAATCGCTTTACGTGCATCAAAGCGGTCAAGGCCATGTAGACGCTCAGGAATTGGCGCATCTAATTCAAGCTCTTTACCGTCGAATGTGTAGCTTTCGCCTTCGCTTAATATCGCAGCATCTTTATTGAAGATGTTGATCATAGGAAGCTGGTGACGTTTACCCACTTCATTATCGTTAAAATCGTGGGCAGGGGTGATTTTTACACAACCAGTGCCTTTTTCCATGTCTGCATGCTCATCGGCAACAATTGGAATACGACGGTTTACGATAGGTAGTAAAATTTCTTTACCGATCAGATCTTGGTAACGCTCATCGTCAGGGTTAACCGCAACACCTGAATCACCTAGCATTGTTTCAGGACGCGTTGTGGCAACAACGATATAGTCTTTACCGTCTTGTGTTGTTACGCCATCAGCAAGTGGGTAACGTAAGTTCCACATGTGACCTTGTTTGTCTTTGTTCTCAACTTCAAGATCAGAAATAGCTGTGTGTAGTTTAGGGTCCCAGTTTACTAGGCGCTTACCACGGTAGATTAGATCTTCTTTGTGAAGACGTACGAATACTTCTTTAACCGCCTCAGAAAGACCTTCGTCCATAGTGAAACGTTCACGGTCCCAATCTACAGAAGCACCTAAACGACGTAATTGTTTAGTGATAGTGCCGCCAGAGTGATTTTTCCACTCCCAGATTTTTTCGATAAATGCATCACGGCCTAGGTCGTGGCGTGTTTTACCTTCTTCAGCAGCAAGCTTACGCTCAACAAGCATTTGTGTTGCGATACCCGCGTGGTCAGTACCTACTTGCCATAATGTATTATTGCCTTGCATACGCTTTAAACGCGTTAGCGTATCCATGATGGTATCTTGGAACGCGTGGCCCATGTGTAAGCTACCCGTGACGTTTGGTGGCGGGATCATAATTGAGTATGCGTCACCTTGGCCAGACGGTTTAAAGTAGCCATTTTCTTCCCAGTCTTGGTATAAAGACTGTTCAATATCTTGCGGATTATAGGTTTTATCCATTACACAGAACCTTAAATAAATGCTTAAATGTCAATTTCTTGCGTTGCAATATGAGCGCCCAGTTGGCGAAGCTTTTTAAACCGCTCACGGGCGGCTTGCTTAGCGTTTGGCTCAATGGGTACAAAGTCAAAAACTTGCTGAAAACGGCGAATAAAATCCGGCAGGTGTTCAGCTAAGTTGATTAATATTTTTCTGTTGCCGACGGGCGGAGTCATACCAATTTCAACCGGTGCGCCACCTTTAGGGCCTTCACCTTGTAGGTTGTGTGGTACAAAACTATCTGGTTCAAATGACCAAATGATGTCGTCGATTGTGTGGGCCATGTCAGTGTTATCGGCGTAAATAAATACGCGATGACCAAGACGATACTGATCAGCAGCAATTTTTGCCGCGAGATCGAAACGTGCGTCAGTTAATTGCTGGGCATTATCATCTTGTTTTAGAACGTAAAATTGTGCGTTCATACTCATTGTGACGGGCGTCCCCACAGATACACAGATCAAAGCAGGGATTTTGACATAGAACGCGTATTGCTTCAATTAATAAGGCGCCATTTGGCGCCTTATTTAGCTATGTTTAGCTTGTTAGTCGTGATTGGCTTCGTTTACGCCTGCACGGTTAAGTAAATATTGTGTCAGCATTGGGACCGGACGGCCTGTAGCGCCTTTATTTTTACCGCCACTACGCCACGCTGTGCCTGCAATATCTAAATGAGCCCAATTATATTTTTTGGTAAATTTAGACAAGAAGCACGCTGCAGTAATCGTACCTGCTGCACGGCCACCTAAGTTGGTGAAATCAGCAAATGGGCTTTCAAGTTGCTCTTGGTAGTCATCCCACAGTGGCAATTGCCATGCGCGGTCACCACTTTGCTCAGACGCTTTAAGTAAATCATGAGCAAGTGGGTTATGGTTTGAGAGTAAACCCGTAGCATGAGAGCCCAGCGCAATGATACACGCACCAGTTAGTGTCGCTACGTCGACAACAGTATCTGGTTCAAAACGCTCAACATACGTTAATGCATCACACAATACTAACCGGCCTTCTGCATCGGTATTTAACACTTCAACAGTTTGACCTGACATGGTTGTTAAAATATCACCCGGGCGATAAGCGTTTGAGCCTGGCATATTTTCACATCCGGCAAGTACACCAACCACATTAATAGGTAACTGCATTTGTACCAAGGCGCGCATAGCACCAATAACACCTGCAGCACCACCCATGTCGTACTTCATTTCATCCATGGCTTCGCCTGGCTTGATTGAAATACCGCCTGAGTCAAAGGTCAAACCTTTACCAACCAAGACGATTGGCGCTTGATCTTTGTCGCCACCTTGATAGTTGATCACAGACATTACTGACTCATTAGCACTACCACGGCCAACCGCTAGGTATGAATTCATGCCCAGCTCAGCCATTTTTTCTTCGCCAATAATTTCAACAGTTACGTTATCAAAGTTTTCTGCAAGCTCCTTTGCTTGCTCACCTAAGTAAGCAGGGTTACAGATGTTTGGTGGCATATTGGCAACATCTTTACATAACTTGCTACCCGCAGCGATGGCTAAACCATGCTCAATTGCACTTTCGCCAATCGTTAGCTCGCGACGTGTTGGTACGTTGAAAACAATTTTACGAAGCGGGCGACGTGGATCGCTCTTTTTGCTTTTAAGCTGATTAAATGTGTATAAACAGTCTTGTGTCGTTTCGACTGCTTGGCGGACTTTCCAGTAGGTGTCACGACTTTTAACATGTTGCTCAGTTAAAAAGCATACAGCTTCCATCGAACCTGTTTCGTTTAGCGTGTTAATCGTTTTTGAGATGATTTGTTTGTATTGTTTGTCATCAAGCTCACGCTCTTTACCACAACCAACTAACAGTACGCGCTCGCTCAGTACATTGGGAACGTGGTGTAATAACAATACTTGACCAGGTTTTCCTTCAAGATCACCGCGGCGAAGTAAGTTTGAGATATAACCGTCACTTATTTTATCTAGCTGTTCACCAATGGGCGATAAACGACGTGGCTCATAAACGCCAACTACAATACATGCGCTACGTTGTTTTTCTGGACTACCACTTTTTACGCTAAATTCCATTGTTACTCCTGATGTTGAGTCTAAATACCTTCGTAAAATAAGGGTAAGAAATTCATTTTGAGCTGTTTCTTACATTTTTTAGTTTATAAGCACTAATGTTAGTACATAAACTGTGACTCTATTTATGTGTTTTTGAACTTTATCTTAATGTGAATATCAATATCACATAATAGAGGCCATCTGTACCATTTAAGCAAGATTATATGTTCTTGCTAGGTATGATATTTAACTTTGATGGCATATAATAAAGTGAGTAAAATAACTAGTTTACTCAAAATTCCTTACTATTCCAGTGAAACTCGATGTTTAACAGGGGCGAGCATTGCTAATTTTTCGTTATTTGACCACTGAAGTCTTAAAGTCGCAGGTCGCCGTATTTTTAACTTTGATGACTATTTTCGTGTCTCAAAAGTTTGTTGTTATTTTAGGAGACGCCTCTGAAGGGGGGCTTCCTGCTAAGCTTGTGCTTTCGATGATTGCACTAAAACTACCTCAACTTGCTTCACTTATTCTGCCTTTAAGTATCTTCTTGGGTATTATCTTGGCATATAGTCGCATTTATGCTGACAGCGAAATGACAGTTTTCAGAGCATGTGGTGTGAGTGAGTGGTACGTGGTTCGAGTGACACTTATTTCAAGCACTGCTATGGCCGTATTAGCAGGGGCGCTTACACTCTATATCGCGCCATGGGCCAGTGAGCAAGAATATCAATTAAAAGAGCAAGCTAAAGCTGACGCTGGCTTGTCGGCTTTACGTGCCGGACGTTTTCAGCAAACCGGGAACGAAAAAGCGGTTGTGTTTATTCATAATATTGAAAATGGCGGCAAAGAGCTTCACAAAGTATTTGTTGCCCAGTTGCCAGACCGAGAGAAAGGTGACTTAGCCCGTTTAGTATATGCTGAGCGTGGGGTGGTGATTGAACAAGAAAATGGTGAGCAACAACTTGTTTTAAACGACGGTAAACGTTACGAAACCGATGGCGAAACAGCTGCCCTTAACTTAACCGAATTCGATGGCTATAGTGTGCAAATCCAAGATCAAGAAATTGAGCATCAGCGCCGTAAATTAGAAGCTGTACCAACATTTGATCTGTTTAAAATGAAAACCACTGAAGCAATTGCGCAGTGGCAATGGCGTTTAGCTATTCCGCTTTCAATTCCATTATTAACTTTATTAGCAGTGCCTTTAAGTGTGGTAAATCCACGTCAAGGTAAATTTGCTAAATTAGTGCCTGCAATCAGCTTATATTTAGGGTATTTCATATTACTGAATGCCGCTAAGTTTGCTGTTGAAGATGGCAAAATTCCGCCTTCAATTGGTTTGTGGTGGATCCATTTATCAGCCTTGTTTATTGGTGGGTTCTTGATTATTAAAGGTCGTCCGCTCGGTGCGTGGTTAAAAGCAGTAGTGACTAAGCGGGAGTTAAGCGCATGATGAAAACACTCGACTGGTATTTAGGTCGCAGCATAATTCAAACAACCGGTTTTGCCTTAATGGTATTGGTGGGTATTAGCACCCTAATAAAGTTTATTGAGCAGTTAAAATCGGTTGGTCGTGGTAGCTATGATATTGCAACAGCCCTCATTTACACATTGTATAGTATGCCAGGCGATTTAGTTATCTTCTTTCCGATGGCTGCGCTAATTGGTGGCTTGACGGGACTTGGTGCGCTGGCCTCAAACAGTGAGCTGGTAGTCATGCAAGCGGCGGGGATGTCACGGCTGCAAATTATTGTTTCAGTAATGAAAACCGCTATGTTTATGGCTATTTGTATGATGGCACTAGGTGAGTGGGGTGCACCAGAAGCACAGCTCAAGGCAAAAGATATCCGTAACCAAGCCATTTATGGTGGGGATGTTTTTAATGCCAAACAAGGGGTGTGGGCAAAAGATGGTAACAACTTTATAAATATCGAAGATGTTGATCAACAAGGCATACTTCGCGGTGTACACATGTATCATTTTGATAAGTCACTGCAATTAACACAAATTACGAAAGCTGAAGAAGCACTCAACCGCAAGGATGGCTGGCTACTTCGCGATGTTAATAAGGTAATGATTACACCTGAACAGATCACTACCGAGCAACAAGGTGAAGAGTTTTACAGCTCCCAACTTACCGCCGAAAAGCTAGGGGTTGTATCTGTAAAACCTGAGGCTTTATCGTTCACTGGATTATGGTCTTACTTAAGCTATTTGAAACAGAATGAGCAAGATACGAGCACCTATGAATTGGCATTGTGGCGTAAGATTATGCAGCCTATATCGATAGCCGTGATGTTATTAGTGGCATTATCATTCATATTTGGACCACTTCGTACCGTGACAATGGGCGCACGCATCATTATGGGCGTGATCACAGGTATTACTTTTCACCTAACCAATGAGATTTTTGGTCCTGTGGTTATGGTGTATCAAATTCCTGCTGTGGTTGGGGCTGTATTGCCAAGTGTTTTATTTATTGGCTTTGCTACTTACTTATTGAATAAAAGGGTGTAATGCTCGTTTTAAGACACAAAAAAAGCGTGGTTTTGAGCCACGCTTTTTTTGTGCTTGATTTGTTGCTTAATCAAGTGAGCGATAAATACGTTTATTTTCTTCTTTGGTTAAGGTGATAACTTCTGTTTTTGCGATGTAATCTTGCAAAGCGCGCTTATTTTTAAAATCAACCAACACCACTAGATTCCCTAAACCTAATAGGGCAGTAATCGCTCTGATAGCACCTTGATGCCAACTAATTAAGCGACCATCGAGGGTTTGCACCTTCAAACGCCATGCACGCATACCAATAGTTTGGCCACTTTTAGCCCAAAAATAGCTAAAGAAACTAATACTCACTACTACCAATAACGCACTACGAATCCCATACAGTAATGGCGAATTTTGAATGAATGCCGATACATCTTCGGCGTTGCCAATGCTAAGTACGTCTAATGAAATTAACCCCTGAATAGCAAGCAAGTAGAGTACAGTTGTCAGCATCGCAAAAGCAATTACAACTAAGGTATCGTAAATTAAAGAGGCAAAACGGCGCCAGAAACCGGCACGTGGAAACTCAGCTGACATAAACTATCTCATCCAATTAAATTGCGCAGTAGTTTAGCAAAGTACTTAGCAAACAAGAAATACTTAGCGAAGCTTTAGCGCGTCGACAAACAGGTCTGACCTGCTATAGTAAAGAAAATAATAAAAATGAGTACACAACTATGGCTGTTTCTCAAAGTGAAACCCATCAGGTATTTAATCAACCTAAACCGCTTGAAAATTACAACGCCTATAAGGCTGACAGCGTGCTTCAGTATTGGCAAAACCGTTTTGCAGGGCAATGGGGAACTGCGCATTTAACGGCGTTTGGAGAGCAAGTGGGCGGCACATTATTGCGTGCTGGGTTCTTAGCAAATAAACACTTGCCAGAACTAAATACACACAGCCGCTTTGGTGAGCGCATAGACCAAGTTGATTATCATCCAAGTTACCATCAGCTGATGCAGCATGCCATAGAGCAAGGGCACTGCGCATTGCCTTGGCAACAAAAAAAGGCTGGTAGTCATGTTGTAAGAGCAGCGATGGCGGTGCTCCACAACCATGCTGATCCGGGCTCCGGCTGCCCATTAACCATGACCTTTGCCAGTGTGCCTGCAATAGCCAGTCAAAAAAATGTAGCAGCTATGTGGCTACCTAAAATACTGGCAAATCATTACGATTCAGATAATAAACCTTGGTACGAAAAAAAGGGTGTCACCATAGGTATGGCGATGACCGAAAAACAAGGTGGCTCTGATGTTAGAGCTAACACCACCAAAGCCGACGCCATCAATGAGAGTGGTGCAGGGCAATTATATGCTTTAACTGGGCATAAATGGTTTTGCTCAGCGCCCATGAGTGATGCATTCTTAGTGCTCGCTAATACCGATGACAAGCAATTATCTTGCTTTTTAGTGCCACGCTGGCTCGAAACTGGCGAGAAAAATGCCATGTTTATTCAGCGCTTAAAAAATAAGTTAGGTAATCAATCAAATGCGAGTTCTGAAATTGAATTTAGAGGTGCGCATGGCTGGTTACTCGGAGAACCAGGAAGAGGTATTGCTACAATTATTCAAATGGTTGCTCTAACTCGTTACGACTGCATGCTAGGCTCAAGTTCATTGATGTTACAAGCAGTAAAAGAAGCAATATGGCATACATCTGGGCGCAGTGTATTTGGGAAAAATCTGCATCAACAGCCACTGATGCTCAATGTGCTGGCTGATTTAGCTATTGAAGCAGAAGCTGCACTTGCGATTTCAATGCGTATTGCCCATGCCCTTGATAATCAAGATGATAGCAATGAAGTGGCATTGATACGCAGTGCCACGGCAATCGGTAAATATTGGATTTGTAAGCGGGCAGTGCAGCATACTTATGAGGCTATGGAATGTATTGGTGGTGTGGGTTATGTTCAAGACAACATTACCAGCCGACTTTATAAAGAAGCACCAGTTAACTCTATTTGGGAAGGCTCTGGTAATGTGCAGTGCCTTGATCTTTTGCGGGTGTTTAGCCGTGAACCTGAATCACTTGAGGTGCTTATCAATGAGCTTGAAAAAGCGCGCAGTTTGCACCCTGATTTTGCGATAAAACTCGATGAACTTAAAGAAATGCTCACAGATACCGCAAACTTCGAAATGCATGCTCGGCGCATAATTGAAAGGCTGGCACAGCTTTGGCAAGCAGCAACGCTATTGCAATTTGGCGAACCGCTTATAGCAGATGCGTTTGTGAAAAGCCGTTTAACCGGTGTGGGGTTTAGTCAATATGGTTGCCTTAGTTGTGATATTGATTGTCAGGCCATTGTTTCGAGAATGATGCCAAAACTCTAAAGTTAACAACTTGTTTAATAATTGTTCGGTTGAGTAGCCGCTGCGCACAAAAGGCTTGCTGCCTTACCCATTCTTTGTATAATGCTTGGCATAGAGACAAAAGCAGTTTAAAAAGTTTTTGCTCTAAAGTGGTTTTTCTTTATCTTCTCGTGTTTAGAAGGTTAAAGAAAAATGAAGCCAGTATGATGGAATTGGTAGACATGACGGATTCAAAATCCGTTGCCTTCGGGCGTGGCGGTTCAAGTCCGCCTACTGGTACCACTTTTATGACCCCAGCAGTTTTGCTGGGGTTTTTTTATGCCTGAAAAGTAGTTAGCGGACTTGAGCGCCATGTGGGGCAAGCTATCTTCAGCAATCCAGTTCGAAAAGGTACTTTTGTGCCTAACCAAGCAATACCTAACCATACACAAAACAATCAAGGCTAAAGCTATTCCTTCGGGGAACTTTGTCTAGTGCTTGCAATTCGTTATAAAGTATCCATTCAGCCACTATTAAAGCAACTTTTGTTCTATTTATAAGCGGTCAAGTTCGAACTATGCTTAATTATTAAATAACCCCGAAAAATGTGTGCTTTTTTGCTCGCAATGTCACCATTTTAGACTAGTGTCCGATGGTGTTTAGAACAATCTTATAATACAATTTGTGGTCTAAGTATAAGTGAAGTCAATCACTTAGTGCATTGAATCGGTAGGGTGGCATCGCGTGGGTACATACGACTTAAAACGTATTGTTGAAAGTATATCTAATCTTAAAAGTGAAAACTTTTATAATGCAATATGCCTTTCCTTGTCTGAAGTACTTGGTGCCTCTTATGTTTTTTTAGCTCAAGTTGATGAGTCAACGTTACATGCGACGACCATTGCTTTGGCTGCGCATGACGAAATTGTTGAAAACATCAGCTACGATATCCGCTGTACCCCCTGTAACGATGTAAAATGCGGCAGTATTTCTAGTTATAGTGCTGGTGTTCAGCAGCTATTTCCAAACGATCAGATGCTCGTTGACATGGGAGTTGAAGCTTATGTAGGGGTACCTCTACAAAGCGTGTCTGGCAAAACTGATACTATTCTTGTCGCGCTATTTCAGCATGAAATAAACGACGCGATGCAAATAGAATCGTTTTTCTCATTATTTACCGGCCTTATTCAACGTGAAATTGAGAAAGACCGCTTTATTGCTAAACTCGATTTTGCAAATCAACTTATAGAACAAAGCCACGAAGCAATTTTTATTTGCGACCACAATGTACATATTACCTACGCGAATACCGCATTTACGAAAATGACGGGCTACTCGTTGGATGAAGTTTTAGGGCAAAACCCAAAAATTTTAAGCTCAAACAAATATGATCCTCACTTTTACAAAGCAATGTGGCACCAAATTAATACTGAGGGTAAGTGGTCCGGTGAAATCACTAACAAGACCAAACAAGGTACGCTATATACACAATTTTTATCTATAACCAAAATGCAAAATAATGGTGAAGATTGTTATGTGGCGTTTATTCTTGATATCACTGAGAAGAAAGAAGCAGAACAGAAAATCTACTTTCATGCGAATCATGACCAGCTCACCGGTTTAACCAATCGCTTTTATTTTAAAGAGTACTTGTGCCAGCTTGTGTCGTCGCTGTCTTATCAAGACGATGTGGATACCAATTTAGCTGTAATTTACTTTGATATCGACAAGTTCCAAGATATTAACACGGTATACGGCTTAACATTTGGTGATAGGGTTTTATGTAAGTTAGCAGAGCGACTTGAACGCCATTTTAAAGAATGTGCTTTTTCGCGAATAGATGGCGATAGTTTTGCTATCTTGCAGACCTATCAGCACACGAGTGAACTTGAACATGTATGTAAACAGGTTACTACGTTATTGCTTGAGCCTTTTTCAATTGGTGGTATCAATCAACAAATATCAGTTACATTGGGTATTAGCAGATTAGAGCAAACCAGTGATACAACATCGCAACATAAAATAGAAAAAATTGCTCGTCGTTTAATAAGACAAGCAGAGCTGGCTACATTAAATGCAAAGCAAGTTGCAGAAGAGTACTTATTTTTCTGTAAAGATATGGATATTAAGGTTAAAAAGCATAACCTATTAGTTGAGCAATTAACGCAAGCGGTTAAAAATAACGAGTTAGAGGTGTATTTTCAGCCGATTATTGATGTTGAAAATAACACGGTTGCTAAATTCGAAAGTTTGGTGCGTTGGAATAATCAAGGGCAATGGGTATCACCTGTTGAGTTTATTCCGTTAGCTGAAGAGTCTCGAGTGATTATACCTCTCGGTGAACTTGTGTTGATTAAAACCTGTCAGCAAATAAAAGCGTTAGAAGCAGAAGGTTATGAAAACTTTGTTTTTAACGTGAATCGCTCTTTATTTGAGTTTACTGAGTTTAACCCTGAGCGTAATACATGGCTTGAAATCATTAAAAAACAGGGTGTTAAACCATCAAAAATTTCATTTGAGTTAACTGAAAGTGTGCTAGCGCCAGAAAATACAAACCATCTCGATGTATTAAAGCAGTTGAAGCAAGCAGGGTGTTTAATTTCATTAGATGATTTTGGTACCGGTTATTCGTCCCTTAGTTATTTGCGCCGCTTCCCGGTTGATGTACTTAAGCTTGATAAGTCATTTATTGATGAAGTGCATGTTGATTTAGGTGACGAAGCGCTGGTTAAATCGATTATTCAAATGAGTCGGGTGTTAGGTATTAAAGTTGTTGCTGAAGGGGTTGAAGAGCGTGAGCAGCTAGCGGTTCTAACTGAAGCGGGTTGTGATTATATTCAAGGCTATTACTTTTCTAAGCCATTGCCAGCAAATGATGTAGTGCCATTTTTAACGCAATTTTCTCGAGAGCAGTAGGTAATTACGGTATGATTTTGATATCAACCAGTTAGCAAAGCTTGTGATGTCAAAATTAACCGCAAAGCAAAACATAAAGGCGATTGTTACTGCCATTAAGGTCGAAGAGCAGTCGCTTAGAACACGTTTCCCTATACTCAACCAGCAAAACACCATTGCGATGGTTATTTTACTAATGTCGTTAAGCGCACTGATTGGCGTTGCGACACTTTATTACCTAGCTATTATACCTGCATGGCTGTGTATCATTCTGGCTGCTTTTATTACCTCGATATCCCATGAGCTTGAGCATGACCTGATCCACAAGCAGTATTTTAGTAATCGCCCTTATATTCATAACCTAATGATGTTAACCGTGTGGCTAATGCGACCCAATACGGTTAACCCTTGGTATCGCAGAAAAATTCATTTACATCACCATAAAGTATCCGGCACCTCACAAGATTTAGAAGAGCGCTTAGTGGGCAATGGCATTAAATCGCCATTTTTGAGAGCCTTGGTCATTACTGATGGCCTGCTAGGTTTGCTTGTGAATACCAAGCGATTTAGTAAAGAAATTAGCGGTTTTAAGTTTTTACGCGTGTTTAATGCAGGCTTTCCGATTACAACCGCGTACTTTGCGATTCTTTATGGGGTAATTGCTTATTACGCTGTGCAGTTTGTGCAGCCATTTACATTGCCAACATGGGGAGCTGAATTACTGGCGATGGCAGAGTTTTTAATGGTGGTACTTATTGTGCCTAATATGATTCGTTCGAGCTCTCTTAACTTAGTGACATCTTCCATGCATTATTATGGCGGTGTAAATAACTTGCTTGAGCAAACGCATGTGATCACCAGCCGCTGGTTTTTACCGTTTCAGTTATTTTGTTTTGATTTTGGCCGCACGCATACAATCCATCATTTTGTGCCGAATCAGCCCTTTTACATTAGGCAATTGATCAGCAAAAAAATACATCCTATTATGGCCCAGCATGGGGTACGTTTTAATGACTTACAAAGCTTAAAACATGCCAATCACTACCCAGTAAAAGAGCAGTCATCTCAACAAGGAGTTTAATATGAAGGTTACCGGTCGTTGTCATTGTGGTGAGGTAACTTACCATGCAGAAGTTGATGAAAATAAAGTGATTAACTGTCACTGCACTGACTGCCAAATTATCTCGGGTGGGCCTTTTCGCACGGTTGTGGTGTCTGTGCCTGATGGGGTTACCTTCACAGGTGCTCCACCAAAAGAATATATAAAAATCGCTGAAAGTGGTAATCAACGTGCACAAGGATTTTGTGGTAACTGTGGTACAGCCTTGTATGCTACTTCTGTAGGGGCTGGTGAGCGTATTTATGGTTTACGAATTGGCGCTGTAGAGCAAGCTGATGAGCTTATCCCTAAAGCCCATATTTGGTATCGTTCACATAAACCTTGGCTCGATAACCTAAGTGATATGAGTGCCTTTGAAACCGCACCTAAATAGGTGCGGTTTCATTTTTATTGTTGCTCGATAGTGACATTTCGGCCACTTAAGTAACCAAACAATGCACACAGTAGGCTTGATGTAATACACAGCCAAAGTGCTCCTGCCCAGTTATTAAAATAGCTATGTAAGGACCCCGCAATAATAGGGCCTGTTGCAGCTAGTAAATACCCGATGCATTGTGCCATACCTGATAATGCCGCGGCTTGCATTGAGTCATGAGTTCGCAAACTTACAAATGATAAGCCTAAGATAAAACACGCACCTGAGCAAAAACCTAGCGTGATCGACCAGAGTGTCGCAAAACTAGGTGCAACTAATAACCCGACTGAACAAAGCGCACCAAGTAACGCCAGGCTTAGGGTTAAGATGCGTTGATCTTTTAATTTGGCAAGTAGTGGAATAAGCACAATACCCGGCAGTGCCGAGGAAACTTGAAAGGCGCCTTGCAAAGCACCTGCATGCTGAGCGCTATGGCCACCTTCTATAAGTATACTGGGTAGCCAACCTAGCATGATATAAGTGAAAAATGAGTTGAAACCGAGCAGCAAAGTGATTTGCCAAGCAAGTGCTGAGTGCCAAATTTTGCTTTGTGTGCTACCAGGTACATGAGACTGTTTTGGCATGGTATGTTGCTTAAGTTGCGGTAACCACACCACTATTGCCAGTACAACCAATAAGCCATAACTTGCGAGTGCCAATTGCCAGCCAAGTTCTTTATATTCTGCCAGCGGAATGATAAGTGCTGAATAGCTGCCACCAAATATGCCCATTGCTAAAACATAACTAGATGTCATCACTGCCACTTTATGTGGAAAGTCTCTTTTTATCAGGCTTGGCAATAGCACATTACCAATCGCGATACCTACGCCAATCACTGCGGTGCCAATAAATAGCACAGTGGCAGAATCAATAACACGAGATATAACCCCTATGCCTATTAGTACAAGAGCAATAAATAGCGATACTTCAAGGCCGCACTTTTTAGCAAGACTTGCCGCCATAGGCGAGG
This sequence comes from Pseudoalteromonas sp. MEBiC 03607, assembly GCF_004792295.1. Taxonomy (NCBI): domain Bacteria; kingdom Pseudomonadati; phylum Pseudomonadota; class Gammaproteobacteria; order Alteromonadales; family Pseudoalteromonadaceae; genus Pseudoalteromonas; species Pseudoalteromonas sp. MEBiC 03607. The sequence continues at coordinate 1,322,915 of NZ_SRRY01000001.1, forward strand.
CAATAGCAAACGCGATTAAAGGTAGAGTCGTCAACATACCGGCTTGCGATGCATTTAACTTAAATTGTTCAATGATCTGTTCAAGTACTGGTGCAATGCCAGTGATCGGTGCTCTTAAACTGGCTGCAATAAGAAAAATGCCCAGCACTAAAACAAGGTTACGAAATAAGTTTTGAGATGATGTCACGCTGTTTAGAAATCATAGCAAGAGGTACATTTATCATACCAAAACACTAAACAGCGTGGGTGAACTATGAGATAGCTCACCAAAAAATGCGGTTACTTAAAACTGATAACTTACTGATAACATGGCATTGCGCGGTCTACCCGGAAAGTAGCGGTCGCCACTAAATGTGGTGTAGTCAGCACGCTCAGCATAACGCTCGTCGGTTAAATTGTTCACTCGTGCAGTCACCGTAAAGTTTGCTGTTAATTGCCACGCCGCTCTTAAGTTAACTAGCGAGTGGCCTTCGTAACTATGCAGATTTTCAGGATCAGTAAAGTAACTGCTGGTGGTATGTAGCTCAAGACCAACACGCGTTATGTCGTTTGCTTGCCAAAGTAGCTGTAAGTTTGCGATGTTACGTGGTGCAGTATCGATGAGATTGCCATTAATATTAACCCCGCCAAGTAATTGATCGTAACTGTAAGTGTGTTTGGCGTGGCTCGCTGCTAACTGCATCGATAAGCTTGGTGTAATGGCATAGGCCAGCTCAAGCTCAACACCGCGATGCTGGGTTTGGCCATCATTGACGTAATAAAAGTCACTGTCGCGGAAAATAGTATTCTCTTTATTCATTGCATAAATGCTAACTACATAATGCAGCTGTCCTTGTTGACCTTTTAAACCGAGTTCTAGGTTTTTAGCTATTTCGGATTTAAGATCTGCGACATTCTGTTCGCGCTGTAACTGATAAAGCTCTGCCGCTTGCGGTGCTCGATAACCTTCAGAAGCATTGGCATAGATAAACTGATTATCAGCATATTGATAGCTTAAACCAAGCTTAGGCGAGAAGTTAGTAAAGCGATTTACGCCGCTTTCTGGTCGAGAATAGCGACACCCACCCATTGCGCATGCTGTGCCATCGTCTTTTGTGCGACCAGCCAACATTTGGTTGTCGTAGTCATAACGCATACGCTCGTAGCGACCACCAAGACTGATGAGTAACTCATCAAGTTGCCAATCAAGGTTAACAAATGGTGCCAATAGGGTACTTGTTACTTGATAGTCATAATGTTTACCTTGTGGCACGGTGGCGACTAAAAACGCTGAGCCTTGAGTGGGGCCGTCTTGATATTGTAAAAAATCAGCATCAGTAAGCTCACCATCAAAACCAACAGTTAACAGGCTAGAAGCGGTCAACTTATGCTGCCAGCTAGATTGTAGGCCAACTCCTTGCTGAGCATTTTCTTCAAGGGGAGTACCCGGTAAAAAATGCTTAAAGAAGGTCATGCTTTGGTCGCGAATATAAGGCGTTAGGGTGAAGCTGTTAGCCTCATCTTGTGTCCAATTTAGCTTTGACCAAACACGCAAAGAGCGGGCCTTACGAAATGCATCAGGGTCAAAGTTAGACTGTGCTATTTGCTCATCCTTATAGCTTTCAAAGCCCTCGATGTAGCCAGCAGTTTGCTGATCTAAATGGGTATAAGTAAGGCCTGTACTTACACTTAGTTTTTCGCCATCAAAACGATGACGTAGCGAGAGCTTTTCTTGATCAACACTTTCGTCATCGCGATAACCCGTATCTCGGGTGATCGTGGCATTAATGCCTAAACCTTGCTTGCCAAAGTCACGACCCGTACCTAGTTTATAGCGGGTATAGCCAAACGAACCGTAATCAAAACCAAGCTGGTTGTGGTCATAGGTTGTATCCGGGGTGATCACGTTGACCACACCATGCACTGCGTTTGAACCATAAAGAGCAGAGCCCGGACCTTTCAGTACTTCGATACGTTCAGCCATTTCAGTATGGGCTTCGAATAATTCATTGATGTTGCAAAAGCCAGCTGCGCGAAGTGGAATACCATCTTCAGCAGTAAGTAAACCACCGCAAGCACCGGCACCTGATAGCACAGGCGAACGTAAAGCGGGTAAATACTCTTGACCGTTACCATGTTGAAGATTAGCACCGGCAACTTGCTTTAGGGCTTGTTCAATATGGGTTGGAGCGATAAGTGCCAGTTGCTTTTGTGAAATACTACTAACCACAACAGGCAGTGGATCTGCCAATACCTCGCTGCGCGAGGCGGTTGTTGTAATATGTTCTAGCTCATTATTAGCAATCGCTTGCTGATTAATTAATGAGGTGCTCACAAGCACTGAGAGTATCGACAACTTCATGAAAAGCCTTTGGTTAGGTACAACAAAAATCAAAGGGTAACTGCTTTTTAGGATGGGTAAAAGCTTTCGCGATTAATAACTTTTTACGTTGTGTTTATGACGCTAAAAATTCGCACTTTAAATCAGCATGAAAAGTACTGCCCTATTTTCGGTAATTAGCGTTGTAAAAAGTCAAAATCGAGTCATAAAATTGGCTATGATCACCAAAGAAGTTTAAAGAAATGTAAAGATTGGCTTTCTAATATTTTGATATGTAAACAATTACGTTTTTAAATTGTAACCCTTCATCTATGATTCAGCCACAAACGTTAGGCTTTCAATATGAGCAAAGTTGAGGGTCTCAATTATGAATAAATTACTAACTATCTCTGTTGCTGTTTTGGGTCTAAGCTTTATTCCGATGGAAGCATACGCAAAACATGACCGTGACCATGATAGATATGAGCGCAAACATGAGCGTAAAAAGCATCATAAACATAAGAAGCATCACAAGCATCACCATCATCATGACAGATATGATCGCCACGATAGGTATGACCGTTATAGCTACCGTGATTTACCACCTGGTTTATACAAAAAAGTAGGACATGGTGGTGGTTTGCCACCAGGTTGGTATAAACGTCTTCACCACGGTGACATCCTGGACCGTGATATTTATCGACATGGGCGTGTAATTAAGCGCCGTGATCGAAATGGTATTATTGCCATCGAAATCGATGACCGCCTGATTCATTTAGTACATGATACGCGAGAGATATTATCAATCGTTACTCGTCATCGTTAATCCTGTAAGAAGCCGCTAATGCGGCTTTTTTTGGTTATTTCATACCTTGTTCAGGAAAACTTGCTACGCTTAAAAGTGTATATAAAAAAGGAGTATTTGCATGAAAGCATTATTAACGGTTGCTGTGTTGGGATTAAGTCTAGCCACAACAGGTGTATTGGCAAAAGATAAGGACAAAGACAAAGGAAAGAGTCTCCCACCGGGTCTAGAGAAAAAGCTAGATAACGGTGGTGATTTACCACCAGGTTGGCAGAAAAAACTTCGTAAGGGCGACATTCTCGATCGTGATATTTACCGCCGCGGTAAAATAATTAACTCACGTGATCGCGATGGATTAATTTCTATTGAGGTAGACAATACTGTTGTTCGTTTAGTTGAAGACACTCGCGAAATTGTATCAATATTGAGTCGCTAGTTTTGCTACAAAGCTGTATGACTTATGGATTGAGTATACTGCTAGCTCTGCTGCTGGTGGTCTCAATCCTGCCATTTTCATACTCCCAACATTATTTAATTCGTAGTTGTGACTTTGTACGTTTGCAAGTGGTTTACCTTGCAGGAATGTGTTTAGTTGCATCATGTTATTTAATCAGTCGAACGGAGTCATTGCTTTTTATTGGCTGTGCTCTGGCTAGTATCCTAGTTCTGCTACTGCAAGTTGGTTGGATTTACCCTTACACAAGGTTGGCTAATAAAGAAGTTGCCTCAAGCAATAAAGATGATAAGCACAGTATTCGTATTATGTCGGCAAATGTACTGATGTCGAACACTGAATATGACAAACTCATAGGTTTAGTTAGAACGCACCAACCAGACCTATTCATTACCTTAGAGTCTGATCAAACTTGGCAAAATAAACTGAGTAGTTTAGAGCCAGATTATCCGTATCGTGTCTACTGCCCAAAAGATAATCGCTATGGCATGCACTTGTACAGCAAGTTTAAAATCAAACAACAACAAGTGTGTGAGCTTATAGAAAGGGATATCCCCTCAATTCATATTTTGTTTGAAGATGCAGATGGCGTAGAAGTACAAGGGCACTTTATTCATCCTGCTCCTCCGAGCCCCACAGAAGAAGACAGTTCACGACCCCGTGATACTGAGCTGATTATTTTAGCGAAAGCACTTAAAAACAGGCAGCGACCTTGTATCGTTGCCGGTGATCTAAATGATGTTGCATGGTCGCGTAGTACCCGCTTGTTTATGCGTATCAGTGGTTTGTTAGACCCACGTAAAGGGAGAGGTTTTTTTAATACGTTTCATGCCAGTTATTTCTTTATGCGCTGGCCACTAGATCACCTTTTTCATAGTAATGAGTTTAGTGTGAAACGCATTGAGCGGTTGGCAAAATATGGTTCTGATCATTTTGCGCTTCTTACTGAGCTTGTTTATAACCCAGATTCTGACAATCAAAAACAGCAAGAGCAAATAGATAAAGAAAAAGCGGTGGATGAGTTAAAAATGCCAACAGTGTCAAAGCAACAGGTGCCAATGTTTGAAGAATGATAATGATTAGGTATTTAAAAGGGCTCCGTAGAGCCCTTTTTTGTGTTTAGTCGTTGACCATAATGGTTTTGATATTAACAAATTCTCGTAGCCCAAAGCCGCCATGTTCACGGCCATAGCCACTGTCTTTTACACCACCAAATGGCAGGTTTGGCTGGGCTAGCCCATAGCCGTTGATATTCACCATACCGGTATCAAAGTGGTGCTTTGCAAGCTCAATGGCAGCTTGCTCGTCTTTTGAGAAAATACCGCCGCCAAGACCATAGCGCGAGTCATTAGCAATTTGCATTGCCTCATCATTATCTTTTGCTCTGATAAGCGATGCTACAGGGCCAAATAATTCATCATCATAGGCGGGCATGCCCGGTTTGATATTCTCAAGTAGCGTTGGGCTGTAATAGCACCCCGAGTGTTCTGGAATATAGCCACCAGTAAGCACTTTTGCGCCGGCTTCTACCGACTCAGTTACTTGTTGATGTAGTTTATCGCGTAGATCTTTACGAGCCATTGGACCAAGCGTGGTTTTTTCATCATTCGGATCGCCAAGAACGACTTGCTCAAATTGCTCTTTAATTAAAGCTTTAAAATCATTGTATAAGGCATCAACCACAATAAAGCGTTTTGCGGCAACACAGGTTTGGCCGTTATTAATTAAACGTCCTTGAGTACATGCCGTGATCGCTGTGTTTAAGTCTGCATCATCAAGCACGACGTAGGCATCATTACTGCCAAGTTCCAATACGGTTTTCTTGACCTGTTTACCCGCACGCTCAGCGACCTTTTTACCGGTTTCGTCACTGCCAGTAAATGTGACACCGCGAATAGCTTTATGCTCAATCAATTCACTTGCTGTACTGCCACCGATAAGTAGGTTCTTAAAGCAATAGTCTGGAAAACCTGCTTGCGAAAACAGTTGCTCAATCTTTTCGGCCATGCCAAATACATTACCTGCGTGTTTAAGAACCGTGGTATTGCCCGCCATAATGTTAGCGCAAGCATAGCGAATGACTTGGTAAAGTGGGAAATTCCAAGGTTGAATACCTAAAATAACACCAATTGGCTGATAGCTGATAATTGCGCGGCCATTTTGCATATCGCGGCTTTCATCAGCAAGAACTGTAGGTCCTTGTTCAGCAGTGTAGCGACAAATTGCAGCACACAGCTCAACTTCTTGAAGGCCTTGTTGATATAACTTGCCCATTTCATCGGTCATCAATTGAGCTAATTCTTGTTTATTAGACTCAATAACCTCAGCAAGTTGATTGAGGAGTGTTGCACGTTGTTCGAGTGTGGTATCACGCCATGATAAAAATGCCTGATGACACTTGTCGACTTCTGCATTGGCTTCTTGCAATGACATTAAACTATAGGTTTCTAGGGGTTGTTCATTGGTTGGATTGATTGTAGTTACAGTATCAGTCATTATTACCTCCTTTAAAATGTAATGTGTAACCTGCAAAGGTAATACCGACTTGCATTTGTTTTTATCTTATTGTTTTTTAATGTTTTAGTTGTTTTTTCTTTAGTGTTTTATTTGCTTTGATATGTAAAAACTGCAATAGGCTGCAAAACTTACAAGGAATACGTAATGATAAATTCTGTGTTAAATACCGAGCTGGCAATTATTCAAGCGCCGATGGCGGGTGTGCAAAATGCCAAATTGACAGTGGCTGTATGTGAAGCTGGGGGGCTTGGTTCGTTACCTTGCGCTATGCTTTCGACTGAGCAATTAAAGTCAGAGCTTGATTATATTAGTCAGCATACAGACAAACCCTATAATCTTAATTTCTTTTGTCATCATACACCTGACTATACACTGGAGCAGCAGACTACTTGGCATAATGTGCTTGCACCTTATTTTGAGGAGTTTGCTGTTGATGCCTCACAATTTACCCGTAACGCTTCACGCCAGCCTATTAATCAGCAGGTTATTGATGTAATTGCGCCTTATAAGCCGCCAGTTGTGAGCTTTCATTTTGGTTTGCCAAGTAAAGATATTCTTTCTCAAATTAAAGCGTGGGGCGGGGTCGTTCTTTCATCCGCCACAACCCTTGATGAAGCACATTGGTTACAAGCAAACGGTGCCGATGCAGTTATTGCACAAGGGATTGAGGCGGGCGGCCACCGCGGCCATTTTTTATCAATGGATTTATCGCTGCAACCAACCACAGTACAATTGGTGCGAGAGTGTGTAGAGCTTGATATACCCGTTATTGCTGCGGGTGGAATTTGCACAGCTGAAGATGTAGCCCAGTACCAAGCATTAGGCGTTACTGCGGTTCAGGTTGGGAGCGCTTACTTACTGTGTGAAGAAGCTACGACAAGCACATTACATCGTGAAGCATTAAAAAAAGTTTCGCCAGATTCAACTGAATTGACGACTTTGTTTTCTGGTCGTCCGGCGCGAGGAATACGTAATCGAGTGATGCAACAGTTAGGTGCGATGCCAGAGCAAGCGCCACCTTTTCCTTATGCGTCAATTGCGATGACGGCATTGCGCTCAAAATCGGAAGCAAATGGCGACAGTGGCTTTACACCGCTTTGGTGTGGTGAGCGCTTTATTGCCAGAGAAGGTATTAACGCTAAGCAAATTACTGAATTACTAATGCAAGGTTGGCAATCTTGAGTGATACCCAATTACTTCCACTAGGTGATAGTTATCATCAGCTTGCCAGTGAGTTTCGTCATAAGCTTGCTGGGCAATGCATAATTAAGCGTTATGCTAAAGGTGATGTTCTATTGCAACAAGGCAATCAACAAGATGTGGGTTATTTGATTGTTTCTGGCGTACTTGCGGCAATACATGCATCAGAGCAGGGCTCAGAAAAGTGCAAAGAGTTTTATTTTCAAGATGAGTTTGCACTGCTCTATGGCAACTGGTTGACCAAAACTAATGCGTTTTACCAGCTTAAAGTGATACGAGATGCTGAGCTTATTAAAGTACCTTTGGCTTTACTTGATGGCCCTGATTGGCAAGAATTAAAACATAGGTTAATTACTCAGCAGTTATTATTTAAGGAGGCAAAAGAAGCCTTTTTACTACTCAATACGCCAGAGCAAAGGTATCAGTATTTGCTGGATAATAAACCGCATTGGCTTTCGCAATTGAGTTTAAGTGAGGTTGCTATGTATTTAGGGATCTCAGCTATTTCTTTATCACGAATTAGAGGGCGTCTTAACTTAAGTTAAGGTGTGGCAAAACGGTGAACATTACACTGCTGGTTTTTCAGGAGTCGTTATGTTTATTTTATCCCAGTGCTTAGTTGCAATCGCTACATTACTCGATTTAGCATCTTTTCAATTTAGGCAAAGGCACGTTATTTTAGCCTGTTTGTTTAGTTCGGTATTACTCACATCAGTTCACTTTTTGTTACTTGATAATTTAAGTGCCGCAAGCTTAATGCTAATAGCGGCAGTGCGCTATGCATATTGTATTTTTGCTCGTAAAACCTGGGTGATGGTTACTTTTATGTTGGTAAGTATTACCGCTGTGAGCCTAACTTGGTATAACTGGGTAAGTTTTATTGCCTTAGTTGCAACTTTAATTCAAACCTACGCGTCGTTCCAAGGCAAAGACCTATCATTAAGGCTTATGATGGTTATTGGTACACTGTGTTGGATAACACATAATGCGATCATGTTTTCCCCAGTCGCAGTGGTAATGGAAACGGTATTTCTATTGAGTAATTTATTAGGAATATGGCGCTACTACGCTTCACCTAAGGCTGTATAAGTATTAAAAGGTGTTAGCACGGTATAGTAAAATATACCGTGCTTTTATAGCAAAATAAGCTTAAAGCGTGTTGGCAATCAGCTTGAGTAAATAAGTTTCGCGCTGTATTGATAATCCCTGCTTATCACTCATTGCCATAGTTGTTTCATTGTGTGCTATGGCATCAAATATGTTTACCCATTTGGGTTGCATACCGTTTTGAACTTCGTAGTGTTCCATTTTTGGATCTGCAAATTCATCACTTATTTCACAAAAATAACAGTAAGATTTTATATGCACACAATCAAAATCGTCTTTGTACCAAGGCCTGATCTCTTCGTATAAACCAAGGGGATGTTTAATCTTTATTTGTTGCGCGCCAGTTTCTTCATGAAGCTCTCTGAGTAACCCTTGCTCGATAGATTCACCATCATCGATACCACCGCCAGGTAAGCTGTAGTCATCATAACGGGCGGTATATAAAAGTAGTACTTGTTCACCTTTCAATACAATGGCTCGTGCTGTATTACGAATAAACACACTACCATACTGTTCACTTAAACTTGGGTGGAGTACTTTTTTTAATAACTTCATGTGCCATAAAACTTTTTGTATTTAATCAAATACAGCTTAATTTAATATTTGAGTTGTTACTATAGCGTGTAAATGATATTAAATTTATTTTTTTACCCCAAAATGGAACTTGCTGGGGTAAAATGTCGGAATAAATAACTGCATATGCACTCTATGTGTAGTATTTTCTTTTCAGAAAAACTTTGCGTAGAATGGTGAAAAAAGCTTAGGGAATTAATATGTTGAATGTACTTTTGGTTGATGATGACAGTGAATTTAGTGATGTTGTTTGTCACATCGTTGAATTCCTTGGGCATAACATTAATACTGCTGCCAATCTTGCCGAAGCTGAGCAATGGTTTGAAAATAATACGTTTGACCACGTCTTTTTAGATTTTATGTTACCAGACGGCAGTGGTTTACACTTACTCGAACACCTAAAAAAAATAGGTCAATCTCCGCGAGTTACGCTTATTTCTGGTCACCCATCAGTAAAAGGTAAATTAGCCGAGATGTGTGAAGCTAATGTGGGGCATTTGGTAAAGCCGCTACAACGCGAAGACATTGAGCGTGTTTTAAACCCTAAAAAAGCGTCTGATAAGAAAAAGTCAGCTCCTTCAATTAAGCGTCATTTTGGCACCTTAATCGGTGAGTCAGAAGTGATGAAAAAACTCTATACTATGATTGAGCGTGTGGCAGCAACATCAGCCAATGTGATGTTAATGGGCGAAAGTGGTGCCGGTAAAGAGGTTGTTGCGCAGGCTATTCATAACGCAACCGAGTGCGATGGTCCACTCGTGGCTACCAACTGCGGCGCATTTTCAAAAGAGCTGATTGGTAGCGAACTTTTCGGTCATGAAAAAGGCGCGTTTACAGGTGCGATTGCGCGTAAAGAGGGTGTGTTTGAACAAGCTGCTGGTGGTACGTTGTTTTTAGATGAAGTCACCGAAATGCCGATTGATATGCAGCCAAACTTATTACGTGTGCTTGAGAGCAAAAAAGTAACCCGAGTGGGCGGTACAAAAGAGCAAGCGGTGAATTGTAGGGTTATTTCTGCGACCAACCGTACCTTAACAGACCTTGCGCAAAACAATGTTATTCGTGAAGATATTTACTTTCGTTTAGCGGTATTCCCTATTGATATTCCACCGCTACGTGAGCGCAAAGAAGATATTCCACTGCTTGCGAATGCCTTTTTAGAACAACTCAATGAAGAAAATGGCACTGACTTTAAGTGGCAAGCAAGCCAGTTAAAAGAGCTTGAGGCTCATGATTGGCCTGGTAACGTGCGTGAGCTTCGCCATGCAATACATCGCGCTTTTATTATGAGCGATCCTAAAGGTACGGCAATTGTTTTACCTGAGTCATTAGAGTCTCCATTCTCGAAAGTAAATAAAGAAACACAAAACAACCAAGTAATGGCAGGACAAACCATTGAAGAGGTGGAAAAAGAACTGATCCACGCGACATTGGATAAAGTACAAGGAAATAAAACAATTGCTGCCCAGATGTTAGGGATCAGCACAAAAACACTCTACAACCGTTTAAATGCTTACGGAGGCATTGGCGAATACAAATAATAAAGGATAGCTATGAATAATGACGAGTCTTTACGTAAGTTAGTCCATGATGCACGCGCACCATTGAATCGTATTTCAATGAATGCAGAGCTAGTTAAGCTTGTATTAGAAAATGATATGCCAAAGCAAAAAGCACTTGATGCACTTGATAAAATAATTGCTAACTGCCAACAGTGTAGTGAGCAATTACAATTAATTAGTGATACCCACGCTAGTGAGTAACGGAAAGCAAATGCAAAGAAAAAAACAGAAGGGAAAAATCACCATTAGCTGGGCGAGCTTTATCGCTGTCGTGCTGTGTATTGTGGTTGCAAACGCTATATTAGCTATTAATAGTATTCGCTCACTAACAGAGATCCAGAACAGTCTAGATAATACCAACTCTCTAAATACAGCTATTGAACGATTACACTTGTCTGTTGTTCAAGCTGAGTCAGGGCAGCGTGGCTATTTGCTTACTGATCGTGAAGATTACTTAATGCCATACAATGATGCAATTGCCTCAATGCAAGCACAAATAATGCTGGTGAAAAGTCTTCATTCAGAAATACCGGGACAAGCTGATCGTATCGCAAGGATGATTTATTTAGTCAATGATAAAGTTGCTGTGATGACCAAAACCACAGATCTTGCATTGGCTAATAAAGATTTAAAAGCCCGTCAATTGTTACTTACAGATAAAGGACGCGATTTATACAAAGAGATACGCACAGCTGTTGATGAAATCCAGATGCGGGAGCTTAATTTTAAAATAGAGTTATTTTCCGAGCTTTTAGAAATTAAGAACGAAGCAAAATTAACTTTTGCAATTACTGCTGTTACAAGTACCTTATTGCTGATCGGTATGTTTGTTTTAACACGCATTAACGCTCGTAATGCAGCAAAATATAGAGCTGATCTAGAAGAACAGAATGAAAATTTAGCTGTAAAAGTAGCAGAGCGTACTCAAGAGCTAACCATCTATTCAGATGAATTAAGTCGTTCTAACAGAGAGTTGGAAGAGTTTGCCTTTGTAGCAAGCCACGACTTACAAGAGCCGCTGAGAAAAATTCAAGCATTTAGCGACCGTCTAGAAAAAATGTTTAAGGATGATCTCGGCGAAAAAGGCATTGATTATATTAACCGTATGAAAAATGCGGCGCAGCGTATGTCTAACCTTATTAATGACTTACTTGAGTTTTCTCGAGTTACTACGCGTGGCAAAGACTTTGTAGATACCGATTTAAATAACGTTGTAAATGAGGTATTAGATGACCTTGAGATCGCTATTAAAGAGTCAGAATCAACTGTTAATTTAGAGCCACTTCCTCATATTCAGGCTGATCCGAGCCAAATGTTGCAGCTATTTTTAAATATTCTTTCGAATGCCATTAAATTTAGACGCGAGAATGTGCCGCCAGTCATAAACATTAATTACCAGCGAACTCAAGAGTTTAGCCAAGCTCATAATAGCGAGGTCGAGTGGGAGATCATTACTATTTCGGATAACGGTATTGGTTTTTCTGAAGAGTACCTAGAAAAAATATTTGTTCCGTTTCAGCGTTTACACGGGCGTTCACAATATAAAGGCACAGGTATTGGCCTATCGGTTTGTCGACGAATTGTAGAGCGTCACGGTGGCGAAATTTTTGCGAGTAGTCGCGTAGGTGAAGGTGCAAGCTTTACTATTAAATTACCTGTGGAAACATCCCTTTTCACATTACAAGGAGAGGCATAATGCCATTTAATAAAGTTAAACCAATTACCATTTTAATGGCCGATGATGATGAAGATGATCGTTTATTAACACAAGATGCTCTAGCTGAGAGCCGTGTTTTAAACGAGTTATATTTTGTTGAAGATGGCGTGGAACTACTTGAGTACCTTGAACGCAAAGGTAAGTTTAGCGAAAAAGAAAGTTCACCAAGGCCTGGCTTGATCTTACTAGATTTAAATATGCCACGAATGGATGGCCGTGAGGCGTTACAAGCAATCAAGACAAACCCTAATTTAAAAGGCATTCCGGTTGTGATTTTAACTACATCAAAGCAAGAAGAAGATATGGTTAAAGGTTACGATTTAGGGGCGGCTTCTTACATTACAAAACCGGTCACTTTTGAGGGATTAGTTGAGCTGATGAAGACGCTTGGTAAGTATTGGGTTGAATTTGTAGAGCTGCCAACACCACTCAATGATTAAAGGATAATACATGTTAGATAAGGTAACCCGCTTACTCTTGGTTGAAGACGATGAAGATGATTATATTCTCACTTGTGATTACTTGGAGCAATTGGGTTCCCATACCTTTGATGTAGAATGGTTAAGCTGCCCCGAACAAGCCATTAGTGTACTGAGCGAAAACAAACATGATATTTGTTTGTTAGATTATCGTTTAGGTGCCTCTGATGGCTTAGAAGTGCTCAAACGGGCTGTTGCAAACGGTTTTCGTGGGCCGATTATCATGCTTACGGGGCAATCAGATGAAGCCCTTGATTCTGCGGCACTTGATGCTGGTGCGGTTGATTACCTCGTAAAAAGCGAGATGAATTCAAGCCGCTTTGCCCGTGCTATTCGTTACGCCTTAGCTCGCCGAGATGTTGAAGATGAGCGAGTTGAACGATTAAAAGCGGAAGCAGAAAATCGTTCTAAAGACCGCTTCTTGGCACATTTGAGCCATGAGTTACGTACACCGCTTTCATCCATTTTGGGTTACACCGAGCTGCTAATGCAGAGCGAAAAGAATCGGCATTTAAATAATGAACTTGGGGTCATTTATAGAAATGGCAAACACTTGCTAAGTTTACTTAATGATGTGCTCGACTTATCGAAAATTGCCGCCGATAAACTTGAACTAAATTGCAGTGATGTTAATTTTGATAGCCTTATGGCTGATGTGTATACCTTAATGCGCGTCTCAGCCTTGGATAAAGGCTTAAAACTCAAATTTGAGTCACAGCAAGCCTTGCCATTGATTATAAATACAGATGCCACACGGCTAAGACAAATTTTAATCAATATTATCAATAATGCGATTAAGTTTACCAATCAAGGCGAGATAGTCGTGCGCGCATGGACTGCTTGGGTCAATGAGCGAGAAATGCTATTTTTCAGTATCAAGGACACAGGCCTTGGTATTCCTCATGAAAAGCAGGCACTGATTTTTAAACCCTTTGAACAGATTGCCGATGTTGAGTCGAGGGATGTAGGTGGTGCAGGCCTTGGTCTTGCGATTTGCGCCGAATTATTAGCTCGTATGCAAGGCTCAATTGAGCTTGAATCAACCTTAGGGGAAGGGTCTGAATTTATCTTATCTATATACCCTGGCAATATTCGTGAGGTTGAACGACAGGTATTGAGTTTCGATTCAAGCCCTGATTGTCAGCAAAAGTTAAGTACACTTTCAACTTCAGGGAGAGTGTTGGTTGTTGATGATTTAAAAGACCTACGAGTTCTCGTTGGACACATGATCACTAGCACTGGGGCAGATGTAGAGTTTGCTGAAAATGGTAAGCAGGCTATCGAGAAAGTGGCCAGTGCAGAGCAAGCAGGCAAACCTTTCGATATTGTGTTTATTGATTTACATATGCCGGTTATGGGTGGCAAAGAAGCCACCATTGAGCTTAGGAAAATGGACTATCAGGGGCCTATCATCGCGCTTACTGCCGCAACAATGAAAGGTGTAAAAAGTGAGCTTAGTGCGCTTGGTTTTAATGACATGATAGCCAAACCTGTTGATACTGGATTACTTTATCAAGTGCTCAATCATTATATTTGCCAAGGTAAAACAGAACCTGTTGTTGCTCGGGAGGATTCCCTCGCATTGACTCAGCAAAGTACACGCTATTTATTGGTTGAAGATGATGGTGATGCCGCACAAATAACCCAGCTATTACTTGAAAGTTTGGGGGTTGAAACCGTCATCGCCGATAGTTGTGCTGCTTGTCTGGATATTCTTCACGATGATCAACGCTTTGATAAAGTGCTGTTAGACATGCACTTGCCAGACGGTGAAGGTCTTGATTTAGCTGCTAAAATTAACCAAGAGTATGCGGGGTTAGCTTTAGTGGTAGTGAGTGGTGCCGAGCCTGATCCTGAAAAAATGAAACAGCTTGATATTGAACAAGTGCTATTAAAACCTATTAATTTAGGGATACTCAGCGAGCTTATAGCGCACTGATAGAGTGCCTAACTATAAGCTCTGGTTCAAATAAAGTCTGTAATGACGGGGTTTGCTTTTGGTAAACCTGATTCAGGATCCAGTTAGCCGCCATTCTGCCCATTTCTTCAATCGGGTAGTTTATGGTACTCAGTTGAGGGTAAACATGGCGAGTAAAAAACACATTATCGTATCCCATAATAGATAACTGTTTAGGGAGTGTAAGCCCTAATTTTCTTGCACTTGCCATAGCGCCAACAGCCATTTCATCGTTGGCACAAATTAAAGCACTAAATGGTTTGCCATGTTGATGCAATGCCGCAAGCCCTTCAAAGCCACTCGATTCCATGAAGTCACCTTGATATAGCAACTCTTCATCAAAAGGAACACCAAACTCAGCAAGCGCTTGCTTGTGACCTTCTAAACGGTCTTTGGCGTCTTGCTTCCATAATGGGCCACTAATATATGCTATCTGCTTGTGGCCTTTTTCTAATACATATTTGGCAGCAAGGTAACCGCCTTTTATATTGTTAAGTAGTATACAACGATCACTTAGCTGACTAATGTAGCGGTTGATCAGAACAAATGGAATACGGCCTTTACTAAGTTTAATTAGGTACTCATCACTAACAGCTTCTACGTGTAAAATAAGCCCATCACAATTGCGGCTTATTAAAAACTCAATACCTTGTTTTTCGCGTTCTTCATCACTATGGCCAGCTGCAATAATGAGGTGTTTGCCTTGATTTCGAAAAATGTTTTCAATACCACTCATCATTGGGCCATAAAATGGACCTTGTAATTCAGAGACCAGTAAGCCAACACTGTTTGAGCAATTTGATGCCAACGACTGTGCAATTGAGTTGGGGCGATAGCCTAACTCACTCATTGCAGCTGTCACTTTTTTACGAGTAGCGTCACTGACATTGGCATTGTTATTCATTACTCTTGAAACTGTAGCAAGTGAGACTCCTGCAAGTTTCGACACCTCGTAAATGGTGGCCATGTTTGTCCTTTTAAAAAACCAAGTTATTGTTTATGTTGCGATGATAAGTCTGCACTAATCTGCTCAACAGTTTGATTATCAAGAATATACATTTTCATGATAAATGCGACAAGCATACTACCTATTGCTGGGTAAAGGGTAAATGAAATCAAAATACCTGATAATGTTGTCTCGCTAAGCTCTGCGTTAGCCTCATAGCCATAAAAAGCCAATAGCCAGCCCGCAATTGCTCCACCTAGCGCCAACCCTAACTTAATGAAAAACACCACACTAGCATACACTAATCCTGTTAAGCGCTCGCCAGTTTTCCATTGCCCGTAATCGATGGTATCAGCCATTTTGGCCCAAAGTAGCGGGGTTGCCATTTGGGTGAAAAAGCACCAAAAGAAATAGATAACAAATGCCAACACAATCTGCTCGCTAGGCAACCAAAATGCAATACAGCTGATAACAGCAGAAATATATTGTAAGCGTATGTATGCAGTTTTCTTGTCTACTCGCTTGCTTAGAGGGTTAGCACATGCACATCCAAGGATATTGCCTATCATGCCAATGGTTACAAAGTAGGTCACCAAATCAGCCTCGCCAAGCACATACTTAACATAGTAAATTGCTAAGGTAGTACGCAAAACCATACTGGTAAGTAGCATTACAGCGGCAAAACACAGTACTTTAAAAGGACTATTTTGCCATAATGTATTGAAACGAGTTTTCCAACTAAGCGACGCATTGTTGTGTGCTGTAACTCGTTCTTTAGTGTAGCGAAAACAAATTAAAAATAGCACCACACCTAAGCCGCTCATCAGTGCCATTGTTAGCTGATAGCCCGTCGCGTTATCACCTTTACCTAGCCAGTTAACTAGGGGCAAAGTACATGCACTCACAATTAACCCGCCCAGCATACCAAAGACAAAACGGTATGATTGAATTGATACTCGCTCTTTCGGATCGCTACTTAACACGCCACCTAACGCTGAATAGGGAATATTAATAGCGGTGTAGACCAGCATCAACAAAGTGTAAGTAACAAACGCATAAACTACTTTACCTGATTCAGGTAGGTCAGGGGTGGTAAAGGTGATCATACTGATCACCCCAAATGGTAAGGCAAGCCAAAGCAAGTAAGGGCGGTAGCTTCCCCACTTAGTGCGGGTCGCATCGGTTAGAGCCCCCATTAATGGATCGGTAATAGCATCGACAACTCTCACCACCAAAAATAAGGTGCCGACAACAGCAGGCGATATACCAAAAATATCTGTATAGAAAAACGTTAAGAATAACATCACTGTTTGAAAGATAATGTTACTTGCTGTATCGCCTAATCCGTAGGCTATCTTTTCTTTTTTTGTCAGCATGTGTGCTCTCGTGTGTTGTTATTTTTATCGTTGTCTTAATAATTCACGATATTGTTTTGCGCTTTCTTTCAAAATACGCTGCTGGCTATCATAGTCAATATACACTAACCCAAAGCGTTTCTCGTAGCCATACGCCCACTCAAAGTTGTCCATTAAGCTCCAAGCAAAGTAACCTTGAATATTAACGCCTTGACGAATTGCTGCACAAACTGCATTTAAATGAGTGTGATAATAATCGACTCGCTCAACATCATACACTTCACCATTGTTGAGTGTATCAGCCATAGCTGCACCATTCTCAGTTATGTACATTTTAGGCAAATCGTATTGCTGGTGCAGTGATACAAGCAGTTCAGTTAAGCCTTGCGGATAAACTTCCCAGCCCATATCGGTTACACGTACATTGGCTAAACTTGCTTCTTCAAACCAGCCATCTGGAGTATTTTTGTAGTGTATGCGGGTATAATAATTAACACCAATAAAGTCGACGGCTTGGCTAATAATCGCCATGTCGTCAGCAAGTATTGTTGGTTTAACTTCATCTGCTAACTGATCAAATAGCGGAGGATAGCATCCGTCTAGTACGGCTTTTATATACCATTGATTATGATACTGATCAGCAAGCTCTGCGGCTTTGCTATCGGCAGCAGTTAGCGGATAAGTAGGGCTGAAGTTTAGCACGATACCGGCTTCTGTATTTGGGCAGTTTTCACGTAAAACCTGCATAGCTAGGCCATGGGCAAGTAATAGGTGATGAGCTGCTTGTCGGCCTGCCTGTTGTGATTTTACACCTGGTGCATGCACACCTACTTCGTAACCTAAATAAGCACTACAGAATGGCTCGTTTAAAGTTGCAAATGAGTCTACAAGATGACCGAGATGTTCAGTAACTAGCTCAGTATATTCTCTAAATTTGTAAGCTGTATCACGGTTTAACCAACCACCTTGATCTTCAAGATACTGAGGTAAATCCCAGTGATATAAAGTGACGTAGGTTTTGATGTTGCGCGCTTTTAATGCCGTTAGCAACTCAAGATAAAAAGCCATACCTTGTTTGTTTGCAGTCCCATCTTGATTCATGACTCTTGGCCAAGAAATTGATAAACGGTAAGCATCGACGGCTAAATCGGCAATCATTTCGACGTCTTTTTGCCAGTGAGCTATGTGTTCACAAGCGTTGTCGCCATTACTTTGATCTGCAATAGCCCCTGGTTTTTCACAAAATGTGTCCCAAATACAATCAAGTCGAGTGTCGCGGGCGCCTTCGATTTGAAATGACGCTGTCGCTACACCAAAAGTGAATTCTGGTTTAAGCAAAAACGAATCAGGCAAAAGAGAAATAGATTTATACACTGAAGAGTCATCCTTCGCATTGATAATGTAAGGCTGCCAAAGGCATATACAGTCTATCTGTAAGCGCTTACATTTTTATTGTAAATAAATTGCTAATTATATTTAATATGATATAAATGTAAGCGCTTACATTTGATGTTGCAACATTTTTCGCTATTTGTTGTTAGTAGTTTAGTTCTGGATATGCTGTAACAAACTGATAAATATAATTAACTAGAGATAAAATTATGGCTCATGTATCAACGCCTGTTGCGGCTTCAGCTAGCCAAGCTGATATGCCTAAGCAACACTTTGCACTGGCATCATTGACCACGTTATTTTTCATGTGGGGGTTCATAACGTGTTTGAATGATATTTTAATCCCTTACTTAAAAGGTATGTTTTCGCTTAACTACACGCAAGCCATGTTGGTGCAGTTTTGCTTTTTTGGTGCTTATTTTGTGATGTCTATCCCCGCGGGTAAATTGGTCAGCCGTATTGGTTACCAGTTTGGTATTGTTGTGGGCTTGGTGGTTGCCGCCATTGGTTGTGCCTTGTTTTATCCTGCTGCAGTAGCACATGTTTACGAATTATTTTTACTAGCATTATTCGTGCTTGCATCGGGTATTACTATTTTACAAGTATCTGCAAACCCTTACGTGAGTGTCCTTGGTCCACAAAAAACCGCGTCATCTCGATTAACGATGACACAAGCTTTCAACTCACTTGGTACTACCGTCGCTCCTATCTTTGGTGGTTGGCTAATTTTATCTGAAGTCAGTCATGCAACCGCAGAGCAAGTAAAGTTACCTTATTTGTTACTGTCATTAAGCTTATTAGTTCTTGCCGTTATTTTTGCTTTTTTAAAGCTGCCTAAACTAGGTAGAGAAAGTGATAATGAAGCTGCACATCAAGACTTAGAAGATTTTGTTGACTTAGGCAGTGTGTGGAAATACCGCCATTTAATTTTAGGCGCAGTAGGTATTTTTGTTTATGTGGGTGCTGAAGTTGCTATTGGTAGTTTTTTAGTTGGTTTTTTAACTTTAGATAATATTGCTGGTTTAGCTGAAAAAGAAGCCGCTCACTATATTAGTTATTATTTTGCCGGTGCGATGGTTGGCCGTTTTATTGGCGCTGCTGTGATGCAAAAATTTGATGCGGGCAAAGTGCTTGCGTGTCATGGCTTACTTGCTGTGGTGTTAATTGTGATCGCAATGACAGGTGAAGGCAGCCTGGCTATGTGGGCGATTCTTTTAGTTGGGCTTTGTAACTCAATTATGTTCCCAACTATTTTTAGCCTTGCGCTTCATGGCCTAGGTAAATACACCTCAAAAGGTTCTGGTATTTTGTGCTTAGCGATTGTTGGTGGCGCAATTATTCCATTATTGCAAGGTGTTATGGCTGATGCTATTGGCGTGCAACTGGCGCTCTTTCTACCTATCGCGTGCTACTTATACATTACTTATTTTGCGCTAGTTGGCTCAAAAGTATCAACTCAGACTTCAAAGGTGTAAATATGAAATTGAAAAATACATTCACCCTCGGCTCTTTAATGATTGCAAGTATGGGGCTGTTAGGTTGTGCTGAGCAAGAAGTAACAGTTAAAGAAAAAGTGAAGCAAGAAATCTGGCCACATATTGAAACCGGGATCGCTGAAGACCCTGAGCTTGAAGCTAAGATTGCTAAGATGTTAGCCGGTATGACGCTTGAGCAAAAAATTGCACAAATGATCCAACCTGAAATTCGTGATATTACCGTTGAAGATATGCGTAAATACGGGTTTGGTTCTTACCTTAATGGTGGTGGTGCATTTCCTAATAACGACAAACATGCCAAGGCTTCTGATTGGATTGATCTTGCTGAAAAAATGTATCAAGCCTCAATTGATGACTCATTAGATGGCAGCAAAATTCCAACTATGTGGGGCACCGATGCAGTACATGGTCACAACAATGTGATTGGCGCTACATTATTCCCTCATAACATTGGTTTAGGGGCAACAAATAACCCTGAGCTAATTGAGAAAATTGCAGCCGCTACAGCACAAGAAGTAATGGTGACGGGCATTGATTGGGTGTTTGCACCAACAGTCGCCGTTGTTCGTGACGATCGTTGGGGCCGTACTTACGAAGGCTACTCTGAAGACCCTGAAATCGTTAAAGCATATTCGGCAGCCATCGTAAAAGGCTTACAAGGAGCTGTTGATAAAGATTTTCTGTCTGATAAACGCGTGATCAGTACTGTTAAACACTTTTTAGGTGATGGCGGTACAGAAGGGGGCGATGATCAAGGTAATAACACCTCGTCTGAACAAGAGTTATTCGAAATTCATGCACAAGGTTATGTTGGTGGTTTAGGTGCAGGTGCACAAACCGTGATGGCGTCATTTAACAGCTGGAATGGCGAGAAAATTCACGGTAGTAAATACCTACTTACTGATGTACTAAAAGGTAAAATGGGCTTTGATGGCTTTGTCGTCGGCGATTGGAATGGTCACGGTCAAATTCCTGGTTGTAACAATGCAGATTGTGCGCAAGCTGCAAATGCAGGCCTTGATGTGTATATGGTTCCAACAGATGCATGGAAACCATTATATGAAAACTTAATTAAGCAGGTTAAGAACGGCGAAATTGCGCAAAGTCGTATTGATGATGCGGTTACCCGTATTCTTCGTGTAAAAATGCGTGCAGGCTTATTTGATAAGCCAAGTCCTGCTAAGCGCCCGCTTTCTGGTAAAACAGAGATCATTGGCAGTGCAGAGCATCGCGCAGTTGCAAAACAAGCGGTACGTGAATCACTGGTTCTTCTGAAAAATAAACAGCAGCTGTTACCATTATCACCAAAAGCCAATGTACTAGTTGCTGGTTTAGGTGCTGATAATATTGGTATGCAGTCAGGTGGTTGGACTATCACATGGCAGGGTACAGGCAATGAAAATAGTGACTTCCCTGGTGGTACTTCAATTTTTGATGGTATTAAAAAGACCGTTGAGCAAGCCGGTGGGCAAGTTCAGTATGATCTAAATGGCGAATTTGAAACTAAGCCAGATGTAGCGATTGTCGTGTTTGGTGAGCAGCCATATGCTGAAGGTAATGGTGATTTAGACAACCTTGAATACCAACGTGGTAATAAAACAGATCTAGCCCTACTTAAAAAGCTAAAAGAAGCGGGTATTCCCGTGGTATCGCTATTTATTAGTGGTCGCCCAATGTGGGTGAATGCAGAGCTAAATGCCAGTGATGCGTTTGTTGCAACTTGGCTGCCAGGTAGTGAAGGTGACGCCATAAGCGATGTGCTTTTTAAAAATGCAGATGGTTCAATCAATCATGACTTTAAAGGTAAGCTGTCATTCTCATGGCCAAATGATCCAATCGGCAATCAAAACCGTGGCGATAAAGATTACGCACCACTTCTGCCATACGGCTTTGGTTTAACATATGAAGATGAGAATACCCTAGCTGACAATCTTGATGAAACTTCTCAGGTGACAAGTGAACTTGAAGATCTAGTAATGTTTGAGCGAGCAATTAAGTCGCCTTGGTCACTTCAGTTGCAAAGTGGCAGTGAATTGCAAGCAATGACGAGTAGTCGAGCTGCTGTAAATGCAGTAAGTGTAAAAACCTTTGATAAAGACGTACAAGAAGATGCTCGTGCCATTAGTTTTAACGGTAAAGAGCCTGCATCAGTGCGTTTAGTGGCTGCGTTTCCGTCAGATTTACGCTCGTACGTTGAGAAAAATGGTCAACTTGAGATGTTAATTAAAGTTGATAAAGCGGCTGATGCTCCTTTAATGTTAGGTATGCAATGTGGTGAAAACTGTGAAGGCCAGTTTGATATTCGCGAGCGACTAGCAGACACGGCCGAATGGCAAACTATCTCTGTAAACTTAGCTTGTTTTGCAGATAAAGGTGTCAATCTAGCGCAGGTATTTTCGCCTTGGCAGTTGGCAACCGACGGAGCATGGCAGGTGTCGATTGCTCATTTAAGCGTTGGTGTGACCGATAACCAAGAATTGACGAATACTTGTAAGTAACAACTCCTCCCTTACGTCCTTTTGGTTAACAGGTAACATACTGCCTGTTAACCACTTTCTCTTTATCAAGAGCTTTACTCTACTACATAGTTTAGTACTGTTGTCTTTCATCTTCAGTTAGAATTACTCAATGATATACGTGTTTGCCTAAGTTTTACTTAAAAGGATCTGGTTATGCATTCAGTAAAATTAGCCTCTGAAGAATTTACACCGAGTAAGATTGTCTGCGTTGGACGCAATTACGCCGAGCATATTGCCGAGCTAAATAATGAAACTCCTACCAGCATGGTATTGTTTGTGAAACCTAATAGTGCAATTTCGCAACAGCTCCATGCCGAGCATAATGGTGAAGCTCTACATTATGAAACTGAGCTTTGCTTTCTGATAAAAAATAAACAGTTGGCTGGAGTTGGATTAGGTCTCGATTTAACTAAGCG
Organism: Pseudoalteromonas sp. MEBiC 03607; assembly: GCF_004792295.1. Classification (NCBI taxonomy): domain Bacteria; kingdom Pseudomonadati; phylum Pseudomonadota; class Gammaproteobacteria; order Alteromonadales; family Pseudoalteromonadaceae; genus Pseudoalteromonas; species Pseudoalteromonas sp. MEBiC 03607. The sequence continues at coordinate 1,345,709 of NZ_SRRY01000001.1, forward strand.
CTCGTTACAAAGCGCATTAAAAGAAAAGGGATTACCTTGGGAGCGTGCAAAAGCCTTTAATGGCGCAGCACTATTTACTGAGTTTGTTAGTTGTGATGAAGCTTTGGCGTATCAATTTAATTTGCAAATAGATGGTAAGGAAGTGCAGTTTGGTGATACTCAGCTAATGCTGCATGATGCACAGCAAATTTTATCCGAAATTAGTGAGTTCATGGATTTAGAAGATGGTGACATCATCATGACCGGCACCCCTAAAGGTGTAGGTAAGGTAACCTCAGGCGCTATATTTAAGGTGACTTTGCAGGCGGCTGAGCAGACTCTTTTGAGCCATCAGTGGCAATCACGTTAAGTGGCTCTAAAATATAACGCTGATAATGTGACGAAAACTCAGGAAAGCTTTGCTCTAGCCAAATGCGTTGGCTAAGTTGATATTTTTCATCAGCCAAAATCTTATTTTTTAGTACAGTGTTTATTTTTGCTAAAACTTTTTCGGCGTAATTGTTTGGTGCACTAGATGAGCAACCTATTGCACCGAATATCTTATTTTTTTCAGGAATATTTACGGCCAATTTTTGAATATTCTTTTGGTTTTTCTGATTGTAGTAATCAGCAACAAAAGGGTATTCAATGGTGTAATCAATATAGCCATGTTCAAGCTGGGAAAGCAGTGCGTAATTAGCATTACTACCAGTACTACTTAGTGCAGCACTCTCGTATAGCTTTGTATTAATTGCAATAGTGTCTATCAGGTTACCGAACTTACGAGCATCATTTTGACCATAAATGAAGTTGGCATCGGTCAGTAAAGAAATTAATGAGACTGGGTTGCCGTGTTTTTGCGTAATCTTTACTGCGGTGTCAGGGGTACTTAAAACACTAAATGGAGGATAGACCGTCGTTGGAATCGAGTAGGTTGCGCGATTGGTCTTTTCCTCACGGTGGATCATACAGGCATAACACGCCATATGGCCTTCATCGAGGTATTTACTGCCTCTTTTTTGCGGCAACATCACCTTGGTGTGTTTAATCTCTGGTAAGGCTTCAATCAACATATCGGTGATTTCGTTGCACAAGCCGCCATACGGGTTAGCTTGGCTTTTCTCTATATAGAATGGTTTACCATCATTTTCAAGCCAAGTAATTGAAAGTTGTTCTGAGGCACAAGTGATTGGGGTAAGCAATATACCAGTAACAATGCATAATACTTGTTTTACGTATTTACTCATCGATAACCCAAATACTAGAGTACTGTTAACAACTATACACTAAAGTATGGATAAATTTGTAGATAAAACTTTAAAATGATAAATAAGTGCTAGTGAGTCTACTGAAGGTAGACTCACTAATGTTTTAGAAGATAGCTTAGAATGGCATCGGATAGCGGTTAAATACGTCAGCGATTTTATCGTTAGCTTCATCGCTTAATTGCACCGAGAAAGCATCGATATTTTCTTTTAACTGCGCCATCGATGTTGCACCAATAATCGTTGAACTCACACCATCTACTTGATTACACCAAGCAAGCGCGAGCTGTGAAGGCGTTAAATTAAAGGCGTTAGCAATTTCAACATATTCAGCAATTGCAGCTTGCGATTGTGCTGTGTCTCTAAATAGGCCATTACGTTGTACTAGCGTCCAGCGGCTACCTTCTGGGCGCGCACCATTTAAGTACTTACCACTTAACATGCCACCACCCAGCGGTGACCATGGTAGGTAAGCAATATCTTCATGAATACATTGCTCAATCAAATACGGCCAATCTTTGGCATGCAACAAACTAAACTCGTTTTGAATTGATACCATACGCGGAAGGTTATGTTGTTCGCTTAAACGCAGGTACTGGCTAATGCCCCACGGAGTATCATCAGATAAACCACAGTGTTTAATTTTACCTGCTTTTACACAATCATTCAGACCTTCGAGGATATCTAACATGCCAGCGATATTTTGCTCGGTGTCAGCCTCCGAGAAGCGCACTTTACCTGGCCACTGTTTACCAAAGTGTGGCGAAGTACGATTAGGCCAATGTAACTGGTATAAATCGATAACATCAGTTTGTAAGCGTTTGAGTGAAGCATCAACAGCTTCAACTACTGCCTGGCGAGTAATGTCGCCCGCATCGCGTACCCAAGGCAAGCCGTTACCTGCAATTTTAGTGGCAATAACAAGGTTATCGCGTTTGTCTTTGTTACGAGCTAACCAGTTACCGATGATCTGTTCTGTTTTACCATAGGTGTCAGGAGAAGGTGGCACTGCATACATTTCTGCAGTATCGATAAAGTTAACGCCTTTATCTAATGCATAGGCGATTTGTTCATCGGCATCGGCTTGGTTGTTTTGCATACCCCATGTCATGCTACCTAAGCAAACACGAGATACATCAATACCACTTCGACCAAGTGGGCTATAAAGCATAATAGATCCTTGTTAATCGCTAGAATGGGCTTTAAGTGCAGCTAATAACTCATCATTTAACTGCGCTTTTTTACCCGTTTTAAAATTAAACATTACCACTTGTGATGAGCCAATGGTTGTTACAGCATCTTGGCTTTCACTAAATACAGTGTAATGCATCATAAAACGATCTTGTTCAATGTCACTAATCTTAACACCAACATGCACCGTATCAGGAAATGTTACCGGGCGTTTATAGCGAGCATTGTTTTCGCTGATCACCGGGCCAACACCTGTTACTTGTAAATCTTTAAGAAAACCTAATTGAGTAAAAAAATCGATACGGGCTGTTTCGAAGTAGCGAAAATACACTACATTGTTGACGTGTTGCAGGGCATCCATTTCACCCCATGCAACATTGATTTTTGTTCTGATAGGGTGTTGTTCTATAAACGATTGCATAGTAAATCTTCATTGATTGTGAGATAACTTAGGTTAGCAATATGCAGCTTTTAGCTCAAGGTAATTAGAAAGCTCAGTATATTGTGCTAGATTTATAAGTTCACGCTTACGTAAAGTGTGCACTGGTTTAACACACATTGAAGGATCTTAATTATGCAGCAACTCACTTTGAAAGCGGCTAAGTGGATCGCTCTTTTCATCCTCCTTGCGCTCGCTCTGCTGTGTTACAGCATGGGCACAATGTCAGGATTCATCGTCTTAATTGGTGTAGGGTTGCTACTTGAGGCGGCATTCTGGCTGTTTGGAGCACGGCTTGTTAGCCGGAAAAAATCATCACAGCAAACAAACGAGCAAACAAGTTAAATTACCTAGCTTGCACATTCGGGTCGTTTAAATAATAATAACTGTATAAATAAACAGTTGTTGTATGTTAGATGAAAAAATTCATTCATATTGATATGGATTGCTTTTATGCGGCCGTTGAAATGCGTGATAACCCAGCCCTTGCCAATGTGCCACTGGCTATAGGCGGAAATAGTCGTCGCGGGGTTCTTTCTACAGCCAATTATATTGCCCGTAAATATGGTGTGCGTTCGGCGATGTCGAACTACCACGCCAAACAATTGTGCCCCGATCTGGTTATCGTGCCGGGACGAATGCAGGTCTATAAAGAAATTTCTACACAAATTCGCGCTATTTTTGCAAACTACACTGACCTTATTGAGCCGTTATCGTTAGATGAAGCCTACCTAGATGTAACCGACAGTACCGCATGCAAAGGCAGTGCAACACTGATGGCGCAGCAAATTCGCCAAGAAATCTATAACACCACCGGGCTGACAGCCTCCGCAGGTGTTGCTCCGATTAAATTTATTGCCAAAATTGCCAGTGATGAAAACAAGCCAAATGGACAGTTTGTTGTATTGCCAGAGGAGGTTGATGACTTTTTGGCGAGTTTACCGCTTGGTAAAATTCCTGGTGTAGGTAAGGTGACATTAGAAAAGTTGCAACTGAAAGGGCTTTACACTGGGGCTGATGTGCGCGCGAAAGGGGTTAATTGGATGCAGCAACACATTGGTAATTTTGGCGTGTCTTTATACCAAAAATGTGCAGGTGAATACGTTGGCAAGGTGTCAACAGAGCGAGTACGTAAGTCACTTAGTGTTGAGCATACCTATGAATACAACAAAAATAATTTAGACGAATGTTTAAGCCAGTTACCCCGTTTAATGGAGGAATTAACTCGCCGCCTTGATAAACAGCAATTAAGTAACCGCATCAATAAATTATCGGTAAAAGTAAAGTTTGCCAACTTTGTTGTTACCAGTGCCGATCAAAGCCATCACCAATTAGACGAACGCATTTTTTCTGAGTTAATGAGTAAAGCCTATGAGCGAGGCAACAACCAGCCAGTACGCCTGTTAGGGATAGGTGTCGGAATAAAGAGTCAAGCTCACGAGCATTTTCAGCTGAGTATATTAGACTAAAGGTTAACACCTTGGTGCTTGAAAGTTTGTTAGTGTCTAGTTGGGGTGCTAGGCCTATCTAGTTCAACACCTTAGACAACATTATAACTTAATAAGAGAGATGACTATGCAATCGGTCGTAATCGTGCTGCTCGGAATAGTCGGTATGTTGTTCGGATGGTTCTTTTATTCGAAATTCATCGCCGAAAAAATATTTAAAATGGATGATAATTTTGTCACACCTGCTCATGAACTTGAGGATGGTGTGGATTATGTGCCAACCAACAAAGTTGTGTTATGGGGTCACCATTTCACTTCTGTTGCAGGTGCAGCGCCAATTGTTGGCCCTGCGATTGCCGTATATTGGGGCTGGGTGCCTGCGGTACTTTGGGTGGTATTTGGTACTATCTTTTTTGCTGGTGTTCACGACATGGGGGCTCTATGGGCCAGTGCGCGTAACAAAGGCAAATCAATGGGCGCTTTATCTGAAAGCGTAATTGGTAAACGCACCCGTGCGTTATTTATGATTGTGGTGTTTTTAGTACTGCTGATGGTGAATGCGGTATTTGGTGTGGTAATTGCCAAATCATTTGTATCTCAACCTAACGCTGTTTTTCCTGCTTGGTCAGCGATTGTCGTGGCGTTAGTCATTGGTCAGTTGCTACGCCGTAAAGTGTCGTTAATTCCACTTTGTTTAATTGGTGTGGGGATCCTTTATTACACTATTTACCTTGGTAGTAGCATGCCAATTGCATTACCTGATGAAATGTTTGGCTTAAGTGCTAATGCGAACTGGATCATCATCTTATTTATTTATGCGGCAATTGCTTCATTACTCCCTGTATGGATGCTGTTACAGCCACGTGACTTCATCAACGGTATGCAGCTATTAGTGGGATTAGTGCTGCTTTATGGTGCGGTATTTATTTCAATGCCTGATATCACAGCGCCTGCTTTCAATACTCAAACGGCGGTTGATACACCAAGTATTATTCCATTGCTATTTGTGACCATAGCCTGTGGTGCGGTATCTGGCTTCCACGGTATTGTCTCTTCAGGTACTAGCTCTAAGCAGCTTAACAAAGAAACTGATGGCCGCTTTGTTGGTTACTTAGGTGCGGTAGGCGAAGGTATGCTTGCGCTTATTACATTGGTTGCAGTAAGTGGTGTTGCACTTGCGGTATCACCAGAAGAATGGCACGAAATTTATAGCCACTTAGGTGCTGGTAGTGTGAGCGCCTTCATTAATGGTGGCGCTAATCTAATAGAAAACGGCTGGGGTATTTCGCAAGAAGTTGCCTCGACATTACTTGCCGTAATGGTGGTATTGTTTGCGGGCACTACGATGGACTCTGGCGTGCGCCTGCAGCGTTATATCATCCAAGAATGGGGCGATATTTATAATATCAGCATCATTCGTAATGGTATTGTAGCTACACTCATTGCAGTACTTAGCTGTTTATTGCTTGCCTTTGGTGCTGGTGGCGCTGACGGTAGCGGCGGTATGATCATTTGGCCATTATTCGGTTCGACTAACCAAATCCTTGCAAGCTTAACCTTACTGGTTATATCGGTAATGCTTATTAAAGCGAATCGCCCGGCAAAATACACCTTGATCCCGATGAGTTTCGTATTAGTTATGGCGTTCTTTGCTGGGGTTATCAAACTTGGCGAATACTACCAACAAGGTAACTGGTTACTGGTGACACTTGATTTGTTGGTACTGGTTGTGAGTGTACTGGTTATGCTTGAAGCTTGGTCTGTGATTGTTAAGCATCGTAAAGACTCAGCACACATTACAGAGCAGTAAACTTAGCTTGCCAGCCATATCGTAAGCTGTCTTACTTGGCTAGCAATAGCGCTCTAAATCAATGATAATAAGGTCCTATGTTTCTAACAGCAGGACCTTTTTTATGGCATACCCTCATGCAGTTGCAGCCCCTCAATTAGCGGATGCAAATCACGATGCATTGATTATTATCGGTGATGATTTTTCTTCTTTAGCAGACGCAAGCTTAAGCCAAGCTATTAGCGCTCAACAAGCTGTAGACGCGCGTATTGGCAAACAAGTGACATTACTTGTCATTGACTCTAAACGCGTGATTTTAGCCCCTACAGGCCCTCTAAACCGTGATTATGATGATGTACGCCGTTACTTTGACGCGGCAAAGCAAGGTGTACTAGAAGCCAAAGCATCGGGGAGCACTCAGCCTGCTATTTTACTTGCTAATATAAATCAAGACAGCCGTTACAAGCATGCCCTTGAAGTGGCGTATTTAGGTGCTTGCCAAGCGCTGTGGCAACCACTTGAAGCACGTGAGTTCCACGGTCAGGCGATTGAACCAATTAGCCAAATTAGCCTAGTGGGCGCAGATGCAGCGATGGTTAAAGCAGTGAATGCCATTGCTGCGGGTCAATACGCTGCACGTGACTTATGTGGTACCGAGCCTGAGCGTATGGCACCACCTCGTTTTGCAGATTATTGCGTTGAGTTATTTGCAGGTAGCAAAGTGTCTGTAGAAGTGATTTCAGATATCAACACTATCGATAAATATTACCCAATGATGAGCACAGTAGCGCGCGCATCCTACGCTGTTGAGCGTCATCATCCGCGTGTTGTAAAACTAGAGTATGTTCCTGAAGGCAACGTTGAGCGCACCCTAATGTTTGTTGGTAAAGGTTTAGTTTACGATACCGGTGGTGCTGACCTTAAAGTGGGTGGCTTTATGGCTGGTATGAGCCGCGATAAAGGCGGTGCAGCTTCGGTTGCTGGCTTTATGAAATCAGTGGCTGACTTTGCACCAAAAGGCGTAAAAGTGATTGCTTATTTAGCCGTAGTTCGTAACTCAATTGGTTCTGATTGTTTTGTTCCTGATGAAATCATTACCAGCCGTGAAGGCGTTCGCGTTCGTATCGGTAACACAGATGCTGAAGGTCGTTTAGCAATGGGTGACTTACTAAGCGAAATGAAAGATCGCGCTTTAAACGAAGTAAATCCAGAGTTATTCACTGTTGCAACATTAACAGGCCACGCAGCACGTGCGATGGGGCCTTACAGTGCGTATGTTGAAAATGGTCCAGCTCGCGCAGCGAAAATTTCACGCCAAATTGCTGATTTAGGCGATTTATGGGCAGATGGCGCCGAAGTATCTCGTAGCCGTCGTGAAGATTATGACTTCATTCGTCCTCGCACGTTAGCTGACGATGTATTATCAAGTAATAATGCAGCTTCTGCAGTGACTGCTCGTGGTCACCAGTTCCCAATGGCATTCTTAGCAATTGTCGGTGGCTTAGATAAACATGGCACTGAATCAGCGCAACCATTACCGTATGTTCATATGGACATCGCAGGTAGCGGCGTAGAAGGTGGTGATTGGCAACATGGTAAGCCTACCGCAGCAACAGTAAGCAGCTTATTCGCTCGTTATTGTTTATAAGCTAAAAGCTATAAGTTTTTAGTTTTAAAAGCCCCGCACAGTAGTGCGGGGCTTTTTTTGTGCTTGGTTATTTTCTATTGCTTGGTAAATATAATGCAATAAATTAATCTGTTTTAATGGCTTTTTAATTTTTATCTTTTGTTTTATTTGGTTTTGTCTTGTACGCTAAATTTGTAAATGGAATTTTATATATGGATATGGTCTTGCACTCAAATAAGATTTTATTTTCTTTTTATATTTTTTCACTTCTTGTGTAGTTTAAGTTTTCATGTTCTTTATTGACTTATATTTTAAATTCAAGTTTTTAATTTTGATTAATTATCTCTAATTTTTTAAGGGATGTATAAAAGGAAGTGATTATGAATAAACTATTTTTTCTATTCATTATAGGGGTTGTTTTTTCTACTAATGCTAAGCAGGTATCTGTACCACTTGCCAGCAATGGTGATGGTGAGATTGTTGTTATTGCTAGTATTCAACAGACTGATAATTATAGTGGACAAGGCTTACTGACAAAAAAGGCACCAAGTAAAGAGCTGCAAGCACTGCAGCAGTATTATCGTTTTGCAAAAGCTGATAACACAAAACAATTACTGACCACTCTTTTTGAGGGAGATGGTACACGGGCTAACATTAGTAAAGAATTGAAACGCAGGCCCGATAAATTTTCAAACTACAACAAGCTAAGTGCTCTTGAGCTAAATAATAACTACCTATGGGGAGAGTATGCAGTGCTCTCACTTGATTGGGGAATTAATGGTAAAGCAATGAGTTGGTACGATGCAGTCTATTGTAGTCAACAGCGAAGATGTGCAGTAAGCGATATGATGGTAAGGGGAAGTGATAACTCTGGCATGGTATCAAGTGTTATTGCCTTAGCTGAACATAAACCACATTTTAAAAGCACAAAAAGCTTTGATTTTACAGTGGATTACTTTCCTGATTACGGCGTTAATAAAGTAAACCCCGTTACTGTTAAGTTCGATTTAACTCCTTTAGCTTCTAAAGTTACCTTTAGCAAAGGTAGCTCTGCAGAGGTTAATGTAAACAAAGATAAGGGTTTGGCTAATATAAACAAATATATTCAAGCAGTATGGCAACATAGTAAAGATACAACAGAATTTTGGCACAATTATGATCCACAAGTATTAATACCTGTTATGTATGGTGAGCAGGATATGAGTATTAAATATTATACAGCGACAGCGTACATGCAGTTTATTGGTAATATAAGTGAAATAAAATTTGTGATGACACTAAAAACAAAAGAAACAATTTATTATATTGCTAAAGTAAAGCATGCTGAATTTTCAAACTACATGTTGTTTGCAGTAGATAAAAAAAGCCATAAATTAAAACATTCATATGATGAACCTTTATTTAGCTCTGTACTTACTAGCCACGAATTTTATAACAAGTTAGGTATAGCAAAGTTTTAGAGGGATTTATGTTCAAAGAAGGTGAAGAGGTTTTAACTTTTAGAATGGGGGGGGGAGCTAATTTTAAAGCCGCTTTTTTGCTTGCTTGTAATGAGAAGGTATATGTGAAAAAAACTTTTCTAGGTAGTATGTTTCCTTATTTTTTTATATTCCACTTATCCTTGCTTTTTGTAAAATATCATATGAATTTTTTATTATGGAGGAATATAAACTTATTGTTGTATGTTTTGTTTTTTACTCCTTTCTTGCTAGCTTTTTTATTTTTATTTTTAGAAAATCTCGAGTAAAAAAAGAGTTCGACTTTGAGTCTGGCTATTACAAAGAGGGTGGCAAAAAGCTTGTGCGTATTGAAGATATCAGCCAGTTTTTAGTTATTTCTCACTATTGTTCAAGTAGTAGTGGTTCGCCTTATACAGCTTTTCAGTTTGGCTTTTATTGCAAGGAAAATAAAGGGTATGTGTTAATGGATCATAGTAGCTATTCGAGTATTAAACGTGATGTGCAAATGATTTCAGAGCGGTTGAATGTGCCATACGAAATTCTAAATGAGCATGATAAATATAAGCCTAATCCTATAAGAGCTTTTTAATAAGTTAAATTATACTTTTAAATGAAGTTTAGAATAATACAAGCAAAGCCATAAATTAAAACATTCATATGATGAACCTTTATTTAGCTCTGTACTTACTAGCCGCGAATTTTATAACAAGTTAAATGCAACACAATTTTAGGAGGCTCTATGTTCAAAGAGGGTGAGGAGGTGTTAACTTTCACAAATGGTGGCGGAGCTAATCATAAAACAGCTTATTTGATTGCTGGTAATAATAAAGTTCATGTAAAGAAAACTTTTCTAGGTAGTGTATTTCCTTATTTCTTTTATGTTCCGCTTGTTTTGATTTTTTTAATGTTTTCTTATGTGACATTAGTTCTCGGTAGTTATTATTTACTAATTGTTTGTTTTTTTGTTTGTTTTGTTTTTGGTTTTTTAGTTTTTTTAATTTTTAAATCATCACGAGTGAAAAAAGAGTTTGATTTTAACTCTGGCTATTACAAAGAGGATGGTAAAGAGCTTGTGCGTATTGAAGATATTAGCCAGTTTTTTGTTATTTCTCATTATTGCCCAGGTGGTAGTGGTTCGTCTTATACTGCGCTTCAGTTTGGGTTTTATAGTAAACAAAATAAAGGGTATGTGTTAATGGATCATAGCAACTATTCGAGTATTGAACGTGATGTGCAAATGATTTCAGAGCGGTTGAATGTGCCATACGAAATTCTAAATGAGCATGATAAATATAAGCCTAATCCTATAAGGGCCTTTTAATTAAGGTACTACTATTTATTCAATTAGCAGCAAGCTAATTCATTGTAAAAGCCCCGCACAGCTGTACGGGGCTTTTTTGTGGCGTTAGTCGAGCTTGAAGCGGTTTACGACATCACTTAACGCTTGTGAGCTTTGCTTTAAGTTTTCACTGGCGTTCGAAAGTCCTTCGGTATTCGACAGTGATTGCTCGGTTGATTGTGAAAGCTCATTAATCCGTAAATTAACCTCATCTGCGGCGCTGGTTTGTTGCTCAGTAGCGCGGGCGATTTGGCTGTTCATATCTTTGATAATAGTAACAAGTCGCTCAATCTCACTCAGTGAGCTATTTGCTTCACCTGCCTGTGAAACTGTTTCGGTTGATAACTGTTGGCTTGCTGATACAGCATCAACAGCAGCTTGTGCGCCTGCTTGTAATTTACTGATCATGGCTTGAATTTCGTCGGTACTTTTACCTGTACGACTTGCTAATGTACGTACTTCGTCAGCTACTACGGCAAAGCCTCGCCCTTGTTCACCAGCACGAGCTGCTTCAATGGCAGCATTGAGTGCCAGTAAGTTGGTCTGCTCAGCAATGCTGCGGATAACATCAAGTACTGAGCCAATGTTGTTACTCTCTGCAGCAAGATCCGCCGTTACCTTACTCACTTGTTCAATATTATGCGACAGTGTCTCAATGGCGGTAATGGTCTTGTTAAGAACCTGCTTGCCCGCTTCGGCATTTTGTGCGGCTTCATTAGCGGCATGCTCAGCTTGATCGGCATTTTGACTGACATCGTGAATTTGATGAGTCATTTGTTCCATTGCGGTTGCTACCTGAGTCGAGCTGTCGTTTTGTAGCTCAATAAAAGAGTGATTTGTTTTACTGGCATCATCAACACTATGGGCAAACTGATTTACTTGCTCGGCATTGTGGGCAACATGTTTCAGTGACTCACGCATTTTTGCGGTGTACAAATTAAAGTAGCGCGATAAACGAGACACTTCATCATTGCCATTTTCATCAAGCTTTTGGGTTAAGTCGCCTTCACCTTGCGAGATGTCTTTCATCATGTCGGCGGCAAGTTGTGTCGGGCGCAAGATGCTATTGGCAATTAGGTAGCTTAGCGCAACCAGTAGGGCAATGATCACCACTGCGGTAATAATCACATGGTTACGTAGCGAAGAGAATGCCTCTTCAATGGTATCGATGTAGACACCAGAACCAACAATCCATTGCCATTTATCAAAGCCTTTTACGTAGGCAATTTTATCAACCGGCTCGTCTTTACCTGGCTTTGGCCACTTATAAGGAATAAAACCTTCACCTTGTTTTTTGACGATATTAACCATATCGACAAATAACAACACGCCATCTGGATCTTTACTGCCCGCTAGCGATTTACCATTTAATTCGGGCTTAAACGGGTGCATGACCATAACGGGTTGATAATCGTTGATCCAAAAGTAATTGTTGTTGTCGTAACGAAGTGCTGAAATTGTTTCGAGGGCTGCTTGTTTTGCTTGTTGCTCACTCAGCTTACCTTGCTCAAACAACGCATAGTTATGCTCAATGATAGAGTAAGCAGATTCAACAAGGTTTTGGGTTTTAATGTATTGCTCATGTTTTAGCGAGCTGTATTGCTGCGTTAAACTCGAGACGCTTAAAAATATCAGCCCTATCACGACCACACTCACTAACATGGCGAGGCGCTGAAAAATTGTAAAACGGCGTAAATTCATGTGTGTTCCTTCGTCATGCTCATAAGAGCAATGTATTAAGCGTAGCCAAAATAGGTCGAAAATCTAGTTAAATAGTAGAATACATTGAGACAAAAAAAAGGCTGATTTAACAATCAGCCTTTAGTCTAAGTTACCGAAATAAAACGTGATTACTCAACGTTAAAGTGTCGGTTGAAGAAACTGGTGATAGTTTGGTGTAAGTGCGTTTGTACGCTCTTGCCACGTAAACTGTGTTTTGAACCCGGGTAAGTCATCATTTCGAACTGCTTTTCTTGATCTTGCAGTTGTTTGAATAACTTAGTGGCGTGAGTGAATAACACGTTATCATCTGCCATCCCGTGGTAAATCATCAGTGGGCCTTTTAAGCCTTCAGCATATGGGAAAACTGCACTTGCTTCGTAGCCTTTTGCGTTGGTTGCAGGGTGACCTACATAACGCTCAGTGTAGTGAGTGTCGTAAAGTGCCCAATCAGTTACTGGCGCACCAGAAACACCGGCTTTGAAGTAGTCGCCCGCTTTAAACATAGTCATAAGCGCCATGTAACCACCGTAGCTGTGGCCATAAATACCAATACGCTCTGGGTCAACGTAATCAAGGGTACGTAAGAACTCTACACCTTTAATTTGGTCTGCCACTTCAGCCACACCTAAGTGCTTATAAATCACGTCTTCAAACTTTTTACCACGGTTGTATGAGCCACGGTTATCAAGTTGGAAAATAACATAGCCTTGTTGTGCCATGTACTGGAAGTACAAGTTTTTACTACGCCAGCTGTTCGTTACGCGCTGGGCATGAGGACCGCCATACACGTTAACAATAACCGGGTGCTTTTTACCATCTTGGTAATTAGTTGGCTTGAATAAACGGTAATGCATGATTTGTCCGTCTTCAGCCGTTAGTGTGCCGTACTCTGGAGTGATCAAATCAGCTAGGTAAGGTGTTAATGGGTGTGATTTATCTAACTTGTTTTCTTCAAGCCAAGTGATAAATTCGCCATTAATTTTACGTAATGCTGCAGAGCCAGGCTTATTCACTGATGAGCTGTTATCGATAAAGGTTTTGTTATCTTTAGCAATTACCACATTATGGTAAGCACCTAGCTCAGTTACGCGCTTAATTTCACCTTTTTTGAATAGCGGTACGCTGTAAAGGTGGCTCTCAAGTGCTGTATCTTTGCGACCTGCAAAATAAACAATGCCTTTTTTCTCGTCGATACCTTTTAAACTATCAACAACCCATTCGCCTTGAGTGATTTGACGGATCATTTCACCATTTGTGCGATACAAATACAGGTGTTTAAAGCCGTCGCGCTCAGATGCCCAAACGAAATGTTTTTTATCGTTTAAGAACTGCAAATCAAAGTGCAGGTTAATCCAAGTATCACTGGTTTCTGTTAGGGCAACTGTTTGCTTTTTAGTGTCGCTATTATAAAAACGTAACTCTAAGTTATGTTGCGAACGATCTTGCCACTGGTAAGAAAGCGTTTTGTTATCTTTTAACCATTTTGCACGAGCGATATAGATGTCTTGATCGTCGCCTAAATCAACCCAGTCAGTTTTTTGGTTGTTAATGCTCACAACACCTAACTGAATTTTAACGTTGTCGGTACCTGTAAACGGGTAGCGTTGGTTAAAAAGCTTTACTTCATCCGCGTAAATTTCATTACGGATCGCTTCTTTTACTGGGCTTTCATCAACACGGGTATTAGCGATTTTAGACTCATCACCAGACCACCAGTAACCAGTCATACGGCCCATTTCTTCTTGCGCAACAAACTCGGCCATGCCGTTTTTAATTACGCCGCCGCCATCTTTACTTAATTGGATTTCTTGACCCGTTTTTAAGTTAAGTGCATATAGGTTTTGCTCACGAATAAACGACACATAGTGGCCTTTAGGTGAGAATCGTGCATCGGTTTCGAATGCTTCTGTGTCGGTTAATTTACGGCTTTTAGCTGAAGCAAGCTCATAATAGTAAAGGTCGCCATTAAGTGGGAATAAAAGCGCTTTACCGTCTTTTGACCATTTATATTCTAAAATCCCTTTACCAAAAATACGCTGGCGTTCACGGCGTGCTTTTTCTTCATCAGATAAGTTTTCTGGACCAGAAAATAGCGCAGCAGAGTCAACTAATAGGCGGTTTTTGTTATCTTTTAAGTTGTATTCCCATAAGTCGTAGCGATTGTAATCATCGGTTTTACCTTGCAGGTAAGTGACACGACTTCCATCTGGAGAGAATTTAAGTTGTACAGGCGCTTTACCTGCTAAGCTTGGATCGTCAAAAATACGTTCAAGAGTGAGTGGTTCAGCGGTCACACTGAATGCTGTTGCCACCACTGGTAAAGCAAGTGAGAGAGATTTAATTTTTTTTAGCACAAGGGTACCTTCGCTCGAATAAAAACTGCCACGATGGTAATGGTAAGCTTAGGCAACTGCAACAAAATGCTATAAAGTAGGAGATGTTTACCCATTATCAAAGGATTTATTGATGAAAAATGCCGATATGCTGTTTTCTTTGGCCCCAGAACTAGCACGAGACTGTATCGAACTTGCTGATTGGCCGTTATGCAAAGTGTTATTGATGAATGACAGCCAGTATCCGTGGTTCATTTTAGTTCCTAGGCAGGCAGGGTTAAGAGAAATCATTGATCTATCAGAAGAGCTGCAAATCGTTTTTTTACAAGAGTCAGCTAAGCTTAGTAAGTTGATTCAACAGGTATTCACACCAGATAAATTGAATGTGGCTGCACTTGGCAACATGGTGCCACAATTACACATTCACCATATCGCGCGCTTTAAATCTGACCCAGCATGGCCTGCGCCTGTGTGGGGCAAGCTACCAGCCATCCCTTATACTGATGAGCAAATTAAACAGCTAAAAGCACACTTCTAATTGATGTAAAATAGCTAGGATGAACTAGGATAAATAAATGAAAGAATATAAGAGCACCTCGTAATGAAAATGTATATTTTTGTCGTGCTCTTTGCTTTGAGTTCAGCACCTAGCGTTGCGAAAAGTTATTATTTTGTTGGCAGCCATTTTCCATCGATTTTAGAACATAATGAACAAGGCCAGGTGATTGGCCTTGGTGCTGATATTGCTCACGAAATATGTCGTCGGCTGGGGCATACGCTAGTTATAGATATTATGCCGTTGAAACGTGCCTTGAAGATGGTTGAACAAGGCCATGCTGATGCCATTATTGGCCCATACAAATCCCATTTGCGTGAACAGTACATGCATTATAGTGCTTTACCATTTTACGAAGACCCGATAGTTTTTTACACCAAACCGGATAGTGAGGTTACGTGGGTAGGTAATTTTGCCAGTTTACGAAAAGATACTATTGGGGTTATTCGCGGTTGGAACTATGGTGATGAGTTTAAACGCAATGCATCGAGTTTGTCGCTGTCTGAGGTCGCCAGTGTCAGGGCTAGCTTTTTGCAATTAATGTATGACAGGGTCGATGTTATCCTGACTCACCCTCGTGCTTCGAAACCTGTTATAGATAGTTTAAATATTAAAGATAAAGTGGTTATGCTATCGCCAATCGTGACAGTCAATCAAGGCTATTTTGGTTTTAGTAAGCGTCGTGAACTCGATGAATTTATTAATGCTTTTAATGCTGAGTTTCAAAAAATGTTGATCAACGGGGATATTGTTCGTTTGAACAAAAAGTATGAACTCAGCTTTGTCGCTCATTATTAAAAAACGCTGCATCATGGCAGCGTTTTTTATTTGAGTTTTGCTATTAATTACTGCAAGCGAGCGCCTGCAATAAACTTATAGACCCAATACTTCTTTACCTTGTTTAAAGGTAACATCAACAGGAATATTTGCTTTACTTAGTTTTTCTAAGTCTTTTGCAAGTTCTGCTTTAATTTCACCATGAGTGGCGATTAATTGATCCACTTTTTGATAATCACCGTCACCTTGAATGGTAAGAATTAAGCGAGACAGTTTTTCCATTGCAAGGCTCATTTTCTCCATGTTAACGCTGTATAGGCCGTCAGCATTTTTAGAGAAAGCACCTTCTTCAGCAAAGAAGTTAAAGCGGATCATGTTCGCTTTACCGTGTGCGCTTGATGCACCAAAACGTACAGAGCGGAAGATACCTGCCATAAAGGTGATGTAGTAATCTTCTAATGTACCGTCAGTGATTTCGCCTTTCTTAAGTAATTGCTCAACCATGTAAAGACCTAAGATATCAGCTTTACCTTCTTCAAGTGCGCTTGCATGCTCTTGCAATGATTGGCGAACAGTACCTTTATCGGTAATCGTGTTTTTGATACCTAAACCATGCGCTACTTCATGGAACATGGTGTTGGCAAAGAACGCATCAAAGGTAATGTGTTTACGTTGTTCAGGGACAATCAACTGCTCAGAGATAGGCACTAAGATTTTATCGAATTTAGCACGCATAGCGTTTTTAAGTTGCAGACGACGGGTGCCTTTTTCTAGTTGAACTTGCTCATCATTTGGTAGGTTGATAGCAATTGTTTTACTACCTGCATTAGAGTGACCAGCATAGTAAACTACATCATACGCGTTTAAATCTGCATCAGAGCCAGGGACCTCTTGTTTGTACTTGTCGTCAACAGGTAAGCCTTTTTGCAGTTCAGGTAGAAACGCCGCAAACTTAGCTAGTCGTTCACTCCAGGCAAGATCTTTAACAAGCACATACGACTCATAGGCTGCACGATAACCGAATAGCTGATCTTCGTAAGTTTCAATCGGACCAATAACCACATCGATTGGGTTATTTTTCATATCCATCCATGCAAAATCAGAAGCTCTAAAGTCATCAGTCACAAGCGCATCTGCACGCATGCTTAAGTAATTTGCAAATTCTTTATCATCAGCAAGCTGGCTTGCTTCGCGCAGTAAGTTGGCTGCTTTTTCAAGCTCTTGTGCGTATTCTACTGAATAAGCAACGCTATAAAGTAAACCTTTTTCGTCACGCTTAATGACAGAGTAAAGCCCTGTTTTATCATCTAAAATTGCTTTGTTTAGCTCTTCTTTGCTCATATCACGAGGATAAAACTCAGCGCCAGCTGCTTTTTCTTCATAGCCAGATAAAAAGACTTCATCGCCATTTAAGCGATCCCAAGGACCATAGTTAATATCAGCAAATTTTTGTATTTTCTGATCATTAATTTTCGCAAGGAAAGCATCTTTATTCTCGCCAAATGCTTGGCGCCAGAATAGCTCATCCATGATTTTTGATGCATCAATTAACTTACCGATCATTTGTTTTTGGTTGTCGCTTAGATGGCTTAAATCTGATGTAAGGGTAAAGTCAGTGTAAATATCTAAACGATTGCGATCGATATTAATAAGTTGCGGGTTATTTTCTTTAGCACTTTGCTCAGTTGTAGGTTTCGCTTCTGATGATGTTGCTGGTTGTTCAGAACATGCGCCAAGAAAAACAGCGCCAGATAAGATAAGTGCTTGGCTAATTTTATTTAATGTCATTTTTGCCCGTTCCCGATTTTTTGGTGAGAGTGATTGTTTAGAAAACAAAACGTGCACGCATTAAAGCAAAACTGATGCGTACCTGACAAGTTTACTCTATTTAGGGGTGTATTTAGCCTAAAATTATTAGCTAATAATAAAAAATAGATTATTGCTGTGATTTTCTTAACTTTAGCGCTAAGTTAGTCAATACTAAAACTATAATTAATTTAATAATGTCAGTCAGTAGCTTACCTGTAAAGTGAGCTACCCCAAGAGGATGGCACACATATGTCAACAGAAAATGCATTACTGACCATATTGGTCGATAGAATTAATAACGATACATTAGTACTACCTACACTGCCTGAAGTTGCAGTGAAGGTGAGGCAGGCTGCAGATAATCCAAACGTAAACCTAATGGACATGGCTGATGTTATTTCACACGACCCTGCATTATCTGCGCGAATGATAAAGGTAGCTAATAGTGCATTTATGGGGCGCTCAGTAAAAGTGACCAATTTGCATCAAGCGGTAACACGAATAGGCTTACGACAAATAAAAAACATCGCCACAGCAATGGCGATGGAGCAGCTGTTTGTGTCGCACAATGAGTTGATCAAAGGCTATATGGATAAGGCGTGGCAAAAAACCCTTAAAGTCGCGTGTCACTCAATTACTTTAATGGACTTCTTCTTACGCAGAAATAAGCAAACCTCGCTTAATCGCGACACAATTACTTTGGCGGCACTAGTTTATAACATTGGTGTATTGCCAATTTTAACTGAAGCTGAAAAGCATCCTGAAGTATTCGCAAACCCAAGTTTCCTTGCTCATGCTATCCAAAAGTTGGGCGGTAAAGTAGGTGGTGCAATTATGCGTGCTTGGGGCTTTACTGATGAGTTTGTCGAAGTTGCTGAAAGTTGGGCAAATCCAAACTATCGTCCAGAGCATATATGTTATGTCGACTTCATTCGTATTGGCGCGATATTAGAAGGGATCTTACAGGTTTCTGATAAGTCAGCAGCATTACAAACCTACATGGACAAAGGCGTGATTGAATCTCTTGATATGTTCAACGAAGATGAGTATCACGACATGCTTAATGAAGTAAAAGCAATTTTTACTGAATAACTACAACAAAAAAGCGCGACCAAGTCGCGCTTTTAATATTAACCATTATCTGAGTTAATTTTATAAATCTTCTGCGTCACCTAAGCCTTGGGTCAGATCTTCTAGCAACTGCTTAATTTCTTCTGATGCTAAGATAAAGTCTGCATCAAGTTTTACCGCCATATCTTCTTTTGGAATGTCGGCGTTTTCTTCTTTTAATGTTTCTGAATAGCTTAAGCGCTTAATAGAGCCATCGTTTTGCAGCATGAACTTAACGCGCTCTTGCCAATCAAGAGCAAGCTTAGTTACGCGCTTACCATTTTCTAGGTGAGATTTAACTTCATCACAAGATAGGTCATGGCCTTTTAATTTTACCTGAGCGCCACTGTCATCGGCTTCTTCAAGCTCTGCATCGTTACCGATAGAAAAGCCCTCAGGGGTACTGAAATTAGTTAACCAGTCAGTTAAAAATACATCTAAATCGTAGTTAGCAAATGCGGGTACCACAGGCAGTGTGCCAAGTGATTTACGTAATAAGGCTAAAAGCTCTTCTGCTTTATTAAAGCTTGCGCTGTTAACCACAACCCAGCCATTCTTTTGGTCAATAAATGCAAACTGTAGGCTCGACTTTTTGAACGCTTGAGGCAGTAAAGTATGCAGAATATTTTCTTTTAGTTCGTCTTTTTCTTTTTTCTTTACTGGGCGGTTTTCTTCGGCTTCGATTTGCTCAACTTTTTCTGCCACCATTTCATTGATAACAGCGGCTGGCAGAACTTTTTCTTCACGCTTAGCGCATACTAAAATGCTGTCTTGAGAGAAATGAGACAGAGTTTGACCATGCTTACCGAACGCTTTTGTCCAACCGAAAGTTGAAAGCTCTTGGCCTGTACATGAGCGGAATAGATCTTGCTCTAGGGCTTTGTCGAAGTCTTCTTGAGAGTATGAAACGTCTTGTTTAAAACGGTAACAGATAAGGTTACTAAACCACATAATTAGGCTAATCCTTTCAATAAATTTGCCCAATCATAACAATAAAAAACTGATGCCGAAATGAATCATTTCGGCATTAGCTCTAATTGCTTATGAGTTAAACATTGAAAGTGGTTTTGGCATGTTTTTCGGAAAACTAATATGGTAATGCAAGCCTTTGCCTACTTCGCTTGATACTTCAATATCGCCACTGAGCGTCTGCTTAACGAGGTTAAAGGTAATATGCGTGCCCAAGCCACTCCCGCCTTGGTCACGTTTAGTGGTAAAGAACGGGTCAAACAGTTTTTCGAGCTGATCTTTCGAAACGCCATTACCGTTGTCTTTAAAGTCGATAACTACTTCGTCGTCTTCATCTTTGATGATTATGTCAATCACGCCACTTTCGATGCCTTCAAAACCATGGATCAGAGAGTTCATAATCAAATTCGTAAAGATCTGACTAATCGCACCGGCTGGTAAATTTAAGGTCAAATCGCTAGGGCAATCTAAATTGATATGATGGGATGTTTTCTTAAGTTTAGGGTGAAGAGAGCGAATGACTTCACCTAAGTACTCTTTAAAATTGATAGTGCGCACAGCTTCACTAGCTTGGTCTACTGCGATTTGTTTAAAACTCGCAACCAGTTCCGAGGCTCTATCTAAGTTACTCGTCAATAGGCTGGTGCTTTGTTTGGCATCATTAATAAATTCTTCTAACGCTTTTGGCGAGAGTGTTTTGTCTTTATAAGCAGCCTCTATTTGATCAAGGCGCTCTTGTAAAAATGAAGTCGCAGTCACGCCAATGCCAATTGGCGTGTTTACATCATGGGTGATACCAGCAACTAGACCACCCAGTGCAGCCATTTTCTCAGAACCGACTAAACGCTCTTGTGCCATGTTGAGTTCATCAAGGTAACGCTGCAGCTCGTTTTGTTTAGCGATCAGCTCTTGTTCGGTCTGTTTACGTAAATCGATTTCTTCGGTCAGCGTAAGCTTTTGCTTTTCAAGCTCGTATTTTTGTTCTTGTAAGTCCATCATCGCTTGACTCAAATTAGACGTTTTACGAGCTACTTCTTGTTCTAACTGCAAATTGTGTTGATCGAGTTTTTCATTACTGATTAATAACTCTTTTTGTGTGTGCTCGAGCTCTTCACGATAAAGTACAACTTTGTCGATAAGGCGATTGAATGACTCTTCCATTACTTTGAGCTCATTACGCTCGGTGGTTTTCACTTCAATATGACGACCTTCTAAGTCATTGAGCTCTAAATCTTCGATTTGTTCTGTAAATTGTGAAAGAGGCTCTGTGAGTCTTTTTCTAAAGGCAAGTAAGAATAAAAAGATCAAAAAGGTGGTTTTGATCATTGCATTACCAATCAAGAAGTAGATAGAAATCATGATTCGACTAAAAACGACTTCTCGACTTGAGAACAATGTGACATCACCAACTTGAGTCGTTTTACCTGAAAACTCAAAAATCAGTGGAAATGTATAACCGAACAAACCTGAAGGCGTGTCCTCAATAATGGCTTCTTCTTGCACTAACTGTTGGCTGTAAAGTTCATGTATATCTAAAGAACGGCCAAGTTGCGAAAGAACTTCACCACTATCGTCACGAACAATAATGCCTTCAATCATGGGGATTGCTAATAAACCTTCAGCGGTCGTAATAGTCTGTTTATCATTAAGTTCCCAAATAGCGCGGGTTAAACTGCGACTAAAGGTTTTTTGCAGTGTTGTTAGTTCATCGCGAATGTAATCTTTGGTGTTAACGTATTCAGCAATAACCTGTCCACATGTCACTACAAAAGTAAGTAGAAAGTAGACCGATAGTACATTTGTTAATAACTCTTTTGACAGGCTTTTTTGTAGCATGGAATATCCATAGCTCCTTGGTGACATGATTAATACATTCAGCTAGTTCTAAAGTTAGCTAATAAATGCTTAAAAATAAATAAATATATCCTTTTTTACTGGAAGTTTATTAATTGTTACTAATTTCTTAATAAACTTAGCCTTACTGCACTAATAAAAGTGTGTTATAAATTTGTACCGTATTTAATTTTAGACTTTTTTTACGTTGTAATTGTGACAACGAAGATTTTATTTCATGGATAATCTTAATTTTACCGTGCTGGTCTGTGATGACTCTACAATAGCCAGAAAACAGGTTGTGCGCTGTTTAGATGATTGTCTCAGTGCTGATATTCAACAAGCCTCAAATGGTCGAGAAGCGCTTGCCTTGTTAAGAAAGCAAAGTTTTGACTTACTGTGCCTAGATTTAACAATGCCAGAAATCGATGGAATCGAAGTGCTCGAATCAATCAAGGCGGAAAAAATAGAATGCTTTGTTATCGTTATTTCGGCTGATATTCAAGCTGAAATGAAGCAAAGAGTAGTAAGGTTAGGTGCAATTGACTTCATTGATAAACCGATAGATATTGTGCGCTTAAAAGCTACTTTGCATAAATTTGGTATTCGTTAACTTTTAAAATTATTTAAATGCATAATTTATCTTTTTTTAAGGGTTGACATCTTGGCTGTTTTTAAGGCAGTCTACAGACTATGAAAACATTTAATCACGCAACGACCATTATTATTACAACCATCATCCTTACGGGATAGTGGCATAGGTCGGTGCAACAAAATTATAGGCCTGTGTTCACTAGAACACAGGCCTTTTTCGTTTATGGAATGAGGAAACATAAATAATGCGAGTATTAAAATTTGGTGGGTCGTCCTTGGCCGACTACGCATGTTTGCAACAGGTAGCTCAGTTAGTTAAAGAAGAACTGAAAGATGAAATGTTATTAGTGCTATCTGCACCGGGTGGCATGACAGACTCTTTGGTTGCATTGGCAAGTACAGCTGAACAAGGTCAAGACTTTAGTGAGCAGTGGCAGAATTTAATCAATCGCTGTGAGCAGCTAAAATCGGCGGTAGAAGCAGACTATGGTCAAGTAGCAAACTGGCCAGACTTAAGTGAGTTAAAAAATAAGCTTGATGGAGTGGCGCTATTAAAATGTTGTCCAGATCAAGTACGCGCTTATGTAATTAGCTTTGGTGAGCGTATTAGTGTTGCTCTAATGGAATGTATGCTCAAACAAAGCAATGCACGTTATTTAGAAGCAACAGAATGTATTGCTTCAGTGGGTGGCTACATTGATGCAGAGGCTGACCTTAATGTAAGCAAATTACGTTTTCAAGAAGCGTTAAAAGCTGCCCCAAGCACTATTTATATTATGCCGGGCTTTACTGCTGCGAATGAGCAAGGTGAATTGACTACTCTTGGTCGTAATGGCTCTGATTATTCTGCTGCAATAGCTGCGGCGTGTTTAGACGCTGATGTATGCCAAATCTGGACTGACGTTGATGGTGTTTACAACGCAGATCCGCGTTATATTAAAAAAGCTTCTAAAGTTGATTCGCTATCTTATAAAGAAGCGATGGAGCTTTCTTATTTTGGTGCGAAAGTATTGCACCCGAAAACGATTTTACCTTGTGCCAAAGCGGGTGTGCCGTGCGAGATTAAAAATACTCATAACCCACGTGCCGAAGGTTCTGTGATCAGTAACGACAGTGTATCTAACGAGCCAGTTAAAGCGTTATCAAGTTTACAAAACCTCGCTATGTTGACGGTGTCAGGGCCTGGTATGAAGGGTAAAGTGGGGATGGCATCAAAAGTATTTAATGCCTTGGCTCATGACAATGTCTCAATCGTATTAATTACTCAATCTTCGTGTGAATTTAGTATCAGCTTTTGTGTGCATGAGAGTGATTTATCGTTAGCTCTTGAAGCACTGCAAACAGCCTTTGAATTAGAATCGCAAGCTGGTTTAATCGAGCCTGTACAAGTACAACGTAACCTTGCAATTGTCACTTTAGTGGGTGATAACATGCGTGCTCACAAAGGTTTAGCGGCCAAGTTCTTTGCTTCATTAGCTCAAGCACAAGTGAATATTGTAGCTATTGCACAAGATTCAACTGAAAGCGCTATTTCAGCAGTGATTGACGGTGAGCTATGCAACGACGCAGTAAAAGTGTGTCACGAGAACTTCTTTACTCACATCCCATCAATCGACGTGTTTTTACTTGGTTGTGGTTTAGTTGGGCAAGAGCTTATCCAGCAATTAGAGCGTCAACAAGCGTGGCTCGAAAAGCGTAATATCAAGCTTAATTTATACGGTGTTGCGAATTCAAAACAGTTATACCTAGACAGTGAAGGTATCGCTTTTGATGGTTGGCAGGATAAACTCGCAGCCTCTGAACAAGGCTTCGACCTTAATTTAGTTGAGCAATTTGTAAAACAAAACCACCTTATTAATCCTGTAATTGTTGATTGCAGCTCAGCCGATAAACTTGCTGCGCAATATGTTGATTTCTTAAATGCAGGTTTCCATGTGGTTGCGGCAAACAAAAAAGCCAATACTAGCTCGTATGCGTACTACCAAGATTTAGTTGCAGCGACACAAAAGAATAACCGTAAGTTTTTATACGAAACAAACGTAGGTGCAGGCTTACCGGTACTTGATAATCTCAAATCATTATTTGGTGCAGGTGACGAACTAATTAAGTTCAGCGGTATTCTATCGGGCTCATTATCGTATATGTTTGGTGCGCTTCAGGATGGTTTATCACTTAGCGAAGCAACATTAAAAGCGAAAGAAAGTGGTTTTACTGAGCCAGACCCGCGTGATGACTTATCGGGCACAGATGTAGCCCGCAAGCTTCTGATCATTGCTCGTGAGTCGGGTCTTGAGTTAGAACTGAGCGATATCGAAGTAGAGTCTGTATTGCCAAAAGGGTTTGCAGAAGGCGACTCTGTTGACGAGTTTATGGCGAAGCTACCTAGTCTAGATGCTGAATTTAACGACCGCATTCAAAGTGCAGCCAGTGAAGGTAAAGTTCTACGTTATGTAGGCACAATTGAAAATGGTCATTGTAAAGTCGGTATTGAGGCTGTCGATAGCAGTCACGCACTTTATGATATTCGCGATGGTGAAAATGCATTAGCAATTTTAAGTCAATACTATCAACCACGTCCGTTCGTGATTCGTGGCTATGGTGCTGGTGCTGAAGTAACAGCAGCAGGTGTATTTGCTGACATCCTCAAAACATTAACACGATAGGAGCAGGTTATGATCCGTGTATATGCACCTGCTTCTATCGGCAATTTTGCAGTTGGGTTTGACGCATTAGGCGCTGCTTTAGCGCCCATCGATGGCACTTTATTGGGTGATGTTGTTGAAGTAAGTCCTGCTGAGCAAGACACTTTTGTATGCTCTGGCGACTATGCCCATAAGCTGCCTGCCAATGCAGAAGAAAACCTAGCATATCAATGTTTAATTCACTTTAAAGAACACGTTGCGCCTGCTATGCCAGCGGTAAAACTTGAACTTAAAAAGAATCTACCTATTGGCTCTGGGCTAGGTTCAAGTGCTTGCTCTGTGGTGGCAGCCTTTGCAGCCCTTGATAAATTTGCACAAACCAATTTATCACAAGAGCAACTCATCGAATTGATGGCTGATTTTGAAGCTATGGTTAGTGGCGGCCGTCATTACGATAACATCACACCATGCTACTTAGGTGGCTTGCAATTAACTGGCGAACTCATTCCCAATAAATCAATTTCGTTACCTGTTGATAATCAATGGTATTACGTGGCGGCTTTTCCTGGCTTTTCGCTAAATACCGCAAAAGCACGCTCAGTACTGCCAAAACAATTATCAATGCATGACAGTGTTGAATTTGCACAACGTCTTTCGGCTTTTAGCAGTTTACTGCTAACGGGACGCTTTGATGCTGCGCTATCAATCATGACTGATGAAATAGCCGAGCCGCATCGAGCACCCCTTATCCAAGGTTTTGCCGAAGCGAAACAAGCATTACCAGAGCTTGGTGCCGAAATCGTCAGTATTTCGGGTGCAGGCCCAACATTATTTACCGTGTGTAAAAGTTTAGATGCTGCAGAAAAATGCGCAGCTTGGCTGAACGATAATTACATTAATGAGCAGGGTTTCAGCCACATCTGTCAACTCGATCAGCTTGGCACACGAGAGCTTTAAAGAATTTAAGGAAACAACATGCAATTACATAATTTAAAAGATGAATCACAACAGGTGTCGTTTGTTGAAGCGGTAAAAACGGGATTAGGGCGTAATCAAGGTGTCTTTTTTCCTGATAGCTTAATGCCTATCAAAGATGTTGATGCGCTACTTGATTTGGACTTTGTTAGCCGTAGCAGCAAAATTTTATCACACCTGATTGGTGATGAGCTGCCTGCCGATACTGTTGCACAGATGGTGCAAAATGCGTTTAACTTTGATGTGAAATTGGTTGAAGTTGAAAAAGACATGTATTGCTTAGAGCTTTTTCATGGTCCAACGCTTGCCTTTAAGGACTTTGGTGGTCGTTTTATGGCTGAGTGTTTGGCGCAGTTTAACCAAGGCGAAAAAGTAACGATTTTAACGGCAACATCGGGTGATACAGGAGCCGCCGTTGCCCATGCGTTTTATAACAAGCCAAATATTGATGTAGTTATTCTGTATCCGAAAGGTAAAATTTCATTAGCGCAGCAAAAACTGTTCACCACACTTGGCAATAACATTCACTGCTATGCGGTTGATGGTAGTTTTGATGACTGTCAAAGCATGGTCAAAAATGCGTTTTTAGACGATGAAGTAAAACAAAAACTTGGCCTTAACTCAGCTAACTCGATCAATATCAGTCGCTTGGTCGCTCAAGTGTGTTATTACTTTGAAGCAATAGCCCAGTTGCCAAAAGAAAAGCGTAGCAAGGCACATATCTCAGTACCAAGTGGTAACTTTGGTAATGTGTGCGCTGCGATGATTGGTGCTGTTCTTGGTATGCCTGTCGCAAAATTGAGTGCAACAACCAACCAAAATGACACTGTGCCACGTTTTTTACAAAGCAAAGAGTGGGCACCTAACGAAACGCTTGAGTCATTATCAAACGCAATGGATGTGAGTAAACCGAATAACTGGCCACGTGTTCAATTTATGTTGGATAATAATTGGTTTAGCTATGATGACTTTTACTCAAGTTGTGTTGGCGAAGAAGAAACCAAAGAAGTGATGAAAAAAATTCATCAAACGGGTTATATCGCAGAACCTCATACAGCAATTGCTTACCAAGGCTTAAAAGAAAATTTAGCAGATGGCAGTGCCGGTATATTTTTAGCAACGGCACATCCTGCTAAATTTAAAGAAAGTGTTGAAGATATTTTAGGTATTGAGTTAGCAATGCCTAAGCCTCTAGCAGATGCCCTTGCTAAGCCTTGTTTAGCAGAAGACATCAAGCATGATTATCAACTATTGAGAACAGAGCTTTTAAATAAACTAGCTTAAGGTAATTAAAAGAGCGGCATTGCCGCTCTTTTTTAATGTGATAATGAATGGCTGTGGCGGTTCAATAATCGCATTGCAATTATCACTAACGCACTAAAACATAGCAAAGCGCAGCTTAATAAGATGATCTCGTTTTGCGTCCATTGTGTTAAAGTCAGAGCGCTAATGAATAAAATAAAGGGTTTAAATTCATAGTAATAGCGCGCTCTTCGTTGTTTAATTCGCTGACTTTTTTGATCTCGTCTTCGCGCTTCTGAGCGCATTCGCCATATGTTTGCACCCAGCAAAAATAACACAATACCAATGAGTGTATAGAGCAGCTCATGAGGTATGACGATACAGGCAATACCTAAAAACAAATAGCAGTAGGGAACAAGTTCATAAATGGGCTTAGCTAACATTGACTCAAAACATCCTTGATCTGGGTTTGTATTACAAGCTTAGTTTCATTGTGCCCATATGCAAACGCATGATGAACTTTTTACGTTAAATCATATTTTAAAAATATATGTAATGTTTTAAATTTATAAATTTTTATTATGTATCAATAAAAAAATATCATTATTAAAACACTGTGAAATAAATTCAATCCCTGTTTAAATATGTTCATCTTTACAAGATAGGCAAAAGTGCGTTTTAAGCGTACAATATAGCCTTCAAAAAATACCATACACGTTGCCTTAGGAGACCCCATGTTAGAACGTAGCATGAATATTTCGGATTTCGATCCAGAGTTATTTGCAGCCATCACTAAAGAGACGGCTCGTCAAGAAGAGCACATCGAACTGATCGCGTCTGAAAATTACTGTAGCCCACGCGTACTTGAAGCGCAGGGTTCTCAGCTTACCAACAAATATGCTGAAGGTTACCCAGGCAAACGTTACTATGGCGGTTGTGAACATGTTGATGTTGTTGAGCAGCTAGCAATTGACCGTGCTAATGAATTATTCGGTACTGATTACGCTAACGTTCAACCGCATGCGGGTTCACAAGCAAACGCAGCTGTTTTCCAAGCTCTTCTTCAGCCACATGATACAGTACTAGGTATGAGCTTAGCTCATGGTGGTCACTTAACTCACGGTTCACACGTTAACTTTTCTGGTAAAACGTATAATGCAATTCAATACGGCCTAAATGACGAAACAGGCGAAATTGATTACGCTCAAGTTGAAGCGCTAGCATTAGAGCACAAACCAAAAATGATCATCGCTGGTTTCTCAGCATACTCAGGTATCGTTGATTGGGCTAAATTCCGTGAAATCGCTGACAAAGTTGGTGCATACTTATTCGTAGATATGGCTCACGTTGCTGGTCTTATCGCAGCGGGTGTATACCCAAGCCCAATCCCTCACGCACACGTTGTTACTACGACAACTCACAAAACATTAGCGGGCCCTCGTGGCGGTCTAATCGTTTCTGCATGTGGTGATGAAGAAATCTACAAAAAGCTAAACAGCGCAGTATTCCCTGGCGGTCAAGGTGGTCCTTTATGCCACATCATCGCTGCTAAAGCAGTTGCTTTCAAAGAAGCATTACAACCAGAATTTAAAGCGTACCAAGCTCAAGTGGTAAAGAACGCTCAAGCTATGGTTGAAGTTCTTCAAGAGCGTGGCTACAAAGTTGTTTCTGGTAAAACAGACAACCACTTATTCCTTCTTGACCTAATCGATAAAGATATCACAGGTAAAGATGCTGACGCTGCACTAGGTAACGCTAACATCACTGTAAACAAGAACTCAGTTCCTAACGACCCACGTTCACCGTTCGTAACGTCTGGTCTTCGTATTGGTTCTCCGGCTATTACTCGCCGTGGTTTCAAAGAAGCTGAGTCAAAAGAGCTTGCTGGCTGGATCTGTGACGTACTAGACAACATCAATGATGAGTCTGTACAAGCTGAAGTAAAAGAGAAAGTTAAAGCTATCTGTAAAAAATTACCAGTTTACGCTTAATTATTGGTTAAACCTTAATTAAGATAACAATAGCGTTGTTTTTTGCTATTATAAAGGCCGCTTAATAAGCGGCCTTTTTTGTTTTTAATAAACGGAAGCTGAACTCTATGCATTGTCCTTTTTGCACCGCAAAAGATACTAAAGTAATTGATTCTCGACTTGTTGGTGGCGGCCACCAGGTTAGGCGTCGACGTGAATGTAATGAATGTCACGAACGTTTTACCACCTTTGAAGGCGCAGAACTTGTGATGCCAAGAGTCATAAAGCAAGACGGTAGTCGTGAACCATTTAATGAAGACAAATTACTCAATGGCTTGCACCGTGCGCTAGAAAAACGCCCTGTCAGCACCGAGCAGGTCGATGAAGTGGTCAACATTATTAAATCTCAGCTTCGTGCCACGGGTGAACGTGAAATTTCTAGCCATTTAATTGGTGAGTGCATTATGGAGTCACTAAAAAAACTAGATAAAGTGGCTTATGTTCGCTTTGCATCAGTTTACCGTTCTTTTGAAGATATTCGCGAGTTTGGTGAAGAAATCGCTCGTTTAGGTGATTAACTATGTCATTCACAGAACTTGATACGGCTTATATGGCACGTGCCATAGAGCTTGCTAAACAAGGTCGTTTTACTACAACACCAAACCCTAATGTTGGCTGTGTACTGGTTAAAGATGGCGAAATAGTCGGTGAAGGATTTCATCAACTAGCAGGGCAGGGCCATGCTGAAGTTAATGCTCTGGCAGTGGCTGGCGACAATGCAAAAGGTGCCACCGCATATGTGACTTTAGAACCTTGTAGTCATTATGGACGCACACCGCCTTGTGCCGAAGGTTTAAAAGCTGCGGGTGTTAGCAAAGTTATAGCTGCCATGGTCGACCCAAACCCAGCGGTGAGTGGTCGCGGTCTACAGATTTTAGCTGATGCAGGTATCGCTGTAGCATCAGGTTTGCTTGAACAACAAGCGCGCGATTTAAACAAAGGCTTTTTAAAGCGCATGGAAACTGGGTTGCCATATGTGATTTGTAAAATGGCTTGCAGTTTAGACGGTAAAACTGCGCTAAATAATGGCCTAAGTAAGTGGATTACAGGGCCTAAAGCGCGCCAAGATGTGCAAGCATTTCGTGCCCAAAGTTGCGTGGTACTCACTGGTGCAGATACGGTTATGACCGATAATGCCAAACTTAATGTACGCATTGATGAGCTGCCATTTGATATGCCAACGTCACTGCCTTTGCGTCAACCTACTCGTGTGATTATTGATTCACAAAATAGGTTAACGCCTGAACTTGCATTATTTAGCATTGAAAGTCCGGTGATTATTTTCACTACATCGCTTGATAAACAGCATCAATGGCCTCACTTTGTTAAACACGAAGTTGTACCAGCAGTTAATAATAAAGTTGATCTATCAGCGGTTTTAAAGCGTCTTGCTGAGCTGCAATTTAACCATATTTGGCTCGAAGCAGGTGCGACCCTTGCCGGTGCATTTGCTGAGCAAGATTTAATTGATGAATATATTGTTTATATTGCCCCTAAGTTAATAGGTGATATGGGCAAAAGCTTACTAAACTTTGCAGAAGTTACCATGATGAGTGATATCACTGAACTGACCTTTACAGATACAGTGATGATTGGCGACGATATTCGCTTAACAGCGACAAAAGCAAAGCAAGCCACACACATTGAAAATAAAGAGTAGCACTATGTTTACTGGAATTATTGAAGCAACAGGTAAAATTGTTGAACTAACACAAAAGCAAGGTGACCTAGCTATTCGTATTCAAAGCACTAATTTGGATATGAAAGACGTTAAGCTCGGTGACAGTATTGCCACCAATGGTGTGTGTTTGACTGTTGTCGCTAAACATAGCGATGGTTTTAGTGCTGACTTATCAAACGAAACAATCAGCTTAACGGGCTTTGCTCACTATAAAAAAGGTCAAACAGTTAACCTTGAAAAAGCCATGCAACCACTTTCTCGCTTAGGTGGGCATTTAGTATCTGGCCATGTTGATGGTATTGCGACTGTAGAAAGTATCAGTCCTAATGCCCGTGCAACAGAGTACTGGCTAAGTACTGACAATGATTTAATGAAGTACATTCCTTACAAAGGTTCGGTATGTATTGATGGTATTAGTTTAACGGTCAACGAGGTCGAGCAAAACCGCTTTAAGTTGACTATTGTTCCGCATACCGCAGAGCAAACAACGATTGCAGAATTTCAAGTGGGTACTCAGGTGAACCTAGAAGTTGACCAGATTGCTCGCTATTTAGAGCGCCTAATAAAAGGGGCCGAACAACCTTCCCGTTCAGACATATCAATGAGCTTGTTAGCACAAGCTGGTTTTATTAAATAAGCAAAGATACGTCACTATTAATTATACTCTCATGGGCACATTATGAATCTACACAGCGCGCAAGAAATTATCGATGACATTAAAGCCGGTAAAATGGTTATTTTAATGGACGATGAAGACAGAGAAAATGAAGGCGATTTAATCATCGCAGCAGAGCATATCAGTGCTGATGCTATCAATTTTATGGCAACACACGGCCGTGGTTTAATTTGTTTAACGATGACGCAAGAGCGTTGCCAGCAGTTAGATTTACCGTTAATGGTTAAAAATAACGGTGCTGCTTTTTCAACTAACTTCACTATGTCGATTGAAGCAGCGAAAGGCGTAACGACAGGTATTTCAGCAGCTGACCGAGCACGTACAGTTCAAGCAGCTATTGCCAAAGGTGCCGTGCCGAGCGATATCGTACAACCTGGGCATATTTTCCCAATTATGGCGCAACCAGGTGGCGTGTTAACACGTGCCGGTCATACCGAAGCAGGTTGTGATTTAGCTCGTTTAGCGGGTCTTGAGCCTTCATCTGTGATCGTTGAAATCTTAAATGCCGATGGCACCATGGCACGTCGTCCAGATCTTGAAATTTTTGCAAAAGAGCATGGCTTAAAGATTGGCACTATTGCAGATTTAATTGAATACAGAAACCTAAACGAAACCACCATTGAGCGTGTTGCTAAATGTAAACTGCCAACAGATCACGGTGAGTTTGATTTAGTTACCTACAAAGACACCATTGATGGTCAACTTCACTATGTTTTACAAAAAGGTGAAGTATCGAAAGAAGAACCAACGCTTGTTCGTGTTCACTTACAAAGTACTTTCAATGATATTTTATTATCTGATCGTAGTGCTGATCGCAGTTGGGGCTTATCGGATGCGATGGCTTACATTGCAGAACACAATGGCGTGCTGGTGATTTTGGGTAAGCAAGAATCAACTGAAGACCTTGAAGCAATGGTAAAAGCATTTGCTGCCGAAGATGCGGGTGAAAATGTAAATCATCGTAAATTCCAAGGGACATCGCGTACTGTCGGTGTGGGCTCGCAGATTTTGGCTGATTTAGGTATTGAAAAAATGCGCTTAATGAGCCGTCCGAAAAAATACCATGCACTATCAGGTTTCCACTTAGAAGTGGTTGACTACGTTGAGCCGCAATCTTAATTAACGCGTAATTTAATTAAGAGGTTTACTCGTAATTTTATTTAAATTCAATGCGGTTAGCGTTACGAGTGGCCACTAGAGTTAGATTTATTAGCCAGAGTTCAGGTTAACTAGGCTACTTTTATATTTTTGTGGTATTATGCGCCGTAATTTTTGCGCAATCGCAACCGCTTAAACTTATTTTTTAGGGTTATTAAATGAAAATTATTGAAGGTAACAAATACGCACCGGGCAAAAAGTTTGCCATTGTCATTTCTCGCTTTAATGACTTTATTGGTAGCAGCCTATTAGCAGGTGCTGTTGATGAGCTTAAGCGCACAGGTGGCGTATCTGACGACGACATTACTGTTGTTTACGTACCAGGTGCCGTTGAATTACCTTTAGCAGCGAAACGCGTTGCAGCAAAGAAAGAACACGATGCAATCATCGCTCTAGGCGTTGTGATCAGAGGTGGTACACCACACTTTGATTTAGTCGCAGGCGAATCAAACAAAGGTCTTGCACAAGTATCACTTGAGTACGATATCCCGGTTGCATTTGGCGTATTAACCACTGAAAGCATTGAGCAAGCAATTGAGCGCGCAGGTACCAAAATGGGTAACAAAGGTGGCGAAGCTGCTTTAGGTGCGCTTGAAATGGTTAATGTGTTAGACAAAATTTAAGTTTAAGGAATCTCTGTGAAACCAGCAGCAAGACGTAAAGCACGTATCTTAGCACTTCAAGCCGTATACTCTTGGCAGTTAAGCGGTAACCCAATTGCTGATATTGAACAGCAAATGTTAATTGAAAATGATGTGACTAAAATCGACGTCGAATATTTCAAAGACCTAGCACGCGGTGTTGTTGTTAACTGTAAGCAATTAGATGAAATCGTTGCGCCACATTTAGCACGCCCAGCAGATGAGTTAGACATGGTCGAAAAAGCAATTTTACGTCTGTCTGGCTATGAGCTGAAATTCCGTGAAGACGTTCCATACAAAGTAGCAATCAATGAAGGTATTGAGCTTGCTAAAATGTTTGGTGCTGAAGACAGCCATAAGTTTGTCAACGGTGTACTTGATAAAGCAGTTAAAGAGCTGCGTAAGTAAGTAGCCCCGTAAAGGAGAGCCGGCTTGGGCCGGCTTTTTTGTGAATGAAGGAATTTGAATTAATTAACCGTTACTTTAAAGGTCGCGGTATCATCCGTCGTGATGTAAACCTTGGTATAGGTGATGATTGTGCGTTGGTCACTGTGCCAGAAAACTGTCAATTAGCTGTGACAACCGACACATTAGTTGCAGGTGTACACTTTTTTGATGACATTTCTCCTCGCGCCCTTGGGCATAGGGCGTTAGCTGTTAACTTAAGTGATTTGGCTGCAATGGGTGCTGAACCTACCTGGATTTCAGTAGGATTGACCCTGCCTGAAGTGAATATGGAATGGATTGAGCAGTTCACAGAAGGTATGCATGAAATTGCGGAATACTTTAATGTGCAAATCATCGGTGGAGACACTACACAAGGTCCGCTCACAATTACTATTTGTGCCAAAGGTATTGTGCCTGAAGGCAAAGCATTGCGTCGCAGCGGCGCAAAGGTAGGTGATTGGATTTATGTGACCGGGCCACTGGGCGACGCCGGTGTTGCGATCGAAGCACGTAAGCAAGGTTTCGACATCGCGCCTGAGCATTTGAGTTATTTAAACAATCGTTTCGATTACCCGACTCCGCGAGTTGCAGCTGGGCAGGTATTACGAGGTGCGGCTTCAGCTGCCATCGATATCTCTGATGGTTTATTAGCTGATTTAGGTCATGTATTGGCGCTTTCGCAAGTCGGTGCAGTGATCCATGTTGATAAAGTACCTGTGTCTGATGCTGTCAGCGCATCAATTCCACGCCCTGAACAGTTTGACTATATTTTAAATTACGGCGACGATTACGAATTACTTTTTACTGTGCCTGAAAGCAATAAAAGCATGGTTGATATGAAACTTCGTCAATATGGCGTCGAAGCCAGCTGTGTTGGGCAAATAAAAAGTGGCGAAAGTGAAATTGAATTACTACTTGATGGTGAAAAATTTAACTATCAAGGTAAAGGATTTCAACACTTTGCAAAGGAGCCGGTTTGAGTAGTAACCGATTATTTAATTTAAAACGCCCACATCAACTATTTGGTTTGGGTTTTGGTTTAGGCCTAGCACCTAAAGCACCTGGCACCTTTGGTACTTTTGCTGCATTACCATTTATTTTTACAACCATGTACTTTCCGCTATGGTTACAGATTGTATTTGCAATTGTGATCAGCGTATTTGGTATCTGGGCTTGTGGTAAAACAGCAGATGACTTAGGGGTGCATGATCATCCTGCCATTGTTTGGGATGAAGTTGCTGGTTATTATATCACCATGATTGGTGCTGCACTGAGTTGGCAGTCATTGTTAGTTGGTTTTTTATTGTTCCGCTTTTTTGATATCGCTAAACCAGGCCCTATTCGTATTCTCGATAGGCGTTTACACGGTGGCTTGGGCATCATGGCTGATGATATTTTAGCAGGTATTTTTTCATTAATTTGTGTACAGGCTTTGTTTAAAGCTGGCTATTTACCCTTTTAAACGATTAATACAGTGTTACTTGGTGGCAAGTATATGATGCGATTTTTAGTTGTCTGTTTGTTGGTGTTATGCAGTATGCCTGCGTTTGCATCTATTACTGACTACGTCGTCAAACAATGGAATATCCAAAACGGCTTGCCATCTCAATCTCTTAAGAGCATCGCTCAAGACGAGCAAGGCTACATGTGGCTGGGTACTCAGTTCGGTTTGAGTCGCTTTGATGGTAATACTTTCACCAACTTCAACACACAAAATAGTGATTTCTTGCCAAGTAATGGTATTAACAAGCTATTAGTTGATAGTACGGGGTTACTTTGGGTTGGCACTAAAAACGGGATAGTAACCCTCGATCCAAGAACGATGATGTCGCAAACCTTTAATGTTAAAGGCCCAGTGCGCGACATTCTTGAAGACTCCAAAGGCAGTATCTGGATTGCAGCCAACGGCCTTTATTATGTTGCACGAAATCAAGTCACCCTAAACCAAAACTCTGCGTTAGTCGTGCCAGTATCAAATGCTACGGCAATCACGCAAATAGTTGGTTCAGTGAGCCAAATGGCGTTGTCGCCAGAAGGTATTTGGCTGGTTAACGAGCGCCACTTACTGCGTTTAACTAATACTTCATCTGATTTTGCAAAGCTGCGCTTAGAACTTACCGCAAAAGTCTCTCTACCTGAGCGCCTAGCGCAAACCATCATTCATGATATGGCGTGGCTTGAGGGTAATTTATACCTTGCCTCTGAGCTTGGTGCCTACTTTCTTGATTTAGATGACGAGTTGCGTCCATTCCCACTCCCTAACGCGAGTAACTCTGCCGTTTACAAGTTTATGAGCGACTCAGATGGGGCGTTGTGGATTTCAACTTATGGCCGTTTACTCTTTAGAGATAACTCTGGGGACTGGCAATGGGTTGAGCCAAGTCAGCTTGATCAAAGTATTTGGTTTGCAGATATTTTCCGTGATAATCAAAATAATATTTGGCTGGCAAGTTTCAGTGAGGGGTTATGGCTTGCTCACGAAGGGCGTATTGAGCGCCACTCAGCTATTTCAAATATGACAGAAGCGGTGATGGCGATTAGCCAAGCACCTGATGGCAAACTATGGGTGGCTAACCGCAGTGGTGTTGGCTACTTCGATTACAATAAGAATTTTGTAAATCAAATACCAAGTAATCAGTTTGGTCGGGCTGCAGTACACGATTTGCAGTTTGATGGTGACCGCTTATACATTGCTACAGGTCGCGGTGTTTTTTACTATGAGAATCAAACCTTGTATACAGTGCCAGGACGAGCACTGCGTGATAACCCTGTATTCGCAATTAGCCGTTCTAGTAAAGGCGGTTTTTGGCTCGGTACTGGCCGCGGTATGTATCGCTTAAGTTATGGTGGTTTAACACCCTTTGCATACAATGCATTCTTAAGCA
The DNA here is from genome assembly GCF_004792295.1 of Pseudoalteromonas sp. MEBiC 03607. Lineage (NCBI taxonomy): Bacteria > Pseudomonadati > Pseudomonadota > Gammaproteobacteria > Alteromonadales > Pseudoalteromonadaceae > Pseudoalteromonas > Pseudoalteromonas sp. MEBiC 03607. Next base: position 1,382,326 of record NZ_SRRY01000001.1, read on the forward strand.
GTAAATTTATTACCTATGTTCTGGATGAGCAAAATTTTGGCTTAATAGGTACCAGTAAAGGGGCTTATTACTTTACTGATCGTGGTATTGAAAAAATTGGCGACCAAACCAGTTTAGAAAGCGCTTATGTCACCAGTATTTTAAATATTGAAGGGGTGGGGATATTAATTGGCTCTCTTAACGATGGTTTATTTTATCGCAGCACCCAAGGTCAGTGGCGTCAACTTGATGCAACAGACGGCCTACCGTACGGCTCGATTTTCAGCCTTGTTTATGACAAACAGTTAAAACGTATTTGGGTAAGTACCATGAAGGGCGTTTACCGCATGCCGGTAGAGCAATTTGGTACTGATATAGAGAGCTTAAAAGTAGAGCAAGTGATCTCATCATTTGACCGACAATTAGATGGTAAAGCCAGTCAGTGCTGTGCTGGTCTTGGCCATGATGCTGTAGCAGACACAGGTAACTCTATTTGGTACCCAAGCTTACAAGGGGTCGTTGAAATACCTAAGAGTGTTGAGCTTTTTGGTGTGCAAGCGCTTAAGCCGCGTATTGAAAGCATTATTACGCCGCTGCGAAGCTTAAGTACCGCTACTTTAGGTGATAAACCTGAGCTACAAATTGATGAGCGCGATGTGACAATCAAATATACCGCAATTGATTATTTTGCTCCTTCAAGTATTGAGTTTAGATATCGACTGAGTGGTTTAGACAGTGATTGGCGCTATGCAAACACCCGCCGTGAGGCTATTTATACAAATTTACCGCCGGGGGCATTTTTGTTTCAGCTTGAAGCCAAACGTGGTGGTGAAGATTGGCAAAAGGCTCGTCGTACCGAGTACACATTCGTTGTTCCACGTCGCTTTGACGAGACCATTTACTTTAGACTCTTGATCACAAGTAGTTTTATTCTATTGTTCTACCTCGTGTTTTGGGTGTTTAGGGCGCAAGAGAAGCGTAAACAATTAGCACTTGAAAGCTTAGTAACAGAGCGCACCGTAGAGCTTCGTGAAGCCAACGATAAGCTCAATCAAGTAAACTCTCAGCTTAAGTTAGTCAGTCACTCAGATGAGCTAACAGGGCTTCGTAGTCGTCGCTTCTTGTTTGATCAGCTCCCTAAAGATATTGAACATTTCCAACGTAATTCGCAATCATTGCAAGCACAGGGTAAGTCGTTGGTGCTACTGATAATTAACCTTGATAACTTTAGCCGCATCAATGATTCCTATGGACCACTTGCAGGCGATAGTTGTTTACAGCAAATGGCGACATTGTTGAATAGCCGGACACAAGGCTCAGACTATGTCGCACGCTGGAGTGGCGATGAGTTTTTACTCTTATTACGTGATTTTAAACGTACAGCCATAGACAATTATGTTGCTGACTTGTGTGAAGCAATTGCAGCAAACCCATTTAGGCTACCAAATGGGGAATCGACCACCATCACTGCGTCTATTGGCTGGTCTTTCTATCCATTACCTTTATTGGGTGGTCAAGTGATTGGCTGGGAAACGTCTGTTAATTTAGCTGATATCGCGCTACACCAAGTGAAAAAGCGCGGTGGTGATGGCGTTGCAAATATTACCTTTGATGAACAATTAGATGCTTTTGAGTTTGAGCAAAATAATAATGTTGATAAACAACTGGGTGTTCTTCAAGAAACAGGTCTTGCTGATATTAAGGTTTGGATGCGCTAATATAAACGATGACAAAAAAGGAGCCTTAAGGCTCCTTTTTAGTTTTAATAGTGTAAGGCTTAGGCCATAAACTCTTTGATGCTAGTTAAGATACCGTTTGCATCTAAGCCCATTTCGGCGTGCATTTCGTCTTGCGTACCATGCTTAATGAATTCATCTGGAATACCTAAGTTCAAGATAGTCACATTTGCTTTAATTGCAGCTAAGTACTCATTCACAGCAGAACCCGCACCGCCAGCAATGGCGTTGTCTTCTAGGGTAACAATCACATCGTGGCTACTCAGCAACTCGCTAATAGTCTCTGTATCTAGAGGTTTAATGAAGCGCATATCAATCACTGTTGCATTAAGCTCTTCAGCAGCTGATTTGGCGTTTTCTAGTAGCGTACCAAATGACAAGATTGCTACTTTACTGCCTTGTTTGATACTTCGCGCCTTACCAATTTCAATCGCACTCATTGTTGATTCAACATCACAATTGCCTGCACTACCACGTGGGTATCGTACGGCAACAGGTTGATTACATTGGTAACCTGTATACAGCATCTGGCGGCACTCATTAGTGTCGCTTGGTGCCATGATAATCATATTAGGAATACAGCGCATAAAGCTTAAATCGTAAGCACCTTGGTGAGTTTCACCATCAGCACCAACAATCCCGGCACGGTCAATAGCAAATAAAACCGGTAGGTTTTGTAATGCCACATCGTGAATAAGTTGGTCGTACGCACGTTGTAAAAAGCTTGAATAAATAGCAACAACAGGCTTCAGTCCTTCACAAGCAAAACCAGCTGCAAGCGTTACAGCATGTTGCTCAGCAATTGCTACATCAAAGTATTGCGCTGGGTACTCTTTAGAAAAACGAACCATGCCTGAGCCTTCACGCATAGCAGGAGTAATCGCCATTAGCTTGTCATCTTGGGCTGCCATATCACAAAGCCAGTCACCGAACACATTTGAGAATGTCGCAGCGCCAGGTTTTGATTTTGGTAATTTAGACATGCTCGGATCAAATTTTGGTACGCCATGGTAACCAATTGGATCCGCTTCAGCAGGTTTATAACCTTTACCTTTTTGCGTTTTAATATGCAGTAGCTGCGGGCCTTTAAGGTTACGCATATTACGTAAGGTATCGACCAACATATTGACATCGTGACCGTCGATTGGGCCGATGTAATTTAGGCCTAATTCTTCAAAGAATGTGCCCGGAATGACCATACCTTTTAGGTGTTCTTCCATGCGGCTGGCAAGTTCTTTCACTGGCGGTAAACCCGAAAGAAGTTTTTTACTGCCTTCGCGAATATTGGTGTAGAAGCTACCAGACAAAATACGTGCAAAGTGGTTGTTTAGGGCACCTACGTTTTCTGAAATCGACATTTCATTATCGTTTAAGATAATTAACACATTAGGGTTTACATCGCCCATGTGGTTCATCGCTTCAAATGCCATACCAGCAGTAATCGCGCCATCGCCAATAACAGCAACCGTTTTACGATCTTTACCTTCTTTTTCAGCGGCAATAGCCATGCCGAGCGCTGCAGAAATAGAAGTACTTGAATGACCAACACTGAAGGTGTCGTAAGGGCTTTCTTCACGGAATGGGAAAGGGTGTAAACCGTCTTTTTGACGGATAGTATGCATTTGGTCACGGCGACCCGTTAAGATTTTGTGCGGGTATGCTTGATGACCCACATCCCATACTAAACGATCTTCAGGGGTGTTATAGACATAATGAAGGGCCACTGTTAACTCAACAGTACCTAAACCTGATGCTAAATGACCACTACTTTGCGAAACTGAATTAAGCAGGTATTCGCGTAACTCTTTACTAAACGCAGGTAACTTATCTTGCGCAATATCACGCAGTTGTGCTGGTTCGTCAACCAAACTTAATAATGGATACTTGCTACTATCAAGTGTCATGATTTTATATACATCCTTCGCTAACCAGAGTGCATTATAGCCCATTGCTGCTCTGATTTTTTAGTTATTTTGTCTTTCTTTTTTAGACGTTAATAATTACGCTCAACAATATAGCTAGCAAGGCTTGCCAGCTCGCGGGTGTCGTAATCAATAGCCTCAAGTGCTTTATGAGCCCGAGCCAATAAGTCTTGTGCTTTTTGCTTAGCGCCTGCCATACCTAATAATGCAGGGTAGGTCGCTTTATTGGCCGCAATATCTGAACCTTGCGGTTTGCCTAACGTTTCGGTGTCTGCCTCTACATCGAGAATATCGTCCTGTACCTGAAAAGCCAGACCAATTGCTTGACCAAACAAATTAAGCTGCTTTAACGTTTGCTCATCACATTGCGGCGCGGCCAAAGCCCCCAAGGTAATTGCACAGTTGAGTAATGCGCCAGTTTTAAGTTGATGAATACGTTCTAGTTCTTCGACTGTAATTGCTTTATCAGTGGCTTCAATATCAAGTGCCTGACCACCTACCATACCCTCTATACCTGAGGCTTTGCTTAACGAGGCGATCATTCTTACCTGTTGTGTCGCAGGTACTGCAAACTGATGGTTAGCAATTAAATCAAATGCTAATGTTTGAAGAGCATCACCGGCGAGAATAGCTTGCGCTTCACCATAAACAATATGACAAGTCGGGCGGCCACGTCTTAAGTCATCATCATCCATAGCTGGTAGGTCATCATGAACTAATGAGTAGCTATGAATACACTCAATAGCAGCGGCAAGAATATCAAGGTCAGCTTTGTCAGCTCCCATCATGCGGCCCGTCGCATAAACGAGGTAAGGACGTAAGCGCTTACCACCATTTAAAACGCCGTAATGAGTGGCTTCTTTAATGGTTTTTTCAGTGTTTAGTGGCAGTTCGAAATAGCGGTTTAAATGTGCTTCAACGTCTTCTCGAGCGCGTTGTAATTGTTCTTTTAATTGCACTTAATTAGTCCAAGTTTGAGTCAAAGTTGCTAAGAGGAGCTTGGCTATCGTTACCCATTAATATGGCCACTTTTTGTTCGGCTTGTTGTAATTTTCCAGATGAGGCATTCGCAAGCGCTATACCACGCTCAAACTGTTTTAGCGATTGTTCTAAAGACAGTTCACCTTGCTCCATTTGTGCAACAATCTGAGATAATTCATCCAGTGCTTCTTCAAAACTCAAGTTTTCTGGTTTCTTTGTTGCCATAGTGGCCTCGATAGCTAATAGAAAGTGAGGCCAATTTTAGGGGGAATGCTAAACTAGGTCAAAGAATGATGTGTTTTTTTGCGCATAAAAGGAAATCAATATGCTATTTTTACGGTTTTAGAAGTAGCGGCAACTTGTAGCTTAAAAATCTTACATTAAAATAAAATTAATTCATTTAATGATTTAAGTAATTCAATTGCTTGCCGATAAGCAGTTAATAATAAAAATTTGATGCCGTTGGTGTCGTGTATTTGTTCCTCTGGAGGGGTATGTGGATTTAGCAACCATAATAGGTATTCTTGGTGCCATAGGCTTAATTGCTATGTCGATGGTATTAAGTAGTGACGGCCAAGTTGCAATGTTTTATAACACGCCTTCGGTGGTCATTGTATTTGGTGGTTCGATTTTTATCGTGTTATCGAACTTCACTATGGGGCAGTTTTTGGGCATTGGTAAGGTCGCTGCAAAAGCCTTTATGTTCAAAATTGAATCGCCAGAAGAATTAATTGAAAAAGCAGTAGAATTAGCTGACTCAGCACGTAAAGGTGGTTTCTTAGCATTAGAAGAAGCCGAAATCCCTAACGGCTTTATGCGCAAAGGGGTTGATATGTTAGTGGATGGTCATGATGCTGATGTAGTTCGTGCCACACTGCAAAAAGATATTTCCCTCACCGCTACTCGCCATGAACTTGGTGCAGGTTTATTTAAGTCGCTTGCCGATATCGCTCCTGCGATGGGGATGATAGGCACGCTAATTGGCTTGGTTGCAATGTTATCTAACATGGATGACCCAAAAGCAATTGGTCCAGCAATGGCTGTAGCTCTTTTAACTACACTTTATGGTGCTTTTTTGGCAAACGTTGTTGCAATTCCAATTCAGGTAAAACTAGAGCTGCGTAAAGATGAAGAAGCCCTCAACCAACGTTTAATTCTTGATGCGGTACTGGGTATTCAAGATGGTCAAAACCCGAAAGTCATCGAAGGCATCTTGAAAAACTATTTAGCTGAATCAAAACGTAAAGTCGATACCGAGGAGTAGGGCATGTCAGATCAAGAGTGCAAATGTCCACCTCCGGGGTTACCTGCCTGGATGGGAACCTTCGCAGATTTAATGTCGCTATTAATGTGCTTCTTTGTACTCTTGCTTGCTTTCTCGGAAATGGATGTTCTTAAGTTTAAGCAGATAGCAGGTTCAATGAAGTTTGCTTTTGGTGTACAAAATAAAATTGAAGTAAAAGATATTCCAAAAGGGACCTCGGTCATTGCAATGGAGTTCACACCAGGCAAACCTGAACCTACTCCTATCGAGACAATTCAACAACAAACCGTAGAGATGACACAACAAATGCTCGAGTTTCAGGCTGGTGATGAAAGCTCTGCAGGTGGTCGTCAAGAACAGCGTGGTAATAAGCGTGGCGGGGAATCACAAAGCACAGCTCAGCAACAAGCAATGGAGCAGTCAATTTCTGCAGCCGATCAAGAGCAAACGAATGAGCTAGTAAAGAAAATTGCCCAACAGCTTGAGCAGCAAATTATGGATGGCGCGATTGAACTTGAGTCATTAGGTCAGCAAATTATTATTCGCATTCGTGAGAATGGCTCATTCCCTTCAGGCAGTGCTTTCTTACAGCCTAGGTTTAAACCTATCATTCGTGATATTGCTACGCTGTTAAAAGATGTGCCGGGTGAAATAACCGTGTCAGGGCATACAGATGATTTCCAAGTATCGAATGAGCTTTATACAAACAATTGGGATTTGTCGTCAAAACGTGCTGTTGCAGTTGCTAGCGAAATGGAAAAGGCGCCCGGTTTTGATAAATCTCGTATGATGGTTGTAGGTCACGCAGAAACAAGGCCACTAGTACCGAATGTAACCGATGAAGATCGTAGGCGTAACCGACGAGTCGAGATCTCTATTATGCAAGGTAAGGCGCATGAATCTGAGCCTATTGATGTGAGGCAATAAATCAATTAAAGTGAAACTTCATTAACAGATGTAATGGAGTATACAAATGAAAAAAGTTGATAAATATAGCTATATGCCAGGCAATGGTGATGGCGGTGATGACGATAAAACTGATTAAGGCGCTACATTTTGCCTGACTGGTTTGTAGAAATTAGAGTTATCTTAAGCAATAGCTGGGTGTTCATTTTGAGCCCGGCTATTATTATTTTTTATCTTCGTAAAGATTGGCCTGCTTTTTATTTCTCTGTTATTACTGCTGCTTTTTTCCTTTATGGAACTCTTATTTATTCTGCTTTAAAAGAATTTGATGACATTTATATCTGGCGCTATGTAGTCTGGGCTTTTAATGATATTGCTTGGATGGCAATCATTGCTTATTTAGGTATTAAAGACAAAGTCTACTTATGGCAAAGTGTGTTGGGACAACTTGTTGTTATTATGGCGCCAATTTTACAACTGTTCCGTTTGGTCGACCGCCATCTTTGGGATTTATCATACAGTACCTACATGTATAAGACCCTGCTACCGCTAATCAATATTGGTACTGTGGTCGTTTGTTACCTACCACTTATCTATCTCTTTACTCGACGAAGTCAGCAAGCTTAAGCGATTCCTAAGTTAAAAATCCTGTGCTAGACTACTGTTTATAAAAACAGTATTTAGTGTTGCTTTATGAAACTTTACATTGCCGAAAAACCCTCCCTAGCACGGGCCATTGCAGATGCGCTGCCAAAACCACAGAAAAAACAGGATGGTTATATAGAGCTTGCTAATGGTGATTGTGTTTCTTGGTGTGTAGGGCATTTGCTTGAACAAGCAGAGCCCGATGATTACGATGCAAGTTTTAAAAAGTGGCGATTTGAGCACTTACCTATCGTGCCAGAACAATGGCAATTAAAACCTAAAGCCAAAACCCGTAAACAACTCACTGTATTAAAAAAGCTGATCAAGCAGGCAAGTATCATAGTTCATGCAGGTGACCCTGACCGTGAAGGCCAGCTATTGGTTGATGAAGTAATTGATCAGGTCAAACTAAGCCAAGCTAAAAAACAGCAAATTCAACGACTCTTAATCAGCGATTTAAACTTAAGTGCAGTTAAAAAAGCACTTAATAATTTAAAATCGAATCGTGATTTTATTCCCTTAAGTGTATCTGCTTTAGCTCGCTCGCGTGCTGATTGGCTATTTGGTATGAATTTAACGCGAGCTTATACGCTAGCTGGGCAAAAAGCTGGATTTGGTAATGTGTTATCTGTTGGGCGGGTACAAACACCTATTTTAGGTTTAGTTGTAAATCGTGATAATGAAATAGCGAACTTTGTAGCAAAACCTTTTTATGAAGTATTAGCTCATCTTGAAACTGAGCAGCAGCAAACTTTTTCTGCTAAATGGCAGCCAAGTAAAGCATGCGAACCTTATCAAGATGAAGAAGGGCGGGTATTACATAGAGGACTTGCTGAAAATGTTGTGTCACGAATAACTAATCAGCCAGCTAAAGTAGTTGAGCTTGAGCAGAAGCAAAAAAAGCAACAAGCGCCGCTACCTTATAACTTATCAGCTTTACAAATCGATGCGGCAAAAGCGTTTTCAATGCCTGCGCAAAAGGTGCTCGATATCTGTCAAAGTTTATATGAACGTCATAAGTTAATTACTTATCCTCGATCAGATAATCGCTATTTACCAAAAGAGCATCATAAAGATGCAGCTAAAATTATTGCTGCTATTGCTAATAATGAAGGGCAAGCAAGTGAAGCTTGTAAGCAAGCTGATACGAGCAAGCGTAGTAAATGTTTTAATGACAGCAAAGTTGCAGCTCACCACGCGATAGTACCTACCGAAAAACAACTTCGCTCAGCAACATTAAATAGTGATGAACAAAAAGTCTATCGGTTGATCTGTCGTCATTATTTAATCCAGTTTTATCCAGACTATGTATTTAACGAAACCAAAGTAACGGTTGAAATTGCAGGTGGGCTTTTTAAAGCAGCTGCTAAGCAAGATGTTAGCCTAGGCTTTAAAACATTGATGGGCAAAACAGAGTTAAAAGATGAGCAAACCTTACCTGCTCTTGAAAAAGGTCAGTTGCTGCATTGCAATCAAGGCGAAGTGATAGACAAAATGACGACACCGCCAGCGCATTTTACTGATGCTACCTTATTAAGTGCTATGACAGGCATCAGCCGGTATGTGAAAGATCCTGAAATTAAAAAGATCCTTAAAGAAACCGATGGCTTAGGCACTGAGGCTACACGGGCAGGTATTCTTGAGCTTTTATTTAAGCGCCGCTTTTTAGAGCGTCAGGGTAAAAACATTTTAGCAACGGCAACAGGAAAAGCACTCATTAGTACATTACCAGAGCAGCTTGCTAGCCCTGATTTAACAGCTAAGTGGGAAGCATCATTAGGGAACATAGCTGAGCAACACATGAGTTATCAGCAGTTTTTAACGCCATTACTGGCAGAGCTGCATGCTTTAGTTGAGCAAGCGAAGCAGTGTGACAGTCAAATATTTTCCCAATTACCAAAAACGCCGCAAAAGCGACGTTTTAAAAGAAAAGCTAAGCCTAGAGCTAAGTCAGCCTAAACTATTTTTTATTGAACAGGGCAACTGCGGCGTTACTCATAGCTGTTATGCCTGTAGGAAGCGCCTTTTTGTAATCAGGTGCAAACTTACTTGAGTGTAAAGAAGGTAATGTTGCACCAGATTTCATCGCTTCATCATATTGACTCGGCTCAACACCGCCTAACCAAAACAAAGTAATAGGCACGTGCTGCTCTGTACGACCATAAAGACCAAAGTCTTCACCAGCCATGACAGCTTCAGTTTCAAGTACATTGTCTTCACCAATAGCGTTAGCAATTGCTGAACGCACTAGGTTGGTTTGAGCTGGATTATTGTAAGTAGAGGGAATTGATTCATCTTCATGCACAAATACTTCAGGAGCTAAGCTTTCATCAAGTCCGGCACTTAATGCGATGCCTTTAGAAATTCGTTTAATCGCAGCGATTTGTTGCAAGCGTACTTCAGGGTTATAGCTACGAAGTGTTAATTGCAGTTTTACTTCATCTGAAATAACATTGTGTTTAGAGCCCCCGTGAATAGAACCTACCGTGATAACCGATGGTTCAAGTGGTGACAATTCGCGACTAGTAATAGTTTGCAGCGCCAACACAATACGTGAAGCAATTACAACAGGGTCTATTGTTGTGTGTGGGTAGGCACCGTGACCGCCTTTACCTTTTACTGTAATATCAACAGAGTCAACGCTTGCCATCGTATATTCTGTTTTCATGCTAACTTTGCCAGCAGGAACACTGGCACTAACATGTAAACCAATAACATGGTCTGGAGTAGGGTACTTAGTAAATAGCCCCTCTTTCAGCATGGCTTTTGCACCGCCTCCTACTTCTTCTGCTGGTTGTGCCACCATCATTAAAGTGCCTTGCCACTGATCTTTGTGTGTCATTAACTGTTGGGCTGTGCCAATAAATGAACTCATGTGAATATCATGACCACAGCCATGCATTACGCCAACGGTTGCACCAGCATCATTAGTAACAGTTACTTTAGAGGCGTATGGCTTACCAGTTTGTTCAACAATTGGTAAGCCGTCAGTATCAGTGCGGATCATGACCGTAGGGCCATCACCGTTCTTATATATCCCAACAACGCCGTAACCACCCACATTATCTGTAACAGTAAAGCCCAGTTGTTTTAATTGCTTTGCTAACTTTTGGCCCGTTTTCTTTTCGTGGTATGACAACTCAGGAGATTGATGCAAATCTAAATAGAGATCTTCAATCTCAGGCATGGTTTTTTGAAGATTTAAATCGAGCGTTGTTGCTTGCGCGAATGGACTAAGAAGTAATAAAGCTGCAGAAATAGCAGATAATTTCATAATGACCTCGACCCGTAGGACTTGTAATTGTTATGTTTGCCACTATATCAAAACTTAAATACTTATATAGTGCAATCAATCAAATGAATAATATGATAAATCTTACCCCGCAAAGTTTGCAGCAAGCACTGGGTGAAACGTCCGCTGAAAAATTAGTGTTACTTACTTTTTACTCTGCACAAAATCCAGAGTGTTATCAACAAGCTGCTATTTTAGAGAAGATCGCACACGAATATGGTGAGCATTTATTAGTAGCAACGTTAGATTGTGATGTTGAGCAGGCACTTGCAAGTCAACTTGCACAGCAAATAGGTTTGCAAGCACTACCCACTCTTGTGATGTTAAAAGACTCAGCGCCTGTTGATATGTTACCTGGTGCTCAAACTGAACAGCAAATTCGTGATGCGTTAGCAAAGCATTTACCCGCACAACATGAATTATTACTTGAGCAAGCTAAACAAGCGTTAATTAATCAGGATTTAAATAATGCATTTAGTTATGCAAAGCAGGCATACGAGCTAGATCCAAACCATACTCGTGTAAAGTTAGTGTTAGCTGATATCTGTATTCAAATTCATAAGCTAGATGATGCGCAAGCATTATTAGATTCGGTTGCAGAAAATGAACGTGATGCGTATTTCACAAATATCCAAGCTAAATGTGAACAAGCGTTAGCAGCAACAGATTCACCAGAAATAAAAGCACTACAAGCGAAAGTAGAAAAATATCCAAATGATCTTGAGATAAAACTAGAGCTAAGCAATGCCTTAAACATTGCAGGTCGCAAAGAAGAAGCACTTGAGATGTTATTTACTGTGCTTAAAAAAGATCTAAATTACGCGGATGCAAAACCAACATACCTAGAAATCATTGCCTCCTTACCTGATGGTGATGCACTTGCTTCTAAGTATCGCCGTAAATTATATAGTATCTTGTACTAAATCTAGTGTTGATTGATAAAAGCGCCACTTAAATACAGGCGCTTTTTTATTTAAAAAAACTTGCGTATTACCTAATTTCGATAATACTTAAGATCCTCTCGAGAAAAGTTGGCTGTATTTTATACAGTAAACTATGTTTTTTACTGCCTTTAGCTTGTTTTTTGCGCGAAAGGTAAGTTTTTAGTAGTTTTCTACAAAAAGTGCTTGCGTTAATTCTTCGCATCCCTATAATGCGCATCCACTGACACGGCGGGCAGCAATGAAAAGCGCTGAACAAACTGACAGAGAGTCAAGTAAAACTTCGGTTTAAAACGGTCTAAAAAGAAAGTTTAAAATTAAGTGTTGACTCAAAAATCTAAGGATGTATTATACGCATCCCTCGAGACGCAAAAGTATCTCAAAACGTTCTTTAACAATATAAAGCAATCATCTGTGTGGGCACTCGTACAGGTTGAGTTCTAACAGCAGATTCTAGTTCGCTAGATGACGCAAACAAATTTAGAGTCTCAATTGAACTGAGTGACCAACGGAAACAAGTTTACTTGTTTCAGCACAGTCAATTCGATATCGAAAGATATCAAAATTCAGAATTCATTGAGCATGTCCTTCGGGACAGAAAAAACTTTTAATTGAAGAGTTTGATCATGGCTCAGATTGAACGCTGGCGGCAGGCCTAACACATGCAAGTCGAGCGGTAACAGAGAGTAGCTTGCTACTTTGCTGACGAGCGGCGGACGGGTGAGTAATGCTTGGGAATATGCCTTATGGTGGGGGACAACAGTTGGAAACGACTGCTAATACCGCATGATGTCTTTGGACCAAAGTGGGGGACCTTCGGGCCTCACGCCATAAGATTAGCCCAAGTGGGATTAGCTAGTTGGTGAGGTAATGGCTCACCAAGGCGACGATCCCTAGCTGGTTTGAGAGGATGATCAGCCACACTGGGACTGAGACACGGCCCAGACTCCTACGGGAGGCAGCAGTGGGGAATATTGCACAATGGGCGCAAGCCTGATGCAGCCATGCCGCGTGTGTGAAGAAGGCCTTCGGGTTGTAAAGCACTTTCAGTAAGGAGGAAAGGTTAAGTGTTAATAGCACTTAGCTGTGACGTTACTTACAGAAGAAGCACCGGCTAACTCCGTGCCAGCAGCCGCGGTAATACGGAGGGTGCGAGCGTTAATCGGAATTACTGGGCGTAAAGCGTACGCAGGCGGTTTGTTAAGCGAGATGTGAAAGCCCCGGGCTCAACCTGGGAACTGCATTTCGAACTGGCAAACTAGAGTGTGATAGAGGGTGGTAGAATTTCAGGTGTAGCGGTGAAATGCGTAGAGATCTGAAGGAATACCGATGGCGAAGGCAGCCACCTGGGTCAACACTGACGCTCATGTACGAAAGCGTGGGGAGCAAACAGGATTAGATACCCTGGTAGTCCACGCCGTAAACGATGTCTACTAGAAGCTCGACTCTTCGGAGTTGTTTTTCAAAGCTAACGCATTAAGTAGACCGCCTGGGGAGTACGGCCGCAAGGTTAAAACTCAAATGAATTGACGGGGGCCCGCACAAGCGGTGGAGCATGTGGTTTAATTCGATGCAACGCGAAGAACCTTACCTACACTTGACATACAGAGAACTTACCAGAGATGGTTTGGTGCCTTCGGGAGCTCTGATACAGGTGCTGCATGGCTGTCGTCAGCTCGTGTTGTGAGATGTTGGGTTAAGTCCCGCAACGAGCGCAACCCCTATCCTTAGTTGCCAGCGATTCGGTCGGGAACTCTAAGGAGACTGCCGGTGATAAACCGGAGGAAGGTGGGGACGACGTCAAGTCATCATGGCCCTTACGTGTAGGGCTACACACGTGCTACAATGGCGCATACAGAGTGCTGCGAACCTGCGAGGGTAAGCGAATCACTTAAAGTGCGTCGTAGTCCGGATTGGAGTCTGCAACTCGACTCCATGAAGTCGGAATCGCTAGTAATCGCATATCAGAATGATGCGGTGAATACGTTCCCGGGCCTTGTACACACCGCCCGTCACACCATGGGAGTGGGTTGCTCCAGAAGTGGATAGTCTAACCTTCGGGAGGACGTTCACCACGGAGTGATTCATGACTGGGGTGAAGTCGTAACAAGGTAGCCCTAGGGGAACCTGGGGCTGGATCACCTCCTTATACGATTTAGAACTTATTTGTTCGTAGTGTCCACACAGATGATTGTTAGTTAGCTAAACCCTTTGGTTTAACTAATTAATATGCTCTTTAAAAATTTGGAAAGCTGATATTAAAATTCTTATAGATACTTGTATCTATAAAGAGTTTTCAAAAGTAAAAATATGCCAGTTAATCAGCAATGATTAATCGGTATCTACTTTAGTATTCTCATCATTATTTGATGAATTAACTTCTGGCGAAGTTAACAGCTGTCACTAACAAAGACCCGTTTGGGTTGTATGGTTAAGTGACTAAGCGTACACGGTGGATGCCTTGGCAGTTGGAGGCGATGAAGGACGTATTAACTTGCGATAAGCCTAGTCAAGCTAGTAAAAAGCGCTTGAGACTAGGATTTCCGAATGGGGAAACCCACCTGCTTGCAGGTATCTTACACTGAATACATAGGTGTAAGAGGCGAACGCGGAGAACTGAAACATCTAAGTACCCGTAGGAACAGAAATCAACCGAGATTCCGGAAGTAGCGGCGAGCGAAACCGGACCAGCCCTTAAGCTTATTATGTGTTAGTGGAACATTCTGGAAAGTTTGACGATACAGGGTGATAGTCCCGTACACGAAAATGCATCTTAAGTGAAATCGAGTAGGTCGGAGCACGTGAAACTTTGACTGAATATAGGTGGACCATCATCTAAGGCTAAATACTCCCAACTGACCGATAGTGAACCAGTACCGTGAGGGAAAGGCGAAAAGAACCCCTGTGAGGGGAGTGAAATAGAACCTGAAACCGTGTACGTACAAGCAGTAGGAGCCCACTTGTTGGGTGACTGCGTACCTTTTGTATAATGGGTCAGCGACTTATATTTTGTAGCGAGGTTAACCGATTAGGGTAGCCGTAGGGAAACCGAGTCTTAACTGGGCGTATAGTTGCAAGGTATAGACCCGAAACCCGGTGATCTAGCCATGGGCAGGTTGAAGGTTGAGTAACATCAACTGGAGGACCGAACCCACTAACGTTGAAAAGTTAGGGGATGACCTGTGGCTAGGAGTGAAAGGCTAATCAAACCGGGAGATAGCTGGTTCTCCCCGAAATCTATTTAGGTAGAGCCTCGGACGAATACTTACGGGGGTAGAGCACTGTTAAGGCTAGGGGGTCATCCCGACTTACCAACCCTTTGCAAACTCCGAATACCGTAAAGTACTATCCGGGAGACACACGGCGGGTGCTAACGTCCGTCGTGAAGAGGGAAACAACCCAGACCGCCAGCTAAGGTCCCAAAGTCATAGTTAAGTGGGAAACGATGTGGAAAGGCCCAGACAGCCAGGAGGTTGGCTTAGAAGCAGCCACCCTTTAAAGAAAGCGTAATAGCTCACTGGTCGAGTCGGTCTGCGCGGAAGATGTAACGGGGCTAAACTATGCACCGAAGCTGCGGATTCATACTATGTATGAGTGGTAGGGGAGCGTTCTGTAAGCCGTTGAAGGTGACCCGGGAGGGTTGCTGGAGGTATCAGAAGTGCGAATGCTGACATGAGTAACGATAATGCGGGTGAAAAACCCGCACGCCGGAAGACCAAGGGTTCCTATCCCATGTTAATCAGGGTAGGGTAAGTCGACCCCTAAGGCGAGGCCGAAAGGCGTAGTCGATGGGAAACGGGTTAATATTCCCGTACTTGGTATAATTGCGATGGGGGGACGGAGCAGGCTAAACAAGCATGGCGTTGGTTGTCCATGTGAAAGTGAGTAGGTTGGTGACTTAGGAAAATCCGGGTTGCTAAGACTGAGACACGAGACGAGCCACTAAGGTGGTGAAGTTGTTGATGCCATACTTCCAGGAAAAGCCTCTAAGCTTCAGATTATACCGAATCGTACCCCAAACCGACACAGGTGGTCAGGTAGAGAATACTAAGGCGCTTGAGAGAACTCGGGTGAAGGAACTAGGCAAAATCGTACCGTAACTTCGGGAGAAGGTACGCTCCTATCTGTGATGAGACTTGCTCTCTAAGCGGACGGGAGCCGCAGTGACCAGGTGGCTGGGACTGTTTATTAAAAACACAGCACTGTGCAAAATCGCAAGATGACGTATACGGTGTGACACCTGCCCGGTGCCGGAAGGTTAATTGATGGGGTTAGTTTTCGGACGAAGCTCTTGATCGAAGCCCCGGTAAACGGCGGCCGTAACTATAACGGTCCTAAGGTAGCGAAATTCCTTGTCGGGTAAGTTCCGACCTGCACGAATGGTGTAACCATGGCCACGCTGTCTCCACCCGAGACTCAGTGAAATTGAAATCGCAGTGAAGATGCTGTGTACCCGCGGCTAGACGGAAAGACCCCGTGAACCTTTACTACAGCTTGGCACTGAACATTGACCCTACATGTGTAGGATAGGTGGGAGGCTTTGAAGCAGAGACGCTAGTCTTTGTGGAGCCGTCCTTGAAATACCACCCTTGTAGTGTTGATGTTCTAACGTTGGCCCCTAATCGGGGTTACGGACAGTGCCTGGTGGGTAGTTTGACTGGGGCGGTCTCCTCCCAAAGAGTAACGGAGGAGCACGAAGGTTGGCTAAGTACGGTCGGACATCGTACGGTTAGTGTAATGGTAGAAGCCAGCTTAACTGCGAGACAGACACGTCGAGCAGGTACGAAAGTAGGTCATAGTGATCCGGTGGTTCTGAATGGAAGGGCCATCGCTCAACGGATAAAAGGTACTCCGGGGATAACAGGCTGATACCGCCCAAGAGTTCATATCGACGGCGGTGTTTGGCACCTCGATGTCGGCTCATCACATCCTGGGGCTGAAGTCGGTCCCAAGGGTATGGCTGTTCGCCATTTAAAGTGGTACGCGAGCTGGGTTTAGAACGTCGTGAGACAGTTCGGTCCCTATCTGCCGTGGGCGTTTGAGAATTGAGAGGGGTTGCTCCTAGTACGAGAGGACCGGAGTGAACGAACCGCTGGTGTTCGGGTTGTCATGCCAATGGCACTGCCCGGTAGCTACGTTCGGAACTGATAAGCGCTGAAAGCATCTAAGCGCGAAGCAGGCCTCGAGATGAGTTCTCACTAGACTTTTAAAGTCTCTGAAGGGCCGTTGAAGACTACAACGTTGATAGGCAGGGTGTGGAAGTGGTGCGAGCCATTAAGCTAACCTGTACTAATTACCCGTGAGGCTTAACCATACAACGCCAAACGCGTTTTATGACAGCGTAACAGACAGAAGTTAAGACACTAAAGTAGACATTTACTTGATATCAGAATTCCAGATTTTAGTTAATTGCAAAAGCGATTAACAAACCAAATTTGCTTGGTGACAATAGCGTTTTGGACCCACCTGACCCCATGCCGAACTCAGTAGTGAAACGAAACAGCGCCGATGATAGTGTGGCATTTGCCATGTGAAAGTAGGACATCGCCAGGCTCCTAATTCAGTCGCAAGACTTTAAATTAAAAATAATAAGAAAATTGAACAGAATTTTCTTGGTGACAATAGCGTTTTGGACCCACCTGACCCCATGCCGAACTCAGTAGTGAAACGAAACAGCGCCGATGATAGTGTGGCATTTGCCATGTGAAAGTAGGACATCGCCAGGATCCTAATTAAAGAAAGCCCGATTCGAGAGAGTCGGGCTTTTTTGCGTCTGGAGCTGTCAGCTTTCAGCCGTCAGACGTCAGCTGAAACACAGAGACATCAGTGGTTAGAGATTAGATGTCAGAGTTGTTATGTAACTGAGTCACCAACAGCAACAAAACCCCGTAGGAGGCACTTCAGTGCCGAATCAGACCATAACAAACACATTCATGGCTAAAGCCATTCCTACAAGTACACTTTACCTAGAACCTAGAACCTAGAACCTAGAACCTAGAGCCTAGAGCCTAGAGCCTCCGGCAGAGGGAGACGCAGCACCAAACAACCCCACCGCGCGACTGATCGCTGACGGCTGAAAGCTGATAGCTCTCTGTGTTGGGTTTCGCTGCGCTCTACCCAACCTACGCCAGAGCTTTAAAACTTTCCTCTTTCTAACTTTACTCTCGCTAACTCACTACAAACCACAGTGCCCCTTGCTTCCCTAACGTTGTTATGCGATAAAGCGTTTATATTTGTAATACAATTAGGGTTTACTGTGTCTCGTAAGAAAACAACCAAGTCAAAAGGTTCTTCAGGGTTAAATCGTAAAAATAGTGAAGCATTCATCGCTAAGTTCTCATCTCATCCTGATACGCATCTATGCCCATCGGGTTTAATGTATAAAGTGATTGATGATGTTGCAGGGGATCGCGTGACAGAGTTCGATACAGTGGTCATTAATCAACGTATTATGCTTGCTGATGGCAGTGTCATTGCCGACAGTTATAAAGCGGGTATGCCAGAGGTGTTTGCTTTATCAGAAGCTATAGAAGGGTTACGAGAAGGTTTGTTATTAATGAATATCGGCTCTCGCTATGAATTTGTGATCCCCCCAGAGCTTGCTTGGGGTAAAAAAGGTAACGGCGGAAAAATTGGTGCGAACGCAGTGCTGCATTTTGACGTTCGGTTGATGCGTTTAGCTTAATTCTTCTCGCATAAGTCCTTTAGCATAACTCGACAGAGTATTTGAAACGCGTTAACGTTCACTACTGGTTACTGAGGAACATTATGGACGCATTTACTTCACGAGTTTATTTTCTTCGCCATGGCGAAATTGCCACACCGGGTATTCTTTCTGGGCAAATCGATGTTGATTTATCAAAGCATGGTCTTGAACAAATGCGCCAAGCCTCTGCTGAACTGTTGAATTTAAATGCTATATATAGCTCACCGCTAAAGCGTTGCTCAGTCTATGCTGATTTTTTAGCAAATCAACACACATTGAATGTTCAGTATTTCAATGCGCTGAAAGAGTTTAATTTTGGTGATTGGGATGGCCAAGACTATCAGCAGCTTTGGCAGCAAACCAGTAAACCTCATATCGGTGATTTTTGGCAGCATCCTTGGCAGGTAAAAGTACCCAATGGTGAATCAATGGCTGACTTTTACGCAAGGGTAGAAGCTTGGTGGCAAACGTTTTTAAACTCATTGAGTGAAACTAAACATACTCAGTCATTGGTAATCAGCCACGCTGGTGTAATTAAACAAATTCTTGCTATTGTTTGCCAGATGCCAAAACAGTCAGCCACGCATTTAAATGTTTTTCACCTCCCTTATGCGGGACTTGTTACACTCGATGTATATATAGATGAACAAGGAAAAACTTGGCCAAAAATTGTTTTTTAGCCATCTAGAGTGATATTCATTGAATTATTTACTTAGCCCGCCATAATACACATATGCTATGGAATGGAGTGAAATTCTCCAGCTGTTCCCGCAACTGTAATCCATCATAAGTATGGTCAGCCAGATACTTAGCACTAACAATTAATCATCGAGCGGGTAAACTCACGTCATTTTCTGGTACTTATCAGTGCTTTCTTGTGCGTTGTGGTTGCTCGCCAAGAGAGAACAAGCTTGCAACAAACTAGCCACGGCTCTGCGCCATTAATATCAGTCTCTGATTTAAGTTGGGGTATTGCGAATAAAACAATACTTAAATCAATTAGCCTTGAGTTAAAAGCTGGGCAGTTTATAGGTTTACTTGGCCCTAATGGTGCAGGTAAATCAAGCTTACTGCGTTGTCTTTATCGTTACTTGAAACCTCAGCAAGGGGCTGTGTTGCTAAACGGTGAAGATATCTGGCAAATCAGTGCTGATGAGTTTGCAAAGCAGGTTGCTGTAGTTTTACAAGAGTCTCCATCGCAGTTTAATTTGTCTCTGTTCGACGTGGTGAGTTTAGGGCTAACACCTCATAAGCGACTTTTCAGCGGCACGTCTATTAACGATAAGCAGCGAATATATCAAGCGATTGAGCAGGTTGGTTTGTCTCATCATAGTGAGCAAGCATTCGACTCGCTCTCTGGTGGTGAAAAGCAAAGAGCACTCATTGCACGTTCTATCGTACAGCAACCTAAGCTTTTGATCATGGATGAGCCTACCAGTCATCTTGATGTTAAATACCAAATTCAAATAATGGAATTAGCAAAGTCCCTCGATGTGACTGTGCTTGCCTCTTTTCATGACTTAAATCTTGCAGCGAGTTTGTGTGATGAATTACTGGTAATTGACGAAGGGCAATTGGTTTGTCAGGGGCAACCAAAAGCGGTGCTTACTGAGCAGCTGTTGAGCGATGTATTTGGTGTCTGCGCTGCGGTGTCTGCTCATCCGCAATCAAACACCGATAAGTTTATCCCGCATATAACTTATTTTTATGGCTATCAGACACAGGAGCATCAAAATGACTGATGCAATGCGTTTAAGTATCTGTGCTGTTGTTGGGCTTATTAGTTGTTTTTTCGCTCTGAGCTTTGGTGCTGCAAACACACCATTGAGTGAGGTACTAAATGGCCTGTTTAGCCAAGGTGGTGATGAATTCGTGCAGCGGATTATTTGGCAGTTACGCATGCCAAGAACGGTGCTGGCATTTTTAGCAGGATCTGGACTGGCTCTTGCGGGATTAATTTTGCAAACCGTAACCCGAAACCCGCTTGCTGATCCTTACTTGTTTGGTATCTCTTCAGGGGCTTCATTTGGTGTGGTGTGCTTTATAGCCCTTACTGGTGTGAGTTTTGGCTTTAGTATGTCAGTTGCTGCATTTGCCGGAAGCTTACTCTCAATGCTGTTGCTCATTGCTATTGCTGGGCGTCGACATGTTGGTCAAGTTGAAGCCATGTTACTTGCCGGCGTTGCTTTATCCTTCTTATTTAGCGCTCTGACTAGCCTGCTGCTTTATTTTAGTGATCCTCAAGCAATTACAGCTATTTTATTTTGGACAATGGGCAGTTTTTCTCGGGCGCAGTGGGGCACTCTTTGGCTGCCGTTTACCGTTATTATTGCCTGTATGACTTTGATGATTGCATTTCGTCGTCAGCTTAATGCAATGCTACTTGGCGATGAAAGTGCTGCGACTTTGGGGATTCATGTCCAACGCTTTCGGATCATGATGCTGCTGCTAAGTTCATTAATTACAGCGGTGCTTGTTGCTCTATGTGGAGGCGTTGGTTTTGTAGGTCTGATGATCCCGCATATTGTGCGCTACTTTTCGCCGCAAGGCAGCAGTCATAACTTAGTCATGACATCCTTGGTCGGTGGCATTTTTATGGTGTGGGTAGATGTGTTATGCCGAACCTTATTGAATAACCAAGAATTACCCGTTGGTGTGATCACTGCAGCTATCGGCAGCGTGTTCTTTTTATTCTTACTTTATTTTCGTAAACAGAGCAGGTAGCTAATGTTTAATATCATGCCAATTAACCAGCAGTTTTCAGCTGTAATACAACAAAAGATAGACCTTAAAACGAAGCCGCTTGGTGCTTTAGGTCAGCTTGAGAGTTGTGCTAAACAATTAACGCTTATTTTTTCAAAGCAGCTTGATAGTGAGCAGGCGCTACTTGCCTTTAAACCAGTTATTTCAAAGCCTTCTCTGGTTGTATTTGCAGGCGATCATGGTGTGGCAAGTCAAGGTGTGTCAATTGCTCCTAGCACTGTTACATCACAAATGGTGGCAAACTTTGCAGCTGGAGGCGCTGCAATCAATGTATTTTGTCGCCAGCTTGGTTGGCAGCTCGAAGTTGTCGATGCCGGAACACTCACTACAGCACATGATAAAAGTGTGCATAACCAGCGTTTAGGTGAAATCACTGCCCCACTGAATACTGAAATGGCCATGTCTCGTAGTCACGTTGAAAAAGGGTTTGAATTAGCAAAGCAGCGAGTTCATTCACTCTATGAGCAAGGCAGCAATACTATTGCGTTTGGAGAGATGGGTATTGGTAATACTACAAGTGCTGCGGCATTAATGGCTGCTTTGTTGTCCTTACCTGCCAACCAATGTGTTGGTAAAGGCACAGGTGTGAGTGATGAGGTTATAGCTAAAAAAATCAAGGTTGTGGAGCAAGCCCTCCAATTGCATCAAGCTCATTTTAGCGACCCACTAATGACACTCGCTGCATTAGGTGGTTTTGAAATTGTTCAGATCACCGGTGCCATTTTAGCTGCTGCGGAGCTCGGCATGGCGGTGATCGTGGATGGCTTTATTTGTACTGCAGCAGCGCTTGTTGCAACTCGCATTAATGCAAACGCTCGCGATTACATGTTATTTGCCCATGCCTCTGATGAGCAAGGGCACAAAACAATGCTTAATGCCATGCACGCATCACCTTTATTACAGCTAGATTTACGTTTAGGAGAAGGCACAGGTGCTGCGCTTGCCTTACCTTTACTGCAAGCATCTTTGGCGTTTTACAATGACATGGCAAGTTTTGCCGATGCCAATGTTGAGCAAGTAGTTTGATATGAGCACGGAACAACACACTTCAAACACGACCCCAAGTCAGCTTCAGTTATTTTTACTGGCGCTCAGCTTTTTAACGCGTATACCCGTTAAATTAAACTTTGCAGTATCGAATAAGGCGCTCAATCAGGCCAGCCGTTATTTTGCATTGGTCGGAGTATTATTAGGCGCAATTTTAGCGTTAAACTTTTTGCTGCTAAGTTGGTTATTCACCGCAGCCATTGCAGTCGCGTTAGTTATGGCGTTTAGCTTGATAATCACAGGGGCATTTCATGAAGATGGGCTTGCTGATGTCTGGGATGGCTTTGGTGGCGGTTGGCAAGTTGCAGATAAGCTCAACATTATGAAAGATAGTCGCTTAGGCACCTATGGTGCTGCGGCGCTTGTGATGGCTTTATTAGTTAAGTACCAAACACTTGTCGCACTTAGCGAAGTAACCAGTGCTCTGATTATTGCACTTGTTTTAGGACAAAGCTTAAGCCGGGTTGTGGCAACAAGTTTAATTGCAGATATGGACTATGTAAGTCAGGACGCCACATCTAAAGTAAAACCAATTGCGATGTATTTAAGCACGCAAAGTTATCAAATACTGCTAGCAACTGGCTTTGCTGTGTTAGCAATAGCATGGTTGTTTTTTGGCTTCACTCTAGGGCAATTATTAATACTCGTCAGTGTGCTTTTTGTTACTCGTTTACTATTGAAGCGCTGGTTTGAAAAGCAGTTATCTGGCTACACCGGTGATTGCTTAGGTGCTGCCCAACAAGTATCTGAGCTTGTTACCTACTTATGTCTAGTGAGTATGTTATGAGCCAATCACACACCTTAATTTTAGGCGGTGCTCGCAGCGGTAAAAGCCGTTTTGCTGAGCAGCTGGCAATAAATTCAGACAAGCCGCTTATCTACATTGCCACAGCAAATGCGGGTGATGAAGAAATGACAGCCCGAATTAATAGGCATCAAGCAGAGCGCGCTAAGCATTGGCAACTTGTCGAAGAGCCTTTGTATTTGGCTAAAGCACTACAACTACATAGCCAAGCTGAAAACTGTATTTTAGTGGACTGTTTAACCTTGTGGTTGAGTAATTGCTTATGCCAGCAGGGTGAAGCATTTTGGCTTGAGCAAAAAGCGGCCTTACTCGATGTGCTATCGCAATTGCCGGGTGAGGTGATTTTTGTCAGCAATGAAGTGGGTCATGGCATTGTTCCGCTCGGTGAATTAAGCCGTCAGTTTGTTGATCATTCAGGTTGGTTGCATCAAGCCTTAGCACAGCAAGTTGCGCGTGTTGAGTTTGTGATTGCAGGTCTTGCACAAACCTTAAAAAGAGAACAATGATGAAAACAATAATGGTGCAAGGCACAACTTCAGATGCAGGCAAAAGTACCCTTGTTGCAGCACTTTGTCGGATCTTTGCAGAGCGAGGCATAAAGGTTGCACCTTTTAAGCCACAAAATATGGCGTTAAATAGCGCCGTAACAGCAGATGGTGGCGAGATAGGCCGAGCACAAGCTTTGCAAGCTGTAGCGGCAAAAGTGCCCGCAGAAGTCGATTTTAACCCTATCTTATTAAAACCTAACAGTGATACTGGGGCGCAGGTAATCGTTCATGGTAAAGCGCTTTCGAATATGGAAGCGGACAGTTATCACGACTACAAAAAAGTGGCGATGGATGCGGTTCTTACTTCGCAGCAGCGTTTAAGTGAACGTTTTGAATTACTGGTTGTTGAAGGTGCTGGGAGCCCTGCAGAAATAAACCTGCGCGAAAACGACATTGCCAATATGGGTTACGCTGAGGCGGTAGATTGTCCGGTGATCATTATCGCCGATATCGACAAAGGCGGCGTGTTTGCTCATTTAGTCGGAACATTAGCGTTACTGTCTGACTCAGAGCAAGCGCGCGTTAAAGGCTTTGTGATTAACCGTTTTCGGGGCGATATTGCGCTATTACAAGGCGGCCTTGATTGGTTAGAGCAATACACCAATAAGCCTGTGCTTGGGGTGTTACCTTATTTACATGACTTAGCACTAGATGCTGAAGATGCCGTTGCTATAAGCAATCAGGTAGATAAACCACAATTGCGCATAGCAGTGCTATTGCTACCTCATATTAGTAATCACACTGACTTTGATGCACTGCGATTACAACCAGAAATTGATTTACAGTATGTACGTCATACCCAGGCTATTCCAAGTGTTGATCTGATTATTATTCCGGGCAGTAAAAATGTCCTTAGCGACTTAGCGTTTTTAAAAAATGAAGGTTGGCACACACAAATAAAACGTCATTTACGCTATGGCGGTAAAGTGCTCGGAGTATGTGGTGGGCTGCAAATGTTAGGCAACTATCTTGCTGATCCACATGCTGTGGAATCTAATTTAGGCAGCGCTGAAGGACTCGGACTTGCTGACTTTGAAACGCAATTAGGGCAACAAAAAGTATTAAGCCAAGTCTCTGGCATTCTTCACTTAAACAATCGCGATAAAGCAATTTCAGGTTATGAAATTCACGCCGGGATTAGTCAAGGGCCGGCACTTGATAAGCCATTTTTGAGTTTTAATGAACACCCAAGTGGATTCAAAGTAGATGGTTTTATTAGTGATGATAACCAAGTAGCAGGTACTTACTTACATGGCTTGTTCGATACCCCTGAAGGCGTATCTGAGCTAATAACTTGGCTTGCACCAAATAGCCAAATTAAGCCGATTGATATTAACTTAAACCGTGAACAGCAGTTAAGCCGTTTAGCCAATGTGGTAGCAGAGAATCTCGATATTGAACAAATCATCAATATTTATGAGAACTTCAACTTAGAGTCATAAGGAACAACAATGAGCGAACAGAATCAAGATAAGCACCAACAGCGCCAGCAAAAAGTAAAAGAAAAAGTCGATGAACGTATTGCTGCTGCGCAAAAAGAGCAAGGTATTTTTCAGGTCATAACTGGTAATGGTAAGGGCAAATCTACCTCTGGATTTGGTACTGTCGCACGCGCTGTTGGTCACGGAATGAAAGCAGCTGTGTGTCAGTTTATTAAAGGGACTTGGGAGTGCGGTGAGCGTAACCTACTCGAAAAAGCAGGGGTTGAATTTGTTATTATGAACACCGGTTTTACCTGGGAGACACAAAACAAAGAGTCAGACACCGCAGCTGCCCAAGTGACATGGCAAGAAGCGAAAAGAATGCTCAAGGATGAGTCGATTAACCTCGTTATGCTAGACGAAATAACCTATATGATCACTTACGGCTATATTGACTTAGACGAAGTGCTAGAGGCAGTAAGCTCTCGACCAGCCATGCAATCGGTGATTATTACAGGACGTGGTGCACACCGTAAATTGACCGACTTGGCTGACACAGTCAGTGAAGTTAGAAACGTAAAACATGCTTTTGATGCTGGCATTAAAGCGCAAAAAGGGTTCGATTATTAACATGAAAACCATCAAGTTTGCACTCTTAGGTTTTTTATTAAATTTACCCGCACTTGCACACGCTCATGAAATTAAAGAGCCACAGCGTATTGTTGCTTTAGCACCGCACATTGTTGAAAACCTGTTTGCGATAGGTGCTGGCGATCGTATCGTTGGTACGGTTGATTTTGCTGATTACCCTGCACAAGCGAATGATATTGAACGTGTTGGTGGATATTACGGCGTCAATATGGAAAAGTTACTGTCACTTAAGCCAGATCTTGTTTTAGCGTGGAAGACAGGAAATAAAGCTGATGACCTCGCTTATATCGAAAAGCTAGGCATTCCTGTTGCTTATAGTAATCCGGATCAAGTTGATAATGTTGCTGATGAATTACGTAAGCTCGGCACGCTTACGCATTTACAAACTAAGGCAGATAAGGTGGCCAATGAGTTTGCAGCTAAACTCAATGCAATTCGTGCCTCTCAGCAAGGTAAAAAAGCCGTGCCTGTTTTTTATCAATTATGGCCAGAGCCGATGATGACAATTGGTGGAAATACCTGGATCAATCAGCTTTTAACTATTTGTCATGCTGAGAATGTGTTTGCTAATAGCGATACTGATTACCCGCGCATTAGTATTGAAAATGTATTGGTTGCTAAACCTGAGGCGATTATTATTCCAGACGAAAAATCTAAAAAGCCGCAACCGAAGATAGACTGGCGTCAATGGCCTGAACTGCCGGCAGTGCAGCATAACCAGTTTATTAGTGTGAACGCAGATCTATTGCATCGTTTTACAACCCGTATGCTAGATGGTTTAAGCGATATGTGTGGTAAAATAGACATTTCTCGTCAGCAAATACAGGCTTCAAAATGATCGATTGGCAAACATTTCTAGATACCGAGCTTGCTAAACCCTACATGCAAGAAACCTTGCAATATGTAGCTGATAGACGCGCAGCAGGTGTGACCGTTTATCCAAAAGATGAGCAGGTATTCTCAGCTTTTGATGCCACACCACTGAGCGAAGTCAAAGTGGTTATTTTAGGGCAAGACCCTTATCACGGAGAAGGCCAAGCCCATGGTTTGTGTTTTTCGGTATTGCCGCAGGTTAAAAAACTACCGTCATCATTAAAGAATATATACAAGGAACTAGCCACAGATATTGATGGGTTTGAAATACCCCACCATGGTTACTTGCAAAGTTGGGCAGAGCAAGGAGTGTTTTTACTTAATACCGTACTTACTGTTGAACAAGGGCAGGCTCATTCTCATAAGCAGCTTGGCTGGGAGCAATTTACCGATGCAGTGATTGCGCTTATTAATCAACACTGTGAAGGTGTGGTGTTTATTTTATGGGGCGCGCATGCACAGAAAAAAGGTAAACATATTGATACCTCGCGTCATCATGTGATCCAAGGTCCGCATCCGTCACCGCTTTCTGCTCATCGAGGTTTTTTTGGTTGTCAGCACTTTTCTAAGACAAACCAAATACTTATTGATCAAAACAAAAAACCGATCAATTGGTCATTACCACAAATTTTATAACAGAAACGTAAAAGGCCCATAATAAGGGCCTTTATTTTACAAAAAATCTAATTCGTCTATGTCAATACTGTCAGTAAAGTAATCAAGCTCCTTTAGTTCTTTACGTAATCTGTGTTTATCTTTTAACGCTTCGATTTCGCGCCATTTTCTTTTTTTATTTTTTGTGGAGGTCTTTTTTGTTTTACCAGGACCTTCTAATATTTCTAAAATATCGTCTAGGCTATCCATGAACTTCTCCCATTTATTTTTTGAACCTCGGAAATACGTATACCATAGGCAAGGTAAAAATAGAACAAAAAAGTGACGATAATGTTACAGAACTGTGATTGATAGATGAATAGATCAAGGAATTAGTTATTTCAGAAACAAAAACGCCACCGGGCGGTGGCGTTTTAAAAAATGCTGTAATTTGAATTACATTGCTTTAAAACGAGCTTCTAATTCAATTTGTGCTTCTGCGAACGAGCGAATACCTTCAGCGAGCTTTTCTGTTGCCATTGCATCTTGGTTATGTAACCAACGGAACTGGCTTTCAGTCAGTGGTGCTGGTTTTTCTTCAACAGTAAAGTCGTTATCTAGCAGGTATTCTTGTGCATCAGTTAGTTGGCCTAGCTCTTCTAAAAGTGCAGGGCTAATGGTTAACTTATCACAACCTGTAAGCGCGATGATTTCGCCTGTATTACGGAAGCTTGCGCCCATTACCACTGTTTTGTAATCGTGACGTTTGTAGAATTCGTAGATACTACGAACCGATTGCACACCAGGATCGTTCAGTGGATCAGTTGGTTTTTCCATACCGTTAGCAACATGCCAGTCTAGGATACGGCCAACGAATGGTGAAATTAAAAATACGTTAGCATCGGCACATGCGCGAGCTTGTGCTTCAGAGAATAACAGCGTTAAGTTACACTTAGTGCCTTCTTTCTCTAATTGCTCAGCGGCTTTGATGCCTTCCCACGTTGATGCAACTTTGATCAGGATTTTATCTTTGCTCACACCTTCTTTTTCGTACAGGCTCAATAAAGTGTGGGCTTTATCGATTGTCGCTTGCGTATCAAATGATAAACGCGCATCTACTTCTGTTGAGATATAACCTGGAACAATTTCACTGATTTCTTTACCAATTAAAACAGCAAAGTAATCACAAGCTAGCTCAAGTTGTTTAGCTGCATCTTGCTCGGTTTCTTTGGCATATTGCCACGCTTTATCTAAATAAGGCTTGTACGCTTCAATTTCACTGGCTTTTAAAAGTAAAGACGGATTAGTTGTCGCATCTTCTGGTTGGTGCTTTTTGATAGCTTCGATATCACCTGTATCTGCAACAATAGATGAATGCTGTTTAAGCCTTTGTAGTGCTGAAGTCATTTGCTTTCCTCATTCCAAGCAAGTTAAAAGAATATCCATTATAGCCGCCTTTATGCTGCAACACTATGACAGTGTTTAATAGGTCAAATGTCCTTAATATAGAAAACTAGAACATTATGTATGAAAGAGCAGCGGATAAAGGTAGGACGAAACAAAACGTGCATTTTGATTCAATTAATGTTGAAATTGACATCAAATAAATTACAAGTCAATAGCTAAGTATGATCACTGTTATTTCACCTGCAAAGAATTTAGATTACGAAACCCCAGCCACGACCGATAAATTCACTCAACCTGAATTACTCGAGCATAGCGAAGAGTTAATGTCAGTTTGCCGTGATTTAACACCAGCGCAAATTGGTAGCCTAATGAAAATCAGTGATAAATTAGCTGGTTTAAACGCAGCACGATTCGCCGAGTGGTCGCAGCCATTTACGCAAGATAACGCAAAACAAGCCGTGTTGGCTTTTAATGGCGATGTGTACGGTGGTTTAGATGCACAATCATTAACCAGTTCAGACCTCGATTACGCGCAGTCACACTTACGTATCTTGTCTGGCCTTTACGGGGTGCTGAAGCCGTTAGATTTAATGCAGCCTTACCGTCTTGAGATGGGTACTAAACTTGAAAACCCACGTGGTAAAAACTTGTATCAGTTTTGGGGCAGTGTCATCGCCGAAAAGCTTAATACGGTACTTGCTGAGCAAGGTAGTAAGTATTTAGTAAACCTTGCTTCGAACGAGTATTTTAAAGCAGTTGATAAAAAAGCGTTAAATGCGCAAATCATTACGCCGCATTTTAAAGACTGTAAAAACGGCCAATATAAAGTGATCAGCTTTTATGCGAAAAAAGCCCGCGGCATGATGGCGCGTTACATCATTGAAAATAAAATTACCCAATTGAGTGATTTAAAAGATTTCACCGTTGCAGGTTATTACTTTAGTAGCGATGCAACAGCAAAAGAATTAGAGCCTGTTTTCTTACGCGAAGAGCAGAACTAATTTTTAGCAAAATGAATTAGAGAAGCCGTGCTTAGCACGGCTTTTTTTATGGTTTTAATACACCCAATTAGAAATGGCGCTTATCTTGCAAAAAAACCTGTTGAGTAATTAATTCATCAAGGTATAAAAATGTTAAAAATTCCGACAGTAAGTGAAGCTGAAAAGCTAATAGAAGAAAAACTCGGTGGTTGGATTGATATCATCATAAGCCATATTCCAAACTTTATTGTCGCAGTAGTTATAACCATTGTATTTTCATTGCTGGCGCGTCTTGTTGGTTCAATGCTCAGAAAGCTATTACGTCGCTCATTAGAGTCTTCGCAAATAGCGGACTTAATGTCATCAATAGCAAAGGTTATTGTGCTATGTGTAGGCTTATTTGTAGCCCTTGATTTCTTGGGGCTTAGAGGCACAGTCACCTCTTTACTTGCTGGTGCAGGTATTGTTGGTCTTGCGATTGGTTTTGCCTTTCAGGACATGACAGAGAACCTGATAGCGGGTATTGCTATGGGTATTCGCAAACCATTTAAAACTGGCGATGTTATTCGCACCGAAAGCGTGTTTGGTACTGTACGGGCGATTAACCTTAGAAACACCCTCATTGAGAACTTTTATGGGCAACTTATCTTAGTCCCTAACAAGATTTTATTTAGAAATATACTAAGTAACTACAGTACCTTAGGTGTGCGTCGTATCGAAGTGCCTGTTGGTATTTCCTATGCCGATGACCCCGAGCAAGCCGCAGAGGTGATTGTTAAAAAAATCAATGAGTTTGATTTTGTAATTAAGCAAGAAGAAACCGCTGTTTACGCCGAAAGCTTTGGTGATAGTAGCGTTAACTTACTAGTTTGGTTTTGGATTAAATACCCCGGCGAAGCGGATTTCATGACAGTACGCCACAAGGCTGTTGTGGCAGTTAGAAACGCCCTAAGCGAAGCTGACATGACTATCCCATTCCCAATTCGCACGTTAGATTTTGGTATCAAAGGCGGCGAGAAATTAAATGCCATGATAAGCGAAAAACATCAAGATAAAGACGCAGAAGCACAAGCGGCTGGTGAGTAAAATTTACTGACTCATCGGCGTGATTTACACAGGGAAGTGTGGTTGAGGGGGCTTATTCACAAAGAAAGTGATAGTAATAAAGTAAAGTCATTTGTTAATTCTCATATAATACTCAAACTCCTCTCTACTTATATTAGCTATTGAAAAGTTCGGTATAACTTGCTTTGTTGCTGGAATAGCTCTCGTTTCCAAAGGGAAGTGCCAAATATTAAAGTCATTGTTCGGCATTGTATCGTAGGCTAGAGAATCCCAACCTAGAAGACTCGCCATTTTACTTATAGCTATTTTCTTAGCTAGCTGCATCTGTGCCGAAGGATTAAAAAACAATTGATAACTGCTGTTAACTGCGCCAGTTAATATGTCTACTGTTTGTAAGCCCCAGTGATATTTAGAATCTTCCATTGCAACATGATGTACTTTTGAAGATGTTGGCAGCTTCGCTAACATGTGATTTGTTACTATCTGCATTACTTCATTTTGTTTTGAATAAGAACTAGATTTTTGATCTGCAAAGACAGTTATTTTTGCATTTTTTGAACGGCTACTCTCACGGATGAGGAAATCATAAGTCGTGTAAAAAGCTGCCTCCTCATTGCTATGCCACTTTCTATAAGGTTGTTTAAATACTGCTATAGCATGAAATGAGACAGGACTAATTAATATGAATCTCAATATATCTATACATAAATTTATCTGACCCGCACTTTTCCTAACTTTTTCCCATTTTATTTCACCTTGCAGGCCGCTTTTATCGTAAATGTCAGAAATCTTTTGATTGAATTCTGCGAAGTAGTTCTTGGGAATGGCAATTATACCTATCGTGTAGCAGGGGCAGCCTTTTGAGGTGCCACTTTCATCGGCAAATGCAAATATTTCATCCATGACTCAAATTCCTTTTGACTCTCAATAATTTGGTTGTTTATAAATTGCACAAATAAATAATAAAACACTTTTAACAAATTAACTAAGGAATTACTACCAGATAGTTATCTTCAGTAGCTAATGTTCGCGCGAAATAAATTTCACGCCTACTCTAAAGCATTTCACCACAACAAAGGGTATACAATCGGCTTATAGCTGAAAGCTCAAGGCTTACAGCTCCAACATTGTGCTGGTTTTCGCTGCGTTCAAACCAGCCTACGAGCTCCTTTGTTAAAGTTTTGTCCTACAAAAAAAGCGCAAGCAGTTTAACTGTTTGCGCTTTTTTTCGATATGCCAATGATTAGTGAAGGATACGTGCTCTGATTGTACCTTCAACAGCACTTAGCTCTTTAAGAGCGACTTCTGATTGGTCTGTATCGACATCAATTACAACGTAACCAATCGCTTCGTCAGTTTGTAAGTACTGGGCTGCAATGTTGATACCGTGCTGTGCGAACGCTTGGTTAATTTGCGTTAGAACACCTGGGCGGTTGTGGTGTACGTGTAACAAACGGCTGCGGTTTGCAAGTTCAGGCAGTGATACTTCAGGGAAGTTAACTGCAGTAATGGTTGAACCATTATCTGAGTATTTAGCAAGTTTGCCCGCTACTTCAATACCGATATTTTCTTGTGCTTCTTGTGTTGAACCACCAATATGTGGCGTCAAAATCACGTTATCGAACTCGCGTAACGGTGATACAAACTCTTCATCATTTGACTTAGGTTCTACAGGGAATACATCGATTGCAGCACCGCTTAGCTTGTTTTCACGAAGTGATTCAGCCAGTGCATCAATATCAACAACTGTTCCGCGAGAAGCGTTAATTAGAATAGCGCCTTGCTTCATTACTTCAAGCTCTGCCATACCAATTAGATTCTTCGTTTGCGGTGTTTCTGGTACGTGTAAGCTAATAACATCAGCACGCTGTAATAACTGAGTTAGGTTATGAACTTGCGTTGCGTTACCGAGTGTTAGTTTGTCTTCAATATCGTAAAACTCAACGTTCATACCGATATTTTCTGCCATGATACCTAGCTGTGTACCAATGTGGCCGTAACCAATAATACCTAAGGTTTTACCACGCGCTTCAAATGAACCGTTGGCTGATTTTAACCAACCGCCACGGTGTGCTAGGGCATTACGCTGTGGAATACCACGAAGTAATAATAAGATTTCACCAAGTACTAATTCTGCAACAGAACGAGTGTTTGAGAATGGTGCGTTAAATACCGCAATACCACGCTCACGGGCACCTTGCAGGTCGACTTGGTTAGTACCGATACAGAAGCAGCCGATAGCGACTAGCTTTTCAGCTGCTTCTAATACCGCTTCACTAATATGAGTGCGAGAACGAAGGCCTACAAAGTGCACATCTTTAATGCGCTCGATGAGCTCGTCTTCAGGTAAGGAAGTTTTTACGTAATCAATATTACTGTAGCCATTACGTTTAAGCGTTTCTACAGCACTTTGGTGCACGCCTTCCAGCAAGAGAATTTTAATTTTGTCTTTTGCTAACGATACCTTACTCATATCCTCATTCCTATTTACTTTATTTGCGGCCCATTTTTGGTGCCGATAATGACTTTATCTGCACCGCGATGGGCAAATAAGCCGTTTGTTACTACACCAACAATCTGGTTGATTGTTAGCTCTAATTCTTTGGCATTGCTGATGTCTAAATTGTGCACATCTAAAATGACGTTGCCGTTATCAGTTACAACACCTTCACGGTAAACTGGATCTCCACCTAGTTTTACAAGCTCGCGAGCTACATAACTGCGTGCCATTGGGATCACTTCAACTGGAAGTGGAAATGCGCCTAATGTTGCAACTTCTTTTGATTCATCAACAATACAAACAAATTGTTTTGCTACCGCTGAAACGATTTTCTCGCGTGTTAGCGCAGCACCACCGCCTTTGATCATTTCGTTATGTGGGTTGATTTCGTCTGCGCCATCAACATACACATCAAGGCTTGATACGTCGTTTAACTCAAACACTTCAATACCGAGTGCTTTTAACTTTTCAGTAGAAGCTTCAGAGCTTGAAACTGCACCAACAATGGTGTCTTTTACTGTACCAAGTGCATCAATAAAATGATTCACTGTAGAGCCTGTACCTACACCAACAATGGTGTTTTCATTTACAAACTCGAGTGCTGCCCAGGCAGCGGCTTTTTTTAATTCATCTTGCGTCATAATTATGTGCTCAGTTAGCTATCAGAGAGGTCTATAGTATACAAAGAGTTTGCTTACCATTGGTAGATTTTCTCTGGGGTTATAATGTGTTTTAACGGTACATCCCACGATTCAATAGGTAATGCAGCTACATGCTGACATTGATGCGCAAGACCGATTAATATCGGTTTTTGCCAATTTTCTTGGTAATACCGAGCCAACGTTTTGTCATAAAACCCACCGCCCATTCCTAAACGGTTACCTTGATCGTCAAATGCCACTAATGGCATAAGTAAAATATCAAGCTTGTCTAAAGGACATATTTGACTGCAATTCAACTTGGGCTCCAAGATACCATAGCGATTAACAGTCATGGGTGAATTTTCTTCATACCTCTGAAAGTATAAAGTTGTACCGTTGAAGGGATGAATAATAGGTAGGTATAAAGAGTGTTTTTTTTGCCATAAATCTTTAATTAACAATGATGTGTCAAGCTCTCCATCATTGCTAAAATAGATGCCTATACGCGCTTTTTGAGGAGTTTCTAATGATTTTATGTGTTGAGTAAATTTCATTTTAAGCGTAATTGCTGAATTTTTTTGCTGCTCTTCGGTCAGTGAATTACGCTTTTTTCGGATAGATTGTCTAATTTCTGTTCGTGTGTTGCTCATGTCAATATATACATCAACTTTCTAAGAAAGAGAAAAGCTCAGGGAATAACTCCACAATACCAAGAATGATCAATAAAACAATCACCATCGCAATCAAAGAGTAGAGTAGGGTATTTGAGCGTTTTTTTACAGGTTCAGCGAGTTCTTCATCAAGTAGAAGCTCATCATCTTGCCAGCTTTCATCTTGATCGCTATTACTGCTCTTTTCAACATCAGGTAAACGTTGTTCTAAGTCATCGAGCTTTTCTTCTAGGCGGATCAAACTACTAGTGATGTAATCAAGCGCATCAAATATACGTTCATCACGTTGCTTTGCATCTAGGCTGCTAGTGGATTGCGATTGGCTAAGAGGTTGTAGCTTTGCTTTTATACCTACACTGGCTAATAGCTTCGCTTGCTTAAGAGCCTTTTCTTGCTCGCAAGGAGCGAATATTGGCTTATGCTCGAAAAATCCAGCTACTTTGTTTGTGCTGGTTTTAAGCTTGCTAGCTAGTTGCTCTGTGGCATGTGTTTGATCAATACCAGCCTCAAGTCCTGCAAACATCACACGAAATTTGTCTGCCATCTTTTAGTTATCCTAATCCTTAATGTAGATAACAAAAGTATAAACCTAAATAGATCAATGGATAAACAAAAGCCCGTACAAAACGGGCTTTTTCTTTATAAATGAACAAAATATTTATTTAGTATTTTGCTGCTTTGCCTTCAGCTGGCAACGAGTTAAGGATAAACTCGCGTAGATCATTATTTGAAGACTCAAGATCTGCATGACGTAAATACATCATGTGTCCGCTGCGATAACCCTTAAAGCTTAGGCGATCTTTCATTTTACCACTTGGGTCTAATTGCCACATTGTGTACTTAGCATCAAAGTAGTTAGTTGCACCATCATAGTAACCTGATTGAATCATTACATTTAAGTAAGGGTTTTGCGCCATTGCTAAACGTAAGTTTTCGCCGGTATTGTTGCCGCTGCGATCCCACGGGTGAACATTACCAAATAGGTTATATTTGATATCTGTTTTGTAGTTAAGCTCTTCACGTAGGTAATAGTTAATTGCTGGCGTGAATGAGTGTAACCATGAGGTAAGCTCAGCCCAGTAATCTGGTGACTCACCAGCATCACGTTTATCAATACCTAGATAACGAGAGTCTAAACGACCAACAGTTTGACCGCGGTCACGTAATAATTCTTTCCAAAAGAAATTAGTTGGAATATCAAGGTTGTTTTGCTCAACAAACTTCTCAGATAAGCCTGCGTATTTTGCTGCTTGTTTGATAATTGCACGCTTTTCATCTGCAGGTAAAAAGCCTCCTTTAGCAATTGCAGGTAAGAACTTATTTACGGTGAACTGTTCTACTTCAGGAAGTAACTCGTCTAAGTCTTTTGCTTGTAAATCTGCGCTGAGGGCTTTGTGGTACCAAGCTGTTGCTGCAAAGTAAGGTAGGCGGTTAGCTGCTTCTACGGGGCCTTCACGTTTAATACCAATCTCAGTTGGTGAAACTAAAATAACGCCGTTGATATACATCCATTGGCGGTTTTGTAATTCGTGCGCAAGACCTGATACACGTGTTGTACCATAGCTCTCACCAATTAAAAACTTAGGTGAGCGCCAGCGCTCGTTGCGAGAAACAAAGGTATTTAGCCACTCTGCTAAGTATTTGATGTCAGCGTTAACACCAAAAAACATTTTTTGCTGATCTGATTTACTAGGCAGCTCACCCTTTTCGTTTTCAAGTACACGTGAATAGCCGGTATTAACCGGGTTGATATAAACAATATCTGCTACGTCTAAAATTGAATAAGGGTTATCTTTTACGCCATAAGGTTGAACAGGGTAGCCTTCGTCATCAATTTTTAATACACGTGGTCCAGTATAAGCAAGATGCATCCACACTGATGCAGAACCTGGGCCACCGTTGAACGAAAATACCAGAGGGCGTTTTGTTCTATCGTCTACTTTGTCACGGGTATAATAAGTATATTGCAACGTTGCAACGGCATTGCCTTGCTCATCCCAAACGGGTTGCGTACCAGTGGCGGCGGTATATGAAAAGCGCTCGCCGTTAATGCGTGCTTTATGCTCTGTCACTACTTTGCTGTCGACATCAATGCGACGTGCGTTATCTGCAAAGCTAGGAGTGCTAAAGGTCAGTGTCAGTGCTGTTACCGATAAGCCAATAAAACTAACTAGTTTCATGTTGATTCCTTATTATTCGATTTATAGCTATTAAAAATTAAAGCTAACTCGATGACAAACTAATGAGACTAGTAACCAATATTCGCTGTTGAAGTGGAAATTAACCGAAAATCATGAGCAAATAACAAAAAAATCCTTTTTTTTACTAAAGATAATTTGCTTAATTATTTAGCTAGATTGAAAAATGGCGTATATTTAGCGTGTTTATAATCTGTGCACGTGCGCTTAGAAAAGAGAAGTTATAATGCAAAGAGTGTTAGTTGTTGAAGACAGTAAGGTCGTGCAGCAAGTGTTACGTCACTTGGCTGCTCACTATCTCGATGTCGCTGTCGACTTTGCGTGGTCCCTAAAAGAAGGGATAAATTTAATTGCTGAACACGATTATACTTTAGCATTGGTCGATTTAACCTTGCCAGATGCAATGAATGGTGAAGTGGCTAAGTACACGCTTTCAAAGAATATTCCGACCGTTGTCTTGACCTCTAAAATTGATGAGTACATCCGCCAACAAATGTTAGAGCTTGGTGTGGTTGATTATGTCGTTAAAGATAATCGTGATTCGTACCATTACGCAATAAAGTTAGTTGCACAATTACTCAGAAACGATGGTAGTAAAGCGCTGGTGGCCGATGACTCAGTATTGAGCCGCACTTTAATGAAGCAAATGCTCGAAAAGCAATTATTTGCAGTGAGTGATGCCCAAGACGGTGAGCAAGCGTTGCAAATGCTCAAAGACGACCCAGAAATTAAATTGTTACTTACTGACTATGCAATGCCAACAATGGATGGTTTTGAGTTGGTTAAAGCGGTGCGTAATTTCCGCGGCCGCGATGACTTAGCCATTATTGGTTTGTCGGGGGCTGGTAAGCATGGTTTATCGGCGCGCTTTATTAAATACGGCGCTAATGACTTTTTAACAAAGCCATTTATGAATGAAGAGTTTCATTGCCGTGTTATGCAAACCATGGAACAACTCGCTCTAATAGCCGATATTAAAGAAAGTGCATATCGCGACCATTTAACAGGCTTACACAATAGACGCTATTTTTATCAATACGCCGAAAAAATATTAAAGAATGTTGAACAAGAGAATGTTTTAGCCTTGCTTGATATTGATTACTTCAAGAATGTTAATGATCAATTTGGTCACGAAGCGGGTGATCAGGCGCTTAAGCAAGTCGCATCATTCTTAAAAGCAAAGTTTGATGATTTTACCGTGGCACGTATTGGTGGTGAAGAATTTGCAGTTGTGCTCAATAATATGGATCTAAAAAAGGCTGAGCAGCGATTAAATACATTTAGAGAGCAGTTAGCCAGCCATGCCTTTTCTATTAATGGCGAGCCTTATTCATTGACCATGAGTATTGGTATGACTCCATTTCAAAAAGTGTCGTTAACAGCTGCTATGCGTATTGCAGATAAAGCGCTATATCAAGCCAAGCAACACCAGCGAAATTGCTTAGTTATTCAATAATTGAGTAAATTGCACCAGCTCAGGTTAATTGTTAATAAAATGCACCATATGGGTGCATTTTTTTTGTTCAAAAACCAATGTTAAAATATAAATCATTGAATATTAATAATAAAAAATAGTGGCACAAAGGTTGGATTACATACACCAACAGGATAACAATAAGCGTCCGAAGGGGGCCACTATGAAAATGATTAGTGCAATAATAAAGCCATTCAAACTTGATGATGTGCGTGAAGCACTGGCTGATTTAGGCATTGAGGGGATGACAGTTGTCGACGTTAAAGGCTTTGGCCGTCAACGTGGTCACACTGAACTATATCGTGGAGCTGAATACCAAGTCGATTTTATTCCAAAAATCAAACTTGAAATTGCAACTCGTAGCGAAAATTGTCAACGCGTTGTTGAAACCATCACAAAAATTGCTTCAACAGGCAAAATTGGTGACGGCAAAATTTTTGTTTACGACCTAGACCAAATCGTCCGTATTCGTACAGGCGAACTTGATGAAGAAGCAATTTAAGGGGGAATTATGGAAAACACGATTGTAGAGTTGAAGTT
Source organism: Pseudoalteromonas sp. MEBiC 03607 (assembly GCF_004792295.1). Classification (NCBI taxonomy): domain Bacteria; kingdom Pseudomonadati; phylum Pseudomonadota; class Gammaproteobacteria; order Alteromonadales; family Pseudoalteromonadaceae; genus Pseudoalteromonas; species Pseudoalteromonas sp. MEBiC 03607. The sequence goes on from NZ_SRRY01000001.1 coordinate 1,420,876, forward strand.
CTCGCTCGACACATTTTACTTTTTGATGTCGGGTGTTTTAGTAATGTGGATGGCGGCTGGTTTCGCTATGCTAGAAGCAGGTTTAGTGCGTGCAAAAAATACAACAGAAATACTAACCAAAAACGTAGCACTATTCTCTATTGCCTGCACTATGTTTTTATTAGTGGGTTACAACATCATGTATGTTGATAACGCAGAAGGTGGTTTTATCCCTTCATTTGGTGCATTAATTGGCACTCAAGCTGCTGATGCAGATCACTCTTTAGAGTCTGATTTCTTCTTCCAAGTTGTGTTCGTAGCAACGGCTATGTCAATCGTATCTGGTGCGGTTGCTGAGCGTATGAAGTTATGGGCATTCTTAATTTTCACTGTTGTTTTAACTGGTTTCATTTACCCAATCGAAGGTTACTGGACTTGGGGCGCAGGCTTCTTATCTGAAATGGGCTTTGTTGACTTTGCTGGTTCTGCAATTGTTCATGGCGCAGGTGCAGCAGCCGCTCTTGCAGGTGTGCTTTTCCTAGGTGCTCGTAAAGGTAAATATGGCAAAAACGGTGAAATCTACCCAATTCCTGGTTCTAACCTACCGTTAGCAACACTAGGTACATTAATCCTTTGGATGGGTTGGTTTGGCTTCAACGGTGGTTCACAACTGCTTATCTCTGACGCTGAAAATGCAACAGCAGTAGGTAAAATCTTCGTTAATACTAACGCTGCCGCTGCGTGTGGTGCAATTGCTGCACTTATGGTGTGTAAAGTACTTTGGGGCAAAGCCGATCTAACTATGGTGCTTAATGGTGCATTAGCTGGTCTGGTAACTATTACAGCTGAGCCTGCATCACCAACTCCATTACTTGCTTGTTTACTGGGTCTACTTGGTGGTTCTTTGGTTGTATTTAGCATCGTTGCACTTGATAAAGCTAAAATCGATGACCCTGTAGGTGCTATCTCTGTACACGGTGTATGTGGTGCTTTAGGTATTATGTTAGTACCACTTTCAAACTCAGATGCAACCTTCGTTAATCAGTTGATTGGCTTAGTATGTATCTTAGGATTTGTGTTCATCGCGTCATCAATCGTATGGGCAATTCTAAAAAATACTATGGGTATCCGCGTTACCGAAGAAGAAGAACTAAACGGTATGGATCAACATGACTGTGGTATTGATGCGTACCCTGAGTTTGTATCAGTTCGCAGTAACTAATCTTTGTGCGTGTTTTTACACGCACAAAAACAAATCATTGTGTGTTCAAATCAAAGCTCTACTTAGGTAGGGCTTTTTTGCAATTAAATAAGTCTTTTCTGATAGGCGATTTAGTCAATTATTAGCTATGCTTTAGGTTCCAATCTAACAAGGAAAAATTATGGATAACAAACTGTTGCTTATTATTATCTCGCTATTTTTACCGCCTGTTGCGGTATTTTTAAAAGCGGGAGCAGGTAAAGATTTAATCATTAACATTATTTTATGTTTTATCTTTTTTATTCCTGCCGTAATTCATTCGCTATGGTTGTGCACACGCTAACCGAGTTTAAGTGACTGTTAATTTTACAGGTGTTAATATTGCCTAGCTTGTCCTGTAAAATTAACTGATCAATAGCGAACTCAATGGCTGATAAAAAAACACCTGCAAAAAAGTCGTCATCAAAAACTAAAGCGGCATCTTCACGCTCTTCTTCTAAGCGTAAAAATTCACCTAAAAATGCTACTAAAGCGGGGATTTTAAGAAAGCTTTGGTCAATATTTTGGAAGCTTTCTTTAGCAGTTGTCATTGCTATGACACTGTACCTTATTTACCTTGATGCCAAAATTACCCGCCAATTTGAGGGGAATAAGTGGCAGTTACCAGCCCAAGTCTATGCGCGTGCAATGAGTTTTTATCCTGGACAATATTTATCCCAGCAAGAAGTTATTTGGGAGTTAAACCGCTTAAATTACTCTTCAGTAAATAAACTCAGCCGTACAGGTCAGTATGTTAAATCTGCTAACAGCATTAAAGTGTATCGCCGTGAATTTGAATTTTATGACGGCCTTGAAGATGCACACGTTATTGAGCTGCGTTTTTCGGGACAAAAGTTAGCAACCATTAAAGATAAATTTGGTCGCCGTTTGAATAGCGCACGGTTAGAGCCAGTACAAATTGCACGTATCGGCAATGACTCAAAGCAAGATCGTGAGTTTGTACCGCTTGATAAATTTCCGCCAATGCTAAAAGACACCTTGCTGGTGGTTGAAGACCGTAATTTCTATGACCATCACGGCGTTTCGGTGTGGTCAATTATGCGTGCTTTGTATAGCAATATCAAAGCAGGGCGTACCGTACAGGGCGGCAGTACTTTAACTCAGCAGTTAGCAAAAAATATCTACTTAACTCGTGAGCGCTCTTTGGTACGTAAATTTAATGAGGCGCTAATTGCCTTAATTCTAGATTACCGCTACAGCAAAGATGAAATTTTAGAGGCCTACCTCAATGAAGTGTATTTAGGTCAGTCTTACAATCAAGGTGTTCATGGTATGGGCCTAGCCGCTGAGTTTTATTTCTCAAAACCTGTGGATGAACTTGAATACGACCAAATTGCGTTGTTAGTTGCTATGGTAAAAGGGCCATCGTATTACAATCCGCGCCGTTATAGTGAGCGCGCAATGGAGCGCCGTGATTTAGTGCTGCGATTAATGGTTGAAAACAAGCTTATTGATACACGTGAATATCGCGCGGCATTAAAACGTCCTATTGATATTGCACCAATGAAAGACAGCCTGCAAAAGTCGTATCCGGGTTACTTAGAATTAGTTAACCGAGAATTAAAGCGCCTACTACCAGATCAGCAAGTGTTAGATGCCGGAGTACGTGTCTTTACCTATTTTGACTTACAAAAGCAAACGGCTATGGAAGAGTCGATTGAAGCAAGCTTGCCGTATCTTGAAAGACGCCCTAAAACAGAAGATCTTGAGGCAGCGATGATCTCTGTTAATGTTGAAAAAGGTGGAGTGTCGGCGCTAGTTGCAGGCCGTGACGTACGTTATTTTGGCTTTAACCGTGTACTAGATACCAAACGTAATATTGGCTCATTAGTTAAGCCAGCAGTATATTTAACGGCATTTGAAAGTGGTCAGTTTAATGTTGCCACTTTAGTGGATGACTCACCACTGCAAGTGACTAACGAACAGGGCAAAGTATGGCAACCAGAGAACTTCGATAAGCAGTTCCGCGGACCAATGCCACTATACAAAGCATTTAGTAACAGTATAAATATTCCTGCGGTTAACACGGGTCTTGATGTTGGTGTAGATAAAGTGGCTGATACCTTGAAGCGTTTAGGTGTAGAAGGGCGTATTGATCAATATCCATCATTACTTTTAGGTGCACTTGAGCTTTCTAGCTTTGAAGTCGCGCAGCTTTATACAACGCTTGCTGCAGATGGTCAGTACCGCGAGTTAACGTCTATTTCAGCACTGACAGACTCAGTAGGTAAAGTGCTTTATAAACATGATGTCACCTCACAAAAACGCTTTGACGATGCATCAATCTACATGACCAAATATGCAATGAAACGAGTGACCAAAGACGGTACAGCAAAGCGTTTAAATGCCCACTTTCCATCAATTCAGCTTGCTGGTAAAACAGGTACCAGTAATGACTTGCGCGATAGCTGGTTTGCAGGTTTTGACCAAAACACAGTTACTGTTGCATGGATTGGTCGCGACGATAACAAGAGCACTGGTTTAACAGGCAGTGTTGGTGCACTAGAAGCCTATATTCGCTACCTTAAACCACTCAATCCTGAAGCTATAGCAGATACACGCCCAGCTTCTATTCGTTGGGCCTTTATTAACGAAGAAACCGGCCTGCAAGCGCCTCCTGGATGCGGCAAGGTTGTACAGCTTCCAATTCGTGCCAGCGAGTTTGAGCCAAGGCCTAATTGTCAGCGTTAAACTTGGCCCTGAAACTATTTAGCTCAATGTATAATTGAGCTAAATTTTGTATGTTGTAGATTGCCATGAATGCACTTTCTTCAGTGCTTCTGGCAAGCAAGCTGACGTTTATTGAGTTTGAATTGCAGTACTTTATTGGATGACTTGTAGAATAATTAGTTATTCTTGTATGCCTAAATCAGACATTGATGCTGTGAAAGCTATTAACCTACCATTAGTATGATTTTATTTTGAAGTCTTGCTCCTTCCTCATGCTTTCACTTGTATTTTATAAGGTTGCTTGATTGTTACTCGATTTACTTCAGATAAATATCGACTAATTATTGCAGCACTATTAATTGTAAATATTAAAAAATAAAAGCCTCATAATGAGGCTTTTAGAATCGTTGCTTATCTTACTAATTTAATCGAAATTAAAAGTCATAAGAAGCAGATAGTTGGACTCGACGAGGAGATTGATAACTTTCCGCTAAACCAAATGTTGCACTGTCATCACCAGCCGCTATTTCAGCAACTTCGTCATAACGAGTTGCTGTAGCTGCATCAAATACATTGAAAATATCTAATGCGAAGCGTACTTTTTGGTCATTAAAATGCAGGTTGTACGTAAAGTTAAGATCTAATCGCGCTGTCCAGGGAGTTGTTCCCATGCTGCCGCGAGGGTAGCGTTTATCACCAACATAATAAGTATCGCCATAATCATATAAGTCTGGGTTTGGTGTATAGCCCGCACCTAATGCTGTCCAAGGACGACCAGAAGCAACATTTAGATTTGCGCCTACTAAGAAGTTTTCAGTAACTGCGTATGCACCGTAAACTTTAATATTGTGACGACGGTCTGCTGGTAAGTTACCGTTAGCACCATCCATAAGATAAGGGTAATCCCAGTCTTGTGTTAAACCAGCATCATCTTGACCATTATCAGATTTAACAAAACCTTCTGTGTTACCGTAGTTATGTGACCAAGTGTATAGTGCTTTTAAAGACCAAACCTCATCCCAACTTTTCTCAATTGAAAGGTCAACGGCAGCGTAACGACGTTTAGCTTCAGGATAACCTAGCTCTTCAGCTGTGAAACTATACTCTTCAGTTACACCGTCACCATCTAAGTCAAAATTAAATGTTGCGCCATTACCTGGGTTGAATAAGAACCAGTTTTCACCAAGATATTCACCATTTTCATCTCTAAAGATGTATGAGCCATCATCTATTTGATTGCCTAGTGTGCGGTATGTACCTTTGATGCTCCAAGACCAGTCATCATTAATCGCTGCTTGATAACCTACAATGATTTCATCATTATACATAGGCTCAAGGTCTTTATCTGCTAGGGTGTTTGAAGGTTTTGCAGTTCCGTCACCACCATTTGAAATTGCGATATCACCTAATTGATTGCTCAAACCTACAGGAGTACCGTCAGCATTAAGACCCTCATACTCATACCAAGTGTGGATATAAGTTTCGGCACCTGCAAGGCGAATGTTCGTATTTGCAGCAACAGGTAAGTAATATCGACCTGCGGTAATAAATAATTTACTGTCACCGTCACCATTGATATCCCAAGATGCACCTAATCTTGGCGCAATTTGGTTATCAATAGATACAAATTCATCACCATCAGCATTGTAGTTTGTGAAACTGTCATTACGTAGACCTAAAGTTAACGTTAAGTTATCTGTAACAGCCCATTGATCTTCGATATAAATCGCCCAGTTTTCAACTTCAAATGCACCACCATTCTTATAGTTACGTACGCGAGTTGTTTTCATTTCTTCTGGAAGAATATAACCGTTTGGAAGGCGAGCACCTTCTTCGTATGTTCTGTAGTAGTAGTAAATACCACCAGAGTTAATCGTAGTTGCATCTGATGTATTGGTTTCTGAGTCATAACCAAATCTTAATGTATGCTCATCATTTAAGTACCAATCAAAGTCAACGCGCAATTGCTCGCGCTTATCTTCATTGGCGCCTACAGTGAAGTTTACATAACAGGTAGTATCAACACCTAAGTCTGCGTCATAGCCAGTAGGGCAGTCATCAAAGTCAGAATAATCAGTTTCTGAGAATTTAACTTCACCATACATAGCTGACATGCTTAAGTCATCAGTTAGGTTACCTGTATAACGTACTGCAAAACTTTCACCACCGCGTTTGTGATAAGCTGTACCGCCATCTACTGTGTAGTTACCAACGCCATTAGGATCTTCGATTGTGCTTTCTGAGTATGTGCGTTCATCGCTAAAACCCCAAAGCATTAATTGATGATCATCATTAATGTTCCAGTCAATACGTGCTAGATAGTAAGGGTCATCATCTTTTTCTTTTGTTAGAGAGGTTTGAGAAGCGTTACCGTACTCTTCTTCGATATCACGGAATGTATAAATTCCGTAGAAGAAAAGCGTATCTTCAATTAGTGCACCTGAAGCATAAATATTTGTTTCAAATGAGTTTACATAGTCATCTTGGTTGTTAACAAATAAATCACCAATACAGTGACCATCAGCAGCCTCACAACGATCATTTTGTAAGTAAACTGAATTTGGTGCTTGTTCTCTTAATGAATCAGGAGAGTAAATTGACTCAACACCAAAGTGAAAGTCATTCGTACCTGATTTTGTTACTGCAGAGATTAGGCCACCAGTTGTTCGACCAAACTCAGACGAATAACCACCAGTCTTAATTTGGAAGCTATCATATGCTGAGAATGGAATGGTTGCGCCACCTAAACCGTTACGGAAGTTAGTCATATTAAGACCATTTACGTAATATGCGTTTTCTGCGACAGATGAGCCACCGAATGATGCTTGATCACCAAAGCGACTATCACCTTCAGTTGCACCAGGGGCTAGTAAAGCAACTGATGTTAATGAACGAGCAACCGGTAATAATTCAAGTTCTTCTGAACTAATGTTCAATGATGATTCCGTAACCGAAACGTCAACAGCACGAACTGCGCCACCAACAACTGCAATACGTTCTATATTACCTTCAACCAATGGAATCTCGAGTAGTGCAGTTTTACCAACACCGATAATTACATCGTTAATCTGTGCTTTTTCAAAACCAGCTTGTGACACTGTTACATTATATTTACCAACAGGTACTTGGTTAAGATTAAACTGGCCATTTGCATCTGCAATGAGAGTTTTTTCATAACCTTTTGACTTATCGGTAATGGTGATTGTTGCACCAGCTAAAGAAACACCAGACTGAGTAATGATGTTACCTTTGATTGCACCATTAACATTGTCAGCCATAGCAGGCATTGCTGCACTTAAGGTCATAGCAACAGCTGCAGCTGTGAATGAACGCTTAAATGTTTTTGAAAAGTTGTTTTTCATTGAGCTTTCCCTGTGAAATTTTAGATTTTTGATTTGTTATTGTTTGTTAATAACTATCACGCTTTGTTTTTTATTTATTTGGGGTTTTAACCATTAAATAAAGCGTGAAACAAATTGGTAACATATTAGGGACATACAGATCAATTTTTTATATTACAAATACGATAAACTTACAAAAAAACGCCTTGGAACGATCTAAAGTTGATATTTTTTGCTTTTTTATACAAAAAATACACAGATGTAATTTGATGTAATTGCGTTAAGTAAATTTTAATTCTATTTTTAATTCTTATAAAACAGTTTGTTGGGAATTTTATGTCGTTTTCGTTACATTTTAAAATATAAATGCAGGAAAAAATCATTTGGTTTGTATAAATGATGTTTTAATTATAATATTTTTTGGTTTTTAATTTTCGAAAATAATCTTATCTATTATTTTCTGAGGGGGGGAATGTTTGGAAGTATAGGCCACCGATTAAAAGTGACCTATATTATTTTCGGTTTAAAGCTTCGCGAATGCACGCTCTGCGGCTGCAATAGTATCGTTGATTTCTTTTTCTGAGTGTTCAGCACACACAAAGCCAGCTTCGAAAGCAGAAGGAGCTAGGTAAACGCCTTCTTCAAGCATTAAGTGGAAGAACTTCTTAAAACGCTCTAAATCACACTCAGTCGCTTGTTGGTAGCTAGTTACTTTTTCTTTATCAGTAAAGAAGAAGCCGTACATACCACCTGCATAGTTTGTTGTAAGTGCAATGCCTGCTTTTTTCGCAGCGGCTTCAAAGCCTTCACAAATAGCTTTACTTTTAGCTTCTAGTTCATCGTGTAGGCCTTCAGCACATAATAGCTCAAGTGACTTTAAGCCTGCTGCCATGGCAATTGGGTTGCCTGATAATGTACCCGCTTGATAAACAGGGCCAACAGGTGCGATGAAATCCATGATTTCTTTTTTACCGCCAAATGCACCCACTGGCATACCGCCACCGATCACTTTACCTAAACAAGTAAGGTCTGGTTTGATGTTGTAGTAAGCTTGTGCGCCACCTAAAGCAACACGGAAACCTGTCATTACTTCATCAAAAATAAGCACAGATTTGTATTCATCACACACCTCACGCAGACCTTCTAAGAAGCCTGGTACAGGTGGAATACAGTTCATGTTGCCAGCAACTGGCTCAACGATGATACAAGCGATTTCGTCAGCGTATTTTGCGAAAATGGCTTTTACTTCATCAAGGTTGTTAAACGACACCGTTAATGTGTGCTTAGCGAAGTCTTCAGGAATACCTGGTGAGTTAGGTACACCCATAGTCAGCGCGCCTGAGCCTGCTTTTACAAGTAGTGAGTCAGCATGACCATGGTAACAGCCTTCAAACTTTAAGATTTTGTCACGGCCAGTGAAGCCACGCGCTAAGCGAATTGCACTCATGGTTGCTTCAGTACCTGAGCTTACCATGCGTACTTTTTCGATTGATGGTACCAGCTCTTTTACTTTCTCGGCCATTAAGATTTCAGTTTCGGTTGGCGCACCATAGCTTAAGCCATTTTCAACGGCTTCTAATACCGCTTGTTTAATAGCAGGGTGGTTATGACCCATGATCATTGGTCCCCATGAACCAACGTAATCGATATAACGGTTACCATCAGCATCAAAGGTAAAAGGACCTTCTGCTTTAGTGATGAATAAAGGAGTACCGCCAACGCCATTGAAGGCACGAACTGGTGAGTTTACACCGCCTGGGATTGATTCTTGCGCGCGATTAAAAAGATCTTGGCTAATTGTCATGAATAGTCCTATTGGGTTGTCACGTTAAATGAGTTGGTTTGTAAGGGCTCAGAGAGCCCAAAACGAAGCGAGTTAACTATTACGTTTACGGCTAAACCAAGGCACGTCGACTTCATATTGCTCAACTTTGTCGGCAACATCTAAGGTTAGAGCAAACAACGCCATGCGGATTAACACGCCATTTTGAACTTGGCGGAAAATTGCTAGGTTGTCGTTGCTATTTAAATCGTTATCAAGCTCGTTTGCTTCTAAACGGCTGTCACGAGGCAGTGGGTGCATCAGTACTGAGTTTGGCTTACAGTGTGCATTGTAAATTGCTTGGCTGATACGAAAACCACCACGGTATTTGTTCGCTTCTTCTTGTGAAGGGAAGCGCTCTTCTTGAATGCGGGTTTGATATACAATATCAGCCGCCAAGTTGCCTTCCATTTTATCTACTAGTTGAATTTTATGACCGGCCTTATCAACAGCATCTAAAATGTAGTCTGGCATTTGTAAGCCATCAGGTGCCACCATAGAGAACTTAACGTCTTTATAATGACACAGTAACTTAGATAAAGAGTGCACAGTACGGCCGTATTTTAAATCACCCACTAGGGCAATGTGCATACCGTCGATACTTTGGTTAAAACGGCCAAGTTCACGTTCAATCGTTAGTAAGTCAAGTAGGGCTTGAGTTGGGTGCTCATTTGGGCCGTCACCGCCATTGATTACTGGTACATCACACCCAGTGGCAAACTCAGCAACGGAGCCTGCATCAGGGTGGCGCATTGCGACTGCATCTGCATACGCAGAGATAACACGAGCGGTGTCATATAACGATTCACCTTTTGCTAGCGCAGAGCTTTGCATGCCTGTTGTTTCGCGGACTAAGCCACCTAGTAAGTTAAATGCGGTACCAAAACTTACGCGAGTACGTGTGCTTGGTTCAAAGAACAAGTTCGCTAAAATTGCGCCCTCTAAAACATTGGTGCGCTTTTGCTTTTTAGCATAAGGCTCCATTTTCTTAGCAACTGCAAAAATACGTTCAATACAATCTCGATCAAGCTGATTGACCGACAGGATATTTTCACCTTGGAAACTTAGCATGGGGTTTGTTCCTAATCACATTTATAGGGCGCTGGCACTCGGTATGGGAGGCCGCATAAATTTGCGCAATACTATAGCAAATTTTTAGCGGACACAGCAGCAAATTATAAGTTAGGTTTAATAATTGCCAGTGCCACTATAGCTAAAAGGATGAGTACCGGAACTTCATTAAAAATACGGTAAAAGCGATCGCTACGTTTATTGCGATCATGCTTAAAATCAGCCAGTAATTTAAAGCAGTAGCCATGATAGATATAAAGAATAATCACTAATACCAGTTTGTAGTGCAGCCACATGCTGTATCTAAACCAATCACGACCATATTCAAAAATCGTTAATACGCCAAACACGAGTGTTAATACGGCAAACGGCGTAACGAAATAAAGTAAACGTCGCTCCATGACTTTTAGCATTGAGTTACAGGCTTTTTCTTCACTCATTGCGTGGTAAACGAATAGCCGAGGCAGGTAAAAAATACCGGCAAACCAAGCGATCATAAAGAACACATGAAACGTTTTATAAACTAATAGCGCAGTCATTTAAGTATCCATTTTAATTGTTATAACAAACTGTTGCGTATGGTAAGGATATGCCTGATTTGATCCCAACGCAAAAGACCCATAATTTGTTGGTTATCAAGTAGGTTGTATATATACACCGCACCGCTGCGTTTATCTTTCAGTAAATCAAAGGCATCGGCTAACGTTGCTTGGCTACTTAGCCCAGTAAGGTTGACGTATTTGATATTACTGTTTTGGTCAGACATTAGACTTAAATCATATTCAGCAAGACGATAGCCGTTTTCTTCATCATGCACAATAAGCGGCGTTTGGCTATCAAGGGCATCAAGCGATTCTTTGATTTGCTGTTTGTCATCACTGTAGAGTAACTTGAATTGTTCATCCATTTCAGCCATGACTCCGACTTTTTGTAACGCTTCGGTGGCTGGCGATATTTGATACTCAAGCCCTTGGAAATCAAGTTGCTGCATAAAAATAGAGCGGTTACCAAAAAACTGCAGTGCCGTGACATAAGCCGTTGAGATCACCAGCATGGCTGGCACAATAATCTCTGGACTTGAGGTTAACTCCATAACCGTAGTGAGTGCAGCAAGTGGTGCGTGCAATGTAGCTGCCAATAATCCTGCCATGCCAAGCATGCTGTAGGTACCAGTAATATCAACTCCCGGGCTAATAAACTGAGCAAAAAAAGCCATTAAAGTGCCCATTAATACCCCAAGCCCAATTACAGGACCGATGATCCCGCCAGGAATACCCAAGCCAATAGCAAATAAGGTGGCGAGTAATTTGGCAATCAAGATGGTAGTTAAAAACTGCACATCATCTGGTGACTCAATGGCAATAGTGATTGCACTCATACCTGAGCCCATTGCATGGGGAACCATATAAGCAATTAAGCTTGCGATTAAACCTGCCAGTAATAGGCGAGGGAACATGCTTAACGGTTTAAAGGTGCGGATTATAAGCATCAAGTTTTGGTTAAATGCATAAGCAACAGCACCAAGTGCCATACCAAAGATGATTAAAAATGGGTAATGCCAACCACTCAATGGATTCATAGTAATAAGTGCAAGCTCAGAAGCGTCACCAAATACAAATTGAGTCGCTAATGCGCCGGTTACCGCAGCGAGCATGATGGGCACGAAAATATGCACTTTATATTCTCTAAGCACCACCTCCATTACGAAAATAACGGCTGCAAGCGGGGTGTTAAATGAGGCGGCGATACCGGCTGCAACACCACACCCTGTTAGGGTACGCATTGCATTGTGTGGAAGGTGTAATTTATCGGCCAGTAAGCTGGCGCCCGTTGCACCCATATGTACCGAAGGGCCTTCTCGACCTACCGAAAAACCACTTATCAGGGCTAATGCACCACCGACAAATTGGTTCACCGTGTTGTAAAGCGGCATATGACCATAGTGTTTTTTAATGCGGTGTATTACAAATGGAATGCCAAGGCGATAATGCTTAAAGCCAGTTAGAGCTGCGAATAGAGCAATTAATAAGGCGGCACTGACCGGAAGAAGAACTCGTTCAAGAGTGGGTAGTGTTGAGAAGTCATCAGGCTTCTCAAGAAATAAACTCTGGAAAAACATGATAGTGAGGCGAAAAAGAATGATTAAAACTGCCGCAATTAACCCTGCACTTACACCAAGTAAGCACAACTGCACAGATGTTTTAGGCTTTGCTAAACGACGTCTTAGTCTTTCAAGCCACATGCATATTTCCTCACAGCACTTTTGAGCCGCAGTTTAGCAAATCAAATTCACTAAGTCCTTGTGATTTTGAAATTAATAAGTAATTTACTCAATGAATGTTATCGGTACGGTTACTATTCAGCTGATCCGTTAGAGAAGGCAAATGTGCTTTAATTGCATGAGATAGTTCGGGGACAAGCCCAGCATGTTTTTTATGTACAACAGTATTGACTGTCATTTGTCTTAGTACAACAACTTCAAATTCTTTTCGCAAGTTATGAATATCAATTTCAAGTGCAGGGTAGAGCACATTGTCAACTCGGCCTTTCTTTAGCATTCTTAATATATGGTTTAAATCTTCATTTAGAATTACACGCGCTTGAATATTAAACTCCTTGAGCAATTCAAGGTCTCCCATCGAGCTCATAATACTAATGTTTTTATCGTCTAAGTTAGTACGGTTACATGTTTCAGATTTACGACATATTAAGACAATATTTACGGTACCTAAGCTTGGTTCAACGACGATAATATCATCGAACTTACTTAGGTTGCTTTTTGAACGAACTATATCCCCATCGACTATCCCAGCATTAAGTAATAGCACTCCTCTGCGAGAGGGCACGGCCTGAAGTTGAGTTTTGATATTTAATTCATCATAAACAGTTTCCATAAACTGTTTGAATGGCGCTATATGAGGGATATCTATATAGGTAAATAATAACTTTTTGGGTTTTATATAGTGTGTTGTCGATTGTGAATTGTCATCAAAAAAGCTCTGTAGTTGAGCTAGTTTGCTTTGATTCTCTAGTGTGTTTTTAATACCAATAACGAGTGGGAAATCTGTAAATTGTCTGACTATTTTCGGTTGAGGTAACCCCTTTTCAATAGCAAAATAACCTAAAATCTCAGGAGCAGAAATGACAAACTTAACCTGATTAGTCGTTAATAAGATGAATAACTGCTCATCGGTGGCGACTCGAATGATGCTGTCATCATAAGCTTGAATTATGTTCTCAATATATCCAGGATAGACATAAGAGTCGACTACAGCCACTTTATTATCACTAAAGAGCTTTTCTAAATTATCAAATGCTTGTTCATTCTGTTGATTTGTTAACACAGCAAGTTGTGAGTTAAAAATAGTAGGCGAAGCGATAAAGCCTGGTTTTATTTCCGAGAGCCAAGCTGGGTAGTAACCTAGATACCCCGGTTGTTCGGCCTTTTCGATTGCATCTTGCCATGGTAAGTATTCAACATTAAGCTCAATTCCTTGTTTTGCAAGTGTGTTTCTCAATGAAGCAATCGCATTACCGCCATTTGCCATTTTACTGCTGGCATAGGGAGGAACTTCTAAAGATGTAATTTTCCATGTTTCATTATCAGCAGCAGTGACACTACCCGACAAACCCAGCATTAATAGGATGAGTGGCAACAAATAGGTTCGCATAAAACAATATCATCATTGATCGTTCAGTAATTATACGCCTAAATTATAACCTTTTTGTATTTTTATTGGTCTTTTTAGCTAAAACGCGGGCAATCCTATTATCTAAGATGATGAGTTTAAAGTGTATAGCCTACCCGTGCTGTTATTAAGTACGGATATTGCTCCCTTGAGATACTTGATTAAAACACTCGGGTATTAGATAATCGCCACATTATAGGTTTTGAGGGTCTTGGTATGTCTGATGAGTTGCCAATTAAGTTCAGCGATGCAGCAGCTGTTCGTGTTAAACAGTTAATCGAAGAAGAAGAGAATCCGGATCTAAAGCTACGTGTTTATGTAACAGGTGGTGGTTGTTCTGGGTTTCAGTACGGTTTTACTTTTGATGAAAAAGCCAACCCTGGCGATTTAGAGATTGAAAAAAACGGTGTTACCTTAGTGGTCGACCCGATGAGTATTCAATACTTAGTCGATGGTACGGTAGATTATACTGAAGGGTTAGAGGGCGCACGTTTCTTCGTTAACAACCCTAACGCAACAACAACTTGTGGTTGCGGAGCTAGCTTTAGCGTTTAAAATTTTTTTGAAAAAGCCACTTGATGTGGCTTTTTTATTGTTCATACTCTCTTAATCCCTTCATTAATGCACTCACGCATCAGCAGCTAGCTGAAAATACACATCAATCAACCTGTTCAGATCGCATTGCCAAAGTTAAGGGCTGAGTTTGAAAGCTTGGTTGTTGAGTAAGAACTTATAAAAGGAATAGGTTCATTTTGAGGTTCTAGGCATGCATCTATATAAGGGTATTGTGTTGTGGTTCAGTCAGTAAACGTCGTTGCTGCAATAGGTTATTGCAGTAATTGGCAGATTGGTATTCGAGACCATACGACACAGTTCTCCTTGCTTATTAGTGCTAAGAAAACGAAATCGTTAGCTCGTTTAGGTAACTTCGTTGCGCCTTGATTAATAATAAGTGACTCTAGTGTTGAGTCACTTTAATCATCAGTAAAAAAAAGCCCAAAACGAATACAGAGGCGATTAATATATATACAAATCCTTTTTTCCCCTGCTTAATTGGTACACGATTGTGTCTAAGAAACAGGTACCACGCTACACAGAGTACAATTGGCAACAAAAATAATATACGAAACATTTCTTAACCTTTTTCAGTATTTACATACACTTTAAGCATAAATTTACAGTTTATAAAGCGATAATTTAAGTGTGATAAGGTTTCAATTGATTAATTTTTTGGTACAGTTAACAACTGGCAATAGAGCACATGCTTTAATTTTAGCTACAATTAAGTTTGTTTAACTATGCGGTCCATTCCTAAAAGAAGGACATTTGTATAATTATTCATCCAAAGCATAAGTTATTAGTATATAATGTGTTCAGGAGTGAGACGGGCAAAATTTCACTCTAAATTTTTAATTTAAATCATCTAGTAGGAGATGTATTTTATGATGGGTAAAACAGTTTCTTCTGAAGAAAACTCAAAATTAACGAAATGGCTTAAGACGAAGCGCCATGAGAAAGGTCACACAATGCGCAGTCTTGCACAAGTGTTAGGTACGCCTCACTCTTTTATTGGTAAAATTGAAAACCAAGAGCGTCGTTTAGATGTTATTGAGTTTATGCGTTATTGTGATGCGCTAGAAGTTGACCCATACGAAGGTCTTAACTTATTAAAAGACGCATAATTGTTGACTACCCAGAAGTTTTTAACTTCTAGCATATAGTATGAATAGTGCATGGATGCACTATTTAAGCCCTGCTATTGTAATCCCTATACTTTATTTACATATGTTTTTATTTTGTTAATTGTTTTTGTGGTAGTTGTTTTCTAACGCATAAAGCTTATGGCGAATTAAGAACAAAAATACCAATGATGGAATAACCATAAGTGCTGTTAGCACAAAAAACATGGCCCAGTTACCATCTAACCAATCATCAATTACAACGCCGCTGTAACTTGAAAGCAAAGTTCTACCTAAATTACCTAATGAGGCAAGAAGCGCGTAATGCGTTGCACTAAATGCTCTGTCGCAGAGCATAGATATAAATGCCACCATAGCAACGAGAGACCATGCTTGGGTAAAGCCATCAACGATAATGGCAAAGGCATACAGACTCAATTTAGGGCCCGCAATAGCAATCCAAGCAAAAGCTAAGTTTGAAGCAGCCATCGCAATACCACTAATAAACAAGCCCTTTACAATGCCATAGCGTTGATTAAATAGACTCCCTAAGAATGTGAACGCGATGGTAAGCACTGCAGTGCCCACTTTCGAGAAGGTGGCAATGTCACTATTCGTAAAGCCTACTTCTTTATAGAACACAATAGACATTCGCCCTAAAAAGGCTTCACCAATTTTAAATAAGAAGATAAAAGCTAATAATGCGAGTGCTGTTTTAACACCATTACGCGCAAAGAAGGTTTTGAATGGATCAATAACAGTTACAGCAAGCCATGCGATTATTTTTGTCAGTTTGCTTTGTTTGGCACCAGCTAACTTTTGTTGGTAAGTGCGTTCAAGTTCAGCTTGCACAAGTTCGCGGTTAGAATCAGGCTCTTTTGCCCAAAAAACACTGCTCATCAGTAATAACATGACAACAGATAAGAAAAAATAAACTTCAGGCCAGTCAATTGATGGAATGTCAGCTAAATAAAAAGGCAAGGCACCAAGTAAAGCATAGCCACTCCACCAACCTGATGTTGCCATCGCTGCTGCAGCGGTAGCTTTATGGCTTTCATTCTCGGCTAAGGTATCAATACGAAATGCATCAATAGCAATATCTTGGGTCGCAGATGCAATAGCAATGACTAAACAAATTGCCGCTGCAAACCAGAGGTTAGCTTTAATATCTAAACCTGCTAGTGCAAAGGTGCCAATAAAAATGACTGACTGGCACAATAAAATCCAGCTGCGGCGCTGACCAAGCCAATTGAATAAGAATGGTAACTTGACGCGGTCAACTAATGGAGACCATAAAAAGTTAATACTGTAAGCACCGAAAACTATACCAAATAAGCCGATCATGCTTCGGCTTAGGCCCTCATCTTTTAACCATGCCGACAAAACAGAGCCAATCAACACCCATGGAAAGCCACTGCTGATACCAAAGATAAAAATGTTGATTAAACGTTTGTCTTTGAAATACGAAAAGTACTCTGAAATTGAAAGCGGGTTTGTCATAGTATTGCCAATTGATGGGGCTAAGAAGCCCCTAATTATTATTGATTAGCGTCAAGCACTTTAACGTTTAAAATAACGATAGGTGTTTTTGGTACAAAGCTGTAACCAATTTTTTCGTTGTATGCGGTTTCTGTACGCATAATTTTATCAAGTGTTTCATAGCCATCCATAACCATACCAAATACGGCAAAGCCCCAATCGCGGCCCGGGTTTAAATGGTCATTGTCGTCCATGTTAAAAAAGAATTGGCGAGTGCCTGAGTGCGGCTTACGGTCTTGGTACGCCATAGCGATACTGTACATATCATTTTTTAAGCCATTACCACTTTCGTTAAAAATAGGGTCGTATTCGTGCAAGCCATCGTAGTCTTTGTCATAACCCCCGCCTTGGATCACAAAATCGCGTTCGTTATCGTCGTCGCGTTCTACACGGTGAAAAACACTGCCTTGGTAACTGCCATCAGCAACGTAGGTTAAAAAGTTATTCACGGTAATCGGCGCACGAGAGCGGTCCATTTCAACCACGATGCTGCCAAGTGTCGTGACAATTTCAACACGTGGAAACATATTGTCTTTTTGAATAAACTTACCTTCAGTTGCTGCAAATGAACTGTGAGCAAATAATAAAATAAAACTGAGTAAGAGAATGCGCTTCATAGTTACCCCTCTAAATAAGCGATTAATTCTGGGTCAGATACAATGCGGGTAATTAATTGTTCAGTCAACTTATTAAGCTGACTTTCAATTTTCGCACGGTCATGACTTAAAGGCCCTTCTAAATTAGCACCACCTCGATACACCTTACTAAAGTTGCTGTTATTTCTGATCACACGAACACCTAACTCAATACTGGCAACACTTGTGTGTGTTATCAGTTTTTCAGTTACGACGGCTTGTAGTTTATGAATGTCAACTTCAAAGCGAGTTGTTGCAAGGTTAGAAATATTGGCTCCATTTCTACTCAATGCGCTATCGAGGGTACTCTTGAGCGAATCTGCTATTCCTGGGCTGGCTAAAGTCTTCACTTTACCGGATTCAATGATTTTTAGAGTGACATTATCACCTCTTAAATCAATAACACTGGTACTTACGTTGCTATCTATATGGGTGATTTTACCACTTTGATAAACAGGGTTTAAAATTAGCTGATTAGGCTGATTACTACACCCAGCAAGCGCTAATAATGCACATAAAGAAAGTAACTTTCTCATCTAGATTGCTCCATCAATGATTTTTAGTTGCACTAAGTACGACAAACTTTTTGTTAGAACCTAATAGTTTGCAATTGCCGAACATGCGCTTTAGTTTTTCATGGTAGTCGAGGTGGCGATTACCGATAATCCTTAATTCACCACCTTGTTTAAGAGTATGTTTGGCTTGTTTAAACATTTGCCAAGCGATGTGATCAGTCACAGCTTGTGCTTGGTGAAACGGTGGGTTACATAAAACAAGGTCAGCACTGTCAGGTTCAAAACCGGTTAAGCAATCGTTTTGTATAAACTCACATTGCTCAAGTTGTTCAGGTAGATTGTGGGTAACATTTAGTTTTGCTGATTCAACGGCCATATACGATTCGTCAACAAAAGTGACATGGGCTTTAGGGCAGCGTTTTAAAGTCATCAAGCCAACTACGCCGTTGCCACAGCCTAAATCAATAATACGACGAGCTTTGCTAGTTTGTGGTAAATAGTTAAAGAAAAAACGTGCGCCAATGTCTAACGAATCTCTAGAAAATACATTCGCATGGTTTTGAATTTCAAATTCACTGCCTTCAAGTGGCCAACTTACAGGGAAGGGGGCTTTTTTATCAAAGCCACTGGTTTTACTGATTACTAAGCGAGACTTTTTAACTGCTAAGCTGGTTGAGGTATCACCAATATACTGATTAAAGGCTTTAATTGTTGAATTATGGATATCTTTGGTCTTACCTGCGGCAATAACTGCAATGTCTTTAGGAAGAGCTGCGCTAATAGCTGCAAGCTGATGCTGTAAATAGCCTAAATTGCGGGGCACTTTTAAGATCACTAAATCAACCTGGCTTGGTAAAGCTTGTAATGAATGAAGCTGCTTAACTGAATCAATCGTTAACTCATTGGCTTTTAAATTGTAACGTGTTGCTTGATGACCAATATACGAATCGTTAACTGAATAAACTGTTAATGAACTGAATGCGCAAGCAAGTGCGCCAAAGCTGTCATTCAAAATGAGCACTGAATTTGCGTCAGGATGATGTTCTTGTACATAATTGACAAGGTATTCATCACCAGAATCCCAGGCTTGAAGACTGCGATTTTTTTGATCTAAAGGAAAACGTTCTAGGGTATAGGTGTTATCACCGAGCTGTGCTTGGGTGGTCATCATGATTTTACGATAAGTATTTAAGTATAGGTAAATTCTAACATGCAACAGCCAAACGCCAACCCTAATCATTTACCTGAGGGGTTTTCTTATCAAGCGAAGGCTTTAAGTGCGCAAAAAAGTCTCGATTTATTTTATTACCTACAGCAGCATCTTAATTGGCAGCAGCCTTCTATTAAAGTTTATGGAAAAAGTCATGTGATCCCCCGTTTGCAGTGCTTTATTGCTGATCCGAATGTTAATTATAGCTATTCAGGGTCCCAGCTAATTGTTGAACCTTGGCCAGCGGTGCTTGATGCCATGCGTAAACGTTTAACAGCGCAATTGCAGATACCTTTTAATGCATTATTGGTAAATTTATACCGTGATGGTCAAGATTGTATGGGCTGGCACAGCGATGATGAAAAAGAGCTCGGCCAGCAGCCGACTATCGCATCAATATCTCTGGGGGCTGAGCGGAAATTCAAAATAAAGCATAAACATACTAATGAGCAACACGATCTTATTTTACAAAGTGGTAGCTGCTTAATTATGAATGGCCATAGTCAGCGTGATTACCAGCATTGCTTGCCCAAACAACAAAGGTTAAAACATCCTCGAATTAATCTTACCTTTCGCTCAATACGATAAAATTATTGGTAAAATGAGCTACGCCCTTGATATAGTAACGGCCAATTATTTTGCAATTAAAGGTCTATGACACATGTCAATGCAACAACAAATTGAGGAAAAGCTCGCTGCGGGTATCGAATGTAAACACCTGAATGTTGTCAATGAAAGCCATATGCATAGCCGTGGAACCGAATCGCATTTTAAAGTGGTGGTTGTGAGTGAAGAGTTTGCAGGTAAACGCTTACTTGCCCGACATCGTCAAATTAATGAGCTATTAAAAGATGAATTAGCAAACCACATTCATGCATTAGCGATCCACACATTTACTCCTGAAGAGTTTAGTGAACAACAAGGACAGGCACCTGAATCACCTAAATGCTTAGGGGGCTCAAAGTTCGACTAAATTAGTAGGACAGTCACCCAAAGTTAAGTGGACAGTCACTCTAAATGGGTGCTTACCCCAGAAAGATTTCAGTGGGTCTGAACAGTTTTATACTGATCAGACCTGTATTTTAACTATTAGCCTTTAAACTAGCGCTAATTTTTATTGTGATAGATATAGGATGATCAATGGTCATTAAGCCTAAAATTCGTGGATTTATTTGCACTAACGCACACCCGGTAGGCTGTGCTGAGCATGTACAAGAACAAATTAACTATGTGAAAGCGCAAGGACCACTGAGCAACGCACCAAAGAATGTACTCGTTATTGGTGCGTCTACTGGGTACGGCCTAGCCTCGCGTATTACTGCTGCGTTTGGTGGCGGTGCGAAAACGTTAGGTATTTTCTTTGAAAAAGAAGGTAGCGAGCGTAAAACAGGCTCTGCAGGTTGGTATAATACTGCAGCATTTCAAGCGGCAGCTGAAGAAGCAGGTTTGTGGTCTAAGAATATCAATGGCGATGCGTTTTCTAACGAAATTAAGCAAAAAGCAATTGATACTATCAAAGCTGATCTAGGTAAAGTTGATTTAGTTATCTACAGCCTTGCGTCTCCTCGTCGTACTGATCCAAATACGGGCGAAACTTACTCGTCAACGCTTAAGCCAATTGGTTCTGATATCACAACGAAGAATCTAAACACTTCAAAGCGTGTGATTGATGAAGTAACGGTTGAAGCAGCAAGCCAAGAAGACATCGACAATACAATTAAAGTTATGGGCGGTGAAGATTGGGAAATGTGGATTGACGCATTAAAAGAAGCGGATGTTCTTGCTGATAACTTCAAAACGACTGCCTACACATATATTGGTAAAGAATTAACCTGGCCAATTTACGGTCATGCGACAATCGGTAAAGCCAAAGAAGATCTTGACCGTGCAACGCAAGCAATCAAAGAGTCTACGAAAGACTTAAATGGTGAAGCGTATGTGTCTTCATTAAATGCGGTTGTAACACAAGCAAGCTCGGCAATTCCAATTATGCCTTTATATATTTCTGCTTTATTCAAAGTAATGAAAGCAGACGGTACATATGAAGGCACAATAGAGCAAATTCACGCGTTATTTACTGAAAACCTTTACGGTGAGACGCCACGTTTTGATGACGGTGGTCACTTATTCCAAAATTACAAAGAGTTAGAAGATGATGTTCAAGCTCGTGTACAACATGTTTGGGATACTGTAGATACAGATACCATTGACGAATTAACGGATTACGTGGGTTACCACAACGAATTTTTACGTTTATTCGGTTTTGGTATCGACAGTGTAGATTACGAGCAAGATGTGAATCCTGATGTTGCGATTTCGCAGCTTATCGATTAATCGATAAACAAACTTTATTTTGAAAAGTCGCTTTTTTAAGCGACTTTTTATGTTTGTGGATGAAAATAAATCTGCATCAATAGCACTTTGGTCTATATTGAATTTTATTCAAATGGTTTTTGTAGTCTAAATAATCACATCTGTCGTATAAATTTCATATTTGCTCTCGCATAGTCACCCTGATTGATGTTAAAATTCGGGTAATATATGTGAGGAGTTTACTGCGTTGCTTGTTTGGGGTGTTAAACAGGCTATTCTTTGATATTTAGAATTTAACCTGAGCATATCAAAAGGCGACGTGGTTGGTACGATTTTTCAGTTTCTTTCCGTTAATGTAATGCAAGTGCGTATGATCAACATAAAAAAAGGTCTGGATTTACCGATAGAGGGCGCACCTCAGCAAGTTATTCATGATGGTTCTGCCGTCAAACGTGTAGCTGTGCTAGGTGAAGAATATATTGGTATGCGTCCAACCATGCATGTTCGCGTGGATGACCAAGTCAAAAAAGGCCAGGTACTTTTTGAAGACAAAAAGAACCCAGGCGTCTTATTTACTGCACCAGCTTCTGGGGTAGTAAAAGAAATTAATCGTGGTGCTAAACGTGTGCTGCAATCTGTTGTTATTGAAGTTAATGGCAGTGAGCAAATCACCTTTGACTCTTTCAAGGCCGATGAGCTTTCGAGCTTAGACCGTGAAAAAGTGAAAGAAGTACTGGTTCAGTCAGGTCAATGGACAGCACTACGTGCTCGCCCATTCAGCAAAGTAGCTGCTTTGGATGCAAATCCTAGCTCTATCTTTGTAACGGCTATCGACACTAACCCGCTAGCTGCAGATCCTGCAGTGATCATTGCTGAAAACACTCAAGCATTTGAAGCTGGTTTAGCTGTGGTATCTCGTTTAACTGACGGCAAAGTATTTGTTTGTAAACAAGCTGGTAGCCAAGTGCCTAGTTCATCAATCCCTCAAGTAGAAGTACATGAGTTTGGTGGCAAACATCCGGCTGGCCTTGTTGGTACACACATTCATCACTTAGACCCAGTTTCTGCTAGCAAGCAGGTTTGGCACTTAGGTTACCAAGACGTAATCGCGTTTGGTAATTTGTTCCTGACAGGTGAAATATTCACAGACCGTGTTGTTTCTCTTGCTGGTCCTCGTGTTAAAAACCCACGCTTAGTTAGAACTCAGCTTGGCGCATCTTTAGATGATTTAGTTGCTGGCGAATTAGAAGACGGTGATAACCGTGTGATTTCTGGTTCAGTGCTGTCAGGTGCTATTTCTCAAGGTCCACATGCGTTCTTAGGTCGTTACCATGTTCAAGTATCTGTATTACTTGAAGGTCGCGAAAAAGAGCTATTCGGTTGGATTGCACCAGGTGCTAATAAGTTCTCAGTAACACGTACCTTCTTATCTCACCTAACACCAAGCCGTCTATTTAACATGACGACTTCAACAGGTGGTTCGAAGCGTGCCATGGTTCCAATTGGTAGCTATGAGCGTGTTATGCCTTTAGACATCCTACCTACACTATTATTACGTGATTTAATCGCACGTGATCTTGATGGTGCAATTTCGTTAGGTGCGCTAGAGCTTGATGAAGAAGATTTAGCATTATGTACCTTCGTTTGTCCAGGTAAATACGAGTATGGTTCAATCCTACGCGATTGCTTGACTACGATCGAGAAGGAAGGCTAGAGAGATGGGTTTAAAGAAATTTCTAGAAGATATTGAGCCGCATTTTGAACCGGGTGGTAAACACGAGAAATGGTATGCGCTTTACGAAGCTGCAGCGACTATTTTTTATACGCCTGGTTACGTAAATAAAGGCAAAACACACGTTCGCGATAACATCGACCTAAAACGTATGATGATTTTAGTGTGGATGGCAACGTTCCCTGCAATGTTCTTTGGTATGTTCAACATCGGTCATCAGGCCGCAGGTGCTTTAGCACAAGGTTTTGAACTAGCAAATACATGGCAAGTTGGTCTGTTCCAATTATTCGGTGGTGAGTTAACTGCTGAATCTGGTTGGGGCGCGAAAATGTTTTACGGTGCCTGCTTCTTCCTACCAATATACGCAGTAACATTTGCTGTGGGTGGTTTCTGGGAAGTGTTATTTGCTTCAGTGCGTAAGCACGAAGTAAATGAAGGTTTCTTCGTAACATCTGTACTATTCGCACTAATCCTACCTGCAACGATTCCCTTATGGCAAGTTGCACTAGGTATTACGTTTGGTGTTGTAATCGCTAAAGAAATCTTTGGTGGTACAGGTCGTAACTTCCTTAACCCTGCTCTTGCCGGTCGTGCGTTCTTATTCTTCGCATACCCAGCGCAAATTTCAGGTGACACAGTATGGACTGCAGTAGATTCATTCTCTGGTGCAACTATGCTTGGTCAAGCAGTGGTTGGTTCACTTGATTACAGCAACATGGAACTATGGTGGAATGCGTTCTACGGTTTCATTCAAGGTTCTGTAGGTGAAACGTCAACACTAGCACTATTAATCGGTGGTTTATTCCTAATTTACGTGCGTATCGCTTCATGGCGTATCGTACTAGGTGTATTCCTAGGTATGGTTGCAACGTCATTCTTACTGAATACAATTGGTTCAGAAACTAACGCAGTATTTGCTATGCCTTGGCACTGGCACTTAGTTCTTGGTGGTTTTGCATTTGGTATGTTCTTCATGGCAACAGACCCAGTATCTGCATCATTCACTGACAAAGGTAAGTTCGCTTACGGTGCGTTAATCGGCTTTATGGTTGTAATGATCCGTGTTGTTAACCCGGCATTCCCAGAAGGTATGATGCTAGCAATCTTATTTGCTAACTTATTTGCACCATTATTCGATCACTTTGTAGTGCAAGCTAATATCAAGCGGAGGTTGGCACGTAATGTCTAGTAATAACGAATCAATCGGCAAAACGCTAACCGTTGTTGTTGCACTATGTTTAGTGTGTGCAATCATCGTATCGTTTGCTTCAGTTCAGCTTCGTCCTTTACAGCAAGCTAACAAAACACAAGATATCCAACGTAATATCTTAGCTGCGGCTGATATTGAAGTGTCAGGTTCTGTATCTGATACGTTCAATTCTAGAATCGAAGCACGTGTAGTAGATATGAACACTGGTGAATTTGTTGAAGGTGTTGATCCTAACTCATTCGATTTCGAGAAAACTAAGTTTGACCAAGCACGTAGCTTTGCGTTAAAAGCAGAAGGAATTAAAGACATCGCTGGTATTCAGCGTATGACAAAAAATTCACCTGTTTATATCTCGAAAAAACCAGACGACTCAGTTGATGCAATCATTCTACCTATCCAAGGTTACGGCCTTTGGGGTGTTATGTATGGCTTCTTAGCGCTTGAAAGCGATGGTGAAACTGTTAAGAACATCAATTTCTTCAAGCACAACGAAACGCCAGGTCTGGGTGGTGAAATTCAAAATCCACAATGGACTGCTAAATGGCAAGGTAAAGAGTTACCAATCAATATCATGAAGAGCGGTGCAAAGAACGAACATCAAATTGATGGTCTTTCTGGTGCAACATTAACTTCAAACGGTGTTGATCACACAGTTGACTTTTGGACTGGCGAAAACGGTTTTGGTCCTTTCCTTGCGAAAGTACGTGAAGGAGCGTTGAAATAATGGCTGATACTAAAGAAATGAAGTCGGTCCTATTTGGCCCGGTATTCGCAAATAACCCGATCGCACTACAAGTACTTGGTATTTGTTCTGCACTAGCGGTTACTTCAAGCTTAAAAAATGCACTTATCATGTCAATCGCATTGACGCTAGTAACTGCATTCTCTAGCTTGTTTATTTCGTCAATTCGTAACCATATCCCATCATCTGTACGTATCATCGTGCAAATGACGATCATTGCATCACTTGTAATCGTTGTTGACCAAGTACTACAAGCTTTCTCTTATGCAACAGCAAAAGAGCTTTCTGTATTCGTTGGTCTAATCATTACAAACTGTATCGTAATGGGTCGTGCTGAAGCATACGCAATGAAGTCACCACCGCTAATGTCTTTCCTAGACGGTATCGGTAACGGTTTAGGCTACTCAGTAGTGCTATTAACTGTTGGTTTCATCCGTGAGTTATTCGGTAAAGGTTCACTATTCGGTGTTGATATTATCCCACTAGTACAAAACGGTGGCTGGTATCAACCAATGGGTCTATTGATTTTACCACCGAGTGCATTCTTCATTATTGGTTTATTTATTTGGGTACTTCGTACCTTCAAGAAAGACCAAGTAGAAGCAAAAGCGTAAGGGGCGAGCAGTGGAACATTATATTAGTTTATTTGTAAAAGCAGTTTTCATTGAAAACTTAGCTTTAGCCTTCTTCCTAGGTATGTGTACTTTCCTTGCTGTATCAAAGAAAGTAACAACGTCAATCGGCCTAGGTGTGGCAGTTATCGTGGTACTAGGTATCTCAGTACCAGTAAATAACTTGGTTTATCACGCTGTTCTTGCACCAGGTGCATTAGAGTGGCTTGGCTACCCAGAAGCAGACCTTAGCTTCTTACGTTTCTTGACTTTCATCGGTGTTATTGCAGCACTTGTACAAATTCTTGAAATGGCATTAGATAAGTTCTTCCCTGCACTTTACAACGCGTTAGGTATCTTCTTACCACTGATCACAGTTAACTGTGCAATCTTCGGTGCGGTATCTTTCATGGTTGAGCGTAACTATAACTTCGGCGAGTCTGTTGTTTATGGTATCGGTTCAGGTGTGGGCTGGGCACTAGCAATTACTTTACTTGCTGGTATCCGTGAAAAAATGAAGTACTCAGACGTTCCTGATGGCTTACGTGGTTTAGGTATTACTTTCATCACTGTTGGTCTTATGGGTCTTGGCTTTATGTCATTCTCTGGTATTTCACTTTAATAGGTAGCGAGGATAAATCATGAATGAGATTTTCTTAGGCGTTGGTGTTTTCATCGCTATCGTTGTTATTTTAGTTTTAGTTATCATTGGTGCTAAATCTAAATTAGTAGCAAGCGGCGATATCACCATCGGTATTAATGGCGACCCAGAAAAAGCTATTACAACATCAGCAGGTAGCAAGCTATTAGGCGCGCTAGCTGATTCAGGTATCTTCGTTTCATCTGCGTGTGGTGGCGGTGGCTCTTGTGGTCAGTGTCGTGTACACATCAAAGAAGGTGGCGGTGATATCTTACCAACAGAACTTGATCACATCTCTAAAGGTGAAGCTCGTGAAGGCTGCCGTTTAGCGTGTCAGGTAAATGTTAAAAACGACATGGAAATTGAACTTGAAGAGTCAATTTTCGGTGTTAAAAAGTGGGATTGTACGGTTATCTCTAACGATAACAAAGCGACATTCATCAAGGAACTTAAACTACAAATTCCTGATGGTGAGTCTGTACCATTCCGTGCAGGTGGTTATATTCAAATTGAAGCACCAGCGCACCACGTTAAATATGCTGACTTCGATATTCCTGAAGAGTATCGTGGCGACTGGAACCACTTCGGTTTCTTCGATCTGGAGTCTAAAGTAGACGAAGAAACAATTCGTGCATACTCAATGGCTAACTACCCAGAAGAAGAAGGCATCATCATGCTTAACGTGCGTATCGCTACGCCGCCACCAAGAGACCTAAGCCTTCCATGTGGTAAAATGTCTTCGTACATTTGGTCACTTAAAGCAGGTGATAAAGTGACTATTTCTGGTCCATTCGGTGA
Organism: Pseudoalteromonas sp. MEBiC 03607; assembly: GCF_004792295.1. Taxonomy (NCBI): domain Bacteria; kingdom Pseudomonadati; phylum Pseudomonadota; class Gammaproteobacteria; order Alteromonadales; family Pseudoalteromonadaceae; genus Pseudoalteromonas; species Pseudoalteromonas sp. MEBiC 03607. The sequence continues at coordinate 1,448,333 of NZ_SRRY01000001.1, forward strand.
GTTCTTCGCGAAAGACACTGATGCAGAAATGGTATTCGTAGGTGGTGGTGCAGGTATGGCACCAATGCGTTCACATATCTTTGACCAACTTAAGCGTTTAAAATCTAAGCGTAAGATGAGTTTCTGGTATGGTGCACGTTCTAAGCGTGAAATGTTCTACGTAGAAGATTTTGATGGCTTAGCTGCAGAAAACGATAACTTCGTATGGCACACAGCACTGTCTGATCCACAACCAGAAGATAACTGGGAAGGTTACACAGGCTTCATCCATAACGTACTTTATGAAAACTACTTGAAAGATCATGAAGCGCCTGAAGATTGTGAGTTCTACATGTGTGGTCCTCCAATGATGAACGCGGCTGTTATCAACATGCTAAAAGATCTTGGTGTAGAAGACGAAAACATCTTATTAGATGACTTCGGTGGCTAACACCATACACAAAACAATAAGTTTTGGTTAGAATACAGGCCTCGTAGCACACAGTGTTACGAGGCTTTTTTATTTCTATACCTACATTGCGTGGTATCCAAAAGGTGAATGCTATGAATAGAGTGTTTTATCGCCAAGGTTTGATGGCCTTTTTTCTACTAACTATTACTTTACTCATGGCTGGTTGCAGCCAAGCAGATAAGGTCGAAGAGCTTTATTTTGAAGGTAAGACAATGGGTACCACCTATCACATAAAGGTGTACGCTGAGTCTTCAAAAATTGCAGGTATTGATTTACACCCTGAAATTAAGCAAGTGCTTAAAGATGTAAATCAATCTATGTCGACTTACATTCCAGATTCAGAAATTAATCAGTTTAACCAGTTACCAGCAGGGCAGGTGATGCCAATTAGCGCTGATTTTAGAAACGTGGTAGCTGAATCAATCCGCCTTGGCGAATCAACAAAAACGTTAGATGTCACTATGGGGCCACTTATTGACTTGTGGGGTTTTGGCCCAGATAAAAAGCCAACTAAACGCCCAAGTGATGAAGCATTGGCTGCAATGGTTGCTAAGATTGGTGTTGATAAGCTCGAACTTACTGATGCAGGTTTGATGAAAACAATAGATGGTTTAGAGCTATCGTTTTCCGCTACAGCCAAAGGCTATGGTATTGATAAAGTCGCTGAAGTGATAGAAAGCCATGGTCTGACAAATTATATGGTTGAAATTGGTGGTGAGCTTCGTGTATCGGGTATTAAGCCTGATAACATCACGTGGAAAATTGCAATTGAACAGCCTGATGCTGAGCCAGGCGTTCGTAAAGTGCATAAAGTGATTGAGCCTGGTACCAATGGTATTGCGACATCAGGTGATTACCGAATTTTTTACGAAATGGATGGTGTCACATATAGCCACCTAATTGATCCTGTAACAGGTATGCCTAGTCGTCATGACCTAGTATCAGTTACAGTGTTGCACCCATCAGCAATGACTGCAGATGGCCTAGCCACAGCGCTTACAGTAATGGGCATGGAGCGCGCGCAAAAATATGCTGAAGAACATGATTTGCCAGTGTATTTAATTGGTAAGTCAGACAATGGCTTAGTAACTTATTCAAGCCCTGCATTTAAACCTTATTTGTAGCAGGGCAAGAAGCAGTTTATAATGCATACAGCCCAACAGGTTGGGCTTGATTTAATTGCTGACGATAGGGGCAAAGCAATGTCACTTTTTCTTCTTACATTTGGTCTACTTATTTTAATTGTGGCAGCGATGGCTGTCGGCATGATTGTGCAAAAGAAATCTATGGCCAGTAGTTGTGGTGGTCTAGGCGCTGTTGGTATCGACAAAGCTTGCGACTGCGACGACCCATGTGACAAGCGTAAAAAGCGCATGGCTAAAGAACAAGCTTGGAAAGAGAATCAAATTCTTTAATCACGAAAAAGCGCCTTGAGGCGCTTTTTTAATGCCTAAATTTTACAAGGACAGTCACTGTTAAATATATTTTACTTAGACAATCATATTTGATTTTAAGCCTTAGCTCTTAAGAAGTTAATCATTTAACTTTAACTCGATGACTTGAACGTATTCTTCATTATTAAACTGCAAACCTTCTAAAGTAATTGCGCCCTCAAATTGTTTAAAGTTAACTGGTTTTGAGGTTCTTAAATTAGTTGCATACTTGATGGGAGTTGCAAGCTCAATGCTCAATGTATCTGCTTGCCAGTTAAGAATATGAATAAAAATACTCTCATCATTATGGGTACTAACTCCCCAGTTTTGCGGGGAAATAGGGCCGCCTCGAGTACCGTATATACTCTTACCGAACACCTTGAGCCACTGGCCGATTTCTGCAAAAGTTTTTAGGTTTTCTGGTTGGATCTTGCCGTTAGGCATAGGCCCAGTATTTAGTAAATAATTAGAGTTTCTTCCTGCGGCACTTACTAAGGTTTGTACGAGCTCTTTAGTCGTCTTGTAATTATCATCAGTTAAACTGAACCCCCAGCTACCGTTCATTGTTTGTGCCATTTCTAAAGGTAATTCACCTAATCGTTCTTGATTAGTAGGCAGCTGTTGTTCAAAGCCCTGATAATCCTCTCCCGGAACAGTAAATCTGTGATGGTTATTTACGATTAAGGTTGCTGGTTGTAGTTCATGGATCATTTTATAAGTGCGTTGTAGTTGCCAGTTATCCCAATTTTGAGAGTCTTCTTGGTCCCACCAACCATCAAACCAAATACCACCAATTGGCCCATATTGAGTTAAAAGCTCTTTTAGTTGTGCATCTTGAAATTGCAGGTATTTTTCCCAGTCACCACTTTTTTCTCGCTTAGTGTAATGGCCTGTTCGGCCCCATGGGTAGTAATCTGGGTGATGCCAATCAAGCTGAGAGTAGTAAAAGAAAAGTTGTAAACCATGTTTATGAGCTGAATTAGCTAGCTCTTTTATAGGGTCTTTTTTATAAGGTGTACTATCGACTATATCAAAATTAGATACTTTACTATCGTACATAGCAAACCCATCATGATGCTTTGAAGTAATAACGATATACTTTGCTCCAGCATCTTTAAACGCCTTAACCCACTGTTCTGCATCGAAACCAGTTGGGTTAAAAAACTCAGCCAAACGCTGATACTTAGGGCCTGAAATACGTAAATCTTCCATGATCCACTCGGCTCCATAGGGGCTTCCTACACCACCAAGCTGACTGTACAGTCCCCAGTGCAAAAAGATGCCAAACTTATTATCTTGAAAACGTTCTCGAGCTTTTAAGTTTTCAGGGGCGGGAGTGTACGCTTGGGCTTTACTAGGTTCAATTGCGACGCCTGTCCCAGCATGCCCTACACTTGAAAATACAAGCAGTACTAATATCAGCAAGCAATTTAATTTATTCACTGTATACCTCATAAACTAGGTTCTTTACTTAAAGGTAGCAGGAAATCATTTAGCGAAAAGTAAAGCAATTATGCATATTCGAAGGTTTTATATATGCAAAAGCATAGGATTACGACGTTAAAAGTAAAACTCATTTACACGGACAGTCACTTTTATCTCACGGACAGTCACTTTTATCTATTAACTTATTCTTGCGGCAAAAAAGATTTTGTCTACACTTTAGTTACAGCTAATGCATTTCAAATTATCAGTTCAAGGAGTGGACGATGGCTTTAGCAAGGAAGCGGCAAATCTGTTTGTCGAATACTAAGTATTATCACTGTGTATCCCGTTGTGTTAGACGCGCCTTTCTATGCGGAGAAGATGCCCTCACAGGTAAATCATATGAACACCGCCGAGGATGGGTTGAAGTGCGCCTGTTTGTTCTCGCAAAGGTATTTTGTATTGATGTGTGTGCTTATGCCGTAATGAGTAATCATACTCATGTAGTGCTTTATGTTGATGATAAAAAAGCAAATAGGTTATCTGATAAGGCTATTCTTTTACGCTGGTATAAGCTCAGTAAAATGACGCCTTTAGGTCAAAAATTTCTTCATGGTGAGCCGTTAAGTGACGGCCAACAAGCCTTCTTAAATAAAGAGGTTGCAGAATACAGAGCCCGCCTTTCGAGCATTAGTTGGTTCATGCGAATGCTTAATGAGTATATTGCCAGATGTGCAAATAAAGAAGATGAGTGTACAGGGCACTTTTGGGAAGGGCGTTTTAAGAGCCAAGCATTACTTGATGAATCAGCGCTTTTAGCGTGCATGGCATATGTTGATTTAAACCCCGTTCGTGCAAAAGCTGCGAGTACCCCAGAGCAATCTGATTATACTAGTATTAAAAAACGATGCCAAAGCGTGAAGGAATCAAAGCAGCCTAAGCTACTTGCTCGTTTTGTTGGTGGAATGAACAAGTATAAATCAAAGGGAATACCTTTTGAGTTAGAGTCATACCTGTTGCTTGTGGAGCAAACTGGGCGTTGTATTGGTACGGATAAGCCCGGATATATAAAACATCATTTACCTTCTATCCTTAAAAGGCTGAATTTCGAACCGGAAAACTGGTTAACGTTAACAACTCAGTTTGAAAACTTATTTCATGGAGCTGCAGGTCGAGTAGCTGCTATTGAAAATTATTGCAGTAAAACTGCTCGTAAGCGACGAAGTAACCTAACAAGCTGTAAGTTATTACTTGCTAGTTAATCTTAAATTTCTCTCGACTTTTATTTTTTGCAAACTCTTGCAGCTAATTTGTGCTTTTAATTCTCATAAAGCTAAATCTTTTATATTGGTTTTTATTATTAGATTAAGCTAATAGGGCGCTTTGCCTGCACAGCTATTATTTTAGGTTACAAATTTAAGGTATTTGGAGATTTAACAGGCACTTTTAACAGTGCCTGTCTTTTTAAATCGTGTTTAATCTAAATTAATTAGCTCAGCCCCTAAGACTGCGTACTTATTTTTGCCATTTGCTTGTAAGAAAAAGGCGGCAGGTGCATGAAGTGAAGGTATTGATGTAAATACACTTTTGCATGCGTAAACTGGCCAATTTGTGGCGTTTTCTAGCATATTAATATCGCCAGAAAAGCAACTATACCCTTGTATTAAAAGCTCTTTATATTTGCTTTCTGTAAGCGTTAACGACTCATTTAAAACAAAGCTGTTACCTACTTTAAAGTTCAGGCTGCTTGCATCTAAACTCGTGTAACCTTGGCGGATACTGCTTATATCACCCAATTCTTTAATTATGGGTGACTGTCCTTTGTTATTGACTGCAATATCTATCTGGTAATCACCTAGCTCACTATTTACTGTTACATCGTCTATTAATAAGTCGACCCAATTGTCTTTAGCGTTAAATGGAATGGAGTGGTACTGGGCTATTTTCGCGTTTTTCCATGCTCCCGTAGTTAACGAATCGATTGCATTCTTATATAAAACACGGTTAACCTTGCGGGCTATTTGTCGGTTTGGATCGTTTGGGTAAGCGCCTGATTCAATTAATATAGTTCGGATCCCTTTTTCTGAAAAGGTATCGCCAAAACTGCGGAAAGAGTAACTGTCGTTGTACTTTCCTAAGTGCCCTGGGATCATTGTTTCAACCGATTTGGCTAAATGGGCAATAAACTGCATAGCCTCACCACGACTTTTATTTACTTCTCTTGCTTCATTATAGGCGGGTGCTAGCACTGAAATGGTGGCTTGTTTTCCCATTTTACCTGCACCGTAATATGCATTTTGATCATGTAAATTAAAGCCAAAGTCAGGTTTAAATTCATTTGCAACAGTCATGAGTATTTGCCCTTCTTTTGTGCGAAGAGCTTTAGCGTCACGATTTAAATCAATGCCTTGAGCATTATGACGAGTTTGCATTGCAGCGCCATCTGGATTAACCATAGGGATGATGAGAAGGGTTATTTTCTGCTGCCAGCTAGTAAGCCACTTTGCATTTTCATCGGCAGTTATAAAGCTTAAAAAGTCCATTAGCGCGGCAGTTGCTGTGTTTTCGTCGCCGTGCATTTGGCTCCACATCATCACTTTGATTGGGCCGTTGCCGATTTTAAGAGAATTAAGTGCCTGTCCTTGGAATGAGGTGCCGATTTGTTTTAGTGTAACGCTTGAGTGCTTTGCTGCGCTTTTTAAGTAAGGTTCTATATCGGCGTAGTAAATAGCAGGTTTGTTCAAGCCGCTCGCTACGGTGTCTTCAATCGTATTTGCGAGTGTACTGGTACTTAATGTTAAAAGGACTGCTGCGAGTGCATGTTGACGCATAATTATCTCTTTTATTCTTTGTTTTGATGATTTGTAGAATATTATATTTAAACTGGTTTGGCTAATCCTTGTTCAGTATTAAAGCTTTGATTGCTACTGAGTAAGTGTGTGTTTAATCCTTGTTTATATGTCATTTTCTTTTTATTCATTGCTTTTTGCTATATAAAATACACTTTTAATTTTAACTACTTAGCTTTGATAAATTGCTTTTTTTACAGCTCATTAGCAATTAGCTAAACAACACTTAACCTTGTGCTGTTAATTTCTACTTGTACCGTCTGTTGACTTTGTTATACTCCACATCGAAATTTCAGTAATTACTGAAACTTTATTGATGAAGATCATGTTACCGCATTTAAAAATAGGGTAAGCCGCTTACCCAAAATGCAGTAAAAGCGATAAAAAGGCGTGAGTTTTGCGAGCAATTAGTCAGTCACAAGGTGTCAAACAGTCTAGCTTAGCTAGATTGCAGTTGGCTGCGCGTGCGTTTTTTGCTGGTAAAGAGCTAATGTCAGTTTTAGCCTTGTTGCTGATTAATTCAGCCATGCTAATCAACGGCACAGTAGAAGATGCTCAAGGGCTAAGAAGCTTATTAAGCGAAGGTGCTTTATACGAAACACCGTTGCTTAATGTGTTGAGTTTTTTAGCTTACCCTGTGGTATCTTGCCAATTACTTATTGGTTTATGCTGGTTGGTCTTCCATTTCTTCCCTGCGCGTCGTGCAGGTGTCATTTTACGTAAAGCGGCCTTCGCTGCGCGTGAAACGATAAAGTCTTTAGTAGTACACAGCGCTCATGGCTGTCGTGCTCCTCCTCGTGTAAGTGGTTGTCTGTAAATAAGCTTTGTTGCTTAAGTTCAGCCATTTTAGTCGTTTTCTAAGTTGTCTTTACTAAGCACCTAGTGGGTTTTTTACGCCCAAATTTCAGTCAGCCAACCTAAACTCCCTCACTTTTTAGCGTGCCGATTTGTCGTGCTCGCTAGTCAGCCGAGGGATATCTGTAGCATCTGTTGCAGAAAAGCGTCGTGTTCTTATTTCGACAAGTGTTAACTTTTAGGTTGTAGGATATTCCTTTGTCAATTCGAAACCTTTGTAATATTGCTCTAGCGTCTTTAGTGCTGGCCTTGTCTGGCTGTAAAGGCGGGGTACTCGATCCAAAAGGTCAAATTGGTGTCGACGAGAAGTATTTAATTATCGTAGCTACGGTGTTAATGCTGATCGTTGTAATTCCAGTTATTGCCATGACAATTTATTTTGCATGGAAATACCGTGATGGACGAGATCAAGAAATTTACGCTCCAAAGTGGGCGCATTCTAATAAGATTGAAGCTGTAGTTTGGACCATACCTATCATTATCGTTGCAATTTTAGGTGTGATCACATGGCAGTCAACGCAACAGCTTGACCCATATAAACCACTTGAGGGTAAAGGTAAGCACCTTACTGTTGAGGTTGTATCTTTGAACTGGAAATGGTTATTCATTTATCCAGAGCAAGGCATCGCCACAGTGAATGAGCTTGTTTTTCCTGCCAATGTGCCAGTGCAGTACAAGATCACCTCAGAAAGCACCATGAACTCGTTTTTCATCCCACAGCTTGGTAGCCAAATTTATTCAATGGCAGGCATGGAAACAAAGCTTCACTTAATCGCTGATGAGCCGGGTACTTTTAAAGGTTTCTCTGCTAACTACAGTGGTGCAGGTTTCACAGGTATGAAGTTCGATGCCATTGCAACAGCCACAGAAGCTGATTTCGATGCTTGGGTAAACAAAGTAAAAAATACCGGTTCTGCACTGACTAAGCAAAGCTATGTTGAACTTGCAAAACCAAGTGAATACGACCCAGTTAAATACTTTGCCAGCGTAGATAAAGATATGTTCCATTCAATCGTAATGAAATATATGCAAGCGCATGGCTCTCACGGTGCAATGCAACACGCTATGCCAGAGCACTCAGCTCATAAAAAGCACAGCGAGGACGAGGAATAATCATGTCGTTGTTAGGTAAATTAACATTAGACGCAATCCCGTTTCATGAACCAATTATCATGGTTACCATGACGGTTGTTGCTGTCTTAGGTCTGTTAGTAGCAGGCTTAGTAACAAAATATAAAAAGTGGGGCGTGATTTGGCACGACTGGATCACCTCAATTGACCATAAGCGTTTAGGTGTGATGTACATCATTCTTGCGCTTATCATGCTTTTCCGTGGTTTCGCGGATGCCATTATGATGCGACTGCAATTAGCAATGGCTACCGGCGGTGCAAGTGGTTACTTACCACCAGAACACTATGACCAAATCTTTACGGCGCACGGGGTGATCATGATCATCTTTATGGCGATGCCGTTTATGATTGGTTTGATGAACATCATTTTACCGCTGCAAATTGGTGCCCGTGATGTTGCATTCCCATTCTTAAATAACCTTAGCTTTTGGTTAACTGCTGGCGGTGCAATCCTAATCAATATCTCATTATTCTTCGGTGAGTTTGCTAAAACAGGTTGGGTTGCGTATCCACCGTTGTCAGAGTTGTCATTCAGTCCGGGTGTTGGGGTCGACTATTATATATGGGCCTTGCAGATATCCGGCTTGGGTACCTTATTAACATCGGTAAACTTCTTAGCGACTGTATTTAAAATGCGTGCACCAGGCATGACATTAATGAAAATGCCTATTTTTACTTGGGCATGTACGTGGGCAAATATCTTAATTGCAGCATCGTTCCCAATTTTAACTGCTGTACTGGCAATGCTGACGCTTGATCGTTATCTCGATTTCCACTTCTTCACGAATGAATTAGGTGGTAACGCGATGATGTACATCAACTTATTCTGGGCATGGGGTCACCCTGAAGTTTACATTCTGATCTTACCTGCGTTTGGTATTTTCTCAGAAGTTATCTCAACGTTTGCTGGTAAACGCCTGTTTGGTTATAAGTCGATGGTTTACGCAAGTGGTGCAATTTCAATTTTAGGTTTCATCGTTTGGCTTCACCACTTCTTTACGATGGGCTCAAGCGCTAACGTTAATGCCTTCTTTGGTGTTATGACCATGGTTATTGCGGTGCCGACCGGGGTTAAGTTGTTTAACTGGTTATTCACTATGTATCGTGGTCGTTTACGTATTACTGTGCCTGTCCTTTGGACTTTAGGCTTTATGGTGACTTTCACTATCGGTGGTATGACCGGTGTGTTGCTTGCTATTCCTGGTGCTGACTACGTATTACATAACAGCTTATTCTTAATCGCTCACTTCCATAACACCATCATTGGTGGTGCGGTATTTGGTTATTTAGCTGGTTTTGCGTTTTGGTTCCCTAAAGCAATGGGCTTCAAACTTGACGAGAGCTGGGGCAGAAGATCTTTCTGGTGCTGGTTAATTGGTTTCTTCGTGGCATTTATGCCGTTATACGTACTTGGTTTCTTAGGTATGACACGTCGCTTAAACCACACGAACAACCCTGATTGGAACATTTGGTTATACATTGCAGCTGGCGGTGCGGTAATCATTATGTTCGGTATCTTGTTCCAAGTTGTGCAACTTGTAGTGAGCTTCAAAAACCGCGAGCAACTTGATGATACAACGGGCGATCCGTGGAATGGTCATACTCTTGAGTGGGCATCTGCTTCACCTCCGCAGTACTACAACTTTGCGAAAATCCCTCATGTTGATGACATCGATGCGTGGACAGACATGAAAGAGAAAGGCTTAGCTTACAAGCAAGAAGCCTCTTATAGCCCAATTCATATGCCAAAAAATACATCGGCAGGTGTATTAATGAGCGCGGCTTTAACAACCTTCTGTTTTGCCATGATCTGGCACATTTGGTGGCTTGCCGCATTTGGTTTACTGGGTGCTATCGTGGTGTTTATTAAACGTTGTTACACCAGCGATGTTGATTACTACGTGCAACCAGATGAAATTTTTGAACTAGAAACGGCTCACAATACAGCCGCTACGAAGGAGGTGAATGCATGAGTACCATTTCTGCAGGACTCGACACCTTAAACGGCGCACACGGTCATGTCGATGCACATGACCATGAGCACCACGATACAGGTGGTAACACCGTATTTGGTTTCTGGCTTTACCTTATGACTGACTGCCTGTTGTTTGCATCATTCTTTGCAACTTATGCAGTATTGTTCATGAATACCGCTGGCGGTGTGTCGGGTAAAGACATTTTTGAACTTGATTTTGTTGCGGTTGAAACCGCAGCACTACTACTCAGTAGTATCACTTTTGGTTTTGCGATGATCTCTGCTCACGGGCAGAAAAAGGCGGCTACGTTAACTTGGTTGCTGGTTACCTTTGCCTTTGGTGCTGTGTTTATTGGTATGGAAGTATATGAATTCCATCACCTAATTGCGCACGGTAATGGCCCTCAGCAAAGTGCCTTTTTAACATCGTTTTTCTCTTTGGTGGGCTTACACGGTCTTCACGTTACAGCAGGTCTTATTTGGATGACTGTCCTGATGATTGAAGTTGTGCGCCGTGGTTTAAACCCACAAACAGTGACACGCCTAAGTTGTTTAAGCCTATTCTGGCACTTCTTAGATGTGGTGTGGATCTGTGTATTTACCGTTGTTTATTTAATGGGAGCAATGTAATGAGTCACAGTGAGTCACATGTAATTAATAACTTAGAAGTTCATGCACATAATGAGCAATCACATGGCAGCGTTAAAGACTATTTAATTGGTTTTGTATTGTCAGTGGTTTTAACGGCTATTCCATTTTGGGCTGTGATGAGTGGTTCGTTTTCTAAAACGACCACTGCATGGTGCATCGTGAGCATGGCGATTGTGCAAATTTGGGTGCATTTGAAATATTTCTTACACCTAAACTTCAAAACAGAAGACGGCAAGGCAAGTTCATTGTCGTTTATCTTTAGTGCTTTAATTATCGTGATGGTGGTTGGTTTGTCGGTGTGGATCATCTACGAATCGAACGCCATGATGATGTACTAATAACAATTACTTTGTAATTGGTAAAAAGATTTACGAAAGGAGCTGGTTAGTTTGAGGTTGTGTCTCCAGTTCTTACAGTCTGTTACTAGCTAGTTTCTTTCGTAATATTGCGTTTGTGCTGAAAATTAGAGGAGTCGAGGAAGTGTTTCGACGTTATTTAAATGTCACTAAACCTGGCATTATCATGGGCAATTTGATCTCTGTCGCGGGGGGATTCTTGCTAGCCTCTCGCGGTGATATTGACCCATGGTTAATGATCGCAACCTTGCTAGGGTTATCTTTAGTAGTGGCATCAGGATGCGCGATCAATAACGTGATTGATCGTGATATTGATGTTGCTATGGCGCGCACTCGCAAACGCGTCACAGTAACTGGCGAAATGTCAGCAAAGGCGGCTATGGCACATGGCATCGTGCTTGGTGTTATTGGTTTCGGTTTATTAGCTGTGTATACCAACGTAGTGGCACTCTTATTTGCTACTTTTGGTTACGTCATTTACGTCGGTGTGTACAGCTTATATATGAAACGTCGTTCTGTGTACGGCACCTTTGTCGGAAGTTTATCTGGCGCAGTACCACCTGTAGTGGGGTATTGTGCCGTAACTGGGCAGTTTGATGCTGGTGCTGTGATTTTATTGGTCATGTTTAGTTTATGGCAAATGCCTCATTCATATGCAATTGCAATCTTTCGTTATAACGACTACCAAGCGGCCAGAATTCCTGTGTTACCAGTAGCGCAGGGGATCGAGAAGGCAAAGCATCACATTGTTTTATATATCGCCGTGTATGCGTTGGTTGTGATGTTATTAACCATTAGTGGTTATACAGGTTTAGCCTTTATGGCTGTAGCTTGTACAACGAGTTTTTGGTGGTTGCTAATGGCGCTTCGTGGCTATCGTCGCAATATTGATGTTAGCGGCTGGGCGCGCCAAGTGTTTGCTTTTTCAATTGTAAATATCACGGTTTTGAGCATTGCTATGGCTTTAGATTACCATTCGGTAGCTCCACAGCTACTTGTTTTAACTTAGAAAAAAGTTGCTAACATATCCCAATGTTACAGTAGCAAAGGCTCGGTTTTTTCTCCCCGGGCCTTTTTTCATTGCTGATATTAAAAACGAGCAGCTTGCTCAACTACTATGCCATGACGAGCCGCTAAGCGACGATGGTCTTTATCATAGCCACCACCAATTACGGTTGCGACAGGTACATTGCTCTCAAGGCAACGCTTGAGGACTAAATGGTCGCGTTGCGCTATCCCTTGCCAGCTTATATCAAGTTTACCTAAACCGTCTTGCTGCCATACATCAACACCTGCATCATAAAGCACTAAATCTGGGTTTAGGGTGTTCAATAAATAACTCAGAGTATCGTCAACAACGCCTAGGTATTCACTATCAGCGACATTCGGTGCTAAACCAATATCTAAATCGCTGGCCGATTTTCGAAACGGAAAATTCTTTTCACAGTGAATCGAACAGGTATAAGCATAAGGTTGATGTGCGAGCATTGCCGCTGTGCCATCACCTTGATGAACGTCTAAGTCAAAAATAAGTATATTGGTCACATCACCACTTTTTATTAGGGTTTCACTGGTGAACGCGAGGTCGTTTACCATGCAATAACCTGAGCCAAAATCAGTATGAGCATGATGAGTGCCACCGGCTAAGTGACAAGCGATGCCATGATTCAGCGCTAAGCGTGCTGTTTGTAAGGTGCCAAGTGGGGCGGTAAAGGTACGTGCCATTAACTCTTTTGACCAAGGTAAGCCTATGCGGCGCATCGCTTTTTCATCTAAACGATTATGCCAAAGGTCGTGGATGTAGTTTTCACAATGTACTAACTCAAGGGGTTCAGGCGTGCCAAGCATCGGCTGAGTTAGGTTGTCATTTATTAATCCAAGGTTTTGCACATGCTCATATAAATAAGCAAACTTACTCATTACAAAGCGGTGGTTTGGATCGAAGCTAAACGAATAATTAGGATGATAAACCAAAGGTAAATGGGGATTTAACTGCATAGCTCATTGAATAGCTGAATTTGCTACAGCATAGCGAATTTCTGAGCAGATGTTTACTCTGGAGCGTGAATTAAATGCGCTAGTTCTCGATGCAATAGAGCTTCATCACCTAGGTTTAGCTCAATGAGTCGCTTAAGGTGGCTAATACTATCTATATCAATATGTTCGCAGCGAAGCCCAGCATGCTGATGTTCAACATGACACAGTTCAACTTGCATTTTTATCTCAATACTTGATTCGGGTAGGGTGAAAATTAAATCGGCTTTAGAATGGATAGGTATTAAAAATGAATCACTTTTAGTGATAAGTGCACCTTGTAATGATAAATCAAGTAACTGACAGTGATAGTCGTTACCTTCTATATGAAGGACAGCTGGGCAAGAAAATAGCACCCTAGAAAACTCTCTGCGTTCATTCATGTCTCTATTCTCCATACTTTTTAGCCTAAACAGTATAGTTCAATATGAAATGAATGAGAGAAAACAGCTGATAATTACTGATGAAAGTTAATAGTTATAGAAAAGCCCCTTAATAGGGGCTTTTTAATATCAGCTAATTAGCCAATTTTTTTGTATTTGATACGCTTAGGTTGTGCTGCTTCGGCGCCTAAGGTTTTCTTCAACCACTCTTCGTATTCTGTGTAGTTACCATCGAAGAAGTTAATTTGGCCTTCGTCACGGTAATCAAGAATATGTGTAGCAATACGGTCAAGGAACCAACGGTCATGCGAGATACACATTACACAGCCAGGGAACTCTAAAATAGCGTTCTCAAGTGCACGTAGTGTTTCAACGTCTAGGTCATTGGTTGGCTCATCCAGAAGTAATACGTTACCACCAGCTTTTAACAGCTTAGCTAGGTGTAAACGGTTGCGCTCACCACCAGATAGGTCTTTAACGAATTTTTGTTGGTCGTTACCTTTGAAGTTAAAGCGGCCAACATAGGCACGGCTTGGGAATTCAAAGTTACCAATTTTCAAAACGTCTTGTCCGTTTGAGATTTCTTGGAAAACAGTGTTGCTCTCGTCCATGTTGCCACGGAACTGATCAACAGTTGCAAGCTCTACTGTTTCACCAACAATGATCTCACCGCTATCAGGCTTTTCTTCACCGCTTAGCATTTTGAATAGCGTTGATTTACCTGCACCATTGGCACCGATAATACCTACGATAGCGCCTTTAGGCATTGCAAAGTTTAAGTCATCAATTAATACGCGGTCGCCAAAGCTCTTCTTCAGGCCTTTCACTTCGATAACTTGGTCACCTAAGCGTGGACCCGGTGGAATGAATAGCTCATTCGTTTCGTTACGCTTTTGGTAATCATTTTGTTGAAGCTCTGAGAACTGTGCCATACGTGCTTTAGACTTAGCTTGACGGCCTTTCGGGTTTGAACGAACCCATTCAAGTTCTTGTGCGATTGATTTTTGACGTGCTTTTTCAGATTTCTGTTCTTGTTGTAAACGTAAATCTTTTTGCTCAAGCCACGATGAATAGTTACCTTCCCAAGGAATACCTTCACCACGGTCAAGCTCTAAAATCCAACCTGCTACGTTATCTAAGAAGTAACGGTCGTGGGTTACAGCAACCACAGTACCTTCGTAGTCGTGTAAGAAGCGTTCTAACCAAGCAACTGACTCAGCGTCTAAGTGGTTAGTCGGTTCGTCAAGAATAAGCATATCTGGTTTTTCAAGTAGTAAACGGCAGATCGCAACTCGGCGACGCTCACCACCCGAAAGGTGTTCAATTTTTGCATCCCAAGGTGGTAGGCGTAATGCATCAGCTGCACGCTCTAACACGTTATCAATATTGTGACCATCGTGTGCTTGGATGATAGCTTCAAGCTCACCTTGCTCTTTAGCAAGCGCATCGAAGTCTGCACCGTCCATTGCATACTCGTTGTATACTTCATCTAGGCGATTTAATGCATTTTTAACTTCGCTTACCGCTTCTTCTACTGTTTCGCGAACTGTTTTGTTCTCGTCTAGCTGCGGTTCTTGCGGTAAGTAACCGATTTTAGTGCCTGGTTGAGGGCGAGCTTCACCTTCAAAGTCTTGGTCAACACCGGCCATAATGCGCAGTAACGTCGATTTACCTGCACCGTTTAGACCTAGCACACCAATTTTTGCGCCTGGGAAAAAGTGTAAAGAAATATCTTTTAAGATAGTGCGCTTAGGTGGCACAACCTTAGATACTCGACTCATCGAGAATATAAACTTGTCTGGTAACACCATGAAAGAAGCCTTCAATTTATAATAAAAATTAACAGCAAGTATTGTATACCCAAACTACCTCAAAATACAGAATTCAGCGTTTATGATAGGCTTAATATCAAGGTGTTATTTACTCAAAGAGTCATACATTTTAATTAATGACCACTCAGAAATATCACTTCATTTGGACATCTAAACATCTAGAGGTTGAAATTTCTAACTATCCGTTCATAATTAGCACTCTAATATGTATGCTCGGAGCCCGCTATGCCCATTACAGTAAAAGATGAATTGCCAGCTATTGCAAAGTTACGTCAGGAAAACGTGTTTGTAATGCCAAAAAGCCGTGCGAAAACGCAAGAGATTCGCCCAATGCGTTTGGCCATCTTAAACTTAATGCCAAACAAAGTAGAAACCGAGGTGCAGTTTATTCGCTTACTAGCTAACTCACCGCTACAAGTTAATGTTGAGCTGTTGCGCTTAGATACCCACCGCAGCAGTAGTAACTCTGAGCAGCACTTAGATACGTTTTATCGTTATTTTTCTGAGGTAAAAGACAATAACTACGATGCCATGATCATCACGGGTGCGCCGCTTGCACATTTAGAGTATGACGATGTTGTCTATTGGGATGAACTTAAAGTGATTTTAGACTGGGCTGAGCAGCATGTTACCTCTACGCTGTTTTCGTGTTGGGCGGCCCATGCGGGGCTTTATCACCACTATGGTCTTAAGCGTGAACTTAAACCAAATAAGTTAAGTGGTGTATTTACCCACAAAAGCTATTTTGACCACGCAGCACTCACCCGTGGCTTTGATGATACCTTTTTAGTGCCACACTCTCGCTATGGTCATATTGATATTGATAAGATCACTGCCTGTGATGATTTGGTGGTGTTAGCTGGTTCTGAGCGAGTTGGTGCCTATTTAATTAAGAATAAGTCTGGCAGCCAAGTGTATATTACAGGTCATCCAGAGTACGATGCGCATACCTTAAAAGAAGAGTACCTGCGTGATAGCGAGAAGTCTGCAGACGCACCTAAACCAGAAAATTATTTCCCAGATGATAACCCTGATAACGAACCATCGAAAACATGGCAAAGTCATGCCTTTTTATTGTTTTCGAATTGGTTAAACTATTATGTGTACCAAACTACACCGTATGATATTAACTTAGTTAGCCAAGACGTAAGGACTAACAACTATGCCGAGTAATGCAGTGAATAAACGCGAACAATTGACCGAGGCGCTGAAACAGCGAATTTTAATCCTCGATGGCGCGATGGGCACCATGATCCAAGAACATAAATTAGAAGAGCAAGACTATCGCGGTGAGCGCTTTAAAGACTGGCATGTACTTATTAAAGGCAATAATGACTTATTAAGCCTGACTCAGCCAAAGATCATTGCTGATATTCACCGTGCTTACTTAGAAGCCGGTGCCGATATCATCGAAACCAATACTTTTAATGCCACGACTATTTCGATGGAAGATTATGATATGGCGAGTCTTAGTCGCGAAATCAACCTCGAGTCAGCGAAGCTTGCACGCAGCGTGTGTGATGAACTTGAAGCAAAAGATCCTAGCAAACCGCGTTATGTAGCCGGTGTACTTGGGCCAACGTCAAAGACCTGTTCTATTTCACCAGATGTAAATGACCCAGGTTATCGTAATATCAACTTTGATAAGCTGGTGGCGGCGTATGTTGAGTCGACACTGGCATTAATGGAAGGTGGTGCTGATCTTATTTTAATAGAAACCATCTTTGATACCCTTAATGCTAAAGCGGCTTCGTTCGCTGTAGAAGAAGCATTCGAGCAAGCTGGTCGTAGTTTGCCTGTGATGATCTCAGGCACCATTACCGATGCCTCTGGTCGTACTTTATCAGGACAAACCACCGAAGCATTTTATAACTCAATCCGTCATATTAAACCGCTATCAATTGGCCTTAACTGCGCCCTTGGCCCTGACTTACTGCGTCAGTATGTTGAAGAGTTATCGCGCGTTTGTGAAACCTTTACCTCGGTGCATCCAAATGCGGGTTTACCGAACGAGTTTGGCGAATATGATTTAGAAGCTCCTGAAATGGCCCAAGAAATTATTGATTGGGGCAAGTCTGGCTTTATCAATATTGTAGGTGGTTGTTGCGGCACCACACCGGCTCATATTAAGGCGTTTGCGAAAGGCCTTGAGGGTGTTAAACCTCGCCAATTACCTGAGCTTGAAGTGCGTATGCGCTTATCGGGCCTTGAAGCGTGTAACTTAAACTAGGAAACCGACATGACTGACCAAATTGCTGTATTTACTAACGTCGGTGAGCGTACAAATGTAACAGGCTCGGCTAAGTTTAAGCGCTTGATCATGGAAGAAGATTACGAGACCGCTCTCGATGTTGCCCGTGAACAAGTTGAAAATGGCGCGCAAGTGATTGATATCAATATGGATGAAGCCATGTTGGACTCGAAAGCGGCGATGGTAAAGTTTTTAAACTTAATTGCCTCAGAGCCTGATATCTCAAAAGTACCTATCATGGTCGACTCATCGAAATGGGATGTGATTGAAGCAGGCTTAAAGTGTATTCAAGGTAAGGCCATTGTTAACTCAATTTCACTTAAAGAAGGTGAAGAGCCGTTCATCCGCCAAGCTAAGTTAATTAAACGCTTTGGTGCTGCTGCGGTTGTAATGGCGTTTGATGAAACCGGGCAAGCAGAAACTGCTGATCGTAAGTTCGAGATTTGTCAGCGTAGTTACAAAATACTCGTTGATGATATTGGCTTTCCGCCAGAAGACATTATTTTTGACCCGAACATTTTTGCCGTCGCAACGGGCATTGAAGAGCACGATAACTACGCTGTTGAGTTTATCGAAGGTACGCGCCGAATTAAGCAAGGCTTACCGCACTGTAAAGTGTCGGGGGGTGTATCGAATGTGTCGTTCTCGTTCCGAGGTAATAACCCAGTACGTGAAGCTATTCACTCAGTGTTTTTATACCACGCGATTAAAGCGGGTATGGACATGGGCATTGTAAATGCGGGCCAATTAGCGGTTTACGATGATATCCCTGAAGAGCTGCGTAAAGCTGTAGAAGATGTGATCCTCAATACCGACTCAGGTGCTGGTGAGCGACTTGTTGAACTTGCACCCAAATACTCAGGTATGGCGCAAGCAGAAAAAGTTGAAGACTTAGAATGGCGTACATGGCCTGTTGAAAAGCGCCTTGAACATGCGCTAGTAAAAGGCATTACCGAATACATCGATGAAGATACCGAAGAGTGCCGCAAGAGCAAAGCTAAGCCTATCGAAGTGATCGAAGGCCCGCTTATGGACGGCATGAACGTTGTAGGTGACTTATTTGGCGCGGGTAAAATGTTCTTACCTCAGGTTGTTAAATCTGCTCGTGTAATGAAACGCGCCGTTGCCTATCTTGACCCTTTCATTGAAGCAGAAAAAGAAGAGGGCGCAACCAATGGTAAAGTGGTTATGGCAACCGTTAAGGGCGACGTACACGACATTGGTAAAAATATCGTAGGCGTGGTACTGCAATGTAATAACTACGAGGTTATCGACCTTGGTGTGATGGTGCCTGCAGAGAAAATTTTGCAAACCGCCATTGACGAAAAAGCCGACATTATTGGTTTATCAGGGCTTATTACCCCATCCCTTGATGAAATGGTGCATGTTGCCAAAGAAATGACCCGTCGTGGTTTTGAATTACCGCTACTGATTGGTGGTGCAACAACCTCTAAAGCGCATACCGCGGTTAAAATTGAACCTCAGTATGATAAAGGTGTGGTTTACGTAAATAACGCCAGCCGTGCTGTGGGTGTGGTTTCTAATTTACTGTCTAAAGAGTTAAAGCCAGCATTTTTAGAGAAAACCAAGACTGAGTATGAAAAAGTACGTGAACAACAAGCACGTAAAAAGCCGCGCTCAAAACCCGTTACTTTACAGCGTGCTCGCGACAACGCTGTAAAACTTGATTGGGACAACTACACACCACCTGTGCCGAAAAAGCTAGGTGTCACAGAGTTTAAAGATGTTTCGATTGCGACGTTAAGACAGTACATCGACTGGACACCTTATTTCATGACGTGGTCAATTGCAGGTAAGTACCCACGTATTCTTGAAGATGAAATTGTTGGCGAACAAGCTAAAAGCTTATTTGCTGATGCCAATGCAATGCTTGATGAACTTGAGCAATCAGGTGCGCTACAACCTCTTGGTGTAATTGGTTTATTCCCAGCAAACCGAGTAGGGGATGACATTGAGATTTACACCGATGAGTCGCGTACAACGCTTTTAACTACATCGTGTCATTTACGTCAGCAAACTGAAAAAACCGACTTTGCTAACTACTGCTTAGCCGATTATATCGCGCCAAAAGGCATCCCTGATTACTTTGGTGCTTTTGCGGTAACTGGTGGTCTTGAAGAGGATGACCTTGCCTATGCCTTCGATGCCAAGCAAGATGATTACAATAAGATCATGGTTAAAGCCGTTGCTGACCGTTTAGCAGAAGCGTTTGCTGAATATTTGCATGAACAAGTGCGTAAAGAATATTGGGGCTATGCGGTAGATGAAAATCTATCGAATGATGAACTTATTCGTGAAAACTACCAAGGTATTCGCCCAGCGCCAGGTTATCCTGCTTGTCCTGAGCATACCGAGAAGAAGAAAATCTGGCAGTTACTTGATACCGAACAGCGTATTGGCATGAAGCTAACCAGTTCATACGCAATGTGGCCGGGTGCTGCAGTTTCTGGTTGGTATTTCTCTCACCCTGAAGCGAAATACTACGCAGTGGCGCAAATTCAAAAAGATCAGGTTGAAGATTACGCTAAGCGTACCAACATGACACTTGCTGAAGCTGAGCGTTGGTTGTCGCCTAATTTGGGCTATGAGCCAGAATAATAACCTTTAGTTTGAATTAAAAACGAGCCTCAAATGGCTCGTTTTTTTATGCCCATTTTTTTCATACTTTTTTCTTTTTAATTGCTTTAGTACTGGCAAATTCCTTCTAATTTAAATATTTGTGTTAAAGTTATTGAGGTTGAGCAAGGAATCTAAGGTGAAATTGTGATTGATACTGTGAATGCAAGCGAGAGAGATAAAGCGCGATTCTTACGCGTATTTGCATTTATTGGTGCAGTGACCTCTTTGTTGATGTCGGTCACAAGTTATCAAGATGGCTACATCGCATTAAGTTATTTATTAATTGTTGGCGTTGTTATTTTTGCTTTGCCTTTTTTAATAAAGGGGCGTGATCAATTTATTTCAGTACTCATGCTGTACGCACTTTATGCAATGATGTGCTTCTTAACTGTCTCGGGTGGCAGTAATGGCACAGGGCCGTTATGGCTATTTATTGTATCCCCAGTAACATTTTTTATTCGTGGCTTAAAGCGCGGAGCGTTCGATCTTATCCTGCTTGCCATTATTATCTCAGTGCTTTTCTATTTTACCGATCAATTTGGTTATTACAGTTATTCGAGTCATTACTTTCCAACGCGGGTCATGCTGTGCTTCTCTATTTTATGTATTTTGGGTGGCTTCTACGAATATTACCGCAACAAATACAGTTTAGAGTTAATGAAGCAACTTAAAATTAATCAAAAGCTTGCTCGCTATGATGCAATGACTGAACTGGTAAATCGTCGCTTTGCAACTGAGTGCTTACAAGATAAACGCTTTGGCGAAGGGGCTGTGTTCTTGCTGATGGATGTTGATAACTTTAAACAAATCAACGACACCTATGGTCATCAAGTGGGCGATGAGGTGCTAATATTTTTCTCTGATGTCTTTAAAGAAGTGTGCACAGAAGAAGATGTTATTTCCCGTTGGGGCGGCGAAGAGTTTTTAATTGTTATTCCTGCGGGGAATGAACAACGGGCCTACCAAGTTGCAGACAACATTCATAAAAAGCTCGCTGAAAAGCCATTTACGAGCGGCCAGCATCGTTTTCATGTCACCTTAAGTATTGGCTTATACGTGCGCGTCGCTGATGAGAGCATGGATCATTGCTTAAACATTGCTGATAAGCGACTTTACCGTGCTAAATCGCAAGGTAAAAATCAAACGGTTGCTGAAGTTGATTTAGCAAAGCATGAGCCTGCTTGATAAATAAAGCCGCAATTAGCGGCTTTATTTATTGCTCAAATTAATGGCTTTTTTCAAAGTCGCTGACTTCACGCTCAGCTTCTTCTTTCGATTTACCGTATTTTTGCTGGATTTTACCAACAAGCTCTTTACGGCTACCCTCAATCACATCTAAATCACCATCAGTAAGTTCGCCCCATTTACGTTGCGCTTTACCTTTAAGTTCTTTCCAATTACCTTCTAAACGATCGCTGTTCATCATAATCTCCTTACTTTGTTAAACATTCGTGTTAGTAAGAGCAATCGTTATGCCACTCCAGCCTTGTAAGTAAACAATTGATATTATTGATTTTTAATTTTTTGTGTTAGTTGGTGGAGTTATCTAATTGCAATTTGTACCTGTTTAAAGGTTGAAGCGTGTAATTATTTCATGCAATTTAAGGCTACTCATCCCTGCCTGTAATTTTTTGATACAATGCGCGAAAAGAAAGTAAGAGATACCTAACGTGCTGCCAGTTGAAGATATTTATCAATCCCTGTTAACAACATTACAGAGTAACCCTATGGCCTTATTGCAAGCGCCACCGGGAGCGGGTAAATCAACATGGCTACCTCTTACCTTAATGCGCGAAGGGCACTTTAAACGCATTGTTATGTTAGAGCCAAGACGACTCGCCGCACGCAATATTGCTCAGTACTTGGCAAGTCAGCAAAATGAAAAAGTTGGCGACAGTGTCGGCTTACGCATTCGTGGCGAATCAAAAGCTAGTTCTGCAACTAAGCTTGAAATTGTCACCGAAGGCATGCTGACGCGTATGTTGCAAAATGATCCAGAGCTTAGTGATGTTGATTTACTTATATTTGATGAATTTCATGAGCGCTCAATTGCCGCAGATACGGCTTTGGCATTTGCCCTTGAAACACAAGCTGCACTTCGCGATGATTTAAAAATCTTACTGATGTCGGCAACCTTAGACGGCGAACGTTACAGTGAGTTTTTCAGCTGCCCTATCATCTCATCACAAGGACGAAGCTACCCAATTGATGAAGTGTATATTCCACTTAAAGACGAAAGCCGCTGGCTGGATGACATACCTGCAGTAATAAAACAGGCGCTTAGTGAGCAAACGGGCAGTGCTTTAGTATTTTTGCCAGGGCAGCGTGAAATCATGCGCGTTCAGCAGTCTTTAAATGATTTAGGTGATAGCGTCGAAGTATTTAGCTTGTATGGTGAGCAAAATAAAAACGAGCAACAAGCTGCTATCGCGCCTGCTAAAAATGGTAAACGCAAAGTGGTATTAACCACCAATGTCGCTGAAACCAGTTTGACCATTGAAGGAATACGCATTGTGGTTGATAGCGGCAAACGCCGTGCTGCCAATTTCAATTTAAAAACCGGTGTTACAGAGCTTGTTACGCAAAGTATTTCTCGTTCTTCTGCCATACAGCGCGCTGGTCGTGCTGGGCGAATTGAGCCGGGGGTTGTGTATCGATTAGGTTCTAAGCAAACCTTTGAGCGCCGTAACAGCCATGATGCGCCAGAAATTTTGACCAGTGATATTAGTCAATTGTTATTAGAGGCAAAGCAGTGGGGGGCATCACTTGCCGAGCTTAGCTTACTCGACCCACCTAGTAGCCAGCAGATTAAACAGGCAACGGCACTTTTGAAAATGCTCGAAGCCATTGATGAAAATGAAAAGCTAACAACCCTCGGTAGCCAAATGCTGAGCTATGGAGCCGATATTCGCCTCTCGCATATGCTCATTAAGGCAAAGCAACTAGAGCAGCGCATGCCTGGTATTTATGTATTAGCGGGGTATTTAACGGCACTGCTTGAAAGCCGCATCAGTATGCCAGCTGATCTTAATTTGGCATTACATAGTCAGCACAGCAAACCGCACCCAGTATTTAAGCAGCAATTAAATTATTGGCTATCGCGCTTGCAACTCAAGCCGGTTAATGAGCTTAAAACAGAGTACTTGTCGCTGCTGGTGGCACTTGCCTTTCCTGACCGTTTAGCCAAAAAGCGCGGGAATGGTTATTTACTTGCCAACGGTGCGGGCGCCGATTTAAGTGAGGAGTTTTGGCATAACGATGATTATATTGCCATTGCTCACATGGGCGGCCATAAGGGAAACCGTGTTTTTGCTGCTGTTGCCTTTATGCCAAGTGAGCTTGAAGATGAGCTTTCGCATTTATTTACTGAGCAAACTCGCTGCGAATACGATGAAAAAGCAGGGCGTTTTATTCATCAAGATGAGCTAAAGCTGGGTGCTATCACCATAGCGAGTCAGCCAAGTAAACAGCCCCTAGATAAGAGCGAGCGTACTAAAGCGTGGTTAAACTTATTTAGTAAGCAGGGCTTTTCGTTATTTAATGATCAGCCTGACAGTGAGCAGTTACTTATTCGAATGAGTTTGGCAAGTAAGCTGTTACCAGAATCATTCCCACTTTTAAATCATGATGAATTAATTGCCGATAACCAATGGCTTGCACCTTATTTGGATGATATTAAGAACCTTGAGCAATTAAAAAAGTTTAATTACAGCGAAGCGATCAAAAGCTGTTTTGATTGGCAGCAGCAAAGCCTATTGAATGAACACCTGCCCTTGCGATTAACTGTGCCAAGTGGTTCAAATGTAAAAGTGACCTATCAGCTCGATGGCCCAGCAAAGCTCAGTGTGCGCATGCAAGAAGTGTATGGCATGACCAGCACGCCTTTGCTGGCCCAAGGTAAACTGCCATTATTAATGGAGCTATTATCACCAGCGCGGCGACCGCTACAGCTAACCCAAGACTTAGCTAACTTTTGGCAAACGAGTTACCGCGATGTGCAAAAAGAAATGAAAGGGCGTTATCCAAAACATTTTTGGCCAGATAACCCCGCCACCAGCCAAGCGACTAATAAAGTAAAAAGTAAGATGTGACTTTAATGAAGTAAGTGATTAAGTTTGCAGTACTTTGGGTTGGTCTTAAGCGATTGCTTCCAACCCTTTTTGCTCTGCCAGAGTGAGCATTTTCAATGCTGCTCCTCTTGGTGAGCTATCACCTTGCTCCCATTTTTTAACTAACTTGTCACTGACATTTAAGTATTGAGCAAAGACCGGTTGAGAGAGGTTGTACTTCAGTCTTAAATTACGAACTTGTTCGGGGGTAAATTCATGAACATTTGTAAGGCACAATGCGTCAAATTTACGCATAGTCGTTTTGTCTATAACTCCAGACTTTTTTAATCCACTCGCTGTTTTGTGAACTGACTTTAATATGTCACTCATGATCATCACCTACAATTAAAAGTTCGCCATCATCGACTAGTTGCTCAAGTTCACTTTGGGAAAAACGAATAAACTCTTTTGCTAACTCTTTTAATGCTAACTTTTCTCTAGCATTTATATTAGCCCTAACGTTTTTAGCAAACGCGTAAAGAAAGAAATATTTATCACCAATTACAGCCCCGACGATAGTTCTATAACCCGCTCTTTTTCCTTTACTGCCCATGGCTACGCGCTTTTTATAAACATTACCACCTAGGTCTGCATCGTAAAGGCCTGCTGACATCTCTTTGCAAGCGTTTATTAAATCAATATCAGACAAACTTTCTTTTTTCGTGCGCGAAACAAAATCCTTTGTTTTATAAATCATAGTATACTCCATTAGGGTATACTTTCAATGTTCCACTCAGTAGCAAATCAATGATAATGGAGTTTTCATTGGTGTCCCTCTAATGTTGATAGCAGAAGTAATGGGTGATTACCAGCTATCTATCTGAGCAAAACCAATACGAATAAAATAAACCGTTACAATTTCTAGCCTTGTTTTGGTTTCTCTTTTGCTGGCTGTTTAGTAGTCTAATTGAGTCATTAATAAAAAGAGAAAGCCGGTGTCTGCAGCTATTACCCTTGCTCAATATGTTAAAAAACGAACAGGTGTGCCTCTGGGGCATAAAGACTCGCTGCGCAATATGCTGACACGTTCTCTAGGTGCTAGCTCGTTTTATCTGTTTTGGCGATATTGGAATCCGGTCTGGAGCTATTATTTATCTCGGTATGTAATGAAGCCTTGCAATGACATTATGCCGGTTTGGTGTGCGGTTGTTGTGACCTTTGCTGTAAGCGGTGCGCTGCACGATTTAGCAGTCAGTTTAGTGAAGTTAAAGCCACTATTCTTTTTTACTCCTTGGTTTACTGTGATGGGCGCTTTGGTATTAGTAAGCAAGTACAGCCAAATACAGTTTAGTTCTGCTCCTTGGTGGTTAAGAGCGCTCGCCAACATCAGCTTTATTGTATTGAGCTATTGGTTGACGAGCCACCTTTTTTAGTGCGTTACTGCGTTGCTAAAGGGTAGTCAGTGTAGCCTTTAGCACCGCCTCCAAATAGGGTATCTGGATCATGCTGAGCAAGCTCAATACCTTGTTCAATGCGCGCTGGCAGATCTGGGTTTGCAACAAACGGGCGACCAAAACCAATTAAATCAGCCCAGCCTGCGGCCAATGCTTGCTCTGCTTTCTCGCCAGTGTATTTGCCTGCATAAATCATTAATCCGGCATAGTTTTCACGCAGAGCTTGCTTAAAACTTTGCTCCATTAAAGGCGCATCATCCCAATCAGCTTCGGCAATGTGTAGGTAAGCAACATTAAGGTTATTGAGTACTTTTGCTGCGCCAATATAGGTTTCAAACGGGTTATCATCAACCGTACCATTGAGTGTTGTGAGTGGTGCAAGGCGCACGCCAACACGCTCAGCGCCAATTTCATCACATACCGCTTGTGTCACTTGTTGTAAAAAGCGTAAGCGGTTTTCTAAACTGCCGCCGTATTCATCAGTACGTTGGTTCGACTCTGAATCAATAAATTGATTAATTAAGTAACCATTAGCAGCGTGAAGTTCAACACCATCAAACCCTGCATCAACTGCATTACGGGCAGCTTGGCGGTATTCGTTTATAACCTGTTTGATGTCGTCATGACTCATTGCACGTGGCTGTGCTGTGGCAACAAAGTCGGGTTTGTCATCTTCATCAATAAAAACTTTAACGTCTTTAGCTGCAATCGCAGATGGCGCGATTGGTTGCTCGCCACCTGTGTTACTTGGGTGAGATACTCGGCCAACATGCCAAAGCTGAGCGAACATAATGCCACCAGCTTGATGAACTTTGTCGGTTACTTTCTTCCAACCGGCAATTTGCTCGGCAGTGTAAATACCTGGTGTCCAAGCATAGCCCTTACCTAGGGCTGATATTTGTGTGCCTTCGCTAATAATTAAGCCGGCGCTGGCACGCTGGGCATAGTAGTCGGCCATTAACTCATTGGCAATATCACCCGGTTGTGATGAGCGAGAGCGAGTCATCGGTGGCATAACAATGCGGTTTTTTAAAGTATGACCGGCAAGTTGTACGGTATCGAATAATTTGTTCATTACGGCTCCTTGAAAGCGAATATGCTTTCAGCATAACGAAAATTATTTATGAAATTAATGCCAGTCATCACAAAACACTTTTGTTAAAAATGCAATAACTAGAGCGTTAACCTTGGTGCAATAAAGTCTAAAAACGCTAATACTCGTGATGACACACCGCTGTTTTGGTAATACACCGCATGCACTTTTTCGCGGCGATTAGGGCTCAGTACCTCGCCTTCAAGCACTTTTACTAAACGGCCTGCTTTTAAATCTTCGTTGATCATAAATTCCGACAACAAGGTAATACCATGACCTTTAATACAAAGCTGGCGTACAGTTTCACCACTTGATGCACTGATTGAAAATTTAAGGTCTAAAGGCGTGGTTAGCGGCCAGTGATTTAAATGCGGCGCATCGGTAAAACCAATAAGCTGGTGCAAGGCTAAGTCAGTTAGCTCATCTAATGGCGGTGCCGCTTTTAAATAGTCAGGGCTTGCAACGAGCTGTAACTTACTGATTCCCAAAGTGCGTGCATGCAAGTTTGAGTCAGCAAGTTCGCCAATACGAATAGCAATATCGGTTTTATGCTCAAGTAAATCGATAATGTTGTCGTGGCTGGTGATCTCAAGTTTTATGTCAGGATAAGCTTGGTTAAAGGCTTTTAAATGTGGTGCTAATTGGTGAAACACAAATGGACTTGCGGCATCGACTCTTAATTTTCCTGATGGCGCACAGTGCAATAGCTTTAAGGCCTCTTCGCCTTGTGCGAGCTGACTCAGTGCTTCTCTAGCATAGCCTAAAAATAACTGACCTTCTTCGGTTAGCTCAATGCGCCTTGTGGTGCGATTGAATAAAGTGACGTCTAAGGATTTTTCGAGCCGAGTTACCGCCCGTGATATTTTTGCTACTTGTTCATCCAAGGCATTGGCTGCACTTGAGAAACCACCGGTATCAACCACGCTAATAAATGCTTCTAAATCTTGGGTGTTGGAGATCACGCTCATGGCTTTACCTTTTCATTTTTGACAAAAGTATTTTGTCACTACTGCTATTTTTTGCAAATTTAATTTTAGCCACAATAGCCGCACTTTCAAAATTAAATAGAGGATTTGTGATGCCAATAGCATTACTAGCGTTGACTCTCAGTGCGTTTGCCATAGGCACCACTGAGTTTGTGATTGTCGGCTTAGTGCCAACTATTGCTGATGATTTAGCGGTTTCGTTACCGAGTGCCGGGCTACTTGTAAGCTTGTATGCTTTGGGTGTTGCGGTGGGGGCGCCAGTATTAACTGCGCTAACAGGGCGATGGAATCGAAAACATGTATTACTTAGCTTAATGAGCCTATTTGTAATCGGTAATTTACTGGCTTGGCAAGCACCTAGTTATGGCAGTTTGATCACAGCAAGGATTCTAACTGGTCTTGCCCATGGGGTGTTTTTCTCAATTGGTTCAACCATCGCAACAGGGCTTGTCAGTAAAGATAAAGAAGCCAGTGCTATTGCGATTATGTTTACTGGTTTAACGGTTGCATTGGTAACCGGTGTGCCATTAGGGACTTGGATTGGTCAGCACTTTGGTTGGCGAGCGACCTTTTTAGTGGTGTCTTTACTGGGCATAATTGCACTTGTTGGTAGCGCATTTTTAATTCCGAGCAACTTAAAGCAAAGTAAACCGGCTACTTTGAGTGAGCAATTAAAAGTAATGGTGCAACCTAGGCTTTTACTGGTGTATTTGATGACCATACTTGGTTATGGCGGCACATTTACTGCTTTTACCTATTTAGCGCCCATTTTAGAGCAGCAAACTGGATTTGCATCAGCCACTATTAGCTTAATCATGCTGGTATATGGGGTATCGGTTGCTGTTGGTAATATTTACGGTGGTAAGTTAGCCGATAAAAAAGGCACCATTAGTGCGCTGACTATTATCTTTAGTGCTTTGAGTATTGTGCTGTTGGTGCTGACCTTTACCATGCAAACTAAAGTCGCTGCGGTACTGACCATACTTGTATGGGGGGCATTTGCGTTTGGTAATGTGCCTGGGCTGCAAGTTTATGTGGTTAAACTTGCCGAAAAGTTTACACCCAATGCCGTCGATGTGGCCTCTGGGTTAAACATTGCTGCGTTTAATATCGGTATTGCGCTGGGCTCAGTGTTAGGTGGCATTGTCGTGGAAAACTACTCATTGCAAGACACTGCTTGGATTGGCGCTATCATCAGTTTAGCTGCGTTAATTGCAACTCGTTACAGCGGTTATTTAGATAAACGTGAGATCATAAAGCCACAAACAGCTTAAAACTAAATTGTTGATAGTTCGGTGCTTTGTCGTTATTTTAGGTTTGTAGTTTGATTATTAGTC
The DNA here is from genome assembly GCF_004792295.1 of Pseudoalteromonas sp. MEBiC 03607. Lineage (NCBI taxonomy): Bacteria > Pseudomonadati > Pseudomonadota > Gammaproteobacteria > Alteromonadales > Pseudoalteromonadaceae > Pseudoalteromonas > Pseudoalteromonas sp. MEBiC 03607. Next base: position 1,477,518 of record NZ_SRRY01000001.1, read on the forward strand.
ATTAACTAAAACCACAAGGAATAACGATGAAGCCCCTTTATTTTCTAGCTATTTGCTTGCTAAGCACATTTAGCAGCCAAGCAAAGCAAGCTAACCCAGAGCTCACAGCATTAGCACAGCAGTACTTTAATACCATGGTTGCAACACAAGCACCTAATGCGACTAAAAAAGAGTTAGAAGCTTTTTTAGCTTTATTAACTGACGATGTAGCAAATCAACACTTACCTTATCAAACCGATGATTCAAGAGAACCAGATGGTAAAGCCATGATGCGTAAAGGCATGACTTTTTACCTTGGTGCGCACACTGAATACCAAGCAAACTTACTCGATACCTTTATTTTTAATGATTCTGCCATTGCTTTACGTTATACCCATCATGCTAAAGGTATACACCCGCAAAACCAGCAAGAAATTGAATACACGCAAACCATTATGGATGTGCTCGAAATCGAAGATGGCAAGATAGCGGTGATTCGTAAATACCACGAATGAACTTAGCTTAACTTTTAGCCTAACATGAGCGCTTTTATAAGCGCTTTTTTATTAAAAATACGCCTGCAATAAATTTTCTCTTTTTTCCACATTTCAGCTTAAATTCATACTTTTTAGGCTTTATTTTGAATAAATTTAAAACTTTTTTATATTTCAGATAATAAACGTAAGAACAGTGGGTTAGCTTAACTTACGAGTGTAGCTTTGCGGTTGTTTACAATTTGTCAACCTTGAATTGCCATGCTCATTACCTTAACCTTTATTTTAATTGAACGTTCAATCAATAAAAAATTATGCCGAAAGTTGGAATGGAACCTGTTCGTCGTCAGCAGTTAATTGACGCCACAATAGAGTCGGTTGCAGAGCTTGGTTTGCAAGGCACCACCATAAATAGCATTAGTAAAAAGGCAGGCTTATCGTCTGGCATTATCAGTCATTATTTTGGTGGTAAGCAGGGCTTAATTGAAGCCACTGTGCGTTATTTATTGACGAGTTTAAAGCAAGCTCTGATGAATCAAGTAACGCCGCATACTAGCCCAGAGCAACGATTAATGTTTATCGTTGAAGCAAACTTTTCGCGCATTCAGCAGCAAAGCAACAACACCAAAACTTGGTTGAGCTTTTGGGCGCATTCAATGCACGACGCCCAGTTGCATCGCTTACAAAACGTAAATAGTAAACGTTTATTTAGTAACTTATTAAGCTCATTCAAACAGTTAATGAGCGATAACGATGCCAATTTATCTGCTGAGCTAAGTGCAGCCATGATCGATGGTTTATGGCTAAGAGCCGTATTAAGTAAGTCAGACCAAGATCAATTCGAACATTGTGAGCGATTAGCCAAAGACTATATTCGCTCACTGATAAAACAGTATGGAGCCTAAAATGACCACACCTGTTTACGAAAATTTTATTAATGGCCATTTTTTAAAGAATCAAACTGGCGATACCTTTGCAGTTAAGAATCCTGCAACGGATGAAGTGATTTATCATGTTGAAATCGCTGATGAGTTTATTCAAAACGCGGCAATCGAAAGCGCAAAACAAGGGTTTGCAGCATGGTCTGCAATGACGCCAATTGAGCGTAGCCGTATTTTATTAAAAGCCGTGGCAATCTTACGCGAACGTAACGATGAGCTGGCAAAAGTAGAAGTACTTGATACGGGTAAGCCTTGGCAAGAAGCTGAGTGTGTTGATGTTGAAACTGGCGCCGATGTTATCGAATATTTTGCTGGTCTTGCGCCTGCGCAAGTGGGTCAGCAACAAATGGTTGGCAATGACTTTTACTACACACGTAAAGAGCCTTTAGGTATCTGTGCCGGTATTGGTGCATGGAACTACCCACTACAAATTGCGTGTTGGAAATCAGGCCCAGCACTGGCTGCGGGTAATGCGGTTATTTTCAAACCTTCAGAAGAAACACCACTTGGCGCAATTAAACTTGCAGAGATTTTCATCGAAGCGGGTGTACCTGCTGGCGTATTTAACGTTGTGCAAGGCGCTGCTGAAGTAGGGCAATGGTTAACAGCAAACCCAAATATTGAAAAAGTGTCGTTCACTGGTGAAGTAGGCACAGGCAAAAAAGTGATGGCAAGCGCTGCCGGTTCACTGAAAGATGTGACCATGGAGCTTGGCGGTAAGTCGCCGTTACTAGTATTTGATGATGCCGATGTATCGCAAGCTGTTAGTGCGGCAATGCTAGGTAATTTTTATACGCAAGGTGAAATCTGCACTAACTGTACGCGCATTTATGTGCACAAAAATGTTTATCAGCAGTTTATTGATGAGCTGAAAACACGCACTGAGCAAAATATTATTGCTGGCGACCCAATGGATCCTGAGGTGAATTTAGGGGCGCTTATCTCTAAAAAGCATCAAGAGCTTGTACTTGGCTATATCGATAAAGGTATTCAAGAAGGCGCAACCTTATTAACCGGCGGTAAGGCACTATCACCAGCATCTGCGCCAAACGGTTACTTTGTGGAGCCGACCGTTTTTGTCGACTGTAAAGACGACATGACCATAGTTAAAGAAGAGATCTTTGGCCCAGTAATGAGTGTGTTGGTGTTTGATGATGAAGATGACGTTATTCAGCGTGCAAACGATACCCACCTAGGCTTAGCCGCAGGCGTGTTCACAAAAGATATTCAGCGCGCACACCGCGTGATCCATCAATTACAAGCCGGTATTTGTTGGATAAACAGCTATGGTAATTCACCTGCTGAAATGCCTGTAGGTGGTTACAAGCAATCAGGTATTGGCCGTGAAAACGGTATCGAAACTTTAGATCACTATACCCAAACTAAATCGATTTATGTGGGTATGAGCAATATAGAGAGTCCATTTTAATGAGTACACAGAACTATGATTACATCATAGTCGGTGCTGGCTCAGCAGGCTGCGTGTTGGCAAACCGACTATCAGCAGACCCTTCTAATAAGGTGTTATTACTTGAAACGGGTGGTAGCGATAAAAGCATTTTTATAAAGATGCCTACCGCGCTATCAATCCCAATGAATACTGACAAATATGCATGGCAATTTCATACCGAGCCAGAGCCGTATTTAGATAACCGTCAAATGCACTGCCCACGCGGTAAAGTGTTAGGTGGCTCATCATCGATTAACGGCATGGTGTATGTACGTGGTCATGCCAAAGATTTTGATGAGTGGCAGCAACATGGTGCTAATGGCTGGGATTACCAAGCTTGTTTACCGTATTTTAAACGTGCTGAATCATTCTATTTAGGTGGTAACAACTACCGTGGCGATAACGGCCCATTAGGGGTTAATAACGGTAATGAAATGGCTAACCCGCTTTATAAAGCCTTTATCAAAGCGGGCCAACAAGCAGGTTATGCGCATACTGATGACTACAATGCAGCCCAGCAAGAAGGTTTTGGGCCAATGCATATGACAGTTAAAGACGGTGTAAGAAGCTCTGCTAGCCGTGAGTATTTAGACCCAGTTAAGTCACGTAAAAACCTAACGCTAGTCACCGGTGCCTTAGCTGAAAAAGTATTGCTAGAAGGCAAAAAAGCCGTTGGTGTTGAGTATTCAGTATCTGGCTCTAAGCAGCAAGCATTTGCAGCTAAAGACGTTATTTTAAGTGCGGGTCCAATTGGGTCACCGCATATTCTGCAACTATCAGGTATTGGTGATAAAGACATCCTGAGCGAAGCGGGTGTTGAGGTTAAACATCACTTACCAGGTGTTGGCCAAAACTTACAAGATCACTTGGAGTTTTATTTCCAATATAAGTGTAAGCAACCAATTACTTTAAACGGCAAGTTAGGTCTTGTTTCAAAAGGACTAATTGGTGCTCGTTGGTTACTAAACCGCTCAGGTTTAGGGGCAACGAATCACTTTGAATCATGTGCATTTATTCGTTCAAAACCGGGCGTTGAATGGCCAGATATTCAGTATCACTTTTTACCAGCTGCAATTCGTTACGACGGTAAAAGTGCCTTTGATGGTCATGGTTTCCAAGTTCATGTTGGGCATAACAAACCAAAAAGCCGTGGTGCAGTAACGATTAAGTCAGCGGATCCTCAGGTTGCGCCTAAGATCCAATTTAACTACTTACAGCATAAAGATGACATTGAAGGCTTTAGAGCTTGCGTACGTCTAACTCGCGAGATTATTGAGCAAAGTGCGTTTGATGAATATCGCGATGGTGAAATTCAACCCGGTAAAGATGTTCAAAGCGATGAAGAAATCGATGCTTTTGTTCGTCAAGCGGTTGAGAGTGCTTACCATCCGTCATGTTCGTGCAAGATGGGTGAAGATGAGATGGCCGTGGTTAACTCGAAAACTCAAGTACACGGTATCGAAGGTTTACGGGTTGTGGATTCATCTATCTTCCCAACCGTTCCAAACGGTAATTTAAATGCGCCAACCATTATGGTGGCAGAAAAAGCGGCTGACCACATTTTAGGTAAGCCTTTATTATCGGCATCAACTGCAGATGTTGCCATGGAAAAACAATGGCAATCAACGCAGCGTAGTTCGGAGATCTAATAAGGCCACCCGCAGTTTCGGCTGTGGGGCTTGCAGTGGCGCGCATCACGAGTTGTTTGTGGTGCGTTAATGCGAGGAATAAAACTGGAGAAACAATGAAGTATTATTACTTATTTTGGGGGGGTAACTATGACCTTTTGGCTTAGTGCTGGCATCATTTTTACCCTGTTAGCAATTGCGGTTATTTTATTTAAATGGGGTACGGTTAGGTGTGTTGGCGTCACACCGGTTAGAACGTTTACGTTCATTGCAATTTTATTTACATCGGGCCTAGATGTTGGCTTGATTATGTTTCCACTGACAGAGTTTGCAGGTTATGCAGACATAAAAGCAAGCCCAGAGTATGCGTTTGCCAATCCATTAGCCATCGAGTTTGGTTTTTGGGGCTTCTTGATCTGGGGATTTTATTTCCTTACGTGCTTTTATTTCTGTGTAATAGAACCCAAAGTAAAGTTCTTTGAAATTGCTTTGGTAAAACTAATTAATAACGTTGTTATTATTGGGACATGCGCATTTACTGCATTTTTACTGCTGTCGAATTTGCCTTGGTATTTACCGTCGCTCGGTGATGGCGAGTCAATTATTCCGACATTCTACTTAATGGTGTTTGCAGCGATTTGTTTTGCTGTGTATTCAAGCACAGACATTAAGTATGTACGCTTTTTAAGTATTTCGACTACTTGGTTGTTTATCGCTTTAATCACATTTATGTGGTTCGGTGCCTTTGTTGGGTCTGATGCACAAACATCAGCATTTGTTGATAACCTTACGTTGATCGGTGGTTACTTTGGCAACATCAATGAGTTTGTATTACCACTGAATGATTACCATGCCTTCTACCTGTTTTGGTGGTTTGCTTGGAGTATTATGATTGGTCAATTTACCTCGCGCTTTGTGGGTGGCTTAAAAACTTACCAAGTGCTGGCGGCTATGTTGATTTTCCCGTCTATTCCAATCGCTATCTGGTTTAGTGTTTTGTATCAATACCATGAAGCGGGTATTGCAACAGCAGGCTTGAAAAACATCGCTATGGTGTTTGTTGGTGTGGTGTTTGTGATCAACTCACTTGATTCTTTGATCCGTTTATACACAGATAACCTAAACTTAACGGTGAAACGTTTTGGTAAGGTTAATTATATTGTCTTAAATGTGGTGGCGCTTTCGTTATTAACCCTGCTGTTTAAGTTCGACTTTTTACAGATCCAATGGGTTGGCGCGCTAGTTATTGCGTTATTTTTCGGCTGTGCTGCCTTTATTGGCTACAGCAAGTTAAAAACAGTGAAAAATATCGAAGGTTCACCAAAAGACAATAAATTAGATTACACAAAAATAGAAACAGTTAGCTAAGGGAAACCAACATGACAACAAGACAAACAGTATTAGCAGCAGCGTTGCCATTGGCATTACTATCGACATCAGCCATGGCTGACTTATCTACTACGGTTACATTGGCATCAGATTACACCTTCAATGGTGTCAGCCAAACCATGAATGACCCAGCGATTCAAGGCAGCTTAGATTATGCCTTTGCAGATTCAGGTATGTATGTAGGTACGTGGGCTTCAAATGTAGATTTTGGCGATGGCACTGACATTGAATGGGATGCGTATTTTGGTAACTATGCTGAGTTAACGGATGCCCTTAGTGTTGATTATGGTATTGCTTACTACTCTTACCACGGTGAAGATTACTCAAGCGATGGCAACTACCCAGAGGTGTATTCGAAATTTGGTTATGCCAGCAGCATTGGGCAAGTAGAGCTTAATTTTTGGTATACTTGGGACTATTTTGGTACTGGTGCAGGCCATTTAATTTACATGCTAGCGCACACATTTGAAGTAGCGCCAAACCATGCAATTCGTGCCAGCTTTGATGTATCTAATTCATTAGATGGCGATAAGTTTAGTTGGGATGGCAGCGATAAGTCATATAAGCATTATCGTCTAGCGTATCAAACGAGCTATGCAGGGTTTGATATTGAAATTGCAGGTGAGAATACCAGTATTGATTCTGAGTATGCAGACGAGCGAATTGTCGCGTCTATTTCGCGTAGCTTTGATTTGTAAGTACTGCTTTAATAAAAAACGGCTAACCTTGGTTAGCCGTTTTTTTATGCCTAGAATCTGAAAGTTAAATCTCTTCGCCTTCGTGTTGCATCGCTAAATCATCAAGCTCTGCAAGAGTGTAATCAAAGCCACTGGTATCGACTTCGTAGCGTATTTTTACGCCATAACCCCCTTGGCAAAGACTCGCAGTAACTTTAGCCACTGACCAGTGCTTAAGCTTGTTTAAAAACCGATTGGCGGTTTGCTGTGAGTCAAAGCGATAACTGACTTGCGATTCCATCTTTTTTTTAGCCTAAAATTTTTTCGAGAGTGTATGAAATTGCTCTGTTTAAATCAATTGCTCATTGAAAAACGCCAATGTGCGCTGCCATGAAAGCTCTGCCTGTTTTTCATCATAACGAGAGGTAGAGTCGTTATGAAAGCCATGGTTTGCTTTTTCATACATGTGCATAGTGTAAGGCACTTGATGCGCTTTTAAATCGCTCTCGTATTCAGGCCAAGTTGCATTAACGCGGTTATCAAGCTCGGCTAAGTGCACAAGTAGTGGGGCTTTGATATTTTGTCTGAGCTCTTTAACGGCCGGAGTGCCGTAATAGGGCACGCCCGCATTAATTAATTTGCTATCAACTGCTGCTAAGTAGTTAACCATATATCCACCAAAGCAAAAGCCTACCGCACCGAGTTTGCCGTTACTATTTGGGTGTTTTTTTATGTATTCAGCTGCGGCAATAAAGTCTTGTTGAATTTTTTCTTTATCCATAGAGCGCTGCATGGCGCGGCCTTCATCATCATTACCGGGGTAGCCACCAAGAGGGTGTAATGCATCTGGCGCAAAGGCAATAAAACCGGCTTTAGCAAGGCGGCGAGCAACATCTTTAATATAAGGGTTTAAGCCTCTGTTTTCGTGGATCACTAACACTAATGGGTGCTTATCCGTTAAGTTAGCAGGTTCGACTAAATAACCTTTACCTTCGCCGTGACCTTTTAACGAATCAAAGGTTTTATAGCTGGCTTTAATATCAGGGTCATTAAAGGATACTTGCTCAGCTAATGCATAGTTTGGCAATAAAGCGCTACTTAGCATTGCTATTGAGTAGCCAAGGGCAGCTAAACCCCCCAGTTTTTTCATAAAGGTGCGACGGTCCATTAAGCCATGGGCGTATTCATCGTACCAATCGAAAGCTTCTTGGGGAATGTGGTTATGGCGTTGCTCAGTCATACTTATATCCTTTAAAAACGAGTTAGGTTTATAACTTTAGCTGAAATATCAGCGATTAACAGCCAGTTGCTTTGTTTGTATTACCACATCCACAAAGCGGCGCTGCCAAATGGCCTTAAAGGCTTTGTTGAATAGGTATAAAAATATTAACGGCATTATTAGCAGCTTTAAAATCAGCAGTGACAAGATATTCAAAAAGTCGATAAATAAGTCTTCGACGACAGCCACCATGTTGCTTATGCCAGAGGTGACGGTGTCTATAATTTTACTCACTTGTGACGATTGGTCTTGGTTGAGTGAAGCATTTAGGTTTTCTAGTTGTTCGTTTAAGGCGTCTTTGTCAAGATTCAGCTGTCTTTGCTGGTTTAGTACTGCATTAAACTGCGCTGTTAATTGCTGTTTTTTATCAAGTAATGGCTTTGCTTGTTCAAGCTCAGTAAAGGTCAGTCGCTCAGACAAGCTGCGAGTTGCTTGAATCGCCTCTATTTGGCTATCAACCTCTGCCAGCTTAACTTTGAGTTCTGTCGCTTGCTGGTGGTTTTTAATCTGCTGCTCATTTAATAGTGAGAGCTTGTCGAAGATGGTTTGTTTTTCACTATCGACCTCGGCCTTTAGCTTGGCAGATAGGGCAGAGGTATTATTTGCACTGCTATTCACCGTCTCGACTTTTTCGCTCACCAGTTCACTTTGCTGGTTTATTTGCTCATCTAAGAATATCTGGCTAACAAGGCCTGTTGTAAGCACCACTGCTGGCACTAAAAAACGAATTAAAATAAGGCTCGCCATAATTTTATGGCGCAAGTTAGGTAAATAGTTACGCCATTCACAAATAAAGTAAGCGACGACCGAAACAGTAAATACACCGCTAAAAATAACCCCCGAAGAAATAGTGTATAAAATGCGTTGTAAAAATAATGAGCCGATAGCGAGGCGCATGGCATCTGACATGTATTCTGCTAAGTCATTCACCGGGTCGAGTAATTGTGCAGGTTGAATACTCGCAATACCAATGCCCACTTCGGCTGATTGCAACAGCGATATAGCAGCATTAACTGTACGAGATGATGCGTACACTAGGGTTGATTGCACAAGGGCGCTGTCGATAAAGCGCATGATGAAATGGTTATAATGTTCTAGCCAACAAAGAAGTAGCAGTATTGTAAGAGATAAATACTTGATAATATGTTGTTTAGTTAGCATAACGCCCCCGACAGTTAGTAAGCTTCTTCACGCTACACTATTCATAGCCGTTGAAGCAATCTAATAGGATTGAATTATTTTGCCGATTAACTGTCTATGAATTGCTATTCATCGCTTTAGAGGAAATATGAAAGAACCTGCATCAATTGGCCAGTGCTGTATTGAAGATTTAGATCCCGTGCAAGACTTAGGTCGCTTAGTCTCTTACTTACGTTCAAACCTGGTGGCTCATCTTGATGATGCTTTAGAGGATAAAGAGCTAACGTCGGCCCAATACATAGTGGTTGTGCTACTTGCGCGTGGCAAAGTAAATACCTTGGCCGAGCTTTGTGAGCACATGGTGTATGACCGTGGTGCCATGAGTCGATTACTTTCTCGTTTAGAAGATAAGGACTTAGTTGCTAAAAAGCAGTCAGTTGAAGATCGCCGTTCAACTCTTTTATACCTGACTGAAAAAGGCCAACAGCTTTACCCAGAAATTTTACCCACTGTAAATGATATCTATCGCAAAGCACTCACAGGCTTCTCTGATGACGAGCAAAAGCAACTTGCTAGCTTGTTGTTTAGAGCAATTCATAATTTAAAAGCATAAATTTCTATAAGCGGTACGTTGTCGCTGTTAGCGCATTTTGATAATATAGTTGCCTAGGCATTTAATTTTAACAAGTCCGGGTTGTTATGTTCGAATCATCTTTGCTTGCACAGCTTCACGCTCAATTTCCAGCTCATCAATTTAACCCAGAAGGTTTGTCGGTTGTTCACACAGGCCGTTTTGCCAATGCCATTGTTTATCGTTATAAAGACGCGCAATTTGACTTAATTATTAAAGACTTTCAGCACAGCCCATGGTGGGTAAGAAAAACCATCGCGCCGCTTTTTATCAATCAAGAGTACAAGGGGCTGGCACGCCTGCAAGACGTAGATGGAGTGGTCGATAACTTTTGTCGTTTGTCATCAATTGCTATTGCTTATGATTTTATTGAAGGCACGCCACTTCGCCAGCTTGCCATGCAACAGCAGCATTTATCGGGTCAGTTCTTTAAAGAGTTTGAGCGCTTAGTAGCAAAAATGCACCGCCGCGGCGTGGTGCACCTCGATTTACGTAATTTGGGAAATGTGATTTGTTCAACAGATGGCAAGCCTTACATTATTGATTTTCAGTCAGCGATTCGCTTTGCACGGTTTCCGCGCTGGTTACAGCGTTTTATGCGTGGTGCCGATATGAGTGGGGTTTATAAAGCATGGCAGAAGCTAGCCAATGATTCGTTACCGCAAACAAAGGCGGATTATTTACACGACTTTAATCATGTTCGTAAGCGTTGGATCTTTAAAGGATATCCGCTACAACGCGCTTATTTATGGTGTAGTGGGGCTGTGACTCAGATTCTTAATTCTGACTTTATTCGTAGTATTTTTGAAAGGTTTTAATAAAGCGCGTTTGCACGCGCTTAGTGGGGAGAACTAGTATTTAGGCCAACCATTAGCATCCCAGTTAAGAGTACTAATGAGAAGCTTTGGTCTGCCATTATCACCGGCATCATAGGCATGACGAACAATCACATCGGTATTTAGAATATCTTGCCCACCTGGGCCTACCCATTGATTATTACCTGTATCAAGAATGCTACCGCCACCAGATAACATATTATTGCCATTTTTATCTAGATAAGGGCCGCGAATATCGGTAGAGCGACCGTATGCAATGCGGTAGGTGCTGTTAGTGCCTTCACAACACTTACCCATTGATACAAATAAGTAGTAGTAACCTTGGCGATAGATAATCGTGGGCGCTTCAATACCACCTGAACGACTTGCCAATGAGTAAATTTGACCAAATGGTTTCATCGTTATTGGGTTGATACGTGTTAGTTTAATACCCGAGTTCCATGAGCCAAATGTTAGCCAAGGTGCACCATCTTTTGCCACCACAAGATCGGGGTCAATAGCGTTGTAATTATTGCTATTGGTGGTGTTGATCACTAAACCATCATCACGCCAATCGCCTGCAGCAACACTGCTGGCTGATGCTAAACCGATAGCACTGACTCGGGAACCAAAGGTCGAAATGGCATAATAGAGCCAGCTACGATTATTGTAGCGTTTTAATTCAGGCGCCCAGACATCAATTCCATCATGATCAGGCACATAGTTCTCCCACCAAGCAAGTCCATTAGGAAAAACAGGTAAAGCATCATTCCAGGCCACACCATCACTTGAGTATTTACCATAAATTCCTGGGCCAGTTTGAAAAATCCACCAGGTGCCATTTTCATAGCCAATAGTCGGATCATGGGTGACTAAACTACCAGTCAGTGGCCAGTGATCTGCTGCGCCATTGGTTGTTGATGGATCAAAAGGGGTTGATTCAACATTGGCAAGTTTGGTTAGCTGCCATTGCTGCGCATCGCTGCCGTTGTAGCTCCACTGGCTAATATTTGCGCCATCGTTGCCATTAAATTCATATAAGTCGAGCGCTTTACCACTGTGATCATTGATGAAGCTGTAATAGCCGCTTCCTTCATCATTTATTTGCCAGTGTTGGCTGGCGAGATCAGCATATTCGTACTGTACAACATTGCCACCATCGGCTGTTGACCACTCATACACTTCAAGGGCCTTACCGCTGTTCAGGTTAATAACTGAATAATTATTACCACCAACATTGGTAATTAACCAGCGCTGGGTGTCGTGATTAGTGTCAGCCCACTGACTAACATTTGCACCATCATTGGTTTGCGCGCTTTCTACTTCAACAAACTTAGCACTGTACTTTGATTTAATTGTATATACGCCATTATCAAGCGCATAAGCACTGGGAAGTATCAGTATTGTTGCAAAGCTAAGCGTAGCGAGCGCTTTTTTTGAAAGTATCATAGTGTCTCCAAATCATTGTTATTGAGCTTTCCTTGTGTGTTCTGTTCCTTGGATTAGGTTTGATCTACAGCGAGTAACCCAATTAAGAGCATTGGTGTAAATGTAAACTATTTATAATACTTTATTATATTATTATTTTTGTAAAGTTTTTCGGTAATAAAATTAACAAAAATTTTACCTTTAACTATTTAGGAAGGGACTTGAGTATTTAGCTGAGATACAAAAAAGCCACTCACTGAGTGGCTTTTCGGATGTTATTGAGTAATAAACTGAGTGGGAATATCCCATTTGAGGGTATGCAGTTGGCCTTGCCAAGTTTGTATGGTGATCCACAGTTTATCATCTGCTGAGATAGTTTTAGGGGCTATCGCGTGGGCATGCTGACCGTGATTGGTGCCATGCATTATGCCTTCTTCATCTTTTGCAAACTCTGCCAGTGGCAAAGGTGACTGACCAATATTTAAATACGCCTGACGAATATTGCTTATGTCACCTTGATTAAAAGCAATAAAGAAGTCTTTAACGTATTCGTTGTGGTGTGAGTAAGGAGCATCTTCATTTAGCGGCATTGGAGCGATTTTAAATTCGCCTGCTTGCTGCTCTTGCCAAAGAGCAGGAAACTGAGGGTTCAATGATTGATAAATAAACCAAACAGGCAAAGCCAGTACCACAGCATGCAAAATATACTTTTTACGTTGCCACCAAGTTGCTTGTAAACGAGCCATTAATTTGCCTCCTGAACGTTATTTACTGGCGCAGCTTGGCGCACTTTTACAGGTTTGTTATTTACTAATTTTGCGGCATACATCATAAAGCCAGTGATAGACATACCAGTTAAAATCAAACCAAAGATAAACCAAATAACTTTTGTCCACAGACCGCCAATATTACCGTAATGCAGTGGATCAGCGATATGCGAGAGGGTAAGAATTCCCGACATGGTTTCTGGGCTTTTACTTGCTGCAATTTCGCCAGTCCAAGGATTGATTGACGTTGAGTAGGCGTAGTTATCGTAGAAAATAGTATCGCCACTGCCCATTATGTTAAACATGCCACGGTTATGCTCTGGCAGCATCACATAGCTAGGTTTGAAATCTGGGTATTTTTCTTTGGTAATAGCCAATGCCGCTTTTAAATCGGTAGGCGGTGTTTGTTTATCCGCAGGTAAAGTTGACACAGCCACCAGCGGCGCATGCTCTTCAATGTCAATTTCGTTATGCCACATGATGGCTTGAACTAAATACCACAAGCCAGTGAGTGCCATTACTGCCATAAACCAAATTGACCAAACGCCACTTAGGGTATGTAAATCTTTTAGAAAGGTTTTTTTGCCTTGGTTAAAACGCAGTTTTGGCTGGCTAAAGGCACGCCAAAAGTTTTTATAAATCACTAAACCAGTTACTAGTGCGCCTAAAATTACAAAAGCCATGGCGCTGACGAGGTAGTACCCAACGCTGTAACCTTCTTGCCAAGGGAAGAACAGCCAGCCGTGCAGGGTACGCATAAACTCGATAAACGATATTGTTGTATTAACTGCTTGTACTTCACCTGTGTATTGATTGACGTAGGCTACCGCGTATGGCTTATCGGTATCAGTGAAAATAACCGCATTAACCAGGTAAGGCTCGTAAGTGAGTACACTCATTACATCGGCAGTCGGATAGGCTTTTTCAACGCTATTAATAACTTCATCAACCCCCAATGCTGGTAAGTCGTTAGGATTGTTTGCACGTGCCTCACTATTGGTGAGCCAAGTGAGCTCATGGCTTATCACAGACACAGTGCCTGTGACACAAATAAAGCAAAATAGCACCCATACAGGAAGCGAAAACCAACCATGCAGTTGGAACCAAAGACGTTTACTCATGGTAAAAATAGCTCGACGTTAATTGATGATAGTAATTGTTATCATTCAAATTGTACTACAGTCTTTTAAGTAAACACAATGTCTGTCGACGAGCTGCAAAAAAGGCGCTATTAAGCGCCTTCTTCATTATTTTGATTGAGGGTAACAATTCGTTGCGGGAATGGTATTTCGATATCCGCCCCTTGAATTGCTTTAAATACATTGCGGTTGACCGCTAATTTAGTCTCAATAATTTTGGTGGTTGGCACCCAATAACGATAACTCAAGGTAACACCGCTGTCGGCAAAGCGCTCAATACCGACTTGTGCATGAGGAGCATCACTAACTAGTTCATGCTCGTCTAACACTTTTTCAATAAGCTCAATAGCGAGATCAGCATTGGCATCATAGGCGATGTCTATTTCACCTTTAACTAATGAATAGCTAAACGAGTTATGTAAAATCTCACCAACAATATGTTTGTTAGGAATGGTGATTTCGACTTTTTCTTCGTTTATTAGAATTGTGTGACCAAGCTCAATGGTTTTAACTTGCCCACTGACACCTTTTACTTCGATAGTATCACCCACAACAAAAGGCCTTGTTGCAATAATCGCAAGGCCTGCACCATAGTTTGACAGCATGCCTTGTAGCGCCAAACCAGCACCTAGTGATGCGGCACCAATCGCTGCGACAAAAGGGGTTACGCTGATGCCAATTTTGCCAAGGGCAATAACCAAGAACATGATGATCAGTAATACTTTGATGACATTACTGACAAAGTTAGTCAGCGTGATATCGATATTGTGACGTTGCATTAGACCTGCAACCATATTCGACACTTTTTGCGCTATCCATAAGCCAATGAAGAGAATTAATATGGCACCTAAAATTTGCATGCTGTAGGTGACCAAATATTCCATGATCAGATTGTAGTATTTCTCGACTTGTTGTATTTCAGACTCAATCATATGTTTTCCTAACAAGGTTACTGCTAATGCTGACTATACCAGAACATATTGCATAACAGGATAGAGTAGCGGCACTATTATAGCGCTCAGTAGTGCACTTAATGCCATTGCCACTGAGGCAAATGCCCCCGCTTTAGGTTGCTCTACAATTAATGATGCAGTGCCTATTGCATGACAAGCCGTGCCGATTGCAACACCTTTTGCTTGCGCATTGCGGATATTTATCAGCGAGAAAATCAAATTACCAAATATGGCTCCCAGCACACCAATGAATATCACCATAGCTGCTGCCAAAGAGGGAATACCACCAAGAGCATCTGTAACAAGTAACGTTATTGGCGTAGTGACCGATAGACTAGCGAGTGAGGCGCTTAGCTGTGCAGGCGCATCGAATAAATAACAAATAAATGAAGCAACCACTGTTGCATTGATCACACCTAAGCTACAACTAATTAGAATCAATAACAGGTTTTTTTTGACATGTATAAATTGCTGATAAAGCGGTAATGCTAAAGCTACGATAGCAGGCTCTAAAAACCAACTTAAAACTTTACTGTGCTTGGCAAAAGGCTCATATGGGAGTTTTAGTGCCACTAACAGTGCAGAAACTAACACGATTGCCCAGCACACTGGGTTAGTTAAAGCTTTGCTGATTGCATGTTGCGTTTTAGCGTTTAAAAAACGTAAAACCAAGAAAAGGCAAACAGTTAAAGGAATGCTCAACCACCATAAACTAACTGTCATTTTCGCGCCCCTTAAAGTAGGCGAATAGTGAGCCAATGAGAATAATGCTCGTCAGGGGAACAATAATAAACACGGTAAGAAGGAGTAACCAGTGTTCGTTAATAACTCCTAAATGCTCAATAATACCGACGCCTGCAGGAATAAAAAACAGCGGCATAAAGTTCAGTAATGGGGTCGCTGAGGGTTTTAAATCTTGCTCTTTAACTAAGCCTGTTAAAAGAAGAATGAGTAATAAAACCATGCCAAGTAATGGTGCAGGGAATGTGCTTGCAAACAAAGCCGTTAAATATTTAGCAATGGCTAAACAAGCAAGGATGATGGCACTACTGATAAGGTATTTCATGATTGTGAATAATTGCGAATAAAGTACAACTACATCATACCCTTGTAAGTTGTACTATGCGACTTTAGCTTACCATGATTTAGCATTATTATACTGGATATCCTCTGCACCTTTTGCCTTCGCAATCGCCTTTTTGGTATTAGGGTTCATCAGTAAACGAATTTGACTCCAGGTTTCTTTAGCGAGGATTTTACGCTGCTGTGAGCGGTAGCTTTGCTGGGTAATTCGCTTAATTGCAGCAAGCGTATCTGGTGAGCGGGCCATTAAGGTTTCAAGGACAGCATCGGTTTGTTTATCGACATCATCAGTCAGTTGCGTAATCAAGCCATATTCTTTAGCGTCTTCAGCTGATATAGGCTCTGCATGACTTGCTAACCAAAGTGCTTGGTCGCGCTTCATTAAGCCTGCAAGTACTACGTTTGCCCCCATATCAGGACACAGGCCCCAACGCGCCTCCATAATCGCTAATTTAGCGTTTTTATCGACGATGCGGTAATCAGCACCGAGTGCGATTTGCATACCGCCACCAAAGCAATGTCCGGTCACTTTTGCAATCACCGGAATACTTAAGTCTTGCCACCCTAACACCGCTTTTTGCGCTAAGTTTTGGTTTCCTGGTAACCACTTGAATAACAGCTTGATGATATTACTCGGCTTTTTCATCACCGCAGCAACATCAAGACCAGAGCAAAAATGGTCGCCTTCGCCAGAGATAACCACAGCGCGTAAACTGCGATCGCGTTTAATTTTTTTGATTACGTTTGCAAGTTCGACAAACATGGCAAAACTGAGTGCATTTTGTTTCTCGGGACGAGCAAGGCTTACCCATGCGACCTGTTGTTTTATTTCTAGTTTTATCATGGTAACTCCTCTGACCTGTTTGTTAGAGCTTACGAGCTAATTACAACTAAGTAAAGAATTGCTGATGTGTCGCAAGGAATCATTATATTTTCCAAAAATGGGTAACCTTGTCATATATTTAGTTACAAATTGGTGTATATTTTTAAAACAAAGATGCTAGTTCATAGCTAGTTTGATTTTGTGATTAGTTAGATACTTTCGCAAAATCCCATGACACGACTAGACTTAGCTTTAAGTCGCGCTACAAGGAGTATATATATGCTGATGCGCAAAACAGCTCGCATAACTAAACAATCATCTCGTTCTTTGGCTTTTGCTGCAATTTCTGTAGCATTAACAACCACATTGGTTGGCTGTTCAGATGATAAAGCAAAACAACAAGCTACGCCGCCTCCGGCTGTTTCTGTGTTTAATGTCTCTACAAAAGAAATCGGCAACTATCGTGAATTTGTAGCACGAACCGAAGCGTTTCAAGAAGTCAAAATTAGAGCTCGTGTAGAAGGTGAGTTAATAGAACGTCACTTCGATGAAGGCTCTACTGTTGAAAAAGACCAGTTGCTGCTGCGTATTGACCCGTCTGAATACCGCTCGACAGTGGCTAAAGTAAAAGCCGATCTAAAAAGTAAAATTGCAGCAGCGAGTTCAGCTGAACGCGATTTAAAGCGTGGCCGAGAAGTCGCCTCTGAAGGATTTATCTCTCAGTCTGATCTAGATAAATTAACCACTAATTTCGAACAAGCAACAGCAGCTGTAAAGGCAACTGAAGCTGAACTTGAAAAAGCAGAATTAAATTTAAGCTACACCGAAATACATGCTCCATTTACAGGGCGCATTGGTAAAGTGAATTACGATGTAGGGAATATTGTTGGCCCATCATCAAATGAGCTTGCTGAATTGACAGATGTTGACCCTATCTATGTTAGTTTTCAGGTGGAAGAGGGGGACTACATTAGTTATCGTCAAGAGCATCAAACTAGTGAGAGCAACCCGCAAGATGTACCTATCGATTTAACTCTTAAACTTCCTAACAATTCAACATTCCCAAATAAAGGTGTGCTTGATTTTGCAGATACAAAAATTAACCAAAACACCGGCACTGTAGAGCTAAGAGCTGCGTTCGATAATCCTGAGGGGATCGTGATGCCAGGCTTATTTGTAACCTTAATTGTTGAAAGCACAAATAAAAAAGAATTAGCGCTGATCCCACAAGTCGCTGTGCAGGAAAATCAACAAGGGAAATTTGTACTTGTTGTTGATGATCAAAACAAAGTTGCTATGCGAATTGTTCAATTAGGTCGACGCATTAATGCTATGTGGGTTGTTGAGTCAGGCTTAGAGGCTGGTGAAAAAGTCATTATTGAAGGTTTACAAAAAGTGCGTCAAGGCGCTGAGGTTAAACCGGTAGAAAAGCAAGTCGATCCGACAACGGGCACTATCACTAGCAAAGCTAACTCTTAGGAGTGAGATATGATCAGTAAAACATTTATATCTCGTCCTAAGTTTGCCTTGGTAATATCGATTGTTATTACCATCGCGGGGTTAATTTCAATGTCATTATTGCCAGTGAATATGTACCCGCAAATAACACCACCACAAGTGCAGATATCTGCCAGCTACCCAGGCGCAAGTGCGCAGATCGTTGAAGAGTCTGTTGTGCGACCCATTGAAGAGCAAGTCAATGGGGTTGAAGATATGATGTACATAGAATCCACTTCATCGAACAATGGCACCGCGAATATTACGGTGTACTTTAAGGTCGGTACAGATACTGATATTGCTCAAGTTAATGTTCAAAACCGAGTTGCACTGGCGGAGTCAGGTTTACCTGAGGAAGTGAAGCGCCAAGGTGTATCGGTTAAGAAAAAGTCTAGTTCAATGTTGCTCGGTATTAACCTTTACTCTGATAAGGAAAATATTGACGCAATCTTCTTGAGCAATTACGCAACTAACTACTTAACTGAACCGTTAGGGCGTATTAACGGGGTTGCTTCTGCTGAAGTTATGGGGGAGCAAACCTATTCAATGCGCTTGTGGTTACGCCCAGATCGTATGGCTTCGCTTGGTTTAACTGTGGCTGAAGTGCGGGCTGCATTGCAAGAACAAAATACTATTGTAGCCGCAGGTAAATTAGGTGCTGCGCCATCGGCTCCTAGTCAGCAGTTTGAATACTCGATTCAAGCAAGAGGGCGCTTAAAAACCCCAGAAGAGTTTGGTCAAACCATAATTCGCTCAAATAAAGACGGTAACTTTGTGCGCTTGAACGATATTGCGCGCATTGAACTGGGGGCGGCAAGTTATAGCACCACCGCAAAGTTAAACCAGCAAGACACCGCGTTTATTGTAATTTACCAATTGACTGAAGCGAATGCGACGCAAGTAGCTAACGATGTTAAAGCACGAATGGAAGAGCTTGCAAAACAATTGCCCGATGGTGTGAAGTATTCGATTCCTTATGACACCACAGAATTTATTAACCGTTCAATCGAAGAAGTGGTGGTTACTCTGGTTCAAGCTGTTGGCTTGGTTATTTTAGTGGTTTTTTTATTCTTACAAAACTGGCGCGCAACGCTTATTCCAACGGTCGCTATTCCAGTATCTTTAGTGGGCACTTTTGCTTTTATGATGATGATGGGTTATTCCATTAACCTGATCACTTTATTTGGCTTGGTACTCGCAATAGGTATTGTTGTTGATGATGCCATCATTGTTATAGAAAACGTTGAGCGGATACTAAAAGAAGAAAAGCTACCAATAAAAGAAGCGGTCACAAAGGCGATGGAGCAAGTATCAGGGCCAATAGTAGCAACGACCTTAGTGCTGCTTGCGGTGTTTGTGCCTGTTGGTTTTATGCCAGGGATAACGGGTGAGCTTTATAAGCAATTTTCTGTCACGATTTCGTTTGCAGTGCTTATTTCCTCCGTTAATGCATTAACCTTGAGTCCTGCATTATGTGCATTACTGCTTAATGAAAAAGCCATGAAGCCTATTAAATGGTTAGCACCATTTGAAAACATCATTACGCGCTCAACCAATGGTTACAGTAAAGTTATTAACTTTATCCTAAAACGTACAGCAAGAATGGCACTGTTTGCCGTGGTTATTTTTGCAGCTGCTGGGTGGTTGGTGAAAACCGTTCCTACGGGCTTTGTACCAGCAGAAGATCAAGGCTTCTTGTTTGTAGATGTGCAACTTCCAGATGCTGCAGCAAGTGGCCGTACCCAAGATGTGATGCACAAGTTGGGCGATATTGTGAAAAATGAACCAGCTGCAACCGATTTTATTGCGGTGTCTGGTTTTTCATTACTTGGTGGTGCAGGCTCAAACAACGCTTTGGGTATCGTGGTACTCAAAGATTGGGAAGAGAGAACGAGTCCTGAGCTTGGCTTACGTTCGGTTTTAACCCGCTTGATGGGGCAGTTCTGGGCAATGCCAGATGCGCAAATCATGGCATTTAACCCCCCTTCAATACCCGGGCTTGGCACTAGTGCAGGCTTTGAGTTTAGATTACAAGACAGTGAAGGGCGTGAGCCAGCAGAGCTTGCTCAAGTGTTAAATGGCCTTGTTTATGAAGCAAACCAGCGACCAGAACTTTCTAATGTATACAGTACCTTTAGGGCTAATGTGCCACAGTACTTATTAGAGGTAGACCGTAATAAGGCGAAAGCACAAGGGGTCGCATTGAGTGATATTTTCTTGACGCTACAAGCGCAATTAGGCTCATTATATATTAATGACTTTAATCAATTTAGCCGTACTTACCGAGTGATCATGCAGGCAGAAAGCCAATTTAGACAGAACCCAACAGACTTGCAGTATTACTATGTACGAAATGATGAAGGTGCCATGGTGCCGCTCACAACACTCGCTAAACTTGAGCCAATTCTTGGCCCTACAAGTTTAACGCACTTTAACTTATATCGTAGTGCCAGCATTAGCGGACAACCAGCGGCGGGTTATGCAAGTGGTGATGCTATTAAAGTAATGCAAGAGTTGGCTGATCAATTGCCAACGGGCTATGTATACGAATGGGCAGGCCAATCGAAGCAAGAAATTGAAGCCGGTAACATGGCTCCGATTTTGTTCGGCTTAGCAGTGGTATTTGTTTACTTATTCTTAGTAGCGCAATACGAAAGTTGGACAATTCCTTTCTCGGTTATTGCTGCGGTACCGCTGGCGCTATTTGGTGCCATGCTTGCGCTGTACGTAATTGGTATGGAAAACAACATTTATGCACAGGTGGGGTTAGTGCTGCTAATTGGTCTTTCAACCAAAACTGCCATCTTGATTGTTGAATTTGCTATGGAAGAGCGGGCTGCAGGAAAAACTATATTTGAAGCGGCATTAAATGCAGCCAAGTTACGTTTTAGAGCTGTACTGATGACGGCATTATCGTTTGTGCTTGGTGTACTACCGCTGGTATTTGCCAGTGGGGCAGGGGCAGGAAGCCGAATTTCACTTGGTATCACAGTGTTGTTTGGTATGCTTGCCGCCACAATTTTTGGTACTTTATTAGTGCCGCTATTTTATACTTTAGTGCAATCTATGCGCGAAAAAATCAAGGGTGAGTCAGCTCGCGATTAATAATTGATAAAAAATAACAAAAAAGTCAGGGTAACCTGGCTTTTTTTTTGGCAAAAAAGAAAATAGGTTTGTTATCATATTCCGATTAACGCAATCCGAATGCGCAGAGGGTTTGAACAATGGCAGGTCCACGTTTATATAGTGAAGAAGAAGTAACACATCAGGCATATGATATCTTTTTAGAGTTAGCACCTGATAATTTGAACGAGCAGGATATTGCTGACTTTAATGAACACAGAGAAGAGTTGGGTTTTATTGAAGAAGGTGAGCCTGATGAGCAGTGGCAAGAATTTGTTGCACTAGAAATTGAACCTGAGCTGTTTGTACAAGTCTTAGTTGGACTTGAATTTGAAAACCAAGATATTTTATTCGCCAAGATTTTAATTAGCCGAGATAAAGATGCTCCGTTTTGCCACATACTTTGGAAAGATAGCGAATAACGCGCCAGCTGATGTTTGACTCTACTTTTAATTGTTTTAATACCCTAAAACGAATTACCTTAGCCGCCATGCTCGTTAGTAGTTGGCAGGCTTTTGCTGTTGATCCGTTTGAAGACTTTCATGAATACGGGCAATTATCAGAAGAAGAGATCCATAAAATTCATAAAGGTGAGTTGCTTTATGGTGATATTGAGTTTGGCTTTATGGTAAGTCGTGGTAATACAGATTCAACCAGCTTCAAACTTAAAGGTAACCTTTATCAAGACTTTGAAAAGTGGCGTAATCAATTTAAGCTCGACACCCTGTATAAGCGTGATCGTAACGATGAAACCGGAACTGAAGAAGTGTCTGCGGATCGTATCTTTGTATCTGGGCAAGGCAACTACAAGCTGAATGTCAAAAACGAATCATTCTTTATTTATAGTGATTACGAACGAGACAAATTTAGTGGTCTAGAATTTAAAAGCACCGTTGCGACAGGATACGGAAATCGTATTTATCAAGGTAGTAAAAATAAGGTGGATATTGACGTAGGACCCGGTTTGTATCGCTCAGTGGCAGATCAAGAGACAGCCACAGAAGAAGATGAAACAAAAACAGGTTACTTACTTCGAATGGCATTGCAGTGGGAGCGTACGGTCTCTGCTCGCACTCGCTTTAATCAAGACGTCAGTTATGAACAATCGTTGTCGGGATTAAACTCGCGTTTAAAATCAGAAACCTCATTGATCAGCAAAATTATGGGTGATGTATCACTCAAATTTACTTATATGTATCGCTATAACTCAAAACCGGAAGAAGAAAAGCTCAAGTACGATTCTGAGCTGAGTGCGACCTTTGTTTATAGCTTTTAAGAGAATATCTCAGTATGTATCAACATAAGCAGTACGCTATTTTTATTTTTGTTATTTTAGGCTGGATTGGCGGTTTTATTGCCTTAGCATGGAATTTAATTGGTGCAGATATTCCACTCATGGTGTTTAGTGCTATCTTAGTGCTGGTGGCCTTTTTGTTTCATGGTTTAACCATCAAGGTGAGTGATAAAAACGTAAGCTGGGCATTCGGTCCGGGTGTATTTGGTAAAACAGTTACCTTTGATGAGATTGAATCTGTTCGGGCAGTAAGTAACTCATTTCGACATGGCATAGGCCTGCGTATTACACATGATGGGTGGGTTTACAGTGTCTCTGGGTTCAGTGCAGTAGAGCTTGCTATGAAAGACGGTACAAAGTATCGCTTAGGAACCAATGACCAAGAAGGCTTACTTGCTGCGCTTAAAGAACATGTTGCAGAACCTGTGACAGACGCTTCTGTGGATACAGAAGAAGTAGTCGAATAAGCACACAGCAGATATAAAAAAAGCGCCAATGGCGCTTTTTTTATAGTCATGGTTTAGTGGCTGTGACCACAACCGCCTTCACCGTGCACATGACCATGTGCCAACTCTTCTTCTGTTGCATCGCGTACTTCAAGTACTTCAACATCAAAATGTAGAGTGATGCCTGAAAGAGGGTGGTTACCATCTACAATCACATCTTCATCTTGGATTTCGATGATCATTACTGATTGATCACCGGCATCAGTTGTCGCACGAAACTGCATACCAACTTCGATTTCCATTCCTTCGAACATCGACTTAGGCACAGCTTGCATCAAGTCATCATGACGTTCACCATAGCCTTGCTCTGGTTCTACAGTTACGCTAAATGTGTCACCGGCTTCTTTACCTAGTAGCGCATCCTCTAGGCCTGGAATTAGGTAGCCAGTGCCCACGATAAACACCAGTGGTTCACCATCGAAAGAGTTGTCGATAGTGTTTTTGTTATTATCCAATACTGAATAATGCATTTTTACCACTTTGTTTGCTGCTACGATCATAGTCTTTCCTATTTATTCATCTTCGAGAGAGTAAGGCAGAGCTTGAATTGATAGCTCAACCTGAGGGAGGTGTTTAGCACGCAACACTTGGCCTGCCTCATTGTCGTTTGGCAGCACAACAAGGCCCATTAATGTTTGCGTATCTTGATTATAACTTTGGCTAATTAGCTTGCCTGCACGACGCCAATTCTCGCCCATCTTGGTTTCGAGCTCAAGCTCATCAAGTTGACCTTCGGCTGTGCCTGCAACGATATACATAGCGCGTTTATTTTTGCCCAGATATTTCATGCGAGCGACTGTTTCTTGGCCTGTATAACAACCTTTTCTAAAGCTGATACCACCTAGTGCTTGTAGGTTCACCATTTGTGGTACGTACTCGCCAATGGCGTCGCTATTTAAAGATGGCTCACCAGCTGCAATTGCAGCTTGTTGCCAACGTGCATCATCATCAAGGGCCGTGACTTCGTCTGGTAAACAAAAGTCGTTATTGACCATCAGTAGAACACGGTTATCAGCAAGTTTTAATGCTTTACCGCCAGCAAAGTCAACGGCACTGTGTTCCTCATCAAACTCAATGTTGAGTGATTTAAGTGTATTATTAAGGTCATCACCAATTAGGCCAATAAGCGCTTTTTCACTTTGCTGAATGTCTACTTGGGAAAATACCGCATATTTTTTTAACTCTACCAGTGACTGCTCAACTTCAGGTTTTGTGCCCACAAGGTAGTAGCTATCTTGATGCTCAAAAAGTCTAAACACACCCCAAAGTTTGCCTTTGGCATTACAGTGTCCAGCCCATAAAAAGTTATCTTTGTTGAGCTTATTGATATCTTGAGTAATTTGTCCGTGAAGGTAAGACAGCTTATCTTTGCCAGTTAGGCTGATAAGCGAATAAGATAAAGGACATGCGTAAACAGTCGACATAAAAACCTTCTTTACGATATGAATGAGAGGTAATGATAACTTAGTTAGGGTAGCAATTTAAATAGCTGTTTATTCGATGGCAATTTGTTAAACTGCAGACAAATAAGTACGAGGTTTAAAATGACTGAAATTCACAGTAAAGAACGTATTCGTTGGGCATGCCGTCGCGGTATGTTGGAACTTGATGTTTTATTCATGCCATTCGTTGAAGAAGCGTTTGACTCACTTAGCAAAGAGCAGCAAGCTGTATTTCAACGCTTACTTGAAAGTGATGATCCTGATTTGTTCGCATGGTTCATGGGGCATGAAGAGTGTAAAGATCCAGAACTAAACACTATGGTCTCGTTAATTTTAGACCGAGTTCGTGTATAGGTTTGTCGTTAAAAATAATAAACTAGACCACAAACCATTTGTGGTCTTTTTTTGTTTTCTTGCTATCACGTTCTTTCTTACCGCCCACTCCTTGATTACACAAATATTTGCTATTTCATCTAGCCTGATTGCAGGCATTATTAGTTTTAAAAAAGCAAAACAAGCACATCCTGAAAACGGCACAGTTATTTTAGAATACTCACAGTTAAGATTTGTGAGTGATAACATTCAATTGCAAGGCGAGATAAGTCCGAAAAGTTATATCTTTGCAAACTACGTAGTGCTCAGGCTTGAGGGGTTTTATCAGTCACACTGGCTGATTATTTCAGCAGCCAGTGTAGAAGACGTTTATTTTTCGCGTTTGAAACGTGCTGTTATTGCAGTGCAGCAACCGACTTAGGGGTCAGTATTGTTGGTGTTGGATTGTCGTTTTGTTCTGGGTAATCAATAGTGTAGTGTAAACCACGGCTTTCTTTACGCTCAAGGGCACTGCGAATTATCAGCTCAGCTACTTGCACGAGATTTCTAAGCTCTAATAAGTTATTAGACACTCTGAAGTTAGCGTAGTAATCGTGAATTTCTTGTTGTAGTAACTCCACACGGTGAAGGGCACGCTCTAAGCGTTTAGTTGAGCGTACAATCCCCACGTAATCCCACATAAATAATCTTAGTTCATGCCAGTTATGAGTGATGACGATTTCTTCATCTGAATTAGTGACGCGGCTTTCATCCCATAGTGGGAGGGCTTCAAGGGCTGGGCTTGCATCGATTTTACTTAAGATGTCTTTCGCTGCGGCATGGGCAAACACAATACACTCAAGTAACGAGTTACTCGCCATGCGATTAGCACCATGTAAGCCTGTGTAAGCGACTTCGCCAACAGCATAAAGGTTGTCTAAATCTGTGCGGCCATTAAAGTCAGTCATCACCCCACCACAGGTATAGTGTGCAGCCGGAACCACTGGAATGGCTTCTTTAGTAATATCTAAGCCCACACTTAAACATTTTGCATAGATGGTAGGGAAGTGCTCAATGATAAAGTCTTTGTCTTTGTGGCTAATATCAAGATAGACACAGTTCGCACCAAGGCGCTTCATTTCAAAATCGATAGCACGAGCCACGATATCGCGAGGAGCAAGCTCTTCACGCTCATCAAAATCTTTCATAAAACGGGTGCCATCGGGGCGTTTTAAATATGCACCTTCACCACGCATTGCTTCGGTAATCAAAAAGTTTTGTAGCTCTGGGTGATATAAACTAGTTGGGTGGAATTGGTTAAATTCCATATTGGCAACCCGACACCCCGCACGCCATGCCATGGCAATACCATCGCCACTTGATACATCAGGATTAGAAGTATATAGATAAACTTTGCTGGCTCCACCAGTGGCAAGTGCAACGAATTTGGCTGAAATTGTTTCGACTTTTTTCTCTTCACAGTTCCATACATATAAACCATGAATATGTTTGCCCTTTTTACCTAGGCTCTTATCACTGATTAAATCAATCGCATTATAGTTTTCTAGCAAGGTAATGTTTTGATGGGCTTGTACTTGGCTAATTAAAGTTGTTTGCACTGCGCGACCAGTGGCATCTGCAGCGTGTAAAATACGGCGATGACTGTGGCCACCCTCACGAGTTAAATGAAAGCGCTCTTTACCTTTTGAGTCAAACTCCATATCAAAAGGCACACCTTGTTCGATTAGCCATTTCAAACACGTCTTAGCATTGCTTGCAGTGTAATGCACCGCATCTCGGTCACATAAACCACCACCCGCATCGAGTGTATCTTCAACATGAGATTCAATGCTGTCATTCTTTTTATCAAATACCGCGGCAATGCCACCTTGTGCATATAAGGTTGACCCTTCAGTCAGTGCACCTTTACTTAGTACAGTGACCTTGCAATGGTTAGCAAGAGATAAAGCAAGAGAAAGGCCAGCGGCGCCGCTGCCAATGATAGCGACATCAGTAATGTGATGTTTATTTTGGTTCATGTCTGTGGTCTTTGCGGTTACAATGCTCGGCTAGTAGTGCCAAAAGTTTGAGCAAATATTTTTTTATGTGGTATACGTATATGTACCATATTTGCAGTAACACTATTAGTCATTTTAATATGTTATACCAATCTTATTAGGTTTTAGGTCACATAAACAGTCTACTTTAGGCTGTTTGTTTAAATTTATTTAATTCACAGTGAACTTATGTACCCGTTGATTTAACAGCAGTATTTGAACTTATTGTGTAATAAGATCGGTATGACTCAATTTATTTGCATGCTATTTTATAAAAAAATCATTTTAAACTGAACTTTTATATTCATGCTGCAGTCAGAGTTTGTGTAAACAATGGCGAGTATATGAATAGCAAGCAAGAATCAAACAGAGGAGTACCGGCTCGAATGAGCGAGCAGGATTTGGATTTAGCGTTAGTTAAAAGGGTCCAGCAAGGAGATAAAAACGCCTTCAACCTATTAGTTAGAAAATATCAGAACAAAATTGCGGGTTTGATTTCACGTTATGTGTCGAACCAAGGTGATGTCGCTGATGTCGCGCAAGAGGCGTTTATTAAAGCGTATCGAGCTCTACCTAACTTTAGAGGTGATAGCGCCTTTTATACTTGGTTATACCGTATCGCCGTAAATTGTGCTAAAAATTACTTGGTTGCGCAGGGCCGAAAGCCCCCCGCAAACGATGTTGATGCTGAAGAAGCCGAATTTTATGACAGTGCAGATGCTATGCGTTCTAACGCATCACCTGAAAACCTGTTATTAAGTGACGAAGTACGTGCTGTAATTTTTAATACGATTGATAGTTTGCCTGAAGATCTGAAGACCGCGATAACCCTTCGTGAAATTGAAGGGATGAGCTATGAAGAAATAGCCGTGGTTATGGATTGCCCTGTGGGAACGGTACGCTCGCGTATATTTCGTGCCCGTGAGGCGATTGATAATAAATTGAATCCATTAATAGGTGAGTCTTAGTATGACAAAAGCAGACGTTAACAAGTTGGATAATGAGCAGTTGTCCGCGTTACTTGACGGCGAGCAGCAGTTAACTGATCAAGCGATCACTAACGACGATGTAGCAACATTTGGTCGTTACGCGATGATCGGTGACGTAATGCGTGCTGAGGCAAATAATAACGCTTTTAATTTCGACATTGCAGACGCAGTGGCAGAATCACTTGAGCAAGAACCTGTTTACGCTGATTTCGCGAATAAAACAACAGCACCAAAAAGCGAAGAAATCGTGGCGGCAACAGGCACAGATAACGTTGTAGCATTTAATTGGCGTCGTCCATTTGCCCAAGTGGCAATTGCTGCAAGTGTTGCTATGTTTGCGATTGTGGGCGTACAAACATTGCCGCAGAACACCGAATCACCAGAAAGTGACATTCCACTTTTACAAACAACACCTTTAACGGGGGTTGCGTCACCTGTTAGCTATTCATCAGAACAGCCTGCACTTGAAAACGCAGAGCAAGGTTTACGTGAATTACAACAGCAGCGTATAGGGGCATTAGTTCTTGAGCATCAGCGTCAAGCACGTGTTGCCTATTCTCTGGAAAGTTCACAAACTGCAGAAAACGCAGAAGAGGAAAAAAACTAATTAAATGAAAGTGTTTACTTTTATTTTGTCACTGGCATTAATGGCTCCGGCTTTTGCCAGTGATGAAAACCCCGCCAAAGCATTATTACTTAATATGGCTGATGCCGTTCATACCCGCAACTTTGATGCATCTTTTGTCGTTGTTAAAGGCCAAACCATGGAACCTTATCGTTGGTTGCATGCTAAACAAGGTGATATCGAGCTTGAACATTTGAGCTTGCTTAATGGTGCAGGGCTTGAGATGGCAAGAGTCAACGGACAAGTTACTTATTTTGAGCCTCACTCACAGCCTTATACTATCAAAACCGACACTATTGCCGGGCCTATTCCTGAAGTACTTTTTAAAGATATTGAACGCGTAAGTGCACATTATGATTTTGTGCTAGGTGGTAAAGGACGTATTGCAGGTCGCTCAGCGCAGTTAGTGCGTATTGAATCAAAAGATGAGCATAAATTTAACTACTGGATTTGGATTGATACCGAATCATCGCTTCTACTTAAGTCTGCTTATGTTGATCATAAAGGCGAAATGTTGGAGCAATTACAGTTAACTCACATAAGTGTGACCGAGCAGCCAGCGCCAATGCTACTTGAAATGCAAAACCGTAGTTTTCCTGCTGCTATGCCAACCACTGAGATTGAAAATGCATCTGAAGGTGCTGGCAATAATTGGAATATTGGCTGGTTGCCAGATGGATTCAAATTGTTAAAGTCAGATCGCCACAAATTAGACTTAAATAATGAACTAACAGACTATTACTTATACTCTGATGGTTTTGTGGAAGTATCTGTGTTTATTCAAAGACCTTTACCAGGCAAACGAGCCAGTGGTGCACTATCATCGGGTGCAACGACGGTTTATGTTCACAATGGCGGTGGCTTTGATGTATCGGTTGTTGGTAATATTCCTGCTATGACAGCCAAAGCTATAGCTGAGTCGGTAGCGCGACCTCTTTAAATTATGATTGAACAAACACTCACTGTCGTGTCGGTTAAAGGCACGACAGCGAACTTAGAAGCAGAGCAAAAACAGGCCTGTGCCGGCTGTAATGGTCGATGTGGCTCGCAAGTATTCGCTAAACTGTTTGGAACAGCCAAAAAAACTTTCCCCTATACCTTTGATTCTGAGTTAAAAGTCGGTCAAAAAGTGACCTTGGCACTTGATGATAGTCATTTAGTTAAACATGCGATGGCTGTGTATATGTTGCCACTTTTACTCAGTTTGGGATTTGCTTTAATCGCTTTTGCCGCTTTTTCATTACCTGAGGGCTGGCAAATTTTAGCAGCCGTGATTGGTGGCTTAACGGGCTATGCAATAGCAAAATCAAGGGTTAAGAGCCTCAAGCACGATATAAAAGTAATAAAAATTCACCCAATTACTATTCCTTTCACTCAAATAGATGGTGATTAAAGCCAATTAAATGTAAAATTGTCGCTTTATACACTTAGTCCATTTATATAGAAGTTTAGAATCCAGTTTATGAAGCATATCCGTAATTTTTCGATCATCGCCCATATTGACCATGGTAAATCGACTCTCTCAGACCGTCTTATCCAAGTTTGTGGTGGTTTAACAGACCGTGAAATGCAGCAGCAGGTGTTAGACTCAATGGACATTGAGCGTGAGCGTGGTATTACCATCAAAGCGCAAAGTGTAACACTAAATTATAAAGCTAAAGACGGCGAAACATACCAGTTAAACTTCATCGATACTCCAGGACACGTTGACTTTACATACGAAGTATCGCGTTCACTTGCAGCCTGTGAAGGTGCATTATTGGTTGTAGATGCGGGCCAAGGTGTTGAAGCACAAACATTAGCAAACTGCTACACAGCAATCGAAATGGACTTAGAAGTTATTCCAGTTCTAAATAAAATCGACTTACCGCAAGCCGACCCTCTTCGTGTAGCTGAAGAAATTGAAGATATTATCGGTATCGATGCTCTAGATGCAGTGCAATGTAGTGCTAAAACAGGTATTGGTATTGAAGAAGTATTAGAAGTTATTGTTAAAGATATTCCGCCACCGGTAGGCGACAAAGATAAGCCACTACAAGCGCTAATCATTGACTCATGGTTTGACCCATATCAAGGCGTTGTATCATTGGTACGTATCAAACACGGTGAATTACGCTCTGGCGATAAAATTAAGATCATGTCGAATGAGCAAGTTCATATCGCAGATAAAGTGGGTATTTTCACTCCAAAACAAACCAACACGGGTATCTTAAAAACCGGTGAAGTAGGTTTTGTTATTGCGGGTATTAAAGAAATCCACGGTGCACCAGTTGGTGATACTATTACGCTTCAACGTAATTCTGCCCCTGAGCGTTTACCAGGCTTCCAACGCATTAAACCGCAGGTTTATGCTGGTATGTTCCCAATCTCATCAGATGATTATGAATCATTCCGTGATGCGCTTGATAAACTAAGCTTGAACGATGCGTCGTTATTCTTCGAACCAGAAAACTCAACTGCACTTGGTTTTGGTTTCCGTTGTGGTTTCTTGGGTATGCTACACATGGAAATCATTCAAGAACGTCTTGAGCGAGAGTACGACATTGATCTTATTACTACTGCGCCAACAGTAATCTACGAAGTAGAAACAAAAGACGGAACTAAACAAATAGATAACCCGTCTGACCTACCACCGGTAAACAATATTATTGAAATCCGTGAGCCAATTGTTGAAGCTAACATCTTAGTTCCGCAAGAGTTTTTGGGTAACGTAATTACACTTTGTGTTGAAAAGCGTGGTATGCAAACTAAAATGAGCTACCATGGTAAGCAAGTTGCGGTGACGTACGAATTACCGATGGCTGAAGTAGTAATGGACTTCTTTGATAAGTTAAAATCAACAAGTCGTGGTTTTGCATCACTTGATTATAACTTTAAGCATTTCCAAGCTTCAGACATGGTGCGTGTTGATGTACTAATTAATGGTGAGCGTGTTGATGCACTTGCTATTATTGTGCACCGTGATATTGCGCAGTCACGTGGTCGCCAGTTAGCGGAAGCGCTAAAAGATCTGATCCCACGTCAGCAGTTTGATATTGCGATTCAAGCAGCGATTGGTCAGCATGTGATAGCACGTACAACAGTTAAGCAATTACGCAAAAACGTAATCGCAAAATGTTACGGTGGTGACGTGAGCCGTAAGAAAAAGCTACTACAGAAGCAAAAAGAAGGTAAAAAGCGAATGAAGCAATTAGGTAACGTTGAAGTTCCTCAAGATGCATTCTTAGCTATCCTTAAAGTTGGTAAATAATAAGAAGTAGATATAGGAATTAATGCATGGCGGGTTATTTTTCAATTTTCTTAGTGTTGTTAACACTTGGCTCAGGTTTAATTTGGTTAATTGACCACTTTATGTTTGCGCCGAAGCGTCAACAGCGAATTGCCCTTGCTCAAAATGCCGCAGGTGGTGATTTAGATGAAGAAACCGCTGCATTAATTGCGCCTGAGCCAAGTATTACTGAAACGGCTAAATCAATTTTTCCGATGATTGCGGCAATCACCATCTTCCGCTCATTTATTTTTGAACCGTTTCAAATTCCATCTGGTTCGATGATGCCAACTTTACTTGTGGGTGACTTTATTCTTGTTCAAAAGTACTCATATGGCATTAAAGACCCAGTTTGGCGCAGTCAGCTAGTTGATGTAAACGAGCCTGAGCGTGGTGATATTGTTGTATTTAAATACCCACTTGATGAGCGTGTTGATTACATTAAACGAGCAATAGGTCTACCTGGCGATAAGATTGTTTATCGCAACAAGCACCTTTATATTCAGCCAAAATGTGAAGAAGGTGCTACGCAACAGGGTGAGTTGCTGTGTAATGAATACAATAAAATTGATATGGAAATCCTCAATAGCGATGAGTTCAAACAAGGTTCAATGAATTTGGTGCGTTTAGAAGAAGGTCTAAGCACAGTCAATCATAATATCTTGATTAACCCGCAAGCGCCTGAAATGAAAGGCCGCTATTATCAGCAGCCGGGTACTCGCTCAGATGAGTGGGTGGTTCCTGCCGATCATTATTTTATGATGGGTGATAACCGTGATAATAGCCAAGACAGTCGCTTTTGGGGCTTTGTACCAAAAGAAAACTTGGTTGGTAAAGCCGTCTTTATATGGATGAGTTTTGAATTTGAAAATGGCCCAGATGACTTTTTACCAAGCTGGGTTCCAACTGGTGTTCGTTTTGAACGCCTAGGTAATATTCAGTAACGATGAAAAAAAACGTAACAGAGTTATACAATAAAATAGGTTATACATTTACTGATCAAGCGTTGCTTGAGCAGGCAATGACGCATCGCAGTCATAAAGGTCAACATAATGAACGCTTAGAGTTTTTGGGCGATTCAATTTTGAGTTTTGTGATTGCTAATGCGCTTTATAATAAATTTCCAAAAGCACGTGAAGGTGATTTAAGCCGTATGCGCTCTACCTTAGTGCGTGGACAAACCTTGGCTGAATTTGGCCTAGAATTTGGCTTGGGCGATTACTTACGCTTAGGCCCAGGTGAATTGAAAAGTGGCGGTTTTCGCCGCGAATCAACCCTTGCCGATGCTGTTGAAGCGATTATTGGCGCGGTGTTCTTAGACTCAAACATTGAACAATGTGGAGAGCTTATTTTAAGCTGGTATGAGTCTCGCCTTGATGCAATTTCGCCAGGTTTGAACCAAAAAGACCCGAAAACATTACTTCAAGAATACTTACAAGCGCGCAAACTATCGTTACCAGGCTACACTGTTATTGATACAAAGGGCCAAGCGCACAATCAAACATTCACGGTTGAATGTATTGTTGAAGGGATGGATAGCATTATCTCAGTGGGTAGCTCGCGTCGTAAAGCAGAGCAAAAAGCCGCTGAAAAAGCCTTAAAGATACTTAAAAATGAATCTTGATGATTTAATCTCTAAATCACCTGCAGAGTTAGATACACACTGCGGGATGATTGCCATTGTAGGCCGTCCAAATGTGGGCAAATCAACCTTACTTAACTACATTGTTGAGCAAAAGGTGTCGATTACTTCGCGTAAACCGCAAACTACACGTCACCGTATTATGGGTATTCATACCGAAGGTAAATACCAAGCTGTGTACGTCGATACTCCGGGTTTACACGTAGAAGAAAAGCGTGCCATTAACCGTTTAATGAACAGAGCAGCATCAAGTTCAATTGGTGATGTAGAACTGATCATTTTTGTGGTTGAAGGAACACACTGGAACGAAGACGATGAGATGGTACTTAACAAAGTGCGCCAAAGTGGTCGTCCGGTGTTATTGGTAATGAATAAAATCGACCAAGTAAAAGATCGCGATCTTGTGCTGCCACACATGCAGTTCTTGGGCGAAAAGTTTGATTTTGTTGGTATTATTCCTGTTTCTGCTAAGCAGGGTAAAAATATTGAACTAATCAAAGCTGAAGTAACTAAGCGTCTTCCTCTTTGCGAGTTTTATTTCCCTGAGGACTACGTGACAGATCGCTCTATGCGATTCATGTCGGCAGAAGTTATCCGTGAAAAGCTGATGCGTTTTATGGGTGATGAGTTACCTTATTCTGTCACGGTAGAAATAGAACAGTTTAAATGGCTCGATAATGGTGTTTGGCAAATCAATGGCCTTATCTTGGTTGAGCGCGAAACACAAAAACGTATGGTGATCGGTAACAAGGGCGAAAAGCTAAAAGTTATCGGTCGTGAAGCGCGTAAAGACCTTGAAGAAATGCTTGATAACAAAGTGTTTTTAGAACTTTGGGTAAAAGTCAAATCTGGTTGGGCTGACGATGAACGTGCGCTACGTAGCCTTGGCTATGGTGAAGACTAAGTAAAGCTTACACGCCATGGATAGCGAATTCTACACAGCATACTTGCTGCATCGACGTCCTTTTAGTGACTCGCAAGTTATGCTTGATATGCTGGTAGAAGGCGTTGGTCAACTGAGAATGTTGGCTCGTATTAGTGGTCGCCAGGCCACTAAACATAAAGCTCAACTGCAACCTTTCCAATCTCTGCTTGTACAATACAGCGGTAAGTCTGATTTAAAATACATCACTCGTTTTGAGCCCCATGGCGGGCAAAGTATGTTAACTGGCACCCAGTTATATTGTGGTTTTTATTTGAACGAATTAACCAATCGTATCGTACCAATCAACGAGCCGATGGAAAGTGTTTATCATCTCTATAAACAGCATTTACACGAGTTATCGACCACTAAAAGCCTGCAAGCGGTGCTGCGCTCATATGAGTTTCAACTGCTAGAGATGCTAGGTTACGGTGTTGATTTTAGCGTTGATGCGCAAGGGGATGAAATAAACGATGCAGCAAATTATCAGTACTTTGCTGAATACGGTTTTTTGTTGCATGACGACCCCCATAGTGGCTTTTCAGGAAAGCAATTAAATGCCATAGCGGCTCATGACTTTAGCGCCCCTGATGTGTTATATATGGCTAAGCAATTAAGTCGATACCTACTCAAGCCTTTACTTGGTAAAAAGCCATTAAAAAGCCGTGAGTTATTTATTAAATAGGCTGATACTCAGCCTTGAATCGTTGTTTTAAACAGGTAAAAAAATGAAAGATATTCTTCTTGGTGTAAACGTTGATCACATTGCCACTTTACGCCAAGCGCGTGGCACGAGTTACCCAGATCCTGCGCATGCCGCTGCTGTTGCAGAGCATGCTGGTGCAGATGGTATCACCATTCATTTGCGTGAAGACCGTCGTCATATTCAAGATCGTGACGTATATGTGATGGCAAAAACGATTCAAACACGTATGAATCTTGAGATTGCAGTCACTGATGAAATGATCGACATCGCCCTTGAAGTGAAACCTGCTTATGTGTGTTTAGTGCCTGAAAAACGTGAAGAACTCACCACAGAAGGTGGCCTTGATGTTGTAGGTAACTTTGAAAAAGTAAAAGCTGCAACAGAAAAGCTGACAGCAGCAGGAATTAAGGTTTCGTTATTTATTGATGCCGACAACGCGCAGCTTGACGCTGCAAAAGCGTGTAATGCTCCTTACGTTGAAATTCACACAGGTGCTTATGCCGATGCTGAGAATGACGAAGAGCTTCACACGGAGCTTGAACGTATTCGTAGCGGCGTACAATATGCTGATAGCCTAGGTTTAATCGTTAATGCCGGCCATGGTCTTCATTATCACAATGTAAAACCAATTGCGGCAATGCCAGAAATTTATGAGTTAAACATTGGTCATGCAATAATTGCCCGTGCAGCGATTGATGGTTTAGAAAAAGCCGTTAGCGATATGAAACGCCTAATGATTGAAGCAAGGCTTTAATACTAATCCGCAATAATATTAATCATTTTGAGGGATTAAACCTGTCGCTATCTACGAGGTTTTATTGCCTCAAAATAGGCTACTCAATTAAGCGAATTGGTATAAGCTTTGAACTGCCGCCCTTTTATAGGCGCTGGCAAGTTTGAATACTGAGCGCGGTGGATGTGATATCCACCGCGTTTTTATTTACTCAGATAAACAATAAATTGTGCAAGTAATGAAGAAAGCCAAGGCGAAAGACAGAGTAGGGCCACTAAATATTGATGTTTTTTCTTAAAGCTTTTTAAAACATCATCATCTACGGCCGACAATTCACCTTTTTTAATTGAATGAAAAACCATCGAGTTAGGTTTTGCCTTCATTAATTGGGCTTTACTCTCGTATTCTTGCCATTGTTCTGCGTAATTGTTCTTTACGTAATCGTTTGCCATCCCACTAAGCCTTTTATGACAAACTATGCACCATACGAACGATAGCGATACAAAAACAAAAAATGAAATAAAAAACATTTATCTTCCTTGAGATTCTTTCTAACTTTTATTGCTCTTCCATACCTGCATCGCTTAACAAATTATTAAGCTCATCAATTAACTCAAACAGTTCAGGCTCAATGTAATTTAAATCGCAATCGCCTTTTAATGCTGTTTCGAGAGTTTCGGCAAGTGATTTTAGTTTTGGTACGCCGGTATAACAACATGCGCCATGGAACTTGTGTACTATGCTAAGTACATGTTCGCAATCTTCTTTTTCTATAGCTTCATTGAGCAGGCGCAAGGTCTCCGGCACGCTCAGTAATAGCATGTTAAGCATTTCAAGTGCTAGTTCTTCTTTACCGCCTGCGCGTTGTAGTGCTAATTGCCAATCAAGACGAGCGCTTTCAAATGGTGGCTCCGAATGAACGGCAGCTGCTTTACTTCGCTCACGATTAATAGGTGATTGCGGGCTATGATCGCTGATGATTTGTTTTAGCATATCTTCATCGATAGGCTTGGTTAAGTAACCTTTAAAGCCATCTTTAAGCAGTTGCTCTTTTTCACCCGCCAAAGCGTGCGCTGTAACTGCAATGATAGGTGTATCTTCATTGAGTGATGATTCGCGAATAAGCTTACAAGCGGTAATACCATCCATGATTGGCATTTGAATATCCATAAATATTAAATCGTATTTATGGCTTTTGCTTAAGCTATAGGCTTGAGAACCATTATGGGCGGTATCAATTAACTCAATTTGTTCTTCCAGAAGGGTACAAATAAGCTTTAAGTTAGCGTCATTGTCATCAACGACCAACACTTTAAGTGGTAAAAGCTTTTCGTCACCCTGTTCAATATTATGTACTGGGTGATCAAGGCGATAAGGTGCAGCCAATATTTCACACAGTTTACGGTGGTTAAGCGGCTTGCTAAGGCATGCATCAGCACCACTACCAATAAATGCCTCACGCATATTATGTGACACAGTATTGAGCATAATATATAAATAATCAGTCGCAGGGCGAACTGCTTTCACGTAGCTTTTCAGCTGCTGCATATCATCTATTGTGGCAGTATGGCCAATAATACAGATGTCATAGCTGAAATCTTTATTGATCTCGTTTAAGAAACTTTCTTCATCTGTGCACGCAGTCACTCGCATTTGCCATTCATTCAATAACGACAATGTTGCTTGATGAGAGTGCTCATGTGGCTCTAAATAAAGCACGCGTTTATTTATTAAGGATTGAGTAGGTAAGTCGCTGGTAATTATATTACTTGGCGTTCTAAATACCGCATTGAATGTAAAGCAGGTGCCATTGCCAGGAGCTGAGTTAAGCGTTATGCGACCGTTCATCGCTTCAACAATATGTTTAGTGATGATTAAACCAAGCCCAGTACCACCAAATTTTCGGGTAATACTTGAGTCTGCTTGGCCAAATGGTGTGAATAACGCATCTTGTTTATCCATAGGAATACCTACACCTGTATCAGTCACTGAGACCAAAATTGAGGCGCGCTCTTCATCGAGCAAGCGGTAGCCAACATCCACTTTAATCGACCCTTTTTCAGTGAATTTAATCGCGTTACTCAACAGGTTAATTAAGATTTGTTTAAAGCGAGTCGGGTCACCGGTCAGGTTATCAGGCACTTGTGGATGAATAAAAATTGATAGCTCAAGTTGCTTTTCATGAGCGCTCGGTGCCAATAAAGTTAAAACTTCATTGATATTGTCACGCAGCTGGAATTGCATTGATTCTAGCTCCATGGCACCGGCTTCTAATTTAGAAAAGTCCAAAATATCACTAATAATGGTCAATAAACTGTTAGCCGACAGCTCAATGGTATCAAGATAATCTTTTTGATGCTTATTTAGCGGGGTTTTATAAAGCTGGCGTGTAAAACCAATTACACCATTTAAAGGCGTACGTAATTCATGACTCATCTTGGCTAAGAAGTCTGATTTTACTCGGTTAGCATCTTGCGCGTCTTTTTTGGCGATACTTAACTGGATATTTTGGGTTTCGTACTGTTCGAGTGTTTCGCGGTAATCAGAGGTTGCTTGGTCAATGTGTTTTTGCATTTCGTCACGTTGCATGACCATGGTTTGCGAAATCGTATTAAGGCCTTCTCTGAGTAACTCAAACTCTCCAAACATTTTTTTATCAAGACCGGTATCTACTTTACCTTCTATTAATCTGTCGGTAGCAAGTACTAACTTATTAAGTGGTTGAACAAACATACGGGTAAGTCTAAATGCCAAAATAGTCGCCAGCACTAACGCTAAAATAATGACAATGCCACTTATGAGCAGTGCGCGTTGCTGACCAATGATAGCCTGTTGTTTGTTGAGCATGATAACCACAGTCCCCAATGAAGCTTGATAACTATGGTGGTTCCAAATCGAATCTTGGCGACTATGATTAACAATGGCAGTTTTAAACGTTAAGTAGTGCTCTGAATTTTTGACAATAATACCGTCTAGTGACGCTGAGTTATCGGTTATAAACTCTTTGAACTCACTTTGATATTTACTAAAAATGACAAGCTCATTGTTCTCATCAAAAATAGCAATTGATTGAATAGCAGGGGAGTGCTTGTTATGGGTATGACTAACTAGGCGTGTTAATAGCGGTTTATCACGTTTGAGCAAGGGTTGTTCAACCGCTATAGCCAGCGGCTCAATTATTGTCACACCTTGTTGATATAAAATTTCATCGAGCTCAATGTAACGATTTATTGTAAAATAACCGCCCAGCAACAAGCCTATGATCACAGTCGGTATTAAAGTGAGAGTTAAGACTGAGTCACGTAAGCCAAATTTAGTCATAAAGAATGTTGTTATCATTATTATCGTTGTTTAAGAGTATATACTTACTTCCGCTTTATCAATAATTAAGGTGTTGCCCAATGGCACAGATTTTCAAAGCCAAAAAGAAATCCGTTTCACAAAAAATGCTAACCCTGTCTGTCACCGCTATGGATCATCAAGGTCGAGGCGTAGCTAAACAAGGGAGTAAAGTTTGTTTTGTTAATGGTGCTTTGCCGGGCGAAGAAGTAAAAGCACTGTTGATAGAAGATAAGGCACGTTTTGCCAGTGCTGATTGTAAAAAAGTGCTATCAGCCTCAGAGCATAGGGTTACTCCTTTTTGCCAACATTATCAGGTATGCGGTGGTTGTCAGTTACAACACCTTAATGCAGAGCAACAATTGGTTGAGAAGCAAGCTGCGGTTAGCCAGCTGTTTAACAAGTTTGCCAAAGCTGATGACTTAAATTGGCAAGCACCTCTGCTTAGTGAAGAGCACCATTATCGTCGCTCTGCGCGTATTGCTGTAATGCATGACAAAGCCGCCAAAAAAATGCGAGTAGGGTATCGAGCTCAGGGTTCTAAGCAATTGGTGAGTATTGAAAACTGTGATGTGCTAAGCGGCACTTTTAAAGACGTTTTTTCAGTTTTTGATGTTCTTATCAACAGCCATTCAGGTCTGAGCAGTATTAGTCACTTACAATTATGTGAAGCTGATAATGCGTCCTTTGTGGTTATTAGGCATACCAAAGCTATTAATGCAGAGTTAAAAGCCATTGTTGTAGCGGCGTGTGATGAATATAGCTGGCGTGTTGTGTGGCAATCACAAAGTGGTGAAATTGATCACAGTGACCATCCAATGCCGTACTACCAGATACCAGCTTATGATTTACGTTTTGAGTTTGGCCTTGAGAACTTTATTCAAGTTAACCCGCAAGTGAACCAAGCTATGCTGCATCAAGCAAAACAGTGGCTTGATTTACAAGGTCATGAGCAGGTATTGGATTTGTTTTGTGGTATTGGTAACTTTTCATTATTAATGGCAAAGTATGCTAAATATGTTATTGGTGTTGAAGGTGTTGATTCTGCGGTTGCATTAGCCAAACAAAATGCGCAAACTAACTCTTTGTCGAATACCGATTTTTACTGTTTTGATTTAACACAGCCAATGAAATCAGCAGCTTGGTTTAGTGATGATTTTGATGTGTTAGTCCTTGACCCGTCACGCACTGGGGCGATGGCCATTTTAGAGCAGTTACCACTAACCCAGTTTAAAACGATTTTATACGTCTCTTGTGATCCTGTTACTTTAGCCCGTGACAGTGCGATTATTTTACAAGCAGGCTTTAGCATTAAGAAAATAGGGCTAATGAATATGTTCCCGCATACCGGGCATATTGAAACGATGGCGTTATTTCACAGGAGGTAAAGCGCACTATGGTAGCCACTAGACAGTCACATCAGCTTACAAAGCCGAGTGATTTTGCCAGCCGTATCGAGCTGTTAGCGCTAACAGAAGATAAACAAATCCTATTAAAGCAGGCTCATGATTTGTGCCAGCATTGTGACGATGCAAAACGTGAAAATACCGCAATCGAAATGGTGGAAATTTTAGCCGAGCTGAACTTAGACGCTGATTCGCTGGCAACCGCATTTTTGACCCCTTACTTTTTAGCCG
The DNA here is from genome assembly GCF_004792295.1 of Pseudoalteromonas sp. MEBiC 03607. Taxonomy (NCBI): domain Bacteria; kingdom Pseudomonadati; phylum Pseudomonadota; class Gammaproteobacteria; order Alteromonadales; family Pseudoalteromonadaceae; genus Pseudoalteromonas; species Pseudoalteromonas sp. MEBiC 03607. The sequence goes on from NZ_SRRY01000001.1 coordinate 1,518,226, forward strand.
AAAAAATCTCAATTGAGACAGTCACCGAAAAGTTAGGTAATCACGTTGCGTTATTACTAACCGGCGTCAGCCAAATGGCCACTATTAGTACCTTAGCCCATCAAGGTAAAGGTACAGTACAAATCGATAATATCCGCCGTATGCTATTAGCCATGGTTGAAGATGTGCGCGCCGTGGTGATTAAACTCGCAGAACAAGTATGTCACTTGCGTGATGTTAAAGACGCAAGTGAAGAAGAGCGCGTTATTGCCGCCAAAGAAACACGTGATATTTTTGCTCCGCTGGCTAATCGTTTAGGGATTGGTCAACTTAAGTGGGAGCTTGAAGACTTATCGTTCCGTTATTTGCACCCAGATACCTATAAAAACATTGCAAAACAGCTTGATGATAAGCGCCTTGCTCGTGAAGCTTACATGGAAAATATGGTTGCTTTAGTAAAGTCAAAACTAGCTGAAGCAGGCATTGAAGGTGAAGTCTATGGCCGTCCTAAGCATATCTACAGCATTTATAAAAAAATGGCGCAGAAAAACTACGAGTTTGATCAGCTTTTTGATATTCGTGCTATGCGCATTGTGGTGGAACGCTTGCAAGATTGTTATGCCGCATTAGGTATTGTGCATACCAACTGGCGTCATTTGAATAAAGAATTTGATGATTACATCGCAACACCGAAGCAAAACGGCTATCAGTCAATTCATACCGTGGTTTTTGGCCCTGAAGGTAAAACCGTCGAAATTCAAATTCGTACTAGCGAAATGCATCAAGATGCAGAGTTAGGTGTAGCTGCGCACTGGATGTATAAAGAGGGAGCGTTACCAGGGCGAGGTTCGGGCTATGAACAAAAAATTAGCTGGTTGCGCAAACTACTGCAATGGCAAGAAGAAGTTGTTGATGGCAGTGACTTAGCCGAAGAGCTTAAAAACCAAGTAGTAGAAGACCGCGTTTATGTGTTCACACCAAAAGGCGATATTTATGATTTACCACTGGGTGCGACACCGCTTGATTTTGCCTATTACATTCACTCAAATGTAGGTCACCGCTGTATTGGTGCAAAAGTGTTTGGCAAAATTGTGCCTTTCACTTACCAGTTAAGTACCGGGGATCAGGTTGAAATTTTAACTCAAAAGCAGGCCAACCCAAGTCGTGATTGGTTAAACCCATCACTAGGTTATATCAAGTCGTCGCGTGCACGCTCTAAAATACATCATTGGTTTAAGCAACTAGACCGAGATAAAAATTTAAGCGCGGGTAAAGAAATTCTAGAGACTGAGCTACAAAAGTTAGACCTAACAACTAAAGATCTGGCGCCAGCAATTGAGCGCTTTAATTTGCGTGGCCTTGAAGATTTAATGGTGGCTGTTGGTGCTGGGGATGTTCGTTTAAATCAGTTATTAAACTTTATTAGTGACCGTGATGATGACGAGCCACAAATTAAGTTTAAAAAGCCGAAAAGTGTCACCGGCGATAAAAACGGTATCGTTGTTGATGGGGTAGGTAGTTTAATGAGCCACGTAGCAAAATGCTGCCGACCTGTGCCAGGCGATGAAATTATTGGTTATATCACCCAAGGCCGAGGGATTGCGGTTCACCGTGAAGATTGTGATTCGTTCGAAAAACTACGTGATAAACACCCAGAGCGAGTGATATCAGTAAGCTGGTCAGACGATGTAAACGGCTCGTACTCATTAACCATTAAAGTTGAAGCCACCGATCGTTCTGGGCTAATTCGAGATATCAGCTCAGTACTTGCAAACGAAAAAGTAAATGTGCTGAACATGAACGTTAACACGGTTGAAGATAAGCAACTTGCACTGTTTTCAATGCAGGTTGAAGTTCATGACTTATCAAGCACCAACCGCTTATTGTCGAAGTTACACCAAATTGAAGGTGTCCATGAAGCAAAGCGTGGTCATTCGTAATGAGTGATAAACATGCCATTGAGCAGTCGCTAGCGATTATGGCCAAACTACGGGACCCAGAATCTGGGTGCCCGTGGGATTTAAAACAAGATTTTAAATCGATTGTGCCGCATACCCTTGAAGAGGCATACGAAGTAGCAGATTGCATTGAAAAAGGTGAGCTTACTGAGCTTAAAAGTGAACTTGGCGATTTACTGTTTCAAGTCATCTTTTATGCTCAACTTGCCAAAGAGCAGGGATTATTTGATTTTGCCGATGTGGCTAATACGCTTAATGATAAATTAGTTCGTCGTCATCCCCATGTCTTTGCAGAACAAAGTGAGCTGACTGACGCTGAGCTTTCTGAGCAGTGGCAGGCTATTAAAGCACAAGAGCGAGCAGAAAAAGCAGCTTCACCACAAATGAGCCTGTGGCAAGACATTCCTGATGCTATGCCGGGGTTATCAAAAGCGAAGAAGATTCAACAGCGTGTAGCAAGCTTAGGGTTTGATTGGCCAAGTTATCATGGTGCGCTCGATAAAGTTGCTGAAGAAGTAGACGAAGTAAAAGAAGCGCTGGCTCACGACCCTTATTCAGAGCACAGTGCAGAAGAGCTTGGCGATTTACTGTTTGCAACAGTGAATGTTGCCCGTCATATTAAGCGCGATCCAGAGCAATTATTACGAAGTGCCAATGCTAAGTTCGCGTCACGCTTTGAAAAAGTGGCTGCTTACTTAGGTGAACGTGGCCAGAGTTTAGAAACGGCTAGCCTTGAAGAAATGGACAACGCATGGGAAGCCATTAAAAAGCAAGCAAACTAAGTCACTCATGATACAGCTTGGGTACAGTGTAACCAAGCTCGTTTTTTGTGCACTTATTTGCTAATTTTATCTGGATTGATAGCAGCCCCTTTGCTATAATATCGCCCCGTCTTGATTCTATATTATTCCTTTTAATTCCTGATATTCTAGGGTTCGCATGAGTACAAAATTTATCTTCGTAACTGGCGGGGTTGTTTCTTCGTTGGGTAAGGGTATTGCAGCAGCGTCATTAGCCGCTATTTTAGAAGCACGTGGTCTTAACGTGACTATTTTAAAGCTGGATCCTTACATTAACGTTGACCCAGGCACTATGAGCCCAATTCAGCACGGTGAAGTATTTGTAACTGAAGACGGTGCAGAGACTGACCTTGACTTAGGTCACTATGAGCGTTTCATCCGTACCAAGATGACTAGCCGCAACAACTTCACACAAGGTCGTGTTTATGAAGATGTATTACGACGTGAGCGTCGTGGTGAGTACCTTGGTGCAACAATTCAGGTTATTCCACACATCACAAACGACATTAAGCAACGTGTATACGACGGTGCTGAAGGTCGCGATGTAGCAATCGTTGAAATTGGCGGTACAGTTGGTGACATCGAGTCACAACCTTTCTTAGAAGCAATTCGTCAGCTTGGCACTGAAATTGGCCGTGAGCGCGCATTGTTTATCCACCTTACGCTAGTGCCATTCTTAGGCCCTGCAGGTGAAGTTAAAACTAAGCCAACACAACATTCTGTAAAAGAATTACGTTCGATTGGTATCCAACCAGATATCTTAATCTGTCGTTCTGATCGTAAATTACCAAATAACGAGCGCGCGAAGATTGCACTTTTCACTAACGTTGAAGAAAAAGCTGTTATTTCATTACCAGACGTAGAAAGCATCTATAAGATCCCTGCGTTACTTAAGTCACAAGAATTAGATAACTTCGTATGTCGTCGTTTCTATCTTGAGTGCCCAGAAGCAGATTTATCTGAGTGGGAGCAAGTGTTATATCAAGAGTCTAACCCAACAGGTGAAGTGACAATTGGTATGGTTGGTAAGTACATCGAGCTACCAGATGCATATAAATCAGTAAACGAAGCATTAAAGCATGCAGGTTTGAAAAACCGTTTAACTGTGAACATCGAATACGTTGATTCACAAGACTTAGAAAGCAAAGGTACTGAGTTACTCTCTCATCTTGATGCTATCTTAGTTCCAGGTGGCTTCGGCGGCCGTGGTGTTGAAGGTAAGATCTTAGCGGCTAAATATGCACGTGAAAATAAAGTTCCTTACTTAGGCATTTGTTTAGGTATGCAAGTAGCGCTTATTGAATATGCGCGTAACGTTGCAGGCCTTGAAGATGCAAACTCAACAGAGTTTAACGCTAAATCAGCACACCCAGTTGTTGGTTTAATCACTGAATGGCAAGATGCTGACGGTAACGTTGAAATCCGTGATGAGCAATCTGACCTAGGTGGTACTATGCGTTTAGGTGCACAAAAGTGTCATTTAACACCTGGTTCTAAAGTAAGCGAAGTGTACGGTAGTGACGAGATTGTTGAGCGTCACCGTCACCGTTACGAAGTGAATAATCACTACGTAGAGCAGCTTGAAAAAGCAGGCTTAAGTTTCACTGGTTTATCTGAAGATAAGAAACTAGTCGAAATTATTGAGAATAAAGATCACCCTTGGTTTATTGCCGCGCAATTCCACCCGGAATTCACGTCAACACCACGTGATGGTCACCCGCTGTTTGAAGGGTTTGTTGCAGCTGCACATACTCACCAAAAAGCGTCATCGTAATTTAAATAGGCCGTGCTTTATGCACGGCTTATTTGTTTTAATAAGCCAATGGCATTAAGGATAATTAATAAAATTGGCACTAACTCACCATTTTCGGGAAAAGAGGAATCAAGATGTCAGAAATCGTAAAAGTGATTGGTCGCGAAATCATGGACTCGCGTGGTAACCCAACTGTTGAAGCTGATGTACATTTAGCTGATGGTTCATGGGGCCGTGCTGCAGCACCATCTGGTGCATCAACAGGTACTCGCGAAGCGCTTGAATTACGTGATGGTGATAAAGCACGTTACCTAGGTAAAGGTGTTTTAAAAGCAGTAGGCTATATCAATAACGAAATCGCTGAAGCGCTTAAAGGCCAAAACGCAGTTGACCAAAAAGCGGTTGACCAAGTAATGCTTGACTTAGATGGTACAGAAAACAAAGAAAAACTAGGTGCTAACGCTATCTTAGCTGTATCTTTAGCAACGGCTAAAGCGGCTGCTAACTCTAAAGGCGTTGAGCTTTATGAGCACATTGCAGACCTAAACGGCACACCAGGTGTTTACTCAATGCCATTACCTATGATGAACATCATCAATGGTGGTGAGCACGCTGATAACTCTGTTGATATTCAAGAGTTCATGATCCAGCCAGTTGGTGCTACAAACTTCCGTGAAGCATTACGTATGGGCGCTGAAGTTTTCCACAGCCTAGCAAAAGTACTTAAAGCTGAAGGTCACTCTACATCAGTAGGTGATGAAGGTGGTTTTGCTCCTAACCTTGAATCAAACGAAGCGGCACTTGCTGCAATCAAGGTAGCTGTTGCAAATGCAGGTTATGAGCTTGGTAAAGATATCACTCTAGCTCTAGACTGTGCGGCATCTGAGTTCTACGACAAAGAAGCTAATATCTACGACCTTAAAGGCGAAGGTAAAAAATTCACTTCTGAAGAATTCAACCACTTCCTTAAAGGCCTTACTGAGCAATACCCAATTGTTTCAATTGAAGACGGCTTAGATGAGTCGGATTGGGATGGTTTCGCACACCAAACACAACTAATTGGCGACAAAGTACAATTAGTAGGTGATGATCTGTTCGTAACTAACACGAAGATCTTAAAGCGTGGTATTGATAACGGTATTGCTAACTCAATCCTAATCAAATTCAACCAAATCGGTTCATTAACTGAAACGCTTGCTGCTATCAAAATGGCTAAAGACGCTGGCTTCACTGCTGTTATCTCACACCGTTCAGGTGAAACTGAAGATGCGACAATTGCTGATTTAGCAGTAGGTACTGCAGCTGGTCAAATCAAAACGGGTTCATTAAGCCGTTCTGACCGTATTGCTAAGTACAACCAACTACTTCGCATTGAAGAAGTATTAGGTGAAAAAGCACCTTACAACGGTCTTAAAGAGGTTAAAGGTCAGTAATCTGGCTTAGCTCATCAAGACTTTAAAAAACCTCCTTCGGGAGGTTTTTTTATAGCTGAAATTGTTGTTTTAGGATCTCGCCAGTGAAGCTGGTTTTTAGATAAAAGCCGCGAGGTAAAGTTTGTACTATCTGGCCATTCGGGCCAATTGCATCAGTCAGCACTTTGCTATTGGCAGCTTTTGGCCTTATTTGCATTACATCACCTAAATGACCCGAAATTTCATCTACGCGACCAAGGGCAATTAGCTCCATTTGTTCTTCCCAATCACGCTGTAAAAGGGCATCTTGCTCTGCACTTGGCTGCCATAAAAAGCCACTGCCTATGGTACGGTGAAAAGGCAGTATCTCACGTTCGCCTAAAATCGGTAGCCATAAAACATGATTCAACTTTTTACGAACCGTGCTTTGCTGCCAAGTCATTCCTGTAACATTTAATAGCGGCGTTACCGAAACAAAGGTTGTTTCGAGAGGTTTCCCTTTAAACGAAATAGGCAGTGTTTTTAATTCAATTCCTAACTCTTCAAAATCAGGTGTTGGTTTTGAACCCGCTGTTGCGCCAAGCACATATTCGATAAGTTGCCCGGTCCAGCCTTTTTCACGAAGTAAATCGTCAGGGGTTTTGAACTGATATTGCTCGGCTAGCTGCCCTAGGGTGAGGCCAGCAATAGCATCAACACGTTGCATTAATTCGTTTATAGAAGCGGGTTTTATTGGTCGCATAAGGCGTTTATTTGATTGTCTATTTATCCGGTTCATGATAGCAAATGCGTGCCTTAGTGGATATCTTTGTGTTTGGGTGTTTTTTGCGCACGTTAAGGGTGGGCTAAAAATAATCAGTTTTACTTTTCGATGTTTTAGTCTAACTAACTGATATTTAATTGTTTTACTGTTTTTTTATGTTGTTTCTATTTCATTAATTAAACAGTTGTTTGTATAAATACAGATATATAAACATGTTTATCCACAGTTTCTGTGGAGAAAGTGGATATTTCAACTGTGGATTGTGGATTTGTTTGCAATTTAGGCATGATTTATAAAAGTTATGCACAAGCTGTGGGTAAGGTGATAAAAATACGGTTGTAAATAGTTATTTTAATCAAACAGCACATTTTTATAATAATTACTTCGTAACACCTTGATTAAACATGTTTGTTAAAAAATAATTTTTCAATCTAATTTAGGCTTAGGTGTAAAGTGTTTGCTGTATCGCAGGTTATGTGGAACAATCAATAAAAATCGACTTACAAATGAGGCACTAAGGTGATTGATGCCGAAGGTTTTCGTGCCAATGTCGGAATTGTAATTTGCAATAATCAGGGACAAGTATTTTGGGCTCGTCGCTATGGTCAGCACTCTTGGCAATTTCCCCAAGGTGGTGTTGATGACGGCGAAACAGCAGAGCAAACCATGTACAGAGAATTACACGAAGAAGTGGGCTTGCTTCCTGAAGACGTTGAGATCGTCGCAAGTTCTAAACATTGGTTACGCTATAAATTACCCAAACGTTTAATTCGCAGAGACTCAAGTCCTGTGTGTATTGGGCAAAAACAAAAATGGTTTTTACTGAAACTTCGTTGTAAAGATGAAGATGTAGATTTACTTAAAACTCATCACCCCGAGTTTGATGATTGGCGATGGGTGAGTTATTGGTATCCGGTTAGGCAAGTTGTTTCGTTTAAGCGCGATGTATATCGTCGAGTAATGAAAGAGTTTGCTCCGTTTGCAATGCCGTTTAATAAACGAGAGCAACACAAAGATCATTGGCGACATAAACGATAAGGGCAACCTTATTTAAATCAAAGGAGCAGCATCATGTTAGCCACGCTCAGATCAATTGCTGAGGCAGTGTCGCAACAGGCGGACTTGAATAGTGCGCTGGGGTGTTTTGTGCAAATGGTAAAAGATGCCATGCAAACACAGTGCTGCTCGATTTATTTTGCAGATTATAGCCAAGATAACTTTGTATTGATGGCCACCCAAGGCCTCAACCCAGATGCAGTGGGTAAGTTTCGTATAGGTTTTACCGAAGGCCTCGTGGGTCTTGTTGCTCAGCGTGAAGAGCCTATCAATATTGCTTTTGCTAAGTCTCACCCTCGTTTTAAACTCTCACCTGAAGTTAATGAAGAAGGCTATAACGCATTTTTGTCAGTGCCAGTCGTGCACCAGAAAAAGGTTTTAGGCGTTATTGTTGTTCAACAAAAACTAGCCCGTGTTTTTAGCCCTGACGAGGAATCATTCTTAATTACGCTCTCGGCCCAGCTAGCTTCTCAGTTAGCTCATGCAGAAATAAAAGAAATATTACGCGTCGATGAGTTTTCACACCAAACCTCAGTACTAAAAGGGGTATCAAGTGCACCAGGTATTGCCATAGGTGAAGCCTTCGTGGTGATCCCAAAGCTAGATTTTACGTCTATTGAATTACAAAAAGATGATGACATCAGCGCTCAGCGTAAGTTATTCACTCAAGCTGTTGCTGCGACGCGTAACGAGTTTAATACTTTATCGATGACACTTAGCGATTCAATACCTCAAGAAGCGCTTGCTGTATTTGATGTGTACCAACAATTACTTGATGCCAAAAGTCTAGGACAAAATGTTGAAGCCCAGCTTCAACAGGGGTGGAGTGCTAAAAGTGCACTTAAAATTGTAATCGAAAAGCTTGTTTCACAGTTTAATGCCATGCAAGACCCATACATCAAAGAACGTGCCGTTGATGTTAAGGATATCGGCTTGCGGGTTTTACATCACTTAGTGAATACCGAACATGCAGCAAAGCCTTACCCTAAAGATACTATTTTAATTGCCAGTACGCTGACACCAGCAATGCTTGCAGAAGTGCCAAAAGGGCATTTAGCAGGGGTGGTGAGTGTGAACGGGGCTGCGAACAGCCATGCTTCAATTTTAACCCGCGCGATGGGGATCCCAGCTATTTGGGGTATTGAAGATGTGCCGTTATTGCAGTTTGAAGGCAAACCAATGATTTTAGACGCCTATGCGGGGCGTTTATATATTTCTCCTTCGCAAGTGTTACACGAAGAATATAGCCAACTTAAATACCAAGAAACGCTATTAAATGATCGCTTTTTTGCAGAGCAAAGTTTAGAAGCTGTAACGCGTGATGGTGAGCACATTAGCTTACTACTTAATGCAGGCCTTGAGTTAAACACCGAGCATGATAATAAACCTTTCTGCGACGGTGTTGGGCTTTATCGTACAGAAGCTTGGTTTATGCAAAAAGGCCAGTTTCCTTCCCAGTCTGATCAAGAAACTTGGTACCGCGAAGTACTAACCAGCTATCACCCGAACCCTGTGGTGATGCGTACTTTAGATATTGGTGGCGATAAAGTATTAGACTACTTCAATATAACAGAAGAAAACCCGTTTTTAGGTTGGCGCGGTATACGCGTTACTCTTGATCACCCTGAACTTTTTTTAGATCAACTTAGAGCCATGTTAAAAGCGAATATTGGTTTAGGTAATTTAAAAATAATGCTGCCGATGATCAGTGGTTCAGAAGAAGTTGATGAATCATTAAAGCTGCTTGAACAAGCATACTTTGAATTAAGTGAGCAATATCCAGAGCAAGCTATTGAACGCCCAGAAGTCGGGGTGATGCTTGAGGTTCCTTCAAGTGTATTTATGCTCGAAGAGTGGTCACAAAAAGTCGATTTTTGCTCAGTGGGTAGTAATGATTTAACCCAATATATGCTCGCAGTTGACCGTTCTAATGCTCGCGTTGCCGAGTTGTTTAACCCATATCACCCTAGTGTGCTGCGGGTGTTGTTAAAAATTGCCCAGGAGTGTCATCAACATGAACTGCCATTTAGTTTATGTGGTGAGTTAGGCGGCGACCCAGAAGGCGCACTACTGCTCATTGCTATGGGTTATCGAAGCTTGAGTATGAACTATTCATCAATTAGTAAAATTAAGTTTGTGCTCAGACGTTTAAATGTCAGTGATATGGAAAAGTTACTTGCAGAGTGTTTAATGCAGCCAACGGCAAAACACGTACTTAGATTAACGCGCAACTTCATGATAGAGCATCAACTGGGTGAATTATTTTACACCCCAAGCCAAGGGCAATCATGAGGTCAAATTGTGCTGTGAAGCTCCCAAAGGGTTGGTTTAAAAGCGATTTATACTGCGTTATTGATTTTAACAATAGAACCACTATTACTTGCAATCAATGCCTTGCCTAAATCGCTTTTAATTCCAACTGAAACTCGCATCTTGAGGTGGTTTGGGTATATATATTAGTTTAGTATATGTATATAACAAACTGAATATTTGAGTGTGCTATGCATGACGTAATACTTTTAATGGTGTACTGCGCAATTTTAGGAAGCGTAGTGGGGTTTTTAGCCGGGTTGCTTGGGATTGGCGGTGGACTAATTATTGTTCCTGTTCTTAGTGCGCTGCTGGTGTCATTTAACGTTGCTGATCCAAGTCATGTTTTAGTCATTGCTATTGCAACATCGTTAGCTTCCATTATTTTTACTTCAACTTCTTCAGCCCTTGCTCATCATCGCAATGCTAATGTGCCTTGGCAAATTGCCCCTTGGGTGATGACTGGGGTTGGGCTTGGCGCATTGATCAGTGGCTTTGCAGCAAGCTTTATTCCTGAACAATTATTACGTTTTGTATTTGCTGGCAGCGTGGTGTTTATTGCGCTCAGAATGGTGTTATCAACCCGAGCTAAAGCGGCTAGTGAAAAACCATTACCTTCAGGCCCCATTTTAGGCTTTTTATGTGCCATAATGGGGGCTTTATCAGGACTTATTGGTATTGGTGGTGGTGCTTTAATTGTGCCGTTACTGCATTATTTTTCTGTTGATATAAAAAAGGCCATTGGTTGTGCTGCTGCATGTGGTATTGTCATTGCGCTGTTTGGTTCAGTGGGTTACGTCTCTGCTGGATGGCAATTAACATCATTCAGTGATGGATTTGCTGGGTTTGTATATTTACCTGCTTTAGTGGGGATTGTGGTTACCTCGTCGCTGATTGCACCAATAGGTGCTAAAGCAACGCATTACTTGCCAGTGGCAACAATAAAAAAAGTATTTGCGCTCTTACTTGTCATAATTGCGCTTAAAATGGTGTTCAGTTAAAGGTTTTTATTTATATGGCTCTTCAATTTCCAGATATCGATCCGGTTATTTTTTCGGTAGGTCCGCTCAGCGTACGTTGGTACGGTTTAATGTATTTAATTGGTTTTGCTTTGGCTATGTGGCTTGCTAATCGCCAAGCAGAAAAACCAAACTCAGGTTGGACAAAAGAACAAGTAAGTGACCTGCTATTTTACGGCATGCTCGGGGTAATACTCGGTGGTCGTATTGGTTATGTATTGTTTTATCAGTTTAGTTATTTTATTGAAAACCCACTTTATTTATTCAGAATTGACCAAGGCGGCATGTCTTTCCATGGTGGTACGCTAGGTGTTATTACAGCAATAGCTATATTTGCGTGGACACGTAAAAAGTCATTGTTTGAAGTAGGCGACTTTGTTGTACCTTTAGTGCCGCTTGGCCTACTTGCAGGGCGTATAGGTAACTTTATCAATGGTGAATTATGGGGCCGAGTAACTGATGTGCCATGGGCGTTTATCTTCCCTACAGGTGGTCCAGAGCCTCGTCATCCATCACAATTATACGAAGCCTTTTTAGAAGGTTTAGTGCTGTTTTTAATCTTACAATGGTTTATTAAAAAGCCACGTCCAGCGGGCAGTGTTGCTGGGGTGTTCTTACTTGGTTATGGTGTGTTTAGATTTATTGTTGAATACTTCCGTGAGCCAGATGCTCATTTAGGTTTATTCGCAGGCGTTATTTCAATGGGACAAATCTTATCATTGCCAATGGTCATCGGTGGCCTTGGTTTGTTAATATGGGCCTATAAAAAGCCGCAACACAGCGTGGCAAGCAAAGCATAACAAGAGCTAATCAATGAAACAGTATTTAGATTTATGTCAACGCATCGTTGATGAAGGTGTGTGGGTTGAAAATAAGCGCACTGGCACCAAATGTTTAACCGTTATTAATGCCGATCTTGAGTATGATGTGGCAAACAATAAGTTTCCACTGATCACTACACGCAAGAGCTTTTATAAGGCTGCAATCGCAGAGTTACTTGGTTACTTGCGTGGTTACGATAGCGCTGCACAGTTTCGTGAAATTGGCTGCATGACTTGGAATGCAAACGCTAACGAGAATAAGGCTTGGCTCGAAAACCCGCATCGTCGCGGCGAAGACGACATGGGTCGTGTATATGGTGTGCAAGGCCGCAGTTGGCAACGCCCTGATGGCAGCCACCTTGATCAGCTAAAAAAGGTTATTGATAACTTATCAAAAGGTATTGATGATCGCGGTGAGATCATCACTTTTTATAACCCTGGTGAGTTTGAGCTGGGCTGTTTACGCCCTTGCATGCACACTCATACCTTTTCTTTGTTGGGTGATACTCTATACTTAACATCATATCAACGCAGCTGTGATGTGCCGCTAGGCTTAAACTTTAATCAAATACAATGCTTTGTGTTACTTGCTTTAGTTGCACAAATCACTGGGCACAAACCGGGCAAGGCATACCATAAAATTGCTAATGCGCATATTTACGAAAATCAACTGGAGTTGATGCGTGATGTGCAGCTTAAGCGTGAGCCTTTCGCGTCGCCAGAATTAAAAATAAACCCAAATATTAAATCACTAGAAGACATTGAAACCTGGGTTACAAAAGACGATTTTGAAGTAGTAGGTTATCAGTGTCACGATGCAATTAAGTATCCGTTTTCAGTGTAAGAACAATAAAATTTAAGGAGAAATCAATGAAAGCTGTGATCCCAGTTGCTGGCCTTGGCACGCGAATGTTACCTGCAACGAAAGCGATTCCAAAAGAAATGTTGCCTATTGTCGACCGTCCTTTGATCCAATACGTAGTGAATGAAGCGATTTCGGCTGGTATTAAAGAAATTGTTTTAGTTACCCATTCAAGTAAAAACTCAATTGAAAACCATTTTGACACGAGCTTCGAGTTAGAAGCGACTCTTGAGAAGCGTGTTAAACGCCAATTACTTGCTGAGGTACAATCAATTTGCCCTAAAGATGTAACCATCATTCATGTTCGTCAGGGTGAAGCGAAAGGGCTAGGTCATGCTATCAACTGTGCAGCTCCGATTATTGGTAATGAACCATTTGTGGTTATTTTACCTGATGTGATCATTGATGATGTAGCAAGCGATCTTAAAAAAGACAACTTAGCAGAGATGATCCAACGCTTTGAAAAAACAGGTGAGAGCCAAATTATGGTCGAGCCTGTGCCAAAAAACGAAGTAGACAAATTTGGTGTTGTTGACCTAGGCGATGCAAAAATTCAGCAAGGCGAAAGTGCAGCTATTTTAAACATGGTTGAGAAACCGCCAGTTGATCAGGCTCCTTCAAACCTTGCGGTTGTTGGCCGTTACGTATTAAGCAAAAATATTTGGCCACTACTTGCAAAAACTCCAGCAGGTGCCGGCGATGAAATTCAATTAACTGACGCTATTGCTATGTTGATGGAAAAAGAAATTGTTGATGCTTATTCAATGAAAGGCAAAAGCCATGATTGTGGTAGCAAGATTGGCTACTTAAAAGCAATTGTTGAATTTGCGCTTCGCAGAGAAGAATTTAAAGATGAATTAAGCGACTTTATTAAATCGCTTGTTAAATAGTTAAGCTATCTAATTAAAAATAATATAAAAAGTGCCTATACGGCACTTTTTTTATGTTTATTTACCTTCCTAATTTTTTGTTCATTATGCAAATAATGACTTTTCTGATATACCTTTGTCCTAACACATTGTTATGATTGAATGTAATTAAAATGTTTCATTGCATATTGGTTGATAATTTATTCTACTCAAGTGTTGAAACCTAGCTCATTGCATTATTTGCCATTTTAGGACGTAGACTTGAAGTGGATGTTTTTTCATGGCCGCTTTTTGAAACGCTAAATAAAAAACAATGTGTTAGTATTTTTATTTGATACCTAAAATGATCTTATTCGCCTTGGTGTACAGGTAAGTGCTAACAGCGAGTCTTCTTGAATGAGAAGAAATTTTTTATGGTATGTTTAAGAACTCTGATTATGAAATGTTGTGTGAAGCCTTTACGTTACAGTATATGCCTAGTGGCGTGTTTGACTGTGTCAGGTTGCAATAATACGACAACCTCTTTTCTTTCCCCTAAACAATGGCCCTTATTGCACCTTGTGCAATTGTTGAGTCAAAATATTATAAAAGTAGATAGCTCTCCCTCTTTCGTTAACCAACACGCAGCGCTTGAAACAGTTCCTGCTGGTTCATTGAATAGCACGTTAATTGAGCAACCGTTTAAACATGAATATGCCTTTGCTGTGCAGCTTGCATCGGTTCAATCAAAGCCATTACTCGCTTATTCTGTTAAAAAAATGACCAAGCGTGCCCCCAATATTTTTCAAGGTGAGCCTATTTTAAATATTGAAACCGCTACTGTTGAGCAACACACGTTTTATCGTCTTAAATATGGTGGTTACAAGTATTTTAAAAACGCACAAGCAGACTGCGAAGCCATAAAACGTCAAGGGATCGATTGCTTCGTAAGCAAGTACACGGATAATCGCGTTTACTTTTAATGTAATTCTTTTTAACTGGGTTGGCATTTTGTTTGCTAGAATTTATGCCTGTTTTTTAGAGTTGACGTTTACATGATTTTTTTTACTCTTCTTAGGCATTTGTTCATTATCTTAAGTTTATCAACTTTGGCAGCGTGTATGATGACGCAAGAGCAAGATGAGCCTGTTTACACTAAGCAGCAAGTGCAACCTGAGCTCGCTACTGACAATAATCAAGCTGCAGGTGTGCAGCTGGGGCTATATTTGTCAGTGAATAAAGTGAGTCATCAAGTATTGAAGCTAAAACATGATTATCCTAATGCTTTACAAGGGCTTAGTTTTCGCTTTAAACAGCGTGATCAAAAGGGAGTCACTTTGTATGCGCTGCGTGCAGGACCTTTTAAAAACTACAGCCAGGCCAGCGCTTTTTGTGAGATTGCTAAAAAAATGGGTCAGTCATGTGTAACTGCAACATTTGTTGGCGAGATGCTTTAATTATTACTTTTTGTATAAAATAATAATCGCAGCTACTTTGCTCTTCATAATTAACAGCCTCGCATACTCGGCCTGAGTAGCGATTATAACCAGCAAGCAGACTTATCATTAAAAGGCTTATTCGCTTAGATAAATACCAACTCGAAATACAGAAACCACCCATGGGGATAAGCCTGAAACTAACAGCGTTAAAAATTACTTATTGACGATTGTATGGATGCAGAGGGTAGAGCAATGCAGGAGCAACTGCCAGGAACAGCTAAATAACCAAATTGGTATCAGAGTTTCTCGTTTCTAGACTATCAAGGTAAATCTCGCCAATAATAATAGTTAGGCATAATTATTGCTTTGTATTTGTCATGTTGAAAGAGGATGGCAAATATGCGTCTGTTAGTTTATTTCGTTTTTTTAGTGTTAGTGGGTTGTAGCTTAATCGAAGAGCAACAAAAAACGCCCCCTAGAGAAACGCCAAAATCACCGATGGCTCCTTATACAGTGCATCAATATGTTACTGATTTAAGTAGTCAGTTAAGTCGTATTCAAGGCCCTTACAAAGGTAATGCGCGCATTGCTGTTACGAGCTTTTACATGGCAGATGGCCTGGGGACTAAGTTGGCGCAAGACCAAGGCAGTGGCTTGAGTCAGCAAATTCAAGAGAGCTTACTTACGCAATTTACCCAGCTAGGCTTTCATACTATCGAATATCGATTAGAAAATACTTTAAATTTGCAGCCAACGGCCGATAGTGTACTTAGTCGCGATATAAAAACCTTACGCCAACGTCAGAATATTGACTTTGTTATTACCGGCACACTTACCCGGCAACAACATGCCTATATAGTGAATGCTCGACTCGTCAATACAAAAGATCAGCGTGTTGTATCTGCGGCAAGTACAGAGATCCCGATAAACGTTATGTGGGGAGCTGAAAAAGTACAGCAGCGTAATGGTCAGTTGTATCGAAGCGAATATTAAGAGGAATTCAATTAATGAAACGTTTAATTTTAAGTATGTGTTTGCCTATGGGATTTGGTTGCTCTTCGATGCTTGCTAGTGATACACCTGAACAGCACGATGAACCACAGCTAATGGCTCAACGAGAAGTGGCTGCACCGCATAGTAACGACAGCGTATTTCAAACTAATCAAGCCGTGTTAAACAACAGTAGTTTTACCGCAGCGCCAACTCGTAAAAATATCAATCATTATGTACGTGGCATCATGCAAGACTTAGTTGAAAACTTGCAATATGTGAACGATAAAACCCCTATTGCTGTTTCAAGCTTTGTGTATCTAGATGCTGACTACAACTCAACCACGTTGCTAGGCAACCAGCTCGCTGAAAGTTTTATTCACGAACTGCATACCTTTGGTGTACCTGTTGTCGATTTCAAAACGACCGATTATATGCGTGTAACGCCTAGTGGTGATTATGTATTTAGCCGAGATTATTTAGAGCTTAACCAAGACCAAAACTTTAATTATGTGCTAGCCGGCACCCTAGTTAACCATCAAAGCGGGGTACTGGTGAATGCTCGTATCGTTGGTTTGGCAAGTAAAGCCGTGGTGGGATCTGCACAAGGGTTTATTCCGCAATCTGTGGTCGATGCCTTAGATAGCACCAATCGTAGCGACGGAATAATGCTAAAACAAGCAAGTGAGTAAGGTATGAAAGGTATTTTCTTAGCATTCATATTATTAGCGCTGTCAGGTTGCCAATTACTTGCTGAGCAAGGCGAGGCAAATCAAAGCACGGCTAACACCACATCATCACAAGCTGATTACGTTGCTATGTTGCAAGAGCTCGAGCAAAAAGAGTCGCAACAAACGAACGAAAATCACCGCTTATTTGTGCCTTATCAGCATCACAAAACGCTGGTTAATTATGTTGAGCAAATGGCACTTGAATTAGTTGATACCATGCAGCAAGAAAGTGAGTTAGGTATTGCAATAACGACGTTTGTCGATCTTGATACAAGCTTAAAAAGCAGCTCGCAACTTGGCAATCAAATCGCCGAGTCTATGATGTACCAACTACAAAAGTTTGGTTATGGGGTTGTTGATTTTAAAGCGATGGATGTGATTAACGTAACCGCCCGCGGTGATTTTGTTATGTCGCGTGACGTAGAAGAGCTTGCTGAGCGCCGTATCGCTAGCCATGTGTTAGCAGGCACACTAATTTATCGAACCAATGGTGTAGAAGTAAATGCCCGAGTAGTGAATTTAAATTCCAAACTCGTTGTTGCTAGCGCGCAAAAAGTGATCCCGTACTTTGTACTCAAAAATGAGTCGATTCAATTCGCAACAGCCAAACTAAATTAGCAGCTTGTTAATACCAATCGGTAAAGTACCTTACCGATTGGTACAAATGCTTGATTCAAAAAGCCTTAGCCCGTTATAATTTTAGCTACAAGCTACAAGCTACAAGCTACAAGCTACAAGCTACAAGCTACAAGCTTTACCTCAGCTTTTGAGTGGCCTCTTAGTTAAATGGATATAACGGCCCCCTCCTAAGGGGCAGTTACAGGTTCGATTCCTGTAGGGGCTACCAAACCTCACCTTTTGAATATCACCCCCAATAATTTCACCATAAATGTAATTATTAATGACCAAAGTAATACTGAAAATTATTAAAGTCTATTAAGGTAGACTTTAATAGAGGTATTGTGATTATTTGCATATAAAGTCTATTGTATTGGACTTTATTGTGGCTTTTAAGTCTTATAACTGTAAAAGTCTTTTTAAGTAGACTTTATTTGATTTTATGGTGTAGGTTGAAATTAAAGTCTGATAGATTAGACTTTAATAGAAACATTGTTCAAATTGAGATTGTGATGGCAAAGAAAGTTAAAGCGAGTAAATCCCCAGATTTAAGTAGGGCGTTCACACCTTCTTTGCTAGGTGACGTTATTAAAGCGAAGAGAACACAAAGCAATATCACGCAAACTGACGCTGCATTACTTTCGGGTATATCAAAGCAGACATACATAAATATTGAACAAGGTAGTGCTGATGTAAAAGTGGCCTCGTTAATGAAAGTTGTCTCGGCATTAGGCGTAAAGATATCAATTGAGCCATGGCAAAGTGATAGCACAGCTAACTCACCGCTGGAGGATGAGAATGACGTCTGGGTCTGATAGATATACGCTCGATATAATTTATAGCCAAAAGCTGGTTGGTAAATTACATCTTTCTAGAGAAAGCGATAATTTATCATTGAGTTATCAACAAGAGTGGGTGGATGAGGGCTTTCCAATATCTCCTCATTTACCTTTTGGACATGACATACCTTCTGTCAATATCAGACGTTTTTTACAAAACTTACTACCCGAAAATAAGGGGCTAGATTATTTAATAGATTACTTAGGGGTATCACGGACGAATGTATTTGCTCAGATCGGTGGAATTGGTAAAGATACCTCTGGGGCTATGATGTTTTTACCTGAAGGTGCTTTAAACGATAAAGTAAAAAGTAACTTTATCGCTATTAGTGATGCTGAACTGATCAAAAAGTTATCTGATCCTCAATTTTGGCATTTGGAAGTCTGGGACGGCAAACCAAGATTGTCAGTAGCAGGTGTTCAATCAAAATTAAATGTATTGTCAGTTGATGGCAAGTTAGGTTTTGGTGAAGGAGACCTTTGTTCTACCCATATTATTAAGTTTGAAAAGAATAATCAGCAACATCTTGTTATAAATGAATTTGTAACAATGAAACTTGCAAAACTAGCTGGGCTAAGTGTTGCAGAGGTTGAGCTTAAATATTTTGATCACCACCCTGCATTACTTGTAGAAAGATTCGATAGAAAATTGTTTAGCCCTGAAAATGTAAAGCGCAGGCATATGATTGATGCATGCCAAGCTTGTAATTTAGGGGTTGATAAAAAGTACGAAAGAAATTTAGGTAAGCAGCGAGATGTTCGTCACATTCGTGATGGTGCAAGCTTTGAAAAATTGTTTGCGCTATCTAAACTCTGCGAAAACCCAATAGCGGCAAAAATTGAAATTTTAAAGTGGGCGTTATTTAATCTTTGTATCTACAACTCAGATGCACACGGTAAAAACTTTAGCTTTTTTGTGCAAAAATCAGGTCTAATCCCTGCGCCATTTTATGATTTAGTAAACGTTAAAATGTATCCAGAGTTTGAACAGGATCTAGCTATGAGTATAGGAGATGAGTTTGACCCAGATGCAATTAATGCCTATCAGTTAGTTGACTTTGCAGATGAAAATGGAATTTCAAAAAAGTTACTACAAAGCCATCTAACTAAAATAGCGACAAGTATTAAAAATAATTTACAACAGGCGATATCGCTTGTTGATAGCCCTTCAAAATCACAAGTGTCATATTTAAAGCATTACTTTGATATAGTTAATGCACGTTGTGAGCACTTTCTTGAACAGGCAACTGTAATCCCTGATATCGAACTATAGTTTATAGCTTAGAAATTAACGTTTGATTGTTAATTTCTAAATTGCGGGTTATTGCTCGTTTTTAAACTAAATTAACCCGTTACTTTTTCAAGCTCACCTGTGCGCCATGGTTCAATGATGATTTTGATATGGTCATTTGGTTTAAATAAGGTGTCAAACGCACCTTGTACGCCGTCTATGCCGACTTTACCAGTACGCATTTTTTGCCATGCGATCTTGCCTGACGCGATGTTCTCAAGTGATTGTGCAAACTCTTCTGGCTGGTAGTAATAAGAGAAAATAAGGTCTAACTCTTTCACTGTGGCATAGGCAAAGTTAACGTTTAGTGGCGCGGTATGTACACCTGTTACAACGATTTTTGCTTTTGCTGGCGCACGTAAAATGTAGTCGTTTAATAAGCGGCTTACACCAGCACATTCAAAAATAACCACTTTATTATTGTCTGCAAGGGCTGCTGCTTTGGCTGCTTCATCATCTAGGGTCGGGTTAACATATTCAGTCGCACCAAACTCAAGAGCGACGTGTTTTTTGCTCTCTTGTGGGTCTGAGGCAATAATATGTTTAACACCTTGCAATCTAAGTGCTGCAATTGCGGCAAGGCCAATTGGGCCACAACCAACCACGATTGCTATGTCGTCATTACTCATTTGTGCGCGGTTTACCGCATGCAAGCCAACAGCAAGGGGTTCTGTAATGGCTGCGGCTTCCGATGGGACTGCATCAGGAATAGGTAATAACAAAGCTTCATCAACGATAAAGTATTCAGAATAGGCACCATATAGCCCTGGGGTTACACCTACGCCAGCACCGCCGGCAGAGAGTAAGATTGGCACTGAGGTTACACGGGTGCCTTTAGCAAGTTCGCCTTTGGTATTTGGGCCGTAGCTGACGATTTCTGCCGCATACTCGTGACCTAGTAATACTTCTTGGTCATCACCTGCATCGTTTGCCATGATGCCCAAGTTTTTATAGATATCAAATACATCACTGGTATGGCGGGTGATATGAATATCTGAACCGCAAATACCGCAAGCAAGGCTTTTTACGAGTACTTGGCCTGGTCCTGGTGTTGGAATATCAATTTGTTTTACATGCAGTTTACCATTTTGCATGGCTACAGAGTTCATTTGAGTCATTTGTGTGTCCTCGATCAATCACGAAGAAGTTTCTTCGTTTCGATCTCTAGACTAAAGTAAAGTGACTGGTGATATCTTGACTTTTTACGCCAAAAATACAACAAATTGCGACAATGCTGTTTATAAATTCTTCATTTATGATTTTTTAAAACAAAAAGATCATGAGTATTTATTGGTTTCTTGGTACGAATTTGAAACGAGTAAGCCTTTAATTGTCGATAGAATTGAAGTTAAAACCCTAAACTAACCATCAGGGTTTTAACTTTGACATTTTTAAGGCTTAGCCGAAATAGGCAGTATTGAGGTATAAATGAGTAAATACACCAGCAAAGTAACCCAGTAAAATGACAGGCGACCATTTTAAGTGGCTATTAAATGTGTAAATACCTCTTGCTTGGCCCATTAGTGCAACACCCGCGGCTGAACCTATCGATAGTAAACTACCGCCAATCCCAGCTGTTAGGGTGATCAATAGCCATTGACCATGAGACATCTCTGGCATCATTTGAAGAACAGCAAACATCACAGGAATGTTATCTACTACCGCTGACATCAAGCCTAATATAATATTTGCGCCAGTTGCTGACCAATTCGTATAAAGTAAATCAGAAAGCAGTGCTAAATAGCCTATAAACCCTAAACCACCGACGCAAATAACAATACCGTAGAAGAACAATAATGTATCCCACTCAGCACGTGATACCCGGCTAAATACATCAAAAGGAACAACGTTACCTAGGCGAGACAAGCGCTCTTTATCTCCTTCACGCTCTGCCATCGCGCGTTTTCTGGCAAGCGAGCCGGGCAGGGTGACTCGTAAAAAGTAACCAAAAAATTGTAAGTAACCTAAACCCATCATCATGCCTACAACAGGAGGTAAGCCAAAGGCTGTTTTTAGTACTACGGCGGTTAAAATTGTTAATAAAAACAGGCATAAGATTCGTAGCGCACCGCGTTTTAATTCAATATCTTCGTCGACAGTATCAGGGTGTTTATTATTGATGAATAAAGACATTACCGCCGCTGGAATGATATAGCTCACAAGAGCAGGTAAAAACAATACAAAAAACTCTGTAAATTCAACAACGTCAGCTTGCCAAACCATTAGCGTGGTAATGTCTCCAAACGGGCTGAATGCACCGCCGGCATTGGCTGCTATCACAATATTAATGCATGACATGGCGATAAAGCGGTTATCATTTGCGGCAACTTTCATTACGACTGCACACAATAGTAGCGCTGTTGTGAGGTTATCGGCGATGGGTGAAATACAAAAAGCCAGTACGCCACTGATCCAAAATAATTGTTTATAACTAAAGCCTCTGGCGACCAGCCAACAACGTAGGCCATCAAACAGTCTGCGCTCTTCTAAGGCATTAATATAGGTCATGGCGACCAATAGAAATAGCATCAGTTCAGAGAACTCAAGCAATGCATGGCGAAATGCATCTGTGCTCAAGTCTGACATATTGTAAGCACTGTATTGCCAAGCAATTAATGTCCAAATGATACCAGCAGCAACAAGAACGGGTTTTGACTTACGTAGATGGATTTTTTCTTCAAGGATAACCAGTACATAAGCGAAGATAAAAATGACAAGGCAGATAATACCAACAGGGTGGGTGAGTAGATCGATAGTACCGGTTGACGCAGCATGAGCTTGGCCAGCGAAACTTAGCAAGGACAGGATCAATCCTTGTAGTAGTTTTTTCATTGTATGTTCCAATTAATTCATTTTAATTTCGTTACGGGTTGTGTGCATGTAGCTGCAGACATTTTAGATTCATTCTTTTGGTTATGTAACAAATTGGTAACTAAGAAGTTAGTATTTTGAATATAAATATGGATGATGGCGAGAGCAGACCAGTTGCTTAATCTATAAATTAATCAATAAGTTGTGGGGATTTTAATTTAAAAGGGCTGCATAGTGCAGCCCTAACTTGAAAATTATGCAAAGTGTTTCTCTAAATCGTCAGAACCACCTATATGCTCACCACCTATAAATACTTGTGGTACCGTTTCACGGCCTGAAATGGCTTTTAAACTCGTTAATGAAGCATGTTTACCTAAAATAATTTCTTCGTAAACATAACCTTTGCTGTCTAACAATGCCTTAGCTTTTGTGCAAAATGGGCAGTTAGGTTTAGTAATAATGCTCACTGGCTCAGGCTTTACTTGAGCTGGGTTAATATATTCAAGCATTGTATCAGCGTCAGATACCTCAAATGGGTCGCCTGGCTTTTGTGGCTCAATGAACATTTTTTCAATAACGCCATCTTTCACTAGCATCGAGTAGCGCCAGCTACGCTTGCCAAATCCTAAGTCGTTTTTGTCGACTAGCATACCCATGCCATCAGTAAATTCGCCGTTGCCATCTGGTAATAGGGTGATGTTTTGCGCTTCTTGATTTTGTGCCCAAGCATTCATTACAAAGGTATCATTTACTGATATACACACAATGTCATCAACACCATTTTGCTTAAACACACCTGAAAGTTCATTGTAACGTGGCAAGTGAGTTGATGAGCAAGTTGGTGTAAATGCGCCGGGTAATGCAAATAGCACAACCGTTTTACCTTTAAAAATTTCATCAGTAGTTACTGACTTCCATTGCTCGTCTACACGGGTTGCGAATGTAACGTTTGGTACTTTTTGACCTTCAATATTGTTTAGCATTGTTTTAATTCCTCTTGATTTGTTGAGTGCTATTATGTCGCCCATAGCTTAATAGTTCCAATCGTTTGTTTTTATCGTTATGATAGTTAAAAACTATTGATGAGTTTGCGATGAATTTAAAAGATTTTGAATATGTAAAAGCGGTGGCGCAGTTTAAACACTTTCGT
The DNA here is from genome assembly GCF_004792295.1 of Pseudoalteromonas sp. MEBiC 03607. NCBI lineage: Bacteria > Pseudomonadati > Pseudomonadota > Gammaproteobacteria > Alteromonadales > Pseudoalteromonadaceae > Pseudoalteromonas > Pseudoalteromonas sp. MEBiC 03607. The sequence continues at coordinate 1,541,676 of NZ_SRRY01000001.1, forward strand.
AAAGCCGCAGATGCTTGTTATGTCAGTCAGCCAACTCTCAGTGGACAAATTAAAAAGCTTGAACAAGAGCTTGGAGTGACAATATTTGATCGCTCTACTAAACAAGTCACTTTAACAGCGCAAGGAACGCGTTTACTTAGTCAAATTTCTCTTATCCTTGAACAAACCAAGGTGCTTAAAGAGTTGGCGGCAAGCTCTCACGATCCACTCAAGGGGAAGGTTAATGTTGGTATTATTCCTACCATCGCGCCTTATTTATTGCCGACCTTGTTAACTTCAATGAAGCAGGCCTTCAACGAAACACAATTTTCATTCATTGAAATGCAAACCGCACAAATACTGACAGCACTCGATGCCGGCGATATTGATATTGCGATTGTCGCTGATGTGCCAGATTTAGCGAGCTATCATATTTCGTCTTTGTATAAAGAAGATTTTTTAGTGGCAGTGTCTGAACAACACCCACTTGCAAGCCGAACAGAGGTGGTACTGCGTGAGTTAAACGAATGCGATATTTTAATGCTAAACGAGGGGCATTGCTTTAAAGAGCAAGCTGAACAGTTCTGTTTTTCGGCAGGAGTTGAAGTGTCTAATCAGTACAAAGGTAATAGCATCGAAACTTTACTTGCGCTGGTGGCGATGAATGACGGCATTACCTTTGTACCAAAACTAGCATGTACAGCACGTGCAGGAATAAATTACCTTACGATGAAACCAAACCAGCAACGTCATGTGGTTATTGCAACGCGTAAGCATTACCCACACATTGCTGGAGTAGAGTTGTTAGCGCAATGGCTAAGCCACCATGAAGGTTTAAAAGCTCATTTGCTCTTTTCCAGCTAGTTCAACAATATCGTTAATCTGAATATTTGGCAGTGGCTGTTGGTCAATGCTTATTGCAACCGCAGACTGCTGATAAAGCTGTGTAACTTTTAACTGGTTTAACGTGGTTATCTTATGGGGCAACTTGTTACCTTGCGCATCGGTTAAGTAATTATGATGTGCAATATTTAGTATTTGCCCTTGTTCAAGACCATGCGCTTTACCAAGATTAATGATTAGCCTATCGTTTTCAATATGTAGAATTTTACCTTGAGTAGGCAAGCAAGCCATAACTGCTTGCAAGTCATAGGTCAATGTTTGGTTTATGTCGGTAATGGCTTTGCCATAATCGGTTGCCCAAAATCGGTCGCTGTAAACATCGATAATTTCGGTTTTTTTGTATGGCCAAATCCCTTCTGTTTGATAGCTTTTTTGCCAAAGTTTTTCGTATGTCGTGCCATCAAATAACACATAGTCAACTTTGTATGCGCGCTTAAAACTATCGTCTTGCCAAAAAGCATAGTCGTTATTGATTTTATGATTGACCGATAAGTCACGAATACGACTTAACAATACATATTGCGAATTGCTGCGGCTGGTGATCTCTTCAAGTAATGCATTACTGTAGTCATATTGCTGTGTAAAAAAATGATCGACCCTTAGTGGCAAATTATAATAAGCCGTGGGTTTAGCAGCCATTTGAGTGTTCTCTAAGCTGGTATACAGATGCTCACTAATCGCTTTGTTTACGTCAAAAATTTGGCCCATACGAGCTTGTTCACGATTAGCCAACTGGCTTTGTGTAACTGCAATAAATTTAGTGTATTGATTTGCTGGGCACTCTTCAGCTTGTGGAAAAATATCTAAACGCAGGGTAATGGCATAGGTGTCGTTATGGCGGTTTTCGCTGATCAATTCAATTTTTTGTATTTCACCATGGCTACTGATCTTTAGTTGATCTTGTGTCAAAACCCCGTCAACTAAGGTTTGTACAGAGGAAACTCGAGCGCCAGAGAATACTAAAGCTTGCGTTATCGCATCTTTTATCGCGGCTGACTTTGCTTGACTAGTATCACCATTTTTGACCGTAGCATGTCCTGTAGACTCAAACCATTGAGCTAAACTATTGTTTGAAAAAACAATTGCACTGACTAAACCAAGCCATTTTATATTTGCCATAATTTTAACTTTCATGCTGACACCTAGCATTGATACTCATAGATTACAGGTAAATGAGCAAGGACTGTACCAGATGTGGCATTAAACGTGCATATTTACGAGAAATGAGTTCTAAGCGGAAGCAAATTATGCGAGCACTTTTATTAAGCGGGCTAGTTGCCTGCACAGCATTAACAGGCTGCAGCAGTATTTTCGACAAGCATGTCGAGTATCGCTATGTAGAGCCTGATAATTATCCAGTACTAAAAGCAATAGGTTACGCGCCAATTAGCGCTCAACCAAGTAGCAATGAGTCGCAACGCACCTTACTTGCAATTAAAGCGTCAAAGCTTGAAGCTTACCGTGAACTTGCTGAGCAAGTGTATGGGCAAAAAATTTCCGCAGGCACAACAGTGCAAAACAGTATTGCTCAAAACGATCAATTACAAAGCCAAGTATTAGGTGTCATAAAAGGTGCGCAGGTTATAAAAACTTATGCAGTAGGCGATACCTACGCAACTGAATTACAACTTGATATGAAACGCGTACATGACCTTTATATTGGCGAAATAAAACCACGCGAAGTGAAAAAAGTAACCTATTACTAGGTTACAACATCAGAAATGTATAATCTGCTCTAAAAAATAAAGCGCGATAATTTGGCATTATCGCGCTTTATTTTTGTATTCAATTTAATATCAGTTGCTAGGCTTTTAGGTTATGTACAATTGTTTTGTCGCCTTGAACCACACTGCCGCCTTGATCGTAGGTCATCGATGAAGGCGAACCGATTAAGATATCTTTAAGTTGTTTAACACTTAGTTGAGCTTGATGCGCAGCATGAGCGTTAACATCGTTTTTCTTTTTACATTCAGCAAGTAGGCTGTTCACTTGCTTAATAAGAGCAGTAACGTCGTCATCTTTAGAATCATTATTGACTGATAGTTTCTGCACTTCTTTGTCGATAGTTTGAATTTGTTGCAGCAAAGAGATTTTCTGTTGGGCAATGCTTTTTAACCCTTCGCCACGTTTCGATGCGATTGCATTGAGTTCATCATCTAAAAGCGCAGCAATAGACTCCAAGCAAGAAACTTGTTGTGTTAGTTTACTGGCAATTAAATGATTATGATTAGCCATAGACATCAAACTCAAATGCGGCGATGTTCTTCGCTAGTTTTTCAGCATCAATTTGGTATTTACCTTCACTAATTGCTTTTTTTAGCTCGGCAACTTTGTTACTGTCAAAACCAGACGATTGCTCAGCTTTTTCTTGCAAAGATTTAAGCTGCTTAGCTTGAGGTGTTAAGCTTACAGAATCTGCACTTGCTTTTGGCGCAGCTGATTTAGCTTCAGCAGCGTTAGCATTATCTTTTTGTAAATCAAGCTTTTTTTGCTTGGTATTTGTCAACACAGAGGTTTGTTGTTGACCATTATTGACATTGCTTACCATAATATTTGACCTATACATTACCCAACATATGCCTTTATATCGGCAGGCACAGCGGATACTTTAGCATAAATATAAAAAATTAAATATTTACCTGAACAGACTCGACACCATCCACACGTGCATTTAATACTTTACCTGATTTTTTGTTTTTTACACGCACTAATTCGTCTAACGTACCATCTTCAAGGGCAATGCCTGTCGTTTTAATTCTAAGGCCTCGTAGTGAAGCGTAAATAGTCACGTTGTCGCCTTTACAAACCATGCAAACCTGACTCATTACAATTGGTGTACCGTCACGCAAATTGCGCTTAATTCGACTGCCAATAAGTATAGACTCATCTTGCACATATTGCGTTCTAACAAACTGTTTTGGTTTCATTTCAAGGCGTAAATGTTCAGCCCTGATCACTTCACCACGACTTAAATGAGTTGTCACAACAACCACAGGCTCAAGCTCAATGATGCGCACGTGTACGTATTGGGTCCAACTATTTATATCTTCGCACTTAAGTTGTACAGTTACCTGCCGATTAAAAGGAGGTGTTGTTGGTACTTCTTTACTTAAAGGTGATTCGCACACTCTGTCGGGTATGCGGCTATCAAGCGGCAATGCACTCACTTGTGGTGTACTTTCTAGATCAGTAAGCTGCTCACTAACAAAATCGATAGCGATCTGTTGAAGCTGCTCGTTTTTATATACTTCTGCATGCACTTGTGTAATGGACAACAAGCTAGCAAGGAAATAAAAAACACTGTATCTTCGGCTTTTTTTTAACAAACTCATATTGTTTCGACTATGCTTATGGTTGAAAACAAGGTATAAATATTTTGCGTCAAAAAACAGACGCTTTGTAACCTTATGTAGCTTTAACACAAAGAAAGCAATTATTGTTCCGGCTCTGATTGTTTATCTTTAGGAGATTGAAATGGCAGGCATTTTAGACTCAGTGAACCAGCGCACGCAGTTGGTTGGGCAAAACCGCCTTGAATTACTATTATTCAAACTCAGAGGGCGACAACGCTTTGGTATCAATGTGTTTAAAGTGAGAGAGGTTTTGCAATGCCCACCACTCACAAACATGCCCAAATCTAATGCTTATATACGAGGCGTAGCTCACATTCGCGGTCAGACTATTTCAGTCATTGATTTATCAATGGCCGTTGGCGGTCCTGCTATCGAAAATATCAAAGACAGCTTTATTATCATTGCCGAATACAACCGCTCTGTGCAGGGGTTTTTAGTTGGCGGTGTTGAACGTATCGTTAATATGAATTGGGAAAAAATAATGCCTCCACCATCAGGTGCGGGTCGTTATTCTTACCTAACTGCGGTCACCGAAATCGAAAACGAGCTGGTTGAAATTCTAGACGTAGAAAAAATCTTGAATGAAATTTGCCCTGTGAATACAGAAGTAAGTGCAGAAGTAGTGGGTGATGGTGAAATCCAGCGAGACTTAGGCGAACGCATTGTCTTTATAGCAGACGACTCTGCTGTTGCGCGAAACCAAGTTAAGCGAGCGCTTGAGCCATTAGGTGTGCAAACTGAGCTCGCTAAAAATGGTAAAGAGGCTTTATTACGGTTACGTGAGATTGCAAAACTCGATTGCCAAAACGATATTACTGAACGCGTAGGGTTATTAATTTCAGATGTTGAAATGCCTGAAATGGATGGTTATACCCTTACGGCAGAGATAAAAGCGGATCCAAAATTATCACCTTTGCATGTGATCTTACACACTTCTTTAAGCGGTGTATTTAACCAAGCAATGATCCAAAAAGTAGGTGCAGATGATTTTATTGCAAAATTTAACCCTGACGAATTAGCAACGGCTGTTAAAAAGTGGGTTCATTGTGATTAATTATTTATAGGTGGTATTACTTTGGAAAATAAGCACTTACAACAAAGCGAATACGATCAATTTCGCTCTTTTCTAGAGCAACAGTGTGGCATTGTGTTAGGCGACAATAAGCTTTACCTAGTGAAAAGTCGTCTTGCGCCATTAATGGTGCGCTTTAATGTTGAGTCTTTATCGCAGTTAGTTAGTAAAACGCTCAGTCCACATGAAAGACAGCTTCGTGCTGCTGTTGTGGATGCGATGACGACGAATGAAACCTTATGGTTTCGTGATCAATACCCATTTGAATTGCTCAAAACAAAGCTGTTTCCTGAGTTGAAAGATGTGCGTAGGCCACTAAAAATCTGGTCAGCGGCAAGTTCATCAGGCCAAGAGCCGTATTCAATTGCTATGTCGGTTGCTGAGTTTCAGGCGAAAAACCCTGGCGTACTTAAAATGGGCGCGCAGATTATCGGCACTGATATATCTAATACCATGCTTGATATGTGTAAAAATGCTGAATATGACTCGTTGGCACTAGCCCGTGGTTTATCAATTGAAAGACGGCAAAAGTTTTTTAAAGACAGCGGCAATGGCATGGCGCAGGTGATTGATCCAATCAAAAAAATGGTGAGCTTTAGGCATTTGAATTTATTAGATTCTTACGCCTTAATGGGCAAGTTTGATATCATTTTTTGCCGCAATGTACTGATCTACTTCTCTCCAGAGGTAAAAGCAAAGATTATCTCTCAATTTGCTCAGGCCCTTAATCCAAAAGGGTATTTATTTTTAGGGGCATCTGAATCTATGGCTGGCTTAAGTGATAGCTTCGAGATGGTTCGTTGTAACCCAGGTATTATCTACCAGAAAAAGTAATCTCTTCTTAGCAACCTAGCTCTTAGGTTGCTAAATTATTTATTATTCAAAAGCTTACCGTGCTTTATCTATCTAGTTAATTTTGGCTTGCCTTTTGCATCTGCACTAGCAGAGTCAATTTTTTGGAGATGGTTATGGCTATCAGTTTTGATAAAGCATTTGGTGTGCACCCGCATGCAATGTTGATCCGTTCACAACGCGCTGAGTTATTAGCGACAAACATCGCTAATGCTGATACGCCGGGCTACAAAGCAAAAGATATCGATTTTGCGGCGGCTCTAAAAGCGGCAAAAAGCAACCAGCAAGGCGGCAATAACATGGTACGAACTGACGCAAAACACCTTGCCGGTGGCAGTCGATTTGTTGGTAACGCAGAAATGTTTCGTACGCCAAATCAAGCAGATACAGGTGATGGTAACTCAGTTGATATACAAGTGGAACGAAACTTGTATGTACAGAACTCATTAGAGTATCAGGCAAGCCTGCAATTTATGAGTAGTAAAATTAAAGGCCTTAAAAAAGCCCTCGGTAGTCAAGGAGCTTAATCATGAGTTTATATAATGTTTTTGATATTTCAGGCACTGGTATGAGCGCGCAAAATGTGCGTCTTAATACAACAGCAAGTAATATCTCGAATGCGAATACGATTAGCTCTAGTCAAGACAAAACATACCGAGCGCGCCATCCTGTTTTTGCTGCGGAGTTGACTAAAGCGTCAGCAACACAAAGCAATCCTCAGGGCTCTTCTGTTGGCGTAAAAGTGTTGGGTATTGTTGAGAGCGATAAGCCTCTGCAAATAGAGTACAACCCTAATCACCCCAGTGCGGATGAAAACGGTTATATCTACAAACCTAACGTTAATGTCGTAGAAGAAATGGCTAATATGATTTCTGCCTCTCGCTCTTACCAAACAAATGTGCAAGTTGCTGATGCAGCTAAGCAAATGTTAAGTAAAACACTGTTGCTTGGGCAGCGGTAACCGAGGATAAGTTATGAGTAACGACATCAGCAGTGCGTCATCCACGTATTTAGATAATTTACGTTGGCAGGACAATCAAAACAAACCAGAAGAGAAAGATGACACTTTAACGCAAGAAGACTTCTTCTCGCTTTTAACACAACAGTTGTCGTTTCAAGACCCAAGCAAGCCGGCTGATAATGATCAAATGATTGCTCAGATGACCAACTTTACCATGGCTGAAGGGATCTCGAATTTAAACTCAAAATTTGATGCACTTACTGCGTCAATGACATCGAACTCGGCATTACAAGCTTCGACCTTAGTTGGTAAACAAGCACTATTAGAATCAAATACGATTGATTTTGATGGTAGTAACGTTGCTAAAGGTTCGGCAATAGCAGAAACGCCTGTTGAAGATCTTACGCTTCGCATTACTGATGAGTCAGGTCAACTTGTACGTACCATCAGCATGGGCGCTCAATCGGCTGGCGCAGTTCGTTTTGAGTGGGATGGTAAAAATGACGATGGAGAGCTTTTGCCTCCAGGCGAATACGAAGTTAAAGCTGAAGGATTCCAAAATGGTGACTATAGCAGTCTACCTTTAGCGACTTTCAAAAATATTGAAAGCGTTAATATCAATGGATCTAGCGGCATTATTATTAATACTAAAGAAGGCGCGGTTAGGCTAACTGATGTTGCAGAAATCGCTTAATTACACAGATTAACTAGTTAGCCTAGTGCTACAGATTGACACTTTAGAGGTGACTTATGAGCTTCAATATTGCATTAACCGGCCTTGCTGCCGCGCAAAAAGACTTAGATGTAACAGCAAACAATATTGCTAACGTTAACACCACAGGCTTTAAAGAGTCTCGTGCTGAGTTTGCTGATGTGTACGCATCATCAGTATTTAGCTCAGGTAAAACTAAAAATGGTGACGGCGTAAGAACTACAATGGTGGCACAGCAATTCCACCAAGGTTCATTATCTTTCACTAATAACTCACTGGACTTAGCAATTACTGGTGAAGGCTACTTTGCCATGGCAAATGACCTAGGTGCACAAGATTTTACATATACTCGTGCTGGTGCGTTCAAACTGAATAAAGACAACTTTATTGTGGATGCTAGCGGAAACTACTTACAAGGTTTCCCTGTTGATGAAGCAACGGGTGATACAACTTCTGTTAGTTTAAGTACATCTTCTGCGCTACAAATTCCTGATGCATCAGGTTCTCCACGCGCTACGACCAATGTTTATTCGTCGTTTAACTTAGATTCGCGTGCATTAACGCCAGCAGTTACACCATTTGATCCAGAGACAAGTGCATCGTATAACAGTTCAACATCAACAACAGTGTATGATTCTTTAGGTGAGCCACACATTTTACAGTTCTTCTTTGTTAAAACTGACGCAGCAGTGACTGGTAATGACAATGAATGGCAAGTGTTTGCAACACTTGATGAAAAGCCGTTTGCTGCTAATGGTACTGAGCAAACTACGTCGCCATATACGCCTATTTCAACTTTTCAGTTTGACTCAAGTGGTTTACCTCAAAGCACTGATGGAACTGCAAATACAGATGCTACGTTTAATCCATTAACAATACCTTCAGGCGGTATATCTGGTTTATTATCTAACGGTGCGAGTTTCCCTGATGATGTAAACATCAATTGGCGCGATGAAGCTGGTACAACGAATAAAATACCGACTCAATATGCAAGTAACTTTGAAGTGAAAGCGCTAGAGCAAGATGGTGCGACTGTAGGTCGTCTATCAGGTATTGATATTGGTACAGATGGTAAAATCGTTGCTTCTTACAGTAATGGTGATACTTCATTCTTAGGCCAAGTGGCAATGGTGCGCTTTTCTAACTCACAAGGTTTACAGCAAGTGGGTAACACGGCATGGAAGAAAAGCTTAACCTCTGGTGAGCCAATTGCCGGTGAACCAGGTTCAGGTACATTAGGTTCAATTAACTCATCAGCCCTTGAGCAGTCAAACGTCAACTTAACAAGTGAACTTGTTGATTTGATCAGTGCACAACGTAATTTCCAAGCAAATTCACGTGCATTAGAAGTTAACTCAACACTACAACAAAACATCCTACAGATCCGTTAATCTAAACGGCTCTGAGCTTAATCCGACACGAAGGCTGCTCCCTCAATTGGCAGCCTTTTTTCATTTTTACCATCCTATTTATGCGTCAATTTTACTTTGGCACTTTTATTGCATTTCTTTAGTTATCGTATTTTTAGTGAGTCAATGTTATGGACAAAATGGTCTACATTGCCATGTCTGGTGCTAAGCAAAGCTTGCGTGGTCTTGAGTTAAAGGCTAACAACCTTGCTAATGCTAACACCACTGGCTTTAAAGCTGATTTTGCACAAGCGCGTTCCATGCAGGCTTTTGGTGAAGGCTTGCCATCACGTGTGTTTGCGATGCAAGAGCGTCCTGGTTCAAATATGGAATCGGGTGGATTCGTTGAGACAGGCCGAGAGCTTGATATTGCCATGAGCGACCGTGGTTGGCTCAGTGTGCAAGATGCATCAGGTAACGAAGCTTATACCAAAACAGGCACACTAAACATCACACCTGACGGCGCATTGATCACCAGCCATGGCCGTCAAGTTATTGGCGAGGGCGGGCCTATTATCTTGCCTTTGCCAATTGAGAAAGTTGAGTTTAGCGAAGATGGCGCGATCCAAGTGCGCCCGCAAGGTGCGCCTGCCAACTTTTTAGAAGTGGTTGACCGCTTAAAAGTGATCGAAGCTGATAACACTCAGCTTGAAAAAGGTAATGACGGTTTATTTAGACCAAAAGAAGATATGTTGGTCAATGATCTTTGTGGGTTCTGTGATATTTCACCCAATGTAAAAGTACTGTCAGGTACGCTTGAAATGTCGAACGTTAATCCAGTCCATGAAATGGTCGACATGATCAGCAACCAACGCCAATTTGAATTACAAGTTAAATTGATGAAAACAGCCGAAGAGCTTGATGAGCGTCAAGATCAGCTGTTACGCATTGTTTAAGATGACTGAGAGGGTAGAGTTATGAATCCAGCATTGTGGATCAGTAAAACCGGGCTTGACGCCCAGCAAACCGATATTTCGGTGATCTCAAATAATCTCGCGAATGCCAGCACGGTCGGTTACAAAAAAAGCCGCGCCGTATTTGAAGATTTACTATATCAAAACATTAATCAACCAGGTGGTCGTTCGTCTCAAGATACTGAAATGCCATCAGGTTTAATGCTTGGTGCTGGCGCTAAGGTTGTAGCAAACCAAAAGAACTTTTCGCAAGGTAATATGTTAACGACCGAAAACTCACTGGACTGGATGATTTCAGGCCCAGGTTTTTTTGAAGTACAGTTACCTGACGGCAATATTGCTTACTCACGTAATGGTCAATTTACGACAGATGAAGACGGTCGTATCGTAACTTCAGGTGCGGGTTTCCCGTTGCAACCTGAAATGAATGTGCCAAATGATGCGCAATCAATTACGGTGTCACAAGATGGCGAAGTATCTGTTCGTGTAGCAGGTCAGGCAGAAAATGTGGTAATTGGTCAGCTCACTATAACAGACTTCATCAATCCATCGGGTCTTGAGCCAATGGGGCAAAACTTATACACAGAAACAGCTGTAAGTGGCGCACCAGTGCAAGGTAATCCGGGGATTGATGGTTTAGGTACTGTGGTACAAGGTTCGCTTGAAACGTCAAATGTAAATGTAACAGAAGAGCTGGTTAATCTGATTGAAACGCAGCGAATTTATGAAATGAATTCAAAAGTGATTTCAGCAGTGGATGAAATGCTTAGTTACATCAATCAACAGTTATAAGTCGTAGGAGGCAGCATGCGTAATCTTATCTTAGTCACATCAGCAGCTTTTATGCTGGGTGGTTGTATAACAACGCAAAATCATCATGTGGTTCAGGATGACCCTTACTATGCGCCTATGTACCCAGAGCCTACAACAGAACAAATGGTGCCAACAGGGTCTTTGTTTGATAGCTATACATCAAACGATTTGTACTCTGATAAAAAGGCACTGCGTGCTGGCGATATCATCACTGTTAAATTGCAAGAGTCAACGCAAGCAACCAAAGCAGCAAAAACCGAAACCGATAAAGAAACAGATGCTAACTTAGACCCTGTAATTGGGTTAGGTGGAAACCCGGTTAACATTGGTGGTGACAGCATTCAATTTGGCATTGGTTCAGGGTCATCATTTAAAGGTGACTCAAAGTCGAATCAATCGAATAGTCTATTTGGTGATATCTCTGTCAATGTGATGCGCGTTTTACCTAATGGAAACTTAGTGATCCGTGGTGAAAAGTGGCTCACGTTAAATACCGGTGAAGAGTTTATTCGTTTGGAAGGGTTAGTTCGTCCAGAAGATGTCTCAGCAAGTAATACAGTCACGTCAAACCGTATAGCGAATGCACGTATACAATATTCTGGTAAAGGGCAAATGCAAGAAACACAAAGTGCTGGCTGGCTTTCTCGATTCTTTAGCAGTTCGCTTTTCCCATTTTAGAGGAACAAAGTCATGAATGGGTTTAAATACATTATTGCTCTTTGCTTAATCAGCCTGCAGTTTTCTGCTCAAGCTGAGCGAGTTAAAGATGTGTCTATGGTTGAGGGTGTACGCTCTAACCAGTTGGTAGGCTATGGCCTTGTTGTTGGTTTGCCAGGCACAGGTGAGCAAAGCCGGTTCACACAACAAAGTTTTAAAGCCATGCTAAATGGCTTTGGTATCACTTTACCTGATAGCTTAAAACCCAAAATAAAGAATGTCGCAGCGGTGGCTGTGCACGCCGAGCTTCCAGCGTTTAGAAAGCCTGGGCAAACTATTGATATTACGGTTTCGTCTATAGGTAGTGCGGGCAGTTTACGTGGCGGTACTTTATTACAAACCTTCTTAAAAGGGGTTGATGGCAATACTTATGCGATTGCACAAGGCAGCTTAGTTGTGGGCGGTCTAGGTGCTGAAGGTGCTGATGGTAGCCGAGTTATTATTAACACACCAACAGTAGGTCGTATTCCAAATGGTGCAATTGTAGAACGTGCTATTAAAAGCCCGTTTATGCAAGGCGATTACATTACTTTTAATTTAAATCGTCCAGATTTCACAACAGCAAAGCGCTTAGAGCAAACCATTAACGATTTAGTGGGCCCTGATAGTGCACAGGCAATCGATGCAGCCTCAGTACGCGTGTTAGCACCGCGAGATGCGTCTCAACGTGTTGCTTATTTGTCTACTCTTGAAAACTTAGAGTTTAAACCTGCAGACACAGCAGCGAAAATTATTGTTAACTCTCGTACCGGTACCATTGTGATTGGCAAAAACGTGAAGCTACAGCCTGCGGCTATTACGCATGGTGGATTAACGGTGACGATCGCTGAGCAGCAAAATGTATCGCAGCCAAATGCGTTAAGTGAGGGTGAAACCACAGTTACCAATCAAAGCATTATTGATGTGAATGAAGATGACTCACGTGCTTTTGTATTTAATCCAGGTGTTAATCTTGATGATCTCGTACGCGCAATCAATGAGGTTGGGGCTGCACCGGGTGACTTAATGGCAATACTTGAAGCTTTAAAAGAAGCGGGGGCGATAAACGGGCAACTGGTTATCATTTAAATTAAAACGCGCTCTAGGGCGCGTTTTTTGTTTTCATATCTTTTAGCACTTTTTATATCTTTCACTCTTCAAGCATTAGCTAAAACTATTGTTTTAAAGTTAGTCAAAACCAATATCACTTATTAGCTATTCATTTCTAAAGATTTTTATTGGCGCAATTTTTGCATTTTAATTTGCATTATTAACTATTGTGTCAAAAAGCTGATGGATACTAATCATCTCGACAAGCAAAACTTTTTTGATTTAGGTAACTTAGACTCACTACGTCAAAGTGCCCTGAAAAGTGATGCCTCTAGCGATGCGTCAAAAGAGGCGCTGAAAAAAGCGGCGGCACAATTCGAATCTATCTTTACCCAAATGCTGCTTAAAAGTATGCGTAAAGCCAATGAGGCATTCGAAGATAAAGATAGCCCATTTAATTCAAGTGGCGTGAAGTTCTTTGAAGAAATGCATGACCAACAGCTTTCAGTCGAGTTGTCGTCGAATGGCTCGCTAGGCTTAGCTGATTTAATCGTTCAGCAGTTATCACCAGACGGTAAACAGTTTACCCCAGGCTCAGTACTAAGAACGACGACTGAGTTTGATAGTGATAAACGAGCAAGAGGGCAAGATGATGCTAATGCTCAAACTAAATCGGTTACAGATACTGAGCTAAATGAGCAGGCTAATAATCGTTTTGACGATGCTGAATCGTTTATTAGTTCTATCTGGGAACATGCCAAAAATGCTGCACAAAAGATTGGCCTGAATCCGGCGGTTATGGTTGCTCAAGCCGCACTTGAAACGGGTTGGGGTAAACACATCATCAGCAAAGCGGATGGTACAAGCAGTAACAACTTATTCAATATTAAATCAGATCAGCGTTGGCAAGGTGATAAAGCAAGTAAGCTTACCCTTGAGTTTGAACAAGGCGTGCCTGTTAAAAAACAAGCAAGTTTCCGCGCATATCAATCAATTAAAGACAGTGTGAATGACTTCGTTGACTTCTTAAATGAAAACCCGCGTTACGAAGAAGCACTAAAAAACACTGCAGAACCTGCTGCCTTTTTAGATTCGTTACAAAAAGCAGGCTATGCAACTGATCCAAATTATGCCGATAAAATAAAGCAGGTGCTGAAGCGTGTTGAGCTTCAAAGTGTCGCTGCTTCATTGGTACGTTAAGGAGTAAACCCTCATGTCATTTAGCTTATATGACATTGCTAATGCCGGTGTAAGAGCGAATTCTGAGCTTTTACAAACCACCAGTAAAAACATAGCGAATGTGAATACTGAAGGCTATGTGCGTGAACGCACTGAGTTCACAACCATGATCGACAACCAAGTGGGTCGTGGCGAAACGTATCGCTTGTTAAATGAGTTTGCCCAAAAGCAATTAAATCGTGATACCTCAAATAAGGCATTTTTTGATCAGTTTGTAACTGAAGCAAGCCGAGTAGATAGCCTGTTTTCAGAAGAATCAAACAGTTTATCGACCAGTATCAACTCGTTTTTTAACAACGTACAAGAAAGCTTAAATCAGCCTTCGTCAAGAGTCGCTCGTTCACTAGTAATGACTGATGCACAGAACTTGATTGATCAGATGGATAGGTTATCGAGCATCGTGGTTGATCAAAAAGCGGTTGTGAATGAACAATTAGAAATCTTCTCAGATGAGGCGAATAACCTTATCCAAAATATTAGTGATTTGAATACTAAAATTGCGGCGGTACATGGTACTGATCGTGAGTCAGTCTCTAGTGGTTTATACAATGAGCGTGATAAAGCAATTCGTGATTTATCAGAGTTGATAGATATTGAAACACTTGATGGTAATAACGGCGAAAAACAAGTGTATTTAGGCTCAGGTCAAGCACTTGTTATGCAAAGCGGTACATTTAACCTGTTTTCATTTAGTGGTGACCCCGATCCAAACTTTAAAGAGTTAAAGCTCGACGTCAATGGTGGCAAAGCAGTGCCGCTTGAAGTTGATGTAAGTAAATTAAAAGGCAAAATTGGTGGGCTGCTTGCTTTTCGTGATGACATTTTAGTCCCTGCCCAGAATCAACTTGGTCAAATGGGGTTAGCGCTGGCAGATGCATTTAATCAGCAAAACCGCCTAGGTATGGACGCCAATGGTGAAATTGGTGGTGATATATTCGCTATTCCAACCGTTGATGCATTTAGCTACCAAGCCAATACCGGTTCATCAACCATGACGGCAACGGTTGAACCAGGTAAAGGCAGCGAATTGCCAGCAAGTGATTTTATTGTCACCTATACCAGTGCTACCACTGTCGAAATTCAAGCTATTGATAATAAAGGTGAGCCAATTGGCACTGCGTCAACAGCGAATGTGACGGCAGGGGTGATTGATTCATCAACCATCACAGGCGGTGAAGCGTTTGGTTTACAGCTTAATGTATCAGGCACAGCAAATGCCGGTGACCAATTTATGGTGAAGCTTAACTCACAAGCAGCAACAACGTTAGAGCTTGCAACTGAGCGCCCTGAAGACTTAGCGCTTGCTTCGCCCATACGTACTCAAAATGATATAAACAATACCGGTGACGCCAATATTTCGCCGGGTACGGTTACTGACATAGCAAACTCGACGGGTATTACAGTGGGGCCTCCACCTAGTTTGGCCAATAGCGATATAACATTAGTAAAAACGGCGAATGCTAACGAGTATCAAATCACAGATGGTAACGGTACTAGCACCTTTACAATCACACCTCCGGCAGAGAATATTCTTGCGCAAGCAGGGGCGCCATATGACAGCTACGGTTTTGATTTTAACATAGAAGGCACACCTGCTACCGGCGATACCTTTACGCTTGAATTTAACACAGGTGGTTTTGATGATAATCGTAATGGTTTATTACTGGCAGGCTTACAAACTGGCGACTTAGTGCGTCAAAATGTTGAAGCAAGCAGCACCGCTGATAATCATAAAACATTCAACCAAGCATACTCTGGCATTGTCACTGATATTGGTGTTGTTACGAGTCAGGCGCAAACCAATGGTGCGGCCTTTACCGCATTGGCTGATCAATCTGAAGCTTGGTACGAGTCATTATCTGGTGTAAACCTTGATGAAGAAGCGGCAAACCTGCTTCGTTTTCAGCAGTCTTATGCGGCATCAGCGCAGGTACTTGCAACAGCACGTACTATTTTTGACACCTTATTAAGTGCGGCGAGGTAATTATGCGTATTTCAAATAACATGATGTATAAGAATAACCTTAATTCTATTCTTAACTCACAGCAAAATGTTAATAAAGCACAAGAGCAGGTTAATACCCAAAAGCGCGTATTAACTGCTGCGGATGATCCTTCAGCAACTGCACGTGCGTTACTTTATAGCGACCGCATTCAAGGTAATGAACAGTTCACAAAAAATATCACTATGCTGAATAGTCGTTTAACGACGGAAGAAAGTGTGCTGCAAAACATCAAAGGCGCACTTGAATCTGCTTATACATTATCTATTCAAGCAGGTAATGGTGCTTATAGTGATATCGACCGTGAAGGTATTGCTGAAGAAGTTAAAGCATTGCAAAGCACGGTGCTTGATTTAATGAATGCAAAAACGGAAGACGGAAAATATATCTTTTCTGGTTACCAAGATAACACGCCTACTTATAGCTATGACAGTGCATCAGGTCGTTACGAATACGGTGGTGACCAAGGTCAGCACAAAATTAAAGTGGCCGAAGGTGTAGAAATAAAGTCGAGTGATAATGGTTTTGATACGTTTGAAAAAGTAAATGCTCGACTAAATGTGGCCTCAAATAACGGCACTGTGTCAGGCGGTATCACAAGTTCTAAAATTTATGTCACAGAGCAGGGCGATTTTGATAGCTTCCATAAATCTAACTACAATGCTGATCCGGCTGCAGCAGCGAATGCAAATACATTAAGCTTTATTACCACCACAGGTACACCAAATACTTATGTGGTACAGCAAGCGGGTGTAACAATTGGCAGCGGTAGCTTTGATGAAGGCAAAATTAATTTTAAAGGAATGCAAGTCACTATTGACCCTGTTGCTAACGGGCAAGTTGATGTAGACCTAGAAGCACCACAAAAAGAGAATGCCCTTAATACCTTAGATGATTTAATTGCTGGCCTGACAGCGCCGAACTTAACGCAAGAAGAGTTTGATCAGGTGCTTGCCGATGCTGTTGTACAGCTAAATAATGCTAAAAACCAAGTATCTCTGGTTCAAGCCGGTTTAGGTGGCCGTTTAAACACAGCAAAGAAAATTGAAGAGTCTAATAGCGATCTTGATATTAACAACAAAGCTGCAAAAGCCGAGTTAGTTGAGCTTGATATGGCTGAAGCAATTACAGAGCTTACTAAACAAGAGACTGCACTGCAGGCATCGCAGGCCACATTCGGTCGTTTAGCCAATCTTTCTTTGTTTGATTATCTATAATTAATCTAGGTTAAGCTCATTTTTTGGGCTTAACCTTTAAAACCTGCTTTAAATTACCTACCAAAGAGCCTTTTGAGCGAAATATTTATAAAGTTTTTAACGTCTACAATACATATCTAAAACTATTTTTTAGCTACTCTAAAATGATTGATAAAGATTTTTAAAATTAATTTTCATTTAAATACAACGATTTAAATAAAAAATGAAAAATTGTTTAAAAATTCGCTAAAGGATTTTTTGACCGGACCGATAACTTAATTAACCAAGCAGCGTAGCAAATAACAGTTACCGCTTAATTAGAGTAAGTTTGAGAGTAAATGATAAGTTTACTTCGGGAGAAATATCATGGCACTTTATGTAAATACAAATGTTAGTTCATTAAACGCACAAAGACAATTAATGAATTCTGGTAATGCACTAGACACTTCATTCCAACGTTTATCATCAGGTCTTCGTATCAATAGTGCGAAAGATGATGCGGCAGGTCTACAAATTTCAGACCGTTTAACATCACAAATTAACGGCCTAAACCAAGGTAACCGTAACGCGAATGATGGTATCTCTTTAGCACAAACAGCTGAAGGTGCATTAGACGAAGTAACATCAATGTTCCAACGTATGCGTACACTTGCACAACAAGCAGCAAACGGTTCAAACACTGATGAAGACCGTTTAGCAATCCAAGAAGAGATGCGTTCTCTTTCTGCAGAAGTTAACCGTGTTGCAGGTGATACAACTTTCGGTGGTCAAAACCTACTAGATGGTACATACGACGCGAAGTTCCAAGTAGGTGCTGATGCAGTACAAACAATTAACTTCAGTATGCAAACGGTAGGCGCTACAACGAATAGCCTTGAAGCAAATGGCGGTTTCACTATCTCTGGTATCGCGGGTGTTGCTGCAGGTGTAACTGGTAATACACTAGCTGAACTTGCTGAAGGTATCAGTGCAATTGATAGCTCTGTTACAGCGGCATCACTAGATTTCGCAACGACATTTACAGCAGGTGGTATCAGTGTATCTACTCAAGCAAATGCACAGGCTGTACTAGCAGGTATGGATTCACTTATCGCAGTAGTAGATAAGAAACGTGCAGAACTAGGTGCGGTACAAAACCGCTTCCAATCAACAATTCGTAACCAATCGAATATTGCTGAAAACCTAAGTGCTGCTAAATCACGTATCAAAGATACTGACTTCGCTCAAGAAACAGCTAACTTAACTAAGATGCAAATCTTACAACAAGCTAGCCAAACAATCTTAAGCCAAGCAAACCAACGTCCTCAAGCGGCATTAAGCTTACTAGGTTAATAGTTGGGAACTTGAGTTGAAGTGAAGTCAAAACTTTGACTCAAAAGAAAAGCGCCTTTGTCTAATGGGGTATTAACAAAGGCGCTAAGATCGGATTATAAAGCGGAGGCGCTCAAAATCCTGACAGTAGTGTTCTAACATTTGTAAGAACATAAAATACTAAGCACAGACTGTGCCATAGTTTGTGTTGATTTAACCCACTCTCAACTTATCTCTTTCAAGGCTCCTTTTAGGAGCCTTTTTTCATTCTGTTACTATTTTATCAATAGTTGGCCTATTTATTGCTCTATTTAATTCAAGTTAACTAACTAACACGCAAAGTGGCAGCTTTTTGCCTTAGGCAACTTAGAATTGCCGCCTAGTAAGCCACTTTGTCAAAACACTTTTAAAGTGACTTAACTTTGACAGATAAGAAGAGAGTTTATTATGGCTTTATATGTAAATACTAATGTTAGCGCATTAAATGCACAAAGACAGTTAGATCGGTCTGGTACAGATTTAGACACTTCATTTAAGCGTCTGTCATCGGGTCTTCGTATTAATAGTGCTGCCGATGATGCTGCTGGTCTACAGATTTCTGACCGTTTGCAATCACAAATCCTAGGTCTTAACCAAGGTAACCGAAATGCAAATGACGGTATTTCTTTGGCACAAACTGCTGAAGGTGCGTTAGACGAAATTACTTCAACGTTCCAACGTATCAGAACCCTGTCGCAACAAGCTGCCAATGGTTCTAATACAGATGAAGACCGATTAGCTCTTCAAGAAGAGATCCGTCAATTATCTGCTGAAGTAAATCGAATTGCTTCAGATACAACCTTTGGTGGTCAAAACTTACTTGATGGTAGTTACTCAGCGAGCTTCCAAGTGGGTGCTGATGCAGTGCAAGTTATTGGTTTCAGCATGCAGTCAGTAGGTGCTACAACGAATAGCCTTGAAGCGAATGGTGGTTTCACTATTTCAGGTATCGCTGGTATCGCTGCTGCAGTTGGTGGTAAAGATTACGATGTACTTGCTGCAGGTATTAGTGCTATTGATGGTACAACAACAGCGGCCTCTTTAACATTTGAGTCAGTGTTTACAGCTGATGGTATCAGTGTTTCGACCCAAGTAAATGCACAAGCAGTGCTTGCAGGTATGGATTCACTGATTGCGGTTGTTGATAAAAAACGTGCAGAGCTTGGTGCTGTGCAGAACCGTTTCCAATCAACTATTCGTAACCAGGCTAACATTTCAGAAAACTTGTCAGCAGCGAAATCGCGAATCAAAGATGCTGATTTCGCAGCAGAAACGGCTGCATTAACTAAAAACCAAATTCTACAGCAAGCAAGCCAAACAATTTTAGGTCAAGCAAATCAACGACCTCAGGCTGCTTTAAGCTTATTACAAGGTTAAAGTTAAAAAATAAAGTTAAAAATTTACAAATAAAGCTAAAGCTTTCGCTTTATCAGACGATAACTGAGTTAGAGAACTATAAATCTAGGACTCTAAGTCGGTTAAATAGCAGGGTAGGGGTATCCCGCTGTTTAGCTATAAAATGATAAAGCGGAGGCTAATATGGCTTTATACGTAAACACTAATGTGAGTTCATTGAACGCACAACGCCAGTTAATGAAATCTGGCAATTCACTTGATACATCTTTTCAGCGTTTATCTTCAGGTTTACGCATTAACAGTGCAAAAGATGATGCTGCAGGTATGCAGATTGCTAACCGTTTAACTAGCCAAGTTAATGGTTTAAATCAAGGTAACCGAAATGCTAACGATGGTATTTCACTAGCGCAAACTGCTGAGGGTGCACTTGACGAAGTAACGTCAATGTTCCAACGTATGCGTACACTTGCACAGCAAGCGTCAAATGGTACAAATACCGACGAAGACCGCTTAGCACTACAAGAAGAAATCCGTTCACTTTCTTCAGAAGTAAACCGTGTTGCTGCAGATACTACATTTGGTGGTCAAAACCTTCTTGATGGTAGCTATGATGCGAAGTTCCAAGTAGGTGCTGATGCAGTACAAACTATCAACTTCAGTATGCAAACTGTGGGTGCAACAACAAATAGCCTAGAAGCAAATGGTGGTTTCACTATTTCTGGTATTGCGGGTGTTGCTGCAGGCGTGACAGGTAATACACTAGCAGAGCTAGCTGAAGGTATCAGTGCAATTGATAGCTCAGTTACAGCTGCATCACTAGATTTTGCAACGACATTTACAGCGGGTGGTATCAGTGTATCTACGCAAGCAAATGCACAAGCAGTGCTTGCAGGTATGGACTCTTTAATTGCTGTTGTTGACAAGAAACGTGCAGAGCTAGGTGCTGTGCAAAACCGTTTCCAATCTACAATTCGTAACCAATCAAATATTGCTGAAAACTTAAGTGCTGCGAAATCACGTATTCAAGATACAGACTTTGCTCAAGAGACAGCTAACTTAACGAAGATGCAAATCTTACAACAAGCTAGCCAATCAATTTTAAGTCAAGCAAATCAACGTCCTCAAGTAGCGCTTTCATTACTAGGCTAATTTACTTGATTTATAAGCCACTTTGGACTTAGGCATTTTTTCCTGAAGTGGCTTATACTTTTGACTATGAATATTTTGAGGTGCGATTATGATAGATCTTAATTCAACACAAAGGTCTAGTGACAACCTATCAACAGCGAGTGGGGCAGCTAATTTAAAAGCTGAATTAAATGACTCGAAGCTAGTTAAAGGCACGGAACTTGCTGGTAGGGAGCCAGTAGATATAGATACGGCAGCCAAAGCTGAGCAAAAAGATAAAAAAGATCTGATTGCTGAAGTTAAGCAAAATCTAGAAAAGTTAAATGATTACATACCAGTAACGTCAACTAATTTAATTTTTGAATTTGATGAACTTGGTGATCCACCCATCATAAAAGTACTGGATAAAGAAAACGATGAAGTGATCCGAGAGATCCCGACAGAAGAGTTTCGAGAAGTTGCTAAAGCTTTGGAAGAATTTGCCGATAAACTAACCAATAAAGGTTTGTTGTTCAATAGAACCGCTTAGCAGTATTAGAATTTGGGAGTATTATTATGCCATTAATCACATCCGCAGGGGTTGGCTCTGGATTAGATCTTGAAAGTATTATCAGTGCGACTCTTGATGCTGAGAATACCCCTAAATTAGCTGCGTTTGCAAAAAAAGAAGAAACGTTACAGGTTGAGCTATCTTCGTTAGGAGAAGTAAAATCTGCAATGTCTAAACTGCAAGACACCATAGAAAAACTAGCAGATATCGATAACTTCAATAAGCGTATTGCCAATATTCAACAACCGGCAAGTGATGACGGTGATCTTATTTCAGTTACACCTACATCAAAAATTACTCCAGGTGACTTTAAAATTGAAGTACTGGAGCTTGCACAAGGTAGTCGCGTTACATCTAATGATGGTTTATTTACCTCAACTGATGACGTTGTCAGTGCGTCAGGCGGAACGTTGTCGTTTGCTGCGGGTGACAAAAGCTTTGACCTAACTCTAGAAGCTGGCGCTACACTTGCAGATTTACGTGATGCAATAAATGATTCTGAAGACAACTTTGGTGTGACCGCGAATATCGTGAATACCGGCACAGAATCAAAACTTGTACTCACTTCATCGGTAAGTGGTACAGGTAATGACCTTGTAATCACAAACGATAATGCCGAACTTGATAAGGTTTCGACACTGGCAAATGATGGGGTCACTGCAGGCGGAATGGCTATTGCAGCCGGAAACGAAGCCTCTAGTGCGATGATCAAAGTGGATGGTATTACCATCACAAATGATACAAACACCTTCAAAGACGCTGTTCAAGATATGACAATTGTAGCGAAACGCCAAAGCGTTGACGGAGAAACCGCAAAACTATCTGTTGCAGTTGATAGAAACAGTGTTACCAAATTGGTTGATGAACTTATAACTAATTACAACAACTTAATTGGCCAAATTGGTTTGCAAACACGTGTTGGTAAACCGTTAAATGCAGATTCGACAATTCGCTCATTTGATTCACAATTATCAAGCACATTAGCTACAAAGCTAACTGATGCAGGTCCCTTTACAAGTATTTTTGATATTGGCCTAACAGTCAACAAGGATGGATACCTTGAAAAGTCTAGTCTTGTCCGTAGCTTAAATGAAGCAATGGATGAAAATTATGACGATATTGGCAAGGCTTTTGCAG
The DNA here is from genome assembly GCF_004792295.1 of Pseudoalteromonas sp. MEBiC 03607. Lineage (NCBI taxonomy): Bacteria > Pseudomonadati > Pseudomonadota > Gammaproteobacteria > Alteromonadales > Pseudoalteromonadaceae > Pseudoalteromonas > Pseudoalteromonas sp. MEBiC 03607. The sequence goes on from NZ_SRRY01000001.1 coordinate 1,564,348, forward strand.
GTGAAAACGGAATTGCTAAGCAATTAGAATCACTTCTAGATAATTATGTTGATTCTAAAGGTATAATGAAGCAACGTGAGGATTCGTTAAATTCGCAACTAGACGAATTAGAAGATGATGTTATAAATCATGAGTTTCGAATGGAATCACTGGAAGCGCGTTTAAGAAAGCAGTATTCGGGCTTAGATGTTTTGCTTGCGCAAATGCAATCTACTCAAACGTATTTAAGTGCCCAGCTTTCTAGCTTACCAGGCTTTTCGAAACCTAAATAAGCGAATTTAAATTTATTATTTAAGACCAAAGGTGAACTATGTATAACGCCAGAGTAAAAAACTATCAAAAAGAAGCGCTAAAGACGCGAGTCGCCGGCGCAGACAGATACGAAATTATTCAGATGCTTATGTCAGGTGCAATTGAAAAGATGGTCTTAGCAAAAGTAGCAATCGACAAGAAGCACTTAGAAGCTAAAAGCGAGCATTTATCTAAAGCTTCCGCAATTTTAGAAGCGCTTAGAGGCTGTTTAGATTTTGAAGTAGGCGGTGAGGTTACTGAAAATCTATACGCTCTGTATTCTTATATGATTGATCGTCTAATTGATGCAAGCGTTAAAAATGACACTAGCATCATTGATGAAGTTTCTGGTTTATTAAAAGAGATTAAATCAGCATGGGATGCAATTCCTGTTGATATACGCAATCAAACCTTTGCTGAAAATAGTGCTCATGCAAGCTAAATTAGAGCAAATTGAGTTAACTCTATCTGAACTAGAAAAACACTTAAATGAGCTAGATATTAATGAATCTAGCTCTCGTATTCAGCAGCTTACCACTAGCTTAGAGTCTATTTTCGATGCGGAAGATCCTCTCACTGAACAGCAAAAAGAAGTGCTCACTTCTATTAACTCTCGTTTGATAAAGCTCTGTAAAGACACAGCTGAAAAGAAAGAGCAAACTAAGCAAGAATTATCTACACTTGTAAAAAATAAAAAAAAGGTTGGGATCTATAACCAACTGAAATAGGCATATTTTTATGACCCTCCCAGAAAATTTTAACGAAGAATTTAAGCAACTCGAGCAAAAATTAGCTGAAGCTCAAGCACATGAGCTACGAGAGCAAAAGTTTGCTATTGAAGCTAATGAACGATTTTCTAAAAACCTCGCAGCCTTTGAACAATACTACCCAGATGTATTTAAAGCGATTCAGGAGTTTCAACCGAGAGAAGATTTTTGTCTTCATGTGACTAAGTCTGGTCATGGCAATTTTGTGCCAAAAGGAAAAGAAGCTCCGCTATATGGTGAAGATCCATATCAGCAAGTCAATACACAAGTGAATACGGCACTCACGAACCCAACCATTGCTAAAACTGAATATACAAAAGTAGACTTATTAAACTTCGATGAACGTTTGCATATTCAATACATGCAAAAATTAGTCGAATATATCAGGAAGATAGGTTTATACGAGCAATCAGATAGCTTAAGTGAGATTAAGGGATCATTTCCTTCTGCAATGATTTTTGGTTTAGGGTTAGGTTATGCTGTTGAAAGCTTGATAGAGCGTGTTGAGTTTTCTTATATATTTATCATTGAACCAGATTTTGAAGTCTTCTTTGCGAGTTTATTTTGCATAGACTGGTCTAAGTTAATTCAAAGGGTTGATGATGCAAAAGGGTGCTTATTTTTACTGCTAGGAGCTAGCGAGCAGGAATTAGCGGAGGATCTCAGTGCTATCGCAGAAGATATTGGTGCTTTTTGTATAGTAAATAGTTTTTGTTTTCAGCACTATCAAGATAATAAATTATCAAAATTGGCGCAGAAATTTTTCTCAGATTATTTTCGTTTTCAGTTCGGTTTTGGTTTCTATAATGATGCAATTACTGGCTTTGCGCACTCTTTGATTCATGCGCAAAACAATGAAAATTTTTTCAATCAAGATTTAGATAAAATAAAACGAAATGGAACCAACCCTCCAGTATTCATAGTAGGAAATGGCCCTTCTTTAGATGAGTCAATAGAGTACATTAAGCGAAATCAAGACAAAGCAATTATTTTTGCATGCGGGACTGCGCTTGGTTCATTAGTTAAGGCCGGTGTAAATGCGGATTTTCATGTATTAGTGGAGAGGCCGCTGCGCAATTATGAAGCTTTGTTAGACATGCTACCTGTTGGCGAGTATAAAAAAGTTAATTTATTATCTGTTAATACTGTTTATCCAGATACAGTCGATTTATATAAGTGGTCAGGTTTGGCTCTTAAAGGTAACGAAGCCGGCTCTGACTATATTAATCTTCAGCACTATATTAAGAATAAAAAAGGGCTGCCATTTATACCGCATTCAAATCCTCTTGTCGCAAATACAGCTTTATCCTTTGCTTTGAGCTTTGGCTTCAAGGATATATATTTATTTGGAGTTGATAATGGGAGTGTCAATGAAGGGCTTATTCACTCACAATTAAGTGTTTATAATGATTTACATAAAGGTAAGTTTGATTACGAAGAATTGGATTTAGACTCAGATTCAGTTATTGGAAACTTCAATAAATTAATTAAGACTAATAGCACATTTAAGGTGTCTAATCATCAATTAGAGCTATTAATAAGTTTATTTCCAAAATGTGATGTTAAAAATGTTGGAGATGGGTTATCAATCAATGGTGCTACTCCTGTTCACAGTGATGAGCTAATTGAACTAGGTTATAGTGTTAATAAAATTGAAGAAGTAGACTTCGTTAAAGGCTTATTCTCGCAGATAAATATACCTTCAAATTCACATGTTGAGAGAATTAAAACAGTTTTTGATGAAATTATAAGTCACTTAATATCAATAGCTAGTGAAAGTGTGCTCACCGTTAAAGAGGCTGCTGATAACTTGATGAGACAATCAAGGTATATATACTCATATAAAGACACGGTTAATCGATTTTACTTCAATATTTTAAAAGGCTCATTATTATATTTCCATACACCAATGCAATCTGTGCTCTATAGCTTGAATGATGAAGAAAATAATATAGAGATTTATAATGGCTTAAATAAGATATGGTTATCTTACTTAAGTGATATAAGAAGTGACTTTCCAGTATCATGTAATAAAAAATGTGACTGGAGCTTTGCTTCTAAGAGTCCTACGCTTTTGAAACAAGGCAATCCTTTAAAAGTGTTACAAGTATATAGTTCTGCCTATACTGCTGTAGATGTTTTATATCAATATTTATCTAAGCTTGACTCAAGCTTTAAATTTGTAGGTCGAAATTTAGTTGATGAGCCAGTTGCTTCTAGGAAGCTTGTTAAATCATTTTCATCGTCTGAATGCATAGAAGCTTATACTGCCGATCCTCTGATCAGCGAGTTAGGTTTTCAGAAAAATGACATTATCATTTTTAATAATCTGCTATCTGATTTTATTGGCAACGAGAAGGGGGTTGTTTTTATAAGAAATCCTGTGCTTATGTATGCTGAAATGAAAAAATACTATATCAATAGCAAAGATTTAGAGCTAGAAATTACTAGCAAGCTAATGTCAATGGTTAAAGCATTCAAGGATAAGAAATTTAGGTCTATAATTTCAAGTGGTCAATCTGCTTTAGCTAACTTTTGTTCTTATTATAACTATAAATTTAATCTTACCTTGAAGAGCATGGTGGTAATTAAATTTGAAGATTTTATTCTCAGTCCATTAATCATTAATAGTGAGATAGCGAATTTATTAGATGAAGATATAGTTAAAACAGCAGAAGAAGAAATTGTAAGCCTCAACTCATACATTGAGAATGACAAGTTACTTCTCAAATATATAACAAATGAAGAAAGAGCAGAAATAGAAGCTAATTGTCATGAGTTACTTAACTTATATGGGTACTAAGATTATCTAACCAACGCCTAGACGTTGGTTAGATGAGCTAATGTATTATTACACGTAATCAAAATAAGCTTGGTAAGCTTGGCACTCTTCAGAAAGCTTTTCAGCTTGTTGGATATCTTTTTGGACAATATGCCTGTAAGGCTTGTCACGTTTTCTTATTTCACCTTTAAATAATTCCTGTTCAAATGTCCTGTTGTAGATGTCAAAATTTCTATCTACAACACCTTCCCCTTCAAGTTCTAGTAGCTGGCAAAGCTCACTTCTGTAATCATAAGAATCAATAAAGTCTTCGTATCGAATGATTTTAGAACAGCTATTCTTTTCGCAAAAACCTAATATATACTTTGATTCTCTTAAGCAATATTCGTAAGACCAATCTTCGTTTAAAGGCACATTTTGTTGCCTGTGTTTCTCAACTAAACTTAAATAAATATCTTTAATATTTCTGCATGTTACAACGATTTTTTCAGGAAAGATAAGCTTGTTAACTTGAGAGTGTATGTCAGACTTTACTTCTTTTATTCCTATTTTGTAGTTTTTTTCTTTTAATGATTTTAACGTTTCAGGCAATGAGCTAGGGTCATTTTGTAAAGAAAAGTCGGTTAATTGATTTATTAAATTAACATTAAAGCGATTATTTTCTGATACATTAGGTTCGACAAACATAAACTGTTTGGCATCAGGCTTTGTAAAGTAATTAGCGATTAATGTGCTTCCTGAACGCCCCATTGATGCAAAGTAGATGTACACTTCAAATTGATTCATTTAGGAAGCCTCAATAATGTAGCTGTGATGTCTTTATGGTCTTTTGTAAAAGCGTAACCATGGTCTATAAGCCATTGTTGAGCCTCTAATTGTTCATCTTTTGGTAGATTATAATATTCAAAGTTTATAATCATTGGCTTTATTTTTTTAATTGGAAATGAAGATAGCACTTGCCAATCGTGGCCTTCCGTATCTATCTGAAGTAAATCTAATTCTGAGATGTTATATTCAGAAATTAAGCTTTCAAGTGTGACACAATCAACTTCTTCAGAGACCATATATTTTTGTATTAGCGAGAGGGTTTCATTGTCTACTTGCTTTCCCCCTAATGCATTTCTGTCTGTATATATAGATGAAATTCCTAATGCCCATTCAGGTAAGATTTCATTTTCTATTACATCTCTGGGGATCCTATTGAGTATGATTTTTTCTTCATCATGAATTGCAGCATTGATGAGTGTTAATTGATCATAAGCTCGGTAATTTTCTACCAATAAGTCAAACATCTCTTTATTTGGCTCTAATAGAATTCCTTTTAAATTTTTCGCTTTTATATGCTTGTGAAGGGGGTCGAATCGTTTACCATCCATAGCACCCACTTGAATAAACTCAAAGCGCTTACCAGAGCCACCTTTAATGCTGTAAAGTCTATCTATTAATATATTGAGGTCCAGAATAATGTCTGGCCAAGTATAGTCATCAATTGATGTTCCTGTAGGCAAAATATCAAACCTCTCTTCATTAGCTATATTGTTTTTACGTGAAGATACTAGCCTATTACTAAAGTTAGGTTTTTTCTTCTTAGTTTGCGTGCGTGACTCTTGATAATGGATTATGTGCGGCGCAGAAATACAGTTTTTTTGATCGAATATATAAGTGTAACTATTCGGTAACCAACAAGTGATCAGTGGCGAAGAAGTCGAAACTTCACACCAAGCCTGATCTAATAACATTTGATCCCATATCAAGGGCTTTATTTTGCTTAAAAAGGTCCAGTTTTCTAATAACTCAATGGCGTTTTCGGTGTAATTGAAAAAAAGAGTTCCACTGGCGAATTCCCAGTCATCGTATAAATGAACACCAAAGTCTACATAATGAGGGATCAATGGAGCTCTTTTTACTTTTGCATCAGCGTCAACCCAAAGAACGGGGCCTTTAGTTTCTTTTAATGTGTTTAAAATGAATTCAGGCTTTAAACTGCAATTGACTTCCCAATCACCCGCGGAGTCAACACCATGTATTAGGTAATTATCGTACCCAATAGTATCAAGTGAACTTTTAAGTTCCATTGCACAGTCTTGATAACTTGTATTTTTAGTGTAGTAGCTGATTACTTTTGGTTTTAAACCTTTGTCAAAAAATCGACTGCTTTTTGCACCAACCCATATGTTCTCACCAAAATTAGAACTTACAATAGGTAAGAATTTTGCTTTTAGTTCATTTTTTAATTCGTGATTTCTTAAGATAAGGGTGTCGTGCTCATCATATTCACTTTTAATGCTATCTATTAATTTGTCTAAACTCATCTCATTATTCACTTATAGAGATACTTAATGATTTTATATTTTTTGGAATTTGATTCTTAATTGCATCAGCAGATGTTATAGAGCAAATGATTATTAAATCTGGATGCTCTTTATACGCCTCTAGCGGTGTCATTATAGTCTTAGTAAGTGACGAAGCATGTTTATCAGGATTAGAATCGATGAAGAAGTAGTTATCACCAATGTACTCTTTCAAGGAACTCTCTAAATGGTTTGATAAAGCTGAAATTCCCCAAAAAGCTACTTTCTTTGGTTGAATAAGTTTTATTTTTTTAATCAAATTAATGTCGATAATTCTTAGAACTTGATCAACTTGATGAGAGTCTACCCGAGAATTAAGTAGTTTCAGTTTTTCTGAAAGATCGAATAAACCAAACCTGCGAGAGTTCAATATGTTAGCAATCGTAAGCTTATTCTTTTCTATATTTGCTCCATCTAGAGCAAGAATACAGCGGTTTATGCTATCACCCAAGTCAATAATTTCTGCAAGTTCTGTCCATAAGAATGGAGCGTTATTATCACGGCCATTTTTAAGTTCATGATAAATTGCCTCACTCGCTTCTAGAACTTTATTTTTGGCAAGTGTTAAGTGATAGTGGCTTTTCTCTTTCAATCCTCTTGATAATAAAATTAGTGCTAAATATAAGCTTGATTGAGCAGTTTTGGTTACTAATAGTGAGCAAAACTTCTCAATTCTATAGCCTTCAAGAATGCAAAATTGTTTTTCAGCTTCTGCAAAGTTACCTGTGCTATAGAAGTAACTTCCGAGAGAGAAGCGCAGTGAAATTAGCCACCTTAATGTAAAGCCAGAAGGTTTTGCCTTTTCAGCTTCATCAAGTAAGGCCAAGCTGTCATCGAGCCATTTTTGGGTATGTTCATCTTCTGCATAGCTTATAATAGTGTTAAGTAGCAATCTGTTTTGCAAAGAGGTATCGCTATTAAGGAGTTCGAGTGCATAAGAAGATCTTAATTTTTTGTCTTCAATACGTTGGCCAACTTGAACAACCTGTCTATGCAGCCAAGGAGAGTCCATACCGTTCGCAAAGTCAATATACGAAGGTAAGTTGTTACTTGAGTATTGGGGATTCTCGTAGCTTAAATCACTATTGATTTTTGCCCACATTGGATTCGTTAAATTTGGCGTCGCAACAACGATAATCCATTCAGTTTCAAATTCGCCTTGGCTAGGTGATAGTTCGCTATAGGTTCTTGCAGCATCAAGGAGTTTAAATCCGCCAGGCGCGGTTTGTGCGAATCTTTTTTCAATCATGAACCCATAGCTTTCAATAAGCGTTTTAAACTTATTCCAATCAAATTCATGAAAATGGAACGGGTTAGGGTCTTTACCTGTCTCATCCACCCATAAATATGGAACGCTAAGGACTAAGCGACCATCAGGTTTTAAATTGGTAGTGCAAAATTTAAAAAAGTTCTCATAGTTTCTAAGATGCTCAATCGTTTCAAAAGACGTTATGGTATCTACGCGAGGAGTATTTAATTTATCGAGTAGATCTAAATCATATTGTTGATAAGATAATTCACTATTGCCATAAATAGTATTCGAATAATTGACGCTATCTTGGCAAATATCTAAGCCATAAACACGTTGTGCTTTTGATAAGTTTGAAAGTAAATAGCCACCATAGCCTAACCCTGAAGCGCAATCGATGACAGTATCGCCTTCTCGTATAAAGTTACATGCCCATACATAACGGTAGGTGTGGGCATCTGAGCGGGCGCCAGACTCCCTAAGCATGTCCATATGCAAGTCGCGGTTCTCTTTCAACCATATTAACGAGTCTTGCGTGTCTTGAGTGTTTCCTAAAAATCGAAAACTACCCAAAGTAAACTTCTGATTATCATAAAGCTTATCGTAAGTGTAATAATGATAGTCGATATAACTTCTTACAAAACCATGTTCAAATAATTCATTCTCAATTTCTTCTTTCGCAGTATTTAAGTGCTCATTTACCAATGTAAGTATTAGTTCTTGTTGAAAGTCTAAAGCATGGATCTCTGCTATAAGAAGGCTTAAGTCTTTTATGTCAGATATAATATGTGACTTCAAACTACAGTCTAACTCCGCCAAGCTCTTGCTAACTCGCCAATCTAAAGTTTGCTCCGGATGAAATATAAACTTTCTTTTTTCTAATTCATTCTTGAAGTTCAGCATTTAATTATAACTCCGTTACTTATATTCAGATTTTCAATGTGCTTTTGGATTTCATCTAAGAATGACTCAGATGCTACCACGACAGGTAAATTCAAGTTAGATGCTTGAGTAGGGCTTATAACGTTAAAGCCTCGTTTGCTATAATTTCCAAATTCTGCTTTTTTATCAACTAAGTGAACAATTCTTATACTAAGGGACTTTAGTAGCAACTCAAGTTCATCAAAAAACTCTCCTGCACCATAGACAACAACTTCTGTTAATTTCAGCTCTTTTAACTGTTCGTGGATTGTCATTATAGATTCTTGGTGTTTGCTTTCAGTTTCATTGTGAAAAAAAACATTTTTTGACAAAAAGAGAGGATCAAGTCGAGTGATTAAACCTTGAGGCCAAGTAACACGCTTAGATAAAAGTCCTTTGAATGTTAAGTGATTACTCCAAAATTCATTCAAACCAATATTTCTTATTTCATCGATCTCATTTTGTTCGATAATTGAATATTGGCTTTCTGAACCAAAATTATCTTCATGCTTCAGGTTACCTAAAAACTTTGCTTCAATTTCAGTTGGAAATCTAACTTGGCGTGCAATAGAAGTAACCGCCGCCAGTCTGTTGTTGTAAGTATGTTCATTTAAATTTAATGATTTACTGAAGTATAAGTAGCTGTCAACGCCAAAATTAAATGCAGTGACTAGCTGCTTGTGTTTTTCCGGTGAGGTATCTTTTGCGCAAATAGGCATCACTTTTTCATTTTCAATAGTAAAATCTAAAGTTGTTGTGTTTTTGCCGACTAAAAAATACTCCACTATTTCTGGGCTTCGAGAAATAGCCATTACATCAGTAAAAGTAGATGTAACGAAAGGCAGAAACGACATGAAAATTAATTCATTAGCATGGTTGTAAGCTCGTTCCGTAGTATAAAAAAGAATATTGAGTTTTGCGGACTTTGTTGTCGATTTTTCAATCTGATGGTTAATAGTGCCACCTGCGCCAAAGTCTACAAAAGCATAGTCTTCATTTTTTGTGACTTGCTCAATATACAAGTCTAACAGAGTCTGTTTTTGCTTTATTGATAGTGTAAGCTGCTCACGATGCTTTTCTAAGAATGCATTAATAAGTTGAACTTTAACCTTATCATTTGAAATTTTATTAACTTCCTCATCAAGAATTGATTGTAAAGAGTCATCTTTCTCATAAGGAAGTTGGAGGTCGGTAAGTAGATTCTTAACACAATAATTTTTTCTTGTAAGAACTTGAGATATGTCACGACTCAATTCTTTTGGATCTATTGATGGTAAGTAGGTTGCTTTTCGAGAAGCATAAAACTTTCTTGTTGAAAATACTCCCGCTTCCTGAAAGAAAAAATCAAAAACATGCTTATATATTTCACCCTCACGCATCAGAAATAGGGGGTGACTTATTTCATTATGCTCACATTGATCTTTAATCCATTTGGCAAATCCTGCCAACGTTGGGCCATGTATTACGGCGCCAATAAGGAATGCTAGTTTTTCTTCGAACGATAAGAAGCTAGGAGCGAGCATTGCTGCGAAAATTCGAGCTTGATTAATCTCGTTAGGATAGAAATCTTTGAAGATTTTCTCTCGTGATAAGACACGCTGAATCCATCGTGGTGGAGCAAAATGTAGCGACTTTATTTTTGCAGCTGAAGCATTTATTACATCTGATTTTAAGTTATCGCCTATGTGAATTATTTGCTCTTGCGAAATATTAAGTTGGTCCAATAAATGTGAATACATATCACCGCTTGCTTTTGTTAAGCGAGTTTCACTTGAAACAAAAATATGAGTGAAGTTAACTTCTGGAAAATTGGTTCTGAGTAGTTTTGATAAAAACGAATTACTTAAATACATATCTGATGTAGCAATAAATTCGACATTGTATTTAAACAAATGTTGGATAACTTCTTTACAGATAGGGTCAGGGTATAAATATTTTGCTTCAACTTCATGCTCAATTTCGATTAATGATAATTGAACTGATTCCGTATAAGGTGAGCATGCATAAATTTCTGGTAGAGTGATATCTTGATAGGGGCTTTGTAATCGGGCTTTTTTTTCGAAGAAAATTCTACTATTTCTGAATGTTTCAGGATCAGATTTTATTGGTATATTTCGTTCGATAGCTGTTTTTGCAACCAACGTAAATATATCAGTTGGAGCGCAGCACTTACGTCTTAATAAAGTGTCAAAAATATCAAAAGATACGACCTTAACCTCTTTATTTTTAAAGATAAGATCAATTTCAGCGCTTATTTCGCTATTTAAATATAAATCGTGTAAATTCATCAGAAGCCTATTTCTTACTGAATCGTGTTAATAATCGCTTTGATGCCATCTAGAGCTGTTTTTAACTCATCAATTTTTGCAGCATTTAGTGCGTTTATACTTTCTTTCACTGCGGTTGATGAGATATTTTCAGTTCTAGGCAGGTAAATAACTTCGCAATACGATTTCAATTCGTCAAATTTACCTTGCCAGTCATTCCCAATTGCGAAAACATCAACATTATACTTCTGAATATCCTGTACTTTTTGTTTCCAGCTATGTTCTGGGATTACACAGTCAACATATTCAAGTGCAGCTACTATATCGGCACGATCCTGATATTTATAAATACTTTGTTTGCCTTTTTCTAAATTAAATTCATCAGTAGATACGCCGACGATAAGATGATCTCCCATACCTTTTAGTTTCTTCAGTAAATTGAGATGGCCTATATGAAAAAGATCAAAGGTGCCGTATGTAAGTATTGTTTTCATTAATTAACTCTCAAATACTGTTGCACTTTTGATCATACTTAAATTCCAGTCTTTTTTAGGGGTTTGCCAATCGTCACCGTAATGTGTTGCTAAGTAACTTGTCGCATTAGAGGGTAAGTTGAGAGTGATATCATTAAACTGGTATTTTTCTGTAGTTAAAAGGTGTGAACTAGGCATAGTAAATCCTCGCGATGAAATAACATAATGCATTAGCTCCTCATCAACGTATTTAATAAAAACGTCAAGTTGTGCAAGTTTGCGCTGAGCTTTGATTGGTCTTAACTTAAATGAAGCGCAATCACCTTTATGGATACTGTTATAGTCATTACGCGCTTTATTTATAAAGAGCTCCCAAGGTGTATTAAATTCTAGCTCTAGTCTTTCAAGCAGGGAGGTAATTGATTGAAAACACTTATCTGTGTCTGTGCTATTTATGGCTATATCTAAGTCATCATCCCATGGGATAAGCGCATTATCTCGAACTATACCGAGCAAAGTTCCTGCATCGACATAATATGCGACATTATCTTTGTTTAATGTCTCTGTAACTATCGCAAGTAACTTAAGAGCATTTTGGTTGGCTTCTGTATTACCTAGCTGAATTCCTTTGATTGCATGTGCAGGGAGGATACGTATTTTATTTACATTAATTGCTAATTCAGTTTGTAGTTGGCGTTCAATTTGTTCAAAAAACTCGCTGGCGACATAAACATAATCAAATTGCATTTTTAGCAATTCTTCTGGCGCATGCACTGTTAAACCTGCCAGTTTATTAGCCTGTTTGGTTGTGTCATTATCAACAAAGCCCAGTACCTGGAAGTCATTTTGCAGGTATTTCAAAGCGGCCTTACCGGCTTCACCTGCACCAAAAATAAAAATAGCGTGCGACATAATATAATTCTTTGGTATTTATAGTTTTTTTGTAAGCAAATTATAGACCATAATAAAGTGGTCATTTAGCCTAATGGTTCTGGTTGTGGACACGTTTCTCTATTAAGCTTGCCACACGACGTGATAAAGTGACTTTAATTTAAGCTAATTTATAACTTTTTCAATAAGTTAATATAGGCATTCAGTATGATAGCAATCTATGCAAATGCAAGCCAGCAAATTGGCTATGGGCATGTAATGCGACAAATAGCGTTGATCGAAGTGCTGCTTAACAAACAGCATAAGGTCACACTTTTTTACCGTGATTTAGCCCCTCAATTGCATGGTAAACTCAGCGGGATGGGGGTGGTTCTAAAGTGTGCTGTAGATGAAATCGCTCTTGTAACCATGCTATCAAAAGCCGATATTTTAATTGTCGATGATTATGCTCTATCAAACGAAACAATAATTCAGTTAAAAAATACCGTAAAACAACTTGTTATATTTGATGATGGCACGTATCAGGAGCCATTAGAATTTGATTTAATCGTCAATCCTAGTGATGTAGTCGATACAATTCATAAAGCGCCTAGGGTGTTACAAGGTTTAGATTATCGGCTAATAAGAAGTGAGTTTAAATCGTATAGGGCGCGCGAACGCTTTATTGAAAAGAGTATCTTCATTAGTTTAGGTGGTACGGATGTCAAAATGTTGACTCCCGAGCTTTGCCAACAACTTGTTGCTAGTAATGATATTACAAAGCTCGTTGTTGCAGTGAGCAGTAGTTGTTCAGAAAATACACTTACTTTGCTCAACAGGTTAAAGCAACATGCTAAGTTTGAATTACATATTGATTATCCAAATCTCGCTAGATTAATGAGTGAAGCTGATATCGCTATTACGTCAGCAGGGGGGAGTTTGTACGAATTAATGTATTTAGGCGTACCAACTATTGCTTTAGTTTTGGTTGATAACCAATCTCAAGCGTTAGACTCCTCACTAAACAATACGGCTTATCAATGCATAGATTTTAGAAATGAGCAGACTGACTTTGCTAATGTGGTAAAACAGGCTCTATTTTTGCTTAATTCAGCCGATAAAAAGAGAAAGTTGTCACTTTATGGCCAACAGGCAATTGATGGCATGGCAGCAGAGCGCATTATTGAAGCGCTAGATTAATCAAATAATGGTCGAAGTAATATAATGAAAAAATTTGATGTTGGGCAATTGCACAAGAGTATCAATATTGATGGTGTCGATATTGGTGAAAATTATCAACCTTACACGATTGCCGAACTTTCAGGAAATCACGGTGGCGATATTAATAAAGCACTTGAACTAATTGATGCAGCAGCAAAAACAGGTGCAAGTGCAATTAAAATTCAAACATATCGTCCAGATACAATTACCCTGGATCATGATGGTCCTGAATTTGTTGTGAAAGATAAATTATGGCAGGGTCGCACCTTATATGAATTATATGAGGAAGCACATACACCTTGGCATTGGCACGAGGCATTATTTGCACGAGCTAAAGAGCATGGCATCACTTTGTTTTCTTCACCATTTGATAAAACAGCAATTGATTTACTCGAAGATTTAAATTGCCCTGCATATAAAATAGCCTCATTCGAAATTACTGATATTGGTCTGATTCAATACGCTGCTAAAACGGGTAAGCCTATCATCATGTCGACGGGGATGGCGACGCTCGCTGAGATTGAAGAAGCAGTCACTGCTGTGAAAGAAGCGGGTGGCACGCAGTTAGCTATTCTTCATTGCGTGAGTGGGTATCCTACTCCAATTGCTGATTGTAATCTTTCAACCTTGGCCTATTTACATCAGTATTTAGATATACCAGTGGGTTTAAGTGATCACAGTTTGGCGGATACTGCTGCGATTGCCTCTGTTGCCTTAGGTGGCAGTATTATTGAAAAGCACTTCAAAATGGCGAACGATACAACCAGTGTCGATGCCGCTTTTTCATTAGACCCAAATGAGTTTTCTCGCATGGTGTCTGCGGTTAAAAATACCAAAAGCGCACTGGGTGAGCCAAGTTTTAGACTGGCAAAAAGCGAGCAAGATAATGTTGCATTTCGTCGTTCACTTTATATTGCAGAAGATATCAAAGAGGGCGAGTTATTTACCGAACAAAACCTGCGTTCTGTACGTCCTGGCTTAGGATTGCATCCGCGTTATTTAGATGAATTAATTGGTAAACCTGCGAAACAAGCGTTAACGAAAGGAACACCGATGAAACTAGAGTACGTAACACAATGAAGATTGTAGCCTGCTCACAAGCGCGACTTGATTCAACACGGTTACCTGGAAAAGTATTGCTACAGGTTGGGGGGAAGTCGTTACTTGACTACCACATCAGCCGTGTTACTCAAGCTACAAAATTGTTTGAGCATGTTATTGCGACCAGCGAGAATGAAAATGACAATAAGATAGTCGCATTTTGCGAGCAACGAGGCGTTAGAGTTATTAGAGGCAGCAAAGATAATGTACTGCTTCGTTTCAACGCAGTGGCAGATGAATTAGCATTAGATAACGAGGACCGTATTATTCGTTTGACGGCTGATTGCCCATTAGTTGATAGCAAATTGATTGATGAGTTAGTTAGTAGTCACTTAGCGCAAGGTGATGACTATACAAGTCTTAATACGGGCAATCTTATTCGTGGATTTGACGCAGAAATTATGTCAGTTGCAGCACTTAGGTATGCAGCAAAACAAGCTACTAAGGACTATGAGCGTGAGCACGTTACACCGTACATCTATCAGCATCCTGAGTTATTCAAATGTGGTCACTTTAAAGCGTTGACTAATATCAGTAGTGCTGCGAGGTTATGTATTGATGAGCCTGCCGATTTTACAATGTTTGAAGCGCTAGTTGCTACCTACCCTGATGATCTTCTGTGTGCAAGCAGTCAAGATATAATGGCTTTTTTAGCACAGCATCCAGCTATTGCGCAGCTTAATTTACATGTACATCAAAAGCGCTTAGGTGAATAATATGCACATCGCAAATTATGCTGTTACATTAAAGCGGGTAACCGAACAAGATTGTGAGCGTGTCTGGCAGTGGCGCAACATGCCACATGTGCGTCAGCAAATGACCAACCAACAATCTATCCCATGGGATGATCACCAAATTTGGTTTAAGAATATGTTGGTTGATAATTGCCAACGTCATTTTGTTATTTACTACAAAGAGCAGCCAATAGGCGTGATTAATGTTAAGTCAGATCAGCCGATTGAAAACGCCAACCGAGCTGAAATTGGTATTTATATCAGTGACACTCATTTTTTGGGTAATTTAATTGCCTTTGCGCCTTCGCTTGCATTGATTGATTATCTTTTTAATGAGTTAAATGTTAAAGAGTTATATTCAGAAGTAAGGCGAGAAAATACAGCGGCAATCCGCTATAATCAACAACTTGGCTACCAATTGGCAGACCACCCAACAAACCAGGCGTTAGTCAGTATTTCGTTAACTCATGACGACTATTTTCATGCAACGCCTAAACTTAAGTCATTTTTAAACCGAGGTTAATGTGTCACTTAATAAACTGACAGATGCGTTTGTTAGCGTATTAGAAATCGAACAAGACGAAGTATGTGACCAGTTAAGCTATTCAGAGCATCCCAAATGGGACTCTATGAGCCATATGATGCTGGTGGCAGAATTAGAAGCGCAATTTGATATTATGCTTGATACGGATGATATTATTGATATGAGTTCGTTTTTAAAAGCCAAACAAATTCTATCAAAATATGGGGTGTCATTTGACGAGTAATAGCAGCCGAGTATTGATCACTGGTGGTAGCAGCGGTATTGGCTTTGCGGTGGCAAAGCGACTGCTAGAGGATGACTCAAAACTATTATTGGTAGCGCGGGACGAACAACGTTTACAAGCAGCGCAGCAAGCGCTTAAAGCGGATTATCCAGATGCAGATGTTGTTGTTTTTGTTGCCGACACGTCTGTTCCTGCTGAAATAAAGAAAATATTTGCTTATTTGCAGCAACAAAAATGTTCATTGTCAGGGCTTGTCCATTGCGCGGGAAGTATGCTTGAAGCGCCATTGATGATGGTACGAGAAGAGCAAATTGATGAGCAATACGCTGTCCATTTAAAATCTGCACTAATGCTTTGTCAAAGCGCCAGTAAAATGATGCTCAGAGCGAAACAGGGCAGTTTAGTCCTGGTAAGCTCTGTTGTGGCTGAACAAGGAAGCAGTGGGCAAGTTGTTTATGCAAGTATGAAATCAGCGATGAGCGGATTGGTTAAAAGTCTTGCCCAAGAGCTTGGTACATTTAATATTCGTGTTAACTGTGTAAGCCCGGGCGTAATAGACACTCCTTTGCTTGCTCACTACGATGATGAAAAAAAGCAGCAACTAGCAGAAAAGTCAGCACTAAAACGCTTAGGCGCGGCAAGCGAAGTCGCTAATTTAGTTCGTTTTTTATTAGCTGATGAAAGTCGCTATATTACAGCACAAAATATCGCTGTTGATGGTGGTTTAAGGTTGTAATATGCATGGTGAGTTTTGGCAATTAGATAATAAAAACCCTGAGGCAAAGCTTTATTACAAAGACCATTGCATAGATTACAATGAGCTAGAAGCTCAAGTGCAGCAGGCCGTAAACTCATTGCCATCTGAGCGCTGTTTAATTGCTTTAGTTGCGCAATCAACACTCGACTTTGTCATTTTTTACTTAGCAGCTCTTAGACAATCTCATGTTGTGTTATTAGTTGATGCAGGCCTCGCTGAAAACGACATAAATGAGCTACTAGAGCACTATCAAGTTAATCTGCTTATTGAAGGAAATAAAATTCACTCATTAAGTAATTACACACATCAATTAGCTGATGAACTATGTTTGTTACTATCAACCAGTGGTTCAACGGGCTCCCCTAAGTTGGTAAAGTTAAGTAAAGCTAATTTGGCTGCAAACTGCGCTTCAATAAATCAGTTTTTACCGATACTTAAAGATGATGTGGTAATGACCTTTTTACCGTTATCCTATTCGTTTGGTTTGTCTATTTTGCATACCCATTTAGCAATGGGTGCGAGTATTGTGCTGCAATCAGGTAGCCCTATGTCGGCTGATTTTTGGCATAATTTTGAGCACTATAAGGTGACCAGCTTTTATGGTGTACCACTGAGTTATCAATTACTTAATAGACTGGGCCTTGAAAAAATGCCGCTTGGCAATGTTCGTTACATGGCACAAGCTGGTGGTAAGTTACTCGCACGTGATTGGCAATTATTAAGTGATTACACGCACAACAATGACATTGATTTTTTTGTTATGTATGGTCAAACCGAAGCAACAGCGCGCATAGCCTATTTACCCGCAGAGTATTTTAGTCGTCAAATTGGTTTTATTGGTAAAGAGATCCCCGGTGTTGAGCTACAGCTTCTTGACTCAGAAGGTGAACGAGTTGAGCAGTTTGATAGCCAAGGTGAGCTGTGTGTTCGTGGTGGCAATATATTTGGCGGTTATAGTGAAACACTGGCAGAGCTGGGCTATTTCGAAGATATTTCTTTGCTCCATACCGGCGATATTGCAATACAATCGCCATCGGGTTTATATCAAATTGTCGGGCGCTCTAAGCGCATCTGTAAAATAGCTGGGCGTCGGATTAATCTTGATGAATTGCAATCGTGGCTCGACGCTTTGTGCCAATTTGAAGTGGTCTGTGTTGGTAGTGAAGATGAAATAGTTGTTTATTCAGAGCAACCTATCGAAGCGGAACTAATAAAACAATTAGCCGCTAAGCTTAAGTGCCATAGTCGTTTAATACAAACAGTCGTGCTCGAAGCGATCCCAAGACTAAGTAACTCTAAGGTGGACTACAATGCACTTAAGCAATGAGCAACTCCTCGAGTTACCAATTTATGGCTTAAACAAAGCGCAAAAGCAGGCGTTTCTTGCATCGCAATTAAGCTTTTTAGATAACTACCACCTTCAGCACTGTGCCTTGTATCAGCGCTTGCAACAAGGCTGTGAGCAAGTATCGCCTTTGACAGTACCATTATTTAAAGAGTTTTTGTTAACCAGTATTACAGCCGAGGATCAGCATCGTTTGCTAACCTCATCAGGCACGCAAGGACCTACCTCTAAAATAACGTTAGATTCTGAAACTGCGCAGTTACAAAGCCGAATTTTAACGAAAACCTTACAGCATTGGCTAGGGAAGCAACGGCTTCCAATGCTTGTTATTGATGCAAAGGCAACCATACAAAAGAAAGCTGGTATGTCCGCCCGCGCAGCTGGTATTCAAGGCATGTTGTTTTTTGGCCGCGATCCACATTTTGCATTAAACGATGATATGACATTAAATATTGAAGTCATTGAGCAATTTTTTGAGAAGTATAAAGACACCCCAGTTTTTATGTTTGGCTTTACTTTTATTGTTTGGCAGCAGTTTATTCAACAGCTGGTGCAAATGGGGAAACGCTATTCGTTTTCAAAAGGCATGCTACTGCATGGTGGTGGCTGGAAAAAAATGCAGCAATCAGCGGTAAGCAATGATGTGTTTAAGCAGCAAATAGCGCAATCTCTTGGTGCTATTAGCGTGCATGATTATTACGGTATGGTTGAACAAACTGGTACCATTTATATTGAGTGTGAACATGGTCATTTACACGCACCTGTTTGGTCAGATATAACTGTTGTTGATGCAGCCACCGCTGAGCCTCTTGGTAATAATCAAGCGGGCGTGATTCTTCTTAATTCGGTTTTACCAAAGAGTTACCCTGGTCATCGATTATTGACCGAGGATTTAGGAGTGATCCATGGTGAAGATGATTGTGCTTGTGGTCGCTTAGGTAAATATTTTTCAGTGCTTGGCCGTTTGGCGAAGTCACAGGTGAGGGGTTGCAGTGATACCTTTAGTTGATGATCCTCAAGTAGAGTTTTTATTTGGTAACCCCACTAACTTGAGCTGTTTAGACACCGCATTTAGTGATGATGTCATAAATGAAATAACTGCTTTTTCAACTTTTCTTTTAAAAGCACAGCACTCTAATGCTCATTCGGCGTTGGGCTTTTGGTGCCGTAAAAGTAACGTATTGGCAATGAAGAGCGATTTTAAAAGCTTTGCTCACTCATCACCGAAAGGGCTTATCTTTCATATTACCCCAGCAAATGTTGATACCGTTTATTTTTACAGCTTAATCCTTAGTATTCTGTGTGGTAACAGCAACATAGTGCGCATTAGTGATCGAAGTGGGGATGAAGCGTATCAGCTAATTGGTTCTCTAAAGCGCTTTTTAAGTCAGCGTCCTCAATCAGTATTACATGCTTTAATTTGCATTGTTTCTTACCCAAGTTCAGCTGAAGAACTAACACGATATTTTAGTGAACTATGTGATATGCGGGTAATTTGGGGCGGTGATGACGCAATTGCTAAAATTAACCAGCAATCACCCGTAACAAACCAGATTTGCTTTCCAGATCGCTTCTCCATTGCCGTGTTACACCTTGAAAGTGAAGCTGAAATAGAAGATGCTGCTATACGCTTTACACGTGATTATGTACCTTTCTCACAACAAGCTTGCTCTTCTATAAAAGCGGTTTTGTGGCATAAAACAAGTAAATCCTTACAAGCGTTATTCTGGCAGTCTTTAAAGGATAAAGTGCAGTACAATGATGAAGCATTTTCACAAACCGCTCAATATAATCGTTTATATAACTTTCAGCGATTATTATTGATGCATCAATTTAGTGTCGAAAACACTTATAAATCTGTTGCGGGTTTAATTTGTGAAGCTGCACCTTTTGATTTAGCTATTTTAGCTGATCACAAAGGCGATGGACTCTTACTAAGCTTTGAACTAGAAAATTTTGATTTTGTGACACATGCAAAATTACAGACTGTTTCTTGTTTTGGCTTAACCACTTCCGAGCTAGAAAAATTATCTTCCCAAGCGCTTAGAGTAACACCTCTCGGTTCAGCGTTAACGTTTAATTACCTGTGGGATGGCGAAAATCTATTAATGGCGTTTTCAAATTAATTGCTGATAGGTTTTAAGCACAGCCTGCTTAATATAATCAATATCTTGTGATGACAAAGATGGATGCAATGGAATTGTCATTGCTTGTTGGTAATACTGCATGCTTTGCGAGAAGTCACACTTATTAAACCCAAGTTCTTGGTAGTAAGGCTGTAAAAAAATCGGAATGTAGTGAAGGTGAGCTTGAACACCTTGCTCTCTTAACCGTGTTACCATCTGAGCTTGTTGTTGCTGGGTCGTAAAGTTGATTTTCAAGATATATAAGTGATAACTGCTGTAACTCTCTGACTTTTGTTTTAACGGCTCAAGCCCCTGACTTGTAAAGTACTTATCAAAATCTTTAGCTATTTGGTTTCTAATAGAAATAAAGTTATCTAATTGTTTTAACTGGCTAAGCCCTAATGCGGCTTGCAATTCAGTCATTCTATAATTAAAACCAAGTTCAATTTGTTGATAATACCAAGGACCGTGACTTGGCTCGGTCATTTCATCAGGATGATTTGTAATGCCATGACTACGTAAGCGTTTCATCTTTTTATCAAGCGTTTCACAGTTGGTAACAGCCATACCCCCTTCAGCAGATGTGATTATCTTAACTGGATGAAAGCTAAAAACAGTGATGTCAGAGTAATCACAACTGCCAACAGGGTTACCTTTATACTTGGCGCCAATAGCATGAGAGGCATCTTCAATCACCTTAAAACCATACTCTTTGGCAAGTTCATTGATTGCTGCCATATCGCATGACTGGCCAGCTAAATGAACTGGGATCACAACTTTAGGGAGTTGCTGGTTTTGTTTGGCTATCGCTAGTTTTTCTTTAAGGGCAACAACAGACATATTGCCTGTCTCAAGGTCGATATCAACAAAGTCGACACTTGCGCCACAATACAGTGCGCAGTTACTTGATGCGACAAAGGAGATTGGTGATGTCCATACGATGTCACCAATACCTACACCTAAAGCTAGGCAAGCAATATGTAAGGCTGAAGTAGCACTGTTGGTGGCACAGGCATGGTTAGCACCGCAATATTCAGCAATGGCACTTTCAAATGCGGGTACTTTAGGACCTTGTGTTAACCAGTCAGACTGCAAGACATCAATTACGGCATTAATGTCATCTTGTGAAATACTTTGCTTACCGTAGGGAATTAGCTTATTTGTCATGAGAAATATTACAGTAAAGCTTGAACATTGAAGTTTTTAATCTCTTCAATGCTCATATAATCAGGGTTATCAAGTGAGTTATACTCGAATCCTTGCGCTACTTTTTTACCCTTCTCACCAATAGCATTAACTGTAAAATCGTTACTACGGCTACTAAATTTAATGCCCGGTGCGATAACAAAATGATCATTGTATTCGTACGTTTCAAAGCATAAGTCGGCCGGGCACATGACTTCATGTAACTTTTCACCTGGGCGAATGCCTATAACCTTAATTGGTAAGTCAGGTGCCATGGCTTTGGCAAGATCAGTAATACGAATTGAAGGGATCTTCGGCACGAAAATCTCACCACCCAGCATACGCTCAAAATTAGTTAGAACAAAATCAACACCTTGCTGCAGGCTTATCCAAAAGCGGGTCATTTCTTCATGAGTAATCGGAATATGGTCACGGCCTTGGTCGATAAACTTTTGGAAAATAGGCACTACAGAGCCACGCGAGCACACTACGTTACCGTATCTTACTACTGAAAAGGTTGTTTTATGGCCGCCAGCAATATTATTAGCGGCAACAAATAGTTTGTCTGATGCAAGCTTCGTTGCGCCATATAAGTTGATTGGATTCGCTGCTTTATCAGTCGACAGTGCAATGACTTTTTCTACGTTATTATCAAGGGCAGCATCAATGACGTTTTCAGCACCATTAATATTGGTTTTGATACATTCCATTGGGTTGTATTCAGCGGCAGGTACTTGTTTTAATGCTGCTGCGTGAATCACATAGTTCACGCCGCGCATGGCACGGCGAAGCCTGTCTTTGTCACGTACATCACCAATGAAATAGCGCATACAAGGTTGGTCAAACTCTTGTTGCATTTCAAACTGCTTTAGTTCGTCCCGTGAAAAAATAATGATCTTTTTAGGTTTATAGCGTTCGAGCAGTGTTTTGACGTATTTTTTACCGAATGAACCGGTACCACCGGTGATTAAAATCGTTTTGTTGTCGAACATAGCGTTACCTAAGTTATTTATCATTGGCGTTTGATACGCAAAAAGAGAATTTTGACTCAATTCTCAGTAATTTAACTATTAACTAATACACTAGCAAGTCAGATGCCAAGTTAATTTATCTAAACCATGGTACAAAGTACAAATTTTGGCAAATTAAGCTATAATTTAAGCAATCGGTTTGTCGGAGGCCGCCATGAAAATTCAATCACCCAATACCGGGTTTTTAAATCAGACTCAGCAAACAGGTAATAAGCTTGCTGAGCAATTAGCGTCAGGTAAAAAAGTAAACTCAGCAGCAGATGATGCCGCTGCACTGCAAATTATTGATAGATTAACATCGCAGCAAGATGGTTATAGCCAAGCTATCAACAATGCCTACGATGGTATTTCTTATTCACAAGTTACTGAATCAAACCTATCAGGTGTAAATGATGCAGTATCACGCATTAGAGAGCTGTCTATCCAAGCGGGTAACGGTGCGCTCACAGATACTGACAGAGCAGCACTACAAGAAGAAGTGTCACAATTGCAAACGCAAATTTCAGAAACATTTGAAAATGCGACATTTGCTGGCAAACCTTTATTTGATGGTGAGCAAGTGTCGTTTCAGGTTGGTCCTGATGCCAACACGACGCAATCATTAACGCCATCTGATGGCAGTATTGCTTCTGTGATTGCGGGTATTGATATTTCTACCCAAGCAGGTGCGCAAGCGGCCATTGATATCAGCGATCAAGCTGCTGAAGAGATTAATAATCAGCGTGCTGAACTTGGCGCTTTCCAAAACACTTTAGAAAGTACGATAAAAGGGTTGGGAAACCAACGGGAGAACATTGCTGCGAGTCGAAGCCGCATTGAAGATACTGATTACGCAAAAGCAGTGTCTGATCAAGTAGCTAACGATATTTTGTCGCAAGCTTCAATCGCTTTACGTGGTCAAGCGAATCGTTCAGCAGAATCTATCTTAGGTTTGCTTTAATACTTTAGTCTTATTTTTAGGCGTTAAGTGACTATTTTTTGGCGTTGATGTCAATAAATTGCCGCTTAGCGCTTGCATCCCTCCTAAACTCGCTTACAATTTAACATTAACAAACCCCGTGGTAACTGTGGTTCGCCAATAATGATCTTAATTTTAGACAATAATAATAATCGTGCGATAGGTTTACATGCTTCACTCACCTTCATTGGTGAAACAGCACAATTAGTTAATGAAACAAATCTTCAAGCATTTTGTGAAAAACACCAGCAACAAGAATGTATGGTCATTTTGGGGGCTCTACAGCAGCTTAATCATGAAGCTGTGATCAAACAGTTTCCAGCTATTCCATTTTTGTTAATAGGTGAAACCCTCAAACCCCTTCTTAGTATTGCTAATGTTGTAGGCTTGATATGTGAGCCTTTCAATCATGACGTAACCACTCAGTTATTGCATGACTGTCAGCAATATCAGCGTATGCTGCCCGGTGCTCATAAACAGTCTAAGTCGCAAAAATCGTTTGATGGACTTGTTGGTGAAACTGATGCTGTAAAAGATGTTCGTTTTTTAATTGAGCAGGTGGCTAAAACCGATGCCAATGTACTTATTTTAGGTGAGTCTGGCACAGGTAAAGAGGTGGTAGCACGAAACGTTCACCTACTATCTAAACGAAATAGCGGGCCATTTGTGCCAGTAAACTGCGGTGCTATTCCTGGTGAGTTACTTGAAAGTGAGTTATTTGGTCACGAAAAAGGGGCATTTACTGGGGCAATTTCAGCGCGAAAAGGGCGTTTTGAATTAGCACAAGGCGGTACACTGTTTTTAGATGAAATTGGTGACATGCCACTGCAAATGCAGGTTAAGCTTTTACGAGTATTACAAGAGCGCAGTTATGAACGAGTAGGTGGGACAAAGCCTATTCAAGCTGATGTACGAATTATTGCTGCAACACATCGTAATCTTGAAGAAATGATTGAAAAGGGCGACTTCCGCGAAGACCTTTTTTATCGCTTAAACGTGTTTCCAATTGAAAACCCTTCGCTAAGTGAGCGTGCAGACGACATTCCTCTACTTTTAAAAGAGTTAATGCGCCGTGTGAATGAGCAAAGTGGCACAACAGCAAAATTCACCGAACGGGCAATTCAAAGCTTAAAAGAGCATGCATGGCCGGGAAATATCCGTGAGCTAGCCAACTTAGTGGAGCGCATGGTCATTATGTTCCCTGATAAAGTGGTTGATGTGCCAGACCTACCAGCTAAATATCGTTACATTGAGGTCGAAGCGTATGAGCCTGAGTACCCTGAAGAGCTGATGGAACGAGATGCTTTCAACGATATTTTTAGCACAGGCTTTAGTGATTACGAAGACGAAGAGCTTGACACGCCAGCAACAACGGTTGACTCTGGTTTATTACCCGATGAAGGCATTGAGCTGAAAGAGTATCTTGCTGAGCTTGAAATCAGCTTAATTAGCCAAGCATTAGAGCGCTATGACTATGTCGTAGCGCGTGCGGCTGAAATCTTAGGTGTTCGCCGTACAAC
Source organism: Pseudoalteromonas sp. MEBiC 03607 (assembly GCF_004792295.1). Classification (NCBI taxonomy): domain Bacteria; kingdom Pseudomonadati; phylum Pseudomonadota; class Gammaproteobacteria; order Alteromonadales; family Pseudoalteromonadaceae; genus Pseudoalteromonas; species Pseudoalteromonas sp. MEBiC 03607. The sequence continues at coordinate 1,589,064 of NZ_SRRY01000001.1, forward strand.
TCTCGTTGAGAAGATGAAAAAGTATAACCTATCGCGAGATTAACTCGCGGTAGGTTTAACGCTCTCTACATAAAGCATGTTTCTGCAGATTTGCGGCTAATATTCACTCACTATTTCGGCTTTTCTAAAACAATCATTACTGTGATCATTCACCATACCACAGGCCTGCATATGCGCATACACAGTCGTTGGGCCTAAAAACTTAAAACCACGCTTTTTTAAATCTTTGGCAAATGCTGTGGAGGCTTCAGTAATAGCCGGGTAATCCTCTAGTTTATCTAGGTTGTTTACCAAAGGCTTACCACCTACAAACTGCCATTGGTAGTTTGAGAAACTACCAAACTCTTTTTGAATTTCAATAAAACGCTGCGCGTTATTGATAGTCGCGGCGATCTTGGCTCGATTACGAATAATGCCATCAAACTGCATTAACCGCTCGACGTCGTCCTCAGTCATTTTGGCAACCTCTTCAACAACAAAGTTTTTAAAGGCGCTGCGATAGCCATCACGCTTTTTAAGTATGGTATACCAACTAAGCCCGGCTTGTGCTGACTCTAAGGTTATAAACTCAAACAAACGGTGATCATCATATAATGGCACCCCCCATTCTTGGTCGTGGTAGGCCACATAATCTTCTTTGCTGGTGTCGAGCCACGGGCAGCGACAGTGGTGTTCTTTTTGCATTGTTCCCTCGCAAATGTCATTTTTTTGTCGGTGTTTATTTTGACTTTAATTTATTGAAATAAAACAAAAATAATTATGGTATGAATTGTGCATTTAGCTGTGTAGACACGATTTTTTGAGTATCGATTATGGCCTTGGCACATGTATTAAAACCACAATTTATCACAGCTAATCAATATAACCCATGCTTACAGCAAGAAGAGTATGTTGGCGAGTTGAGTGAGCTTCGCCAGCAAGCTAGTTGGCTAAGTCATTTAGTGCATACTATGCCTGCGGGCGTTGTGGTTTTAGATGGTCGAGGCATGATTGCAAAAGCAAATCAAATTGCTATTGATATGTTGGGTGAACCGCTTGAAGGTGAAAAATGGTTTAGCGTTATTCAGCGCTCATTTCGACCAAAGCAAGATGATGGTCATGAGGTATCACTCAAAGATGGGCGTTTAATAAAGCTTGATATTACTGCGCTTGCACCTGAGCCAGGGCAGTTAATTTTAATGACAGATTTAACAGAAACTAGGCGTTTACAAAAACGAGTAGCACATATGCAGCGCTTAAGTGCGCTTGGTAAAATGGTTGCTTCGCTTGCTCATCAGGTCAGAACGCCGTTGTCAGCCGCCATGCTTTATGCCGCAAACTTGGGTTCAAAGCGTTTACCAGAAAGCTCGCGTGGTAATTTTCATACTAAATTAATGTCACGTTTAAAAGATTTAGAAACCCAAGTAAATGACATGCTGTTATTTGCAAAAAGTGGCGAACAGCAAGTTGTTGAAAGTGTCTCGATGCAACAGTTACTCAATGAAGTAAAAGCGGGGGCGGATGCAATGGTGGCACAAAACCAAAGTACCTTAGCCGTTAACTTGCCAGAACCAGACATTGAGATTGTGGGTAATAAAACCGCACTTGCCAGTGCGATTCAAAACTTAATTCATAACAGTATTCAAATAATTGGCAAACATGCAGAAGTATCGCTTAGTGCTGAGCGCGACACCGCAAATGATAACAGTGTTCGCATCAGTGTAAGTGACAACGGTCCAGGCGTAGATATGAGTCAGGCCGAGAAATTATTTGAACCTTTCTTTACTACAAAAAGCCAAGGCACAGGGCTTGGACTTGCTGTTGTGAGTTCAGTCGCTAATGCGCACCAAGGACGGGTTGAAGTGACTAATAATGCCCATGGGGGGGCATGTTTTAGCTTGATCCTGCCAATAAGTGCAGAATTTACGTCAGCGGAGGCAAAATGAATACGAACGCAATTTTAGTCGTTGAAGACGACGCAGGCTTACGAGAAGCTTTGATTGATACACTCGAAATGTCAGGAATTGATTGCATCGCAGCAGATAGTGCTGAGCAAGCAATGGTGCTGTTAAAACAAGGCACGTATTCATTAGTGGTCAGCGATGTACAAATGGGCGCGATGAGTGGCCTTGATTTACTTCGCAGTATTAAGCTCAACTACCCTGAACTACCTGTACTTATGATGACAGCTTATGCCACCATTGATGATGCAGTTGAAGCGATGCGTTTAGGTGCGATTGATTACATGGCAAAACCATTTGCCCCAGAAGTATTGCTTAATATGGTCAGTCGTTATTTACCTGAAAAGGAAAAAGAAACAGACGGGCCAATTGTTGCAGATCCATCGAGTATTAAGTTACTCGAACTTGCGAGCAAAGTAGCGCGTTCAGATGCCAGTGTTATGGTTCTTGGCCCAAGTGGTTCAGGTAAAGAAGTGTTAGCCCGCTATATTCATGATAAATCGAATCGAGCAGATGCTCCCTTTGTTGCCATTAACTGTGCCGCTATTCCTGAAAATATGCTTGAAGCAACCTTATTTGGCTATGAAAAAGGCGCGTTTACCGGTGCCATTCAGGCCTGCCCTGGTAAATTTGAACAAGCACAAGGCGGTACCATATTACTTGATGAGATCACCGAGATGGATTTAGGTCTGCAAGCAAAATTACTGCGTGTACTACAAGAGCGTGAAGTAGAGCGCTTAGGCGGCCGTAAAACCATAGAGCTTGATGTTCGTGTCTTAGCTACGAGTAACCGTGATTTAAAAGAAGCGGTGAGTGAAAACCTATTTAGAGAAGATTTATATTATCGCTTAAATGTGTTCCCGCTGATGTGGAAACCATTAGCAGAACGCCCGGGCGACATTGTTGTATTGGCAGAGCATTTAATTGAGCGCCATTGCCTGAAAAGTAAAGAACCCATTGCTATGTTGACCGAGTCAGCTAAGCAAAAGCTGCTAACACATGCTTGGCCGGGTAATGTGCGAGAGCTTGATAATGTTATTCAACGTGCGCTGATATTATGTGATGGTAACAGCATTCATGAAGATGATGTCTTCATTGAAGAGTTACTAACGGTAGAGATAAAGTCAGTTGCTACGCCACCGCATAATGCACCGGTGTATCAAGAGCAACCCGTTGAAGTTAATTTAGATACAGTGCCACAGGTGAGTGAGCAAGGTAATTATAAAGACGAGCTTAAAGACAAAGAGCATCGTATTATTTTAGAAACCCTCGCACGCTGTAATGGTAAGCGAAAAGAGGTGGCTGAGACCTTAGGCATTAGCCCCCGCACCTTGCGATATAAACTAGCGCAGATGCGCGATCTTGGGATTGCACTGCCAGCCTAATTCTCCTTCCAAAACAGTGTCAAACAAGCTCACAGCATGTGGGCTTGTTTGCTGTCAAAACTCTGACAAGCAAAATAAATGGTATAAGTCATTGAAAATATTGGTTTTGTTTTGTGGCACGGTTTGTGCTTTATCAGTTTATAAGTAAACTGTATTGTCAGAGAGTATTATGAAAGTTCAAAACAGCGCATTATTTCAAGAAATGCAATCTATGGCCCTTGAAGCTAGCCGTAGTAACTCAATTACAAATTTACCAACTCAGACACAGCCTACATCAACGGCACAATTTGGTGATCTACTTACCAATGCATTAGATACAGTAAATGGCTTGCAACAAGAAGCCAAGCAAAAAGTGACGGCTCTTGAAATGGGTGATCGCAGTGTATCGCTTGCAGATGTGATGATTGCTTCACAAAAATCATCAGTTGCATTCGAAGCAACGGTACAGGTTCGTAATAAACTTGTTGAAGCATATAAAGAAATCATGAACATGCCTGTGTAACTAGGTAGTGGAGAATTATCGTGGCGCAATCTAATCAATCAACTGATCTAGCCCTAGCAGGCGGCGGTATCGATTCTACCGATACTGATGATCAACAAGAGCAAAAGTCAGGCTACTTAAGTGCCTTAAACGGTGTAGATGTTTTACGCCAGGTTACTTTAGTGATTGCTTTGGCAATTTGTTTGGCTATCGCAATTTTTATTATCATTTGGGCACGTCAGCCAGATATGCGTCCGCTTGGTAAAATGCCAACGGAAGAGCTTATTCAAACGCTAGACTTTTTAGACGCACAAAAGATTGATTACGAACTCGATGGTAATGTCATCTCTGTAGAAGAAGGTGAGTACCAAAACATTAAGTTATTGATGGCTCGTGAAGGCCTTGAGCAAGCGCCAAGCTCAGGTACTGACATCATCATGCAAGATATGGGATTTGGTGTAAGCCAACGCCTAGAACGTGAACGTTTAAAACATGGTCGTGAGCAACAACTTGCTCGCACTATCGAAGAGCTAAAAAATGTTACTCGCGCCAAAGTACTTTTAGCTATTCCAAAAGAAAACGTATTTGCTCGTCGCGAAAAACAACCTTCAGCTACAGTGGTTTTAACACTCAAACGCGGCCGTACGCTTGATGGTGAAGAAGTTGACTCAGTTGTTGATATTGTTGCCTCAGCGGTACAAGGTTTATCGCCAGAGCGTGTTACTGTTACCGATCAAAATGGTCGCTTACTAAACTCAGGCTCACAAAATTCACTCGCTGCACGTTCTCGTAAAGAGTATGAAATAGAGCGCAAACGTGAAGAAGAGTACTTAAATAAAATCGACAGCATTCTCATTCCAGTGGTTGGTTTAGGTAACTACACTGCGCAAGTTGATTTAAATATGGATTTTAGTGCAGTAGAAGAAACTCAAAAACGCTATAACCCTGATTTACCAGCAGTGCGAAGCGAAACGACTTTCGAAGAAAATAACATCGGCGGTCTTGCTGTAGGTATTCCTGGTGCGCTTACAAATCAGCCACCTGCAAACTCGAATATTCCTGAAATTGCAGGTCAAGGCAGTGCAGGCTCAGCGACTAACCCTAGCCGTTCTCACAAAGAAGCAACACGCAACTACGAGTTAGATACCACGATTTCTCATAAGCGTCAGCAAACAGGTGTTATTCGTCGTATTAGCGTATCAGTCGCTGTTGATTACGTACCAGAAGTTGGTGAAAACGGTGAAACGACTATGGTGCCTCGTTCTGTCGAAGCATTGTCAAATATTCGTCGTTTACTACAAGGTGGTGTAGGCTTTGATATGCAACGTGGTGATGCACTTGAAGTGGTCACAGTTCCGTTTGTTCGTGAAAACACAGAAATGGCGATTGAAGTGCCGCTGTGGGAACAAGACTGGTTCATGAAAATGCTTCGCTTAGCGTTAGGTGCTTTGGTTATTATCGTACTTATCTTGGCTGTTGTTAAACCAATGCTGAAACGCTTAATCTACCCAGACGATACACTTGAAGAGTATGATGAAGATGCGTTAAGTGCGGGTGTAGATATTGGTGATAGCACGCTAGATATGCTAAATAAAGACTTTGACTCTGCTGCTGTAGGATTCTCAAGTGATGGTACACTACAGCTGCCAGATTTACATGGCGATGAAGATTTACTCAAAGCAGTTCGTGCATTGGTTGCTAATGAACCAGAACTGTCTTCTCAAGTGGTGAAAGCGTGGTTAACTGAAGATGACTGATCAAGAACAAAAACAACTACCACCGGCGTTTGATGTTGATAAATTAGACGGTGTCGATAAAGCAGCTATTTTATTGCTGAGTTTATCGGAAGAAGATGCTGCGCAAATTCTAAAACATTTAGAGCCTAAGCAAGTACAAAAAGTAGGTATGGCGATGGCGGCGCTGGATGATTTATCACAAGCGAAAATTAGCGCTGTTCACAACTTGTTTATTGAGCAAATTCAAAGCTTCAGCACCATAGGTTTCCAATCTGAAGACTTTATCAAAAAAGCGCTTACAGCGGCACTTGGTGAAGATAAGGCTGCCAGCCTTATTGACCAAATTGTTATGGGCTCTGGCGCCAAAGGCCTTGATTCACTGAAGTGGATGGACTCAAAACAAGTAGCGAATATTATTCGTAATGAGCACCCGCAGATCCAAACTATTGTTTTATCGTATTTAGAGCCTGAGCAATCAGCTGAAATCTTGTCGCAATTTCCTGAAAAAGTGCGCTTAGATTTAACCATGCGTATTGCTAACCTTGAAGAAGTTCAACCAGCAGCACTCCAAGAGCTAAACGAAATCATGGAGAAACAGTTCGCAGGTCAAGCAGGTGCGCAAGCTGCGAAAATGGGAGGCTTGAAAGCAGCGGCAGATATCATGAACTACCTAGATACCAATATTGAAGGTCAGTTGATGGATTCGATCCGTGAGCATGACGAAGAAATGTCGCAGCAAATCCAAGATCTCATGTTTGTATTTGAAAACTTAATGGATGTTGAAGACCGAGGCATTCAAGCAATTCTTCGTGAAGTACAACAAGATGTACTTATGAAAGCAATTAAAGGAACAGATGAAGCACTGAAAGAGAAGATTTTAAGTAACATGTCGAAACGTGCTGCTGAGCTATTAGCAGATGACCTTGAGGCGATGGGACCTGTGCGTATTAGTGAAGTTGAAGCTGCACAAAAAGAAATCTTGTCGACAGCACGTCGTTTAGCTGACTCAGGCGAAATAATGCTTGGCGGCGGCGGTGGTGAGGAGTTCCTATAAACCATGTCTAAACCTTCTTTACATAAAGGTCGGCCAATTCACCCTAGTGAAGCAGTGGATGAACTTCTTGAAAACTGGCCAATTCCTGATGTTGCACAAGACACCAGAAAGTTGGCTGGACGTTCAACTGCCTATGGTACGCCTTTAGCTGACATGTACCGCAAGGAGCGTCAAAAACAAGCGGTAGAAGAACAGCCCGAAGAGCCGGAAATTCCTGCTCTGACCATGGCAGAGCTTGAAAAAATTCGCCAAGATGCTTACGAAGAAGGGCTTAAGCAAGGTCATGAGCAAGGCTATATTGATGGCTTTGAAAAAGGGGCTCATGAAGGCAAAGAAGCAGGCTTCAAAGAAGGCGTTGAACTAGGCAAAGAGCAAGGCCAAGAAGAAATAAAGCCAATTTTAGAAGAGCAGTTAACCACACTGAGAAGTTTGCTTGATAGCTTATCTCAACCATTAGCAAAAGTTGATGAAAGTGCAGAGAAGCAGTTGGTGCAGTTAGCGGTCATGCTAACTGAGGTATTAGTTTACCAAGAAATTAAAACCTCACCAGAAGTCATCTTGCATGCATTAAAGCAAGCCATTGACGCATTAGGCGAAGAACAAGCGAAAGTACGTATTCACTTACATCCTGATGACATAGCATTAATTACACAAAGCTATGGCGAACAAACTATTGCAGATAATCATTGGCAGTTAGTTGCAGAGCCAACCTTAGAACGTGGTGGTTGTGAAATCAAAACCCCGCAGTCGTCTTTGGATATGACAGTTAAAACCCGCGTCAAAGAAACGTTGGAAAACTTTTTGCATAGCAGTGGTATATAACATTTATTAGGCTCTTTATGAGTACTCACGCAATGACCCTTAGCGATCGCTTAAAACGCTACGAAAAACATATCAAAGCCCCAAAACCAGCTGTTGCTGGTATTTTGACGCGTGTTGTTGGTTTAACACTCGAAGCGAAAGGGCTCAGAGCGCCGGTTGGCAGTCAATGTAAAATTGAGACGATAAATGGCTTTGTTGATGCAGAAGTGGTTGGCTTTAACGACCAAACTTTGTATTTAATGCCCAATGACCATATTTCTGGTGTATTGCCTGGGGCACGAGTGATCCCGCAGATGAATGAAACTGGTTTACCTGTGGGTATGTGTTTGCTTGGGCGTGTCGTTGATGGTCTTGGTCGTCCACTCGATGGTTTAGGGGCGATTAATGCTGAGCACCATCTTAAATTTGCCCAAAATTCCATAAACCCCCTTGCAAGACGTCCAATTAGCCAGCCTATGGATGTAGGTGTACGGGCTATCAACTCTGTTATTACCGTAGGTCAAGGCCAGCGTATGGGGCTATTTGCAGGCTCTGGTGTTGGTAAGTCAGTGCTACTTGGGATGATGACACGTGGCTCTGAGGCTGATGTGATTGTGGTCGGTTTGGTGGGTGAACGCGGCCGCGAGGTAAAAGAATTTATTGAAGAGATTTTAGGTGTTGAAGGTCGTAAACGTTCAGTTGTAGTAGCTGCTCCGGCCGATGCTTCACCATTAATGCGTTTAAAAGGTTGCGAAAGTGCAGTAACCATTGCTGAATATTTTCGTGATCAAGGTCTTAACGTATTGTTGTTACTGGACTCTGTTACCCGTTATGCCATGGCACAACGTGAAATCGCTTTAGCGGTTGGCGAGCCGCCTGCAACCAAAGGTTACCCGCCTTCAGTATTTGCTAAACTGCCTGCGCTGGTGGAGCGTGCTGGTAATGGTGGTGAAGGGCAAGGTGCGATTACGGCATTTTTCACCGTGCTCAGTGAGGGCGATGATATGCAAGACCCAATTGCAGACTCTGCCCGTGCTATTTTAGATGGTCACATTGTTTTATCTCGGGATTTAGCCGACAGTGGTCATTACCCGGCTATTGATATCGAAAAATCAATTTCCCGTGTTATGCCGCAAGTGGTCTCTGAAGCGCATATGCAACAAGCGCGAGTGCTCAAGCAAGTGTATTCAATGTATCAACAGAATAAAGACATGATTACGTTAGGTGCATATCAAAAAGGTACCGACCCTATGCTCGACCAAGCAATCAATATGATGCCGCGAGTCAATCAATTCCTTCAGCAAGGCATGAAAGACGTTATTAGTTATGATGATGGTCTGCAAGGTCTAGCGCAGTTATTAGGACAAGGTTAATGGCTAAAAGTAAACTTGATTTATTGTTAAAGCTTGAGAGTGATAAAGAAGAGTCTTTACGCATGGATTACTTAAAAGCGCAGCAGCACTTACAAAGTAATCAACAAAAACTGCAGGGGCTGAATAACTTTCGCATGGAGTATTCTCAGCAGTTACATTTGAAAGGGCGCTCAGGTTTGTCTAGTGCTGGGTTTAGCCAATACCATGCTTTTATTGCCAAAATAGAAGAAGCGATTCGCCAGCAAGCAAGCACTGTTAACACTGCAAAGCAAGTTGTTACGCAGCGCAAAGCCTTGTGGTTAAAACAGCAAGTGAAAGCAAAAGCGGTGGCAAAGTTAATTGAGAAACAAGCTGAAAAGCAAGCGATGCTAGTGGCAAAAGCGGAGCAAAAAATGTTGGACGAATTTGCTTCAAATCAGTTTTATCAACGTCAGCTTAAAAACGCACTTCTCTAAAATCCTAATCTTTTTAGGCATGTTAATTGCATTTACTTAATCAGAAGCATTAATTTTGGCACTTGCGGCGGCAAATTGCCTCTTTCTTTTTAGGTGAATTATGGCGATCAGTGATATCAATTTGCAGGTTAAAACTGAGCAAGGTACTGGTTTTTCTAGCAAAGAGACGGAGTCTTACGATACAGCTTCAGGGTTGCGCTTTTTAACGTCATTAACAGAAGCAAGTGAAGCGGCAAATGCCCAAACAACCTCTCAATCTAAAAATGACAACGAGTATTCTCGTCTTGAAAAAAGTGAACAAGAGTCTGAAGAGCTGACTGTCGATACAGACTATGACCACGAATCAGCCACAGCAGATGTAAGCGATAGCAAAAAGAATACGAGTGAGACTGTAACAAAAGAGCAAGATGAGTCACAAACAGACTCAAGCCTAAATGAAGAAAACTCATTACTTTCGCAAATTAATGCAGCCCAAGCGATGAGTACACGGGTTAATAAACTTATTGAAGATAATGAGTTAGGCGATGATGTAACTGCTAAAAAGCCAGTCTCTGGTGATTCTGTTACCCCAATAATTCCATCACCAATGAACTCTATGTCTGATGCTGATAAGTCTGCTGGCAATTCTGATATCAACAATACTGCTGCGAGCGTATTACATAAATCAAAAGTTGCGACAGCTGTCGATAATCAGTTAAAAGCTGGTACTGAAATAGCGCAGAAAGATGCAAAAACGTCTGATAGTGATAGCCCATTAATCGATAAAAAACTAACTGTTTCTGCAGCTGATACGCCAAATACAGTGCCGCAACAGTCCGAATCAGCTAAAGAGACAAAAGCAAACCTCTCGGAAAAAAATAGCCTTAATAGTCTGTTAAAGGCTACGGGAGAGGCTGATGCTCAAAAACCAACATCAGCACAGCTCGCCGCTCAAAATAACCAAGCTAGTGTCGCCAGTTCTGTGGTTGCAGAAGTCACTAATGCCAAAACTGTTTCCTCTACTGAGCAAAACCTTGATTCACCTAAAGTTAACCAAGGGATAGAAAATTCTGTAACAGATAAATCAATTATCAGTTTGTTTGCTAAGGTGCAAAGCGGTGATGGTAAAGCTGTTAGTGAATTTGCAAAAGGTTTATCACTTACCCACGAGCAGCAACAACAGCTTGAACAACAAATTAATCAGTTAAAGACAGATCACAAGTTAGACTCAAAAGACGCTGAAACTATTAAAAACTTGCTTACAGAATTGATGAACAAAACTACGCCGTTGCAAGTCACGCAAAATCAAGCCTCACAATTAACGGCTGATGAGTCGCAAATACAGCAAGATGTTAAGTTATCTGAGCAAAAAACAAGTGACTTTAAATTGCCTGTAGGTGTTGAAAAGCAACTGGCTGCATTGACAAAAGATGAGCAACAAGCGCTGTTGAACAAGGTTAATGCACAACTACAAACAGTCACAGCTGGTACTAGCCAATTTGAAAAGCTAACAGCAGCTAAGGCTTGGCTTTCAGAGGCTGTTAACACTACCGAGAAAACAAATCTAACTACGCCAGTTACTACAGCCAATGCAAGCGCGGTAGAAAATAGTAATACAACACCTACGCGAGCTGAAAAGTTAGCCCTTGCGGTAGGTAACGTAAATAATTCTGAAGAGTCATCAGCTGAGCGAGATATTAAGCTTAATGCTGAACGTTCGCAGGAGGTTAGTACCCCGCGAGTTACTCAGTTATTAAATCAGTTAACGTCGCCTGTGGCGACGTCGATTCAGCCAACTGCACATGATATTGCTCAGCATCATCATGAAAATGCAATAGATGCGCATATTATGCAGACGCAAACAACTCAGCAAGCGCAGAGCAAATCGGTGAGTGTAGATCCTGGGGTTATGCAAGCGATTAATATCATTAAAAGTGATGCCGCGAAAATGCTTCAGGAACGAGTCAGTGCTTTGTTAAATATTAATAATAAAGAAGCTGAAATCCGTCTTGATCCGCCTGAAATGGGCAGTATGCAAATACGTATCCGCAGTGACGCAGAGCAGGCACAAATAAACTTTGTAGTACAAAACCAGCAAGCTAAAGAAGCGCTTGAACAATCTATGCCCCGACTACGCGAAATGCTTGCTCAGCAGGGAATAGAGCTAGGTGAAAGTAGTATTCAGCAGGGTAGCCCTGAGCAGCAGCAGGATGGAGAGCCTGGTCAAGGCCAGTTAGCTGGTAATCAGCACAATGAAGAGCAGCAACAAGAGGTAACAGCACAAAGTGCAGAAACTTCTCGACAACAATCTTCATCATCAATAGATTACTATGCATAAGTCCTGCTATTATAAGAAATAAAATAGTTACAATGAGTATATTTCCTAACTGTTGTAACGCTTAAGGAAGTGACAATGGCCGAAGAAGCAAATTTAGAAATAGAAGATACAGGTAAAGGTAAAAAGAAGCTCATAATTATCATTGCTGCGGTCGTTGTGATAGTGGCTGCTGCAGCAGGCTACTTTTTATTTATGGGTGGTGAAGAACCAGTAGAAAGTCTTGCCGACGAAACAACGGCAGCAGAAGCCGCGGCACCTTCAAGTTCTGCTGAAATTGGCTCTGCTTTGTATGTTGCTATGCCTCGTCCTTTTGTTTTCAATGTACCGGGCGCTAGTCGTGACCGTATTGTGCAAATTAAAGTGCAGCTACTTGTTCGCGGTGAAGTGAACGAAGAAACTGCCAAAAAGCATATTCCACTCATTGAAAGTACCTTATTAAGCGTACTGTCAACAACGACAGCGGATGAGCTAGGTACCAGTGAAGGTAAAGAGTCTGTTCGTGTTGCAGCACTTGAAAAAGTGCAATCTGCTTTAAATGATGTGGAAGGCAGCAAAGTGATCGAGCGGGTACTGTTTACCGGCTTTGTGATGCAATAAGGGGTCAGCGTGAGCGATTTATTATCTCAAGACGAAATTGATGCGCTCTTACATGGTGTTGATGAAGTCGATGAGGAAGATATTCACGAAGGTGATGACTTAGACAGTAATACACTGCAATATGATTTTTCTTCACAAGATCGTATCGTACGTGGTCGAATGCCGACGCTGGAAATCGTGAATGAACGTTTTGCGCGTCACATGCGTATTAGCTTATTCAATATGATGCGCCGCACCGCTGAAGTCTCGATTAACGGCGTACAAATGATCAAATTCGGTGAATATATTCATACCTTATTTGTTCCTACAAGCTTGAATATGGTGCGTTTTCGTCCGCTAAAAGGCACAGGGCTTATCACCATGGAAGCACGCTTGGTGTTTATTTTGGTTGATAACTTCTTTGGTGGTGATGGTCGTTACCATGCCAAAATTGAAGGCCGCGAATTTACCCCAACAGAACGCCGTATCGTGCAAATGCTGCTAAAAATTATCTTCGAAGATTATAAAGAAGCATGGGCGCCGGTAATGGATGTGTCGTTTGAGTATTTAGACTCAGAAGTAAACCCAGCCATGGCCAATATCGTTAGCCCAACAGAAGTGGTTGTTATCAGTTCATTTCACATTGAACTTGATGGTGGTGGTGGTGATTTTCACATCGCCTTGCCTTACTCAATGCTTGAACCTATCCGTGAATTACTTGATGCCGGTGTGCAATCAGATACAGAAGATACTGATTTACGCTGGAGTAAAGCACTGCGCGACGAAATTATGGATGTTGAGGTTGACTTATCAACACAGCTTCTCGAAATAGATTTAACGCTACAGCAGATTATGGAGCTTAAAGCGGGTGATATTATTCCGGTTGAAATGCCAGAGCATATCACTGTGTTTGTTGAAGAGTTACCGACATTTAGAGCAAAAATGGGCCGCTCTAGAGATAATGTTGCTCTACAAATTAGCGAAAAAATTAAACGCCCTGAATCAGTTAAGTCTGAGCTTCATGTGTTCACAAAAGGTGGCAAAAAACTGGATTCAGATGCAGAATTAGCAGAACTAGAAGAAGATCTACACCTTTCTGATGGTGTCGATTTAGACTGGTAGTCGATTTATAAGGTTAAATATAATGAGTGATGATCAAGATACAATGGACGAATGGGCTGCGGCCTTAGCCGAAGCTGAGGAAGCCGAAAATGCCACAAGTGATGCTTCTGTGGCAGAGCTTGATGAATTAAAAGATGAAAGGCATGAGCTCTCAAGTGACGAAAAACGAAAGCTTGATACCATCTTAGACATTCCGGTGACTATTTCGATGGAGGTCGGTCGTTCAAAAATCAATATTCGTAACTTATTGCAATTAAACCAAGGTTCTGTGGTTGAACTTGATCGGGTTGCAGGTGAACCGCTTGATGTGTTGGTTAATGGTACGCTAATTGCGCATGGTGAAGTGGTCGTTGTAAACGACAAGTTTGGTATTCGCTTAACGGATGTGATTAGCCAAGTAGAGCGTATTAAAAAGTTACGATGAACGCACTTATCGCTTTATCGAGTGCGTCGAGCACTGTGTTTCCAACGGCATCACCGACGGCAGATCTTCTGTCTATGGTGATGTCTTTGCTTTTGGTGTTGGTTGTTATTATTGGATTAGCCTTTTTTGTAAAAAAGCTTAATCCGAATCTCGCTAACAGTGATGAGTTTAAAGTTGTCCGAAGTTTACCGTTAGGCTCACGTGAGCGATTAATGGTGATTGAAATAGATAACGCTCAACACTTAATTGGTGTGACACCTCACAGTATTAATTACTTACATAAGCTTGAAACACCCTTAAAAGAAAAAGAATTGCCAGAACTAGCAAAACGATTTGGCAAACTATTAAACCCACAATCACCTTCTAATAAAAAGAATTAACGCTATGATCAAGTGGCTCGTTATTTTAGCAAGTGTGTTGTTTTTACCTTCCGTCAATGCAGAAGGTGTCGAAGCGCTCACTATCACCACTAACCCTGATGGCTCGCAAGATTACTCGGTAACGCTGCAAGTGTTAGCGATCATGACTGCGCTGAGCTTCATTCCTGCCGCAGTCATCATGATGACCTCATTTACACGTATCATAGTTGTACTTGCTATTTTGCGTCAGGCTATTGGTTTACAACAAACTCCATCGAATCAGATATTGCTTGGTATGTCATTGTTCTTAAGTATTTTTATAATGGCTCCTATCTACCAGCAGGTAAACGAACGTGCAATTGAGCCTTATTTAAATGAACAGGTTACTTCTACACAAGCATTGGAGCTTGCAAAAGAGCCAATGAAAGCTTTTATGCTCTCGCAAGTTCGCATAAAAGATTTAGAAACCTTCGCAAAAATTGCCGGCTACGATAAATTAGATTCACCAGAAGATACTCCGCTAATTGTTTTAATTCCTGCGTTTGTTACCAGCGAATTGCAAACGGCCTTTATCATTGGTTTTATGTTCTTCATCCCGTTTTTGATAGTTGATTTAGTTGTCGCCTCGGTATTAATGGCCATGGGTATGATGATGCTCTCACCTATGATTGTGTCCTTACCCTTTAAGATTATGCTGTTTGTGCTAGTAGATGGTTGGAGCCTTGTGATGGGCACATTGGCGAAGAGCTTTGGGCTTGGGGTGTAGCCATGCAATTACAAGCACATAATTAGGTAGGAGAGACAAAATGGAACCAGAAATTTTTGTCGATATACTCAGTGACGCGCTGTTTTTAGTCATAAAGTTAGTGTCAGCAATCGTGGTGCCAGGCTTATTAGTTGGTCTTGTAGTGGCAGTTTTCCAAGCGGCAACATCAATCAATGAGCAAACCTTAAGCTTCTTACCGCGTTTGTTAATTACCATAAGTGCACTTATTATCGGGGGCCATTGGTTTACTCAAGAGCTTATGGATTACTTTACGCGTTTAGTGATGTCGATACCGGAGATTGCAGGCTAAATGGAGTTTCCATTTGCAGTCATAATTCAATGGCTCAGTGATTTTCTACTGCCGTTGGTCCGCATAAGCTCAATGATCATGATTATGGCTGGTCTTGGCGCGAAAAACGTTCCCACACGAATTAAACTAGGTTTAGCTATTGTAGTAACGTTTGTTGCTGTACCTATGTTGCCGCAGGCAAGCTTTAATAATCTTTTCTCATTTGAAATGATATTAGTCGTGATACAGCAAATGCTGATTGGTGTTGCGATTGGCTTTGCTTCAGTCTTACTGCTCAATACCTTTGTTCTTGCCGGACAAATACTAGCAATGCAAACCGGTCTTGGTTTTGCGTCGGTCGTTGACCCGTCAAACGGTATGAATGTTCCAGCAGTGGGCCAGTTTTATCTCATTTTGGCTACTTTGCTGTTCTTTGTGTTTAACGGTCATTTGATGATGATTCAAATGGTTATTCATAGCTTTGAGGTATTGCCAATCGATGGTAATTGGTGGGCGGTGGATCATTACTGGGATATCGTTACTTGGGGCGGTTGGATGTTTACCACAGCCTTAGTACTTGCCTTGGCACCACTAACAGCTATGCTGGTTATTAACATGTCGTTTGGTGTAATGACCCGTGCAGCGCCGCAACTTAATATCTTTTCCATAGGTTTCCCGTTTACTCTTGTTGCTGGGCTTGTGATTATTTGGGCAACGCTTGGTAACTTTATGACTCAGTTTGAGTTTCAGTGGTTAAAAATGGTTGAGTTAATGTGCAGCCTTGTTGGTTGTACACCTTAGGAGCGAGCCATGGCTGAAGATTCAGGTCAAGAAAAAACCGAAGAACCCACCGGGAAAAAAATAGAAGATGCCAAGAAAAAAGGCCAAGTAGCGCGCTCAAAAGAGCTCGGCACTATGTTTGTACTTATTTTCTCAGCAATTTCGTTACTAATTTATGGTCCTGAAATCGGCAAAGGTTTGTACAACATTATGGGCCGATTATTGAGCCTGAACCGCAATGAAACCTACGACACCACTAAAATGTTCTCTGTGTGGGGAATTGTTGCTGATGCGTTGATTTTCCCTATGGCGATGTTCGTTTTTATCATTGTCATTGCTGGTTTTATAGGAAATACCTTGCTAGGCGGATTTAATTTTAGCTGGGAAGCCGCAGCACCAAAAGCGAGTAAAATGTCGCCTGCAAAAGGTATTAAACGTATGCTTGGCCCTCAAGCTGGCGTAGAGCTTGTTAAATCCATTTTGAAGTTTGCAGTGGTTGCAGGCTTTGCGGTGTTTTTAATTAATACCTTTTTTGATGAAATACTTCATTTGAGCCAAGAAAGCGCACCCAGTAATTTTATTCATGCGCTTGAGATCCTCTCTTGGATGTTTTTAGGATTGACCTGCACGTTGATAATCATCGCAGCGATTGATGCTCCATATCAAAGCCACAAGCATCATAAAGAGCTGAAGATGACCCTACAAGAAGTAAAAGACGAATACAAAAACTCAGAGGGTGACCCACAAATTAAAGCGCGTATTCGCCGTACGCAGCGTGAAATGTCGCAAAGGCGCATGATGCAAGATGTCCCCGATGCCGATGTTATTGTTACCAACCCGACTCATTACTCTGTGGCGCTAAAATATGATACAGCCAAAGCGGGTGCGCCTATTGTGCTTGCTAAAGGGGTTGATGAACTTGCTATGCAAATTCGTAAGGTTGGTAAAGGAAACGATGTGCCTATTGTTGAGTCTCCAATGCTTACTCGTGCGCTTTATCACACCACCGATGTGGGCCAGCAAATTCCGGATCAGCTGTTCACTGCAGTTGCTCAGGTTCTCGCTTATGTATTCCAGTTAAAACGCTTCCAAAAAGGGCGTGGTAAACGGCCTGTTCCACTCGACAAAAAGTTACCGATTCCAGATGGTTACAAATATTAATTCCTAGCCTTATAACTTGGAATAGTTATTGCAAATTCCGTGTAGTGTCAATTTTTTGAAATTGTTGAATTATGGAATTTAAAGCGGTATTACAACAACTTAACAGAGATAAAAAAGAATATGCTAAGGGTGTCGGTACGCCACTGCTGGTACTTGCAGCCTTGGGTATGGTTATTTTACCCCTGCCTCCATTTCTTTTAGATATTCTTTTTTCGTTTAATATCGCGTTAGCCCTAGTGGTGTTACTTGTTACTGTGTACACCATGAAACCGCTTGAGTTTGGTATGTTCCCAGCGGTACTTCTGATTGCAACCATCATGCGCTTAGCACTGAATGTAGCCAGTACCCGTGTGGTATTGCTTGAAGGTCATAATGGTGGGGACGCTGCGGGTAAAGTAATCGAGGCCTTTGGCTCGGTGGTTATCGGTGGTAACTATGCGGTTGGTTTAGTGGTCTTCCTGATTTTAATCATTATTAACTTTGTGGTTATCACCAAAGGTGCTGGCCGTATTTCTGAAGTGTCAGCTCGTTTCACCCTTGACGCAATGCCAGGTAAACAAATGGCAATTGATGCTGACTTAAACGCTGGTTTTATTAGTGCTGAGCAAGCCCGTGAACGCCGTGAAGAAGTAACTCGCGAAGCCGATTTCTATGGCTCGATGGATGGTGCGAGTAAATTCGTAAAAGGTGATGCGATTGCTGGTATTGTCATCTTGGTTATTAACATTGTTGGTGGTTTATTTGTTGGTATGATCCAGCATGATCTTACTTTTGGTCGTGCAATGGAAGTTTACACTCTTCTAACCATTGGTGATGGTCTTGTTGCGCAATTACCTTCGCTATTATTATCAATCGGCACAGCGATTGTTGTAACCCGTCAAAATGAATCGCACAACATGGGCGATCAGTTTAAAACGCAATTGGGTAATGAAAAATCGTTATTCATTGCCTCTGGTATCCTAATCATTATGGGCTTAGTACCGGGCATGCCACATATTGCATTTTTAAGCTTAGGTGCATTGTTAGGTTATTTAGCGTATTACACGCAACAACAAAAACTTAAAGCTGCAGCTGAGAAAGCAGAGCAAGAAGCTAATGGCGGTGCAACGGGTACAGGTGTTGCTAACAAACAAGAACAAAAAGAACTTGGCTGGGATGATGTACAGCAAGTTGATGTGATTGGTTTAGAAGTAGGTTATCGCTTAATTCCACTTGTTGACCAATCTCAAGGTGGTGAACTGTTAAATCGTATCAAAGGTGTGCGTAAAAAGCTGTCTCAGGAACTTGGCTTCTTGGTACCTCCTGTACACATTCGCGATAACTTAGAACTTGACCCTAACGCTTACAGAATCACGATGATGGGTGTTTCAAGCGGCGAGGGCGAGCTTAAGCATGGCGATGAGCTCGCGATCAATCCTGGTCAAGTATTTGGTCCAATCAAAGGCGTGGCTACTAAAGACCCTGCATTTGGTTTAGATGCGGTATGGATCAAACCAGATCAAAAAGATGAAGCGCAATCATTAGGCTACACCGTAGTCGACTCAGCAACTGTTGTTGCGACTCATATTAGTCAGTTACTTACTAACAGTGCAGCGTTACTACTTGGCCATGAAGAAGTGCAAAACTTATTAGATATGTTAGCGAAGAGTCATCCTCGTTTAGTTGAAGGACTGGTTCCTGACGTATTACCACTCACAACAATCGTAAAAGTGCTACAAAATTTACTAAACGAAGGGGTGGCAATTCGCGATATGCGCTCAATTGTACAGACCCTTGTTGAATATGGCCCACGTAGCCAAGACCCAGATGTACTAACGGCTGCAGTGCGAATTTCACTGCGCAGACTAATCGTTCAAGACGCCGTTGGTATGTCTTCAGAAATCCCTGTCATAACCTTGGCGCCTGAGTTGGAACAGATGTTGCATCAGTCACTTCAGAATGCAGGTGACGAAGGTGCCGGAATTGAGCCAGGCCTTGCAGAGCGACTTCAACAATCATTGAACGAAGCGCATCAAAACCAAGAAATGGCCGGTGAACCTTCGATACTGTTAACGTCAGGAATGTTACGTACTGTGTTATCTCGCTTCGTTAAGTACACCATCCCAGGTTTAAGGGTGATGTCTTACCAAGAGGTACCAGACGAAAGACAGATCAAGATTGTCAGCTCAGTAGGCCAACAATAGGATAGTAAAGGGGTTGAACCATGAAAATTAAACGTTTTTTTGCCAAAGATATGCGCACAGCACTCAAGGAAGTGAAAGACGAGTTAGGTGTTGATGCGGTAATTATGTCAAACAAAAAGCTAGCCAACGGCGTTGAAATCGTTGCAGCTGTTGATTATGACAAAGCAGCCCCGAAAGCAGAAGCAAACCCAGCGCCAGTGCAATCAGCACCTGCGCCACAGCATAACTTCGTCAAACCTGAGCCAATGCGTGCCAAGCCTGAGCCGCAAGCAAAAGTTGCCGATAGCTTACAAGCGTTACTAGAGCGTCAAGCCCCACGCCCTCGTTCGCCAGAGCTGGCGTCAATGTTCAGTCAGTCAGGTATTGATACGAGTGAACACTATCAACCTAAAGAGCAAAGTTATGACCAACCTCGTCCTGAATATGCTCCAAAACCACGCTATCAAGAGCAAGCTGCTCCACGTATGCAAACACAAGCGCACAGTTTAGGTTTTGATGATGACTTAGACTCAGGATTTGATGATCTTGATACACCTACAGAGCGCAAACAAGCAGCGCCGGCAAACCAATCTGAAATTGCGACAATGCGCGAAGAAATGAATGCCATTCGTCAATTACTTGAACATCAAGTATCAGGCTTAATGCAACAAGATATGGCGCGTCGCGATCCGACTCGTGCGTGTATGATTGACCGTTTAGCTGGTATGGGTATTGAGCGTGACGTTGCAGAGCAAATGGCCTGTTTTATTCCTGACGATGTATCACGTCAACAAGCTTGGCAAGCACTTCTGCAAATGGTTGAAAACCAAATGCATACAACTAATAACGAAATCCTGCGTCAAGGTGGTGTATTCGCTTTAGTTGGCCCTACAGGTGTTGGTAAAACAACCACTGTTGCAAAACTCGCAGCACTTGGTGCACAAAAATATGGTGCCGATAAAGTGGCGCTTATCACGACTGATACTTACCGTATTGGTGCCTACGAGCAACTTGCAACTTATGGCCGTATTATTGGTTGTGGTGTGAAGCAAGTAAAAGATGCCAATGAATTGGCTGAAGTGCTATACCATTTACGAAATAAGCGTCTAGTATTAATAGACACTGCAGGTATGAGCCAACGTGATTTACGCTTAACTGAGCAACTTAATACCTTAATGCGTAATCAGCGAGTTGATATTCGTAGTTATTTAGTGTTGAGTGCTACAGCACAAATTAATGTGCTACAAGAAACCGTAAGACACTTTAAAAAGGTTCAGCTAAGTGGCTGTATCTTCACTAAATTGGATGAATCGTTGAGTTTAGGTGAGATTATTAGCATAGCGATTCAAAATCGCCTGCCAATAGGGTATCTTACTAATGGTCAGCGTGTTCCAGAAGATATTCGCGTAGCGAATGCTGAAAAACTAGTGAAAAAAGCTGAACAATTGTATTTAAAACGAGCAAAAGCACAACATTCACGACGTCAAGCAGTAGCGTCGAACACAGTAGGGATGTATGATTAACACAGTATTAGATCAAGCAAGCGGCCTGCGCAAAATGAATCAAAATAATAATAGTGGCGTTAAAGTTATCGCTGTTACTGGCGGCAAAGGTGGTGTGGGAAAAACGAATGTATCACTCAACACTGCAATTGCATTAGGTCAGCAAGGAAACCGCGTATTAGTATTGGATGCCGATTTAGGGTTGGCAAACTGCGACGTGATGCTTGGTTTACGTGTTGAACGTAATTTATCTCATGTTTTATCTGGCGAATGTGAGCTTGATGAAATTCTTGTAGAAGGCCCTGCTGGTATTAAAATTGTGCCAGCAACGTCTGGCTCGCAAAGCATGGTGGAGTTAACTCCTTCTGAGCATGCTGGCCTTATTCGCGCTTTTAGCGAATTAAACACCGAGTTTGATATTTTAATTGTCGATACCGCCGCAGGTATTTCGGACATGGTATTAAGCTTTTCACGTGCAGCACAAGATGTCGTTGTGGTTGTATGTGATGAACCTACCTCAATTACAGATGCCTACGCGCTTATTAAAGTGTTAAGCCGAGAGCATGGTGTATATAAATTTAAAATTGTTGCCAACATGGTGCGTAGCATGCGTGAAGGGCAAGAATTATTTGCTAAACTTTCAAAAGTAACGGATCGTTTTTTAGATGTTTCTATGGAATTAGTCGCAACGATTCCCTATGACGAAAATATGCGTAAATCTACGCGACGTCAAAAGGTTATCGTTGAGTTATTTCCAAACTCACCAGCAGCGGTGGCGTTTAAAACATTAGCAACGAAAGCAGTTAAGTGGCCGATCCCTAACCAACCGTCTGGTCACTTAGAATTTTTTATTGAGAAACTAGTAAACGGCTAACTATGACAACATCGGTGAATAAAGCGATGGGATATCAATCAGCACAGAATTTAAATGCGATTGTTGAAAAGCACGCCTCTTTAGTCAAAAAAGTGGCGTGTCATTTGATTGCTCGTTTACCTGCTAGTGTTCAGCTCGATGATTTAATTCAGTCAGGCATGATCGGCCTTATTGAGGCGTCAAAAAACTTCGACGCTAGTAAAGGTGCAAGTTTTGAAACCTTTGCAGGTATCAGAATTCGCGGTGCAATGCTTGATGAAATCCGTCGAGGCGATTGGGCACCACGCTCTGTGCATCGAAATGCACGTCTAGTCGCAGAAACAATTGCTGAATTAGAAAGTACCTTAAACCGCGAGCCCAAAGACACAGAAGTTGCTGAAAAACTTGATATTACACTAGATGAGTACCATCATATTCTACATGACGTTAATTCTAGTAAAGTATTAGGTATCGAGGATTTAGGTGTAGATGAAGACGTAATAACACCAATGGGTCATGATTTAGCACTAGACAAACCGTTTAATAACGTTAAAAATGAGCGGTTTAACCAGTCTCTATTAACGGCTATCCAATCGTTACCAGAAAGAGATGCCCTTGTTTTGTCTTTGTATTACAACGATGAAATGAACTTGAAAGAAATAGGACACATACTCGATGTTAGCGAGTCGCGTGTGAGTCAAATACATGGTCAGGCGATGATTAAGCTCAAAGCAAAAATCAATGACTGGATTAATTAGTAGTAAGTAAATATAGGTTCAAACCTCACCGGAGGATGTTTTGGATAAAAACATGAAGATTCTTGTTGTTGACGATTTTTCTACAATGAGACGTATCATTAAAAATCTATTAAGGGATTTAGGTTTTACCAATGTGCAGGAAGCTGATGATGGTTCAACAGCATTACCAATGCTACAAAATCAAGAATTTGATTTTGTTGTAACAGATTGGAATATGCCTGGCATGCAAGGTATTGATTTGTTACGTGCTATACGTGCCGATGATAGCCTTAAACACATTCCTGTTTTAATGGTAACAGCTGAAGCGAAAAAAGAACAAATTGTTGCTGCTGCTCAAGCAGGTGTTAATGGCTACATTGTTAAACCATTTACTGCTGCGACACTTAAAACCAAATTGGAAAAAGTGTTTGAACGTTTAGGTTAATCTAAGGGGAGAGGCTTATGTCAGCACCTGCTGCGCCTCATATAAGTTTAGAGCAAGCTCGTCAACTTGTTGAGTATCTTGAAAAAGGTGAACAAGAGAAGGCAGATAAGCTAATTCTTGAAGCCGCATCAAAAGAACAATCAGAGTTGTTTGCCGAAGTCGGTAAATTGACGCGTCAACTGCATGAAGCGTTAAAGAACTTTGATCTTGATACTCGTCTCGCCGATTTAACTACCGATGCGATACCCGACGCTAAACAGCGATTAAACTATGTCATGGAAATGACAGAAAATGCAGCAAATAAAACCATGGATGCTGTTGAGGCAAGTTTACCTATTGCACAACAACTTGCTGATGAAATTGCAACAATCAAGCCCACGTGGGATCGATTGATGAACCGAGAAATTGAGCTTGGTGAGTTTAAAACCTTATGCCATAGCTTAGATAAGTTCATGAACAACTCTCATACTAAAACTGATGAATTACAAGGCTTGATGACCAATGTGCTTATGGCACAAGACTACCAAGATTTAACTGGTCAGGTAATTCGCCGTGTTATTGAACTAGTACGAGAAGTTGAAGACAGTTTAATTAATCTCTTAACTGTATTCGGCAGTCAAGAAGATGGTCAGCAAAAACAAGAAAAACAGGCCACAGAACAAGCACCTGCAACAAGCGATACGCTAGCAGGTCCTGAAGGGCCAATTATTGATGCAGAGTCACGTGATGATGTTGTCTCAGGACAAGATGAAGTTGATGACCTATTATCAAGTTTGGGCTTCTAAGAGGAGAGTAACTGCATGAGCTTTGAAGTCGATGAAGATATTTTACAGGATTTCCTTGTTGAAGCAGGGGAAATTCTAGAGCTTTTGTCAGAACAATTGGTTCAGCTTGAGAACAACCCAGAAGACAAAGACTTACTTAACGCAATTTTTAGAGGTTTCCACACTGTAAAAGGTGGGGCAGGTTTCTTGAGTATGACAGAGCTTGTTGACGCTTGTCATGGTGCAGAAAATGTCTTCGATTTACTTCGCCAAGGTGTGCGTAGTGTAACACCTGAATTAATGGATGTTATTCTTCAAGCTCTTGATACCATCAACGAAATGTTCTCAACTATTCAAAATCGTGAGCAACCAGAGCCTGCCGATCCTGCTCTACTTGATGTACTTCATAAGTTAAGTCAGCCACCAACAGCAGAAGAGCTTGCAGGAGAAGACACAAGTGTTATTGAAGACACAACCCCTGCACCTGAAGAGCCAGTAGTAGAAGAACCTGTTGTTGATACTGCTGATGTAACAGCCGACATAAACACTGATAATATTGATGAAAGCGACCCGTTTGCTTTTGATATGCTATTTGATGGTGGTGGTTTAGCCCAAGAGAGTGCTTCACAGAATATTGATGAAATCACTGAAGACGAATTTGAAAGTTTACTTGATGAGTTACATGGTAAAGGTCAAGGACCTGCAGCTGCGACTCTCGATTCAAGCAGCAATGATAGTGATGACATTACCGACGATGAGTTTGATAGCTTATTAGACGAACTTCATGGTGTGGGCAGTTTTGGTGAAGTTAAACAACCCGATACCCCTCAACCTGAAGCTCTAAAACCTGCTGCTCCTAGCACCACCAGTGTAAGTAGTGATGGTGATGACGAGATCAGTGATGATGAATTTGAAGCATTACTTGACGAATTACATGGCAAAGGGAGTGCACCAAAGTCACTTGAAAGCACCCCAACAGCCGCACCGAGCGTAGAGCCAGAGAAACCAACGCAAGCAGAGAAACCTGTTGCTAAAGCTGCGCCACAACAAGCTGCACCGAGTAAACCAGCAGCACCAAGTAAAGCGACTCCTGCACCAGCTAAAGCGCCTGAGTCTGCTGCTGCACCGAAAAAAGCGCCGCCACCTCAGGCCGAAACCACTGTACGTGTTGATACAAAACGCCTAGATGAAATTATGAACATGGTGGGCGAGCTTGTATTAGTGCGCAATCGATTAGTGAGCCTTGCTAATAACACAAACAGTGAGTCAATGGGCAAAGCTATTTCAAACCTTGATGTGGTTACAGCAGACTTGCAAGGTGCGGTTATGAAAACCCGCATGCAACCAATTAAAAAGGTATTTGGTCGCTTCCCTCGCGTAGTACGAGACTTAGCACGTAGCTTGAAAAAAGATATTAATCTGCAGCTGGTTGGTGAAGAAACAGATTTAGATAAAAACCTTGTAGAAGCGTTAGCAGATCCATTGGTGCACTTAGTGCGTAACTCTGTTGACCATGGTATTGAAATGCCAGAAGTGCGTGAAGCTGCGGGTAAACCTCGCACAGGTACTGTCACTTTATCGGCATCTCAAGAAGGTGACCATATCTTACTGACCATTCGTGATGATGGTGCAGGTATGGATGCTGAAAAGCTGAAGAAAATAGCGATTAGCAAAGGGGTTATTGACCATGATCAAGCAAGTCGTTTATCTGACACCGAGGCTTATAATCTAATTTTTGCACCGGGTTTCTCAACGAAAGAAGAGATCTCTGACATTTCAGGCCGTGGTGTCGGCATGGATGTAGTAAAAACGAAGATCACCCAGCTTAATGGCTCGGTTAATATCCAGTCAGAATTGGGAGTAGGTACTGCGCTTGAAATCAAGGTGCCATTAACACTGGCTATCTTACCGACCCTTATGGTTGTGGTAGGTGAGCAAACTTTCGCATTACCACTTGCAGGTGTTAGCGAAATTTTCCATCTTGATTTAACTAAAACTAACGTTGTTGATGGTCAGCTAACAATTATTGTGCGTAAAAAAGCAATTCCGCTTTTCTATTTACAACACTGGTTAGTGAAAGGAGCCAACCGCCAAGAGCGAAAAGCAGAAGGTCACGTGGTGATTGTGCAAATTGGTACCAAGCAAGTAGGGTTTGTTGTTGACTCATTGATTGGTCAAGAAGAGGTCGTAATTAAACCTCTTGATGCATTACTTCAAGGTACACCTGGTATGGCTGGTGCAACAATCACATCAGATGGTGGCATTGCGTTAATTTTAGATGTACCGAGTATGCTCAAGCACTACGTTGGCTAATAAGAAATAGTAATTTGCAGCCAATAGGCTGCATTAAATACGATAAATAACAAGAGAGTGCCAATGGCAGTCAAAGTATTAGTTGTTGATGATTCAAGCTTTTTTCGCCGTAGAGTGAGCGAAATATTAGAGCAAGACAGCAATATTCAGGTAATAGGGTTTGCAGTAAATGGGCGCGAAGCGGTTGATAAGGCCCGAGAACTAAAGCCTGATGTAATTACCATGGATGTGGAAATGCCTGTACTTGATGGCATAAGTGCCGTTAAAGAAATTATGGCAGCCACACCCACGCCTATTTTAATGTTTTCATCGCTTACTCGTGATGGTGCAACAGCCACTCTTGATGCATTAGATGCCGGTGCGCTTGATTTCTTACCAAAGAAATTTGAAGACATTGCACGTAATAATGAAGATGCAATTGCATTATTACAAAATAAAGTAAAAGAGATTGGCCGTCGTAGAATCTCTCGATTTACCCGCCCAGCACCTGTTGTAAGACCGTCAACTTCTACCAGTTCACGCAGCAGCGGTATTGTACAGCCTGATCGCAGTTTTAGTCGTTCAACACCGACTGCGGGCTCTTCATCGCCATCTGCAGCAAGTAACATTCGGGCTTCTGGTAAACGATATCAGTTGGTCGCAATTGGTACGTCAACGGGTGGCCCTGTGGCATTGCAAACTATTTTGACGCAATTACCTGCTAATTTTCCGCATCCTATTTTACTTATCCAACATATGCCTGCGGCGTTTACTCCGGCATTTGCAGCACGGCTAAACGGCTTGTGTAAAATTAACGTAAAAGAAGCACAGCAAGGCGATAGACTGGTTGCTGGCACAGCTTATTTAGCTCCGGGTGGTCAGCAAATGCTGGTAGAAGGACGTGGCAGCTCACGTACGCTACGCGTGTTTGAAGACGATAGTCCTCGTATTACTTATAAACCAAGTGTTGATGTTACTTTTGCCAGTGCAGCCAAAGCGTACGGGGCAGATGTATTAGCTGTCGTGTTAACGGGAATGGGGGCTGATGGCCGAGATGGTGCCCGCATGCTCAAGCAAGCAGGTGCGACAATTTGGGCTCAAGACGAAAAAACGAGTGTCGTATATGGTATGCCTCAAGCTGTTGCTAATGCAGGCCTTGCCAGTGAAAGTCTTGCATTAAATGACGTTGCGGCTCGTTTAACGCGAGAGACTGGCTGTGGATAAGCTTTCCTTTCTTGGTTTAATCGTTGCTGTCAGCGCAATTGCCTTTGGTTATGCGCTAGAAGGAGGAGTGGTAACAGCCTTATTCAACGGGCCTGCGCTAGTCATCGTACTTGGCGGTACCTTAGGTGCGGTGATGCTCCAAACCCCGGGCAGTGTTTTTGCAAAAACACTTAAAATTAGTCATTGGGTTTTTTTTCCTCCATATCATGATATCGACGCCGCCATTGAGCAAGTAAAACGCTGGTCACATAAAGCGAGGCAAGAGGGCTATTTATCATTAGAGTCTGAAGCACTTGCTCATTCAGACCCCTACGCGGCAAAAGGGTTGAACTTATTAGTCGACGGTATTGATGAGAATAGACTTAGAGATACGCTAGAAATCGACTTAATGCTTGAACGTGAGCGCTTGCTTGAAGTTAGCAGAGTGTATGAAGCGATGGGGGGCTACAGCCCGACAATCGGTATTTTAGGTGCCGTATTAGGCCTAATACAAGCAATGCAATTTATTACTGATCCTGAAAAACTAGGTGCGGGTGTAGCAACCGCCTTTATCGCTACCATTTATGGTGTTGGCTTAGCAAACCTGTTGTTTTTACCTATGGCGAACAAGCTGAAGCAGCAAATTGAACAAAAAATGCTTTATCATGAGTTACTTGCTGAAGGTATTATTGCAATCTCTCAAGGCGAAAGCCCACTAAATATTGAACTTAAACTTGAGGCGTACCGTGTTGATCGCCCAAGTTTAGTTGACGAGTAATATCATGTTGCGCCGTCGCTTGCGTCAAAACACTCAAAAAAGTCAGCATACTGAACGTTGGTTGGTTTCATACGCAGATTATATGACTATTATGTTTGCGTTTTTTGTGGTGATGTACGCGATCGCAATTAGTAAAAATGAAGATTTCCAAATCCTCTCAGATTCTCTTGAACAAGTTTTTGAAAAATCAGCCCGTCAGCAGCAGCAAGTTGGAACAGGTGTCAACGGCACGGGTATTTTGACTGACCGAGTCAGTCCCGAAAATGATATTTTATACGGAGAAAGCATCCGTAAAGATGAACAAGGCCCAGAGCTACTTGATGGGCAAAGTGAGACCAGTAATATTGATAAGAAGCACCTAGGTAAACCACTCGATAGCCTTCTTACCAAGTTACAGTCTGCACTGATAGATGAAATTCGCGATGGTGAGGCAAGTCTTGAGTTACATCAAGATTGGCTAATTATAGAGTTGAGTTCGGGTATGCTGTTCTCTTCTGGAAGTGCGGTTGCTCAGCAACGAGCCAAGCAAGTTGTAAGCTTAGTCAAAGATATAATTGCCCCTGTAGATAACTATATTCGTGTACGTGGTTATACCGATAACGAAGGTATTCGCAATGAAATGTTTCGTTCTAACTGGGAATTGTCGGTTGCACGTGCCACTTCAGTGTTAGTTGAACTTGAAAACTTAGGTATCAACCCTGCACGTATGGCGATTGAAGGCTACGGACAATATTCACCGTTTGCGAGTAACGATACAGAACAAGGCCGAGCTGAAAACCGTAAAGTGGTGGTTGCGCTTTCTAAATATGGTTTACCACCAGAACCGACAACCCCTAGTGATGAAGACACTGAAAAGCCGCAGCAACAAGCTCCTGAAATTGAGTTGCCAAGCAATGATAACACCATTAAAGTGATTCAATTACCTCATGGTGGCATTCGAATAACCACGCGCAATGAACAATAATAAGGTGTGATGTGAAAGTTTGGACAGTAGCAAATCAAAAAGGTGGCGTAGGGAAAACAACAACAGCTGTCAGCCTTGCGGGTATTCTTGCATTACAAGGTAAGCGTGTTTTACTTATTGATACCGATCCACATGCATCTTTAACTTATTATTTTGGTATTGATTCTGAAGAGCTTGAGGTTAGCGTGTATGATATTTTTGCACGCGGCAACAGCATGGCAAGTGAAGAAATTTTGCAAGCGTTATGCCCTTCAACATTAGAAAACCTTGATATTTTACCTGCCACTATGGCAATTGCGACACTTGATAGAAGCATGGGTAATAAAAATGGTATGGGCTTAATTCTTAAGAAAGCGCTGGCAAAAATTAGTGACCATTATGACTATGCAATTATTGACTGCCCACCAGTACTAGGGGTGTTGATGGTTAACGCCTTGGCAGCCAGCGAGCGTATTTTGGTGCCAGTACAGACTGAGTTTTTGGCTCTTAAAGGGCTTGACCGAATGATGCGGACGATGGAATTAATGCAAACATCGCAGTCAAAGCAGTATCAATATACTATTATTCCTACAATGTACGACAAACGGACTAAAGCATCACTTGAAGCGTATAAAACTCTGCAGGATAATTACAAAGACAAAGTATGGTCGGGTGTTGTTCCTGTCGATACAAAATTTAGAGATGCTAGTTTAGCACAACAAGTGCCGATTCAATTTTGCCCTCGTTCTCGAGGTGTATTTGCCTATCGCGCCTTGCTTGATTATTTAGTTGCACAAGGTTAATGATGAGTAAGCATTTATTTGCTAATGAAAAAGTGATGACCCAATATTTGGGTGCTTTGCTGTGTGAAGATGAACCTAGCGAGCAGAATCTTGAACCCGTAGCTAAATTACTCGAGCAGGTTAATGAGCCTGAACAAAAGCAAGAAGAAAAGATTACCCCCACAGTAATTGCTACTGAACCGCCTTTACCGAGTGTTGAGTCAACTAAAGAGCTTGAGAAAACCGAGAACCAAGCTAATATCAAAGATATAGTTGCAGAATCTAATGCAGATATTATTGCTAAGACATCGTCTGAGCGCCAAGAAGATTACTTTGATGGCGAGTTTCAGGCACTGTTTTTTGAAGTTGCAGGTTTAACCTTAGCAGTACCACTAAAAGCATTAGGGGGAATTCATCAACTGACAGAGGTTAACCAATTGTTTGGTAAACCAAAATGGTTTAAAGGCGTAATGCTTAACCGAGATGAAAAGCTCAATGTTGTTGATACTGCACGTTGGGTTATGCCAGAAAAATATGATGAAAGATTAGAACAAGCATTAAATTATCAGTATTTAATCACCTTAGGTGATAGTCAATGGGGATTATTGGCAGAAAAGCTCGTAAATAATATTACGCTTCAAAAAGAAGATGTAAAATGGCGAGCAAAATCAGGTAAGCGGCCATGGTTAGCCGGTGTTATCAAAGAGAAAATGTGCGCCTTGATTGACGTTGAAAATTTATATCAATTGCTAGAGCAGGGCTTAGACAGCCGTGAGCAGTAACTATTTTTACGGAGTAATAGCATGAGTGAAGAAAGACTACTGTCAGCTAATAAAAATGCTGATAGCAACGATGAAGTGTTACAGTGGGTAACCTTTAAGCTTGAAGAAGAAACGTACGGCATTAACGTAATGCAAGTACAAGAGGTGCTTCGCTATACCGAGATTGCTCCTGTTCCAGGCGCACCTTCGTATGTGTTGGGTATTATTAACCTTCGCGGTAATGTTGTAACAGTGATCGACACCCGTGCACGTTTTGGTTTGATGGGCGCAGAAGTTACCGACAACTCACGTATTGTCATCATTGAAGCTGAAAAACAAGTTATTGGTATTTTAGTTGATAGTGTCGCTGAAGTGGTTTATTTACGTAGCTCAGAAATTGACAGTGCGCCAAATATTGGCACAGAAGAAAGTGCTAAGTTTATTCAAGGTGTATCAAACCGTGATGGTGAGTTATTGATCTTGGTAGACCTTAACAAGCTTTTAAATGACGATGAGTGGGACGAGCTGAGCGCACTATAAACGCTTGGAAACTATATGCTGTTATACTCTTTGTTTGGTGCCTCAATCTTACTAGTTTTAGTGTGTTTGGGGCTTATTTTTGTCAATAACAATAAACAAGCTGCCGCAATTCAGGCTAAGCAAAAACAGCTGCAAGATGCTCAACAACAATTGAGTATATTACGCAGTGAAGTTGCAGAAATGCGTGCAGGAATGCTCAGTATTGGCAAACGTGTTGTAGCTGTTGAAGAAAAAAGTAGAGAACTTGAGCAACTACAAGACGCACAAAAATATGATGACCCGAATGCGAAAATCTATTCGCGAGCGGTTAAAATGGTTGAGCTAGGTGCTGATTTAGAAGAAATAATTCGTGAATGCGAGTTACCCAGAGCCGAAGCTGAACTTCTTATGTCTCTTCATAAACAAAAAGGCGCCCAATGAGCAAGGCATTAACTCAAAGAGGGGAATGTCAAAAAGTTAGATAGGTGTATGGCTTATTTAACTTTGCTTACAAAGGAATTTATGCAATCGAAATGCCTAG
Organism: Pseudoalteromonas sp. MEBiC 03607; assembly: GCF_004792295.1. NCBI lineage: Bacteria > Pseudomonadati > Pseudomonadota > Gammaproteobacteria > Alteromonadales > Pseudoalteromonadaceae > Pseudoalteromonas > Pseudoalteromonas sp. MEBiC 03607. The sequence continues at coordinate 1,620,365 of NZ_SRRY01000001.1, forward strand.
AATATATTTTCTAGGCATTTTTTTTGCTTGTTTGTCGGCCTCCGACAGGTTTTTTCAGTTTTTTGACAAGTCTTCCAGTTGTGGTTTTCTAATATCTTTTAGGAGACCACCAATTGAGTAACGCATTATCAAACCAGACAAAAAAGCTTCGTGTACCCTTTCCGTTTAAAGGATTTCAATTTAACGGCTGCAAAAACCCTGCATGCCGTAACTTCATGGTGCCCCCAATCTGCGAAGGACACGGCAACAGCATAAAAGACGGTTATGCGCTCACAGGAAAAGGCCGAGAGCGAGCAATCCGTTGTAAGTACTGCAATACCCACACAATCGTTAAGTCGAATAAGGCCATCATCGAAGAGTTTGAACGCCAAGCTAACTACCTGAGAGATAATCAGACCTTTTGTAGCAATCACGAATGCGACAACTACCACTATTCTGTTGAACTACACCCCAAACGCTATCACTCTAAGGGCAAAGGAACTTCTGGAAATAAACGGTTTACTTGCAAGTTGTGCCGTAAATCAATTACTCAGAAGACCAAACGTTGTTTCCAAGAAAGATTGTACGGCGCACAAGACAAGAGTGTTTTTAGCTTGCTCGTCAACAACACCGCACTGAATAAGATCATGTTGCATACAGGGCTGACTCCTAATGCCCTATACAAGAAAATCGACTTTATACAACCCAGTGCATACGCTTCATCGCAAAACGCGAAGAAGGTATAGCAGACAAGTTGCCTAATCCTATTGCTATAGCGATGGATAAGCAGGACTACGTTGTGAATTGAACGGACAGTCACTTTAAGAAGAACGTGCAACTTACCAGTATTACTTCAGTAGAAGCTGTTAGTGGGTATGTTCTCGCATCTAGTGTTAACTATGACCCAGCGATAAGTACGAGTGAAGTCGTTGAAAGAGCCGGAGAGGTTGGAGATTTGAATACTGACAGTTGCTTTCGAACGTTTGCTCAATACTTTATACCCAACGATATCGAGCTCGCTATGAGTAAAGAAGTATCAAAATTCGACAAACAACATCTAGGTTTACATGCAACCCTTCCCTCAAAAGGTTCCCAGTTGCATAGCGAATATGTGGTGTTTGGGCACTGTATGCTGTTGCGTCATCTGGTCGGTGAAGGGAGCCCTCTTTATTTTTATCTTGATGGTGACTCTATGCTATCCAGTGGGGTTATGTCGGCGTTTAAAGAGAGCATATCGGCAGGCACGACTCACGCACTTACATGTGGTTTTGCCAAAGGGATGGCGCAAGACGCAAAAAAGTCGCTGCGAGCTGAGTCATTATTGATGTTGCGTAGATTCGCTATCCAGCGCGGTCTGAAGTACAAAGACGACCAGAAACTGATTGAGTTTCTATTCACGAAATCACAACTGGAAGAGCACCTTGCTAGCTTCGGAAAGTTGTTCAAGACGACATTCAAAAACAAGATCCACAAGATAAATGAGCCGTACCGAAGCGCTAAAGCGCTAACTAAAGTTGACCAATACCTCAATATTAATGAGTTGGCCGACTTGTATAACGTGGCATCGGTTGAACGGCTTGATAGTTATTTCCAAAGCATCCGCCGCAACCTTCCATTACTAGGTAGGCCATTTGCGACACAAAGTAATGATGGGAGGCTGTGGCATGGTATGGCTCCTTATAATCCAAAAATCATACAGAAGGTGCTGGACATCTACCGCGTCTATAACAATTACGTCAAGTTAACTCGGAATAGAAAGGGAGGGTTCAACAACGAAACACCAGAGATGAGGTTAGGGCTAGCTAGAGGCGTAGTAAAAATGGAGGATATTTTGTATCAGTCTTAGGCGTGACGACAATCCCCTTTAGCGACCATTTGACCAATAGGATGTAATTTCGTGTCAGAGCCAAAGGTAGCGGTTCGGATATTAGCGCTTAACCGACAACTAATTTAAGGAATTTGCCGGTGAAACTGCCCTTACTCAAACGTCTTCTGTTCATCATGGTTTAAATCGATATAAAACAACGTAGGGTGGCAACTGCTGCTCCATCAAATTACAAACAATTAAGTTTTGATTCATCTAATTTATTGGGTGAAAGATTAATATTATTGGTGATTCAAAATTGAACCACCAATATATCAACTTCTTTAATCCGGAATTTTACCGTTTAAATCATAGTTGCTTAAAAAAGACCATATTTCTTCTGCAATATTAATATCGCTGTCTCCCGCAGAACCTGGCCATATATGCTGACCACCTTCAATTCTTAGATGCTCAACAGATACACCGTTGGTTCCATTGCCATACACATAACGTTGAACCGTGGTGCCATTATCAGGGAATGTGTCTTCTAAATCAGTGATAGCCGGTTCCACATCCGTTTGATTAAAGTTAATCCACCACTGCAAGACAGTTTGAGCTTGTGCATAAGGGAGTTGATCGTCTGCCGTGCCGTGAGTTTGCAGTATTGGGATTGGACGCTCTGGCAGACAGTCGTTAGCCATATTCGGCGTCATCACACCAGAAACCGGGGCGATTGCCGCGAATGTGTCGCTATACTGGCAAGCCAATTCAAATGAAAAGAAGCCGCCTAATGAAAAGCCTACCGCATAAATACGATTGGTATCGATGCTATACGTTGTTGATAGCTCGTTAATTAAGGCGTCGATGAAACCCAGGTCATTGGCATTGCCACTTTGCGGGAATCCAGTCACATTCCAGCCATCAATCGCTTGCGGAGTGACTAATATGAAGTTTTCAGTTTCAGCAAGCTGGTTGAACTGACTGTCAGTATTTTGCTGCTCTGCTGTGCCGTTTAATCCGTGAAAATCAAACAATAAAGGCACGGGAGTATCGCCTGTATAATTGCTAGACATATTCAACAAATATTCGCGTTCAATACCTTCAAATAGGAAAGTCATTAGATTATCAGGAGTTTCAACGTTCTCAGATCCTGGAACGTAAGTCACACGCATTGGGTCATCTAAGGCAATAATCACAGGCTCAAGATCGCGTGGGCCAGGGGCTGTGTAACTCACACCTTCGAAAGGGGTGCTACCAGGACCACCAGGGTTATAAAATGCTGAATAACCTTCTTCTAAACTTGGAATTTCAAGTATGGTAATGTTCCTCGCAGCTTCTTCATCGCCAACCAAAATGATGTCGATATAGTTATCTCTGTCTTCACTGTAACAAGCATCAAATACAACTTCGCTATCTTCAGGCTGACCTAGATCAGACATACCAACGACTCTAAGCGTGCCCCCCTGCACAGCATATTCCTCTCCTACTTTATCGATGATGACCGTGTTGCCGTCCACACCATTAGCATGAATTCGAAAGAAACGTTCAAACTCGTTCGGTTTTAAACCACTTACACCATCAGGTGAAAAACCACCTGTGGTTAACATTCTCAGCATAAAATCACCTTCATCGTATAAGACGGTGGCGTCATTGGCTGGAATTATTGGTAGTAGTGTACTGATCCCTTCTCCATCCATTTGTCCCTCGATGCGATTTAACTTCGCGCCGACTAATCTTGGACCGTTATTCTCATCATACGGACTGGAATCGGTTTCCCACGTAAGCCCAACGGCACTGACAACTTGACCGCCAGGACCAACCATCATCAATGGCGTGTCATCTTCAACAATTTCGAGCTTAATCGGGAAGCGAGCATCAGGATGGTCGCTTGGTAATCTGTTGCCAAACTCTCCAAAAGCGACCGGTGTATTTCGCTCATTGTCTTCAAAGTTAGGTAAGGGGCCTATCGCCAATGGCCTTACAATGTCACCCGTGTTTAATGTAAATTGAAAATCGGTCAGACTTAGCGTACTGGTATCAATCGGCCAACTAAGCACAATGGGCAAACCATCAAGACCGATAGCACCGTCTTTTAGTTCTCCATAAGGCGTCTGATTAATATAAGCTCCAGCAATTTGATCGAGCGTTGAAGTTGAAGTGTAGTTTTGAGCGCCCGTGCCACAATTAATGTCTGATGACCAAGCACCACCCGCTTCAAGAACAGAATCAAACGTTAATTCTGGGGCATCAATTCCGATAATGCCATCAAAGCCCATGCCCGCCGACAAGATTTGTGGCTCTTCGGACCAATAGTCTGCCCCTTTCAATACACCGTCATAGAATAACGAAAACGGCGCTTGTGGTGTGGTAATGGTTGCGCTTTGAGAGGTATCTTCTAGCACCACTACTGTTCTTGTCGCTTGCGACGAGTTACCACTGGTATCTGTTGCAGTATATGTCAGATCATAGGTACCGGGCATACCTGTATCGATGATTCCTTGCGATGTTACGGTGATTGCACCGTCCGTGTCATCATGAGCTTCTGCACCCAAGTCACCAAATACGGCGTTATACACAACTTCAATACTTTCATTACCAATAAGAGTAATTACTGGTGGGGTGTTGTCGGTTGCGCTATCGTCGATTTGGGGGGTGTTATCACCATCGCTACCACAGCCTGTAAGTTGGATTGCCAAGATAAGCGCAATACAGCTCAGTGGAAAAGTTGCCTTGTTTGTCATCTCTGTCACCTTGTTTTGTTCATTTCAAATAAATCGAAATTCAATTACGAACATCGAATTTGGTTCGGAAATTAACAGAGCTTTTTCCATCCTGCTGGGCGAAGTGCATCAAATGTGCGCCGTGATGTATGAACGGTACGTTAATGCGTATGAGTAGTACAGACGCTGTATTTCATTCTCAAAATATAAACTTATAATTGAGCCATTAACGATAACCCGCAAAGGCTAAATGGTATTGGATAAATTAATCACACTAAACGCGCAACAAGAGATAAATCGAAAACAGCTACAAAAGCTTGTGTTTTTGATTATCTTGCCATTGACAAATCTGCTTTTTGTCGCTGCTGTGATGTACGACAATGAAAAATTCAATATTCAGACCATTGGGACTGTTGCAATTCGAGTTTGGGTGATCTTCGGATTAACATTTCTGGTCTTCCAGTTGCTGGAAGAGTATCTCCCTAGAGTTATTCGTAAAGACAGTTTTGTATGTCAATTAGCTTTGCACATTCTCATTATTGTAGGCATTGCCTCATTCTTCGCACCTGTATTTACACACCCTGACGGCCTCCCCTCAACCCAGTCCCTCGAGGTGCCCAGGCTTTTTATCATTACTCTGGAAATTACTCTTTATCTGATAGTATTACGAATACTGGACGAGCAGGCGAATGCTTTTTCTACAGTGCTGACACTGAAAGAATCAGAATTAAATGTACTCAGATCTCAGAGTAATCCTCACTTTTTATTTAATACTTTAAATCTGATCAATTCGGAAATATCTGACGATCCAGGCAACGCCAAGGAAATAGTGTATGACCTTGCTGATTTGCTTCGCAAGTATTTGAAAATGGCGCAACAAAGCTTCACAACGGTTTCAGAAGAGATGAAGTTGGTGAACTTATATCTGACATTGCAACAAAAACGATTTAAAAATCGGCTTACTTTCGACATCGAGGTCGCGCATGACACTCATCGATTACAGATCCCTGCACTACTGTTACAACCTGTTGTTGAAAATACAATAAAACATGCCGTTGCTCCCTACGCCGCAAAAGCCCACGTAAAGATATCAGCAAGTCTTACCGACAAAAACCTCGTTGTGGTTTTCAAAGATACGGGGCCAGTATTTGACGATAAAGGTATCGAAGAAGGGGATGGCTTCAGAATTCTGCGCAAAACGCTCGACTTACACTTTGTTAACAACTATGGATTGAGCTTGAAATCAACCAAGACAGGTGGCGAATTTAAGGTATGTATTCCCGTTCGAACCTTGGAGTCAAACCGTGAGTGAACTAAAGATAGCGGTTAAACGTGTTATGTTGATCGATGATGAACCAGCAGCCATTAATCATTTGAGATCGGTTATTAATACCTTCGATGAACTGGAAATCATTGCTGAAATTGGTGATGGTCGAAACGCCATCAAGGAGATTATCATACAAAAACCCGATATCGTTTTTCTCGATATAGAAATGCCTGAAGTAACAGGTTTTGAAGTGGCGAAAGTAACGGAAGATATTAGCTATCAGTTGGTATTTGTTACCGCCTACGACCACTACGCTTTGGAAGCCTTTGATACCAAAGCAATTGATTATTTATTGAAGCCGGTTCGGCCTTCGGTACTTAAAAAGTGCATCAACAAAATTTTACATCAGGAAAATATGGCGCTCGAGGCACTTGAAGAACAAAAAGGACAAAGCGACAGTTTGGTGTTGTCAGATGGTAAAGCCATGCGGGTGGTTAACCAAAGGCATATTACTTACATTGAGGGTATTGGACGCTACCGTTGTATTCACCTCAATCAGGCGGGGATTGATCTACACCGTATGCCCACCATTGTTTCTGGCACTACTTTAGATGACTTTGAATCTCAGCTTTCAACCTCAGCATTTACCCGTTTGCACCGCAGCTTTATCGTGAGTATTGAACAAATTGTTGAAATATCTGTCGAGTCGAGACGCCATTATGTCAGTTTAATGGAAGGTGATATGAAAATACCTGTCGCTCGCGCTAAAGTGTCAGAGTTAAAGTCGGCACTAAATAAGGGGCAGTGATACCCATAATCTCGTTAAATAAACCCAGCAGGCGCTACCTTAAAACTGCCTTAATTAATAGAGTTGCTCCATAAACTAGTCTTCATACATTGTCCCATTGGCTGGGAATACAAATTTTCAAACATTAGTCAAAGAATCAATAGCAGGCCTCTACCATTCTTGAGGCGAGGGTATGCCGTGTTAGCGGTTTAGTTGATTCTTTTTTCATAGACCATCAAACTTGGGGATTTACTTTAAGTTATTCAAATTGCCAACCTCCTAATCATCAGACCTTGACCCTTTGATTTAGATACAACAGGTATAAAAAAACTTCGAAAAATCGAAGTTTTTTTTGATTCCCCCTTTATGGTTAATGCCTTGCCCAATGAGGCGCTTTTTTATTGGAACACTTCTAAGCCCTAAGCTTGAATGTTGAGCTTACCCTGAAAATCTTGCCAACCCGGTGGAAATTTACCACGCAATACATACGAAAATGCAATTAATTCAGCAATGACATAGTAAAGCTCTTTTGGTATTTCTTCACCTAACTCAAGGTGCGATAAGGTTTGTGCTAAGTCAGCGTCTTGATGTATTAAGATGCCTTTTTGTTCGGCAAGTTTAACAATTTCGTCAGCAAGTTCACCAAAGCCTTTACTGGTTACTCGTGGCGAACTGCCCGCTTCGTAGAGTAGGCCAATAGCAGATTTATGTTGATATTGTTCGCTCATAAAATTTAGACCTTGATGTTAATAATCGCATGTGACTTGTAAAAGGCTTGATGACTTGGCGTACCTTGTTGCAAATTAAGCTCACCAACATTTAGACCATGGCTTGCTAGTTTATGACGCAGCGTTTCTAAATGCGGATGTGCAAGAGCCGTGACCTCTTGTGAAGAGGCTAATAATTGGCAATCTACCGCTGTGTCCATAACCTCTGCGGTAACTTGTAATTTACCAAGCTGCGCATAGTCAAAGTTTAGCCTAACAAACCATACATTTTTACTTTCAAGCTTGTTTTTGCTCGGCTTTTTATATTGGCCTAAGCTGATTTCTGTTTGCCCTGCCTCTGCTGGAAGTTTCATCGGTAAGAAAAATTGTGCAAGCGGGTTACTATCTTGCTGTTGGTTTATCGGCGTCGTTTGTACTTGAGTGAGAGTATTCTTTACTTGGCTTAACTCACCCGCTAAGGCTTGCAAATTGGGTTGTTGTAATTGCTCCAGTAACTTACTGCCATTAATGGCTTTAAAATTGGGTACTAGCACTTGCAATAAAGCATCAAGACCTGTTTGGTTGTTAAAGCTTAAATTAGTGGGAGCCTGATTAATAATAGGTGCAGCTAAAGCGGTTACTGCTAGTTGCTCTAGACCTTGATTAAAGCTTGCTTGTTGGTTTTGTGGTGTTAAAGATGTTGGTCTAAGTATACTTAGTAGTTCACGCTCGATCGTTGCTGGGTGTATGTTTTGACTTGAAATCATGCGGTTAAATGCTTGATTAACTAACCTATTTAGATCAACAGAAGAAGACGTACTTTGCTCACTAAGAGCGACTAACTTTTCACTTAACTGCAAAGGTAGTGGCGTGCTTGTGGGCTTTTGACTCTGTGGCATTGGCACTAACTTGGCTATTAGTGCAGCTTCAATAGGCCTAATAGCGAGTAGGGGTTGGCGTAAATTAGGCTCTTTTGCTGCTAAAAAAGGAGCGAGAGAAGAAACTTGGTTTGTTATTGATGCAGGCAGTTCCGCTTTAACTTTTAAATGATTTGCCGTTTGCTCTGTAATTGCACCCTTTGTTCTCGCTAAGGATTGCAACTGATCACCACTCACAGTTTGTTTAATCGCCTTAGTTGCAAGCGCTGGATTGTCTTTCGATACTGCGTTATCAATATTAGTGGCGATGTTTGAAGCTAGAGCGGGTATAGAGTTCGCCTTATTTATAGCATTTGCCGCTACAGTTGTAGGAGGCTTTTCGGTTATTTGAGCGCTATTAATGAGTGCTGCTTTGTCGTTGATTGCGGGCGTATTTATTAATGGTTCAAGACTTACTTTAAGTTGCTGAAACAATTGAATTAGCGGCGCCGATTTATTAAAGCTGACAGGCAACATAGGTTGTTCGCCAGCAGACTTTGTGGCCGCCAACTGCACATTGTTATTGATGGTAGGCAAAAGTGGGCCCGGCTGTTGTTTTAAAGGCGAGTTAGAGGTCATTAACCTCGACCAATTTGGGTCTAAAGACGCGAGCTTAATTATATTGATTTGTTTAGCATTATACCCTAGCTGGCTTACACTGTTGCTTGCGCCCAGCGTTTGACTAACAGATAAGTTAGCTGTTGATTTTGTTGTTGCTGGTAAACGCTCAAAGTAACGCACTGCATCACTAATACGGGTTTTCAAATCGGCAAAACTGTCTTTTAACCAAGAGCGTATTGGTGAATCATTACTACTTGATGGAGCCAAAGGCGTTGTCTTACTGTCAAGTGGTTGGCTTTTAAGAGCATGTGTAAATGTATCTGAGAGTGAGTTTTTTAATAACAAATGTTGTATTGGCGCTTTGTTGACAAGTTCAATGGTCTCTTTTACGCGCTGTGATAGCAGTTTTAGCGTATGAGGATTAAATTGCCAATGCGCTTGAATTTGTTTTGCTTGTTTTGGGGGGATTGCTGCAAGTGGCAGCGTTAACTCGCTATTTTGTTTGGTTGCTAAACTCAATTGTAGCTGTTGGCCGGTGAGTTTTAAGTCTATTTCTGGGACTAGTTTAGCGACTAAATCAGCGACTTTTTGTTGGCTAACACTTTGTTGATGCAGTGAATCCCCAAAGCGATTAATGATGTTTAAGTTAAAACTATTTTGCTGATTTGTAGCTGGCAACAAGATTGCTTTGAGTGGCGCTTCAGTTTTTAACAGTGTTGCCAAGGTATTGTTAAGGGCAAACTCTGTTTTTAGTGATGGCAGTTGCAATATTGGCTGATTGCTGGCAATAGTTGCCGGGTAGGGCGTGTTTGTATTTGCATTCCCCTGTGTGAACAAGTTAAGAAGTGCTTGCATTTGCTGACTTTTACCCAGTGTAATTGTGATAGGCAGAGGTGTAATAGTGAGCCCTTTGCCATCATTACTTAATTGGATGTTTGCCGATAAGAATCGTTCAGTTTTGGGATTTTCTTGCTCAGTAGATAAACGCAATGTTTGCCATGCATTGTTGATTAATACATCCATCTGCACACTGTGTTTGCTAATCACGATATTACGGGCAGTTAGACTCTGATCAGCGAGCATTTTTAATGCCTCGCTTGATGAATGTTGTGAAGCACTGCTAATACTTTTAGGGTCAATATTAAGCTGGGTGCTGAGAGTCAACTGGCTTTGTTTATTCATTATTTTAGATCAAATATAAGTTAATCGTTTTAAAGCAATATTCGTATTACCCTATCATTATGGTAGACTAACGCCTAATTTTGGGTATAGAGAATCGTCATCTTGTTACACATTAAGGCCGTCACCTGCATCAAGCAAGATCGTTGTTTGTTTGCGGATCTTAATTTCAGCTTAAAATCTGGGCAAATTATGCAGTTAGCTGGTCCAAATGGGGCTGGTAAAACATCATTATTGCGTATTATCGCAGGTTTCGCTATGCCTGATGAAGGTGAGGTATTATGGCAACAACGTTCTATCGCAAAATACTATGATGAATTTGCTGATGAGTTATTATTTATCGGTCATAAGACAGGTGTAAATAGTCAACTTACGGCACTTGAAAACCTTGCTTTTTGGCTGAAAATAAACGGCTATGATAGCAAGCAAGACTTATATCCGGTCTTAGCTAAGATAGGTCTAGTGGGTCTTGAAGACGTACCTGTGCGCATGTTATCAGCAGGACAACAGCGTCGTGTTGCATTGGTTCGTCTTTGGTTAAATAACGCCAAACTGTGGATATTAGACGAGCCTTTTACTGCGCTTGATAAAAGTGGGGTGGCGTTTTTGCAAGAGCGATTTGTTGAGCATCTTAATGCGGGTGGAGCTATTTTATTAACCACCCACCAAGATTTAACGGCACATTTTAGTGACCTTAAAACAGTGACTTTGGAGTATCGCCACTGATGGTAAAGCAGCACTCGTATTGGCAACTATTCTCTGCAGTTTTTTCTAAAGATCTTAAATTAGCGTTTCGTCAGCGTGCTGAAATCGTTAACCCTATCTTGTTTTTTCTTATTGTAATTACACTTTTTCCGTTAGCAATTGGCCCTGAGCCCGGTCTACTTGCTCGTATGGCGCCAGGCATTATTTGGGTCGCAGCATTACTTTCGACCATGTTAGGTTTAGATAAGTTATTTCGTGATGATTATCACGACGGAACATTAGAGCAATTAATCGCTTCGGCATACCCATTACCACTGACCGTTCTTGCTAAAGTTGCGGCTCATTGGGTGATTACGGGGCTGCCTCTTGTGCTTATGACTCCGGTATTTGCTTTATTATTGAATTTAGAAAGTTCAGCGCTGTTAGCAACCGTTCTGACGTTATTGTTAGGGACGCCATTGCTGAGTTTCATTGGCGCAATTGGTGCTGGACTGACTGTGGGATTACAAAAAGGTGGCATTTTAATGAGTTTACTTGTTTTGCCTTTGTATATCCCTGTACTAATTTTTGCAACCTCGGCTATCGATACCAGCTCTATGGAGCTTGCCTATAGCGGACAGCTTGCAATCCTTGGTGCCATGCTAATCGTAGCGATTATAGCGGCGCCAATTGCCATATCGTCAGCATTGAAAGTGAGTGTAAGTTAATATGTGGAAGTGGTTACATCCCTACGCAAAAGCAGATCGTGCTTACCAATTGTGTAACACCTTACTGCCTTATTTCGCCGTCGTTACGGTGGTCTGTATGATTGTTGGATGGGTCTGGGGGCTTGCTTACGCCCCAGCCGATTACCAACAAAAAGACAGCTACCGAATTATTTTTATCCATGTGCCTTCAGCTATTTTATCTATGGGCGCTTACTCTTCTATGGCGATTGCTGCAGTGATCGCACTAGTATGGCAATTACGTAATGCAGAACTCGCAGTGATTGCAATTGCACCTGTTGGGGCATGTGTGACAGCGATAGCATTAATTACTGGTGCTGCATGGGGTAAACCTATGTGGGGCGCTTGGTGGGTGTGGGATGCACGCCTAACCTCTGAGCTTATTCTGTTATTTTTATACCTTGGTGTGTTATCGCTTTATCATGCTTTTGAAGATAAAAAAGCGGCGGGTCGAGCAGCCTGTATTTTAGCGATTGTCGGGGTGATCAATTTACCGATTATTCACTTCTCGGTTGAGTGGTGGAACACCTTGCATCAAGGTGCAACCATTACAAAGTTTGATACTAAAGCCATTGACCCAAGCATGTTTTGGCCACTGATGGTGAATATTGTGGCATTCGCAGCGTTCGTCGGTACGGTGACGTTAATACGTCTTAAGAACGAAATTTTACAACGTGAAAAGCACCGCCCTTGGGTGCGTGATATGCTTGAGCGAGGTTAATCATGCAGTTTGATTCTTTTGCAGATTTTATTGCCATGGGTGGCTATGGCTTTTATGTTTGGCTGTCATTTGGCAGCTGTGCATTAATTTTACTTGGTATTTTATTTAGTTCGTTAAACGACACAAAACGTATTTTCTCTTCAGTAAAGCAGCAAGCACAACGTGAAGAGCGCATTAAGAAAGCGAAGCAAGAGGCAGGGCAATGAATCCAAGACGTAAAAAGCGTTTATTAGCGGTTGTAGCCATTATTTTTGGTGTGGGTGCAACGATTGGTTTAGTGCTGTATGCACTGCAAGAAAACATTAATTTATTCTATACACCAAGTGAATTGGTTGATGGAAAAGGGCCTAATAAAGAAAAACCGCATATTGGGCAAAAACTACGTATCGGCGGCATGGTTGTGCCAGGCTCAGTTGTCCGTGACGAATCAAGCTTAAAGGTAAGCTTTAAGTTAATCGATACGGGCCCTATGGTGACAATTAATTATCAAGGAATTTTGCCGGACTTATTCCGTGAAGGCCAAGGGATTGTGGCACAGGGCGTGTTAGTGAAAGCGAATGAAATTGATGCCTTTGAGGTACTTGCAAAGCATGATGAAGAATACATGCCAGCAGAAGTTGCTGAAGCTGTGAAGGGTATCAAACACGAAAAACCGACCTATAACTTAGATAACGGCAATTAATATGATCCCAGAACTCGGTTATTTTTCTTTAACACTGGCCATGGTGCTCAGTGTTCTACTGTGTATTTTTCCTTTGTGGGGCGCGCATACCGGCAATTTAAGGTTAATGCGTGCAGCCCCATCACTGGCAATTGGTCAGTTCGTATTCGTACTTTTATCTTTTGCAGCACTTATTTATGCCAGTTTAACCGACGACTTTACCGTTTCGTATGTTGCTTATCACTCAAGTAGCACCTTACCTTGGTACTACAAAATAACCTCAACATGGGGTGGCCATGAAGGAGCTATTTTACTTTGGTTAGTGATGCAAGCAGGTTGGACAGCGGTTGTTGCTATGCGTTCACAATCATTACCTTGGGTATTACGTGCTCGTGTACTGGGCGTGCTAGGCTTTTTAGGTGTTGGCTTTATGCTGTACACCTTGTTAATGTCGAGTCCATTTGAGCGCTTATTACCGTATTTCCCTGTTGAAGGTCGCGATTTAAACCCATTACTGCAAGACCCAGGTATGATCATTCACCCGCCATTGCTCTATATGGGCTATGTTGGGTTATCTGTGTCGTTCTCATTCGCCATTGCGGCGTTACTTACAGGCAAACTCGATAATACTTGGGCAAAGTGGTCTCGTCCTTGGACAATGACTGCATGGGGCTTTTTAACACTCGGTATTACCATTGGTAGTTGGTGGGCATACTCAGAACTCGGCTGGGGTGGCTGGTGGTTCTGGGATCCCGTTGAAAACGCATCACTAATGCCTTGGCTTGTGGCAACCGCGTTGTTGCACTCATTATCAACCACAGAAAAACGTGGTGTATTTAAGTCTTGGACCGTATTACTAGCTATAGCAGCATTCTCGTTAAGCTTACTGGGTACCTTTATTGTTCGTTCGGGCATTATTGTATCTGTGCATGCTTTTGCGTCAGACCCTAATCGCGGCATGTTTATTTTAGCTTTCTTGGCCATTGTTGTTGGCGGTGGTTTATCGCTTTATGCACTGCGTGTTTCGCAGGTTAAAAGTGAGGGGCGCTATAAGTTTGCTTCACGTGAAGTAGCGCTTTGGTTAAATAATATTTTCTTAGTTGTGGCAACACTGATTGTTTTACTGGGCACTTTATTGCCAATGATCCACAAAGAACTTGGCTTAGGCAGCATCTCGATAGGTGAACCATTCTTCAATAAGATGTTTGCTATTTTACTCGTGCCATTTGCTATCTTAATGGGGATAGGTCCGCTGTTACGCTGGAAGCAAAACAAGTGGTCAATGCTACAGAACAAGCTGTTATTATCGGCTGTGGTCAGTGTGGTTGTTACCGGTGCATGGTTATATTCAAGCTACGACGTAATTACGCCAATTACCTTTATTGCAACCGCATTAGCAGTATGGATTTTTGTTACTACACTGATAGATTTAGCTGCAAAAGTAACTATTCATAAAACCATAGGTGAAGGCTTTAAGCGATTAGGTCTAAGCTATTGGGCAATGGTTTTAGGTCATATTGGTTTAGCGTTTGTAATTGCAGGTGTCACGTTAACCTCTGCTTACTCGGTTGAGCGTGATGTATCAATGAAACCGGGTGACACAGTGGCTTTAAATGAATACCAGTATCGCTTTGACGGTGTTAAGTCTATTCGCGGGGCTAACTACAGTGGCCATGCTGGGGTTGTCACCGTGCTGAAAAACGATAAACAAGTGACGGTTTTACATGCTGAAAAACGCCGTTATGACATTGGCATGCAGTTTATGACAGAAGCAGCTGTTGATGCAGGCTTCACCCGTGACTTGTATCTAGCGCTAGGTGAGCAATTAAGCCAAGGTGCGTGGTCGTTACGTATTTACCATAAACCGTATGTTCGTTGGATGTGGCTCGGTGGCATCTTGATTTCACTGGCAGGCTTTTTAGTGCTTGGTGATAAACGCTATCGCCAGAAATCGACTAAGCAGGAGGCTTCAGCATGAACCGCAAATTGTTAGCGCTAGCGCCATTATTGGTTTTCGTTTTGTTGTGTGTGTTTTTATATCAAGGCTTGTTTGCAAACCCGCGTGAGCTGCAAACAGGGCGTATTGGTCAGACTATGCCAACATTTAACCTACCTGATTTGATGGATGAGTCAAAGCGTTGGACTGATGCCGATCTCAAAGGCGAAGTATACCTGCTGAATGTGTGGGGCACATGGTGCCCGACCTGTTTAGCTGAGTTAGGTTATTTAACAGAGCTTAGAGAGCAGGGCGTTAAGATTATTGGCTTATACTACGAGCAAGGTTATGACCCTGACTTTGATGGCCAGTTTGATATTAATGCGTTACGTGAAGATGTAACCAGCATGCTAAATCGCGCTGGCGACCCTTATCAGTTCAATATTTTGGATTTAAAGCGTACATTAGCCCTCGACTTAGGGGTATCTGGTGCGCCTGAAACGTTTTTAGTTGATAAGCAGGGCACAATTTTGCTTCATCACACCGGTGATATTAATCCACGTGTTTGGCGTGCTAAATTTGCACCGTTAATGCAGGAATTACAGCAATGAGATTCGTTATTCTTCTAGCAAGCTTGCTGATCGCCTTTAGTGCAATTGCAGAGCAAGACAAGTACCAGTTCGATGACAAAGAGCAAGCTACGCGTTTTAGTGAATTAACTAAAGAGTTACGCTGCCCTAAATGTCAAAATCAGAATATTGCCGACTCAGACGCCGTTGTTGCCAAAGACTTGCGCGATAAAGTATTAGCCTTAGTAAAAGAAGGCAAAACAAAAGACGAAGTGATTGACTATATGATTGACCGCTATGGTTACTTCGTTCATTACGATCCGCCTGTCACTCCAGCAACACTTGTGCTTTGGGTATTACCAGTGCTCATTGTGGTGCTTGGCTTTGGCTTTATTGTATTGCGTCAGCGTAAAGCATCAGTGAAGCAAACATGGACTGAGCAAGACGAGAAATTACTTGCAAAACTAATTGAACAAAATCAACGTCAGGAGCAAAGCTAAATGGCATTAATGTGGGCTTCTTTTGTTTTACTCACACTGATTGCATTGCTGTTTGTTGTCGTGCCGTTTTTTAAACGCGAACGTATTCAACGCCTTGATCACAATGCAAACTCGGAATTGATCCGAATTTATTACCAACGTTTAGATGAGCTTAAAGACGATCTTGAAAATCAACGTATCGATGCACAAATGCATGACGAGGCAGTTGTTGAGCAAAAGCGTCGTTTACTTAATGAGTTATCACCAGAAAAAGCCTTAAACAGCAAAGGTAACAACCGTATATTTGCTTTAACAGGAGCAGGCTTTTTAATCGTTTTAACAGCTATTTTCTATGGCTACACTGGCAGTCAGCAGCAAATAAAAGGCTGGCATGATGCAATGTCAAATCTAAAGTCATACGGTGAGCGAGCTGTGATGCAAAATGGTGAGCCGTTGACTGCAAATGAACTTCAAGCATTTGCATTAGCGCTGCGTACTAAACTTGATCAAAGTGGTGATGACGAAGTAGCCTGGATGCTACTTGGACGTGTTGCAATGTCGTTAAATGAATTTGATATGGCAAAGCAGTCATTTGATAAAGTATTGAAAATGAATCCGGATAACAAGCAAGTGCTGATCAGCTACTCGCAAGTTCTGCTAATGGAAGGCAATGACGCGAACATGTCTCAGGCTGCGACTATGCTTTCAAAAGTGTTAAAAGCAGAGCCAACCAATATTGATGCAATCTCATTGTTGGCCCTAATTGCCTACGAGCGTAAAGATTGGCTGCAAGCTAAAACCGCGTTTGAAGTACTGCTAGCGAGCATGGAGCAAAACGACCCTCGTTATAGCATGATTGCAGAGCGTATTGCTGAAATTGATGCCCATTTAAATAATGAGCAAGTCACAAATACAGAACTAGCTGATGCTTCAAACAGTGAAATTAGCATCACAGTTGATTTGGACCCAGCACTTGCTGACTCACAGCCACAAAACGGCACGTTATTTGTTTTTGCAAAAGCAGCCAGTGGTCCGCAAATGCCATTAGCTGTGGTAAAAATGACAGAATATAGCTTTCCACTAACAGTGACGTTAAGTGATGCTAACGCAATGGTTGATGGCCTGAATTTATCGAGTGTTGAGCAAATTATTTTAACC
Source organism: Pseudoalteromonas sp. MEBiC 03607 (assembly GCF_004792295.1). Taxonomy (NCBI): domain Bacteria; kingdom Pseudomonadati; phylum Pseudomonadota; class Gammaproteobacteria; order Alteromonadales; family Pseudoalteromonadaceae; genus Pseudoalteromonas; species Pseudoalteromonas sp. MEBiC 03607. The sequence goes on from NZ_SRRY01000001.1 coordinate 1,637,240, forward strand.
GCGCGTTTATCGAAAGATGCAACTGTGGTAACTTCTAGCGGCGAGTTGGAAGGCAAGTCGGATGTCTTGGAGCGTGCTAACGTTAAAGAATATTCGTTGCTAATTAATGAGTTAATACCTTAAGGATAGCCAATGTTTAGGCATAGTATATTTTTAATTTTTTTTGCTGTACTTGCAGGATGCGCACAAGTACCCGAAGAAAAAGCAGATGAGCGAGATCCATTGCAGTCATTCAATCGTCCTATGTATGACTTTAACATGGATGTGCTTGATGCTTATATTCTGCGCCCTGCTGCTGTGGGCTATGTTACAGTGACACCTATGCCTGTTAGGCGCAGTATTGTTAACTTTACTGATAATATTACTGCACCAACTGATATGGTTAACGCTGGTTTGCAGGGCAAACCAGGGAATATGGGGATCAGCCTTGCGCGTTTCTTAGTGAACTCTACGGTTGGCTTATTTGGCTTTTTCGATGTGGCCTCTTCATTAGGGCTAGAGATCGTTGATGAAGATTTTGGCCAAACGCTAGGTGTGTGGGGAGTAGGAGATGGTGCCTACTTGATGATACCTGGCATGGGGCCAAGTACAGTACGAAATTTAACGGGTGATGTAGTTGATAACATAGTATTACCTGAAATAGCGTTAACAACACCTCAAACCATTTTAGTGTTTGCACTGAAAGCGGTTGAAGCGCGTGCTTCTTTGATACCTCAAGAAAGTCTATTAAATGAGTCACTTGACCCGTACATATTTGTTAAAGATATCTATTTCCAGCGTCAATTATATGAGCTTCATGATGGCAATCCACCAATGGAAAAAGAGCCAGACGATTTTGATGAAGACTTCTTAGAAAACCTTTAATAGCGTTGACCACAACGAAAAAATGCCAGCTATATTGCTGGCATTTTTGTATTTACATTTCGAACATTAGTCGCCGAATACAGACATTTGTTCATTCGACCAGTTCAATGCATCGTGATATGCATCGGGCACCTCTTCGGGTTTGAGGCCGAGTTGTTGTTGGATCTCTTTGGCACTTTCCCAGTCAGCTTGCTCGTAAAACTTTACAAGGCGTAAATACGTTGCTAATAAACCTTCGTCATGAAGAAGGGCACCTTTAATTTCATTTGTTAGCGGTAATTTGCCCATTACGCTTGGCATATCTTCATCTAAGATTGCATCCATAAGCGACATCATACCGGTCAAAAATGCCATTCCAGTATCGCGTAATTGCCCATGACTGATAGCTAACAGCTCAGCAAAGCGAGCTCGCGTGAGTGATAAGCGGATGAGTTCAGCAGGCTTATCTGCAGCCACTTGTGCGGCGAATAACAGCGATAAGAAACGTTTAATTTCTTCGCTACCTAAAACGATAAGTGCCTGTTTGATGGTGCTGATTTCAGCACGACGTTTAAATGCTGCAGAGTTTGAATAACGCAGTAACTTGTAAGATAAGTTAACATCTCTTTCAAATACATCGGTGATTTTTTTAAGATTTAAGTCAATACTCGATGTTTCATACAAAAGCTCAGCTAATGCCATCTCAGACGGTGGTAAAGTTTTGCTTTGCACCATCTCAGGTTTCGAAAAGAAGAAGCCTTGAAAGTAGCTAAAACCCATATCGATGGCCAGTTGGTACTTCTCATGGGTCTCAACTTTTTCTGCCAACAACTTAATGTGTGGGTGAGGCTTTATAGCTTCAATCACCGTCTGCAGAGATTCAGGTGTACAGGTTAGAAAATCGATTTTTATAAGATCAATATACGGGTAAAAATGACGCCAAACTGGTTGGTGAATATAATCATCAAGTGCTAGCGTATAGCCTCTTTCTTTCAAATCTTTGACAAGAGCCAGTAATCGCTTACCAGGTTGAATAGTTTCAAGAATTTCAACTACAACATTGTCTTTACCTAATAATAACGGGTAACCCTTTTGTAATGTTTCTAACGTAAAGTTTATATAAGCAGGTTTGTTGTCTGTTAAGTCTTCCAAACCAAAGTTAAATTGGCTGCCTTCAATGAGCCGTGACGTTGCTTCATCGCCATCAATATCTGGAAACACATTATCTACTCCATCCCTAAAGAGGAGTTCGTAGCCGACTAGTTTCTTTTCCTTATCTAAAATCGGTTGGCGCGCAGCGTAAAAATACATAGTCCAAGCTTGTCCACATCAGTTATTTCATTATCCCCTCGCAATATATGCCATTGTATCTAAAATAGCATTAATAAAATGACAAGATATGGGGATAAATTATGATTTTATCTTAACGTTAAGACTAGGATAAATCGTAATGAAATTCTATAAGTTATGATTAAATATCACAATTTTGTTAGCGTATCGTTGTAAATGTAAACTTAGTTGGTTATCGGCACTATTGGAGTTATAGTGTCGAAGCGTGGTATAGTCATGAGTGATATCGGTTTTTACCCCAATAATGTCTTATAATTAAATAACTTGCGAGTCATTATTCGGATTAAAAGCCAACATTAACTAATTTTTGGAGGCTAATTTGGAAACAGGAATGATAATTTCGTTAGCATTATACTTCATCGTAATGTTGGGAATAGGGCTATATGCCTATAAGCAATCAACAGATGATGTGTCAGGTTATATGCTAGGTGGACGTAACTTATCTCCAAGTGTTGCGGCGCTTTCAGCGGGTGCATCAGACATGAGTGGTTGGTTATTAATGGGCTTACCAGGTGCAATGTACTTATTTGGCCTAAGCAAGGTTTGGATTGCAATCGGTTTAGTGCTTGGTGCATGGGCTAACTACTTTTTAGTGGCACCTCGATTACGTGTTTACACCGAAAAAGCCAATGATTCGATAACTATCCCTGATTACTTTGCAAACCGTTTTGAAGATAATAAAAATATCTTACGTGTTATTTCTGCAGTCGTTATCATTGTATTCTTTACTCTATATACCTCATCAGGAGTTGTAGCGGGCGGCAAGCTGTTCGAAAATTCATTTAATATGAGTTATGAAATGGGCTTGTACATTACTACGGGTGTTGTTGTGCTTTACACCTTATTTGGTGGCTTTTTAGCAGTGAGCTTAACTGACTTCGTGCAAGGCTGTATCATGTTTATCTCGCTGTTAGCGGTGCCTATTGCAACCTACACTATGCTTGATCAACCATTTATGGATACGCTTGCAAATGCACGCTATGACTTATTATTAAGTTCTCCTAAAGAAACAGAAATACATGCACTTAACATGATGGACTGGTTCGCTGGTGGTTCAACAATTGCCATTATTTCTGCAATGGCATGGGGCTTAGGCTATTTTGGTCAGCCACATATTATTGTTCGTTTCATGTCAGTTCGCTCTGTTAAAGATATGCCAACGATGCGTCGTGTAGGTATGTCGTGGATGACGCTTTCAGCTATTGGTGCCGTATTTACAGGCTTATTTGGCGCAGCGTACATGCTCGAAAATCAAATGCCAATCGATGATAAAGAAACGATTTTCTTGGTGTTATCTGAGCTTATTTTCCATCCACTTATTGCGGGTTTCTTATTGGCTGCTATTTTAGCGGCAATCATGAGTACTATCTCGTCGCAACTATTAGTATGTTCAAGTTCACTAACAGAAGATTTCTATAAGATTTACTTAAATCGTAGCGCTTCACAAAAAGAGCTAGTGTTAGTGGGTCGTATCAGCGTTATTTTGGTTGCTTTATTTGCTATTTATCTTGCGTATGACCGTGACAGCTCAATCCTTGATTTAGTAAGTAATGCATGGGCTGGTTTTGGTGCTGCATTTGGTCCGCTTGTGCTAATTAGTTTGTACTGGAAGCGCATGAACTTACAAGGAGCAATCAGTGGCATGGTTGTTGGTGCAGCAACAGTGTTGTTTTGGATTTACGCGCCAATCACTATTGACGGCCAAGCTCTAAGTGCAATCATCTATGAGATTGTCCCTGGCTTTATTTTATCAACGATAGCGATTGTTGTTGTAAGCCTTATGACAGCCGAGCCGAAAAAGGAAATTACAGACTTATTTGATGAGGTTGAATCATCACTGTAATTTTTGATTAAACACAAAAAAGGGCAACAGATGTTGCCCTTTTTTAATTTTAAAGCGAATGGTTAGCTTGCAGCTTTCTCTTTTATATCTGCAACGTTATCGTCTGACTTTGCTTTTTTAGGCTTAGCAGGTGCTTCTTTTGCACCTTTGAGTACAGCCATAAATTGGTCTTTTTCTTTTGCCATTTCAAGCGCCAGTGACTCAATTTGTTGCTCGCTTAATGGTACATCAACTTTTTCAAGCATTAGTTCCAATGACTCAGCAATGTCGAGCATTTTGTCATACGCATCAGCTTCTTTTTTAGTAGTAAACGTCATGCGCTCGACTCCGTTTCTTTCTACAACATATTTAACAACAACAGCCATGATCTCTCCTGCATTTAAGCGTGGCATTTGTAGCGTAAAATCGCCATCTTGATTACTGTTTTTATATACAGTAATGTGTTGTGGCATTATTTGCAAGTAGCAACTTACATTTTTCTTTCTATCATTTGACAAAGAAAGCGAAATTAGCTTAATTTAAATTGTTACCTAAAATCTATCCAAGCATCGGAAAACTGCTAGGCCTATAATTTTAAGAACACAAGCGATGGAGCGAGTGTTTGGTAACAAAGGAAATTAGTTGTCCAAGTAAGGACATCATGGAGGAAAATATGAAATTATTATCAAGTCTATTGTTAGCTTCAAGCCTTGCGCTTTTGCCCGCCACAGCTGCACTTGCAGCGAAACCTGTTGATGTTGCAGATGTTAAGCTACAAAAAGTAAGTTTGAATAAAGCCACGTTAGAGCAGCTTACTCAATTACCAGGTATTGGTGAAGCAAAGGCCAAAGCAATTATTGAATATCGTAAGAGCCAAGGTAACTTTAAAACTGTCGAACAGCTAAAAGAGGTTAAGGGGATTGGTGAGAAACTCTACCAAAAATTAAAGGGACAAATTACGCTTTAAAAAGCCACTCTGTCAAACAGGGCCTAACAGCCCTGTTTGTATTCTTTAATAGCGGTTTGCAGATGTGGCAATGCAAATATATTTTCGAGTGGTGTGGTTAAAAGCGGATAGCTTACCCCCGCTAACAGTAACCAGGGCAGAAGCATCCATCCTTCAAAATACGCGAGCCCTAAAAATAGTGGTGCCAAAAAAGCAAGTTTACAGACAGATAAAGTGATTTTGTGCATAGGGCTCAAATGGCTAAGTGCAAGGGCAATGATTTGCTGGCGCTGCCTCACTTTAAAGACCTTTAATTCAGGTATTTGACTGGTAAAAAAATATATCATTACAGTGACTTTTTGCATACAAGGCGGCTAATTATAACCACTAAAAATACGACAGAGAACGCAGCGAAGATCACTTCCATCCAAGCTGGCATACTCAGCGATGCAAACTGCCAATCTATATTGCCGCAATCACCAGTAGCAGCAAAGAAACTTGGGATCCACTCATGAAGAGGCATAAAGCTTGGAAAGTTTGGTTCAAAAGCACAGCTGAATGCAAAAGGATCAGTGTTGTTCTGCATTGCAATGTGTTCTTTGGCGATAAAATAACCCCAAATTGCTGATATACCCCAACTGACAAATGCTAATACTCTACATACCATCGCCTGCGGGTTAATCGCACCTATAACACCTGCAGCAAGTAAGCCTAATACTGCTGTACGTTGATAAATACACATGATGCATGGCTCAAGACCCATATTGTATTGAAAAAACAATGCGGTGATTTCAAATGCTAAGGATATCACGGCTAATAATAGCCAAGGTGTTCTTTTAGTTGCTAATTCTGCTAACCAATTCATGTATGTTCCATTTTAAAAATGTTTTCAAGATTATGCTTACACTGGGAAGGGTGTGCAAGTCTCTGCGATAAAATTAAACAAAAAGGAGCCTGTTGGCTCCTTTATTTAACTAATAGAATAAGGTGGATTAAACGCTTACTGCTTGTAATGATTCACTTTGATAACAGCCTAATACACGGGTGTACTGGGTGTGTTCTTTTAGCTCTTCGAGCGCTTGTTTAACATGTAAGTCATCAAGGTTCGCTTCAAGGTCGACATAAAACACTTCTTCCCATGGGTTACCAGGTACAGGGCGAGATTCAAGCTTTACTAGATTGATCTGATGATGTTTAAAAATCATCAGTGCATCTGCCAAAGAACCGGCTTGTTGTTTTGTAGCCATAATTAAACTGGTTTTGGTCGGAATTTGCTTTGAAACTTGTAGCGGCTTACGTGCTACAACGATAAAGCGGCTATGATTTTCACTTTGGTTAGCAAGACCTGACTTAACAACCTCTAGGCCAACATTTTTACCGGCTTGTGCTGAACCAATTGCGGCACTGTTAGGTGTTTCAACAGCTGATTTTAAGGCGTGATAGGTTGAGTCGCAGGTTTCATGCTGAATATCTCCCAAACCTTGGATAAAGCGGCTGCATTGAGCAAAAGGCTGAGGATGAGCAAACACTTTGTTGATGTGAGAAAGCTCTGTGCCAGGCATCGCTAATAGGCAATGTTCAACACTGTGTGTCACTTCACCGACAATGGATACTTGCGCATGTTGTAATAAATCAAACACCTCATTAATACTGCCAGAGCTGGTATTTTCAATAGGCAATAAGCCAAAGTCTGCCTGACCACTTTCTACTTTACCTGTGATTTGATCAAAACTAGTACAGCCCATTTCAATTACTTTACCTGGGCGACGGCTAAAATATTTATGGCAAGCTAGTTGGCTATATGAGCCTTGTCCACCTAAGTATGCTACGCGGTGTGTTTCGCTCATTGCTTCAGGGTTGAGGTTCTTTTGCAACATGGCTTGCTGATTTAAAACTGAGTCTTCAAGAATGGTCTGAAAGACATTGTTTATGTAGTAGGCGTCTAGGCCAAGTGATTTACCATAGCTTATTAGCTTTTCGAGCAACGCTTGCTCACGTGCTTCATCTCGTATTGGTTTATTGTTAGCAATTTTATACTCAACAACGCTATGGCTTATTCGGCGTCTTTTGGCCAGTAAGACTAATAAATCTGAATCAATTTCATTGATATCGTGTCGTAATGCATTTAATACATCATTGCTCATGTTGGTTTCCTCATTCCAAAACAGTGCACAAACAAAAAAGCCTCCCAAGAGGGAGGCTTTAGCTATTCGGTGAATTTATCTCGCAAACAGTTAAGCCTCCTCTATCTAAAGAAGCTAAAAAACGAAAAACGTGTGCGAGAGATAATTTTATTCATTGCTTTAATGTAAAAACACTTGTACACAAAGTCAACTGCATATCGCAGTAATTTATAAATGAGTACACTGATTAGGAAAATTCATTAATCTTCATAAAAAATTTATAAATATAAAAATGAATCTGGTATATTTGTTTTTGCATAATAAATAATAACAATTATTAATAAGGTAGTCCTGTGGTGTATCGACGACCGCCATCACGGTTTGGTGTGAATTCATTAAGTATGAAATTGTCGCTGCTGATCTCTGCGATTTGTTTAATTGCGGGTATTTGTGCAGCGGCTTTAATGCTCAAATCCGAAGAGAAGCAACTCGTGTTTGAAGAGCATGATCTCTTAAAGCACTCAAGTGAACGCTTAACAAAGCAGTTTAATCATTTAATCAACACTAAAATTAATATTGCGGAACAGGCTAATTCTGTTGTTAGTAGCCAGTTGCTACAAAGCGACTCTCATTTGCAAAGTAATTTTAACTCAGAAATTAAATTTGCTGTAGACGGCAGTATTCGTAGCACTTCTGCTGATGGGTTATCAGCTGCATTTATACCACAAGAAAATTACTCACCGTTTTACAAACAATTAATTAATGATTCCGAGTCATTATGGAAAATTGTTTCACCTACCTTAATCCAAGACTTTTTCAATTTCTATCTGATCACAAAAGACAATTTTATTCGTATTGCGCCGCCTAACTGGGCGCTAAATGTTCCGGGCGATTTTAATTTTACGACTGGTAAAACCTTTAACTACGCTAAAGAAGCTACCAACCCAAGTCGTGAAGCTGTTTGGTCAAATGTTTATTACGATAATATATGGCACAAATGGGTTGTGAGTGTGCTCGTTCCTATTTATCGTGGAAATGAGTTTTTTGGTGTAACAGGAAGTGATATTGCACTTGAAACACTGCTTTCTCAATTACCGATTGGCGATCGCGAACAAAACCTATTTGTTTTTGATGCGAATGGTCAATTATTGGCGCACCCTGATTTAGATAAGAAAACATTAGAAAAATACGGGCGTGAGGGGAAAAAATTAGCGACTCAAGATTTTGTGAATGCTGACTTGCAAAAGCTAGTCTCTGAAACCATTCGTCTTAGGTTGCCTGAGTCGGCAAATTCATTTGTACAAGATGGTGAAACTCACATTATCAATATCCGCAAAGTTGAACAGCTCGACTGGTATATTGGTATTTATAAAAAGCGTTCATCGGCATTATCTGCGTTAGAAGAGCTGAAAGTTAAATTTTTTGGCTTATTTATTTTGTACGCTATTTTAGTTGCACTGTTACTTCATCAAGCACTTTATCAATTAGTGTTACGCCGTATTCACTCTTTGGTTAATGCTGTGGTGAGCTTTGGTAAAGGGCAATTGCAAACAGAGTTTCCCAAAGAAAATAAAGATGAAATCGGTACCTTGAATGGTTCTTTCAGAGATATGGCCGTTGAGATCCGTAAATTGATAGATGGTTTAAATCAGCGTATCAGTGAAAAGGAAATTGCAGAAAAAGCGGCAAATCGATTATCTAAGGCTGTTGCATTCTCCGGAACGGGGGTGGTCATTACAGATGAAGAGTTTGAAGTAAAATACGTCAACCCAAAAATGGTTGAGATGACAGGCTTTGAAGAACGTCACTTTATAGGCTCTCCTTTACTGAGCATTATTTCACAAGAGATGGCAATATTAGTTGATGATATTGATATTGACCTGCGAAGCCGAAATTATTGGCGCGGTGATACCTTATTACAAGCAAATGATCGTCAATCTGTTTGGGTTTCTTTAAGTATTTCGCCAATTCGTGAAGACAGTGGTGAGATAACCAGTTACGTGGCATCAGCTCAAGATATTTCTTTTGTAAAAGAAAGCCAACGTAAGATGGAGCAACTTGCTTATTTTGATACCTTAACGGGGCTTGCAAACCGTACTTTCTTTAGAATGCAATTGCGTAAGTCAATGGCCTTAGCAGAGCGTGGTCATTATGCCTTTGCTTTGTTCTATTTTGATTTAGATGAATTCAAGCGTATCAATGATACGTTAGGCCATGATGCAGGTGACCAATTACTGGTTGAAGTAGCCAATCGCTTGAAAAAACGTTTACGCACAGAAGATACCATTGCCCGTTTAGGCGGTGATGAGTTTGCGGTTTTACTTAGTGGTATTGAGCATCAAACTCATGCGACAGAAGTTGCTAATACCATTCAACGTACGCTTAATGAGCCAATTAAGTTAGGTAACAATGAAGTGATCATTAGTGCCAGTATTGGTATTACAATGGCACCATTTGATAGCCAAGAAGAAGACCAATTACTCAAACATGCTGATCTTGCAATGTATGAAGCGAAAGCAAAGGGACGAAACACCTATCACTTCTATAGCCAAGAATTAAATGCTGCTGCGAATGAACGATTATTCATTGAAAATGAGTTACGTACAGGTATTCGTGAAGGCCAATTCAGAGTGTACTACCAACCTCAAGTTGATTGTCGTAACAACCAAGTTGTTGGGTACGAAGCGCTGATACGTTGGTTCCATCCGGAAGAGGGAATGATCCCACCGACAAAATTTATTCCTATTGCTGAAGCAACTGGATTAATTGTTGAGTTAGGAGCCTGGATTTTAAAAGAAGCCTGTGAGTTTGCAGCTCGATTAGCAGATCAGAATTTAAAAAATAATATCTCGATTAACTTATCTGCTCGACAGTTTAAAGATGCCAACCTAGTATCGACGCTTGATAACATTATTAAGCAAACCGGTGTGGAGCCAAAGCGACTGCACTTAGAGCTCACAGAAAGTATGCTGATGGGGCATGTAGAAGCTGCTATCTTGCAACTACATCAACTGAAAGCATTGGGCGTGTCGATTTCGATTGACGATTTTGGTACAGGCTATTCATCATTAAGTTATTTGAAGCGTTTCCCGGTTGATATTTTGAAAGTTGACCGCTCGTTTGTTAAAGATATTCCTGAGGATAGCAACGACATGGAAATCACGGCTGCAATTATCGCGATGGCGCAAAAGCTTAAACTAAACGTGGTTGCTGAAGGGGTTGAAACGATTGAGCAAATAGAATTTTTGCAAAATAACAATTGTTATATTGTGCAGGGCTTCTATTACAGTAAACCAGTCCCAGAAGATGAGTTACCAGCACTTTATGAGCACCTAAGCTCAATGAAGTCATAATGAGTGAGGGGGCTGACTAGCCCCCTGCAATTTTTACTTTAAATTTAAGCCCTTCGAGAATAGCTTTGAGTTTTTCTCTGTCGTCACCTTGCACCTCGATGATGCCTTCTTTAACGGCGCCACCTTGACCCATTTTACTTTTAATGGTTTTAGCCAGCTTTTTTAAGTCATGTTGCTCACTGTCAATACCAACAACTAGCATGACGCCTTTGCCTTTGCGGCCTTTTGTTTGACGCTCAATACGTAAAAAGCCATCTTTAAACGTTTTGCTTTGGGTTGGCTTTGTTTCTTTAGGTTGTTCAATACGGCCAGTCGCTGTTGAATAAACTAGATTATTGTCGCTCATAGTGGATCTCATTGTGAAAGCTTGCCCAAATAATAACAAATTTCATTCTAAGTGTTTTAATTTTTGGCTTATTTCTTTTAAGCAGTTATATTTAGATAATTCTGAGGAAGGAATTGTTTGTTAGGAGTTTATTATGAGTTTAACGTGCAGTACATCTGCAGATGGCGAAATTTTAACCGTTCAGATCAAAGGAAAGTTTGATTTTAATCTAGTGCAAACTTTTCGTCAGGCTTATGCTGACTTAAACGATAATATTAACAAAGTTGTTATTGACCTAAGAGAAACAGACTATATGGATAGCTCTGCACTAGGTATGCTGCTTAACATGAAAAAAAACCTTTCTGGTAAGGTCGACACAATTCAAATCAGTAACTGTCAGCCACAGCTAAAGAAAATTCTGCAAATTTCTCGTTTTGACAAAAAGTTTGATATTGATTGATGCTAAATATACTGGTTGTTGATGATTTAGAGTTAAATCGCCGTCTATTAACAGTGATGTTAGAGCAACAAGGTTATCGTGTTTTTACTGCCGATAATGGCTTGAATGCATTAAAGCTATTAGAAGAGAATAAAATCGACATCGTGTTACTTGATGTCATCATGCCAGTTATGGATGGTTTTGAAACTGCATCGATAATCAAAAAGCGCTTCAGCCAAGTTTACCTGCCAATTATTTTTATTACCTCATTAGAAGATGAGGCAAGTTTTGAACGTTGTTTAGCTGTTGGGGGAGATGACTTCTTACAAAAACCATTTCAAGAAGTGATTCTAAACGCCAAGATAAAAGCACACAGCCGAATTAGAAACTTAAGCCAAAAAGCCCATGATCAGAATTTGCAACTTGAGTACCATCAAAATCAAGTTGAAAGAGAGCATGAGATTGTTGAGCATATCTTTAATAACGCATTAGAAAACCAGCAAGCATTTCCTGCTCATTTAGACTTCCATTTATCTCCTGCCGCCATGTTTAATGGTGATATGTTTCTTGTGGCACAAAGCCCTATTGGCAGTTTATATTGCATGTTAGGAGACTTTACAGGTCACGGCTTAGCTGCAGCGGTTGGAGCATTACCCGCTTCACGCGTGTTTTATACCATGGTAAGTAAAGGTATGTCGGTCAGTGATATTGCGGCTGAAATTAATACTGTACTGGGCAATTTACTGCCAGGCCACATGTTTTGTGCTGCGACTATTTTAGAGCTGAGTAAATCTGGAAGAAGTGTTTCAGCATGGTTAGGTGGTTTACCTGACATTTATGTTATTAATGAAAAAGGCAACATAGCCCGAACGCTAGAATCACAGCATATGGCGCTGGGTATACTTGAGCCTGAAGAGTTTGAACGTGGTTTAATTCACATCGAAGTTGAGCCATCATCGCGAATCGTGATGGCAACAGATGGCATTATTGAAACAACTAACCTCAATGATGAGTACTTTGGTGAACAACGATTTAAAAAAGTATTAGCGTCAAAATCGTATATAAGTACAGAACAAATAATTGAGCGTGTTAATCGTTTTGCGCGTGGTAATCAACAACAAGATGACTTGAGCTTAGTGTTGTTAAATTGTTTGCCGGTTCCTTCACCAGAACAGACATATGAGCAGTTTTCGCCTTTACCTTTTCATATCTCAATGAGCTTAAACGCAAAGCAAATTAAAAGTACCGACCCCGTTTTAGAAGTGATCGAACTGCTTAGCAAAATTGGTGGCTTAAATGATCATCGGGCTAATATATTTTTGATGTTATCTGAAGCTTATAATAATGCACTTGATCATGGTGTTCTTGGGCTTGACTCAGAGATAAAAAACCAAGAAGACGGTTTTTTAATCTATTATCAACAACGAGAAGAAGCTCTGGCTTCGTTAAGCGAAGCATTAATCATTATAGATATTCAATATAGTCCCGAAACATTAGAATTAGACTTTACGATTTGTGACTCAGGGAATGGATTTTCAAAAACAGGGCAGAGTCAGCAAAACCTAGTTAGAGAACATGGTCGAGGTCTATGTTTACTTTCTGAGATAGCTTCTAAAGTCTCATTTAATAGCGCTGGCAACCAAGTCGAAATTAATTATAAATTAACTGCAAGCAAAGCTAGCTCACACTAAAATCGCATGTTATCATTTCGGCATTATAGATGTTTGGATGGCTAAATGATCTCTACTTACTTATCTGTTGCCCAACTAGATTTACCTGAAAACCTTGTTGCGGAGCAATTATCAAACCTTGAGCAATATCTTGCAGAGTCAGCATTACCTTCAGTGCGCTGGCAGTACCAAATCCCTGAACTAGGTGAGGGTGGTGCGTGTAGCTTATTTGGTTATTTGCAAGATGAACCATTCAAATTAAACGACTATGTTGCAGACAATGCTGTAAACACTGAAAAGCTGGCTAAGCTTCAAAAAATCATCGATTTTGTCGTTGCCCAGACGCAAGTAGATTGGTTTGGTATTTATCAAGCAACAAATACAGACGAAGGCCCACAGTTATTGAAGCTGGTTTACCATGGCGCGCCAAGTCGTCCGTTATTTCCTCTAACAGAAGCATTCGCTAAGGGTAGCAATAATGTACAGGTTGCACTATCTAAGCAAGGGCGTGTGATCAATAACGTTGCTGATTACCTTGCTCAAGGTGGTGAGTACTATACTTGCGATCCTAAAGTGAAAGCAGAGACCTGTTTACCATTACTTTCAGACAAAAACGAATGCTTAGGTATTATAGATGCAGAAGCATTTAATACTGATTTCTTTGATCAACAAACCCTCGCATTACTTGTGGCATGTTGTATTAAAATTCCTCAACTCTTGGTCTAATTTAACTAGTAATTAGGCTGGGTTTTTATGTTAAGCTAGTGGCAACGCTAACCCCTATAAAAAGAGATAGTCAATGTTCTCAGAATTAAAACCATTACCAACAGATCCTATTCTTGGCCTAATGGCGGCCTTTAAACAAGATACAAACCCGAAGAAAATCGATTTGGGTGTAGGTGTTTATAAGGATGAGCAAGGCAATACGCCTGTATTAAAAGCGGTTAAAAAAGCGGAAGCGTTTCGTTTAGAAAACGAAACCAGTAAATCGTACATTGGCTTGGCGGGTAACTTAGATTACTGCCAAAAAATGGAAAACTTATTACTGGGTGAGCATCCTGCGTTATTAGCAAACCGTGTTCGCACTGCACAAGCACCAGGTGGTACAGGTGCACTTCGTGTTGCAGCTGAATTCATCAAGCGTTGCAATAAAGATGCAACGGTATGGGTTACTACGCCAACGTGGGCAAACCACATTAGCTTATTTGAAGCGGCAGGCTTAACAGTAAAAGAGTACCCTTACTACGATTACGAAAATAAAGACCTATTATTTGATGACATGATAAACACCCTAAAGCAAGTGCCTAAAGGTGATGTTGTGTTATTTCACGCATGTTGTCACAACCCAAGCGGTATGGATTTAAATGCTGAGCAATGGAGCACAGTTGCTGATCTTGCTGTTGAAGTTGGTTTTACGCCACTTGTTGATATTGCTTACCAAGGTTTTGGTTCAAGCCTTGAAGAAGACGCTGCGGGTCTACGTAAACTAGCAGCAGCGGTAGATGAGCTAATCATCTGTTCTTCATGTTCGAAAAACTTCGGTCTATACCGCGAGCGTATCGGTGCGTGTTCAATTATTGCAAAAGATGCTGCAACTGCTGATATCTCTAACTCTGTATTATTAAGCGTTGTACGTAGTATTTATTCAATGCCGCCTGCACACGGTGCTGATATTGTTAGCACGATTTTAGGCAGCACTGAGCTTACGCAAATGTGGCACGATGAGCTTGATGAAATGCGTAACCGTATTAATAGTTTACGTACTTTAATCAAAGAAAGCTTAGCAGCAAAAGGGATTGAACAAGATTTCTCATTTATTGACCGTCAAAATGGTATGTTCTCATTCCTAGGTATTAATAAAGAGCAAATTGAGCGCTTACAAAAAGAGTACTCAATCTACATTGTTGGTTCTAGCCGTGTAAACGTTGCTGGTATCAGTGATGCAAACATTGATTACTTTGCTAATGCAGTAGCAGACGTTTGTAAATAATCGGCTCTATAGCGATAAAAAACCGCAGTCACACTGCGGTTTTTTTGTATCTAAACTTTATTTGCGGACAGGGCTAATGTAACCAGCGTATCGCATCATTTAGCATTGCATTATAGCTATCAAGCGGTGCATCAAGGCTGGCTATCAGTATCGTATCAGCTTGTTTTCCGCGGTTTATATGCCCAGCAAAACGTTCATCACTGAAATCTTCTGAGCCAGTACCAAAAGGCTGTTCGTCAGCAGGGACGATAAAGACAGTCATTGGACCAAAGTCAGATTCAAATACCAAGTGCAGGCCTTTTTTCCCCTGAAAATTACAAAACATTAAATAAGTAACTTTACCGGGTAGCTCATCTAAATGTCCGCCAATTGTGGCAAACTTTTCGTTCACATAGGCAAGGTCAATTGGCTCATGTTTATTGAGCGAGTCAATTTCATGATACAAATGAGTAAAAGCATGCTCACCAACACTATATAACGTATGCTGTTTGTTAGTAACGAAGAACACACTAATTGCCACTAAAAACGACGCTGCAGCCGCTAAATAAAGGCGATTAAAGGCAAAGCGCGACTTAGCCTCAATAATAGTGTCTAACGGCTGCTCAGAGAGCTGTTCTTCGGTGGCATAAGTATTATCAATAATTCGCTTTGCTAGATTTTCAGGCACGGGTACGTTGAGTGCTTTGCTTAGCTCATCATCTAAGGCACGTACATCATCGATAAACGCCTGTTTATCTTCGTCCTGCTCGGCAAACGCGTCAAGCTCCTTATCAGTCGTGCTTGGCTCGGCGAGGATGCGGCGGCGAAACTCGAGTTCATCCATTAATTTGATGCTCCTCTAAGTTGATCATCATCACTGCTTAAAGCCTCTTTAAGCTGGTTTCTGGCACGGAAAAGACGTGTCATTACCGTGTTTTTATTTAAATCGAGTATCTCGGCAATTTCATCACCCGAACACCCCATTACTACTTGTAACAGCAGTGGCTCGCGATACTCTTCTGATAACTTTCCAATTTGTCGTTGAATCACTGTTTGTTCCATTTCAGCATCAAGCGTCGTGCTTTTTTCATCTACAAGTGTGTCATTTTCAACATCGGCGTAATCAAATTGTTTGCGTTCGAATCGCCGAGCATTTTCTCGTCGTAATATAGTGAGTAACCAAGGTTTGGCTGCTTGCTGATCTTGCAGTGAATCCAAGGCACGCCAAGCCCTCAGGAAGGTTTCCTGCACTAAGTCTTCTGCAATACTCTGATCACGACATAACCAATATGCAAAGCGAAAAAGCTCACTGTGGTAGATATGAACCAGTGCTTCATATCGCTTTTGTTTTTCTGTCATAGTAAATAAGACCCGCCCACCAGAAAAAAACTTTCTGAATTTATATTATTTTTATATAAAAAACGGCTAATTGTAGATTAGCCGTTTAAATTCAACGTATTAATATTAATCGTATAGATTCTTTAATACATCTTCTTGGTTTGTCGACTTAACGTGCTTAGTGGCTTGGCTAAGCAAAGCCACAATCTTTGCTAAATCAGGATGCTCGTCTGCTGAACTATAGAGTTTAGCGCGTAATTTAGCAATTTCCTCATTGAGGGCTTGATTGTTAAGTGTTGTTTGCAGGTGCTCAATTGGTCGTGTTGTGTGACCGGTTTGCTGTTTAGCGTAGGCCATTAACGTGCTGTAGAAGAGAGCATTGTTGCGTTGTTTAGCGACCTTCTTAAGCTCATCAAGTGATGTTGAAGAAGCAGCTACTGATTGTGGTGCGACTTCACGTACTGTTGGGCGTTTTTTAATATACAGAACCAAAGTGACTAACCACAGGCCATAGCCTACAGCTGCAACAATTATGAGCCAAGCTGGTGTGCTGACTTGAGTGACAGTTTGTACAGCCGGTGGCATATCTGTCACAGCGGCAGAGTTGTCAGTTTGGGGCTGTGTAAGCGTCGCTGGTGGCGGGGTTAATGGGTTAGTACTTGGTATCACCGTAATTGTGCGTGCAGGAAGCGTGGCATAACTGATACGGTTTATTTTAGTATTAAACCAAGGCAATTTGATTTCAGGTAAAGTGTACGTTCCTGGTGTTTGAGGTAATAACGCATAAGACGCTGTTTGCTGAGAAATAACGCGACCATCACGCACTAAGTGGTTATTCTCTTTTTGATCAGGGTAACTTCTAAAACCTTGTATTTGTGGCATCTCGATATCAGGCAGCTGTTCTTTGGTGACACCAAGCGCGGTGAGTTTGATTGTACGTGTAATTGGCGTACCTACCTCTACCGTGTCATCTTTTGGTTGCCATTGCTCATCAAGGTTGACTAATTCACTTGGCAGCCAAGCACCTGTGTAGTTATCAGGAATTGGTTTTATGTCTACATCAACATTTTTACCCATAGCTGAAATTGCCATTTGGCGATAGTTTTGACGGATACGGCCATTAAAGACAGGGGCTGTAATGGTATTAATGCCGCTTTTTTGTGGTTGCACTAGGTATTCGCGAGTGATCACCAAATAACGCTTTCCATCAATCAGCTCATAGCTTTCTGATTGTTTATTGATGGCGGTTAATTCGGCATTTTCCATTTCTGGTGTCGTAAGGTTGCCATCAAGTAGCTCTTTATTGTTGTCTATGTAAAGCTTAACTGTATAGACACCGGCTTCTTGCACATACAAACTTTGCGGTTTAATACTGGTTTTGATAAATGCATCTTGGCTTTGTTCAGAGTTTTGACTCCGTTTGCTAACCGTTAACTCAATTGGCTGCGAAGTTGCACCAGCAACGGTGAATGCTGGGATTGTGTAAGTCCCTTCTTTGCGAGTCATTAATTTTACAGACCAACTCGTTTGCTTACTGATTTCACCATTAATAATGTTGGTGCGGGTACTAACACTCGTTGGTCCAACAACAAAGTCTTTTAATAGTACAGAGGTATCAGGTTGCTCGCTGTTGATGGTGTCGTCAGCGGTAATAGTTAATATGAAAAACTCACCTGCAAGGACTGGGTTTTTATCAACACTTGCCTGTAGTTGGGTGGCAGCCCAAAGCGGCGCTGCCGCGATTAGCAATAAACAACATAATAATCGCATTACCATGATTTTTCGGCTCCTCGTGGACGACGTTGATAGTTTCGTTTTTGTGCTTCTAATTGCATTTTATTTCTTAATAAGATCGCAGGATCATCAGGGACTTTACGAAGTAACTGATTAAGCTGTTGTGCTTTTTCTTTCTCTTCATTAGTCAGTTCAGCTGCTTGTGCCTGCATAGCTTGTTGCTCTGCTTGCTGTTTAGCTTGTTCATCGCTTTGCGATGGCTCTGGCTTTGCATCTTGTTGCTCGGGGGACTGCTCTGGCTTTTGTTCACCTGATTGTGGTGACTGTTGTGCTTGTGATTCCATTTCAGGTTTGTTTTGCTGGCCACTTTCAGACTCGCTTTGCTCACCTTTTTGATCTGATTGTTCACCTTGCTCAGAGGGTTGTTGCCCCTCTTGCTGCTCACTTTGCTCAGAGTTTTCGCCTTGCTGGGAATTCTCTCCCTGTTGCTTTTGCTGGTTATCTTGCTGGCCATCGCTGTTTTGTTGATCATTGTTTTGCTGTTGATCTTGTTGCTGCTGTTGTTGCTCTTGCTGCTGCAATAACTGTTCAACGAGGGCTTGGTTTTCTTTTGCTTCAGTAAAATCATTTTTAAGTTGCTGGGCTTGTTTATAAGCTTCTACGGCTTGCTCTAGCTCACCAGCCTTGGCAAGAGCATTACCATAGTTATACAAACCAGTAGCTGACTTATCTTCGCTAAAGGCGTCCATGGCCGCTTGGTAATTACCTTGCTGATAAAGGGCTGCGCCTTTTAGTTGCGCGTTTTCTGCTTGTGCGGCTTGTTCAAATTGATTCTGCTGATAGGCATCAAGGGCACGTTGGTCTTGGTTTTTAAACACCTCTGGTAACTCAGCGGCGTAAACCTGTTGCTGAGGCAGTAGCATAACAAACAAAACCCCAAGCACTAGGCTGCTTCGGCGAATCAAAAAAAGTGCTAACGGTAGTAAAATAATCAGGCCATAAATACCCGCATCAACACGCCATAAAGCTTGGCTTTGTTTTTCATCTTTAAGCACTTCAGCATTGGCACTAGGTGCGAATGTTTTAATATCTTGATTACTGGTTTGATAGAGCGCAAATTTGCCACCACTATTACGTGCAAGTGCATTTAAGCGACTCACATTTAATTTTGGAATAACAATTTGTCCTTGCATGTCTTTCAAAAAACCACCTTCAGGAAGCTTGATTGGCGCACCTTGCTCAGTGCCTACACCATAAATATTTAAGCGATAATCCGATTCACTTGTAAATCGAGCAATATCTTCTTGGTCAAGTTGGTCAACACCATCCGTTACTAAAATAATATCGCCTTCAAGGTAACCCGCTTGTTTAAGTAGCTCATTTGCTTTTTCTAAACCATCAATCACATTTGAGCCTTTGCTTGGCATGATATCAGGGCTTAGGCTTGGGATCAGATTAGCCAACGTGCTGGCGTCATTGGTTAGCGGCGAAATAGTAAATGCAGAGCCTGCATAAGCAACCAATGCCGTATCACCTTCTTTGAAAAGCTCAATCATATCAAGTGCTTTAAAGCGAGCTTGAACTAACCGGCTTGGCGCAATGTCGGTACTGAACATAGAGTACGACATATCCATCACAATGACTCGAGCGTTTTTTGCTTGAAACACTGGCACTTGTTTTTTCTCAAAGCTTGGGCCTGCAGAAAACACAATAGCTAATAAGGTAAACAGCGCAACTAACCAAAGTGGTTGGCTTTGTTTTTTGTGGTTGTCGCTCATTACAAACTGTGCCAAATGGGGTGCTATTAAATCAGCTGGGGCGCTTTTTTTATTGCGCACTAACAACACACTAAAAATAATCAATGCTGGGATTAATAACCAAAGTAGGGCAGGGCGAATAAATTCAAAATCCATACTAGCTCTCCTGCTTAAATTGGCGGATAAAACTGACTAGCATTGCTAAGCTTATTAAGCCAAGCGCTATAAGCAGTGGAATATAAAACAAAGAAATTTGCGGGCGGAACGTTTGCTCATCGCTACTAATAGGCTCAAGCTTATCAAGCTCTTGATAAATTTGTTGTAAACCAGCCACATCTTTTGCTCTAAAGTATAAGCCGCCGGTTTGCTCTGCAATACGCTTTAATAAGCTTTCATCAAGGTTACCACCATTCATGCCACCCATATTAAATAGGCTAAAACCACGTGGGTTATCTGAGCCAACGCCAATGGTATATACTTTGATACCTTCTTCGCGGGCTAACAGTAGCGCATCTTCTGGATCAAGGTTACCAGCGGTGTTTTGTCCATCAGTTAATAGTACAACAATACGATTACTTTCATCTTTGTTGGCAAAGCGTTTTACCGATAAACCTAATGCATCACCGATGGCTGTTGCTCGGCCAACTAGGCCAATTTGTGCTTCGCTTAGCATTTGGCTCACAGTTTTAACATCACGTGTAAGTGGCGTTTGTAAAAATGCCGTATCGCCAAATAAAATAAGACCAAGGCGGTCACCCTGACGCTGCTCAATAAAGTCACTTAATACAGCTTTTACCATGGTTAGCCTATCGACATATTGATTCTGATAGGCCATGTCTTGCTCGGTCATTGAGCCAGATAAATCCACTGCAAGCATAATGTCGCGGCCTTCATTAGGCAGTGTGATAGGCTCATCAAGCCAAGTTGGGTTTGCTATTGCAACAACCAGTGAACCCCATACTGCCCATTCGAGTAATGAAACTTTACGGCTATGTTGCTGCACTGTTTGATTATTCAAGCCAAGCTTAGCAAAGCCTGGGATACGTAAACGTAACTGCCCTTGCTGCTTTAGCGGCATAAAGCGGCTTAATAACCAAGGAAGTGGTAAAAGTACAAAACACCATGGCCAACTAAACTCAAACATTGATTGGCTCCTTGAGTTTAAAGTTGTGGATGGCGCTGCGTAATTTAGCCCCAAGCTCGGCATTATTCGTTTGCTGTTGATAAAGTGGCATTAGTTCATCGTAACTAAAGTTGTCGCCACTAAGCTTAGACAAGCTTTCTGACCACTTTGCTAAAGGCTGAGAGGCAAGCTGGTTGTTGTAATAATGACGAGTTAAACGTTTTAAAATAATGTGTAGCTGTTGTGCGTCATCATCAGCCACTGTTTTACTTAATTTAATGGCTTGTTTTTTGGCTTTTTTAAACTGCTGGTTTTTATATAAAAGCACTAAGCCGACAATTAATAACGAACCAATTAAGGCGATGATAAGCCACCAAATTGGAGCAAGTGGCCACCATGCAACCTCGGTTGGTGCAATGACATCATGTAAGCCATCTAGCGGATTTTTTTGCATTGTTACTTTCTCACTAATTGCAGCTCAAGTGGGGTGGCTGCACTGAATGAAATTAAACTAAGCCCAGATTTTTGTAAGCGTTTTAATCTATTAGAAAACGACTCTTCAGCAGACTTAGCAAAACGCTCGCGAAATTGCTTATCCATTAACGGTAAAGCCAGCTCTTGACCATTAGCCGACACGGTCACAGTTTGCTTAAAAGCCGGTAACTGATGCTCGAATGGGTCGCTAATATGGCAGCCAATTAACTCACAGTGTCTGCTTAGCATCTCAAGCTGTTTGAAGCTTGCTTCATCAAGGGCACTGAAATCAGAGACGATATAAACCAAGCTTCCTGGTTTTGCTAAATGATTAAGGCGTTTAAGGTTTTCGCTAAATAAGCTGGTGGTTGTTTTATCTATATTAGTCAGTGCTTGGCTGTGAATATCACATAAATTGTGACAAAGCTTTAGCACTGCTTTTTCGCGCGATGTAGGCTTTAATTCGTGATGGCTATGCTGATTAAACACCAGACCACCAATCCGATCACCGCGTTGACATGCTGACCATGCAACTAATGCGCTAATGTGCGCTGCTTGCACTGACTTTAATAATAACTTTGAGCCGAACAGCATTGAGTTTGAAAAGTCAGTAAATACGAAAACAGGGCGTTCTTTTTCTTCTTGAAACAGCTTAGTGTGGGTTTCGCCAGTACGTGCGGTAACACGCCAGTCGATAGAGCGTATGTCATCACCGGCTTGGTAATGCCGTACCTCGGCAAACTCCATACCGCGACCTTTATGAGGCGCAAGGTATTGCCCAGCTAAACTGTTTTTGATTTTTACTTTGGGCGCAAGTTCTAGCAAGCGAGCTTTGGCTTTGTAATACATCAACTCTTTGAGTGATAAGTTTACGCCTTGACTATGGCTTGCCGCTAACCACGCCGCTGTATCAAATTGGCTCGACATAGCTTATGGTACTGCCACCAATTCTAAAATACGGCTGATCACATCGTCTTTACTAATGCCATCGGCCTGCGCTTCGTAGCTCAATATAATACGATGACGCAACACATTGTGAAGCACAGCTTGGATATCATCAGGGGCTACAAAATCACGACCTTCAAGCCAAGCATGAGCACGCGCACACTTATCAAGGGCAATCGTTGCACGTGGGCTTGCACCATATTCAATCCAGCGGCCAAGTTGCTCATCAAGTTCAGACGCTTCACGGGTGGCAACAATTAATTGTACTAGGTACTTCTCTAGTGGTTCAGCTAAGTACAAACCCAAAATGGCTTTACGGGCAGCAAAAAGCTCACTTTGACTAATTTGTTGCGTCGTTGCTTGTTTATCAGAGATGGCCTCGCCACGGGTTAAGCGTAGGATATCTAATTCGTGTTCAGCACCCGGGTAATCAATGCTTAAATGCAGTAAAAAGCGGTCAAGCTGAGCTTCTGGCAGTGGGTAAGTGCCTTCTTGCTCAAGCGGATTCTGCGTTGCCATAACCATAAATAGGTCAGACAGTGGATAGGTGTTTTTACCAACAGTTACTTGGCGTTCGGCCATGGCTTCAAGAAGTGCTGATTGTACTTTAGCTGGAGCACGGTTAATTTCGTCAGCCAATATTAGGTTATGAAATAACGGGCCTTTTTCAAATACGAACTCACTGGTTTGCTGACGATAAATATCGGTACCGGTGACATCCGCAGGTAGTAAGTCAGGGGTAAATTGAACTCGTTGGAAGCTGCCTTCAACGCCTTTTGCTAATGCATTTACAGCACGGGTTTTTGCAAGACCCGGAGGGCCCTCAACTAATAAGTGGCCATCAGCCAAAATTGCGATTAACAGTGCTTGAGTTAATTGGGGTTGGCCGATAATTTGCGTGTCTAAGTATGTTTTTAATTGTGAAAATGCGTTAACTGCCATAATAAAAAGACTGTCCTAAAAGCGTGAGTCAAAAATTGTTTTTTATACCGCACAAACGTGAAACGTTCAGTGCTTATCAATCGTGTTTACGCTACCGTGAATGGGGCGCTATCAACAAGTTATAAGGATTCAAAAGTTATAACACAAGTGTTAGACAGAAAATCCTCAAATAGTTCGTTATTTTTTAAGGAATTTTATCCTAGCCTATAAAAATTTTAGCCTACCATATAAATACAGTGTTTTTTTGTAAATCGGTCGAAAAAAGCCTATGGTTGAAAACTTACTATTGGCATTCGTACACGGGTTGTTTTAGAATCAGGAAAAACAAACAGGTCAGACCTGTCAGCGGGAGAGCATAAATGTCTGAGCAAAATATACTTAAAACAGCAAAAGGCGATCGTATCGCAATCGTTAGCGGCCTACGAACGCCGTTTGCAAAGCAAGCCACAGCATTCCACCATGTACCAGCCCTTGATATGGGTAAGTTAGTTGTCAACGAAATGCTTGAGCGACTAAATTTCGATAAATCTGAAATCGACCAACTGGTATTTGGTCAAGTAGTACAAATGCCAGAAGCGCCAAATATTGCCCGTGAAATCGTATTAGGTACGGGTATGCCTGTATCTGTTGATGCTTATTCTGTATCGCGTGCGTGTGCGACAAGTTTCCAAGCCATTGCTAACGTGGCTGAGTCAATTATGGCAGGCTCAGTGCAAGTTGGTATCGCGGGCGGTGCTGACTCATCATCTGTATTACCTATTGGTGTTAGCAAAAAATTAGCGGGTAGCCTTGTTGATTTAAACAAAGCACGCACTCTTGGTCATCGATTAAAGATTTTCTCAAAATTGCGTCTTAAAGACTTACTGCCTGTACCGCCAGCGGTCGCTGAGTACTCTACTGGCTTATCTATGGGTCAAACAGCTGAGCAAATGGCGAAAACGCATAACATTAGCCGCGAAGATCAAGATGCTTTAGCACATCGTTCTCACACTCTTGCAAGCCAAGCGTGGGCTGATGGTAAACTGAAAGACGAAGTGATGACTGCCCATGTTGCACCTTATAAGAGCTTTATTGAGCAAGACAATAACATCCGTCATAACTCAACAGTTGAAGGCTACGCCAAATTAAAGCCAGTATTTGACCGTCAACACGGCTCAGTTACCGCAGCTAACGCTACACCATTAACAGATGGTGCAGCAGCGGTATTAATGATGAGTGAGAGCAAAGCTAAAGCATTGGGTTACAACATTTTAGGTTATGTACGCAGTTTTGCTTTCTCTGCAATTGGTGTACATGAAGACATGCTAATGGGTCCGGCGCACTCAACGCCAATTGCCTTAGATAGAGCTGGTATCACATTAGCTGATTTAGATTTAATCGAAATGCACGAAGCATTTGCAGCGCAAACACTTGCCAACATGAAGATGTTTGCGTCAGATAAATTTGCACAAGAAAAGCTAGGTCGTAGTAAAGCGATCGGCGAAATTAACATGGACAAGTTCAATGTATTAGGTGGCTCTCTTGCATACGGTCACCCATTTGCGGCAACAGGCGCGCGCCTGATCACGCAAAGCTTACATGAACTTAATCGTCGCGGTGGCGGCTTAGCGCTTACGACTGCGTGTGCAGCGGGTGGCTTAGGCGCAGCCTTTGTATTGGAGAGTGCGTAATGACAGATTCAGTATTTAGTTTATCAGTGGCTGATGACGGCGTAGCCGTTGTAACCATTGATGTGCCGGGTGAAAAAATGAACACCCTGCGCAGCAGTTTTGCAGAAGATTTAAAAACCTTACTTAAAGACGCACAAGCGCAAGCAGTAAAAGGCATGGTATTTATCAGTGGTAAAAGCGATAACTTTATCGCCGGTGCTGATATTAAAATGCTTGATAGCGCCAATAGCCGTGAAGATGCATTAGCATTAAGCGAAATGTGTCAGCAAGCATTTTTCGATATGAAAAAGCTGCCTTTTCCAACAGTAAGTGCTATTCATGGTGCTGCATTGGGCGGCGGTTTAGAGTTTGCTTTAGCTTGTGATTATCGCGTGTGTTCAGACAGCGATATCACTAAGCTTGGTTTGCCAGAAGTACAGTTAGGCTTATTACCTGGTGGTGGCGGTACTCAACGTTTACCTAAATTAGTTGGCCTGCAAAAAGCACTTGAGTGGATGCTTACAGGTAAGCAAGTGCGTGCTAAGCAAGCGAAGAAAACAGGCTTAGTAAATGACTGTGTACCACACAGTGTATTACTTGACGTTGCTAAAGAGTTTGCTCTGAAAGGTAAGGCGAAGGCTACTAAACCTAAGCTAGACCGTTTAAGTCAATTACTTGAGTCAAACCCATTTGGTCGCAATATTATTTTCAAAAAAGCACAAGAAAACGTGCTGAAAAAAACAGGCGGTCACTACCCGGCACCTTTAGCCATTATTAAAGCCGTTCGTGCAAGTGTTGAACTTGATCAGTTAAAAGCATACAAAACTGAAGCTGAAGGCTTTGCCACGCTGGTAATGAGCGATGAGTCAAAAGCATTACGCGGTATTTTCTTTGCAACCACTGAAATGAAAAAAGAGTGGCGTAATGATGATGCGCCAGCAATCGCTAAAGCGGCAGTATTAGGCGGCGGCCTCATGGGCGCGGGTATTGCCCATGTTAGTGCTGTAAAAGCGGGTGTTCCAGTGCGCATTAAAGATGTGGCTGAAAAGGGCATCAGCAATGCGATGAACTACAGCTATAAGATTTTAGATAAAAAGCAAAAGCGTCGTATTTTATCTAAAGCTGATCTACAACAAACCATGAACCGCATTACCGGTACCACCGATTACAGCGGCTTTAAACACATTGATATCGTTATCGAAGCCGTGTTTGAAGATCTTGCTTTAAAGCAAGGTATGGTGGCTGATGTAGAACGTGAGTGCCAAGACAACACGATTTTTGCAAGTAATACCTCATCATTACCAATTGCACAAATTGCTGCTGATGCAGCACGCCCAGAAAATGTAATTGGTCTGCATTACTTCTCACCTGTTGAGAAAATGCCACTTGTTGAGATTATTCCACACGCCGGTACGTCTGAAGAAACTATCGCACGCGTGGTTAACTTTGCCCGTAAGCAAGGTAAAACTCCAATTGTGGTTAAAGACATGGCAGGTTTCTATGTAAACCGTATCTTAGCGCCTTATGTAAATGAAGCGGCTAATTTACTGCTTGCAGGTGAGCCAATTGAAAAGATTGACCAAGCACTTGTTGAGTTTGGGTTCCCGGTAGGGCCTTTAGCGTTACTTGATGAAGTAGGGATTGATATCGGTTCTAAAATTGCGCCAATCCTTGAAAAAGAATTGGGCGAGCGCTTTAAAGCACCTGACGCCTTTAATCGCTTAATCGATTCTAAGCGCTTAGGTCGTAAGACTGGCCGTGGTTTTTATCTTTACGACAAGAAAGATAAAAAAGTGGATGAGTCAGTATACGAGCTACTGGGTGTTACGCCATCACCTCGTTTAAACAAGAGCGAAATTGCTAAACGTTGTGTTGCGCAAATGCTGAACGAAGCAGTGCGCTGTTTAGATGATGGTATTATTGCAAGCCCGCGTGACGGTGATATTGGTGCTATTTTTGGTATCGGTTTCCCACCATTCTTAGGCGGTCCATTTAGCTATATGGATAAACTGGGTGCTGCACAAGTGAGCTCAGAAATGGCGACTTTTGCTAACTACAACCCAATTTTCACACCTTGTGATACGTTAAAAGCAATGGCTGAAAAGGGTGGTCGTTTTTACCAAGCAGAAAGCGAAGAGCCGGCAGTTGAAGAAGCTGCGCCTGTCGATCCGGTTGAAGTAACCAAAGAAGTGGTCGAAGACGAGCAAGCGTCAGAAGAAGCTGATACCGAAACAACTAAAAGCTAGTATTTTAATTAATTAGCTAATTTAAAAGCCCTGCTCATTGAGCGGGGCTTTTTGCTTCGATATTGGCCATAAGTGGTATTTAACTCGCCATGTCGGTTTGTTATAACTAGGTTTATTTACTAATTGATTAATCACCATGACTCTCACCACTGAGCGATTAACATTACGGCTGTTAAATGCCGATGACTGGCCATTGTTTTATACTTTGCATAATGATGCCCAAGTAATAGCGAAATGCTTTGATAAGCCGTCAGAAGCGCAGCTACGCGCTAAGTTTAATGAACGTTTAAAGCCTTGGCTGCCAAATTCGAATACACCACTGTGTTTAGTGATTGTTGAAACCAGCACAGGAAAAGAAGTTGGCGTGACTGGGTTTACCTCATCAACTGTCCCTGAGATACAAGAAGTTGGTTATTTGCTGTTGCCTAACTTTCATGGTCGAGGCTATGCCACTGAGTCTTTGCAAGCGGTGCTCGATTATGCCGCATCAGAACATGCTGTACGTGAATTTAAAGCGGTTGTTACCGAAGGTAATATCGGTTCAGAAAAAGTACTTGAGAAGTGTGGCTTTCAGCTGATTGAAAAGCAACCTGACGCCTATGCAATTGGTGGTATTTTGTATGCCGATCATCATTATCATTTAAGCTGCACTGATCACAGAGTGTGATCAGTGCAAAACTTTTACAGATGAAGCTCAATCGCTTTTCTGTCTTTTTCTGGCATATTCGCAACCACTAAATTAAACGAATTATCGATCATTCGTTCAATTTCTCCTTGTGGTACGGTGCCATCTAAAATAACCGTATTCCATAAACGTTTGTTCATATGATAACCCGGGATCACAGACGGGAAAATATCACGTAATGCTTGAGCCTCATCAGGGTCGCACTTTAGATTAAGCCACCATACAAGGTTGCCTTCATCATCTGTTTGACCTTCTTTGCCCTCTGCGAGGGTAGCAAACATTTTATGATTAACTTTATAAACATCGACATCTTGGCCAAATGGTTGTGTGATCATCACCAATGGCTTGTTCATTAAATATTCGTGTACTGCGTGTTGATTCATGATCCAATCCTTGAAGTCATTTTTCGTAGTTATAAACATAGCAGCTTTTTCGTAGTTTGGAGACAACTATTGCCATAATTTGCTGAAAAATAGGATAAATCACAGATGTGATTTAAAACTATAAATTTTTATTGAACAAACGCTATTACGTGGTAAATTCCTGTCATCAAAAAACGATAGGAATACACCCATGCCTAAGGCAAGTGAAGTTAAAAAAGGCGCCGCTATTGAGCATAACGGCCGTGTTTTAGTAGTTAAAGATATTCAACGTTCTGTACCGCAAGGTCGTGCAGGTGGTAGCTTATACCGCATGCGTTTATACGATGTAGTAACAGGCGGTAAAGTGGATGAAACATTCAAAGACAGCGACATGCTAAAGCTAGCTGACTTAACTCGCCGTGAAGCAATGTTCTCTTACATTGACGGTGAAGAGTATGTTTTCATGGATAATGAAGATTACACGCCATATAACTTAAACAAAGAAGCGATTAGCGAAGAAATTTTATTCGTTAATGAAGAAACTCAGGGTCTTCACGTAATTGTAATTGATGGTGCTCCGGTTGGCCTAGACTTACCATCAAGCGTTGAACTTGTTGTTGAAGAAACAGACCCTTCAATTAAAGGTGCTTCTGCTAGTGCGCGTTCAAAGCCTGCACGTTTAACTACGGGTTTAACGATTCAAGTTCCTGAGCATATTTCTACAGGCGACCGAATTCGTATCAACACCGTTGAACATAAATTTATGGGCCGTGCTGAGAAATAATGGCACTCACTGATAGAAACCGGCTAGTTGCCGGTTTTTTTGTGTCAAAAAATAGTATTTCAGTGTTTTATTAAGCGACAGAATAAAAGTTTGCTCCTACAAAGGCATTGAAAAAGGGACAGAAAAGCCGCATCATTAAGGGCTTACGAAAACAATAATAATGCTAGTTGTCGATTAATGTTAAACCACGGATTGGAAAACAGAGAATATATAAAACTTCCCGAAGGCGTTGATATCGCCATAACTCCTGCTGGCGTTGTTGCCCGAAGCTACGCTTACCTTATTGATTTTATTATCCGAGGCCTTGTTTTAATTGCTGTGAGCAGCGTTTTGGCATTTTTAGGCGATGCAGGGCAAGGGCTTATTTTAATTGCTTACTTTGTAATTTCTTGGGGGTACAACATTCTTTATGAAATGGAGAATGGCCAAACACCCGGTAAAAAAAGACTTAAAATTCGTGTTGTGCAAGATAATGGCTTACCCGCGAGCTTTTCGCAAATAGTGGTGCGCAACTTATTACGCCCCGCAGATATGTTACCGATAGGCTATTTCTTGGGTCTTGTGGTTATGTTGTTTAACAACCGTTTCAAGCGAATTGGTGATTGGGCTGCTGGAACTATGGTTATTTATGAAGACGAGTTAGAAGCGCGACCAGAGCTGTCGAAAGGCCAAGTGCATGTACCTACAGTAAGTTTAACTACCGAAGAGCAACTTGCAGTGCTGGCTTTTGCTGAGCGTCATGACGAGTTATCTGATGCTAGGCGCCACGAACTAGCGCGCATTCTCGCAGAGTCATTTGCGACAGATGAAAACAATATTGAGTGGCAATTGCTCAGTTATGCGCGCCATTATGCTGGACAAGTCAATGATAATACAGATTACCCACCGCAAGAGGGTAAACCATGAAACAAACTCAATTTGTAAAGTCGAATAGTGAACGCTGGGATGAATTTAAGACTTTGTGTGAACAAAAAAGTACAGAGACTTTACCTATTCACTTTCCTAATTTGTATCGAAAAGTGTGTAATGACTTAGCCATTGCGCAAAGTCGTCAATACAGCTCCGTGTTGATTGAGCAAATCAATAGACTCGTGCAGTTAGGGCAAAAGCGACTTTATTTATCGCGTAGTAATCAATTTTCTGAATTATGGCACGTAGCACGCACAGCATTTCCTCGCGCCCTATATGAAAACCGTTTAATGCTTGGTATTAACTTATTGGCATTTTGGGGATTGGCTCTTATTGCTTTTATTTGGGTGACACTTGACCCTGATGCCGTCTATACATTTTTAGGGCAAGGCACCGTCCTTAATATCGAACAAATGTATAACCCCAGTGGTAGCGTACAATCGGCTGAGCGAGGCGCATCACAAGATCTCATGATGTTCGGGGTCTACATTTACAATAATATTGGTATTGCATTTCAGATGTTTGCAGGCGGTGTGTTGTTCTGTGTAGGCGCTGCCTTTTTCTTATTATTCAATAGCTTTTATTTTGGGGCTATTGCCGCTCATATTGTTAATGTTGGTTTTGAAGGGCCGTTTTTCTCATTTGTTATCACCCATGGCTCGTT
Source organism: Pseudoalteromonas sp. MEBiC 03607 (assembly GCF_004792295.1). Classification (NCBI taxonomy): domain Bacteria; kingdom Pseudomonadati; phylum Pseudomonadota; class Gammaproteobacteria; order Alteromonadales; family Pseudoalteromonadaceae; genus Pseudoalteromonas; species Pseudoalteromonas sp. MEBiC 03607. Next base: position 1,667,692 of record NZ_SRRY01000001.1, read on the forward strand.
TGAGTTAACCGCTATCATCATTGCCTCAGCGGCAGGCTGTCAGATTGGTTACGGGCTTTTAAATCCCGGCCAGTTTACCCGTGCATATGCGATGAAACAGGCTGCTCAAAAAGCACTCCCACTGATTGTTGGGGCGTTTTTAATGTTGGTGATAGCCGCTTTTATTGAAGCATTTTGGTCACCTCGTGATATTGCTAATGAAGTTAAATATTTAGTTGGCAGCGGTTGTTGGACTTATGTCATTTTTCGCTTATATAAGGGTATGCGTTATGGAGCTTAATCACCTAAGCTTTAACCCTCGTAAGCGCAGCGCCTACGAAACCTTTGATTTAGCGGTATTACTGGTTAAGCAACACTTTGTAGCATTGGTAGCTATGTATTTAATAATGGCTGTCCCGGTGTTTTTAATGATTGGCCTGTTGTTTAATTGGGGAATAAGTGCTTTTGTTATCTGGTGGCTCAAGCCTCTATTTGAGCGGCCATTACTGGATTACATGTCAAAAGCGGTGTTTAATCAGCCGCTAAGTATTAGTCGTAGCTTAAGGTCAGTGAAACAGTTAAAAATGACCGACATGGTCGCTCATCTAACGATATATAGGCTTAGCCCAAATCGTGCATTTTTAGCGCCAGTTGAGCAACTAGAACGACTTTCAGGTGAACGAAAAACCAAGCGTAAGCAAGTATTGTTTGCCTCAACGAAGCCTAAGCAAACACTATGGATGCTGTTTTGTGTGCATTTTGAATACATTTTGTTGATGGGGATATCGGCACTGACTATCGCATTAATCCCCCAATCGTTTTCTGCCGAAGAGGCTATGTACCAAATTTTTGAATCTCCAGAGTGGCTAGAGATAGCTTTTAACCTTATCTACATAATTAGTATTTCGTTGGTTGCACCTTTATTTGTTAGTGGTGGATTTCTTGCTTATTTACACCGCCGTGTAGAGCTTGAAGGTTGGGACATTGAGCTGGCATTTAAAAACATTCGTACCCGCCTCGCAGGCTTACTCAGTGCTGTTGGGCTATTTATGCTAACAATGTTTACCCTGCAACCATCAACTAGTTATGCTGAGCAAATCGATAAGCAAGCGATAAAAGAGCAAGTCACCGCACTCTATAATGAGCCTAATGTCATCGAAACAGAAACCACCTGGGTGCCAAATTTAGAGCCTACAGAGAGTTCATCACACAGTGATTGGTCATGGCTTATCGATCTGTTTACAGCGATAGGTAATGGGTTTGGTGTATTAGTTTGGCTGTTAGTTGGATTATTATTGGTTTGGCTCGTTTATTACTTGATTAAAAAACGAGGTTTTTTTGCCAACTTAAGCTTACCTGAGCGCACAAAAGTAACTGAAGAGTCAGTGATCCCAACCTTATTTGCAGAGATTAAAAGTAAAGATTTACCATCAGATTTAATAGCTGCTGCACAGCAATGCTTTGAGCAAGGTGAGCATCGCTTAGCGTTAGCGTATTTGCTTCATCATACCCTGAGTTGGGCTCAGCAGCATCACCAAGTGCGCCTGCACCGCTCGATGACTGAACGCGAATGTAAACGTGCAATTGATGCAAAGGTGCCAAATCAAGGACAAGCGATATTTGCCCGCTTATTTTCTGCATGGGTCGCGGTTGCTTGGGGTCATAAAACCCCTGATATCAATTTTGTAGAGTTAACTGCACAAATTACAGCAATGACAGCAAATACTCAGGAGCAAGCCCATGAAGCTTAAGGTTGTGCTAATTGCTCTATTAGTCTTGTTTACCGTGTTTATCGTTGCCTCACTGGCCTCATTAGATTGGGAAAAAAGAGAAGTTGAAATAGGGTTTCATTCAGATGTTGCCAAAGATAACTTCACCATGGCCCAACGTCTTTTAAAGGCCAATGGAATAAGTTGGATCAAAGATAAACACTTGGCTGAACAAGCACAAAGTGAAGAGCTTGCGATAGATCCAAAAAGCATTTTAATTTTAGATGAAGCCGTACTTGCTGACTCCTATTTGCTTGATACTCAGCTTGCTGACTGGGTCGCTGATGGCGGGCGTTTAATTTATGTATTAAATAGGCAGCGCGAAGAGCTAGCAATCGATAATTCAGTGTTCTTTGGGCAGCTTGGCATCAATGTGCTAAGTCAAGAAGATGTGTTTGAATATGATTTTGCGATGCGCAAAGAGGGAGATAAAAACAGTGTGTTGTCTATTGATGAAAATACTGAGCTCGAACTCGAATTAAGCCGTGCCTTTTACATCGAAAACTGCCCTGGTGTAAGTACAAATACTTCTGAGGGCAAAACCCTAATGTGTGATTTTGCCTTTGGTCAAGGCAGAGTAGTTGTGATGCCATCGTTATTACCTTTTACTAACTATCGTTTGCGCCACCTCGACCATGGCAGTCTATTACTTTGGTTAAGTAAAGGCGCTAAGAGTATTAGCTATGTTCCATACCTGACTTACCCTAATTGGCTTGCAAAGCTTTGGCACTGGAGCTGGCAATTTGTAGTGACTCTAGTGTTATTAATTGTGCTTGCAGTGTGGCATATTACGAGCCGTATTGGCCGAGCATACGCCCCTGATTTTGAAGCTAAAACCAGTTTTAATCAGCATATTCGTGCACTCGCTAATTTTTACTCTGAACACGGCCATGAATCCGTATTATTTGCCGCACTCAAGAAAGACTTTTACAGCAAGGTAGAAGCGCGTGTACCAAACTTTAAAATGCTAAGCGCAGATAAACAGGCGCAGAGTATTGCTAATTTAACCCATTTTGAAAAACAACAGGTAGCGCAGCTATTGGCTAGCAAGTTACCTGACTCAAAAACACAAAGAACAAATTATATAAAACGATTTAAACAGTTAAGGAATGCCTTATGAGCACGGAATTAGACACTAATCGCATGAGCTTAGTTGAGGCAGCTGATGCAGTAAAACAAGTAAAGCATAACATTTCGCGTGTGTTAGTCGGTCAAGATGCCATTGTTGAAGATGTGCTTACCGTTCTTTTTGCAGGTGGCCATGTGCTGCTTGAAGGGGTTCCGGGACTTGGTAAAACATTACTTGTTAGAGCTTTAGCTAAAAGCTTAAGTGTAAATTTCTCACGTGTACAATTTACCCCAGACTTAATGCCTTCGGATGTAGTAGGGCATAGCTTGTATGATATGAAGTCAGGTGAGTTTAATATCAAAAAAGGCCCTGCCTTTACTAATATCTTACTTGCTGATGAAATTAACCGTGCGCCAGCAAAAACGCAATCAGCCTTACTTGAAGTGATGCAAGAACAACAAATCACTATTGATGGCGAATCGTTATTAATAAACTCCCCGTTTATGGTATTAGCCACTCAAAACCCACTAGATCAAGAAGGGACTTACCCATTACCAGAGGCCGAATTAGACCGCTTTATGATGAAAGTAGAGCTTGGTTTTCCTTCTCATGAATCGGAAGTTGAGCTTTTAAAACTGAATACACAAATAGTTTCTAATGAAAGCAAAGTGGAGCAGCTTCCAGCGGTATTAGATGCCAAGCGTATTGCTGAAATTAAACAGCTTTGTGCGGATATTTTAGTAGACGAGCAAATTCTTAATTATGCCGTTGATATAGTTCGTAGCTCACGAACTTGGCAAGGCGTGCTGCACGGTGCAGGGTTACGTGCCTCAATTAATATCATTAAAGCTGCAAAAGTAATGGCATTGATGAATGGCCGTGATTTTGTTACCCCAGATGATGTGAAGCTAGTCACGCCAAATATTTTAAGGCATCGTTTAATTTTATCTGCGGACTTAGAACTGGAAGGTGTTTCGTTTGACGAAGTGATCAGTGCTATTTTAGCCAGTGTTGAAGCGCCACGTTCATGAACCGTATCAAGCTTAGGCCAGCAAAACGTTTAGTTGTGTTAACAGCATTCATTCTGTTGCTTATGCTTGTGTGTGCTATTGCTCAGGTAAATGGCATGCTTTTAACCGCCTTGTTATTGGTGCCAGCTTTAGTTGCAATTGTTGATTGCTTGGCAGCTAAGTCAACGCCTTTACTCGAAGTAAGCGCAGAAACTAACCTAAATATGGCGTTATACAGACGCCAAGATTTAAACGTGTTGATTAAAAATAATGCCAAACATGCTAAGCAATTAGATGTGAGTGTGCATTTAAGCAACGCTATTGAATTGTTAAAGCCAGTGCAAACCCTATTCATTGACGCTACGCAACAGGCAAAGCTGGTCTTTATGATACGCGCCCATAAGCGGGGGGATGCACAAATCAGTGCGATTGAGCTGAGGGTAGGGTCGCCACTAGGCCTTTGGCAAGTAAATTGGTTGGCAACTCAAGCTACTCAGTTAAAGGTTTACCCAGACTTTAGCCGTGTTACCTCGAAACAGCATTTAAACGGGGTCGTGAATAAGCCTATTTCGGGGTTAAAACTCACCAAAAAGCGCGGTGATGGTATTGAATTCCAGCAATTACGCGAATATCGCCAAGGTGACAGCGTCAGGCAGATAGATTGGCAGGCAACAAGTAAACGCCGAAAATTAATTTCGCGAGAGTATCAAGAAGAGCAAAACCAGCATGTAATAGTTATGCTTGATGCCTCAAAAAAAATGGCCATAGAAGCCAATGAAGGCAGCCACTTTGATCATGCTTTAAATGCATTATTACTACTTTCTCACACGGTTTTAAAGCAAGGTGATTGGTTTAGTATGCAGAGCTTTAATCAAAACCTACGCTGGTTACCCGATGTTAAAGGCGCGCAGAATGTATCTCGGGTGATGAATCATTTTTATGATTTATACCCAGATAATAGCAGCAGTGACTATTTGGTAGCTGTAAACCAGTTAATTGCTAAGCGCAGTAAACGCTCTTTAGTGTTATTAGTCACCACCCTAGATGAGCAAAGTATTGACGAGTTAATGCCTGCAATAAAGCTATTGCAAAAACATCACTTAGTGGCACTTATCAATATTAACAATCGTGCCGTGAGTGAAGTGCTTGAAGAGTCTATAGAAAAGTATGAAGATGCAACCAGTTACTGTGCAGCATTAGCACTACTAAATTCACATAAAGCCAATATGGCTAAGCTGAAAAAGCAAGGGGTGATAGCCATAGACTGTAACCCTGAGCAGCTGTTACCGCATGTGCTTAATACCTATTTGAATGTGAAGCACTCAGGGGCGTTGTAATACCCGAATATCAAGCGGCAATAAAAAAGGCATTGAATTCAATGCCTTTTTTATTAATTAACGAAACCTATGAAACGATTACTTTTGATTATCAATGGCCTCATTAATTTTGTATTGGAAATAAATCGCATAAAAGAAAAACGTGAGTATGCCACTTAAATGTACCGGCTCATTGCTGCCTTCATTAATTAACTCTTTGAGTGAAGTACGTAGCGAGAAAATGAATACCAGACCAACAATTAAAGAAATAATAGAAGCAATAGCAGACAAGACTTCAGAAATATCGGTGAATGCCAAAACAAAGTTGATTACGTAAATAGCAACATAGCCATAAATTAAGTTTTGATTTACCTGATGTTTAGCAAGTGCGTTTGCTTTGTTTGCGCGGCTTACTAGCCAGTATAAGGCGTAGATACCTAATGTGATAAGACTCAAAAAGAATACGCCCCAAGCGGAGAAGCGCTCAAAGTTTAAAATAGGTTTATTGCCACTTGTATTTGCTTGAGTTAGCTCTGCTTCAGGTGCTTCATATACATTTGTTGATTCTTCAGACACAACGGATCCTCATTTTTTTGTTAGTTCCTTGATTACACCAATCCGCAATAATACTTAATCATTTTGAGGGATTAAACCTGTCGCTATCTGCGTTAAAAATTTCTGATTTAGAACAACTAAATAACGAAATTTTTGCCTTGCTATCAACGAGGTTTTATTGCCTCAAAATAGACCACTTAATTAAGCAAACTGGTATTAGTTTGTTCCTATATTAGTAAATTGTAATTATTTAGTACACATTAATTGTTGCTTTACCTAGTAAAAATAATAAAAAGTTCGTTGTATAAACACGCGTTATGCAGACTATATAAAGTGTGAAGTTCCAAAAGCTGTGTGAATTATGTACACTGCCGCTGATTTTTAATGAGGTGTTGTGTGCTATTTGTTATTTTAAGCTGTATGTTTGTTTTGGTGATGTATTTAGAGTCGTTGTCTAAAGGGATGCCAGTAAAGCGTTGGATGCTTCTCGGTGGAATGCTTGGCCCAATTGCGTGGTGTTTGTTTAACGTACATTATCGACGTGCCTTTATTCGTCATATCGGCCGCCAATCATGTGGCTGGCGACCTTAGGCTTCTACGCTTCTTAATAAACTTGGCGCAGACTTATCGAGCTGGCTTTTTAAAAATTCTGTAAATTCTGGCTGTGATAACGGTTTAGAATAGAAATAACCTTGTATTGTTTGGCACTTCAATTGCTCTAACATTGTCACTTGGTCAGCTTGTTCAACCCCTTCAGCAACTACATGTAAATCAAGGTTATGGGCAATGGTCACAATCGAGTCGACCATGTTGCGACCACGCTCTGATTGCATATCATCAATAAAGGCTTTATCAACTTTTAAGGTGTTAAGCGGAAATTGCTTTAAATAGGCCAATGATGAGTAACCCGTACCAAAGTCATCCATTGCTAGGTGAATACCACGAGCGCTTAGTGAGCGCATAATTGTTATCGCTTCTTTAGGGTCATCCATTACCGTACCTTCGGTAATTTCAAGTTCTAAGAAATAAGATGGTAGCTCATTTTTTTGTAAAATTACATCAATGCGAGTGGTCAAATCAGGCAAGCTGAATTGTTTCGCTGATAAGTTAACAGCAACTCGGCCGTTAAATAAGCCTTGATCAATCCAGTTTTTTACATCACGACATGCTTTGTTTAATACCACTTCACCGATTTCGATGATTTGCCCGGTTTCTTCTGCAATAGGGATAAATACGCCCGGGCTTATAATGCCTTTTTTCGGAGTAATAAAACGAACCAGTGCTTCCATACCATCTAGTTTGCCAGTGCGAATATTCATTTTCGGCTGATAATAGACTTCAAAATGATCTTCTTTTAAGCCGTAGCGCATCAAGTTTTCGATTTGTAGCCTTTTGACGGCTTGGCGGTTCATCGTGTCGTTGAAAAATAGGTAACTATTCCCTTTTTTCTTGGCATGATACATGGCTGTATCGGCATTCTTAAGCAATAACTCTGGGGTATTACCATCTTCAGGAAATAACACAATACCGACGCTCGATGTGATCACCAGCTCATGGCCTGCCATGTTGAATGGTGTAGCTATCGCCGCTAAAAATAGCTTAGCCATACGGGTGATGGTGTGTATGTCGTTGGTACCCGACATGACCAGTGCAAACTCATCTCCACCTAGGCGATAAAATACGTCTTTTTCGCGGGTAAGTTTATTCAAACGCATCGCAAGCTTAGACAGCAAGCTATCGCCAAGTTGATGACCAAGTGAGTCGTTGATCTTTTTAAAGTTATCTAAATCGAAAACTAACAGGGCATGATGGTTATCTTGCTTAGCGAGCTTCTTTAAATTCGTGAAGAACAGATTTCGATTAGGTAAGCCTGTTGTGCGGTCACGGTTTGATAAATTATGAAGTTGCGATTCGGCTTTTTTTCGTTCAGTTTGATCTGAGAATACAACCACATAATTACAAATTTGATTGTGCTCATTTTTGATTTCATCAATTGAAATTTCAATGGGCAATAGCTGTCGCTTGGCGTTTCTCAGTTTGACTTCTTGTTGCCAATGTTCAGTGGCTTTAACCGTTGCTTTAACTTCATCTACATAACTTTGGTCATAACCATTAAGCATGAAGTCTTTTTTTAGGTATTGCTCGCGGCTGCCACCAAACAAGGTTAAAAAGCTTGGGTTTAAATCGACTAATTTGAAGTTTTTATCGTAAATAGCAATCGCGTCAGTTAATGACTCAACGCATTTAGCAAATAAGTTTAAGCGTGCCTCAGTGGACTTTAGTTGTGAAATATCTCGCACGGTGCCAGTCATGCGTAATGGCTGTAAGTTTGCGTCTTTTTCTATAATTTTTCCGCGGTCTAATACCCAGTGCCAACGGTCAAAATTATCTTTAATACGGTAACTTGCTTCGAAAAAAGCAGTGTGTTCTGCAAAATGTTTTTTTAGTGCTTTTTCTACTTGGTGAACATCATGGGGATGGATAAGGTCACGATTAGGAGGGAAGGCGCTGGTATTATTAGTATTCGCGGTGTATTTGTCGTTAATACGTAGCACTTCGCCTGTTTTTATATTCCAATCCCACAATGTATCTCCGCTTCCCTCTACTGTACTTTTTAGTCGATGTTCTGAGATACGGAGTTGATGGCGAGAGCGTTTTAGCTTGAAAATTATAAATAACAGGTACGGCAATAATAACAACATCACCCCACTTGGTATTAACAGCAAAGTTGTTTGCTCAAGTTCTATGGGGCTTGCAGCGGCGCTAAAAACGCTCGCTATACTTATTGTTAGAAAAGCAGAAATCATTGTTATTATTTTTGTCATTAATGCATTACCCTAATTCGCACCAGTTAATTTAATCCAAGCTGACGAATGAGTCAAAGAGAATGCGAATAAAGGGTGGTTTTTGCTGTCTTTTTAGTCTTAGGTTCGCTTAAAAGTTCTATTCTTGGGCGTTCATCGCTGAATATCTCGCTCACATATTGCTGCATATCGCTCAGACTTAATGCTTCTAGGGCAGTTAAAAGTTGCTGCTGCATGTTAAAATCACTGTCGCGATTACCTATGGCTAGCCATAAACGCTGTGAGCGAAGACGCAAATTTTTGTCTTTTTCTGCGATATGAGTCACTAAGCCTGCTTTTGTATCAAGCCATTGTTGCTCACTGATTTGTGAGATCTGTGTTACATAATTTTCAATAAACTGCTTATGACGTTTTAAAATTTCATCAGCGCTATGTTTAGGGGATTGCACATAAAAAGCGATACCAGCGCGGGTATTGAAAGGTGCGTAACCTGCGCCTACCAAATAACCTAGCTGTTGCTTGGTTCTTAATTCGTTGAAGTAATCTTGATTGATGAGGTGGTTCAACAACATCATTTTTACTTTTTCTTCAGTCGCATCAGTTTGAGCTTGGTAATAAAGAACCATCGCATGGTCATTACAATTTAAACAAAAGCGCTGCTGCGACACATCCGTAATAGTAGAAAGAGGTCTGGTTAAATCAATAATGGTATTGCTGCCAGCGAGGTGCTCAGCGATTTGTTTTTGAAATTTCAATGCATCGCTACGCTGCCAATTACCATGCAAAAAAGACTCTACATGCAATGCTTTGAAAAACTCTTCTCTAAAGCAATTAAATTGATGAAAACTCGTATCTTTTAAAGCTTGTGCAAGCGCATTTGGTTCTGGGTTCCAAGGCATTATCTGTGCACCAAGGATACTAAATAATTCACCTACAGGTTTGTTTTGATTGCTGTTTCGCCAATGCCTAACTAGTTGCTTTTTATATTCTGCAAAGCGTTTTGCGCAGATCTCAACATTAAAGAGTGCTTCAAGTAACTCATTAACCAGCTCTAACTGACTCGATGAAAGGCCTGCAGTATGTAAGGTCAAACCGCCTTGGTGAGAAGTTAAATGATAACTAAGGCCAGCCAGTTCTGCTGGATAAAATTGTTCAGCGACACTGTCCATAAATAGGTCGGCAAACAAACGTGTGAGTGCCATATGCTTAACATCTTTTATCGCAAAGGAAGAGTCCATTGCTAAATAAAAATGCCCTTTTGCAACACGAAAGGTTGCATCTTGCTTAAACCAAAAATCAAAACCTTCTTGTTTTACAAGTAATTCTGGTGTTTTTGTTGGCGCGTCTAAGGGGAGCAACTCAACCTCTTTATTAAGGTAAGGATTCGCGCTTGGTAAGCACATTTTAGGCAGGGGGGTGTTTATTTCGCCGAGTGCTTCTAACCAGCAAGGAGAAATATCCTCAATTTTATAAGGCGTATTGTACCATGCTGTCGTATGCTCAGGTTCGACACCTGGGTGAATTAACACTAAGCGCATATTGTCTGGCGTAAGCCACTGCATAGCAATTTCATGGGCACATTGATTAAAGCCTTCCATAAGGTAGTCACCCTGAACATAGTTAGCTTCATCATAATGCTGCATGTTAATGCTTAAGTTACTTACCCAATCAATTAAGCGTGCTTTTTCTTGATTATCAAAGGCGATTTGCAAGAGGTTCTTTTTATCTTGATAAAGACGCGGCAACTTATCGCAGTTTTGGTTAATTAAGCAGATATATTCAAATACCATTTCGACGATATCTTCATAGTATTCAATACCTTCATCTGTCAACGCCATGCTGATGTTAAAGTCTTTGAAATTACTGCCATTGATACCACCACCTGCAGAAAGCGCGTTGATCCAACCTTGCTCTTTCAAAATTGAATACAGCGACCCTTTGCCTTCATAGCCGAGTAAGTGAGCAATAAAACTCACCGTTTTGTGACGATAAAAGTCATCAATGTTCGGCATTGCAAAACTTATAATTAGCTTTTGCATATGCTTGTGTGGCTCAATATGCAGTACTTTACCTAAGTCTTGTTTGCGATAAAGAGGCTGCTCAATGATCGCCTTACTTTTTTGCTGCCCTTTAATGGCGCTGAAATATTGGCTTACCCAGTCGCTCATTGTGGCAATATCTTCGTTACTGCAAATGACTAAAGTCATCCATTGTGCTTGGTAGTGGCGGTCAAAAAAGGCACGTAATTCATCGCTAATACAACCTTCACGATCTGCAAGTGTTTGTTGGTTACCAACCGAGAACTTAGCAAAAGGGTGAGCAGGATTAACGGTTTCTTTATGGGCTTGGTAAATACGACGGCCATCGTCTTTTATTTTTAATTTAAACTCTGCATCAATCGCATTTCGTTCTTTAGCAGTTTCGTTAGGGCTTAATAGTGGCGCAATAAAAAAGCGACTAAATTGAGCCAGAGCTTCTGAAAATTGTTGGTTATTGATATCAAAGAAAAAGCAAGAATGCTCAGTACCTGTCCATGCGTTGGTACTGCCACCTGATTGTGAAACAAAATTAGAAAACCCGCCTGACTCTGGGTACAGATCGGTACCTAAAAAAAGCATATGTTCTAAAAAGTGAGCGAGCCCTTGTCTATCAAGAGGATCGTCAAAGTGACCAGCGTTTATCGCCATAGAAGCCGCGGATTTTGTTGACTCAAGGTCTTGCACCAAGAGCACTTTTAGACCATTGTCCAGTGTTAGGGGCTGATATGTTCTGTTATCATTGCGGCTGATATTCAAAAGATGCTCCTGAAAGAATGCGTTAACTCGCTAACAACAGATGATAACTTCAGGAAGGCTAAAAATGGCACAGCAATGAAAATCTACCTGAATATCAATAAGCGGATGTTTAATGTATCTAGTGATGATATTCTAATATAGCTAACAATCAAGCAAACTGGCTACTGTTTTATATTCTTTAATCGGTTGATTTTTTATGAAAACAATCTTAATCATGCGCCATGGCGAAGCAACGCCAATGCAAGCAGATGATGCAGCAAGACAACTGACCGAAAATGGTCATCAAGAAGCCAGTAGAATGGGGCAATGGTTAGCAACACATTATAAACCAGATGCTCTGTTGGTGAGTCCTTACATTCGCGCTCAACAAACCGCTACTGATGCAACGCAAAATATTTCGTTACAATTTAATGAAACTTGTAGCGATATTACGCCAGATGGCGTGCCACAAGTTGCTGCTGATTATTTAGAAACCCTCATTGCCATGCACCCTCAGTGTAATACTTGGTTAGTGGTAGCGCACATGCCAATAGTCAGCTATTTAGTTGATCAGTTGAGTCCTGGCCACATGCCTATTTTCAATACTGGCGCAGTCGCCGTAATTGAATATGATGAGCACAATCAGCGCAGTTACTACCATAGTATTCACTCACCAAATAACGTCGAAATATAACAGTGGATTTGCTAAATTAGCGCCACTGTTAATTTTTTAAGTCCTTACTATGACAATTGAACGCTTACAAACGGGTGCGCGTATGAGCCGCATCGTTAAGCATAACGGCACTGTTTACTTGTGTGGCCAAGTGTGTGCTGATGCTGAAAAAGATATCACTGAACAAACTCAAACTATGCTTGATAAAGTTGAAGCCTTACTCATTGAGGCTGGTAGTAGCAAAGAGCATATGTTAAGTGCCACTATTTATCTGAAAAGCATGGAATATTTTGCCGAGATGAACGCTGTTTGGGATGCATGGGTACCACAAGGCCATGCACCTGCTCGCGCTTGTGTTGAGGCAAAAATGGCGCGCGATGCTCTGCTTGTAGAGATTTCTGTTGTTGCAGCTGTTAAGTAACGAGCAGCGAATTGCGCAGTTGATTGCTCGTTTTAATGAGCAATCTGGGCGCGCAGTTGTTCAATTACCAAGTTGGCATTTTTGTGATAATGAGCAAGATGCCAATGACTGCGCATTGCTGGTTTTAAAGGGTGTAAAACAAGCAACAACTCCTTCACTTTATTGGTTTAAAGCCAACAATGAAGCCCTTCCTGAAGTGGGTGATTTAGCCATTTTTACCAATTGGCAGGGGCAGCCCCTCGGCATTATTGAAACTGTCTCTGTAACCATTACCGCATTTAATCAAATAAGCGCAGATTATGCCGCGCTAGAAGGCGAGGGCGACAAAAGCCTTGAATATTGGCAACGCGTACATTGGGACTATTATCAGCGAGAATTAGCTGGCACAGGCTATCAATGTCACCCCGATATGCCTTTAGTGTGTGAACAGTTTAAGTTAATTTTTAAGGAGTGAGCATGAGTTCAAATCCTGTGGTTCTTATCACTGGCGGTGGACGAGGTATTGGTGCCGCGACAGCAAAGCTGTTTGCTAAACATGGCTATGATGTGTGTATTAATTATAAGTCAGATCAAGCAAGTGCAGAGCAGGTAGCCCAACAGCTAAAATCCCTCGGTGTGAATTCGTACTTATTACAAGCTGACATCGCAGATGAGCAGCAAGTAATCGCCATGTTCGCCAAACTCGATGGGCTGGTTGCGCGCTTAGACGTGTTAGTGAATAACGCGGCGATGATGATGCCGCAAATGCCGTTATTAGAGATGGATGCTAAGCGAATCAACGCTATTTTAAGTTGCAATGTCACAGGGGCATTTTTGTGTGCGCGAGAAGCAATTAAGCGCATGGATAAAGGCAGTATTGTGAATGTGTCATCGGGTGCGTCGCGAACCGGCTCGCCAAATGAATATTTAGACTATGCTGCATCTAAAGGAGCACTTGATACCTTCACTATTGGTCTTGCCAAAGAAGTAGCGAGTAAAGGCATTCGAGTTAATGCGGTAAGGCCTGGTCTTATTTATACCGATATGCATCGTGATGGTGGTGAAGCAAACCGCGTCGATCGTTTAAAATCTAAATTGCCGCTGGGGCGTGGTGGAGAAGCTGATGAGGTCGCTTCAGCGATTTACTTTTTGGCAAGTGAGCAAGCATCATTTACAACAGGCAGTTTTATAGATGTTTCAGGTGGTTTATAAAAACTAAAGTAAAATAGTTAACCAAACACTAAAGCTCACTACACTTAACACCGTTGAAAGCACAACGCTACTTGCCAGTGTCGCCTGATGTTGTTTAATTTGATTAGCAATTAAATAAGCGTTTACACCTAAAGGAGAGGCGCTTAAAAGGACAAGTACTTTCAGCAGAGATTGCTCCAAATTAAAAACGTGGCTAGCAAAAAAGTATACAGCACAAGGTAAAACGGCAAGTTTGATGATGGTAGCAATAACGGAGGCCTGCCAGTTGTCTGCAACTTTATAGAACACCAAATTTGCCCCTAACACGAATAACGCACACGCAATGGCGAGTTTAGCAAGTAAGCTCAGGCCATTTGCTAAATCATCAAAAAGTGTAAAACCAAATAGGTTAACAGCAAGGCCACTACTGATACTCAACACGACTGGGTTCAGTAGCATGTTTTTAGCAAATGCTCGCCAAGAGAATGTTTGCTGCGACTTAGCACTGAGCAAAAAGGTGAGGGTAAATAATAATGCGCTGTGAAAAGTGATGATCATAAACACAATGCCGACCATTTGCTGCCCAAGAGCAGCAATAATAATAGGCAGACCTACCAGTACGGTATTTGAGTAACTACTGCCAAGAGCAAATACAGCGTGACGCGATGGTGCAGATTGCGTTGCTATAAAATACCGGTCAATCACATAGCCAAGGGCATAAATAGCTAATACTGGAATATAAAAACTTAAAAAGCCGGCAACAGAAACACTATTTTTTAAATCGGCTTGTGCCATATTCAAAAATAGAAAAGCAGGCACGCTAATGTAAAAGGTAAACTTGCTTAACCCTGCTATATGCTCTTTCGATAAAAACTTGCTACGCGAGCTAATGTAACCACTTAAAACGATAAAAATCAGTGGAAAAATAATCGAAAAAATATGCACATTAGGCCTTATGACAAGAAGACGTTAGCGTCTAAACTCATCACTTTGTGGAAGATTAATTAAAATAAGTACCGCACCTTTACCGCCAAACTCAAGAGGTGCTTGATGCATAGCAATTACATCAGGGTGTTGTACTAAATATTGTGGCACTTTGTGTTTGAGTATGCGCTCACCAATACCATGCACAATACAGGCACAATAGTAGTGCTGTTTTTTACACTCATGAATTAATCCAGCCAGCTCATCTTTGGCTAACTCTTTATTTAAGCCATGTAAATCAAGGGTTAACTCAGGCGGGTAATCTCCACGACGAAGTTGCTTTGCCAAAAAGCTATCATGACCTGGCTTGACATAACTGACAGTGCCATGAGTGTCGATGTCTGGTACATATTCATCAGAAAAGAAAAATTCTGCCTGATGTTGCTTTTTTTGCTGGGAAAATTGCTTCGCTTGTGACACTTTAGGCTTATTGGTGAATCGAATAGTGTCTTGTTTAAAGGCTTTGGCACCACTAATACTCTGACGAAATAAATCAATATCGTCAGGGCTTATGTGATTGTTGGCGTGGGGATCTTTTTTCATGGCGGCAGTCTAAACAAAAAAACGCTAAAAATCGAGTAAAAACCAACTGAAAAGACGGTACAATACGCGTCAGAATAGACTTTGAAAGTTAAGGAACATACATGAACCATTTCCAGATTGAAGATGCAATTTTAGACGAGGCAATTGCAGAACTTTCAACGTTGCACGATTGGTTACGTTGGACAACCAGTCAATTTGCCAGCAGTGGTATTTTCTTTGGGCACGGTACAGATAATGCGTGGGATGAAGCAGTTAGCTTATTATTACCCGCATTAAGTTTGCCTATCGACGCGCCAAAAGAGCTAATGCATGCGCGTTTAACCAGCACCGAGAAAAACCGTTTAGCTGAACTAATTGCAGAGCGTATTAATGATTGTACGCCAGTACCATACCTGACCAACATAGCATGGTTTGCAGGTATGCCGTTTTATGTCGATGAGCGCGTGTTAATTCCACGCTCGCCATTTGCAGAGCTAATTAACAACCGCTTTGCACCTTGGTTAGAAGAGCCAAGCTCAGTAACGCGCATTCTTGATTTATGTACCGGCTCTGCGTGTATCGCCATTGCACTTGCACAAGCATTTGAAGATGCTCAAGTTGATGCGGTTGATATTTCTTATGAAGCGCTCGAAGTTGCTGATATTAATATTAGCGATTACATGCTCAATGACCGCGTACTACCAATTCAATCAGACGTGTTTAGTGGCGTTCCGGGTCAAAAATATGATCTGATCGTAGCAAACCCACCTTATGTTGATGCTGAAGATATGGCTGATTTACCGCGTGAATTCCACCATGAACCAGAACTTGGTTTAGCATCGGGTCATGACGGCCTAGACGTAACGCGTACAATTTTAGCTGAAGCCGCTGAACATCTAACTGATAACGGTTTGTTATTTGTCGAAGTCGGCAACTCTATGGTACATATGGAAGCGTTATATCCAAATGCACCGTTTGAGTGGGTTGAGTTCGAGCAAGGTGGATTAGGTGTGTTTGTGATCAGCAAAGAGCAACTAGTTAAGTATTTTGCTGACTAACGGCAGATTTTAAAAGCCGAGCCTGAGGGCTCGGTATCAGTAGTCATTAGGAATGAGGAAAGTTAATGGCAGGTAATAGCATTGGACAACTATTTAAAGTGTCCACCTTTGGTGAGAGCCACGGCGTTGCATTAGGCGGCGTTGTTGATGGTACACCAGCAGGCCTTGAAATTTGCGAGGCCGACTTACAAATTGATTTAGACCGTCGTAAACCGGGGCAAAGTCGTTATACAACGCAGCGCCGCGAAAGTGACGAAGTTAAAATTCTTTCAGGTGTATTCGAAGGTAAAACCACAGGTACTAGCATTGGTTTACTGATTGAAAACACCGATCAACGTTCAAAAGACTACGGCAAAATCGCTGAGGTGTTTCGTCCAGGTCATGGCGATTATACCTATTGGCATAAATACGGTATCCGTGATTACCGAGGTGGTGGTCGCTCTTCTGCCCGTGAAACGGCTATTCGTGTAGCGGCAGGTGCAATTGCTAAAAAATACTTAAAACAGTTTCATGGTATTGAAATTCGAGCATGTTTGAGCCAACTAGGGCCAATCAAAGCAGAAGACTACAACTGGGATGAAGTAGAAAATAATGCATTTTTCTTTCCAGACACCAGCAAGCTAGAAGCGCTTGATGAGTACATGCGCGACCTAAAAAAACAAGGTGACTCGGTAGGCGCTAAAGTTAAAGTGGTTGCTAAAAATGTGCCTGTAGGCTTAGGTGAGCCAGTATTTGATCGCCTAGATGCAGAGCTTGCACACTCATTAATGAGCATTAATGCAGTAAAAGGCGTTGAGATTGGTGACGGCTTTGATGTGGTTGAGCAAAAAGGCTCTGAACACCGTGATGAGTTAACTCCTGATGGGTTTACATCAAACCACGCGGGTGGTGTACTTGCGGGTATCTCGACAGGGCAAGATATCATTGCCTCTATCGCACTTAAGCCAACCTCAAGCATTACCATACCGGGCAACAGTATTAATACTAGTAACGAAGCGGTAGAGATGATCACCAAAGGACGCCATGATCCCTGTGTAGGCATTCGTGCTATTCCTATTGCTGAGGCGATGATGGCGATTACTTTAATGGATCACTTATTGCGCCAACGTGGTCAAAACCCACATGTAAGCCACGAACATGGACCAATCAAAGGTTCGATTTAAGCGCAGTCTTAAATAAAGTAAAAGCAGTTAATGAGCGCGATGATTATCATCGCGCTTTTTTATGCCTGTTAGAATTTTAATAAAGGGAGTAGGCTGTGTTTGCTATCAGTCCACATTGCCAGCTCGCTATGTGGGTAGCGTTTAATAGGCGACAAATCACTGATAGATACACGATTTAAAAAAGCCTGATTATCAGTTAGCACCACCCAGTCTGAGCCTATGTCTGATGGGCTATGGCCTTGATAGCTAAACTTTAACATTGCCTTATTAAAATATTGGCTATGTGCCTGTAATACAGGCAGTAAGTCGATATGATTATTTGAGATATGCACAATCAATACGCCACTTTCATTGAGCCTTTGCCAATAAAGTGACATTGCTTCTTGGGTTAGCAAATGTGCAGGAATTACATCACTGGTAAATGCATCAATAATTAAGACATCAAATACTTCGTTCGCATTATTTTTTAGCGCAATACGACCATCCCCTAAGCTGACTGTGAGCTTGGCTTCACTGTTTTCTAAATATGAGAAATAACGCTTTGCCATCTCGTACACAGCAGGGTTTAACTCAAAAAAGTGAATACTATCCTGTTGGTCTGCAAACCGAGCTAAAACGCCTGCACCCAAACCAATCACGCCAATGTTTAGTGCGCTGTTTTGCTTTAGTATGGCAAGTGATTTAGCGACACCAGTATGCTGGTGGTAATAACTTTGCTCAAACTGTTGGTTTGGATTTAGTGGCTCTGAGCCATGAATCGTGGTGCCGTCAATTAAGCGCCTTTCTTTTATTGATTGAGTGTTTATATCTTTTACCGCTAAATAGCCATAAAAATTGCGGCTAGTGGCAATGTTATATTGGTTAAAGTTTACCGCTAAAAAACAATAGCATGCTAACCAAATAACTGAGCTGGTTGCGAGAGTGAATTTGAGCTGTTTTGTCTTTGTTCTAGCTTTTAATTGGTAGTAACACACAAAACTAAAAATAACCGCTAATGTAAGTAAATACTCGTCAATCTGGACAAATAGCAATGGGGCAATGAGCGTACTGAAAAGCGAACCTAACACACCGCCAAGGGCGATATAAAAATAAAAAATGGTAAATTGCTCGTTTTCAGGGGCTTTGTTTCTCAGTTCACCATGACAGATCATACCGGCGGTTAATAGAATCAGGCTGTAAATTATAAGCTGGGCTAGGGCATTGAATAAGCTGCCAAAATAAAACATCAGCAGACCTGCAAAAGCCGAAAATATAAACACATATGCCCACACATGACGATGATAATTTGCTTTATTGGCAAACGTATAACTAAAGGTGAGCAAGTAAATTACAAGAGGTAACGACCAAAGTAATGGCATGGGAGGAATATTAGTGCTGATCATATGCGTGGTAGATACCAACATGGCTGAGCTTAAGGCACTTAATAACAGCCATTGACCTTTACCTTTTAATAGCGTGATATGCCTAGTCTGAATAGATGCTCTTGATAAATCGGGTGCTTTTTTTAGTAAAAATATTACAAGAAGTGCTAATAACAAGCAGTAGCTGATGAGTCCAAATAGCCAGTAAGTAGTTTGCTGCTCTAAAGAAAATAGTAATTCATAAACGAGTGGGTAGCTCATTAACGCCAGTAAAGAACCCAAGTTTGAGATGGAATACCAATGGTAAGGCACCTGTGCTGAAGCAGTTTGCACATACCATCTTTGTAAAAGAACGCTGGTAGCGCTCAGTAGAATAAATATTGGACCAATTTCTATAAATAAATTAACAAACACCGCAAGCGTAGGCGGCCAATTTGTGAGATTTGGGGCTGCAAATTCTGTCACAACAATGAGTGTGGCAAAGCTAACTAAAACTATATGGGTGACTACCTGCAACTTAATATGAAAGCGACCCATACCATGCGCATAGAAATAGCCAATAAGTAACATGACTTGATAAAACACTAAACTTGCTGACCAGATAGAAGCACCACCACCAAATTGCGGTAGAAGTTGCTTTGAAAGCATCGGCTGAATTTGAAAAATTAAAAAAGCACTGATGAAAATAGTGAGCGTTGATAAATATTTATACATTGTTTTTATTACCTATTTTGAGATAGCAAAAACAATCCAATAGCCAGAGCAAAGTGACAATGGAGTAACGCTTGAGTTTCTCTTAAGAAAACCTTAATCTTTGATTCGTAAATATTTATTGGAGAAGTAAGTGGCGCGTTATCGAATCGGCAAATTTGCAATTGATGAGAGTCGATGTTTAATTTCATCGCAAGATTATGAGCAAATAGTCGAGCCAAAGGTCATGGATGTATTACATACCCTTTATTTAAATAAAGGTGAAGTTGTAAGCCAAGAAGTAATCTTTGCAAAAGTGTGGCCTAATGCTACCTACAACCCAAGTTCTGTACAGCGTTGTATCGCATTGCTACGAAAAGCACTCCAAGAAGATGCCAAAAATCCGCAGTATATAATTACACACCCTAAGCGCGGTTATAGCCTTGAAAAAGTAACACAGGGGCAAAGCAAAAAACTAAAATCGCAACATCTTGGGTTGCTGTTTGTTTTACTAGTAAGCCTTATCGCTATTGCGTGGCAACTAGTCCCTAAGCAACAAGATAATGCTCACTTTACCCAACTGATGCCACTCACTTCAAGTGAACTAAATGAAGCTAATTTGTCACTTTCACATAGTGGTAAGTACCTTGCTTTTGTTAGAGGTAATAAAGGAAGTCAGCAGATTTGGATTAAAGAGCTTGCGACAGAGCGAGAAGTGAGGCTAACTGAAGATGCTGCAAGCTACTACGCTTTGGGGTGGTCGACCTCCGATAATGCGATTGCGTTTGTGAAAAGTACAGAGCAGAAACAACATCTAAACACGATAAGCATTGATTTATCTAAATTTCAGCCATTAGAACAAGCGACGGTGAGTGTTTTTAATGACACCGTTGTAACCAGTCACCACATCGATTGGCATGCTGATAAGCTCTATTACATAGAAAAAGATAAACTAAACAACGATACTCGACTCGTTTCACTCAACTTAGAGTCTAAACAAAAGGCACATTTACTAGCCGCTACACAGCAAGATTGGTTACTCGTTAATGCGTTATCGAAAGACGGCCGTAAAGTCGCAATGGGGATTGAAGCGGGGCAAAACAAATACCGTATTGATGTACTCGACCTTGCCAGTAAAAAAATACAAACTATTGCTATCATAGAAAACGGTATTCAAGGGTTAAGTTGGCACCCGAACAATCAAGCGCTATTGATAAGTCAACGAAATCAGCTTATTAATCTAGAGCTAGATGGTGAGCTTCAGCTAATTTCATTTAATAATTATCAAATAATTCGTGATGCCCAGTACACACCAGACGCTGAAGCCATTTTGATGGAGTTAGTGAATGTTGATGTAGATATTGTTAGCCAAACACGCGCCACCCCTGACAAATTGACCAAACTCGTTGATACCTCATCAATCGACTTTCTACCCGTGTTTTCGCCAGACTCAACGAAATTTGTTTTTGAGTCACATCGTTTTGGATTAAAACAATTATTTTTATACGATAATGGCAAGCAAACGCGCATTTTTGCTAATCCTGATAACCATGAGTTATTTGGCATTGTTTGGAGCCAGGACGCACGACAGGTGTACACCGCAAGTAAAGATACATTGTTTAAAATTGATTTAAGCAGTGGCACTTATGAAACAATTCCTCACGGCAATCATTCTTTCTATTTGAGAGAAATGTATCACAATCAAGACGCGATTTTAGTTTCGTATCGAGCAGAGGATGGACAGACGTTTCATCCGGCTAAATTCGATTTAACAAGCCTAACTTTGACACCATTCACAGGCTCAGGGAAACGTTTAAGTTGCTATGGCATGGATTTAGATGAGCAAGACCAGATCTATTTTTCAAATAGCAACGAAGTGTTTCGAGTTAATAGCCGTGGAGATATTGAGACTGTTTGGCAAGCTGCTAACAATGACATCATTGGTATATCTGTAAGTAACCAGCAATTAGCGGTCACTATGGAGCATGCTGATACTATTAATTTCCAGCGTATTGATTTGGCAACCGCTGCAACAGAAAGTTGGCAATTAACTCAACCTAAGCAACATATGCTGATCAACAGTGCCCATGATTTAACAGAGTTTTTATACCTTACAGAGCCTAATAGAACTCGTAAGTTAGTAAAACTTCTTTAGCTTGATATGGTCTTTATGCCTTAATTATTTCCACAAGCTGTTTAATTTTTTCATGACTTAGCGGGTTGTGGGCATGATTACCGTAAAGCAGGACGATATCAATGACAGGCAGTATCGGAAGTGAGGTATCGCTGATTTCTTCCACACCTGATTGCATGCTGATTCGCGCCATACTGCCAATTGCCAGTCCCTGTTTAATCAAGCCATGTAACGCTCCCGCTGAGCCACAACAGGCAATAATATTAAAACGGCGTTCGGCCTTTAAAAGGCCTTCAATACTGGCTTGGTGAAACTTACAGTCTCGTTGAAACAAGGCGATAGGAAGTGGGGTTGAATCGTTAATCTCAAAAGCGGGGCTTTTCACCCACACGCCTTGGCTTGATTGTAATAAGTAACCTTCTTCGCTGTCTGGCGAGCGAGTGGCAATCACTAAATCGAGCATACCTTGGTCTAGCTTGGCTCTAAGCTCAGTACTTGGGGCGCAGCTTATTTGTAAATCTAGCGCATTAAACTGTTGATGTAAGGCACCAACAAGCTCTGGTAGTAAAGAGTGGGCATAGTCGTCAGGACAACCTATGCGTACGCGCATATTGCCTGTGCCTGCTTTTAATTGCTTAAACGCTTCATCATGAAGCGCTATCAATTGTTTTGCATAGCTTGCTAGCTGGTGGCCTTGATGAGTTAGCACCAGTTGACGACCTTGCTTTTCAAATAGCGGACTTGCAATGTCTTGTTCAAGCTTTTTCATTTGCATACTTACCGCCGATTGGGTTCTGCAAATCTGTGCTGCAGCGCGGGTAAAACTGCCTGTATCAACAAAGGCACAAAAAGTCCTGAGGGCATCAATATCCATAATGTATCAACTTTACTTATAGGTAGCATAAAAACAATTGGCGAGTAATTCACCAATCGCTGTTTTATAGTGAGCCTAATCTAAACGTTAAAGGAAGCGCAATGCAATTATTTATTGGCAATAA
This sequence comes from Pseudoalteromonas sp. MEBiC 03607, assembly GCF_004792295.1. Taxonomy (NCBI): domain Bacteria; kingdom Pseudomonadati; phylum Pseudomonadota; class Gammaproteobacteria; order Alteromonadales; family Pseudoalteromonadaceae; genus Pseudoalteromonas; species Pseudoalteromonas sp. MEBiC 03607. The sequence goes on from NZ_SRRY01000001.1 coordinate 1,690,142, forward strand.
AAATTACTCAACTTGGTCATTAAGAGCGTGGTATTTACTGAGTAAATTCAATATCTCTTTTACGGAGCAACAGTTGGTTTTAGATACGCCTGAGTTTTATGAAGCATTAAAAAGTAAGTTTCCAGTGCAAAAAGTGCCGGCCCTTATTGATGCTGAGTTAATCGTGTGGGATTCACTCGCTATTTGTGAATATATCAATGATGCTTATCTAAATGGTGCAGCTTGGCCTAGTGAAATAGCCCAAAGAGCAAAAGCGCGCAGTCTAGCTGCCGAGATGCATTCTGGTTTTGCTGCACTTCGCAATGAAATGCCGATGAACATTCGCGCTAAAAGGCATGTTGAATTATCAGAGCAAGCTAAAAAAGATATCGCACGTATCGATGAGATTTTTTCGGCTCAGCAGCAGCGTTATCCTAATGCGTGGTTATTTGGCGAGTTTTCTATTGTTGATGCGATGTTTGCACCTGTGGTGTTGCGTTTTAAAACCTATCAGGTGGAGCTGTCGAGTGCAGCACAAGCTTATTGCCAGCATGTGCTAGCTTGCCCTGTGTTGCAAACCTGGATCAATCAAGCATTAAAAGAAACCGATATTGTTGTATGTGATGAGGCAGGAAAAGAGATTTCATAACATAATTACGGAGTATTTCATTAATACTTCGTTTGTCTCTACTTATATTGTGCTGGTTAAAATGTGTTATTTTTATACAAAATAACTAGTTCAATTCTAATCTCTTCCTTCTATAATAGAGTTGTTGCTCTTTAATTCAACACTTCTCATTCTCCCTTTTGTTGTAGGCACATTTATGGGCGTTTATGCTGCAAAGTTATTAAACAAAGATATGACTATTAACCGTTATGCTTGTCAGTTCAAGTCGAAACAGGTTGAGTTGTTGTTTATACAAAGTAAATTGGTGCAAGATAAAAAGCTTGCTCAATTTCTTGCATGTATAATCGCCGTTGTGACTATGCTCGTCACTTTTTTCGATAAGATGATTATTCAGCCAGATTTCTGGCCTGATATTGCTTTGATTGGCAGAACTATCACTGTATTTGTATGCGTTAGCGCTGCTTTTGGTATTAGTTTTGTAAAGTCACCGAAGCAGTTAATAAAGATGGTCATCGCGTTTATGATATTTATGTTTTTGAATATGCAATTTATGGTTATCACCTATGAGCGTCATTATATATTGCATATGTTTTTTGATGTCATTGTATTGATTACATTTTACTTCTCGACTTTGCTCTCCTTGAAACTATCAGCGCTATTAGGTGTGTTTTATAGCTGTTTGGCAATTTCCGTTATTTATTTTAATAAAGATATAAATTTGCATTCTTTTTATGTGGTTATTTTAGCTCACATAGCGGCTAATTTAGCGGGATCGATCATGGCTGCCCATGAACACATTATTCGTCGTGAGCTATTTGTACGTAATACGCAATTAGGTCAATTAGCTCAAGAAATGAAAAAGCAGGCCTTGAAAGATGCGCTTACACAGTTACCTAACCGCAGAGCGTTTGATAATACTTATGAGCATTACCAAAAACTCAGTAAAGAAAATCAATATAAATCAAAACAAGTATGCGTTGTTTTAGCTGATATTGATTACTTTAAACGTGTTAATGACACCCATGGGCACGAAGTTGGCGACGCTGTGCTAGAAAAGTTTTCAACATTCCTTACAAAGTCTTTGAGAGCTTCTGACGATGTTTATCGTTTTGGAGGAGAGGAGTTTGTAATTGTGTTGCCGCTTTGTTCTGTTGAAGATGCGACGATAATTGTCAATAAAATGATTGAAACACTGAATGCTGAGCCGTTACATCTAAATGATATGTCTTTATCAATAAGAGCAAGCTTTGGTTTGACAGTTATGCGTGAGGAGCTTCAAAAGTCTGTTATTGCTCGAGCAGATTCAGCGTTATACGAAGCCAAAGAGGCTGGTCGCAATCAACTGGTCGTCAAAATCTAGCGAGTCTGTCTAAATAAGTTGTTTTAGATTTCACTTTTATTTTTATTTTATACCTAGATAGGTATATTCAGCATGCAAGGAGCCGCAATATGCTACCAGGCCAACCTAAGGGCTTTAAAGTTCCAATTCGCGTCAGTGTGTTACTGGTGTTTGCCTTGGCAAGTTTATTAACAGGGATTGTGGCAATTAGTCTCCATTATTACTTTAGTGAAAAGTTTGTACTGCAGACAAAAACGGACCAATTTAAGCAGACCAGTCAACAAATAGCAGACCATATCTCGAGAATAAATCATCGGGTTGATAATACGCTCAGCGTAATGATCCATGATACTCGACTCTTTTCTGAAGATAGCAAGGATAAAGACACCTTGCGTAATGTGTTGATAGAGGTACTAAGTCGACATGCGGATTTTTACTCATTAATTCTTGCGCATCAAAATGGTGATATGCTGCAAGTAATTAATTTAAAAGGTGATGCAACCTTACCCGCTAGTTTTCAAATCCGGCCTTTGGAGCGTTGGTTGATTTATAAAGTCTCCGGGCAAGGTGATGCTCGCAAAACCGTAAAGTTATTCTTGGATGAAAGCCTTTCGGTTATTAGAGTCAAAGAAGAAAAAACTGACTATGATCCTCGTACCCGAAAGTGGTTTAAGGAAGCCTCTAGTGAGTCAGTCTCAAAGTCTGAGCAGTATGTTTTTAATCTATTAGAAATGCCGGGCTATACCTATTCAATACAGTCAGCAGACACAGGTGATGTACTTGCACTTGATATAGCCAGCTCCAGTTTGAGCCACTTTCTTGTAGAGCAACAACTTAAAATGCAGTTCTTAGTTTCTTCTGAAATGTATGTTTACCGGGGTGATGGCGAAATCATCGCAGCAAGTCGTAATCAAAGTCAGCAACGAACATTCGACGACTTATCTGCGCTTATTCGACTTGATGAGCAACAACCTGGGCTTGCCAATAAAAAGCAACAGTTCGGTAAAATGCTTGATGTGCACGAAAATGGTCAAGAAAAATATATGTTTGTAGTGCCATTGCCACTTAGTGGCGATATGCACTCTGATGAAGTGGATTACTTTACAGTGCTAGTTGCGAAAGAAGATGTGCTAGCAATTATTAAAGAGAAAATCAGAATCTCAATTTTAGTCACAGGGTTATGTTTATTGTTACTTTTGCCCGTATCGTGGTTTTTTGCATCTTCGATTGTTAATCCTATTTTGAAATTGGTGGGCGAAAATAAAAAAATCCAACAGCGTGATTACAATGAGGTTTCTACACTTTCGAGCCATATTCTAGAGATTCATTATTTAGCCAGTTCTATGGTTGATATGAGTCGCTCAATTGAGCAGCATGAAAACTCGCAAAAAGCGTTAATGGAATCTTTTATTGAGCTTATAGCGCAAGCAATTGATGATAAATCACCTTACACGGCAGGGCATTGTGAGCGGGTGCCAGAGCTCGGTATTTGGCTTGCTGATGCAGCATCAGATTCAAAGGATGAGGCGTTTTCTGAGTTTAGTTTTAAAACCCCAGATGAACGACGAGAGTTTCGTTTAGCAGCATGGTTGCATGACTGCGGTAAAATTACTACGCCAGAACATATTGTTGATAAAGGCACTAAGCTGGAAACAATTTACAACCGAATTCATGAAGTTCGTATGCGCTTTGAAGTACTGCTGCGAGATGCAAAACTAGACTACTACGAAAAACTGCTTGTAAACCCAGAACAAAAACAGCAGTTACAACAGCAATTAGACGCTGAGATTGAAAAGTTGCATGCAGATTTTAGCTTTATTGCGGCATGTAATGTCGGCGGAGAGTTTATGGATGAGTCGCAATTAAATCGTTTACATCAGATTGCCAGCATCAAGTGGTATCGTCACTTCGATGCTAGTCTTGGTTTATCGCCACTTGAAGAGTTGCGCATGGTAAACCTTAAAGATCAAACTTTGCCTGTTGAAGAATCACTATTGAGTGATAAACCAAATGATTTAATTCCTCATGAAAAGGCCATTGATTACGAACCTGATTTAGGGATAAAAATGACAATCCCTGAGTATAAATACAATCTAGGTGAGATTTATAATTTATCTATTTCACGCGGTACGCTTACTGCTGAGGATAGGTTTAAAATTAATGAACATGTTATCAGTACTATTCGCATGCTTTCTAATGTTCCTTTTCCGAAAGAGCTTGCTCGGATCCCACGCTATGCCTCGACGCATCATGAAACATTAAAAGGTACTGGATATCCTCGCCAATTAACTGCAAAAGATTTATCAATACCTGAACGAGTGTTAGTGCTGGCTGATATTTTTGAGGCTCTAACTGCGACAGATAGGCCGTATAAAAAAGCCAAGCCTCTGAGTGTTGCCGTTGATATTTTAGCGAAGATGGTCGATGACGAGCATATTGATCGTGATGTATTTGAGCTATTTTTAACCTCAGGCATATACCTAAAATATGCAAAACAGTTTTTAGATGAGTCGCAAATCGATTCGGTCGATATTCAAAAATATCTAAGATAATTATTTGCTTATGCTTTAGGCTAATATTGCAGTGTTTTTGTTTGTAATACAAAGTTATTGGTGTATACATATTATACAAGCTAATATTATTTACGAACAAAGCATTGCAAGGAGATGCATAAGTGCTGGTATCTGCTTTTCAAAAACTCAAACAAACAATACGTTTCTCGATTCGTCTTACCGTTGTTGCGGTGTTCGTATTAGCCACCTCATTAACAGCCCTGATTGCAATTAGTCTGCAATATTATTTCAGTGAAAAAATGGCCTTAGAAGCCAGTGTTAAAAACTTTAATTTAGCCACTGGCTCTGTCGCTGATTACCTTACCGGTGTCAATGAAAAGTCGGAAAACACGCTAAGTGTAATGGTACAAAACAGTAGCCTTATCAGTGCCGACAGCGAAGATAAAAGTGAACTGAGAAATGTCATGAGTGAAATCATGCAGCTCAATCCATTGTTTTATGCCTTGTATGTTGGCTATGAAAATGGTGACTTTTATGAATTAATAAATTTAGAAAGTAGTGAAATAGTTCGTCAGCAGTTGCAAGCCATCGAAGCAGATCGCTGGGTCGTGATCCACATTACCGGCGAAGGGGCTGAGCGTGTTCAGCACACCCATTATTTTGATCAGCAATTTAATTTACGCATTTCTCAAACTAAAGGTACCAGCTATGACCCCCGAGAGCGTTTGTGGTTTAAGCAAGCAAATTCTGCCCGAGTCAATAAAACCAAGCCGTATTTCTTTACCCACCTGCAAGCGCCCGGGCAAACCTATTCGATAAAGTCGGCAAGCGAAAACAGTGTCTTAGCGTTAGACGTTAGTTTGTCGAGCATCTCTGAATATTTAAGCAAACAGCAAAGTAAAATGAGCAGCCAGTATTTAAGTGAGCTGTATATATACAATAAAGAGGGTGAAATTGTTGCCTCTAATCAACAAAAAAATAGCTTACGTCTGCCAAGGCTTGAAAAATTGCCTCTGACTGAAGAGCAGCAAAGTGTATTGGCAAAGTATCCTTATTTAAGTGTTTCAAACGAAACTAACTGGCCGCCAATGGATTTTAGTGTTGGCGGTAACCCCAAAGGCTATAGCATTGATTACATTAATGGCTTGGCCAATATGCTCGGAATTAAAGTGACCTTTATCAATGGGTTTACTTGGTCTGAGTTTTTGAATCAATTTGCTAAAAAAGAAATAGATGTTATTCAGCCTATTTTTAAAACGCCTGCCAATGAGCCGCTTGGTATTATGAGCCAAACCATGGCAACCTTACCATTTAGTATTATTACTGCACAAGGTACGCTCCCAGTTGTTAGCATGAAGCAGTTGGCGGGTAAGCAGCTTGCAATTGGCGAAGGTTGGTCGGTGATCAAAGTGATCAAAGAGCACTTTCCCGACATCGACATTGTTGAGCTGCCAAGTACAAAAGCGGTACTTGATGCGGTAAGCCAAGGGCGGGTCTTTGCAGGCCTAGATAACGAGGCGGTGTTCAAATACACCCAAAAGCAGTTTTTTATTGATGGGCTTCAATATAATCAGCTTGATAGTTACAGCCATGACCTTTTACCCGATACGCTGCATTTACTGTTTCACCCTGAGGATGCAGCGCTTAAAGATTTAATTGATATGGCAATAGAGCAACTGCCAGATTCGTATATTGCAGCACTTGAGCGTAAATGGTTAGGAAGCGACCCCAATCAGCAACCACAAGTGATTGGCACCGTGCCTTACCCTGAATTTTTAACCTTAATAAAAGATAAAACAAACTTTGCCCATTTACGTTTGATGACTCTTAATGGGGTTGAAAAGTACGTATATATCACCCCGCTTTCTGAGATGGGCGATAATAGCGATTTCCTAGCGATAGTGGTGCCCAAAGAAGGTGTATTAAGCTCTACTCGCGAGAAAATTAAGCTGTCAATTTTAATCACTGCGGCATGCTTAATTATGGTTTTACCCGTGTCGTGGTTTTTTGCCTCACCTATCGTTGCACCAATTAAGACCTTAGAGGGCGAAAACTTAAAGATTAAACGGCGTCAATTTGACCAAGTTTCTACGCTAAAAAGCAGTATTAAAGAAATTAACAACCTATCTCGCTCTATGGTGCAAATGAGTCAATCGATTCAGCAACATGAGCAAAAGCAAAAGGCCCTAATGGAGTCATTTATTGAGCTTATCGCACAGGCTATCGATGATAAGTCTCCCTATACAGCAGGGCACTGCGAACGGGTACCAGAGCTTGGCATTATGCTAGCCAAAGCAGCTTCAAACTCAAATGAACATGCTTTTAAAGAGTTTGCGTTCAAAAATAAAGACGAGCTAAGAGAATTTAGTCTCGCAGCGTGGCTACATGACTGCGGTAAAATTACCACGCCAGAACATATCGTAGATAAAGGCACTAAGTTAGAAACAATATACAACCGTATACACGAAGTGCGTACACGTTTTGAAGTACTTTGGCGAGATGCAGAAATCGCTTATCTAAAAGCATTGCAAGCCACACCCGAAAAGCAGCTAGAGCTTGAAGCTGAACTTACTAAACGCCAAGCAGAGCTGCGGAGTGATTTTTCGTTTATCGCTACCTGTAATGTAGGGGGCGAGTTTATGGATGAAGCTAGCCTTGAGCGTTTAGAAGCGCTCAGCACTATTACTTGGCAGCGCTATTTTGACGATAAAATAGGCCTTTCGCCAGTTGAAGAGCTGCGAGTTCATAGCAATGATGAGCAACTCCCTGTAACTGAAAAGCTACTTTCAGATAGGCCTGAGCATTTGATTGCCCACGATAAACCAATTCACTATGATGAACGATTAGGGATAAAAGTAGATATTCCAGAGTATAAATATAACTTAGGAGAGTTATATAACTTACAGGTTCAGCGCGGTACTTTAACAAGTGAAGACCGATTTAAAATTAATGAGCATATTATTAGCACTATACGTATGCTCGATAATGTGCCGTTTCCTGAAGAGTTAGCCCGTGTGCCACGTTATGCCTCGACTCACCACGAAACTTTAAAAGGCACGGGGTATCCGCGTAAGTTGTCTGCGGATGATTTATCGATACCTGAGCGCGTGTTGGTGCTTGCTGATATATTTGAAGCATTGACCGCAGCCGACAGACCCTACAAAAAAGCCAAACCGCTGAGTGTTGCCATTGATATTTTAGCCAAGATGGTGGCCGATCAGCATGTTGATGAAGATGTATTCAAATTGTTCTTAACGTCAGGTATTTACCTTGAGTATGCAAAGCGCTATTTAAACCCAGAGCAAATCGATGATGTTGATATCGCAAAATACCTGTAACTGAGGGCGGTTGCTTTTACTTTAGGCTGAAAAGTCCGTACAATTCGCCTCGTTTTTAGTGACGCTTTTAACGAGACGAATTCAAGCCGTATGCATCAGATTGCTGACTTAATCACTATTTTTGAAAACACCTTTTATCAAAGTCATAATACACGTTTGATAAAAGGTGATGATGAACCTATTTACCTGCCTGCTGATGAGCAAACGCCTTATCATCAAATTGTATTTGCCCACGGCTTCTATGCCAGCGCCTTGCATGAGATTGCCCATTGGCTGGTGGCAGGAGAGGCACGTCGGTTAAAAGAAGATTATGGTTATTGGTATTGCCCAGATGGCCGTGATAAACACCAGCAAGCTGAATTTGAAGCGGTTGAAGTAAAACCGCAAGCTATTGAGTGGGCGCTCAGTACAGCAGCGGGTTTCGATTTTAATGTATCGGTTGATAATCTTAATGGCGAGCAAACCTGCCGATTTGACTTTCAAGCGCGGGTTCATCAGCAAGTATTGGATCTATTAGCATCTGGCTTTAATCAGCGCACAGAGGCGTTACTTAAAGCATTGAGCGATTTTTATAACACCCCATGGCCATTATCCGCTGCACAGTTTACGTGGCAGCGCGATTTTCATAGCAACCCAGGAGTTTTAGCTGATGCAGTTTAAATTAGGTTTGATTGTAAATCCGGTTGCCGGCTTAGGTGGCAGTGTGGCACTCAAGGGCAGTGATGGGGCAGATACCGCAGCAAAGGCAATGCAACTTGGCGCAGAGCCAAAAGCAAACTTACGCACCCGAGCGGCACTTGAGGTTCTGCTTGCACATCAAGATGAGTTAACCATTTACACTGTAAACGGTGAAATGGGTGAGCAAACGGCAAGCCAGCTTGGTTTTAATACTCACGTCATTTACCAAACAAATGAAATCACTACTCCTGATGACACAGAGCAGGCAGCCAAGCTATTGGTCGAGCAAGGTGTCGATCTTATTTTATTTGCTGGTGGTGACGGCACTGCTCGCAACATTTGTCACGCAGTTGGTGATAGCACACCTGTGTTGGGTATTCCTGCTGGCTGTAAAATACACTCTGGTGTTTATGCGATTACTCCAAAGGCAGCAGGTCGCGTTGTCGAAATGCTAGTAAAAGGTGAGCTTGTAAGCCTTGGTGATGCCGATGTGATGGATATCGACGAAGAAGCATTTCGCGAAGGCACGGTAAAAGCTAAGCGCTATGGTGAAATGCAAGTACCTAGTGAAGTGCGTTATGTGCAAGCAGTTAAAAATGGCGGCAAAGAAACCGATGAATTAGTCCTTGCTGATATTGCGGCTTATGTTGTTAGTGAAATGGATGAAGACTGTTTATATGTGATGGGCAGTGGTTCAACCGTGGCTGCAATAATGGAAGAAATGGGCCTTGAAAATACCTTGTTAGGTGTTGATTTAGTGGCTGATCAAGAACTCGTTGCACAGGATTTAACGGCTCAGCAATTACTTGAGCTTACCGAAGGTAAAGCGACTAAATTAGTGATTACCTTAATTGGTGGCCAAGGCCATATATTCGGCAGAGGAAATCAGCAATTAAGCCCTGCACTTATTCGTGCTATTGGTCGTGACAATATTATTGTAGTGGCGACTAAAACTAAATTACAGGCCTTAAATGGCCGACCGCTGATTGCCGATACCGGTGATAGTGAGTTAGACGATGAATTAAGTGGTTATATACGCGTAACCACCGGTTTTAATGACCATATTATGTATGCAGTGGGTCATCAAGATGGGCTGCACCCAGAGGAGAAGTAACAATGAGTTTAGTAAGTTATATTGATGCAGCGCAGCAATATTTTGATGATTTAGTTGATAAAGCGACTGACGACGAACTGTTTGCGGGTGGCTATTTACGTGGTCACTTTGACTTAGCGGTAGGTTATGCACAAGTAGAAGAATTAAACTTGTCAATTGAGGAACTTAACAATCAAGTAGAATCAAGCTTAGTTAAAGCTTACCGTAATGGTGAGCTAAACGAAGAAGATAAAGAGCTTGTTGTGCGTTTGTGGGATGAAGTTAAAGCGCTAGCAGCTTAACTTAGTATCTAAACCAAATTTATAAAGCGACCTGTGTCGCTTTTTTTACAGCTAGACCTTAGCTTTATCAGTAAAGCTATTAACTTAAAATTTACCTTATTACTTAGATACGTTAAGGTTAACGAGAATTTTTTCTAGGGAATTTGAAAATGAATAACAATAATGATGTGCAAGCACAAAGCGGTGCGATAGCACGTTTTCTAAATACGATTGAAAGGGTGGGTAATAAACTGCCCGATCCGGCGATTATCTTCTTAGTCGCTATGCTATTAATTTGGTTTTTATCTTGGCTCTTTTCGGGCACCACATTTGACGCTATAGACCCACGCACAGGCGAAGCCATAGTTGTAAATAACTTACTTGCGGGTGATTCATTAGCCACCTTCTTATCGTCGATGGTGAAAACATTTACCAGCTTCGCCCCGCTTGGTGTGGTACTCGTTGCTATGTTAGGTGTCGGGGTTGCTGAGCATTCTGGCTTCATCAACACTGGCCTTAAGTTAATGCTAAAAGTAACACCAAAACAGCTTTTAACGCCTTCTATTATTTTAGTGGCGATTGTCAGTCATACCGCCACTGATGCCGGTTATGTGTTAGTTATCCCATTGGCTGGGGTTATTTTCTATGCGATGGGTCGTCACCCGCTTGCCGGTATTGCTGCAGCGTTTGCTGGGGTAAGTGGTGGCTTTAGCGCAAACTTTATTCCATCAGGCATTGACCCGTTACTACAAAGCTTTACCCAAAGTGCGGCGCAAATTATTAATCCTGATATGGCAATAAACCCGCTTAATAACTGGTTTTTTACCTCGGCTTCGAGCCTATTTATTATCTTATTAGGCTGGTATATCACAGATAAAATCATCGAGCCGCGCTTACAAAACACGCCACTTGATGGTGACACACAAGATTTACCTGCCTTTGATGAAGCGCGCAGTGATGAAAAACGAGCGTTTTATATTGCAAGCACAGTGATGATTGCAGGCCTTGCTTTACTTTGGTTTGTCTCAGCCCCAGCCGATTCAGCAATGCGAAGCAGCGATGGCTCATTAACTAACTTCCGCTCACCGTTAATGCAATCAATTGTACCGCTTATTTTCTTACTGTTTTGGATCCCAGGCGCCGTCTACGGTTTTGCAGTGGGTACCTTCAAAAGTTCTAAAGATATGATAGATGCCATGAGTAAAGCTATGAGCGGTATGGCTTACTATATTGTTATGGCGTTCTTCTGTGCGTTATTTATTGCCGCATTTAGTAAATCAAACCTTGGCGCATTACTTGCGATTGAGGGTGCAGAGCTACTTAAAGCAATGGCACTGCCAAGCTCAGTCACTGTGGTAGGTATTATCTTCTTAACGGCATTCGTTAACCTATTTGTTGGCTCAAGCTCAGCAAAATGGGCGCTGTTAGGGCCAATCTTTGTTCCAATGTTGATGCAACTGGGCATTTCACCTGATTTAACGCAAGCTGCGTATCGTGTAGGTGACTCAAGCTCGAATATCATCACGCCACTGATGCCATACTTCCCATTGGTTGTAGTGTACTGTCAGAAGTATGTTAAAGGCACAGGTATCGGTACCTTAATTGCGATGATGTTACCTTATTCAATCGCCTTCTTAATCGGCTGGAGCATCTTCTTACTTGCGTACTGGGGCTTAGGTATCCCACTAGGTCTCCAATCAAGCTACGCATACCCAGCCATTGGTTCATAATGATTAAGTTGTAAAGCCTCAGCAATCCAGCTTGAGGCTTTAAAAACTGCGGTCTGATAGCTGACAGCTTTACTACAGACACAAAAAAACCTTGTCACTCTCATGACAAGGTTTTTTTATTGCTTACAGCTTACATTAGTTAGCTGTGAAGCTCACTGGACGACGCTCTTTACGAGGGCCACCACGTTTTTCACCACGGTCTTTGAAGTTACGCTTTTTATCACCACGGTCACCACTTGGGCGTTCTGCACGAGGAGCAGCAGGACCTTGATCTTGCGTTAGCGTCATATTCATCGGACGTTTACAGATAAATACCTTTTGGAAGTGATCAAGCACATCTTTTGGCATGTTCTGTGGTAACTGTACTGTGCTGTGGCTGTCGTGTAAGCGAATATCACCAATAAACTTGCTTGAGATATCAGCTTCATTAGCAATCGCACCAACAATGTTTTTAACTTGTACACCGTGCTCGCGACCTACTTCGATACGGTAAGTATCCATAGGACCCATGCTGCGGCTATTGCGCTCGCGCGGTTCACGAGGTTTACGCTCGCGTGCAGAACGCTCACCACCACGATCACCACGTTCGTTGCGACGACGGTCGCCACGTTCGCTGCGTTCGCCACGCGGTTGAACTTTAACTTCTTCAACCTTGATTGGTGATTGTTGCTGCGCTAAACAAAGTAACGCACCTGCTAAGTCTTCAGTACTTAACTCAAGTTTTTCAGCCATGTTAGCAGCTACTTGATTAAAGAACGTAATGTCTTTGTTTTCAAGCGCAATTGTTAACTTGTCTTGAAGTGCTTTAATACGCTTTTCTTCAACGACTTTTGCAGTTGGCAAGTCAACTTGTGCGATCTCTGATTTCGTATGACGAATGATATTTTTAAGTAAATAACGCTCGTTGTGTTTTACGAAAAGAATCGCTTTACCTGTACGACCTGCACGACCTGTACGGCCGATACGGTGAACGTAGGCTTCAGAGTCTTGCGGGATATCGTAGTTGATAACTAAGCTTAAACGGTCTACATCAAGACCACGTGCAGCAACGTCTGTTGCAATAACGATATCAACTAGGCCGTTTTTCAAACGGTCTACTGTACGTTCACGTGCTTGTTGGTTCATGTCACCATTAAGTGGTGCCGCAGAGAAACCTTCGCGCTCAAGTAATTCAGCTAACTGTACCGTGTCGTTACGCGTACGTACGAAAACAATTGCACCATCGTATTCTTCAGCTTCTAAAAAGCGAACGATTGCTTTGTTTTTGTGCACATGTGCATTCCAAAATACTTGCTCAACTGTTGATACAGTTGAATTACGAGCAGAAATATGAACTTGCTCAGGCTCATTCATGTACTTGCTGCTAATATTTTGGATTTGCTTAGGCATGGTCGCAGAGAAAAGACATGTTTGCTTTTCACGTGGCGTTTTCTCCATGATGCTTTCTACATCATCAATGAAGCCCATGCGTAACATTTCGTCTGCTTCATCAAGAACAAGGGCTTGTAAGCTCTCAAACTTGATTGTGCCACGGTTAATGTGGTCAATTAAGCGGCCCGGCGTTGCAACAATAATTTGCGCGCCACGACGAAGTGCACTTAGTTGGATGCTGTAGCTTTGGCCACCATATAGGGCTAAAACTTCCACACCACGAGTATGCTTAGCATATTGTTCGAATGCCTCAGCTACTTGGATCGCAAGTTCACGCGTAGGCGTTAAAACAAGGATCTGTGGCTGCTTCACAGACGGGTCAATATTATTTAGTAACGGCAGTGCAAATGCTGCTGTTTTACCTGTACCCGTTTGCGCTAGTCCCAGTACGTCCTTTCTTTCTAGCAATAACGGTATACATTGAGCTTGGATTTCAGATGGAGTCTTGTAACCCAACTCTTCAACTGCTTTAAGGATTGCAGGAGAAAGATTTAGAGATTCAAACGTGACTGGTTCTGACATTAATACGCCTCAACGAATTTAAAGAGGCGCGCATTGTATAGGAAATACAAGGCAATTGCTTGTATAAATTACAACTAATTTGTATGTGGTTGATGTTGGTCATAATTTAATCAATTTAAATTTGCAAAAATCAACCACGTTTACAATTTATTGATATAACCCTAAATTTTCTTTAGCGTATGCTTCGAACTCAGTGAAGCCACCAATGTGGGCTTGGTCAATAAAAATCTGTGGTACGGTTGGGCAAGGTTTGCCAGCAGACTGCTCTAAATCTGCTTTGCTGATCCCTTCTTTGATGATATCGATATAGCGGTATTTAAAATCATCACGCTCATTAGCTAGTTTTTCAGCAACGTCTTTTGCACGTACACAGTATGGGCAGCCTTCACGGCCAAAAATTACAGTTAACATATCGCTCTCCTCGAGTTTGTCTGGTTATCATCTTAACGAATTAAATGAATAAAAACAGTGCATAAAATCGATTGTACTGTTCTATTTTTTCTCAGCAAATGTGATTGAGCTAATCAAGTGTGCGTATTCTGAGGCCAAGCTCTGTTGAGTAACCCATAGAATGCGCAGTGATAGCCAGCTGCTCATCAATAACATAATAAGTTGGGTAGGCACTGATTTTATAATCTTGGCCTGTACTTTTACTGCCAAGTAACACAGGCATGGTTAATTCGAGTGAATCAGTAAACTGTCTTACTTCAGTAATATTCTCATAATCGAGGGCAATCGCTATCGCATTTAACTTACCTTGCTGATAGGCAGTTTCTAAATTTGGCATACTGTAGCGGCAAATTGAGCACCATGGCGCAAAGAAATACACCACTGTTTGCTTTCCTTGTAATTGTGCAATGGTCATTCGCTCTGTCGGGTCTTTTAACGTGGCCAAATTAAAATAGGGGGCAGGGGTTTTATCAGTTGAGAGTAAATTTCGCTGCTGAAATGTGGTCACGGCATACACAATGGCTGCCATTAACACGACATTTTTTAGCACACTTAAAAATTTTTTTAAAAAAGTTGGATTTTTTTTCATTGTTATTTTGTACGTGGTTAGCCCTTTAAAATCAACTTATTCAGACCAGTTTGAGAGCACTTAACTTTCATTTAATTTAAAAAAATTGCAATTTTTTTTGCTAAAAATCTTGAAAAGAATTTACCCGCCCATAAATAGTTTAGTGAGGACGCCTGATGGGTCCCAAACAAACTAAAGTAATTGAAATATATAATATTAATTTAACTTTGTTAGCGCTGGTTCAATAGAAGAGCACTAACAAAATATCGCTTAAATATGAGGATATAATTATGCGTACAGTAGACTTATCACCACTTTATCGTTCATTCATCGGCTTCGATCATTTAGCATCATTAATGGATGCGGCAGCTCGTACAGACAAGCAGCCAAGTTTTCCTCCGTATAACATCGAAGCACTCGATAAAGACAAATATCGTATCACTATGGCTGTAGCTGGTTTTAGTGAAAGTGAACTGACCATCGAGTCAGAAAACAACACATTAAAAGTCAGTGGCACAAAAGCTGACAAAGAAGACAATGCAGAGCGTAAGTTCATTCATCAAGGCATTGCTGAGCGTAACTTTGAACGTAAGTTCCAATTAGGCGACCACGTTAAAGTACTAGGCGCTGACCTTGAAAACGGCTTACTAAGTATCGATTTACAACGTGAAATTCCAGAAGCGCTGAAACCACGTAAAATCGAAATTGGTAATGGTAAATTACTCGAGAATAAGTAATTTTATACTTATCAACAAAGCATTGTTTCCCTAGTTATTTGTTAGTAATAAGCCGCCTCAATTGAGGCGGCTTTTTTATTACAGCTTTTCTAAATTATTTAAACACCAGTTGGCTCGCTCAAGCGTCGCTTGCTGAAGAGCTTCATCTTGTTTATACCAGTTTTTATAGATCATACCGATCCGTGGGTTTTGCGATAACTGTTCCTCATGCTCTAACATAAAGTGCCAATATAAACTGTTAAATGGGCACGCATCGTCAGTGGTTTTCTCTTTTACTTTGTAGCTGCAGTGCTTGCAGTAATCACTCATTTTATTAATGTAATTGCCACTAGCAGCATAGGGTTTAGTGGCAATTAACCCACCATCAGCAAACTGACTCATTCCCCGAGTATTGGGCATTTCAACCCATTCAATAGCATCGATGTAAATACCTAGATACCATGCATCAACTTCAGTTGGCTCGATTGCGGTCAATAAGCAAAAATTCCCAGTGACCATTAAGCGTTGTATGTGATGGGCATAAGCTGTTTCAAGGCTTTGTTTGATGGCATGCTGCATACAATTCATGTTTGTTTTACCATGCCAAAAATACTCTGGCAGGGAACGCTGTGCATTTAAGTGATTTTTTTCACTGTATTGAGGCATATTCTGCCAGTAAATCCCTCTTACATACTCGCGCCAGCCGAGGATTTGTCTAATGAATCCTTCAACTTGCGCAATATCTATATCATCAGTATGTTGCTCGTAGGTGTCTAACACTTGTTTAATGACTTGCATCGGATGCAGCATCTTGGTGTTAAGAGCAAATGACAAGCGGCTGTGATACAAAGACCATTGATGCTGTGAATTGCAGGTCATTGCGTCTTGAAATTGGCCAAAATGGGGCAGCAGGTTTTCACAAAAAAAACGCAGCAGTTGTTTGGCATCATTACGAGTAGTTGGCCACAGCAAAGTTTTTCCGCATTCGCCAAATGTATTTACTTTATGTTTTTCGATACGTTTTAAGATGTGGCTCACGTCATGGCTAAAACATAATGGAGCTGGGATTTTATCAAGGTCGTTTTGTTTTAACTTATTTCTGTTTTGCTGGTCAAAATTCCATTGCCCGCCGCAAGGTTGATTATCGTCGTCTATGAGAATATTAAAGCGCTTTCTCATTGCACGATAGAAAAATTCCATTTTGACGTGTTTATCTTTTTTAAAGTGCGTACTTATATCTTCAAACGGCAGTAGAAAGTGCTCTGTATCATAGCCTTTGACGTCTAAATCACTTTGCTCAGCAAATTCTGACATTTGTTTTTTTAGTCTGAACTCATCAGGGTATTGATATTCAATAGTGCTGCATTGATAGTGTTTGGCCAGTCGGGTCAACAATTCACACAAGGTGCTGTCATCTTTTGTATCATCAAGCGTAAGGAGTAGGCAATTTAACCCGACTTTATCAAGCGCCTTAGCAAAGTTTTCCATGGCTGCGAAGAATGCTGCTACCTTTTGGATATGGTGCTTCACATAGTTTGTTTCTTGTTTTAATTCGGCAACAACATATAGTATATGTTGTTGATCTTGCTCTTTGTACCAGCTGTGGTTGGCGTTTAGCTGGTCGCCAAAAATAAATCGGATGGTAGAAAATTG
Organism: Pseudoalteromonas sp. MEBiC 03607; assembly: GCF_004792295.1. Classification (NCBI taxonomy): domain Bacteria; kingdom Pseudomonadati; phylum Pseudomonadota; class Gammaproteobacteria; order Alteromonadales; family Pseudoalteromonadaceae; genus Pseudoalteromonas; species Pseudoalteromonas sp. MEBiC 03607. The sequence goes on from NZ_SRRY01000001.1 coordinate 1,707,061, forward strand.
CACGCTGTGTATACCCAGTCTGAGGTAAATTATTCTTTACGACGTAAACCTGAATATCGATCTATTATAGAGTATGAATAGCTATTAGGGTGTTACCATTTAATTGATGTACACCACTACGGAAGGTGAAATATGAACAATAATGTCATTCAATTAGTAATTGCCATCACAGGGGTGTTGGCAAGTTCAATTGCAAATGCGGCCATTTACAAGTGCGAGCATGATGGTACTGTTGAATTTAGTCAGCAACCATGTGGTGTTGATGCAAAGCTGATAGTTATCGAAGACCATCAGCTTCAAACTAACCCTAACTCAGTACCTAAACCTGTCGCACTTGCTAAGCAAAATGATGAGCTTGATAGATATATTCGTTTGAAACAAATCGCTGTGAAAAAGGCTGAGCATTTCGATAAGATAGATACCTATACCGCGCGATTAAATAGTGAAATAGCTGCATTGAATAATCAGGCAGATGAGTACTTTCGCTCTTCATTTGGAGCAAAAAAGGCAGTCGCAGTAGCTGAACAAATGACTGCTGTTTCAGAGCGTTATAATTTATTAATCGATAATGAACAACGTAATATTGATAGGTTAAATGCAGAGCAAGCTAGCTTAGAGTCAACGCTATCAAAGACTGAAAACACCGAGATTGATAGCTATATTCGTAGTGAACAGATAAAGCGAAAAATGACTGAACACAAGAACAAGATAGACAGCTATTACGATGAATTGAATCAACAGATAGTCAAATTACAACAGCAAGCTGATAAACAGGCAATTAATCTTAGTAATGTGAATAAAGATTATGCGTTGTCCGCCAAAATGAGTGCAGTAACTAAAAAGTACAATACTCTAATTGCAGTAGAACAACGCCAATTAGACAGATTGAGTAATGAGCTGGTTAAATTATGAGGTTCGTCTTACTGCGAAATTGTCTTGCAGTGGTATGACATTGCTGTATGAAAACAAATAGCACTTAACGATATTTGCAAAAAGGCGAGTTGCTAATTGCCACGCATCTTTAAGTTGTTCACTCATAGGTTCTTGCATTGATTCAACGGTTTTCATAAAAGCATTCGTTAAATTATCTATATCTTGACTTGTTACGTTTAAAAAACTGAGGTTGTTGGCTAAGTATTCTATGAAAGGTGTTACTTGTTTCAAATCATCTAAGTGCATGACAACTTTATTCAAAGCACAAAAAAGCAGATAACTACGCCTATTAATACTTTCTTGACTGGGCAGGGTCATGTGTAAACTGTGCTTATTTGCCAGTGTGTGGAACTGTAAAGTAAATTGATGGAAATTAGGTTTTAAATGTTTAATGTTTTGCTGTAAAAGCCTTTTTTGTGCAGTGGATAAACTCATCGCAGCTCACTTATATAGTCTTGGCTATAGGTTGTTCTTATTATATGACTTAATATAGACCAGATTTAATAAAACAATAAATTTTATGACAATGCTGTCATAAAATTTTTAGGTAAAAAATAGTCTAACTAATTCATGCTGGAAGGTTGCTAATTGAGCGCTACATGCTTATAATGGCCGCCATTGAATTGAGGTGTTAATACTCGATTAGATGATATTAAGTAATTTACTTTAATATCGATTGGCGCGGGATGGAGCAGCCTGGTAGCTCGTCGGGCTCATAACCCGAAGGTCGTCGGTTCAAATCCGGCTCCCGCAACCAACTACATACTAAGGCATTTTAAATGCGCTTAGTGTGCTCAGTAATTAATTTACTGTATGAAGTCGCGCATTCTGGGTAATGCGCGTTTTGCGTTTAGGCTATCTAGTTTAATTTAGTCAGATATTTGACTCGCAACCAAGCTTGGCCCTAGGCCACACAGTTTTATGCTTTAGGTGTGACGCCCCGCTTGGTTCGGGGCGTTCTTGTATCTGGTCTAGCATGATGTGTTTTAATCATCATTAAACTCAGTATTTCAGGGCTTTGTGCCCTTTTTTTGTTTGTATGGAGGATTTTCGTGACAAAACTTGAGCAAGATTTAGTAACCATGCTCTCACCAGCCGTAGAAATGTTAGGCTTTGAGTTACATGGTCTTGAGTTTGTGCAAGCTGGTCGCCACTCTACATTACGTGTTTATATCGATCACGATGCAGGGATTACGGTTGACAATTGTGCCGACGTAAGTCGTCAAGTTAGCGCAATTTTGGATGTCGAAGATCCAATTACAAATGAATATGATTTGGAAGTGTCGTCTCCTGGTGTTGATCGTCCATTATTCAAACAAGATCATTACGAGAAGGCGCAAGGAGAAGAAGTACGCGTGCGTACTAAGCTTCCACAAGATGGTCGTCGTAACTTTAAAGGCGACTTAGTATCAGTTAGCAGTGATATGATCACACTTTCGGCAGATGGCACTGAGCATATGATTATGCTTAGTAATATCGAACGTGCGAACATCATCGCAAAGTTTTAATTCGAGTGCGAAGGAATAGGGCAAGCGAGGCATAACCCATGGCAAAAGAAATATTATTGGTTGCTGAAGCCGTCTCCAATGAGAAAGCGGTTCCAAAAGAAAAGATTTTTGAAGCGTTAGAGTTCGCATTAGCGACTGCTACAAAGAAAAAACACGATGGCGAAATTGATGTTCGCGTAGCAATTGATCGTAAAACAGGTAATTACGATACATTCCGTCGTTGGAAAATTGCAGAAGTTCTTGAAGATGGTTCATTAGAACATCCTTACAGCGAAATCACATTAGAAGCAGCACAAGTTGAAGACCCGTCTTTACAACTTGGTGATTACGTTGAAGAGCAAATCGAATCAATTAAATTTGACCGTATTACAACGCAAATGGCGAAGCAAGTTATCGTACAAAAAGTACGTGAAGCTGAGCGCGCACTTGTTGTTGAAGAATATAAAGATCAACAAGGTGAATTAGTAACAGGTGTTGTAAAAAAAGCAACACGTGACGCTATTATCCTTGACCTAGGTAACAATGCTGAAGCGGTTATTTACCGTGACGACATGCTACCGCGTGAAAACTTCCGTCCGGGTGACCGTATTCGTGGTTTACTTTACGAAGTAAAACCAGAAGCACGTGGAGCACAATTGTTCGTAACACGTTCTAAGCCTGAGATGCTAATGGAGTTATTCCGCATTGAGGTGCCAGAGATTGGCGAAGAAATGATTGAATTACGTGCCGCGGCGCGTGATCCTGGTTCTCGTGCAAAGATCGCTGTTAAATCAAACGACAAACGTATTGACCCTGTGGGTGCGTGTGTGGGTATGCGTGGTGCACGTGTACAAGCTGTTTCTACAGAGCTTGGCGGTGAGCGTGTTGATATCGTTCTTTACGATGACAACCCAGCTCAATTCGTTATTAATGCGATGGCACCAGCAGAAGTTGCGTCAATCGTAATGGACGAAGACACGCATTCAATGGATATCGCTGTAGAAGCAGATAACCTAGCGCAAGCAATCGGTCGTAACGGTCAGAACGTACGTCTTGCTAGCCAATTAACTGGCTGGGAATTAAACGTAATGACAGTTGATGAAATGCGTGAAAAGAATGAAGCTGAGTCTGATAAACTAATCAACTTATTCACTGAGTACCTAGATATTGATGATGAGTTTGCAACATTACTTATCAACGAAGGTTTCTCAACACTTGAAGAAGTTGCTTACGTTCCAGCATCAGAATTCTTAGAAATCGACGGTTTAGATGAAGAAACAGTTGATATCTTACGTTCACGTGCAAAAGACGCGTTAACAACAAAAGCGCTTAAGACAGAAGAAAGCCTTGAAGGTGCAGAGCCTGCAGAGGACTTACTTGCACTTGAAGGTCTTGAGCGTCACCTTGCATTTGTTATGGCAAGTAAAGGTGTAGTAACACTAGAAGATTTAGCAGAGCAAGGCATTGATGAGTTAGTGGATATCACTGAACTTTCAGAAGAAGAAGCTGGCAAGCTAATTATGGCTGCGCGTAACATTTGTTGGTTCGCAGAAGAGTAATTTATTAACGGAGGTATTACACACTATGGCAGAAGTAAATGTTGAAAAACTAGCCGGAGATATTGGTACAACTGTTGATAAACTACTACAGCAGCTTGAGCAAGCCGGTATTTCTAAAAAAGCAGGTGATATGGTAACTGAGTCTGAAAAGTCGACGTTACTTGACCACTTGAGCAAGCAGCATGGCGGTACGGGTTCTGAAGGCCCAGCCCGCATGACTTTGCAACGTAAAAGCAAAAGCACGCTTAGCGTGACTGGCTCAACAGGTAAAGCAAAGTCTGTCCAAGTTGAAGTACGTAAAACTCGTACTTATGTTAAGAAAAGCGCCATTGAGCAACAGCAAGAAGAAGAGCGTTTAGCTGCAGAAGAAGCTGCCCGTAAGGCAGCAGAGCTTAAAGCCCAGCAAGAAGCTGAGGAGCTTAAAGCGAAACAAGAGGCAGAACGTAAAGCGAAAGAAGAAGCTGACCGTAAAGCCAAAGAAGAGGCTAAACGCAAAGCTGAAGCTGAGCGTAAAGCGAAACAGAAGCAGATGACCCCAGAGCAAAGTGCTAAGTCTGAAAAAGATCGCGCCGAAGCTGAGCGTCTGCAAAAAGAAGCAGAAGAGGCCGCATTGAGAAAAGCTGAAGAAGAAGCGAAACGTCAAGCAGAAGAGGCAAGAAAGCTAGCTGAAGAAAATGAAGCTCGCTGGAAAAAGGAAGAAGAAGAGCGTAAGCAGCGTGAAGAAAACGCTGATCACCACCTTACAACTTCAACTTACGCACGTGAAGCAGAAGATGAGTCTGATGCACGTGAAGAGCAAAGCGCTCGTCGTAAGAAAAAGAAAAAAGGACCTCAAAAAGAGAAAATGCCTGTTGGTCCTAAAGGCAAAAAAGGCAAGCTTAAAGCACCAACGTCTTTACAACATGGTTTCCAAAAACCAACGGCTGACGTGAAAAACGAAGTTCGTATCAGTGAAACAATCACTGTTGCAGAGCTTGCATCACGTATGGCGGTTAAAGGTGCTGAAGTTGTTAAAACAATGATGAAGATGGGTGACATGGTTACCATCAACCAAGTGATCGACCAAGAAACAGCACAACTAGTTGCTGAAGAAATGGGCCACAAGGTTATCATCGTTAAAGAAAACGAATTAGAAGAGAAAGTACTAAGCGACCGTAGCGAAGAAGGTAAAGCCATTCCTCGTGCACCGGTTGTGACAGTAATGGGTCACGTTGACCACGGTAAAACGTCAACACTTGATTACATTCGTTCAGCAAAAGTTGCTTCTGGCGAAGCCGGTGGTATTACTCAGCACATTGGTGCATACCACGTTGAAACAAATGGTCACATGATCACATTCTTAGATACTCCGGGCCACGCCGCGTTTACATCAATGCGTGCTCGTGGTGCGAAAGCAACAGATATCGTTATTCTAGTTGTTGCTGCGGATGATGGTGTAATGCCACAAACTAAAGAAGCGGTTCAGCACGCCCGTGCTGCAGGCGTTCCTTTAATCATCGCAGTTAACAAGATGGATAAAGAAGGTATCGACCCAGATCGCGTTAAGAACGAGTTAGCTCAGTTAGACGTTATCCCTGAAGAGTGGGGCGGTGATACGCAATTTGTACACATCTCTGCAAAAACTGGTTTAGGTATCGATGACTTACTTGAAGCTGTATTAATGCAAGCTGAGATCTTAGAACTTACTGCACCAGCAGAAGGCATGGCGGCAGGTGTTGTAATTGAGTCACGTCTTGATAAAGGCCGTGGTCCAGTTGCGTCAATCCTAGTTCAGTCTGGTACGCTTAACCAAGGTGATATCGTACTTTGTGGTCTTGAATATGGCCGTGTACGTGCGATGAAAGATGAGAACGGTAAAGACATCAAGTCTGCAGGTCCATCTATCCCAGTTGAGATTTTAGGTCTATCTGGTATCCCTGCTGCGGGTGATGAAGCTACTGTTGTTAAAGATGAGCGTAAAGCGCGTGAAGTAGCACTTTATCGTCAAGGTAAATTCCGTGAAGTGAAGCTTGCTCGTCAACAAAAAGCGAAGCTTGAAAACATGTTTACTAACATGACGGAAGGCGATGTTTCAGAAGTTAACATCGTACTTAAAGCTGACGTACAAGGTTCGATTGAAGCGATTGCTGATTCACTAACTAAGCTTTCTACTGATGAAGTTAAAGTGAAGATTGTTGGTTCAGGTGTAGGTGGTATCACTGAAACTGATGCAACGCTTGCTGCGGCATCTAACGCAATCGTTGTTGGCTTTAACGTACGTGCTGATGCTTCAGCTCGTAAAGTGATTGAGTCAGAAAACCTAGACTTACGTTACTACAGCGTAATCTACAGCCTGATTGAAGAAGTTAAACAAGCGATGTCAGGTATGCTTGCTCCAGAATTTAAGCAAGAGATCATTGGTCTTGCTGAAGTTCGTGACGTGTTCAAGTCACCTAAGATTGGTGCAATCGCAGGTTGTATGGTTACTGAAGGTATCGTTAAGCGTAGCGCGCCTATCCGTGTACTTCGTGATAACGTGGTTATCTATGAAGGTGAACTTGAGTCACTACGTCGCTTTAAAGATGACGTACAAGAAGTACGTAACGGTATGGAATGTGGTATCGGCGTTAAGAACTACAACGATGTTAAAGTTGGCGACCAAATCGAGGTATTCGAGACGGTTGAAGTACAACGTTCACTTTAATTTCGTTTAAGTCACTATTTTAAATGGGGGCCTAGCCCCCATTTGTGTATTCGTAATTAAATTAACTTATTGTTTAACATCAATAAGTTATTATTTTAGAGTGAAATGAAATGAGAGAATTTTCTCGCACTGATCGTGTTGCTCAGCAAATTCAAAAAGAGATTGCTGTTATTCTTCAACGCGAAATCAAAGATCCACGCTTAGGCATGGTGACAGTGTCTGCGGTTGAGGTATCTCGCGACTTATCTTATGCAAAAGTATTTATCACAGTGTTTAATACTGATGATGAAGATAAAGCCAAGCAAAGCGCTAAAATCTTAAATGAAGCAACGGGTTATATTCGTTCTTTATTAGGTAAACGCATTCGTGCGCGCATCATGCCTGAGTTACGATTTGTAATCGACAACTCGCTAATGGAAGGTATGCGTATTTCAAACTTGGTTGACTCAGTTATTCGTGAAGATAATGCCAAGCATGTAAACGAAGATGATAGCGAAGAAGGCACTAAAGACTAATGGCTAGACGCAGTAAAGGTCGTGCTATTGACGGCATTTTATTACTTAATAAGCCGCAAGGTATTTCATCAAACAAAGCATTGCAGCAGGCAAAGGGTATTTACTTTGCACAAAAAGCAGGCCATACAGGTGCGCTTGATCCGCTCGCGACGGGTATGCTGCCAATTTGTTTTGGTGAAGCGACTAAGTTTACCCAGTTTTTGCTTGATACAGACAAAACTTATGTTGTACGCGCAAAACTTGGCGAGCGAACTACCACCTCTGATTCAGATGGTGAAATCGTTGAGACGCGTGAAGTATCAGTTACGCGTGAGCAATTAGCTGAGCAAATTGCCAGTTTTATAGGTGAGTCGGATCAATATCCTTCAATGTATTCAGCGCTTAAATACCAAGGTCAGCCTTTGTATAAATATGCGCGAGAGGGCATTGAAGTGCCGCGCAAGTGTCGAAAAATTAATGTATTTAGTTTAACGCTTGATGAGTTTGACGAAGCGAACAACGAAGTACAAATGACGGCGCATGTGTCTAAAGGTACCTATATTCGTACAATTGTTGACGACTTAGGTGAAAAACTAGGCTGTGGTGCACATGTTATCATGTTACATCGCAGTGCTGTGGGCCATTATCCTAGTGAGAAAATGGTCACTCTTGAGCAACTTGAAGAAAAGCTACAGCAAGCAAAAGCAGATGATGTTGCGCCTTCAAGCTACCTAGATGAGCTACTTTTGCCAATGGATACCGCACTGGTTGATTTACCTGTGATTGAAATTACACAAGAGCAGGGCGTGGCGTTTAGCCATGGTCAAACGGTGGTAATTGGTAAACCTGTGCCTGATGGCGTGGTAAAAGTTATGGCTGATGGCGTGTTTATCGGCACTGGTGAGCGTCATAAAGATGGGCACCTAAAATCAAAGCGCGGTTTATCAAATCAATTGCCTGAGTAAAGATTACCTTGTAGTTATTACTAAAGCTGGTAGAATACGCCCGCTCAATCGTTTTGGCTGAATTAGTGATCGGCTAAAACACAATTTAAATTAATTTTTGGAGTTACTATGTCACTAAGCAATCAAGAAAAAGTTGAAATCATCGCTAAATTTGCACGCGCTGAAGGCGACACTGGTTCACCTGAAGTACAAGTTGCACTTCTAACTTTCGATATCAACAAGCTTCAAGGTCACTTTGCTGATCACAAGCACGACTTCCACTCACGTCGTGGTCTTTTACGCAAAGTAAGCCAACGCCGTAAACTGCTTGATTACCTTAAAGGTAAAGACATTGCACGTTACACTGCGTTAATCCAAGAGCTTGGCCTACGTCGCTAAGAACTAGATTACGAGAAAAGGGGCTATATAGCCCCTTTTTTTGTGCGCTTATGAAAGGTATACTAGCGCACATCTTAGTAGGCAAATCTGCTAAGTGATTGAAAAAACATCATTGCCAATTGTAGTACTTAATTAATTTTTCTTAAGTTTAATTAAGTACTGTAATTGGTACTTTGATGGACTATTTTTTACCAATTCGGAGCACTGCTCTGAGTTGCTTTTACATTTAAAGGACATTTTTAAGTGCAAGCAATTATTAAAGAATTTCAACTAGGTCAACACACTGTGACTCTAGAAACAGGTGCTATCGCTCGTCAAGCTGACGGCGCAGTACTAGCAAGCATTGGCGACACTTCAGTATTAGTTACTGTTGTTGGTAAGCGTGATGCACAACCAGGTCAAGACTTCTTCCCACTAACAGTTAACTACCAAGAGCGTATGTACGCTGCGGGTCGTATCCCTGGTGGTTTCCTTAAGCGTGAAGGTCGTCCAAACGATGGCGAAACACTTATCGCTCGTCTAATCGACCGTCCAATCCGTCCACTTTTCCCAGACGGTTTCGTAAACGAAGTACAAGTAATCGCGACAGTTGTTTCTGTTAACCCAGAAATCCAACCTGACATGGTTGCTATGATTGGTACTTCAGCAGCACTTGCTATCTCTGGTATTCCATTCAATGGCCCTATCGGTGCATCACGTGTTGGTTTCATCAACGGTGAATACGTACTTAACCCAACACTAGCTGAGCTTGAAGAAAGCCAATTAGACCTAGTTGTTGCAGGTACTGATAACGCAGTACTTATGGTTGAATCAGAAGCTGAAACACTATCTGAAGACGTCATGTTAGGTGCGGTTGTTTATGGTCATGAGCAATCTCAAGCTATCATCAACGCAATCAACGAGTTCAAAGCAGAAGCTGGTAAACCAGCTTGGGATTGGACTGCACCAGAGAAAAACGTAACTCTTGCTGAGAAAATCTCTGCAATCGCTGCTGAAAAAGTAGGTGAAGCTTACCGCATCACTGACAAAGTAGCGCGTAAAGAAGCACTTGGTGTTGCAAAAGAAGAAGTTGTTGCTAAATTAACAGCGGAACTTGCTGAAGGCGAAGAGCTAGATACACAAGAAGTTGGCAAACTATTCGGTTCGTTAGAAAAAGAAATCGTTCGTGGCCGTATCATCGCTGGTGAAAAGCGTATCGATGGTCGTGAACCAGACATGGTTCGTGCACTAGACGTAATGACCGGTGTTTTACCACGTACTCACGGTTCTGCAATCTTCACTCGTGGTGAGACGCAAGCACTTGTGACTGCAACACTTGGTACTGAGCGTGATTCACAGTTAATCGACGACTTAACTGGTACTAACAAGCATCACTTCATGCTTCACTATAACTTCCCTCCGTTCTGCGTAGGTGAAACAGGTTTTGTAGGTTCTCCTAAGCGTCGTGAAATCGGTCACGGTAACCTAGCTAAGCGTGGTATTGCTGCGGTATTACCAACATTAGCTGACTTCCCATATTCAATCCGTGTTGTTTCAGAAATCACTGAATCAAACGGTTCATCGTCTATGGCATCAGTATGTGGTACATCACTAGCACTTATGAACGCTGGTGTACCAATCAAAGCATCTGTTGCTGGTATTGCGATGGGTCTAGTTAAAGAAGGCGACGATTTCGTTGTTCTTTCTGACATCTTAGGTGATGAAGATCACTTAGGTGATATGGACTTTAAAGTAGCGGGTACTTCAAACGGTATCACAGCACTACAAATGGATATCAAGATCGAAGGTATCACTAAAGAAATCATGCAAATCGCGCTTAAACAAGCGAAAGCTGCACGTTTACACATCTTAGGTGTTATGGACGAAGCGATTTCTGCTCCTTCTGAAGAGTTATCTCAGTTCGCACCACGCATCTACACAATGCAAATCCCTGCTAAGAAAATCGCTGAAGTTATCGGTAAAGGTGGCGCAACTATCCGTCAACTTACTGAAGAAACTGGCACAACGATTGAAATCGAAGATGACGGTACAATCAAGATCGCTGCAACTGATGGCATGAGTGCAAACGAAGCTATTAAGCGTATTGAGCAATTAACTGCTGAACTAGAAGTAGGTGCAATCTACACTGGTAAAGTTGTACGTATCGTTGATTTTGGTGCGTTCGTTAATATCCTTCCGGGTAAAGACGGTCTAGTGCACATTTCACAAATCAGCACTGAGCGTGTTAACAACGTAACTGACCACCTAAGCGAAGGCCAAGAAGTTAAAGTTAAAGTTCTTGAAGTAGATCGCCAAGGTCGTGTACGTTTAAGCATCAAAGAAGCAATGGAACCAGCTGCTGAAGAAAAAGCTGAAGAGCCAAAAGACGCTTAATGATGATTGAGTAGCCAGTTATTTGCTGGTTATAAGAAAAAGGGGCTGTTTAGCCCCTTTTTTTATGCTTTAATGAAACCTATTAGCTTCGATTTTGTCTACAGAAAATTCAGGTATTAAGGAATTTAATGATTTTTAAACACTTAGCATTGACCGCAGTGGCTATTTTTTCTTTAAGTGCGTGTCAAACAACCTCACAACCTGAGTCAGTTCCGATTGTTAATGTTCCATTTACTGCGCCGCTACTGCCTGATTTCCGCAATGAAATTACGATTGCGCGCTACTCTGAACTTTTAAATCGTGCAGATTTGAGTGCAGAACAACAAGCCAAACTTTATTATGACCGCGGTGTATTATTTGACAGCTTAGGCATGTCGACACTGGCACGTATCGATTTTAACCGTGCGATTAAGCTTAAACCTGATTTAGCTGAGGTGTATAACTTTTTAGGTATTCACCACACACTCATGCAACAGTATGAACAAGCTTATGAGTTTTTTGATTCAGCACTAGAGTTAAATGAGCAGCATGAATATGCTTATTTAAACAGAGGGATTGCGCTCTACTATGCTGATCGCCCGTTACTTGCTCAAGATGATTTGCAACAATTTTTAAATCGCTCACCAAGCGACCCATACCGTGTACTTTGGCTTTACTTAGCTCAATCAGAAGCTGATAAAGCACAGGCCTTAATTGACTTAAAAGCAAATGCACAAGGTGTTGACGAGTCTCAATGGGGTTACCAGTTACTTGCACTGTATCTAGGCGATGTCAGTGAGTTTGAATTCTTGTCTGGTATCATCGAAGGGGTTACCTCTGAACAAGAGTATGCACACCGCTTATGTGAAGCCTATTTTTACCTCGCTAAGATGCATCAAGCGGCAGGTGATAATTACTTGGCTGCTGATTACTTTAGACTTGCCCTTGCCACCAATGTGCATGAGTTTGTTGAATATAAATACGCTCGCTTAGAACTTGAGTTAATGGCTGGTGAAGACGCGAGCTAGTGTTTATTTGCTGGTTATTACTTTACTGAGCTTGGGTTGTGTTTCAAGCTCAGTATCATTGTTTTCTCCGAGTTACGTTTTTTACGCTCAGAAGAGACCTTCCCAAGCCGTTGCTATTTATCACCTAGCGCCTAATGCCCTCAACACGCAATTGGACACACTTTCAACCCTGCAATTACGAAGGCTCGCTGAACTTAAAAATATTAATGCAACCTATCAACTTGCCATGCGATTTTTACAAAAGGGTGATTACTCTGCTGCGCAATTATGGTGGCAAACTCGGTTTGATAGCTTCAATCCTTTACAGCAACAACGCTTAGCTGATTATCTGGCAGCGGATCAACAATGGCAGGCTATTTCTATGCTTTGGCGTAGCGGTCAATTACCAAATGGCAATGCCAAACAATCTTGGTATTTACGACAAGGCATGGCAACAGCAAATATAAGTCCTCAATATGCTGAACAACATCAATTTGTGTTATCGCTAAATGAATTGAAAGCACAGCCACAGTGCCATTTTAATGTGCTGATGATGACTGATCACGCTGATGGAATTGCTACGCTGAAGTTGTTTAAGCAACGTTACGAGTCAAAGCCAGAACCTTCGCTCAACAGTTTTTGTTTTAGCGAAGTTGTTTATGTAGCAGACCAGTTTCAATGTAACAGCAGTGATAATGTGCTGGAGTGTGATTGGTATCAGGCAGAAGATTACACGTGGCCCGCTGGATTTGATTTTATTGTTATGATGTCTGAACAGGGCAGTGCTAACGTGCGTGGCGGAATAATGCATATTAATTCAACACAGCCTTATGCTGTGTTTTTACATGAGTTGATGCATTTTAATGGCTTTGAAGATGAATACACATTGCCAACTCAAAAGCAGCAGTGGCTATGTCAGCAGCAGGGTCATGTTGCACCAAATTTATTTATAGCGCGTCAGCTTAAACCTCCAATAGGCTGGCAAAAGAGTATCGCTTGTAATAATAATTTGGCCTATAAGCCAAGCCCTGATTGGTCAATTATGCAGTATCAGTTAATGGGGCTGTCTGAACAGTATCGACAACTTTGGCAAAAGCAAATTAACCAGCCCTTAACAAAGCCTGTTCGATTTTTAGATTACTTTGCTTTTTTGGGCTTAAAACCTTCAATTACAATGGCTTCAACTAAACATAGTTTTTCTGACTAATCGTCAATTTATTGCTATTTTAGTATGTAAAGTGGTTAAAACTTGTGCGAATAGGTGTGGCTGCTATAGACAAAATAGCCCCTGATCAGTATAACTATACGCATTGTAAGCTTTTTTTGAAGCCAACTTTTAACCATCCAAATGAACAGTACGCAACTAATTATAACTAGCAGCAGTATTGATATTCTTATGACACTAAAAGGCTCTTAATTATGACTTTGCTCTGGATACCCCTGTTATCCTTAATCGGCAGTGTTATTTCATCCTGCACCTCAAAACTAACGCGTAATCAAAGTACCGCTTTGACTATGCTAGCGCCTTTGCTTGCCCTTGGAATAGTATTCTCGTACACACCTGCGGTATTTTCTGGTGAAATGATTCGCTACAGCGCAGAGTGGATCCCGTTATTAAACATGCAAGTGTCTTTTAGACTTGATGGTTTAACCTTACTTTTTTTATACATGATCTTAGGTATTGGTACCTTAGTGATTTTCTATGCGCGTTATTATTTAAGTAATAACGACTCCCTGCCTAAGCTTTATTGCTACTTAATGCTATTTATGACCGCGATGGTCGGAATAGTAATGTCGAATAATGTTATCCAGCTTTGGCTATTCTGGGAGCTTACCAGTATTAGTTCCTTTTTGCTTATTAGCTATTGGTGGCATAAATCTGAAGCCCGTAAGGGTGCGCGCATGGCGCTTGCTATTACAGGGGCGGGCGGTCTTGCGCTATTGGCAGGCTTATTATTGATTGGTGACATCGTTGGTAGTTATGACTTGGATGTTATCTTAGCGAGTAAAGCACTCATTCAATCTCATGCGCTCTACGAAGTAGCGTTAGTATTGGTGCTTTTGGGGGCGTTTACTAAATCGGCGCAATTCCCGTTTCATTTTTGGTTGCCGCATGCAATGGCTGCACCTACACCTGTGAGTGCCTATCTACATTCGGCTACCATGGTTAAAGCTGGTATCTTTTTGCTTGCCCGTTTCTACCCAGCATTAGCAGGCACTGATACGTGGTTTATCTTGGTTGCTATGACTGGTCTTGCTACTTTATTGGTTGGCGCTTATATCGCATTATTCAAGCATGACTTAAAAGGTTTACTTGCTTATTCAACCATCAGTCATTTGGGTCTTATCACGTTATTACTTGGTTTAGATACTGAACTTGCCACGGTTGCAGCGATTTTCCATATTATTAACCATGCAACGTTTAAAGCCTCATTGTTTATGGCAACCGGTATTATTGATCATGAAACGGGGACTCGTGACATGCGCAAACTAAACGGTATGTGGCGCTTTATGCCTTATACTGCCACGCTTGCAATGGTTGCTGCGGCTGCGATGGCTGGTGTGCCATTGTTAAATGGTTTCTTATCGAAAGAAATGTTCTTTGCTGAAACCTTGCATCAGCAAGTACTAGGTTCGATGTCGTGGCTCATTCCGGTTTTAGCAACTGTAGCTGGTGCTTTATCGGTCGCTTATTCTGCACGTTTTATTCATGACGTGTTCTTTAATGGTGACCCGATTGATTTACCTAAACAGCCACACGAACCACCACGTTACATGCGTGTGCCAATCGAAATTTTAGTGGTGTTATGTTTATTAGTGGGTATGTTCCCTCACTTTGCTGTGAGCGATATTTTAGCGTCTGCTTCGTATGCGGTACTTGGTGATGCAGCTCCAGATTATAAGCTCTCGGTATGGCATGGCTTTAATTTACCTTTATTAATGAGCTTTATTGCTACTTGCTGTGGTGTGCTTATTTATGTGCAACGCAAGCACCTGTTCCATTTCCAAGCTTCATTACCGACATTAAATGCTAAAAAAGGCTTTGAACGAGGCCTGTATTCTGTGATCAAATGGTCACAAGCTAAAGTTAACCGTATTGAAAATGGTTCATTGCAACGATACGCTTTTGTAATGATTGTGGTTGTTTTGATGTGTGCTGGTTGGCCATTGTTTGAGATGCAACAACTCGCGGGCACAAGTGAATTAACACCTATTGATTTTCATAACGCCATTGGCGCGGGTCTGTTAATTATCGGTGCGCTTGTTACTGTTATTTGGCATCGTTCGCGAATGATATCTTTGATTATGATTTCAATTGTAGGCCTGATGGTATCTGTAGCTTTCACTCGATTCTCTGCGCCAGACTTAGCATTGACTCAGTTAACAGTTGAAGTTGTCACTGTGATGCTACTTATGCTCGCATTATTCTTTTTACCGCAGCGTACTCCGAAAGAATCAAGCTCACTGCGTATTCTGCGAGACTTGGGTATCTCATCGGCAATTGGTGTGGTTGTGGCCAGTATCTGCTACGCGCTGTTGACTAGACCGCTTGAATCAATTTCTGATTTCTTTATTGCCAATGCTAAAACTGGCGGTGGCGGTACTAACGTTGTAAACGTGATTTTAGTTGACTTCAGGGGCTTTGATACCCTTGGTGAAATAACCGTACTGGGTATTGCCGCATTAGGTATTTATAAATTACTTATTAATCTGCCATTGTTTATGCCGGCAAGTGATAGCGAAGGGCGCCCATGGGCTAGAGAGCGTTATCCAATCTTACTGTCGAGTATTTCGCAAAGTCTATTACCACTGGCATTATTGGTGTCTGCTTATATTTTCTTACGAGGTCACAATTTACCGGGTGGTGGTTTTATTGCAGGTCTAGTAACGGCGATTGCGTTTATTTTGCAATATATGGCAAATGGTTCACACTGGATTGCAGACAGATTTGATGTGAATTATCGCAAAATTATTGCGTCAGGTATTGCTATTGCGTTGTTCACAGGTGTGGGTAGTTGGTTCTTTGACCGTCCATTCTTAACAACGTGGTTTGATTATTTTGATATTCCGTTAGTCGGCAAAACAGAACTTGCCAGTGCTATCGTATTTGATTTAGGTGTGTATTTAACTGTTGTAGGTGCAACGCTGATGATTTTGGCAAGTTTAGGTAAATTGACTGCCGATACACCCAAGCGAGAGGTAAATATTTAATGGAAGTATTGTACGCATCATGCGTGGGCGTGCTGGTTGCATGCGGGATTTTCTTAATATTAAGAGCACGTACCTTTCCGGTTGTGCTTGGTTTAACCATGTTATCGTACGCGGTTAACCTATTTTTATTCTCGTCAGGTCGCTTAACGATTAATAAAGCTGCAGTACTAGGCAGTGCTAGTGAGTATGCGGATCCATTACCGCAGGCACTTGTGCTTACCGCTATAGTTATCGGTTTTGCGATGACCGCCTTTGTGGTTATTTTAGCTATTCGTGGTCGTGCTGATTTGGGTAATGATCATGTTGACGGTCATTTATTAAAATCATCTAAGGAGCAAAAATGATTCAGCATTTAGCTTCTTTACCCATTTTAATCCCTATGTTGGCGGGCGTTATTTTATTAATGCCACCGTGCGGTAAAAACTTACATATTCGTCGTGTAGCTTCCGTTATTTTATCGATAGTTACGTTGCTAATAAGTGCTTATTTGCTATTTCATGTTAATACGACTGCATCACTGGTTTATGCTATCGGTGATTGGTCAGCACCTTTTGGTATTGTGCTTGTGGCTGATAGGCTCTCTGCATTACTGGTGCTACTAACGAGTCTATTGGGCGCGGTGATTGTGCTTTATAGCTGTGCAGGTGACGACAAAAAAGGCAGCTTTTTTCACCCGCTGGTCCATTTTTTAATTCTGGGTGTGAATGGTGCTTTTCTAACTGGTGATGTGTTTAACCTATTTGTATTTTTTGAGGTGTTACTGATTGCCTCTTATTCGCTATTGATGCATGCCGGTGACAAACACAAAACACGAGCAGCACTGCAGTACGTGATATTAAACCTAATTGGTTCAAGTGTATTCTTAATCGCGTTAGGTATTTTATATGGTGTCCTAGGAACATTAAATATCGCTGATTTAGCACAAAAAGTCCCTTTACTAAAAGGTGATGATGTATACCTTGCGAAAATAGGTGGCTTGTTACTGATTGTCGTGTTTGCACTTAAAGGCGCGCTCTTACCTTTACATTTATGGCTACCGAATACTTACGCAAGTGCAATGCCATTGGTAGCTGCATTATTTGCGATTATGACTAAGGTAGGTGTCTATGCCATGCTGCGTGTATACACCGTTATATTTGGTGAGAATGCAGGTGAGCTTGCTCATATGGCACAGCCTTGGTTGTGGGGCTTAGCACTGGCGACAATTGTGATGGGCGCTATTGGTGTTTTAGCTAGCCAAGATTTCCGTAAGTTGATTGCCAACTTGGTGGTGGTGTCGGTTGGTACTCTCGTTGCGTTGGTGGCCATTCAAAATGTCTCTGCTACAGCTGCGTTACTCTACTACTTAGTTCATTCAACTTTAATTTGTGCTGTCCTGTTTTTATTGGCTGATTTAATTGCGCAGCAGCGCGGTAAGGTCGCTGACCGCTTAGTGGCGGGGCGTGCAGTTGCTCAGCCATTCTTGTTAGGTATTTGTTTTGTGATTGCGGCACTTGCCGTGGTGGGGATGCCACCATTGTCAGGTTTTGTCGGTAAAATTTGGATTTTAAAGAGTACTCTAGATAGCGAAAAAGCCATGTTGTTTTGGCCTATTTATATTTTATCTAGTTTGGCACTGTTGGTTGCGATATCGCGTGCTGGTACAAGCCTTTTTTGGGATCACAAATATAAAGATAGTGAAGCAATTGAGGGCGTAAAAGCACACCCTTTACAAGTGACTGCGGTCATTGTGCTGTTAGCATGCTCGCCGTTAATGGTTATTTTTGCAGGGCCAATATCTGAATATATGCTAGCAACCTCTGAGCAATTGTTTGATATAAACCAAGGCATTCAGAATGTATTACAAGGAGGCCAATAATGCGTTTAGAAGCTCGTTTTCGTTGGCTACCGACTCCATTTCGTAGTGTATTACTTTTTGTTGTCTGGTTATTACTCAATAATAGCGTGTCGCCAGGGCATCTGCTGTTAGCTACTTTTTTTGCTATAACAATTCCGTGGATCACTTTTCCATTTCGCGATCCACAGCCCCTTATTGTTAGACCAGGATTGGCGTTTAAGTACTTACTTTTAGTGTTGTACGATATTGTCACTGCCAATTTACAAGTTGCGCTTTTAATACTCGGGCCGACTAAAAAGTTGCGTCCGGGCTTTATAAAAGTACCACTTGATTTAAGTCATGAAATGCCAATCACTATTTTGGCAAGCACTGTGTCACTAACCCCAGGCACTGTGAGTGCAGAGGTTTATCCTATTCCTGAGTCACTCGAAGAGGGCGAAGAAATTGAGCAGCGCTATTTACTGATCCATGTGCTCGATTTAGCAGATGAACAGGCGTTAATTAATACTATTAAGCAGCGCTATGAAGCACCGCTTAAGGAGATTTTTAGATGCTAGATACCGTATTTTTAATTGTCTATGCGATGATCGCCATCTCGTTATTACTAAATTTATGGCGCTTAATAGTGGGTCCATCGGTACCTGACCGTATATTAGCGCTAGATACGATGTTTATTAACACCATTGCGCTGATAATTCTTTATGGCATGAGTATGGATACCGGGCTTTATTTTGAGGCCGCTTTATTAATTGCCATGCTTGGTTTTGTTAGTACCGTTGCAGTATGTAAATATTTGCTGCGCGGCGATATTATTGAATAAGGTAACAAATAATGAGTGAATGGATTGTATCAATCTTACTGTTAATTGGTGGTTGCTTTATTTTGATTGGTTCGATTGGCTTAGTGAAAATGCCAGACTTTTTTATGCGTTTACATGGGCCAACTAAAGCCACTACTTTAGGAATGGCATCATTACTTATCGCTGCAATGGTGTATTTTAGCTATCACCATGATGGAGTGAGCGTTAAAGAGATCCTAATTTCAATTTTCTTACTGATCACCGCACCTATCAGTGGTTACATGTTGATTAAGTCAGCTATTCATCACAAACTTCGCGCTAAAGAAGGTACCAAGGGCTTAGACAACGTCGAGGACGATTAAAAACTAATCGTGCTAACAGGGTGAAGTACAAGGGTGCTTTTATTGCGCGAGCAGATCGCATAAAATGCCCCGTCATTTAGCACAGTAGGTAAATAGGTCATTATGCGAGTAGCACTTGGAGTAGAGTACAACGGCGCCCGTTACAGTGGTTGGCAACGTCAATCACATGTCAATAGCGTACAGCAAGAAGTAGAAACGGCGTTGTCGCGGATTTGTAATCACCCAGTCGAAATCGTATGTGCTGGCCGCACTGATGCTGGTGTTCACGGCACAGGGCAAGTGGTTCACTTTGACACTCATGCAGAACGTGAAATGGTTGCATTCACAATGGGCATGAATACCCTGTTACCGAAAGATATTTCTATTCGGTTTGCCGAGCCTGTCAGTGAAGATTTTCATGCTCGTTTTAGCGCCACAGCTCGTCGCTATCGTTACGTTATTTATAACTACACCTATCGCGGTGCAATCATGAGCGAAGGGGTGACGCATTTTCATCACCCACTCGATGAAACTAAAATGCAAGAAGCCTGTCAGTATTTAATTGGTGAGCATGACTTTACCTCTTTTAGGGCACTGCATTGCCAAGCTAATACAGCAAATCGTACGATTCACCATTTGTCGGTAAAACGCCAAGGTGACTATGTGATAATTGATATTAAAGCGAATGCATTTTTACATCATATGGTACGAAATATTACTGGCTGTTTGATGGATATTGGTCTGCATAAACATGAACCAGTCTGGTTAAAAGAATTACTTGATTTAAAAGAACGCGCTAAGGCAAGTGCCACAGCAAAGGCTGCTGGTCTTTACTTAGTGGATGTGGATTACCCTGAACACTTTGGTATTCCTAAAACACCATTAGGACCTCTGTTTTTACCTGATTCAGATAGTTAACTGAAAGTGCTGCACTACTAAGACCAGTTTTTTATATCGTCTACGGGTAATTCATGTTTTAATTGAAAAAATCTGTCTGTTTAATTACTAGAAGTAGTGCATCGAGCATACTTGATTAAACAGACTGCGACACAGAACAGCATTTAAGAGAGTTGCAAATGAGTTGGTTAGAAAAAATCTTACCTAAAACGACTAAATCATCAGGTCGTAAAGAAATCCCTGAAGGGGTTTGGGCTAAGTGTACAGACTGTGATTCAATTTTATACAAAGCAGAATTAGAAAAAGCACTCAACGTATGTCCTAAGTGTGATCATCACATGCGTTTAAGTGGCCGTAAACGTTTAGAAAACTTTTTAGATGATGCTGATCGTCACGAAATTGGTGCTGAACACGAACCAAAAGACGTATTAAAGTTTAAAGATTCTAAAAAATACTCTGACCGCATCACCCAAGCACAAAAAGCAAGTGGTGAAAAAGACGCACTTGTTGCAATGAAAGGCCGTTTAAAAGGCATTCCTGTTGCTGCTGTTGCATTTGAATTCTCATTTATGGGTGGTTCAATGGCGTCAGTAGTAGGTGCACGTTTTGTTGAAGCTGTTGACCAATGCTTAGAGCATGATATGCCACTTATCTGTTTTTCTGCATCGGGTGGTGCACGTATGCAAGAAGCCCTTATGTCATTAATGCAAATGGCTAAAACAAGTGCTGCGCTTGCAAAGATGAGCGAAAAAGGTTTACCGTTTATTTCAGTATTAACTGATCCAACAATGGGTGGTGTATCTGCATCGCTGGCAATGCTTGGTGATGTGAACGTTGCAGAGCCTAAAGCATTAATTGGTTTTGCGGGTCCTCGCGTAATCGAGCAAACAGTACGTGAAACGCTACCAGAAGGTTTCCAACGCAGTGAATTCTTGCTAGAGCATGGTGCAATCGACATGATTGTTGACCGCCGTGAAATGCGTGACACCCTTGCACGTATCTTAGCGAAATTTATGAACTTGCCTTCTACTGAACAAGAGCATAGAGTAGCGTAAATTTCAGCTTAACTGATTAAACGCTATGACAGAAATCCTTCCTAGCCAATCATCAAGCCTTGATGATTGGCTTTGTTATTTAGAAAGTGTACATCCAGCCAATATCGAAATGGGTCTTGAGCGCGTAGAGCGTGTGGCAAACCAAGTCGGCTTACTCGATACATCAAGCAAAATAATCCTTATTGCAGGTACGAATGGTAAAGGAACGACAGCTCGTTGCTTAGAAAGCTTACTGCTTGCACAAGGTTTTAGTGTGGGGACTTATGCTTCTCCGCATCTTATTCGTTACAACGAGCGCGTGCGTATTAATGGCCAAGAGCTTGATGATCAATACCATGTTGATGCTTTCGATATGCTCGAAAAAGGTCGTGGTGACACACCACTGACTTATTTTGAATACGGAACACTGGGCGCTTTAGCTATTTTTAAACGCCATGCGGTTGATTATGTACTCTTAGAGGTGGGTCTTGGTGGTCGTTATGATGCTACTAATATAGTCAACCCATATGCTTGTGTGATCACTACAATAGATTTAGACCATAAAGAATACCTTGGTGATACTCGTGAGTTAGTTGGCTACGATAAAGCAGGTATATTCCGTACCAATACGCCCGCAATCGTTGGCGATTTAGCTATTCCACACACAGTAACTGATTACGGTAATGAAATTAACGCCGATATGGTGTTATCAGGTCGCGACTTTAAATTCACAGAAGATAGTGAAGGCTTTAATTGGCAATACAAAGCCAATGACTGGCGTTTAGCTAAACCTGCGATCCCTTGTCAAAATGCTGCCACAGCATTGACTCTACTTAGTAAGCTTGATTTATTACCAAATGAACAACAAGTAAGAGACTGTTTAGCAAACTTGACGGTTGAAGGTCGCTTTCAGCAGCTAAGTGAGCAACCACTTATTTTTACTGATGTAGCTCATAACCCAGAGTCGGCTCGTTATTTAGCACGTAAATTAAGCGTGTATAAAGATCAAGGGTTTAAAATTCATGCATTAGTCGCTATGCTTGCAGATAAAGATAAAGTGGCTGCTATGTCGGCTGTGGCCGATGTAGTTGATGAATGGTCGTTGGCGAGTTTAGACTGTTTTCGTGGAGATACCGTCGAAAACCTTGCCAGCGCATTAGCAGAAACGCCATCAACAGCGCCTAGTACCCATTATAAGAGTGTTGAAGCTGCATTAGATGCAATGTTACCAAAGCTAGATAAAAGCACCTTATTGATTGTGTTTGGGTCATTTATAACTGTGGCTGCTGCTATCAATTACTTTAAAGAATAGAGAGGAAATCGGTGAACGCAGGGTTTATTAATCGCTTAGTAGGAACCACCATTGTGGTTGTAGCGGCTATTGTCTTCATTCCAAATATTTTGGACGGAGAGAAAGTTCATCATGCAGAAAACTTTAAAGCGATCCCTGACCGCCCTGAGTTCACCACGATTGACTTACAACAAGCTATAGACAATAAAGTGGCATCAGCTGAGCAACCCGCCGAAGTTGCTGTTGAAGATGTTAAAGCTAATGATGCCGAGTTAACGGCAACAGAACAGCAATCATTTAGCGATGCCCCGAAAATGATTGAAGCATCAACAGATGAGCCTGTGATTAATAAAGCTGAGCCAAAAGTTGCAGTGCAAGAGCCTGCAAAGCCGGTCGCTAATACTCCTGAGCCAACCCGTAAGCCAGAAGAAAACCTCACCAAAATGGCGTATGTTATTCAATTGGGGAGTTTTTCTCATGCACCTAATGTGAAATCGCTTCAAGAAAAACTAAAAGCGAATGGTTTCAAAACTTTCACGCGCCCGATAAAAACCCCGAACGGCACACTGACAAAAGTCTTTGTAGGTCCTTCACTTAACAAGAAAGAGTTAGAGAGTAAGCTTCCTGAGTTAAAGCAGTTAACCAAGCTAAATGGTAAAGTTACTCAGTTTGAAATTACGAAGTGATCTGGTAAAGGATACCCAAACCACCTGTAGATCCATGATTCAGCGCTATCACAGGGCTTTCAATACACGGCGTGGCAATACAGGAATGTAGGTACCTTTCAAGTTGTCACAACACAGTAGTGGAAGCCCTGTGAAGCGCCCGAAGGGCATGGCTAAAACGCATTTACTCTGCGTTATTGATTTTGCTAATGGGTACACCATTACCTACAATCAATGCCTTGCCTAAATACGTTTTATCTCATGCTGAATTCTTGCATCTACAGGTGGTTCTTATACCCAAAGCACCTGTAGATCCATGATTCAGCGCTATCACAGGGCTTTCAATACACGGCGTGGCAATACAGGAATGTAGGTACCTTTCAAGTTGCCACAACACAGTAGTGGAAGCCTTGTGAAGCGCCCGAAGGGCATGGCTAAAACGCATTTACTCTGCGTTATTGATTTTGCTAATGGGTACACCATTACCTACAATCAATGCCTTGCCTAAATACGTTTTATCTCATGCTGAATTCTTGCATCTACAGGTGGTTTGGGTATAGAATGCGCCCCAAATTAACGACTAGTTGGTTCTTATGATCTGGGTTGATTACGCCATACTTGGCATTATTGCACTATCCACTATCATCGGTTTAATACGTGGCTTTATAAAAGAAGCAATGTCTTTAGCGGTGTGGGCTGGCGCATTTATCATCTCTAGTTTGTTTTACCAATATTTAGCATCCTTCCTAACAAGTATTTCAGAACCCCTTTTAAGAAATGCAGCCGCAATTGCCATATTATTTTTTGCGACACTCCTGTTGGGTGGTTTACTAAACTATATTTTAGGTGAACTTGTACAGCGTACTGGTTTATCTGGCACAGACCGTGTTTTTGGCATTGTGTTTGGTGCTCTTCGTGGCGTGTTGGTCGTGAGCGCGTTACTTTTCTTTCTTGATGCTTTTACCGGTGCACCAAATACGCATTGGTGGGGCAACTCTATTTTGATTCCAGAATTTGGCTTTGTTGTTGAGTGGTTCTTTTCGTACCTCGAAAACAACTCAAGCTTTTTAAATTCGGTAAACCGTTAATCGGCGAGGATAAATTTAATGTGTGGTATCGTTGGCATAGTCGGCACTTCTCCTGTTAATCAGGCGTTATATGACGGCTTAACTGTTTTGCAACACCGTGGTCAAGATGCAGCGGGCATCATTACCATTGAAAACAACACGTTTAGCTTACGCAAAGCCAATGGCCTAGTGAAAGATGTGTTTCATACCCGTCATATGAAACGTCTGCAAGGCACTATTGGTATTGGCCATGTACGCTATCCGACAGCTGGTTCATCTAGCTCGTCTGAGGCGCAACCTTTCTATGTTAACTCGCCATTTGGTATTGCGCTTGCGCACAATGGTAACTTAACAAATGCAGAAGCATTAAAGCAGCAATTATTTTCAGAAGCTCGCCGTCATGTTAATACAACATCAGACTCTGAAATCTTACTTAATATCGTGGCGCATGAGTTAAGTAAGTCAAATAAGCTTAAGTTAGATGCAGAAGATATTTTCACCGCGGTAACCGAAGTTAATAACAAAGTGACAGGTGGTTATGCAACAATTGCAATGATCATTGGCCACGGTATTGTTGCTTTTCGTGACCCTAACGGTATTCGTCCATTAGTTTTTGGTAAGCGTGAAACTGCAAATGGCACTGAATATATGTTTGCATCTGAAAGCGTTGCATTAAAAACTGATGGTTTTGAGTTTGTGCGTGATGTTGCGCCAGGTGAAGCAATTTACGTTACTGAAGACGGTCAGTTTTTCTCGCAAGCGTGTGCAGAAAAAGCTACTTACTCACCATGTATCTTCGAGTTTGTTTACTTTGCGCGCCCAGATTCAACAATTGACCGTATGTCTGTTTATGCAACGCGTGTAAACATGGGTACTAAGTTAGGTGAAAAAATCGCTCGCGAATGGGCCGACAAAGACATCGACGTTGTTATTCCAATTCCTGAAACATCATGTGATGTAGCACTTGAGATTGCCTCAGCTCTTAACTTGCCATACCGCCAAGGTTTTGTTAAAAACCGTTACATTGGCCGTACTTTCATCATGCCTGGTCAAGAGATGCGTAAGAAATCAGTTCGTCAAAAACTGAATGCTATTGACCGTGAGTTCAAAGGTAAAAACGTATTACTTGTTGATGACTCAATTGTTCGTGGTACAACGTCAGCACAAATCGTTGAGATGGCTCGTGAGTCAGGTGCAAAGAACGTTTACTTTGCTTCAGCTGCGCCTGAGATTCGCTTCCCGAACGTGTATGGTATCGACATGCCATCGGCTGCAGAGTTAATTGCTCATGGTCGTGAAGTTGAAGATATCAATGCTAGCATTGGTGCGGATGGTCTTATCTATCAATCGCTAGATGACTTGATTGCGGCGGTTAGCCAAGAGAACCCTGAAATCACTCGTTTCGAAACGTCTGTATTTGATGGCCAGTACATCACCGGCGATATTGATCAAGAGTACCTAAACCACATTGACCGTTTACGTAACGATTCAGCAAAATCAACGCGTGAAAATGCTATGTCTGCGGGTTTAGAACTTCATAATCAAGAAGAAAATAGCGCTGACTAGTCACTGTTTTCAAGATGATAAAAAAGGAGCTTTGCAGCTCCTTTTTTGTTTTGGAAAGAAAGGAAATAATAATGAAATCAAGTAAACATGGGGTGAACAATACCGTTTGTCCAGAGTATAGCTGTTGCAGCTAAAATAATTACTAACAGAATAAGCCCGCAAGTAACGACCGAGCTTGCATAAATAAAACCTCTTTCCTCAGGTATGTGCATGAGAATAGGCACGCCTGTGTAAAGTAGGTAAACAGAATAGGCAAGTGCAACTAAGCCAACACACACTACAAACCAAAGCTCTGGCAAAAATGCTGCAAATGACGACATAAACACTGGCGTTGCTGTATAAGCTGCAAGTTCTAGGGTTTGTGTGAAAGTGGGTTTAGCACCAAATGTTACTGCCATCCAATGAGCTAGATAAGCAAGCGCAAATACGCCTACTATGAGTGCAAAATACATCGCTACTGCGATCATCAATGCACTATCATGGGTTAAAAATACAGCTTCACCAGAACCAATGCTCCATCCTAAGTGAACCGACGAATAGTAGCCCATAATTGAAGGGATACATGCAATTAATAGGATATGAGATAGGCTATAGCGCAAACTCTCATGGCGATTATCAATCGTTTGCCATTCTTCGAGTGGATGGGCGTATAAGCCCCATAAGTGGTTTAAAATCATAATTGTTGCCCCTATAAAAAAGGAATAGTAGCTGTTTTATTTTTGTACAGCTTTGATTAAGTTATGGTTCAGTAATTAAATCTTGTCAAGAAGCTGAAATAATCGAAACAGTCGATTGAATGTAACTCTTTAGTGCATATAGGAAATTACTTTGCACTGATATGGGTCATGGAATGCAGGCTTAATTATGTGGTAAAATCAAACCAAGATTTTTGATGAGAAGTTATTCAGTGCCTTATTCTGATTTGTTAGCGCCAATTCATGCTTTTTTAAAGTGCGAAACGCCTGATGAGTGGATTGCTGCGGCAACCAAAAAAGAAAACTTAGATATAGTTTTAATCGATCACCTTATTTGTGAGTTAAAAGCGGCGCAAAGCGCGATGTTCTTAATTCGCAAATATGCCGTTGATAAAGAAAGTAGCGACGCTTTACTTGAATGGTTGAAGCCTTTTGAGACACTTATTTACAAGCGTGAAGGTGATTGGCGAGAGCTTGCAGATAAAAACAAGCTGACTAAGTCGATGATCCCAAAATCAAACTCTCCATATGGGCAAGATCTCATTGATAAAATGGTCATGCTTATTAAAGAAGAGCTGCACCACTTCTATCAAGTGTTGGAGATCATGGATGAGTACGGCATTGAATATAAAAGTATTACTCCGTGTCGTTATGCTAAAGGCATGCTTCGCCATGTAAAAACTTACGAGCCAGATGCTTTAGTTGATAAGTTAATTATCGGTGCTTACATCGAAGCCCGCTCTTGTGAGCGTTTTGCTAAATTAGCCCCGCATGTTGATAAGCGTTTAGGTGATTTTTATATCTCACTCCTGCGCTCTGAAGCGCGCCATTATCAAGATTATCTAACCCTTGCGCAAGAAATCAGTGAGTTTGATATTACTGAGCGTGTTGAATTTTTTGGTCAACTTGAAGCTGAGCTTATTTCAACCCCAGATGAAGACTTTAAATTTCACAGCGGTGTGCCTGCATAATATATTAAATCAGAGCGCCTGTTTGGCGCTCTAGTTCATTTATCTTGCCAAGTTTAGTGGGTTTTACCCCTATCCAAATTAGCTAATTCTCATTACTTTTCTAATACTTATTCATTTATTGTTTTAGTAAATAATTTGTACCTTTTAAAATCTTGCACTACCTTTGACCTAGGTTGCTATTAACATTCGTAAAATAGAATCATAAGTTGTTAAAAGGAGAAGTCATGCGTGATTCTAATGTGCCTTTCGAGTTTAAAGAAGATGCTTCTGAACAATCGTATGCCCAAAAAACATGGAAAGTTTTAACGGTTGAAGATGACTTAAACTACCAACAAGCATTACTAAACAGTTTTAATGCCATATCTCTAGATAACAATGAGTCTCTTGAGGTATTAACGGCAAATTCAGTGTCAGAGGCATCGTCTGTTTTATCGCGCCATAAAGATATCGCTATTGTATTTCTTGATGTGGTAATGGAAGAAGATGATTCAGGCCTAAGGCTTGTAAATACCATTCGCCACGTTTTAGGCAATAACGATATACGCATAGTGCTATTAACAGGACAACCAAGCTTTGCTCCTGAACCACAAGTAATGCAATCGCTTGATATTGACGAATACTGGAATAAGTCAGATATGACGGTAGATAAGCTTAAATCTATCGTTAGTAGCCATCTTCGTACGTATCAATACATTTCGCAAATCTCAAGTGCTAAACAAGGACTGCAGCTAGTGCTCGATGCAGCAAGAAGCATTAATAGTAAACACGATATACGTGCGTTTTCTCACGCGGTGCTAGATGAAATAGGTAAAATTTTGCACCTATCTAAGGGAGGCGGCGTATTATGCGTTGGCAATGAAATGCACTTTGATAAACACCCCAAAGTTATAACTAGTATCGGCTGCTATAGAGGGCTTGATGGTAAAGAGCTCAGCACAGATGTGCTCAGTGAAGAAGCACAGGAATCGTTTATTTCAGCCAGAGATAAAAAAGAGCATGTGTTTTCTGAGCATTACAGTGTTTTTTATTTTGATACCGCAGACGTTGATATTAGCTATTACATCACGATTGTTAAATCAGATGTTCCCATCGACGAGCATAATGTATTTTTACTAAAGGTATTTAGTGAAAATGTCAGTACAGGCTTTTCGAATATTGCACTGATGAACCGGCTTACTGAGCTTGCTTACACCGATATAACGCTAAACATGCCCAACAGGAACTGGCTCCAGCGCGAAATCGATAATATGAACAAATACGAACAAGCAGAAACTCAGTTAGTGGTGTTTGAGATACTTCAGTTTGACGAAAAATCTTTTCGGTTTGGCTATGAATTTTGTAAAAAAACACATCTAAAAATGCGCGAGAATATTTTGCAAGCTTTAGCCCCATATCACCCTCGTATCGCTGTTTTTAAAAGTGATTGTTTAGGTGTTTTAGTGTCAAGCCATGCATTTGAAGATGAAAGTATTATTGACTCTTTAAAACGTCAATCTTTTGAAATTGATGGGGTAAAACAGTTTTTAGATGTGCGTATTTTAGTTATGCAGCTAATCGCCTTTGAAGATCATAACGCAGAGCAAATATTCAATTTAGCAGAGTCTACTCTTAATGATGAAAACTCACAAAGAGCTGAGCTTCTCTATTATACGTTAGATAATACCAAAGCAATCACCCGGCGCTATGAGCTTATGCAAGAGTTGCGCACTGCAATTCGCAACAAAGAACTTCAAGTAGCCCTACAGCCTAAGATTAATTTAACCACAGATGAAGTGATTGGTTTTGAAGCATTGGCGCGATGGCAAAGAGATGATGGAACATTTGTCAGACCCGATGAGTTTATTGCACTTGCCGAAACTGCAGGGCTTATCAGTGAGTTAGACAAACTTATTTTCGATAAAATAATGCAGACGATTAAGCAATTTGCAGAGCAGGGCGTTAGTTTGCCAATCGCGTTTAATGCATCGACGTTTGATTTGTTAGCCGATGATTACTTTGTTGAGGTTGCAGCACGCATTGAGGAGTATGGCATTTCACCTTCGTTACTTGAGCTTGAAGTAACAGAGACTCAAGCGATTTTTAACTATGAAAAGATCAATACATGTTTATGTCGTTTTGCGGGCTTGGGTATAAAAATTAGTATTGATGATTTTGGTACTGGCTATTCATCACTTGCCCATATTAGCGAAATTCCTGCGCAGATAATAAAAATAGATCGCTGCTTTGTAACCGATATTCAAGAGTCAAAATCTAACCAACACATTATCGAAATGATAATGTTGCTGGCAGAAAAATTCGGCTTTGAAGTAACAGCTGAGGGCATTGAAACAGAAGCTGAACACAACTGGCTTATTGAAGCTGGGTGTAACATAGGGCAGGGCTACTATTACGCAAAACCCATGTTTTATGATGATGCATTGCAGTGGCTAAAGGGCAGGTATAATTAACTATTATGGTAGAAGTAACAAGCCAATATAAGTCACTGAAAAAAATTCTACTTTTTAAATTTATGGTGATGGTTGCTGTTAGCTTATTAATTAGCTTGATGGTTTATGTGATCCAGTATCAAATACAAAAAAGTAGTATCACGCTTTTGCAAGATAACACCTTACTTGCCGCTCATAACACCTTAAGCAGAGAGCTTGGCGATGTTCGAAAAGTGGTTAAGTTGCTGGTGGCCGATGACATATTAAAGCAAAGTGATGAAAACGAATTACTTGAGCAACAAATACAAACCCATTTTGTGAACTTTGGTTTAGCCGCAGAAAACATTTCTCAAATTCGTTGGTTAGATAGTGAAGGCCAAGAAAAGTACCGTGTTAACTTTAAGGCAGGACAAGCAGAGCTAGTACCAAAACAACAGCTACAAAATAAAAGTAGTCGTTATTATTTTACCGAGGGGATGGAGCACAGTAAGGGGGACGTTTATATCACGCCAATAGATTTAAATGTCGAGCGCGGCGCAGTTGTTACACCACATGAACCAACATTAAGAGCATCTTATCGAACCATAAGCGATAGCTTTATTCTAAACGGGTTAATTGTTGTCAATTTTGACCTGTCGAAAACTCTACAGCAAATAAAGTCACTCAGTACCATGCAAGCACAAATACAATTAATTAATGGTGAAGGTTATTGGTTGTTACATCCACGCAAAGATAAAGAGTGGGGGTTTATGCTGGAGCAGCCGATGCTGACACTCGGTAAAGAAGATAGCCAATTATGGCAAGTCATCACCCAGTTGCCAAAATCTCAGGATCTTATTGCATCGCATAGTCATGCAACTAGCTTTTTAAAAATGACCTTAGGTAATAATAGCGCAAATGGTACAAACGATATTATTGTACTGGTAAAGGCTGATGATTCGGTGCAAAACGAGATTGTTTTATGGTCTTTTTTTATTGCTTTTGCATGTGCTGTAAGCTTGATATCAATTTCTGGCTTATATCTGAAACGCAGTTATCGTGACCAACGTCAGATTATTAAAGCCAGAGCACACTTAGAGCACGAGCAGCAGGAGCTGTTAGCAGCCAATACTAAATTACAACGTTACATAAAACAGCAGCATCAATTACAGGGTGAGCTTATTGAAGCACAAAGGTTGTCATCACTCGGTTTAATGGTGGCAGGTGTGGCCCACGAAATGAATACACCATTGGGTGGTGCTGCTATTTCACTATCAAATGCGCAATTAATTAATCAACAACTCAAAGATAAAATTGACCAAGGGTTCACAAAACAGTTTTTAGAAACGAGTGTTGAACGTATTGCCGATAATTTGTCGCTCTCAAAAGTAAATTTAGATAAAGCGATCGCTCATGTGAAAAGCTTTAAAGAAATGGCCCATGATCGCTCGAATGATCAACTTGTTAGCTTTAATATCGAAAAAGTCATCCATGATCTTCTACTGGGTTTAAAATCTCGCTTTAAAGCTTCAAAAGTAACCATAGAAACTAAAATCGATGTCAAAAAAGACATTATTAGTCGCCCTGGGATTATCTCTCAGGCTATCGAGAGTTTAATCGTTAATGCAATTTCTCACGCCTTTGACGAGGTTGATAACAAACAAATTCAATTGCATGTACATTTAAATCAACAAGGTGACCTTTGTATTAGCGTTTCTGATAATGGTTGTGGGATTGATGACTCTTTGCGTAGTAACTTATTTGACCCCTTCGTGACTACATCTAGAAACCATGGTCATACAGGGTTAGGTTTGTATCTTGTGCATGAATGGGTTACGAGTGTTCTTAACGGAAAAATCCAGCTAGTTGCAAGCAAAGACCTACCTGAAGGAATAGCAACCCAGTTTAAGATAACCTTGCCAGGCTTGAAAAAGAACAAAATTAGTTAGCATAGGTTTTTTCATATAGTTGCGTAATGTGACTAATTTCTTTTTCATTCAGTTTATAATGCTTCAGTATCTCTAAAAGCTTGCCTGACGCCGTAATTGCTTTAAGACCTAAAGATAAACTTTGCTGAAAAAGCTCAGCCTGAGGGTGATTTTTATCAGTAATCACATGTAAGTGTTGAGTAGCAAGATAGGGGGTAACTATTTCTAACTCTGTTTGCTTTGCTTGCTGTAGGCGTTCGCTATTATCGAGCCAATACAAGGCAACTTCTTTTGTGCCTGCAACTAAATCAACACGACCATGCTTTAATAGCAACAAGCTCTCAATCAAGCTACCTGTGGTTGTCACGCTAAGGTTTGGGTGGTGCTCAAATTGCTCACTTACCACATAGTCTTCACCTTTACTGATTGTATATGGCTTTAATGAATACAAAGAGCCAGTGTAAGTTATTTTGCTATCAACACGCTTGAATAACACTGTATGTGCGGTTGCTAATGAAGGTGAATATGTAAAATCTCTCGCTCTTTGCTTTGTATAAAAAGCACCTAGCACTGCGACACGTTTATGGCGCGTGGCAAGCTTCAGTGCGCGAGCCCAATGTGTATATTCTATGCTGGCTTTTTGCCCTTGAGTTTTTAATGCGGCAACAATAACTTCATGTAACCAACCAGGCTTACTCTGCTCACCAATAAAATAGGGAGGAAAAGGCTCAGTGACCAACTGCCAGGTTTGGCTATTAATCGAAAAGCTAAGCACTAAACAGCTACACAAGTATATAAATCGGTTCACCTAACATGCCCGTTTTTATTTGATACACAACTAAAGCATAGCTAATAAACTGATGATTTAAAGCGGAGTGTAAATTAGCTCTTGTTTATCTGGAGTTACTCTTAGGTATGACCCTTGTTCATACCAATCACCCAGCACGGTGCGAGTATGGGTATCGCCATTAACATTATAGTAGTGAACATTAGGGCGGTGGGTATGACCATGGATCATATTCTTAACCTGATGTTTTTTAAACATGGTTAATACCGCATCTTCTGTAACATCAAGAATTTCTAATGCTTTACCAGCTTGGCTTTGTTTTGATTTTTCGCGGGCGTTGCGAGCAATCTTTTTGCGATACCAAAGCGGCATAGCAAGCATTAATTTTGGCCACCACCAACCACGGCTTTTTTTGCGAAACTTTTGATATTCAACATCTTGGGTGCACATTTCATCACCATGCAGGATAACCGTTGGGGTGCCGTATAAATCAATAACAACTTGTTCGGGTAATAAAGTCATACTCGCGCTTTTGGCATAGCCTTCACGCATAATGAAATCGCGGTTACCATGAATAAAAAACACCTTAGTACCACTTTCACTTACCTGGCTTAAACGTGTGGCAACGCTCACTGAAAGGTCAGTTTGATAGTCATCACCTACCCATACTTCAAAAAAGTCACCTAAAATATACAGGGCATCAACGTCATCATTAATAATCTTGCTATCAAGAAAATCAAAAAATGCCGCAGTGATGTCTGGGCGGTTTTCTGTTAAGTGGAGATCGGCAATAAAATAACTTTGTTTCATGGTTACTCGCAAAAAAGCGGGCAAAGGCCCGCTTAAAAAAGTACTAAACGATTAAATTAGCTAACCGTTACTTTTTCGATAATTACATCTTCAAGTGGTACGTCTTGGTGGAAACCTGCGCTGCCAGTTGCAACACCTTTGATTTTGTTTACCACGTCCATACCTTCAACAACTTCTGCAAACACGCAGTAGCCCCAGCCTTGTGAAGTTTCACTGCTGAAGTTTAAGAAGTCATTGTCGTTAACGTTAATGAAAAACTGCGCAGTTGCTGAATGTGGATCCGGCGTGCGCGCCATTGCTAATGTGCCTACTTTATTTGCAAGGCCATTGTTTGCTTCGTTTTCGATAGGGTTGTTTACTTCTTTTTGAACCATACCTGGCTCAAAGCCACCGCCTTGTACCATAAAACCATCAATTACACGGTGAAAGATAGTGCCGTTATAAAAGCCAGAGTTTGCATACTCTAAGAAGTTTTTAACTGTGTTTGGTGCATCGTTTTCGTGCATTTTGATGGTGATGTCACCAAAGTTTGTGTGTAGTACAACCATGAGGTTTCCTATATCTGGTTTAATAATGGCACTATTTTATAGTAGTTGTCTTTGATTAACAAAGAGCTTGTTTAAAACGATTAACAAAGTGCTTATTCAATTGATAAAGCGCTAGAGCAGCGGCTTTGCAAGTGTTAACATAGAGAATCTCGAAACACCGTTAAGGACATTTTATAAATGGTACAAATTTACAACACACTTACGCGACAAAAAGAGCAGTTTAAACCCCTTGTTGATGGCAAAATCGACATGTATGTGTGTGGTATCACCATTTATGATTACTGCCATATCGGTCATGCACGTACATTTGTAGGCTTTGACGTAATTGTTCGTTACCTTCGTCACATCGGCTACGATTTAAAATATGTACGTAACATCACCGATGTTGACGACAAAATTATCAAACGTGCTAACGAAAACGGCGAGTCTATCAATGATTTAACGACTCGCATGACTAAAGCAATGCATGAAGACTTCGACAGCTTAAATATGTTGCGTCCTGATGTTGAGCCAACCGTAACAAACCATATGGATGAAATCATCGCTATGGTTGAACGTTTAATTGCGAAAGGCCATGCCTACATTGCAGCTGATGGTGATGTATTGTTTGATGTCTCTACATTTGAGCAATACGGTGCTTTATCACAACAAGACTTAACCATGCTACAAGCAGGCTCACGCGTTGAAGTTGCTCAAGATAAGCAAGATCCACTTGATTTCGTGCTATGGAAAAAAGCCAAGCCAGGTGAGCCTTCGTGGTCATCACCATGGGGTGAGGGTCGTCCAGGATGGCACATCGAATGTTCGGCAATGAGCTCTAAGCATTTAGGTGAGCATTTTGATATTCACGGTGGTGGTTCAGATTTACAATTCCCACACCATGAAAACGAAATTGCTCAGTCATGCTGTGCAAATAACGGCAAGTACGTTAATACGTGGATCCACACAGGTATGGTACAGGTTAATAAAGAGAAGATGTCTAAGTCATTAAACAACTTCTTTACCGTGCGTGACGTATTGAAAGAGTACGATGCTGAGTCAGTTCGTTACTTCTTAATTTCAGGTCATTACCGTAGCCAGCTTAACTATTCGCAAGAAAATTTAGAGCAAGCACGTTCGTCACTTGAGCGTATTTACACTGCACTGCGCGGGGTAACACCAATCGAATGTGATTTAGCCAGCAATGAATACGTGGCTAAATTCAGAAAAGCGATGGATGATGACTTTAATACGCCAGAAGCACTACCTGTGTTATTTGAGCTTGCGAAAGAACTAAATCGTGTTAAAGACAGCGATGCAGAACAAGCTGGTAAGTTGGCTTATGTACTTCGCAGTGTTGCAGAGGTATTAGGCGTTGCACAACAAGACCCAGAAGCCTTCCTACAAGGTGGCCAAGCTGATGACGAAGTCGCACACATCGAAGCCTTGATTGCAAAACGTAACGAAGCTCGTGCCAGCAAAGATTGGGCAGCTGCTGATGAAGCCCGTGATGCACTTAATGCACTCGGTGTTGTACTCGAAGATTCTGCGGGTAAAACAACATGGCGTAAAGCTTAAGTATCCACCGAGATATTACAAATTGAAAAGGTTGCCAAGAGGCAACCTTTTTTGTTTTTAACTGGGTATAGCTATTGACCTAAACCTTACTTGAGGTTTTATTTTTACGCTACTTTTCACTAACAAGGACTTACATTGAATATCTTACTTGCCATGATCCCTGCTTTTTTATGGGGTACTACCTATGCTGTGACTAAATATGCCACTCCAGATTGGCCGCCATTATTATTAGGTGCATTGCGCGCATTGCCTGCAGGATTATTACTTTTATTAGTTAAGCCTAGTTTACCAACTCGTTCACAGTGGCCAAGTTTATTGACTTTAGGTGCTGTGAATATAGCGCTGTTTTTTGCGTTTATTTTTATCATGGCGGTGAATCTTCCTGCAGCTATTGCTGGGGTGGGGATGGTGTCAGTGCCGGTTGTCGCTTTGCTGTATGCATGGATTGTAAAAGGACAGCGTCCAGCAAGAGTTCAAGCATTTTGCGCCATAGCCTTGGTTGTACTGGCGTGGTTGTTGTTTGACCCAGCACACGTGTCATTAAATGTATTGGGAGTGGCGGCTTTATTGGGTGCCTTACTTACTATTGTGATTGGTAGCACCTTAGTACAAAGTTTGTCGGTGCATATACATTGGTGGGTTGTGCTTACTTGGCAATTAATCATTGGTGGCAGCATATTATTGCTAGCTGCTTTTATCGATGGAAGTTTGCTAAACCCAGAGCAATACCAAGTGGTATTTGAGCCTATTTCAGCGCTGCAATACTCTGCGCTATTTTGGTTAATCGTGCCCAATACTGCCATTGCCTATACTCTGTATGTTTGGTTATTAGGGCGCATGAGTGTGGCTGAGTTTTCATTCGGCACCATTGCCAACCCAATCGCGGGAATTGTATGCGCTGTTTTGCTCATAAACGAACAATACCAAGACTGGCAATACCTATTGATGTTTATGATGATTGTATTTTCAGTGCTACCTCAGATGCTAAAGCTTAAGCAGTTCAAACAACAAAAAACTTAAAAGCAAAAAAGGCTGCCCATTGGCAGCCTTTTGCAATAATTTAGCTCTTCTTAGCTGTGATATTTTTCACATGCTTCAAGCGTATTTTCAATTAAGCTTGCAACAGTCATCGGGCCAACACCACCTGGTACAGGTGTAATGAAATGCGCTTTTTGTTCAGCAACATCATATTGAACATCACCAACAAGCTTTCCTGATTCAAGACGGTTAATACCCACATCAATCACAATAGCGCCTTCTTTCACCCAGTCACCCGGAATAAACTCAGGTTTACCAACCGCAACCACTAATAAATCAGCGCGGCGAACATGTGTTTCTAAATCTTGTGTAAACTTGTGACATACCGTTGTTGTACAGCCAGCAAGTAAAAGCTCAAGCGACATAGGACGACCAACAATGTTAGAAGCGCCAACAACGACTGCATGCATCCCTTTATAGCGAACACCTGTAGAGTCGAGTAGGGTGATGATCCCCTTTGGCGTACAAGGACGAAGTGCCGGCATACGCTGTGCTAAACGACCAATATTGTAAGGGTGGAAACCATCAACATCTTTATGAGGAGTAATACGCTCAAGAATTTTTTCAGCATCAAGGCCTTGTGGTAAAGGCAGTTGCACTAAGATACCGTCTACTTCTTTGTCTTCATTAAGTTGGTCAATTAAAGCAAGTAAGTCGTGTTCTGTGGTGTCGCCAGGTAAATCGTAAGACTTAGATACAAAGCCGACTTCTTCACATGCTTTACGCTTAGAGCCAACATAGACTTGGCTTGCTGGGTCTTGACCAACTAACACTACTGCTAGTCCTGGTGCACGTAAACCGTTTGCTACACGCTCTGCAACACGTTCAGCTACATTACTGCGTACTTGTTTAGCTATTGCTTTACCATCGATGATGTTTGCCGTCATGGGTGACCTTTCATTGGGGTTAGTTAACTTGATACTGATACATCAAAATATGATCATCCAATAAAGGGGGCGTGGATACACAAAACATGTTTGTTTGATCATATTTATTAATGTTGTGTATTTTCGCAGAAAAGCATCATAGCGCCAAGATGCAATTGTATATAAAGCGATACTTTATAAAAAAGAGTTCAAATTTTAGCTTATATTTGCAATATTTAACCATTATGAACTAAAAGTGACCGATTGAATTATTTTCTTAAAAAAAAGTTTGACCTAACACGGCCAAATCACTATTATGCACCCCGTTGTTAACGAGGTCACTCGCAAACAACAGTAAGCATCGGCGATTAGCGCAGTTTGGTAGCGCACTTGGTTTGGGTCCAAGGGGTCGCAGGTTCAAATCCTGCATCGCCGACCACTTCTTCTTTAAGAAGCGGTGCTTACAGGCAAACTTTTGAAGTTTTCGATGCGCCCGTAGCTCAGCTGGATAGAGCAACGCCCTTCTAAGGCGTTGGTCGAAGGTTCGAATCCTTCCGGGTGCGCCATTTGAAAATATGTAAATGCCGTGGTGATTGTAGCTCAGTTGGTAGAGCCCCGGATTGTGATTCCGGTTGTCGTGGGTTCGAGCCCCATCAGTCACCCCAATTTACTTAAGATTTCGGCGATTAGCGCAGTTTGGTAGCGCACTTGGTTTGGGTCCAAGGGGTCGCAGGTTCAAATCCTGCATCGCCGACCACTTTTCTAAAGTGGTCTTAATTTTCAAAGCTTCTCTCAGTATCGGCGATTAGCGCAGTTTGGTAGCGCACTTGGTTTGGGTCCAAGGGGTCGCAGGTTCAAATCCTGCATCGCCGACCACTTTTAAAGATTTATGGTCAAAGAACGATTGGTTTGGGTATATCCAATTCAGTCGCAGATTCAAATCCTGCATTGCCGACCACTTCTTAATATCTAAATACCTCCTTTAAATCAGCCTAATTTAACTTTGTTATTTTACTGCGTTCGTTTTTTCAGCACTTAAACGCTGAATGCTGCTATATACGCCAAATAATTGCCCCCTAGACTCGACTATCATAAATATTAGGTTATAATGCCGCGTCTATTGTTTAACATAGTGCCCATAGAGGCAAAGCAGCAATGGTATCTCATGGTTACAATGCGCCGTTTTAAGTTGAATTTTTCAGCATTAAAACTTGCTATCACTCATGGAGATCACCTTGTTTGTAAGGAAGGCGAACAGTCGCCAAAATTGAAGATTGAGGTAAATCATGCAAGTTTCTGTTGAGACGACTCAAGGCCTTGAGCGCCGTCTGACCATCACCGTTCCTGCAGAGAACGTTGAGACTGAAGTTAAAAAACGCTTACAACAACTGTCTAAAACCCAGCGTATCGATGGTTTCCGCCCAGGTAAAGTACCTGCGTCTATCATCAACAAGCGTTACGGTGCAGCAGTGCGTCAAGAAGTTGCTGGCGAATTAATGCAACGCAACTACATCGAAGCAATCGTTTCAGAAAAAATTAACCCAGCGGGTGCTCCAACTTTCGCACCTAAAGCATTAGAAGCTGGTAAAGATTTAGAATTCGATGCAACGTTTGAAGTTTACCCAGAAGTTGAAATCCAAGGTTTAGATAAAATTGCTGTTGAAAAACCAGCAGTATCTGTAACTGACGAAGACCTAGCTAACATGCTAGAAACTTTACGTAAGCAACACGCTTCTTGGGCTGAAGTTGATGCAGCTGCAGGCGAGAACGATCGCGTAACTATCGATTTCGTTGGTTCTATCGACGGTGAAGAGTTCGAAGGCGGTAAAGCTGAAGACTTCCCACTAGAACTTGGTCAAGGTCGTATGATCCCAGGTTTTGAAGACAACATCGTTGGTAAAAAAGCGGGCGAAGAAGTTGTTGCTGAAGTAACTTTCCCTGAAGAGTACCATGCTGAAAACCTTAAAGGTAAAGCTGCTTCTTTCGCAATCACTGTTAAGAAAGTTGAAACTCAAGAGCTTCCTGAGCTTAACGATGAGTTCGCAACTAAATTCGGTGTAGCTGAAGGCGGTGTTGACGCTCTTAAAGAAGAAGTTAAAAAGAACATGACACGTGAGCTTGACCAAGCGGTTAAAGCTAACGTTAAAGACCAAGCTATCAAAGGTCTTTTAGCTAACAACGAAATCGAAGTGCCTAAAGCGCTAGTTGATCAAGAAATTGATGCACTACGTCAGCAAGCTGCACAACGTTTTGGTGGCGATGCTAAAAACATGCCTGAGCTTCCAGCTGAATTATTCCACGAGCAAGCTGTAACTCGCGTTAAGACTGGCCTATTACTAGGTGAAGTTATCAAGGCGAACGAGCTTAAAGTTGACGACGCTAAAGTTGAAGAGTTAATCGCAACTGTAGCTTCTGCATACGAAGATCCAACTGAAGTTGTAGAATACTACAAGTCAAATGATCAACTTATGCAACAAATGCGTAACGTAGCGATGGAAGAGCAAGCAGTTGAAGCTATCCTAGCTAAAGCAAACGTGACTGAAGTTGAAAAAGCATTCGACGACATCATGAATCCACAGCAAGGTGCTTAATAAGTCATTGACTTAAGCTCTCGCTAGCGATTAAATGGCTCGTGTTACTCTGTATATTTACAGCGTACCCGGGCCATTTTAGTTTGTGGTAGCAAGTTTCACAAAAACCGACAATACTAGATGTTATTTCAGAACATTTTTCAGTAAAGATTGAAATAGTGCCGAACCGTTCACATATAGTTAAAAAGATTGAACAGTTACTTTAATTAACATTAGTATTAATGTGCTTTCCTTATAGTAAGGATGAGTCGCAGCGGATAAGGAATTAAATAAGAATGAATAGCGGTATGATAGACCCTCTAAACGCATTAGTCCCTATGGTTGTTGAGCAAACAGCAAAAGGGGAGCGCTCATATGATATTTACTCACGTCTTTTAAAAGAGCGCATTATTTTCTTAACAGGCCAAGTTGAAGATAACATGGCAAACCTGATTCTTGCACAAATGCTGTTTTTAGAATCAGAAAACCCAGAAAAAGATATTTATCTTTATATCAATTCGCCAGGTGGCTCTGTAACTGCTGGTATGGCAATCTACGATACAATGAATTTCATTAAACCTGATGTAAGCACTATTTGTGTGGGTCAAGCAGCTAGTATGGGTGCTTTTTTGTTATCAGGTGGCGCTAAAGGTAAGCGTTTTTGTTTACCTAACTCACGCGTGATGATCCACCAACCATTAGGTGGTTTCCAAGGTCAAGCATCTGACTTCGAAATTCATGCGCGCGAAATCTTATCGATTAAAGATAAGTTAAACCGTTTGATGGCAGAGCACACAGGTCAACCATTAGAGGTCGTATCACGCGATACTGACCGTGATAACTTTATGACCGCAAGCGAAGCGGTTGAATACGGCCTAGTTGACTCTGTATTCTCTAGCCGCGAAACGAAGTAATCTGAATAGCTAATAATAACGTATTGTTAGCTATCACCCTTTACTATGCGAAAACTGATATTCTTTGATATAGTTAAACATAGTGAATTAGCAGTAGCCCAGTGCTGCTGCCAACGTAATAAATGAGGTAGCTGAATGTCTGACACTCCTACAGACGGCGACAAAAGTAATAAATTGTTATACTGCTCTTTTTGTGGCAAAAGCCAGCATGAAGTTCGTAAACTTATTGCCGGCCCTTCAGTATACATTTGTGATGAATGTGTTGAGCTGTGTAATGATATCATCAGGGAAGAAATCAAAGACATTGCGCCAAAGCATAATGCGTCTGATAAATTGCCTGTTCCAAAAGAAATTCGTAATCACTTAGATGATTATGTTATTGGCCAAGATCATGCAAAAAAAGTGCTGTCGGTAGCGGTATACAATCACTACAAACGCCTTCGTAATCAAAGTATTAATGCAGAAATTGAGCTAGGTAAGAGTAACATCCTATTAATTGGTCCTACTGGTAGTGGTAAAACATTACTTGCTGAAACCATGGCTCGTTTGCTCGATGTACCTTTCACTATGGCTGATGCGACTACGCTGACAGAAGCAGGTTATGTTGGTGAAGATGTTGAAAACATCATTCAGAAGCTACTGCAAAAATGTGACTACGACGTTGAGAAAGCGCAGCGTGGTATTGTTTACATTGATGAAATTGACAAGATTTCTCGTAAGTCTGATAACCCATCGATCACTCGTGACGTATCGGGCGAAGGTGTGCAACAAGCGTTACTTAAACTGATTGAAGGTACGGTTGCGTCTGTACCACCACAAGGTGGACGTAAGCATCCGCAGCAAGAATTCTTGCAAGTTGATACATCGAAGATTCTATTTATTTGTGGCGGTGCATTTGCTGGCCTTGATAAAGTGATCGAACAGCGTAGCCACAAAAATACAGGTATTGGTTTTGGCGCTCAAGTTAAGCAATCGGCAAGTAGCCGTAGTTTAAGCGAAACGTTTAAAGATGTAGAGCCAGAAGATCTTGTTAAATACGGCTTAATACCGGAATTTATTGGTCGTCTTCCTGTTGTCGCTACACTGACAGAACTAGATGAAGCGGCACTTATTCAAATTCTTAGCGAACCAAAGAATGCTCTAACTAAGCAATTCTCTGCATTATTTGCAATGGAAGATGTTGAGCTTGAGTTCCGTGAAGATGCGCTCAGTGCGATTGCTCACAAAGCAATGGAGCGTAAAACAGGTGCACGTGGCTTGCGTTCAATTGTTGAGGGTGTGTTACTTGATACTATGTATGAGTTGCCTTCAATGGATGATGTAAGCAAAGTGGTTATTGATGAAACCGTTATTAAAGGTGAATCAGACCCAATCTTAATTTACCAAAGTGGTAATCAAGACAAAGCTGCATCAGAATAAAGCTTTAATAGATTAATATTTAATCAGTTAAGTATAAAAAAGGAGCCAAAGGCTCCTTTTTTTACAAATATGTTGAACTTTCCCTTACATATCCCCATATACTTGAGTAATCTTTAAAATAAATGAAGTGCGAAGAGAATATAATGACGCTTGAGAGAACCGATCGAGTCGAAATCCCCGTGTTGGCACTGCGCGATGTTGTGGTATACCCGCACATGGTGATCCCGCTATTTGTTGGTCGTGAAAAATCAATAAAATGCCTAGAAGCGGCGATGGACAAGGACAAACAAATTTTCCTAGTGGCGCAAAAAGACGCCTCTGTTGATGATCCGCAGCAAGACGATATCTACCGTGTTGGCACCATTGCCACAGTACTTCAGTTATTAAAACTACCTGATGGCACCGTTAAAGTGTTGGTTGAAGGCACTCAACGCGCGAAAGTAGAAACATTTCTAGACAATGATGATTTCTTTGTAGCTGAAGCGCAGTTTATTGAGTCAAACCATATTGATGAACAAGAGCAGGATGTCTTCATACGCAGCGCAATTAGCCAATTTGAAGGCTATGTAAAGCTTAATAAGAAGATTCCACCAGAAGTACTCACTTCTGTATCAGGTATTGATGAAGCCGCACGTCTTGCAGATACTATGGCAGCTCATATGCCACTGAAAGTGCCTGAAAAGCAAAAAGTACTTGAGATAGCTGATGTCACTGAGCGTCTTGAATACCTAATGGCGCTGATGGAAGGTGAAATTGACTTACTGCAAGTTGAGAAGAAAATCCGTACTCGCGTTAAAAAGCAGATGGAAAAATCGCAGCGAGAGTATTACCTCAACGAGCAAATGAAAGCGATTCAAAAAGAGCTTGGCGAACTTGATGATGTACCCGATGAATTCGAAGCAATTAAAAAACGCATCGAAGAGTCAGGTATGCCTAAAGAAGCGCAAGAAAAAGCGAACGCAGAGTTATCTAAATTAAAAATGATGTCGCCTATGTCGGCTGAAGCAACCGTAGTGCGCTCGTACATTGATACGCTTATCAATGTGCCTTGGAAAAAACGCTCTAAGGTGAAAAAAGACTTAGCTGGCGCACAAAAGATTTTAGACAGCGATCATCATGGTCTAGATAAAGTAAAAGAACGCATTATTGAGTATCTTGCGGTACAACAACGTACTAATAAACTCAAAGGCCCAATTTTATGTTTAGTCGGCCCTCCTGGTGTGGGTAAAACCTCATTAGGTCAGTCAATTGCACGTTCTACTGGTCGTAAATATGTTCGTATGGCCCTTGGTGGCGTTCGTGATGAAGCTGAAATTCGTGGTCATCGTCGTACTTACATTGGTTCTATGCCTGGTAAGTTAATCCAGAATATGACCAAAGTCGGCGTGAAAAACCCATTATTCTTATTAGATGAAATCGATAAGATGTCTTCTGATATGCGTGGTGACCCAGCATCAGCATTACTTGAGGTGCTTGATCCTGAGCAAAATAGTCATTTTGCTGATCATTACCTAGAAGTTGATTACGATTTATCAGACGTAATGTTCGTTGCAACATCAAATAGCTTCAACATTCCAGGCCCGTTACTAGACCGTATGGAGGTTATTCGTCTATCGGGTTACACCGAAGACGAGAAGCTGAATATTGCTAAGCAGCATTTAATTCCAAAGCAAGTGAAGCGTAATGGTCTAAAAGAGGGTGAAGTTGAAATAGCTGATAGTGCAATTATTGGCATTATTCGCTACTACACTCGCGAAGCCGGTGTGCGTAACCTAGAGCGTGAAGTATCTAAACTTTGCCGTAAAGCTGTTAAGAATATCTTGTTAGATAAAGACACTAAAAAAGTGACTATCGATGAAGATAATCTAGAAGAGTTTTTAGGTGTACAACGCTTTGACTATGGTAAAGCTGAAGATGGTGACCGCATTGGTCAAGTAACCGGATTAGCGTGGACTGAAGTAGGTGGTGATTTACTGACTATCGAATCAGCTGCTGTTCCAGGTAAAGGTAAACTTACTTTCACCGGTTCACTTGGTGATGTAATGCAAGAGTCGATTCAAGCGGCCATGACGGTTGTTCGTAATCGTGCTGAAAAATTACGTATTAATAGCGACTTCCATGAAAAACGTGATATCCATGTTCACGTACCAGAGGGAGCAACACCAAAAGATGGCCCAAGTGCGGGTATTGCAATGGTAACTGGTTTAGTCTCGAGCTTAACAGGTAACCCGGTACGTTCTGATGTTGCTATGACAGGTGAAATCACTTTACGTGGTGAAGTGTTACCGATTGGTGGCTTAAAAGAAAAGTTACTAGCGGCTCATCGTGGTGGTATTAAAACCGTTATTATTCCA
Organism: Pseudoalteromonas sp. MEBiC 03607; assembly: GCF_004792295.1. NCBI lineage: Bacteria > Pseudomonadati > Pseudomonadota > Gammaproteobacteria > Alteromonadales > Pseudoalteromonadaceae > Pseudoalteromonas > Pseudoalteromonas sp. MEBiC 03607. Next base: position 1,751,490 of record NZ_SRRY01000001.1, read on the forward strand.
AAAATTAACGAACGTGACTTAAAAGAGATCCCAAACAATGTATTAGAGGGCCTTGAAATTCACCCAGTTACATGGATTGATGACGTTTTAAAGCTGGCTTTAAAGCACCCAGTTGAGAGTTTTTCTGTCGAAACTGAAAAAAACCAGTAAAAAACCGCAAAAAAGTGCATTTAGGGGCTTTTCAAATACTAAGGGTATGATAAGTTAAGCACTAGTTTTCAAGCCTAGGCCTTATGTGGCCTAGGGTTGAGAAAAATATAATAAACTGAGCATAAATTTAATTTGCTTATAAATTTTCAAAACAGTGATGTTATTTTTTAAAAAATAATCGCTCTTGATAATAACAATGAAAGAGGATGATATTGTGAATAAATCTCAATTAATCGATCAAATCGCAGCTGACGCTGACATTTCTAAAGCGGCTGCAGGTCGTGCACTAGATTCATTCATCGAGGCTGTTTCAGGCGCTCTTAAAGATGGCGACTCAGTGGCGCTTGTTGGCTTTGGTACTTTCTCAGTACGTGAGCGTGCAGCACGTTCAGGTCGTAACCCGCAAACTGGTGAGACTATCCAGATTGCTGCGGCAAATATCCCTTCTTTCAAAGCAGGTAAAGCGCTGAAAGACGCAGTAAACTAATCAATAAGATTAGTTGGTGAGGATACCTAAGGACACTTAAATAGAATTTAGGTAACTTATCACCAGTTACTTCAAGTGAAAAAGCGTATCTGGTAAGATACGCTTTTTTTACATGAGCAGGGTTGATATCAATCAGCAATCATCCTTGATTATGCTAATTGGTATATTTTGTACCTGATCAGAATAGAGATAGATAAATGCTTGAGAAAATCAGAGAAGGTTCGCAGGGACCTGCAGCCAAAATTATTTTAGGCGCGGTGATTTTATCTTTTGCTTTAGCTGGGATTGGTGGTTATTTAGGACAAACCACAGAGCAACCCGTTGCAGAAGTAAATGGAGTTAAAATTAGCCAAACCGAGTTCAGCCGTGCTTACCAAAATGAACGCAATCGTTTAGAGCAACAGTTTGGTGAATACTTTGCACAAATCGCAGCTGATCCAAATTACATGGCACAAATTCGCCAAGGCGTGATTGACCGCTTAGTACAACAAGAATTGCAAACTCAACTAGCGGCAGAGTTAGGCCTTCGTGTAAGTGATGAGAGTGTTCGTAAAGCTATTTTAGAAATGCCTTACTTCCAAGTTGGCGGCCAATTTAGCAACGATCGTTACTTACAAGTTATTCGTCAGATGAACTTCCAGCCAGACGCTTTCCGAGAGTACTTACGTAAAGACATGACTCGCAGCCAACTTGTTGGTGCAGTTGCTGGTACTGACTTTATTCTTGAAAACGAATTAAATAATACTGTAGCGCTTCAACAGCAAACTCGTAGTATTGACTATTTAGTTGTGTCAAAAGAATCATTACAAGCGGGTATTGAAGTAACAGAGCAAGAAATTGCAGATTACTATGAATTAAATCAACCGCAATTTTTAGCGCCTGAACAAGTATCTGTCAGCTATATTGATTTAAATGCTGCAAACTTAACGTTGGATTCAAGTGTTTCAGAAGAAGATATCAAAGCATACTACGATCAAAACAGCGCACAATATATTGAGCCTGAAAAGCGTCGTGTATCACACATCTTAATTGATAACAGTGAAGACGATGATGCAGCAAAAGCGAAAGCTGAAGAGCTATTAGCACAACTGCAAAACGGTGCTGATTTTGCTGAGCTAGCTGAATCATCTTCGGATGACGTTGTGAGTGCTGAAATGGGCGGTGATCTTGATTGGATCGAACGTGACATGATGGACCCAGCTTTTGAAGATGCAACGTATGCACTTGAGAACAAAGGTGACATTTCTGACGTTGTTGAATCAGAATTCGGCTATCACATCATCAAGCTCACTGATATTCAAAATCAGCAAGTTAAACCGTATGCTGACGTAAAAGATGAGCTTCGTGCTGAACTTGAACGTACTAAGAAAGTGAATGCGTTTTATGAAAAGCAAACTCAAATGGGAGAAATTGCTTTTGAAATTTCTGATACATTAACAGACGCTGCAGACGCAGCCGGTGTTGAAGTACAGAAAACAGAACTTGTGACACGTAACTCATTACCAGAGCCTTTAAATAACCCGCAAGTTGTTACTGCAATTTTCTCTCCTGAAGTGTTAGAAGATCGTATGAACTCAGAGGTTATTGAAGTGGGTGATGAGCACGCTGTTGTTGTTCGTGTAAACGACCATAAACCAGCAACGACTAAGCCACTTGAAGATGTATCAGAGCAAATTAAAGCAACACTGGTTGCACAGAAAGCCTCTGAACTTGCTAAAGAAAAAGCACGTACTTTATTTGCAGATATCGAAGCAGGTAAGAGCTTAAATGATGTTGCTACTGCCGAAGGTATTGAAGTGCGTCAAGAGTCTGCACTTGCTCGTCAAGCGTATACTGTGTCTCCGGCAATTGTACAGCAAGTATTTAAAATGCCGCATCCTCAGGATACGCCAGTGGTAGATGTTGTTGATCTGAATAATGGTGACTCTGCTATCGTTGCTTTAAAAGCAGTGAATGAAGCACAAAGCACCGATATTAACGAACAACAAAAACAAAACATCACTATGGCTCAAGTGAATAAAAACTACATGGTATTCATTGCTGCACTTAAAGCGCAAGCAGATGTAAAAGTACCAAAAGTTGTACAAGCTGCTGAATAAGTAGCAAAATGACTTAAATAAAAGGCGCCTTATGGCGCCTTTTTTGTTAACTTTTCAGGTAATTCTAACTCGTGAATAGGTATCAAAGGAGCATTTATGGAGTATCGCCTAATAGAGCAGTTACCAAGTGCGGAAGAATACTGTGCAATGCGCCTTAAGGCCGGCTTATCAGCTCGTTCATTAGCTGCGGCGAAAGCAGGGCTGCCAAACTCTCTTTATGTTATTTGTGTTCGCAAAGACGATGAGTTGATTGGCATGGGCCGTGTTATTGGTGATGGTGGTTGTAATTTTGAGGTAGTTGATATTGCTGTATCACCTGAATATCAAGGTAAAGGGCTAGGGCGTCAAATTATGGAACATGTAGACCGTTACATTGAAGCTGCCGCTTTTGAAGGCAGCTATGTCACTATGGTCGCTGACAAACCAGGTTTTTACGAAAAGCTTGGCTACAAGTTTGTCGCACCACAAAGCCAAGGGATGTATAAAAAGTTTTGAGCACTATAGATAAACAAACAGCAGAGCACTACAAGTGGGGTAACAATTGCGACGGTTGGCATTTGGTAAAATCTAATGCGCTGAGTGTTATTCAAGAGCATGTCCCAGCAGGTGAGGCTGAAGTAAAACACTACCATGAGCATGCAGAACAATTTTTCTTCGTACTTAGTGGTTGTGCCACCATTGAACTTGATGGCCAATTACACAAACTCACTGCGCAACAAGGTTTGCATGTAAGTGCTGGCCGAGCTCATCAGCTAAGTAATCAAGGTACTGAACCACTGCATTTTATTGTTACATCTACACCACCAAGCCATGGTGATAGAATTGATGTAAAGCAGTAAGGGGAAAGAGTAAAGTTAATAGAGATATCAACATACTCGCGAAGGGGGGCGTTTAACGCCGAATTAAATTTAAAGTTGACGGCTGACACTTCAATGTCAGCAGTTCAACAATTTCTGTGTTACTTTAGATTGTGGGTCTTGGAAAATTGCTTCGGTTTGGCCGTATTCAACAATCTCGCCGTGATCAAGTACTACGAGCTGGTCGCTGATGTGGCGCACCAGACTTAGATGATGGGTAATAAGCACATAGCTAAGTCCAGTATCTTTTTGTAGGCGTAGTAATAAGTTTACCGTTTGTGCGCGCACAGAAGGGTCTAGAGACGATAACGCTTCATCAAGCACTACAACCTTGGGATCTAAAATTAAAGCCCGTGCAAGTGCTATACGTTGCAATTGGCCACTACTAAACATGTGTGGGTAATAATGTTGATGATCTAACAGCAAGCCCACTTTTGCGAGGGTTTGTTTTATTTTTTCTTCTCGCTCATCTTTGTTTAAATCAGTGTTGTACTGTAAACAATCGTTCAGCATGTCGCCGATAGTTAAACCCGGATTTAATGACGCCTCAGAATCTTGGAAAATCAAGCGAATGTGGCGGCAGTCGTTATCACGTATACCATCATTTTCTATAATATTACCATCGAGCAATATCTGTCCTTTATCGGCACTGTCAGCGCCCGCTAATAACTTTGCAAGAGTACTTTTGCCTGAGCCGGTTTCACCGATAATAGCAATGGTCTCACCTTGGCTTAAGCAAAACGAAATATCTTTTAAAACAGAAAAGCGTTTTCGAGCAAACAAACCTGCTCGCAAGTTAAAACTTTTCGATAACGCTTGAACTTTTAGCAGCGGTTGCATTATTTCATCGCCTTAATTAACGGAAAATGACAGGCATAACTGTGACTATGGTGTTTAGTTAATTTTGGTGTAACCACACACTCTTTTTGCGCTTGCGGACAGCGCGGCCCTAATCGGCAGCCTATTGGTAAATGCTGCAATGTAGGTATTGTGCCTTTAAGCGCATAAAAAGGTTCTTTATGAGCAAGGCCTTGTTCGTAGTCAGGTAAGCTTTTTAATAGCGCTTGTGTATAGGGGTGATGTGGCTGGCTAAAAATACGGTTCGTCGGGCCTGCTTCAACCATTTGTCCGCAGTACAAAACATGCATACCGTGAGACCACTCAATAATCTCTTCAAGTTCGTGTGAGATCATCAAAATCGACATATTCTTTAGCTGATTCAAGCTTTTTAATAGTCTAAATACTTGCGCACGCGTGGTGCTCTCAAGGGCGGTAGTTGGCTCATCGGCAATCAATAGTTTTGGGGTACGCGCAATGGCCATGGCAATCATCACTTTTTGACAAATACCTTCAGAGAGCTCATGAGGGTAGCTGTCGAGTACCTTTTTATGATCTTTAATACCTACCTTGTGGATTAACGCTTTTACTCTGTCTTTACGCTGTTTATTACGTTTTAAGAAAAAGCCACTGGTCGCTTGTGTAGGTAAAGTTTCGGCAATTTGGTCAAATATTTTAGCAGTTGGGTCAAGGCAGCGGCTTGGATCTTGGTAAATCATTGCAATGTCTTGACCAACTAGTTTACGGCGCTGTTCGTTTGATAAACGCATTAAGTCAACACCACGCCAGTGCATGCGATCAGCCGTAATATGCCAACGTTTATTTAGTACGCCGACGATAGCTTTAGCGATGAGACTTTTACCTGAACCTGATTCACCAACTAATGCGTGTACTTCACCTTCTTTTAAGGTCAAACTGACCCTATCAACCGCACGAATAACGGTATCTGAGGTGCGTAACTCTATCGTTAGATTGCGAATGTCGAGTAATTGCATAGTTAGTCGGCCTTACGTTCTTTAAGCACTTGGCGTAACCCATCACCCACTAAATTGGTAGACAGTACCGCTAAAAATAATAATACGCCCGGTAAGCCTACAGTCCAAGGGGCAAGGTAAATTAAACCAAGGTTTTCTGCCAAAATTGCTCCCCACTCAGTAGTGGGTGGCTGTGCCCCCAGTTTTAAAAAGCCAAGTGCCGAGATATCCAAGATGGCTGTAGAGAGCGCCATGGTAAAAATAACCACAATGTGTTCGTAAATGTTCGGAAAGATCCCACGAGCAAGAATATGCCAGTTTGAAGCGCCATCAAGTTTAAACGCTGTAATGTAGTCTTTGTTGAGTTCTTCAACAATCAAATTACGTACCGAATGAATAAACTGTGGCAATAAGGCTAAAATAATCGCCCAAACGGTATTCATCAGGCCAGGGCCTAAAATTGCAATAATAATGATGGCTAGTAACAGCGATGGAATTGATAAGGTAATATCGAGTAAGTGGTTCAAAAAGCTTGAGCGAATACCACGGCTGATACCCGCAAAGGTGCCCACTAACACGCCAATCACAGTAGTAATTAAGGCCGCAACAACCGACAAACCAAAAGTGTAGGTTGCGCCATTCATTAGTCGTGAGAGTACATCCCGGCCTAAATCATCGGTACCTAATAAAAAGCGCACATCGCCGGCGTCATGCCATGAGGGAGGCAGCAATAGGGCGTCGCTATGTTGTTGATTTACACCATATGGCGCAAGTAATGGTGCTGAAATCGCCAGTAGTGCAAAAGCAATAAACAGCCATAAGCCAACAAGGGCTGGGTGATTATTTTTGAATTTCCGCCAAAATCGCGCTAGTGGCGATTTATTCGACTCTTCAGAGAATAAATTAAACTTTGCCATGAGCTTGATTCCGCGAGAGTGGGTCGAAAAGGGTATAGGTTAACTCGGCAACGATAGTTGCTAAAATTACAAACATAGACACAGCCAACAACCCACCTTGAATTGCGGGGTAATCACGTTGATAAATGCTGTCTATTAACCAACGACCAATGCCCGGCCATGAGAAAATAACTTCGGTGATCATTGCAAGGGTGATCAAAGTACTAAACTGTAAACCGATTTGTTTGATAACCGGTAAAAGAGCATTACGAAGCGCATGGTGGAGGATTAATTGTGCACGGTTTAAGCCTTTTGCACGGGCTGTTTTAATGTAGCTTTGATCTAAAACTTTAAGCATAGAGTCACGGGTAAAGCGCACCAGTACGGTGGTTGGGTACATTGCAAGGACAATTGTTGGCAGTGTTAGATGATGTAGCGCATCTAAAAATGCCATGCCGTGATAGGGAAAGTCAGTCGCAATAATATCAATAAGAATAAAGCCAGTAACCGGCTCTATTTCGTAAAGTAAGCCCATGCGACCAGACATAGGAAACCAGCCTAGTTGCAGTGAAAAAACCATGATTAATAGCAGCGCGAGCCAAAACACTGGCATCGAATAGCCAATAAGCGTGCCAGAGTTAATCAGTTTATCAGGCCAACGCTTGTAGTAGGCTGATGCTATAATACCGCTTGGCACACCAACGGCCACAGATACAAATAACGCATAAAGGCTTAATTCAAGTGTGGCAGGAAATAGGTCTTTTATGTGTTGGAAAACACTCTCTCCAGATGCAAAAGAGACACCCCAATCGCCCTGAATAATTCGCTCTAAGAATGCAAAATACTGCACCACATAGTTTTCAGTAAAATGAAACCTTTCTTCAAGCGCATTAGTTTGTGAAAAGGTACTGTTTGTAATACCACTTAAGTTAGTAAGGGCATCACCGGGAAATAAAAAACTTAATGAAAACGTAAAGACGCTCAGAGTCAGCATCATAAACATTAATAGCGCTAGGCGGCGAAGAATATAATCGAGTATCATTATTCTTTCCTCGCATTAGCCAGTGATATACCGCCAAACGGGCTTAAATTGATACCTTTAACATCGCTACTTGCAGCTTGAAAGCGCATACCATGGGCTATCGGTAAAATAGGAAGTTCTTGCACGATAATACGCTGTGCCTGATTATAAAATTGCTTACGCTTTTCCAAATCAGTGGTATCAAGCGCTTGGGTCAGTAATAAATCGAATTCAGGGTTACACCAGTTAGCTGGGTTTTTACCGCTAAAGGTAGCAGTACAACTTAATAATGGACTCATAAAGTTATCAGGGTCAGGAGTGTCGGCAGCCCAGCCCAGTAAAACGCTGTCGTGGCGGTGTTCACCAACCCGTTGTAAAAAAGTATTCCACTCGTACTCGACGATATTAACGTTCACACCAATTTTGCGTAAATCGCTTTGCATTAGCTCTGCCATTTTACGAGCGTTGGGATTATAAATACGGCTTACCGGCATGGCCCAAATATTCATATCAAAGCCATTTTTATAGCCAGCTTCGGCGAGTAATGTTTTGGCAAGTGCAGGGTTAAATTCAGGCATGGCTTTTTGCGCTTCAAATGCCCAAGAGGCCGGAGGCAGTAATGACTGCGCCTTAATGCCGTTGCCGTAATAAACCGCTTGCATTATTTTGTCGATATCGATGGCACTGGCCAGAGCTTGACGAACGCGTACGTCATCAAAAGGTGGTCGCTCAGTGTTAAAGGCCCAATAACCAATATTTAAGTTTTGCTCTTTTTGAACAGTGATGTCGTCTCGCTGCGATAAAATACTCAACTGTGCACTGCTTGGGTGCGCAGTTACATCGCATTCTTTAGTGAGCATTTTCGCAACCCGTGTTGTGCCGTTTGGTGTTATGTCATACACCAATTGCTCAAGTACTACTGGGTGTTTCCAATAATCGGGATGACGATAATAGCGAATTAGACGATCGCGACGATACTCTTTGTATACATAAGGGCCGGTACCCACTGGGTATTGGTCAAATAAGTTTTCTTGGTTTCGTGCTTTAAGCTGCATGGCGTATTCTTCAGATAACACCACGGCAAAATCGGTTGCAAGATTGGCTAAAAAGCTGCTTTCAGCATTATAGAGCTCAAACCGTACTTGATAATCAGAAACACGGACTATGCGACGAATTAGCTGATCAATACCCACACTTTGAAAATAAGGGTAACTGGCATCGCCAACAAAGTGATAAGGGTTGTATACGTCAAATAGGCGACTGAAGGTAAAAATAACGTCGTCAGCATTAAACTCCCGAGTAGGAGTGAAGTATTTTGTAGTATGAAACTTTACCCCTTTACGAAGTGTAAAGGTAATGGCTTTACCATCAGGACTAATTTTCCAATCACTTGCCAACTCAGGCTGAAACTCAGCGGTGACAGGATCAATACTCAGCAAGCGGTCATACAACTGATTAGCGATAATATCGATAGTCGAACCTGTCGTTGTAACTTGCGGATTAAACGACACAGGGTTTGCTTCAGCGCAATAGACTAAGCCCTGGTTTTTTTGTTCTGTGGTTTTTTCTTCGCTGTCTAGGCAGCCGACTAAGCACACCAAAGACAAAGCAAGTAACGGTTTAAACACCTGATTAGCCTCTAACTATTGCTGCTGATCTAATAAATTGTATTTTTTCAAATAGCCACGTAATTGATGATACGTTAATTCTAAGTGTTCTGCAGTTTTCTTTTGATTAAATTGGCTATGTTCGAGTGCTTTTTTGATCACATCTATCTCAAAGTCATTTGATAGCTGTTTTAAATTACAAGGAAATTGAATTTCAGGTTTATTCAGTGTCACCGTTTCTTGATTTTGAACTGTAGCAATAGGGGCAGCATGTTCGACACTAGCAACTGGAGCACTTGCAACTGCAGCTTTAACCCGTTGTTTAGGTCTAAATTTACTCGCGAATGGGTCTAAAATAATCTGGTGAACGGGAATATGTTCATTACCATGGCGATATAAGCTACGTTCAACCACATTCTTCAACTCACGGATATTACCGGGCCACTCATAAGATTGCAGTGTTTCGATGGCGCTACGAGTAAAGCCACTGAATAGCTCCCATTCAAGGTCACGAGCCATATTAATTGCAAATTGTTCTGCCAATAGCATGATATCTTCTTGGCGTTCACGAAGTGGAGGCAAGGTAATAACATCAAAGGCAAGACGGTCAAGTAAGTCGCTTCTAAATTCGCCTTGTTCAGCAAGGGTTGGTAAGTCTTCATTGGTGGCACACACTAAACGAGTATCTACTTTAACCGTTTGCTTACCACCAACGCGTTCAAATTCGCCATATTCAATAACGCGTAGAAGTTTTTCTTGCACCATTGCAGAGGTATTGGCTAATTCATCAAGGAATAGCGTACCGCCGTTAGCACGCTCAAAGCGGCCTTCGTGACGTTTGCTAGCACCGGTAAACGCGCCGCTTTCATGACCAAATAATTCGCTTTCGAGCAGGTTTTCGTTAAGCGCTGCACAGTTAAGCTTTATATAGTTTTGATCCCAACGCTTAGATAAAAAGTGCAAACGGGCAGCAATAAGTTCTTTACCCGTACCGCGCTCACCAATAATAAGGACAGGCTTTTCTAAACTTGCTAGTTGTGAAACTTGATCAAGCACACTTAAAAAACTGTCAGATTGGCCGAGTAAGTTATCCTGTTGTCGAAATTGGCTCATATTCCCTAACTCTTAGTCATTTTTACTAAGATCTAGTGTATTTCATTATCTTTGAGAACTAAAGAAATTTATAAATTTAGTTTAACTATTTGAATTTATTTGGTTATTCTAGGTTTATAAAAGTTGGCAAGCATATTGATACTAGATATACCAACTGATTAAGTTAAAACACCAAAGAGGTAAATGTTATGGGAATTTTTTCACGTTTTGCAGACATCGTTAATTCTAATATCAATGCCATCTTAGATAAAGCAGAAGACCCAGAAAAAATGGTTCGCCTGATCATCCAAGAGATGGAAGATACATTAGTAGAAGTTCGCTCTACATCAGCAAAAACACTTGCTGAGAAAAAAGAGCTAGTACGTCGCGTTGACACGTTAAAAGTTCAAGTTGCAGATTGGCAAGAAAAAGCTGAATTAGCACTCAGTAAAGACCGTGATGATTTAGCACGTGCAGCACTGATTGAAAAGCAAAAGTCAGCAGATGCAGTTGCAGCAGTTGAAACTGAGCTTGAACATGTAGAGTCTCATATCGAGAAACTACAGCAAGAAGTAAGCACGTTACAAGAGAAGCTAGCTGATGCAAAAGCGCGTCAAAAAGCAATCATCCTACGCCAACGCTCTGCTGAGTCTCGTCTTGAAGTTAAAAAAGCACTCGACAGCTCAAAAGTCGAAGACGCTTTAAACCGCTTCGAACGTTACGAAAACAAGATCGATGGTCTAGAATCACAAATAGAGTCTTATGATCTTGGTAAAAAATCATTAGCTGACGAAATTGCTGGTCTTCAGCAAGACGAAAAGATTGATGATGAGCTAGCTGAGCTTAAGAAAAAACTAGCAGATAAAAAATAATAAATGGGGGCGTGTCCCCCAATGCTTAAACACATGACGGATTGACAGGAGAGTAGCATGTTTGATGCAGAAGTTTTGATGGCACCCATTATCGTTTTTATGGTGGTTGTTGCCCCACTTTGGTTAATTTTACATTACCGTAGTAAAAAGCAAGTTAGCCAAGGTTTAAGTGAACATGAGCACCGCCAATTATTAGAGCTTGCACAAAAAGCAGACAAAATGGCAGAGCGTGTTGAAACCTTAGAAGCCTTATTAGACCAAGAGGCTCCACAGTGGAGACGTAAAGTATGAGTACCAAACGCGAATTATTTAGAGACCCTGAGCGTGGCAAAATAGCAGGTGTATGCGCAGGTATCAGCGATTACTTTAACATGGAGCTTTGGCTGGTACGTATTTTAGTGGTGACAGCAGTACTATTATCAGGCGGCCCGTTTATTGTTGTTGCTTATATCGCAGCGTGGTTTATTTTAGATAAAAAACCAACTGAAAAAACAGTGAAAAGCGCAGATAGCATTCACCAAGACCCGCTTGAAGTAAAATTTAAAGTATGGCAAAAAGGGGAACCACCTCGCCGTGCATTGCAAGACTTAAAAGATCGTCTTGCTCGAGTTGATGGTCGTTTACAAGAGATGGAACGCTATGTCACATCAACAGAATTTACGGTTAGCCGTGAAATCAACAAACTTTAAAGGATATAAACGCACCTTGTTTGCATCGTGATACCCAGCGCAAATAAGGTGCCAGACACTTTATGAGCCAATCATTTGCAAAGAACACCTTTAATTCGTTAAAAAATAAAGCGGAAAAAGCCCTTCATCGTAGTTTAGACCAACACGTGAAGTTAGCCGTCACGGGGTTAAGTGGCAGTGGCAAAACCGCGTTTATTACAGCCTTAGTTAAACACCTAACAAGTCAAGCTGACGAAAAAAACTTACCTTTTTTTGATGTGATGCGCGAAAAGCGTCATATCGCTACAAAAATTGTGCCGCAGCAAGCACTGACAATACCGACATTTGAATATAACAATGCATTATCGGCGTTGTTACCTGTTGAAGGTGAGCCAACATGGCCTGCCTCTACCGAGCGCATAAATACGCTACGTTTAGCAATTAAGTACCAAAGTAACTCGGGGCTACGTGGTCACTTCGCACCGCAATCAACACTTTATTTAGACATCATAGATTACCCAGGTGAATGGCTACTTGATTTACCAATGCTAGAGCAATCATTTGCTGATTGGTGTGAGTCACAATACTCACTGTTGCAGCAAACAGCCCGTAACGAAAAGGCTAAGCCATTTTTAACAGCCCTTGCTGAACTTGATTTATCAGCCAGTGTTGATGAAAGTAAACTTGCTGATGTTGCTTCGCTCTATCAGCAGCTATTGCTCGGCCTTAAAAAAGACACCAAACTTGCCATGTTACAACCTGGTCGCATGCTGATGCCCGGTGAGCTAAAAGGCGCGCCGTTATTACAGTTTTTCCCGGTTGCGAATGTGCCTGACGATATAAGCGAAGGGTCAAATCTAGCGCATCTTAAAAAGCGCTATAAGGCCTATGTAAAAGAGGTTGTAAAACCTTTTTACGAGAAGCATTTTCGTCATTTTGACCGACAAATTGTGCTGGTGGATGTGCTCAGTGCCTTGAATGAAGGTAGCGAAACGCTGCATGAGCAAAGTCGTGTTATTAACCAGTTGCTGGCGCACTTTAATTATGGTGAAGCAAGCTTCTTTAAACGTTTGTTTAAACCAAACATCGACAAGCTACTGTTTGCGGCCAATAAGTCAGATCATATTAGTGCTCAGTATCACAAAGATTTAGCGCTATTGCTTGATTCAATCGTGCATGACCAAACGAATCACTTAAAGTTCGAAGGCGTGCAAATCGAAACCATGGCAATGTCATCTATCTGCGCTACAGAGCCGCGCCAAGTGGCTGAAAAAGGCCAGCAGTTAGCCTGTATTTATGGCAAACCTTTGGGCGAGCAAGAATGGCTAACGTATTTACCGCCGCAGCCACCATCACGCCTTCTCAACAAACAAGAGTGGCCAAAACAAGGCTTTGAGTTCTTATCGTTTTCGCCACTACCATGCCCTGATAAACGGTTAAAGCATATTCGTTTAGATCATGTCATGCAGTACCTGATAGGAGATAAACTAACATGAGTGAGCAACCAAAGGAGATGAACTTTCAGGCTGGTCGTCGTATTTCAAGCTCTGCAAGTAACGAAGCTACAGCAGAGGAGTTAACTGTTGCTAAAGTCATAGAAAACGCCGAATTTATCGATACTGAAGAAGATCAGCAAGGTAGCATTGAGCTTGAGCCTGTGTATAAAAAGTCGAAATGGCAAACCCTAAAGGGGGTGTTTGTTGTTAGCTTTTTAGCGTTAGTGTTACTTGAGTTTGCGATGTCACTATTTGTGACGTTTCAGCAATCAATTATTTTAGGCTCGGTGTATTTAACGGCAGTTCTTAGTGGTGTACTACTAATTGCTCGTGTTATTTGGCGCGAGTACCGCATGTTAAGAAGTTTAAAGCGTAATCAATTGCATCGTACCGAGGCCGACCGTTTACTCAATAGCGAGCAAGTAGGTGAAGCACTGCCGTGGCTTGAAAAGCTTAATAAACATCAGGAGCTTACAGGGTTTGAAGAGTTTAAGCAGCAAATAGCAAGTCACCATACCGATAAAGAAATCATGACCTTATACGCCGATAGTTTATTGGTAAGCCAAGATCAGCAAGCGAAAAAACTGATTAACCGTTTTGCCACTGAGTCTGGCTTATTGGTGGCGCTAAGCCCACTGGCTTTAGTCGATATGATGGCGGTGCTATGGCGTGGCACTAAGCTCATTGAGCAAATTGGCCGTATTTACGGTATTGGTTTTGGTTATGCAAGCCGTATTAAATTGTATCGCTTATTAGTGAAACAGGTACTGTTTGTTGGTAGTGCAGAGTTAGTCTCAGATTTAGCAGCAACGGCACTAAGCGCTGAATTACTGGGGAAATTGTCGGGCCGTGCAGCGCAAGGGCTAAGTGCAGGTATTTTTACTGCGCGTATAGGGTATAAAGCGATGGAGCTTAGCCGCCCGTTACCTCGTTTAGAGCATAAGCGCAGTTTGCTGAAAGAAACCGCCAATAGTATTGCCCGTAAAATTGCCTCACGCACGGGTGACAAAGAGACCGAAAATACAAAATGACAACTTTTGTGTACAGTTAATAAAAACAGCTGAGTGATATTTAGCCATCTGAGCATCCGGCATGCTTGTGCATTGTGGGTATCTACGTTTTATTTATGAGTATGAAGTACTGATAATAAAAACGAGAACACACAATGACTAAGCATCACTTACATACACAATGTATTCATGGTCCAGAAAAACCAAACGATCCTCACGGCGCACTGAGTGCGCCACTTTACCAAACCTCTACCTTCTCCTTTGCTAATGCCGCCCAAGGTGCAGCCCGATTTGCCGGTGAAGAGCAGGGCTTTATTTATACCCGTTTAGGTAACCCAACAACGCAAGAGCTAGAGCAAAAAGTGGCTCAGTTAGAAAACTGTGAAGCAGCGGCTGCCACAGCGACCGGTATGGGAGCCGTGTCTGCGTCTGTGCTTAGCTTTTTACAACAAGGTGACCACCTAGTCGCATCAAGTGCGTTATACGGTTGTACTTTTGCATTTTTTGCTCACATGTTGCCGCGCTTTGGTATCGAAGTCACTTTCGTTGATATGACCAATGAAGCTGAACTTCGCGGTGCGGTTAAAGCCAATTCAAAAATGATTTTTGCAGAAACGCCAATTAATCCGACCATGGCGGTGCTTGATCTAAGTTTAATTGCTGATGTTGCCAAGCAGCATCAATTGATAAGCGTTATCGACAATACCTTCTTAACGCCTCTGCTACAGCAACCGACCTCGTTTGGTATTGATATTGTGGTGCATAGCGCAACTAAATACCTAAATGGCCATGGTGATGTGGTAGCTGGGCTTGTGTGTGGCACAGAGGAGCATATCAACCTAATCAAAATGACGGTGCTAAAAGATATTGGTGCAACGATTAGCCCTCATGATGCATGGTTAATTAATCGCGGTTTAAAAACCCTTGCTGTGCGCATGGAGCGTCACTGTGCGAGTGCCCAAATAGTTGCTGAATATTTAGAGCAACACCCGCTAGTAAGCCAAGTTTATTATCCAGGACTTAAATCACATCCGGGTCATAAATTTATTGGCTCGCAGATGAAAGCGGCTGGAGGTGTTATTGCCTTTGAAATTAAAGGCAGCCTAGAAGATGGCGAAACATTCATAAATAACACCCAGCTTTGCACTCTGGCGGTCAGTTTAGGGGATGCTGAAACCCTCATTCAACATCCTGCATCGATGACACATTCGCCTTATACACCAGAAGAAAGAGCAGCAGCTGGGATAAGTGATGGTCTAATTCGACTATCAGTTGGTCTAGAGGATGTTAACGACATTATTAACGATCTTAAAACTGCATTTACATTCATTGGTTAGGTTGTAATTTTAAGTTTACGGTTTTGCTTGCCTTAATACCTTTAAAAACGGGGTGTGTAAACTTTTAGATCCTTTGGTGTAATTTAATCTTTACGTTGGGGCTGTTTCTGCAAACCTTAGAAACAGCCAAAACTATTAAAATTTAGCTTACTTTTACATAGTATCGTCTTAACAAGTTAATGAGATTCTGATCAATGCTGATCAAGATTTAACGAAGAAGGTTATTATGGCTAAAGCAAGTAATTACACCTCCAAGCAACCTGATGAAAATGGGGTTATCCATTGGAGCGAAGAAGAAAATAAAATATGGTCTGAGCTAGTTGCTCGCCAACTCGCTTGCATAGAAGGTAAAGCCTGTGATGAATATTTAGCAGGTCTTAAGAAAATTAATTTACCAACAGATCGTATTCCACAACTTAGTGAACTCAACGAAGTGCTACTCGAAACAACGGGCTGGCAAGTCGCGCCTGTTCCAGCACTGATTGATTTTGATGAGTTCTTTCGATTATTAGCAAACAAGCAGTTCCCTGTTGCGACCTTTATTCGCAGTCGTGAAGAGTTTGACTATTTACAAGAGCCAGATATCTTCCACGAGATTTTTGGCCATTGTGCGATGCTTACCAACCCAGCATTTGCTGAGTTTACGCACAAATATGGTCAGTTAGGTTATGCCGCTGAAAAGAAAGATCGTGTTTATTTAGCGCGCCTGTACTGGTTTACTGTTGAGTTTGGTTTAATGCAAACCGAACAGGGTCTGCGTATTTATGGTGGTGGTATTTTATCAAGCCCAGGCGAAACACAGTATGTGTACTCAGATAAGCCTGAAATCAATGCGATGAATGTGCTAGATGTATTACGTACACCTTATCGTATTGATATTATGCAGCCTGTGTACTACACCATAAACTCAATCAATGACTTATTTGATATTTCACAAATGGATATCATGTCGCTGGTGAGTAAAGCAAAAGAATTAGGGCTACATGAGCCAAAGTTTCCTCCTAAAGAAAAATTAGCAAGTTAAGGATTTATAATGTCTTCATTAAGCACACAAAAGTGTGAAGCGTGTCGTGCGGATGCGCCAAAAGTTTCTGATGCTGAATTAGCAGAATTGATCAAAATGATCCCAGATTGGGTTCCTGAAGTGCGCGACGGCATTATGCAATTAGAGCGTGTTTACAAGTTTAAAAACTTCAAGCAAGCACTTGAGTTCACTAATAAAGTGGGCGATATGGCTGAAGAAGAAGGTCACCACCCAGGTCTGTTAACCGAGTGGGGCAAAGTAACTGTTACTTGGTGGAGCCACTCTATCAAAGGGTTACACAAAAATGATTTTATCTGTGCTGCTAAAACAGACGATGTATTCGCTGCACTGTAAATTTTAAGTTCTGCCCAGAACGATAAAAGGCGTAACCTCAGGTTGCGCCTTTTTGCTTTTTTAGTTCTGATTTCAGCACCCTACTTGAAGGGACTTCATAAAAAGGCTAGCATGAACCTTATATAGGTAAATACTAGGGAAGGTGGTTTATCGTTTATTCCTCTAAGGTTGTAGAAAGCACTCAAACCCAGAGCTTTTATTTTTTACGCCATATCATATTATCAGCTTATATTTGCCTTTATCTTTTACTTTTACTAAAGCCACTTGAGGTACAAGCTATGTTTGGTCGATTTAAATTGCATACTGTAGAAATGTCGCCGGAGGTATCAGGTCGAATAACTGATGGGGGTAAGCCATTATCAGGTGTGCAAGTAGCAAGAAGCCTAGCATATGATGGGTACAAAGATGGTAAAGAACAACTAGAGCATACATTTACAAATGAAAATGGTGAGTTTTCGTTTACAAAAATGGTAATCAAATCTCGTAAGCCAGGCAGTATCTTTGGACAGAACATGCCAGTATTACAAGCAATTTATGTTGAGCGCGACGATAAGTTATATCAACTATGGTATACGAGTAAGATATGGGAACCAGTTAAGCCGTTAAGTGATTTGTTAATAAGATTGAATGCAGATCTTCAAAATAAAGAAATACACCATGAGGTTGATACAAGAAGTTTTGGTGGTATGCGCTTTCAAGTCGTTCTATCTATATGCTATTTCCAAGATAGCCTCATAACATCATTTTATAATAATCAAGAGATATCTTCTTATGCAGATATTGATTAATTTTAAGTTCTGCCCAGAACGATAAAAGGCGTAACCTCAGGTTGCGCCTTTTTGCTTTTTTAGAGCCCAAGAATTAACATTAGGCACTTATCTATGCAAGAACACTAGAAAAGTAAAGAATGAAAAACAAAGCGCTTATTCTGCCATTCCTACTCATTTTACTGCCCTTAATTGATAGCTTGTTTATCCCGCAAACATTTGGCATTCAATGGCATAGCCCTAAGCTGATGTATCAAGTAGGCGTGGCGCTGATGATTATAAAGCTCACTATGGTTGCCATTGGGCTTTGGTTATTACTTAAAGCAAAGCGCCTTTATATGGAAGCCAGTAAATCGACCCGTATTATTAAGTTTGCAGTCTTTTTACTCGGCGGTTTACAAGTGGTGATGATGACAGCAATATGCTTTTGGTATTTGGTGGCGGGCACGCAAGCGAAACACTTTATGCTGCAAGACAACATTGCTGTATTTACCGCTGATTATGGTGTATTTGCCCCGGTACATCATGAATTCTCATTTATATGCTTTGATGCCAATGGTTTTTACCACCTGCAACCAATTGCCCAGCTACCTTGGCTCGGAACCTTTACGTTTACTAGCCAAGATTCACGTTTAATCATTCAACATAAAAACCAAAGCGGCGCGAATACTCAAGAAATTTCATTAAAAGGGTATGGTTGTTTGCAATAAAGTGAAGAGGTATTGATCTTTGAAATAGTTATAACTGCCAGCTCACGACATATTCATTTGCTGGCAGTCTATTACTTACATAGCTAACTAGTTATTGCTTTACCTGAACTTCGACTTCTTGCCCGGTTTGTAGTTGCTCGGCGCCGCGTACTGCGACTTTATCGCCCGCATTTAAGGTGATGTTAGAAGTCGGGGTGACTTCAACCAGTTTATCTTTACCATTACCGACTTTTACTGGAATTTGCAGGGCTTTGTTGTCGTTGTCGATTTTGACGATATGGGTGCCTTTTTTGCGTAAGATCAGCGCATCGCGATTCACCAGTAGTACATCCCCTTTGCTTTTTAGTGGCACGGCTACATCCACCAGTTGGCCAATTGCCCATGTTTGCTCGGCATCATTTGGAAGTAAGGCACGTACTTCTACGGTTTGTGAACGCGGATCGGTTGATGGGATCACCGCTGTTACAATGGCTGTTGTCATATCAGGGGCTGATAAGTCGCCGGCTTGAATCGGTAACTCTATGCCTTTGTGTAAAAACTTTAAGTATTTAACAGGCACGTACAAACGCACTTCTAAGTTATTAATATCGAGCAGGGTGATCAGTTCATCAGCACGATTTATTTCGCGACCAGCGCGTTTAAAACGCTCACTGATCACGCCATCAAATGGAGCGCGCACGGTTGCACGCGAAAGTTGATCGTCTATCACTTTTAATTCAACCTTAGCCAGTGCGATATCAGATAACGCAAGGTCATGCTTATTTTGCATATCATCGACTTGGCTTGCTGCGGCACTGCTGGCTTTGGCGAGCTTTTGTAAACGAGCGAGCTCTTGTTGATATAAGCGTAGGTTTATTTTGGCGCGGTTGAGCATTTCTTGCTGGCGTGCTTTTTCAAGTTCAAGCGGTAAGGTGTCCATACGAACTAGGGTGTCGCCACTTTTAACCAGAGTGCCTGGCTCAACAACATATAATAAACGGCCGCTAACGCCTGCTGTTAGGGTTACATCATCTTTGCCATACAAAGTGCCGCTAACTTCAATTTCGCTTGTCAGCGGAGCTTGTGTGACGGTTTCTACTGTAACAGGTACGACTGCAAAGGCGTTAAATGCGATAAGACTGAATAACGCACAAAAGCGAGCGGTTAATTTACGAAAAGGTGTGTTCATTGTTTTAATACTCATTGATTCGATACCAAGCTTAAAGGCGTTTTTTCTGGTTGCTTTTTGTTATTAACGGGCGGCAGTTGTCTGCCAAGTTGTAATAAACTTGGCATTAATATCAGGGTGAATAGGGCGCTAATGGCCATGCCGCCGACAATCACAGTGGCAAGGCCACGGTAAATTTCTGATCCTACCCCCGGCATTAGCATCAGTGGCAGCATGCCAAATAAGCTGGTTAAGGTACTTAAGTAAACGGGTCTTGCGCGCAGTAGCACAGCTTGGCGAACAGCGTCTTCTCGGCTGAGCCCTGCGGCCATCGCGACACGGGTTTGATCAACCAATAAAATGGCATTATTTACCACCAGACCCAGCAAGATAATAAAGCCAATCATGGTCAGTAAGTCGAGCGATTGAAAGGTAAATAAGTTAAGTACAAATAGGGCCAGTACACCGCCTGCAATTGCCAATGGCATGACGAGTAAAACTAACGCGCTGTCTTTGGCTGACTTAAACAATGCGGTCATTAGCAAGAATAAAATAAACAGAGCCAAGATAAAGTTGATTGTCATTTCTTGCATGGCCGAATTCATCTTTTGTGCGTTACCCGCCAAAATCGCGCCAGAGCTGTCGGGCAAGCTTGCACGAACTTTCGGCATAACTTGCTCTGAGAGAATGGTTTGCGCTTGTTGTAAGCTCATATCTGCTGGTGGCGTGACAACAATACTCACGGTACGACGGCCATTAACACGTCTAAGCTGGGTTGGCCCCACGGTGCGCTCAATATTGGCAAGTTCGCCTAAGGTTTGAATACCTGATTGCGGGGTTACAATGGGCAGTGCTTTAAGCTCCTCTGGAGTTTGCCACGGTATGCCGCGCAAAATCACGTTCATGCGTTCGTTGCCATCAAAGTATTCATTAACAAATAACCCACCTGTATAGGCTTGCACTGCTTGAGATACGTCACGACGAGTTAGCCCTGCTTGGGTTATACGGCGGTCATTTGGTGTGAGCCTAAGTTCTGGCTCTGCCATATCGAGTCGTGGTTGTGGCCTTGCGGTGGCATTCGGCATTGCTTCGGTGACAGCTTGCAGCGCCACATTAGCACCGGCTATTAGCTCGTCCATATTCGGACCCGTTAAATCGATATTGATATTGCGACCATCACCACCATTAGCAACTTGGATCATCGACCCTCTAAAGAAGAATACTTGAGTGTCGGGTAAATCAATGAAGATTTTTTCTCGGGCAACCTTCATTAATTCTTCAACACGTTGTGGATCGGCAGAATAAATAAAACCGCCAGCATTCGAACCAAAAGCATAAAAGTTAAAGTCTTTTATCCCCGGCTCTTTTTCACCTGTGTAATAAGGCATTAAGCGCTTTTTAATACGCATCAGCAGCTCTTCTTCCATAAATTGCACATTGCCACCTGGCGGGGTGTTTAAGTTAAAGAAAAAGCCATCGGTTGGTGCGCGCGGCATAAAATCAGTTTTAGGTAGCATGGTCATGGTCGCGACGAGTGAGCCACCTAATAACGACACTATCCATACTATTTGTTTAACGCGGGTATTGGTAAGCGCCATGATGAAGTTAGTTAGCTTATGCCAATATTTACTATAAGGATCCGCTTTTAGCTCTTTGTCTGGCCAAAAGTGATTAGCCAACGGAATAAGTGTAATTGCGCAAATCATAGAGGCAATTACAGCAATGGATAAGGTAAGCGCCAAGTCAGAGAATAACTGCCCCTCAATACCTGCCATAAATAAAATAGGCAAGAAGATAGCAACGCTGGTGGTGGTTGAGGCAAATAAGGCACCTGTTACTTGAGCTGCGCCTTTTAGCGCGGCTTTTTTAGTATCAAAGCCTTCGCTTCTGAGCCTTGCGATGTTTTCTTGCACTATGATGGCGGCATCAAGTACTAAGCCAACAGCAAAGGCAAGGCCGGCCAGTGAAATAACATTTAAGCTGCGGTCAAAAATATTCAACGTTAAAAACGCGACTAACAAAGAGACAGGAATTGTCGCTGCAATCACAAACGTGGCCTTTAAGCCCCTAAAGAACAACCACAAGATTAAACACGACAGCAAAACACCTAGACCTAAGTTACTTTTAACCAACGACAAGGCATTACGAATATGCACTGAGGCATCAAAACTTAATTCAATCGATAAGCCATTTTCAGCCAGCGGCCCTTCGTTTAGTTCTTTAATGGCAAGGTTTATTTCGTCGAGTAGGGCAACGGTATTGGCTTCGTTAGCGCGCGAAATACGAATGTAATACGCGGGTTTACCATTTCGACCACTCATCCCTAAACGGTCAGAAAAAGTGCGCTCTACACTTGCGATATCGCCAAGGTAAATAGGTCTATCGCCTGAATAGCCAACGCGCATTTGTGCCATGCTCGATAAATCATATTGCCCCGTAAAGCGAACTGTATATTGACGACGGCCAACATTGGCAAGACCACCTGAGGTATCGCGTGAGCTGGCTAATACATTACTGATTTGGTCAAGGCTGACGCCAAGTGCTGCGGCTTTGTGAGGGTCAAAGGTAATACGTAATTCTTTTGGTCGTTCACTGGCTAAGTCAACGCGAGCAACACCAGGAATACGTGCCAAACGGGGCTCAACAAATTCATCAATTTGTTTTTGGAACTGCGCCATGTCTAAATCAAGGCTGTCGCTATTAAAATCTTTTGGAGTGACCAGTAACGTTGCAGCGGCTTCCCCATTATTACCGCCAGCAAAAACCACAGGATCAAATGCATCTAACGGCAGAGGCGGCGCTTGGTTAAGGCTAGTTAATACATCAAGCATCGCCTGTTGCATGTTTTGCCCAACAGCAAAAGTTAACGTGATAGAGCCATTGCCACGGTTAATGTAAGTATTAACCTCTAGCGCACCCGGGGTGTTTTTTACCGCGTTCTCGAGCGGTTCAATGATCACTGATTCAATCTCTTCAGGTGCAGCTTGGCGCCAGCCAGAGAAAATAGTGATCTGCGGTTGCTCAATATCTGGTGTGAGCTGAATTGGCAATTTAAAAATACTTAACATGCCAAACAACATAATCAACACCAAGATGACAATAACACTCGCAGGGTTCTTCAGCGAACTACGTGTCAGGTTCATTGTGTGTGTTCCAAAATCAGTTTGTGTGCATTGTAGTGCGATGTAAAAAAAGTGCCAGTGAGGTAAATGAAATGTATGTCAGGAGTAACGCTGAATAGCCGTTAATTCGCGATAAAATGTGTATTTGAAATAAGATGTAACAATTTAACAGGGAGCTTTAAGGCTTAAGCGCTCAGTTTTAAGTAAAAAAGCGCGAAACTAGTTAGTATCGCGCTTCTTAAATTTTTAAACTTACAGCTCAGTTCTGTTATTCATCAATCGAGCGAAGTAGGGCATTAATACCTACTTTTTCGCGAGTTTGCTGGTCAACTTTTTTCACGATGATAGCAGCGTATAGGCTGTGCGAACCATCTTTTGACGGTAAAGAACCTGGAACAACAACTGCACCCGCTGGTACTCGGCCGTAATGAGTTTCGCCTGTTTCACGGTCATAGATGCGCGTGCTTTGGCTGATGTAAACACCCATTGAAATAACCGCACCTTCTTCTACCACAACGCCTTCAACAATCTCAGAGCGTGCACCGATAAAACAGTTATCTTCGATAATCGTTGGGTTTGCTTGCAGTGGCTCAAGTACACCACCAATGCCTACACCGCCCGACAAGTGAACGTTTTTACCAATTTGTGCACATGAGCCAACCGTTGCCCATGTATCAACCATCGTACCTTCATCAACGTAGGCACCAATGTTCACATAAGATGGCATTAGCACCACGTTTTTACCTACAAAGCTGCCTTTGCGCGCAACTGCATTAGGCACAACACGCATACCGCCTTGTTGGAATTGCTCTGGTGTGTAGTCGCTAAATTTAAGTGGTACTTTGTCGTAAAACTGATTAACACCATCGCTCATAGGTTGGTTATCACGAATACGAAAAGACAGTAGCACCGCTTTTTTCAACCATTGATGTACAACCCACTCACCACTGATTTTTTCAGCAACACGGGCAGCGCCGCTATCAAGTAATTCAAGCGCATCGATAATCGCTTGCTTTACTTCACTTGATACCGTGCTTGGGCTGATGCTATCGCGGTTGTCCCAGGCGTTTTCGATCATGGTTTTTAAATCTGACATAAGATCCTCTTATTCGGTTTCTGCGTTGAGTTTTTTACGCAATGCTTGATGAATTTTAGCCTGTTCTTCGTCTGTTAATGCTTGGTATTCGTTATTTGATACCACGAAGAAATCTTCTGCACGTTCACCAACAGTGGTGATCCGCGCGGCATGAATATGTAATAAGTGTGCTTGAAATACTTCAGCAATTTTCGTTAATAGACCCGGAATATCCACCGCTTGGATTTCAATTAAGCTGCGATCTTTACGAGCATGCGGTCTAAGCACAATTTTTGGTTTGATATTAAAGTCTTTAAAGCGCTGTGAGCGGTTCTTTTTGATGCGAATTTTCTTTTTCGGATCGCTAATCGCAAGCTCTAATGCACGCTTAATGCCTTGCGCACGGCTACTTGCAATCGGGTCACCATTAACTTCTAAAATAACAAAGCTAAAAATCACATAGCCATCTTTAGTCGTTAACACCTGGGCATGTTGGATTTGCGCTTTTTTCGAACCAATTACACTCACCAAGCGTGCAAATAAACCCCCTGAGTATGGGCTGTAAGCGAATACTTGCGTCCCCCCGTGCATTGCGGTGTCAGAAACAGTGACGCTTGGTAGGCTTAAATCTTCACAATTTAATAAGTGCTCTGTTTGCCACGAAATTTGTTGCTCACTAAAGGCGGTAAAATAATTCGCTTTAAAGCGGCTCCAAATTAAGTCAATTTGGTCTTCATTGCAGCCGTGATTCAATAAGCGCTGCTTGGCTTGCTGTTTTTTATCACGAATCTGGTCGCGCTGATCCATTGGGTTTTCAAGACCTAAACGCAGTGCTCGCTGGGTATGTAAATACAGCTCACGTAGTAGGGTGTTTTTCCAATCGTTCCATAGATTATCGTTAGTGGCACGAATATCGGCCAAGGTTAAGCAATATAAATAATCTAGCTGGCGCTCATTTTTTACTTTGCTTGCAAAGTCTTTAATTACGTCTGGGTCATTAATATCTTTACGCTGTGCAGTGACCGACATAAGTAAGTGATTAGCCACTAACCATGAAATAAGCTTGCCGTCTGATGACGGGAAACGGTGCAATTTAGCAAACGCAATCGCATCAACCGAGCCTAGTTCAGAGTGGTCGCCGCCACGGCCTTTGGCGATATCATGGAATATACCCGCTAAATAAAGTAACTCAGGTTTATCCATGCGGGTGACGATTTCACTACAAAGCGGAAACTCGCTGACTTTTGACTTATCAAAATATTTATAAATATTGTTGATTAGTTTGTGGGTGTGCTCATCTACGGTATAGGCGTGGAATAAATCAAATTGCATTTGCCCAAAGATATTACGCCACTGCGGTAAATAGGCCGCGATAATGCCGTGCTTGTGCATTAAGGTAAATGCGCGACCCATACCATTTGGGTGTTTAATTAAGCGCAAAAATGCTTCACGGCAAGCGGCGTAATCTTGTAAATCACCGAGTAACCGGCGACGTACTTGACGCATTGTGCGTATAGTACTTGGGTAGATATGGGTAATTTCAGGGTTATCAGCAATATGCTCGAACAACACAAATAGCTGATCTCGGCGGAAAAATACCGACGGGTTTTTTACGCGAATTTGATGGCCAATACGTTCAAAGTTACGGTCAAGCTCAACCACTGGTAACTCACCAGCACCTGGCAAAATACTTTGCTCGAAGTATGAAAGTAGCATTTGGTTGAGTTCACGCACGCGGCTCATAATACGGAATAAGCGCTTCATCATGCGCTCAACTGAGGCCTTACCTTCACTACCAAAGCCAAGAATTTCTGCTGCGTGAGGTTGGTGGTCGAACAGTAAACGGTTTTCAGATCGCCCCGCAGCGATGTGCAGCGCAAAACGAATGTTCCAAAGGTTTTCTAAACATTCAGAAAGCTCTTGGTATTCTTCGTGAGTAAGATAGCCGTGATTTATTAGTTCTTGTAATGTTTCGGCTCTAAAGTGCTTTTTAGCTACCCAAATAATGGTCTGTAAATCGCGCAGGCCACCTGGGTTTTCTTTGATGTTTGGTTCAAGATTATAAGCCGTACCATGACATTTTTTATGGCGTAAACTTTGTTCTTGTACTTTTGCCAAAAAGAATTCGTCTGAGCGCCAAATTGGTGTATCAATCAAATGATTTTTGAGTTTTTCAAATTCAATGTGATTACCAAAAATTAATCGGCTTTCGAGCAAGCTGGTGGCAAATGTCACATCTTCGCGTTTTTGTTCTAATGCTTGTTCTATTGTACGAACGCTGTGACCAATTTCTAAATTAAGATCCCAAAGCATGGTGACAAACTGGCCAATTTTCTCGCATACGGCTTCACTGGGCTGTTCACTAACCAGCAGCATAAAGTCGATATCGGAGTAGGGATGTAGTTCGCCACGACCATATCCACCCACAGCGATAAGTGCTAAGTCACTTTCGTGAGCAAGGTCGTAATCATGAAACAGTTTAATTAATAAGCGGTCGATAAACTCAGCACGGGCATTAATTAAGTTGCTAACGGGTTGTTTTGAGAATTCGTTCTGTAGCCATTTATAAAAATAACTAGAACAGTCGCGATAATCGCTAAGTTGCTCAGCTTGGCTGAGCAACTTTTTTACTTTATTGGGTAATGCCACAGGGGCTGGCTCCTAGTGTTCGATGATCCTGTCGATAGTATCATCTGATCGGAGCGTTAAAATTTCAACACCATTTTCAGTCACTAGTAGTGTGTGTTCCCACTGCGCAGACAAAGAACGGTCTTTTGTTACAACTGTCCAGTTGTCTTTTAGTAATTTACACTGACGTTTACCGGCATTGACCATTGGTTCGATTGTTAAGCACATACCAGCTTTCAATACTTCGCCAGTACCTGCTTTTCCATAGTGCATTACTTGTGGCTCTTCGTGGAACTCAGCACCAATACCGTGACCACAGTATTCGCGAACAATTGAATAGTTAAAGCTCTCAGCGTACTTTTGAATTGCAGCACCGATATCACCTAAGCGCACGCCAGGTTTAACCATTTTAATAGCAAGGTATAGGCTTTCTTGCGTAATATCCGCAAGGCGCTTACCTTGAATATTAGGTGTACCTACATGGAACATCTTAGAAGTATCACCGTGATAGCCATCTTTGATCACAGTAACGTCAATATTTACGCTATCACCTTCTTTGAGCGGTTTGTCATTCGGAATACCGTGACAAATTACATGGTTCACTGAGGTGCAAATTGATTTTGGGAAACCGTGATAATTAAGCGGTGCTGGAATAGCATCTTGAACATTAACAATATAATCATGACAAATTGTATTTAGTTCATCTGTGGTTACACCTGGCACCACATGCGGTTCTATCATTTCAAGTACCTCGGCGGCTAAGCGCCCGGCAACACGCATTTTTTCGATTTCTTCAGGGGTCTTGATCACAGCACTCATTGAGGCTCCAAAGTTGTTTTTCAGGTCAGTTTTTAGTGCACAAATTTTGCACTAGACGTTGAGTTTTCAATTTTAATATGGTATAAAGCGCGCCGTCTTTTTACAAATAAATTCTTAACTGATTTTTTGTATTTAAGACAAACACAATTTTATTTTAACACACACACGTATCGTCACATACACTTGGGTGCACTTAAGTTACAAATTAACTACGGTGTTGGTGCTATGGGATATGTGGAGGCCTAACCCTAAATTATAGAGGATTATAAAATGGCAAACGTTTCAATGCGCGATATGCTTCAAGCTGGTGTTCACTTTGGTCACCAGGCACGTTACTGGAACCCTAAGATGAAGCCTTTCATCTTCGGCGCTCGTAACCGTGTTCATATCATCAACCTAGAGCAAACTGTACCAATGTTCAACGAAGCACTTAAGTTCTTATCGAACGCAGCTTCTAACAAAGGTAAAGTACTTTTCGTTGGTACTAAGCGCGCAGCAAGCGAAGCAGTTAAAGAAGCAGCTATTCAAAGCGAGCAGTTCTACGTAAACCACCGTTGGTTAGGTGGTATGTTGACTAACTGGAAAACAGTTCGTCAATCAATCAAGCGTCTTAAAGACCTTGAAGCGCAGAGCCAAGACGGTACTTTCGAAAAGTTAACTAAGAAAGAAGCGTTAATGCTTACTCGTGAAATGGAAAAGCTTGAAAAGAGCCTTGGTGGTATCAAAGATATGGGCGGTCTTCCTGACGCACTTTTCGTTATCGATGCAGACCACGAGCACATCGCTATCCGTGAAGCTAACAACCTAGGTATTCCAGTTGTTGCTATCGTTGATACTAACTCTAACCCAGACGGTGTTGATTACATCGTACCTGGTAACGACGATGCGATCCGTGCTATTCAACTTTACACTGGCGCTGTATCAGCTGCGATCACTGAAGGTCGTGAGAACAACATCGTTGCTCAAGCTGAAAAAGACGACTTCGTAGAAGCTGAATAATTAGCTGTCATCAAGTCTTCATCTAATCAAGGTGAAGACTTGTTATTCTTGTCAAGCGGCCCATACCGCTTCCCTATAACAGAATTCAATTGAGGATATTCTAATGGCTGTAACTGCTGCCCTAGTTAAAGAATTACGCGAGCGTACTGGCGCTGGCATGATGGATTGTAAAAAAGCGTTAACTGAAACTAACGGTGACATCGAGTTAGCGATTGAAAACATGCGTAAGAGCGGTGCTGCAAAGGCTGCTAAAAAAGCAGGTAACATCGCTGCTGAAGGTACAATCTTAATCAAAGAAGGTAACGGTTTCGCTGCGCTTCTTGAAGTTAACTGTCAAACTGACTTCGTTGCTAAAGATTCAAACTTCCTTGGCTTCGCGAATGAAGTATTAGACGCTGCTGCAGAATCTAAAGCAGACATCGATGCACTTAAAGCACAGTTCGAAGAAACGCGTGTTGCACTAGTTGCTAAAATCGGTGAAAACATCAATGTTCGTCGCGTTGAGTACATCGACGGTGACAAACTTTCTTCTTACCGCCACGGCGACCGTATCGGTGTTGTTGTAGTTGGTGAAGCTGACGAAGAAACACTTAAGCAAGTTGCTATGCACGTAGCTGCGTCTAAGCCTGAGTTCGTAAACCCAGAAGACGTACCAGCTGACGTTGTTGAAAAAGAAAAAGCAGTTCAAATCGACATCGCGATGAACGAAGGCAAGCCTGCTGAAATCGCTGAGAAAATGGTTGTTGGTCGTATGAAGAAATTCACTGGTGAGATCTCTCTTACTGGTCAAGCTTTCATCATGGAACCTAAGAAAACTGTTGGCGAAATTCTTAAAGAGAAAGGCGCAACTGTTACTAACTTCATCCGTTTAGAAGTTGGTGAAGGTATCGAGCGTAAAGAAGAAGACTTCGCTGCTGAAGTAGCTGCTCAAATCGCTGCTGCAAAAGGCGAGTAATTTTCTAACTTAGTGACGTAGGACAATTAGATGAAATTAATCTGTTATTAGCTTTTGCGTCACTGATGAAAATTCTTTAAAATAACCGCGTTTTATGTGTAACCATAGCGCGGTTATTTTTTATCTCATTATTAAGGCTGGCCCAAATATTATGACTATCAATCGTAAACCTATTTTTAGACGTGTTCTTCTTAAACTTAGCGGTGAAGCATTAATGGGAGACGAAGGCTTCGGCATCGACCCGAAAGTACTTGACCGTATGGCTCAAGAAATTAAAGAACTTGTAGAGCTCGACGTAGAAGTAGGTTTAGTTATCGGTGGCGGTAACTTCTTGCGTGGTGGTTCATTAGCAGAAGCAGGTATGAACCGCGTAGTGGGCGACCACATGGGTATGCTTGCTACGGTAATGAATGGTTTGGCAATGCGTGATGCTTTGCATCGTGCATTTGTAAATTGTCGCTTAATGTCTGCCATTCCATTAAATGGCGTGTGTGATGCTTACAACTGGGCAGAAGCTATCAGCTTATTAAAGTCTGGTCGTGTTGTTATCTTTTCTGCAGGCACAGGTAACCCATTCTTTACCACTGATTCTGCAGCGTGTTTACGCGGTATTGAAATTGAAGCTGATACCGTAATTAAAGCGACAAAAGTTGATGGTGTTTATTCAGATGACCCAGTGAAAAACCCAGACGCGACATTATATCGCCACTTAAGCTACAATGAGATCATTGATAAAGAACTAAAGGTTATGGACTTAGCGGCATTCACGCTTGCCCGTGATCATAATATGCCTTTAAGTGTATTTAACATGAATAAATCAGGCGCGCTTAAGCGTGTAATTATGGGCGAAGATGAAGGAACGCTTATCTCTTCACAAGCCTCGGATGAAATTAATAAATAGATTAGGATTGAACCGTGATTAACGATATCAAAAAAGATGCGTCAGAACGTATGCAAAAAAGTGTTGCGGCACTAGGCAGTCAATTATCTAAAATTCGCACAGGCCGTGCTCACCCTGCATTACTTGACGGTATTCAAGTGTCTTACTACGGTGCTGACACGCCACTAAACCAAGTAGCTAATGTAACAATTGAAGACTCGCGTACACTTGCAATCAGCGTGTTCGACAAGTCATTAGCGCAAGCGGTAGAAAAAGCAATAATGGCATCAGATTTAGGTTTAAACCCTATGTCTGCTGGTACTGTGATCCGTGTTCCACTTCCTCCACTTACTGAAGAGCGTCGTAAAGACCTTATCAAAATTGTACGTGGTGAAGTTGAAGGCGGCCGTGTTGCTGTTCGTAACATTCGTCGTGACGCAAATGGCGACATTAAGAGCTTATTGAAAGACAAAGAAATTTCTGAAGATGAAGCGCGTCAAGCAGAAGACGAAATCCAAAAGCTTACAGATAAGTTCATCAAAGAGATGGATACACAATTAACAGCGAAAGAAGCTGAATTGATGGAAATCTAAAAGCTCTTGTTTTTCTTTTCGGGATGAATCCTGAAAGGCAAGCAGGTCATTGCAAATTTATTAGTTTTGAAACGCCGGCTGGGGTATACTAGACGGCGTTTTTTTATGGAATACTCGATATTTATGGTTCTTAACGCTGATAAAATTTCCCAGCAAAGTTTGCCTAAGCATGTCGCTATAATCATGGATGGTAACGGTCGTTGGGCTCAAGCGAAAAATCGCCCACGTGTTTATGGGCATAAAAAAGGCGTTGATGCGGTTCGTCAATCAGTGCAATTTTGTACTCGCTTAGGTATACAGTCGTTAACACTATTCGCATTTAGTAGCGAAAATTGGCGACGCCCAGAGGACGAAGTAAATACGCTCATGGAGCTATTTTTATTCGTGTTGGGCAAAGAAGTTAAAAAGCTTCATAAAAATAATGTAAAGCTCAATATAATTGGTGATTTATCACGCTTTTCTGAGAATTTGCGTAATAAAGTTGATGCAGCACACGAGTTAACCCGTAATAATACGGGCTTGCAATTAAACGTTGCTGCTAATTATGGTGGCCGTTGGGATATTACCAATGCCGCAACCATGCTTGCAAAAAAAGTCGCAGCCGGTGAAATGGCCGCTGAAGAGATTACCGAAGAGCTCATGAGTGAACACATGAGCATGGCAGATCAAGTTGAGCTTGATTTAATGATCCGCACAGGTGGTGATTTGCGCATTAGTAACTTTCTTTTATGGCAAGCAGCTTACGCTGAGCTTTACTTTACCGATACGCTTTGGCCAGACTTTAATGAAGCTGCTTTTGCCGATGCTATCGCATGTTACGTTGCCAGAGAGCGACGATTTGGTTGTACAGGCGAACAAATAAAACAATTACTCGCCGAGACCTAATTACTAGTTGAAGGTACACACATTGCTAAAACAACGAATTTTAACCTCGCTCGTGTTGGCACCACTTGCACTTGTATTGGTATTTTATACCCCATTAACTCTATTTAGTTATATCGCCGCCGGTATCGTATTACTCGGTGCATGGGAATGGTCTGCGTTTATGGGGCTATGCGATAAAGTTAAACGTTTTGGATTTGTCGCTGCAACAGCGGTGTTTCTTGCATTATTAAATTGGCATTGGCCGATTGACTCGCTTTGGCAAAATGGTCAACTAGTAGGTGATGCAAACTATCTATTCACGCTATCGTTTGCTTGGTGGATTGTAGCTACTTACTTAGTTTGGCGTTATCCCGCTATGGCAAAAGCGTGGAATGAAGGCATTGTGATGCGTGCCATTGCCGGATTTTTAACACTCGTACCACTTTGGTTAGCTTTAAATACCCTGCGTAGCGCAGGCTATGGCGAATCAACCCATTTCGGCTCTATGCTTATTCTTGTGGTTTTAGGCATTGTTTGGAGCGCAGACATCGGTGCATATTTTACTGGTAAAAACTTAGGCAAACACAAACTAATGCCAAAAGTGAGCCCAAATAAGACCATTGAAGGCCTACTTGGTGGCGTGGTGGCCTCAGTTATTTTTGTTTTAGTATTTTGTCATTACAGCAATGTTGATATGGCTGTGTGGCCAATTTATGCGATTATGACAGCATTTATTGCGCTGTTTTCAGCGGTAGGCGATTTATTAGAAAGTATGTTTAAACGTGAAGTTGGCTTGAAAGACAGCGGTTCATGTTTACCAGGTCATGGTGGTATTCTAGACCGCATCGATAGCTTAACAGCTGCTGCACCTATTTTTGTACTTTGTTACGCATGGACATTGAGTTTATGAGCAAAGTAGAACAACTCGTCGTATTAGGCGCAACTGGTTCAATCGGTTTAAGCACCTTAGATGTTGTTGCTCGTAACCCAGAGCGCTTTGCTGTTTTTGCCTTAGCTGCTGGTAAAAATGCCGAGAAAATGGCTGAACTATGTATTGCACATCAACCTAAGTTTGCCGTAATGGCAGATCAACACGCCGCGGCTGCGCTGTCTAACTTACTTGCCAGTAGCTCTTGTAAAACAGAGATTCTTGCAGGTACAAGTGCTATGAGCGAGCTTGCTGCTCATACTGATGCTGACACTGTCATGTCGGCTATTGTCGGTGCAGCAGGCTTGTTACCTACTTTAAGCGCCGTTGAGGCGGGCAAAAAAGTATTGCTTGCTAATAAAGAGTCTCTAGTTATGTCGGGTCAGTTGTTTATTGATAAAGTTAAACAACATGGTGCTACTTTATTGCCAATCGATAGCGAACATAATGCTATTTTCCAGTGTATGCCTGCATCGCTACAAACTGCATCGGGTTTACTTGCCGATCATGGTGTGAGCAAAATTTTGCTTACTGGTTCTGGTGGTCCTTTCTTAACGCGTGATTTAGCGACATTACCATCCGTGACTGTAGCAGAAGCGGTGGCACACCCTAATTGGTCGATGGGACAAAAAATATCTGTCGATTCAGCCACTATGATGAATAAAGGCCTTGAGTTTATTGAAGCCAAGTGGTTATTTAATTGCCAAGCAAGCGATATTGAAGTGGTGATACACCCGCAAAGTATTATTCACTCTATGGTGCAATATCAAGATGGCTCAGTGCTTGCGCAAATGGGTAATCCAGATATGCGCACTCCTATAGCTCACGCTTTAGCATTTCCTGAGCGCGTTGATGCTGGGGTTAAACCTCTCGACTTTGCACAGATTGCAGACTTTACTTTCACTAAGCCAGATTATGCACGATATCCAAATTTAAAACTTGCGATTGAAGCATGCGAAATGGGGCAGGGTGCAACAACCACTGTCAACGCTGCAAATGAAGTTGCAGTTGCTGCATTTTTAGCTGGCCAGATTAAGTTTACAGATATCTTTCGTATTAACTCACAAACCCTAGCAGCAACACAGGATGTTAATGTGCATACATTAGACGAGATCCTGGCTTGTGATGAAGCTGCTCGCATTAAAGCCACTGAGTTTGTTAGAAGAGGCATTAATTAGCATGTTTGATTTTTTTTGGAATCTGGGTTCATTTATTCTTGCCTTAGGCATTTTAGTGACAGTGCATGAATATGGTCACTTTTGGGTTGCACGTAAGGCAGGTGTCAAAGTACTGCGTTTTTCAATTGGCTTTGGTAAGCCGTTGATCAAGTGGTATGACAAACAGCAAACAGAATATGTGATAGCGGCAATCCCACTAGGTGGTTATGTCAAAATGCTTGATGAGCGTGTTGACGAAGTACCGCCAGAACAGCGTCATTTATCATTTAATGCCAAATCAGTAAAAGCACGTATAGCGATAGTTGCAGCCGGACCAATGGCGAACTTTTTATTTGCTATTTTTGCTTTAGCTGTCATGTACATGGTGGGCGTTCAGTCATTAAAACCTGTGGTTGGGGAAGTGACTCAAGGAAGCCGTGCTGCAGCTGCTAATATTGAGCCGAACCAACAAATTATTAAAATCGGTGAAGACGATATCAGCACTTGGCAAGATGCCACCTTCTCATTGATGAGCCGTTTAGGCGAGCAAAGCGTTGTTGTTACGCTTCGTGACCAAAACTATCAAAAGCATGTGCGTACCCTTAACTTAGATGGCTGGAAATTAGATCAGCAAGATGTACCACCACTAACATCGATTGGTATAGTACCTTTTCGACCTAACGCCTTACTGCAGGTAGCGATGATCAGTAAAGGGTCAGCTGCAGAACAGGCAGGATTACAGGTAAATGATAAAATTATTGCCGTAAATGGTGAAAATATCAGCACTTGGAACGAGTTAGTTTCACTAATTCAGCAATCACCTAACAAATCCTTACAAATTAGTGTACAAAGACAAGATAGTATTAAAGAGCTTATTGTTACACCTAAAGGCCAAATCAATGATTCAGGTGTTGAACAAGGTTTCTTAGGTGTGTCTCCAGTGGTTGAGCCATGGCCAGAAAATTATATTGAAACTAGACATTATGGCCCTGTCGATAGTATTGTGCTGGGCATACAAGAAACATGGCGTTTAATCACACTAAGTTTCGACATGATTGGTAATTTAATTACCGGTCAGGTGTCGGTTAAAAATTTAAGTGGCCCTGTAGGCATTGCAGTCGGTGCGGGAACTAGCGTAAGCTATGGTTTGGTTGCTTTTTTAAGCTTCTTAGCATTAATAAGTGTAAACCTAGGTGTATTTAACTTATTACCGTTGCCAGTGCTTGATGGTGGGCACTTAATGTATTACATAATTGAACTTTTTCGCAAAAAGCCGGTCTCTGAAAAGACGCAAGAATTTGGTTTTAAAGTGGGTGCGTTGCTGCTCCTGTTTTTAACATGTTTCGCTTTGTTCAATGATGTATCGCGTTTATAACAAATGAGCGAAAAATTCCAATTTGAACACGATTGTAAAACACCGCAAAAGTTTAACTTACAAGGTGTTGAGCGGTAATACAGTTGTAAAGGATAAAGATAATAAAATGGCTATAAAAAAACATTTGGCAGTTTCAAGTTTATTAGGTGCAAGCTTTGCAGCCCTAGGCCAAAACTCCTTTATTGTAGATGATTTAAAAGTTGAAGGTTTACAACGTGTTGCTCTAGGTGCAGCGCTAACGCATATTCCAATCAACGTGGGCGATAATATTGATGAGTATACAATTTCAAGAACCATAAAGGCTCTCTATCGTTCAGGTCACTTTGATAATATTAAAGCATTACGCGATGGCAACAGTGTTATTTTCCGCGTAACAGAGCGCCCAACGATCAGCATGATCGAATTTGATGGTAATAAAGACATCAAAGATGAGCAGTTAAATGAGTCGCTCGATCAGCAAGATATTCGTACGGGTGAGCCACTTGATAAAACTGTTCTTGATAATATAGAAAAAGGTTTAGTTGAGTTTTTCCATAGTATCGGTAAGTACAATGCTAAAGTGGATGTAACTATCACTAAGCTGCCACGTAACCGTGTGAAGCTATTGTTTAAATTTGATGAAGGCGATGCCGCTTCTATTCGTCAAATTAACCTCGTTGGTAACGAATTATTCTCTGATGAAGAGCTACTTAAATTAGCTGAGTCACAACAAGATTTGCCGTGGTGGAAGTTCATGTCGAGCGACCGCTATCAAAAGCAAACCATTGAAGGCGACTTAGAAAAAATTCGTAGTTACTATTTAGACCGTGGTTACCTTCGTTTTAATATCGATTCAACCCAAGTTTCAGTTAGTCCTGAACGTGACTCAGTTTACGTAACAGCTAATATCACTGAAGGTGTAAAGTACACCGTAAAAGGGTTTGATTTTATTGGTGACTTGCTTGGTCGCGAAGAGTTAATCAAAAGTGTTATCCCGCTGAAAACGGGTGAGCTTTATAATGGCTCGGTGGTTACGTCTTCTGAAGAATTCATTAAAAGCTATTTAGCGCGTTTTGGTTATGCCAACGCTGAAGTACGCACAATCCCAGAGATTGATGACGAGAAAAAAGAAGTTCAATTAACCTTGTCAGTTAACCCAGGTAAGCGCGTCTATGTTCGTCGTATTATCGTAGGTGGTAACCAAAATACCTCTGATGAAGTAGTACGCCGTGAAATGACCCAGCTTGAAGGTGCGTGGTTATCAAATCAAAGCTTAGAGCGCTCTAAACTACAAATTCAACGTTTACCTTACATGGAAAGTGTTGATTTTAATGTTGTGCCAGTACCGGGAGTTGATGACCAAGTAGATGTCGATTTTACTGTTAAAGAACAATCAGCTGGTAGCTTTAACGCTGGCCTTGCTTATGGTTCTTACTTAGGTCTGCAATTTAATATCGGTGTTAGTGAATCAAATTTCTTAGGTACCGGTAACCAAATTGGTTTTAATATTAATACCTCACGTGGTTCTGAACGCATCAGTGTTTCTTATACAGACCCTTACTTTACGCCAGATGGTGTATCGCAAGGGAGTAGTATCTTCTACAGCAACTATGATGCAAGTAAATTCAGTCTAATCGACTATAAATCAAAGAGCTATGGTATTGGTACCAATATTGGCTTCCCAATCGATGCTGTTAACCGTATCAATTTTGGTGTTCGTTGGATCCAAGAAGAGTTATCTGACATTGCTGAATACGAGCAAACTCGTGTAATGCGTGAAACTTTCTTAGACCCAGAAAACCCTGATGCAGGTTTTGACTTTACTAAGTATGAGCTTAGTGCAGGTTGGTCGCGTGTTACCGTAAACCGTGGTTTATTCCCAACGGCTGGTTCGCGTCAATCACTTAACTTAACAGCGACAACGCCGAACTCTGATTTACAGTACTTTAAGATAAATTATGATTCGCGTTTCTACTGGCCAATTAGTAATGATCACCGTTGGGTATTCTCAACACGTGCAGCACTTGGTTATGGTAATGGTTATGGAACAACTAATGGTTATGACCAAACATTGCCGTTCCAGGAGTTCTTCAGAATTACCGAAATGGAATTACGTGGCTTCGATCGAAATACGATTCTACCACGTGCTGTTTCTCGTGTTCCGCAAAGTATTCCTGGTACACCATTACCTGATGGTACTACAACAGGTAGCATTGGTGGTGCATCAGAGTTTGACGAGTTATACACAGCAGGCCGAATTGGTGGTAACGCCAAAGCGGTAGCAGGGATGGAGCTAATCGTTCCAACACCTTTCTTAGATGAAGAAAACACCAGCTCTGTACGTACTAGCTTCTTCGTAGATGCAGCAAACATATGGGACACAGAGTTTAACATTGACCGTTATCAAAACCTGTCGACCGATCAACGCGCAAAATTGGATGATTATTCAGATCCAATGCGCTTTAGGGTTTCAACGGGTCTTTCATTACAATGGATCTCTCCAATGGGTCCAATGCTGATTAGTTTTGCGTATCCATTGCAAAAAGAAGAAGATGACGATACGAAGACCATCAGCTTTAATATTAGTAATACATTCTAAAGGAGTTTTTACGTGAAAAAATCAATTAAATCAACAGCCTTCGCATTGCTTGCTACTTTATCTATGGGCCTTTCAACAAATGCATTTGCGCACAAAGTAGGTGTTGTTGATATGCAAGAAATTTACAAGCAAATCCCTCAAATGGCGAAAGTTGAGCAGTCACTTGAAGCTGAGTTTTCTGAGCGTCGTCAAGAGTTAGAAAAGTTACAAGGCGATATTCGTTTTGAAGCTGAAAAGTTCAAGCGTGAATCAACAACGATGAGCGATAAGCAGAAAGATGAATTACGTACTAAGATTCAAGGTATGCAGCAACAACTTGCTGAAAAAGGCCGTCCTTTAGAGCAAGAAATCAAGATGCGTCAAAACCAAGAGTTAGCTAAAGTTCAAAAGCTAATCTTAGATGCAATCGAAGAAGTGGCTAAAGCTGGCAAGTTTGATGAAGTTAAAGTTAAAGAAACAACAATTTATTTTAACCCTAAAACAGTATCTGATTTATCAGATAAAGTAGTTGAAAAAGTAAGTAAGCAATAGAAATCATATATGCATAATTACACGCTTTCGCAGATTGCGGATCTTTTAGGCGCCGAACTTCAGGGTGATGGCGCCACAGAGATTACAAAAATATCAACACTTGCAAATGCCCAACCTGGGCATATTGCATTTTTAGCGAACAAGAAATATCGCTCACAATTGAACGATACATTAGCCAGTGCGGTGATTTTATCCGAGGCTGATGCAGCGTTTTTTACAGGCAATAAGCTTGTGGTTGCTAACCCCTATGTATGTTACGCCAAGCTTGCCCAGCTTATGGATACCACGCCGCGTTCAGCTGCTACTGGTATTCACCCAAGTGCAGTCATTCACGATTCAGCCAGTATTGGTGATAATGTCGCGATCGCTGCTAATGTGGTGATTGAAGCGGGGGCTGTTATCGGCAACGACGTACAACTTGGTCCAGGCTGCTTTATCGGTGAAAATACAAAAATTGGCCAAGGCACTAAGCTTTGGGCAAATGTATGTGTTTACCATGAAGTCGAAATCGGCAGTGATTGCTTATTTCAAGCGAATACAGTTGTGGGTAGCGATGGTTTTGGCTATGCGAATGAGCGTGGTGAGTGGATTAAAATTCCACAGCTAGGCCGTGTAATTATTGGTAACAAAGTTGAAGTAGGTGCATCAACGACCATTGACCGTGGTGCACTTGACGATACTATCATTCATAGTAATGTAATTATCGATAATCAATGTCAAATAGCGCATAATGTCGAGATCGGTTCGGGTACTGCAGTTGCTGGCTGTACGGTATTTGCTGGCAGTACAGTTATTGGTCGGAATTGTCAGATTGGTGGCATGGTTGCAATTAATGGTCACATTAGCGTATGCGATGGTGCTATAATCACCGGTATGAGTATGGTGACTAAGGCAATCACAGAACCTGGGATTTATTCTTCGGGCTTGCCACATCTAACCAATAAAGAATGGCGACGTAGTATTGCCCATATCCGAAACCTCGGTGATATGAAAGACCGCATTAAAGCACTTGAGTCTCTAACAAAGTCACTCAATATTGAAGACAAATAAGGATGCTATTTTGGCAAATGAATTAAATAGTCTTGATATCCAAGATATCTTGAGTTTACTTCCGCATCGTTATCCGATGCTACTTGTTGACCGTGTATTAGATTACACGCCAGGCAAGTCGTTACATGCAATTAAAAATGTAACAGTGAACGAACCTATTTTTACGGGTCATTTCCCTAACCAACCAATTTTTCCTGGTGTGTTGATCCTAGAAGCAATGGCTCAAGCTACGGGCTTGTTAGGTTTTAAAACAGTTGAAAACCGTAGTGACAATGAACTGTATTTATTTGCTGCGATTGATAATGCACGATTCAAACAGCCGGTATTACCTGGCGATACCATGCATTTGCATGTAGAGTTTGTAAAAGAGCGCCGCAATATATGGAAGTTTGCAGCAGAAGCAAAAGTTGACGGCAAAGTGGTGTGTACTGCCGAAATCATGTGTGCGAGAAGAGAGTTTTAATAGTGATTCATCCTACGGCAATAATCGAACCAGGTGCAAAACTTGGCAAAAATGTGTCAGTTGGCCCTTATAGCTATATCGGAAACGATGTAACTATTGGTGACAACTGTATCATCGAATCTCATGTGGTTGTTAAAGGCCCATCGACGATTGGTTCTGGTAACCATATTTTTCAATTTGCATCGGTTGGTGAAGCTTGCCAAGACAAAAAATACGCGAATGAACCAACTACGCTGATCATGGGTGATAACAATGTGATCCGTGAGTGTGCAACAATTCACCGTGGTACTATCCAAGACCAAGGTGTGACAAAAATTGGTAGTAACAACTTATTTATGGCGTACACCCATGTTGCACATGATGCTGTAATTGGTGATAACGTTATATTTGCTAACAATGCCTCTGTTGCTGGTCACGTACACGTAGGTGACTGGGTTATTCTCGCGGGTAACTCTGGTGTTCATCAATTTTGTAAAATTGGTGCTCATGCCTTTGTAGGTATGTACTCTGGCGTAAATAAAGATGTACCACCATTTGTAACTACTATTGGCACGCCGGCTGGCCCTGTAGCAATCAATACTGAAGGCATGAAACGCCGAGGTTTTGAAAGTGATGAAGTTATGGCAACCCGTCGTGCATATAAAACGCTTTACCGTAAGAGTTTAGGTGTTGAAGAAGCTATCGCCGAGTTAACTGAAGATGCAGCAAAGTATCCTGCTGTTCAGCTGATGATAGACTTTGTGAAAAGCTCTGAGCG
Source organism: Pseudoalteromonas sp. MEBiC 03607 (assembly GCF_004792295.1). Lineage (NCBI taxonomy): Bacteria > Pseudomonadati > Pseudomonadota > Gammaproteobacteria > Alteromonadales > Pseudoalteromonadaceae > Pseudoalteromonas > Pseudoalteromonas sp. MEBiC 03607. The sequence goes on from NZ_SRRY01000001.1 coordinate 1,791,669, forward strand.
CGGCATTATTCGCTAATTATAAGTGATACACAAAAAGTCACCGTAAGGTGGCTTTTTTGTTTTTATACTAATTCGCTTAATTAGGTAAATCAGTATAGTTCAGGTTTCGCTAAGTAAGCGCTTGCTACCTTTATGGCAAAAAAAGGATTCAATAATATGAACAAACTTATCCTCTTTGCTTTATTAAGTTTAATTATAACTGGTTGTAGTACTGCGCCTTCGGTAACTAAGGGAACGATAGAAAAAGGCAAAGCCAGTTATTACGCTGATAAATATCATGGCCGAACTACTGCAAGTGGTGAGGTGTTTAATCAACAGGCATTGAGCGCGGCTCATCAAACACTTGGCTTTGGTAGCAAAGTAAAAGTCACTAATATTGCTAATAATAAAAGCGTGATTGTGACCATTAATGACCGCGGCCCATTTATCCGCGGTCGTATTATTGATTTATCAAAAAAGGCGTTTTCACAAATCGCATCAACAAAGCAAGGTGTGATTGACGTTACCGTTGAGCAGCTAGATTAAAAGCGGGTAATAAGCTCTACGTAGTCAGCTTCATTAGCAACTAATTCAGCATGACTTGCAAGGGCTCTCACTTGTCCTTGTTCTAACCAAATAACTTTATCAACACGACTTAGCATTGCTGGGTCGTGAGTAATGGTTAGCATGGTTTTATCTGCCCATATTTTCTCAAGCGTAGTCAGCAAGTTTTGCTTAGTGTGGTTATCTAGACTCTCTGTTGGCTCATCAAGAATGATTAAATTACCTTGCCTTAATAGAGCTTGGGCAATGGCAACACGACGTGACTGACCATGAGATAGCTTTCTGCCTGCGGTGCCTAAACGAGTGTTTAGCCCATCTTTTAAATTGCTTAACCATGAGCCAAGTTCAGCTTGTTCACAGGCTTCAATGAGCATTTCATCAGTCGCATCAAAAGCTGCATAGCGAAGATTCTCCCGAAGCGTGCCATCAAAAATATGATGCTGCTGAGCCACGATAGTCATGCATTTGAAGCGCTGCTGATGACTAAGCTTGCTTAGCTCAAAAGTATTTTCTTTAGTGGTTAGTTCAAGCGTGCCTGATTGGATAGGCCAAAGCCCTGTTAGTAAGTTAACCAGAGTGGTTTTGCCACTGCCGCTGGCACCAACTAGAGCTAATTTACTGCCTGAAGCAATTGATAAGTTAATTTCATTCAGTGCGTTACTGGTTGCGCCTTGGTATCGGTAATTAACATTTTTGAACTCAAGGCCAAGAGCACTGTGTGGTATTGCATATGCTTGCTTCTGTTCATTATGCTCTTCGAGTTTGTCTTCAAGTGTAAATAGTCGCTGTGCTGCGCTTAAAGCATTTGGTAATTCTATAAACGCACTTGGCAAAGTTAGTACAGTTTCAAAGCTGGCTAATACAAATAACGCGAGCATAGCTAGTTCAACGTTTTTCATAGTAGCTGTTGCGACCAGTGGAATTATCATAAATACACTGGCAAGCATGGTGAGTTGGATCACCAAAGTGCTTAAGCCATTACTGTTTGCTATGGCTTTGTGTCGATTATATAGCAAGCTGTTGTATTGCTTACTGAGTGAATCACAATGGGCAAGCTGCGCGGCGTGTGCTTGATATACTGCAAGCTCTCTGGCACCTGATAGTGTATCAGCAAGCTCAGATCTTAACTCTGCTGAAAGCTGTGTTTCAGCATGTGCTTGTTGGCGAAGTTTATGGCTCAATAGAGCCGGAAGTAACACGCCAATAATCATTAATGAAATAAAGCATAGCAATGCAACATCAGCGTTATACATTGCCATGAATGCCATTACGATAGGAATACTGATAAGAGCGACGATAATTGGCAGCAGCACATTTAGGTAAAACTTATCTAACGCATCAACATCGTTTTGTAGGCGGTTGAACAAGTCGCTACTACGAGTCATTGCTAAGTCAACGTTGTTGAGTTGGCTAAGAGTCTTGAACATTTTTACGCGAATTTCGCTCAGTAACAAAAAGGTAGCGTTATGAGTTATCATTCGCTCGCCGTAACGAGACGCTGTGCGCACGATAGCTAAAAAGCGGATCACCCCTGCAGGGGTAAAGTAGTTCATCTGCACACCGGCAATACCCGCCGCTGCCATGGCTGCTAAAAACCAGCCCGAGATGGCGAGTAAACCGACATTTGCAAGTACCGTTAAGCTTGCTAAAAAAGCCCCCAAAAGCAGCATGCTTGCATGAGGTTTGCAAAGTTTTAATAAACGTATGAAGTTATGCATGGGCTTCACCTTGGCTCACAAGCTTAGCAAATAGGCCTGCTTGTTCGGTGAGTTGCTGATAATGACCAGACTCAACAATTTGACCTTGTTGCATAACGTAAATGGTGTCGGCATGTTTAACTGTATTCAGTCGGTGAGCAATAACCAGCACTAAATGATCTTTTGCATAATCTCGGATTGCTTGGTTGATTAAATGCTCTGTTTGGCTGTCTAAGTGAGCTGTAGGCTCATCAAGCATTAGCACAGGGGCATTTTTTAAAAATGCACGGGCAAGGGCAATACGCTGCTTTTGCCCCCCTGAGAGGCCTTCTCCTTGTTCACCAAGCTGTGTATCAAAGCCATTAGGTAGGGCGTTTATAAACTCAAGCGCACCAGCTTTATTAGCCGCTTCCTCAAGTTCAGCTTGGCTTGCATCTGGTTTTGCTAATCGTAGGTTATCTGCAACGGTTCGATAAAATAATGTGGCTTGTTGTGGGATCCACGCAAGCTGTGCTTGCCAATCAGCTAAGGCGGTATCGCTCAGTGGCTGTCCGTTAATGTGAATGGCATTGTTGACTTGATGATGAAAACCCAATAGACAATCAAACAAAGTACTTTTACCCGAGCCGCTTTCACCTACAAAGGCAACTAAGCCTGTGCTTGGCAGGCTTAAGTTGATATCAGTCACCCCTTCGTTTGTCTCAGGGTAGTGAAAAGTAAGCGCATTCAGCTGTATGTCTTTTATCGGTAACTCAAGTTTAGAGGTACCCAAATGTTCATCGGCGTCGCTTTGATTGATTATATCGACCATATCAGCAGCGGCGCTGATCCCTTCGAGTTTTGCATGATAATGAGTGCCCATTTGCCGAAGTGGTAAGTAAAACTCAGGGGCCAGTAATAGCACCACAAAACCGGTCGCAAAATCGAGCGTACCAAAAAATAATCTAAAGCCAATGATCACAGCAACAAGGGCAACACTAATGGTGGCTAAAAACTCAAGAGCGAAAGATGATAAAAAGGCGACTTTCAGCACCCCCATGGTTGCACCACGGTAATCATCAGATATCTGACTTATGCTATTTAGCTCACGCTTGGTTGCATTAAAAAGCTTAAGTTGAGTCAGTCCTTGTAATCGGTCAAAAAAGTAATTGCCAAGTACCGCTAGCTGTTGCCAGCGTTCTTGGTTTAACTGCTCCGCTTTATGGCCCACTAAAATCATAAAAAAGGGGATAAGTGGCGCTGTTAAAAGGAATATGAGGCCTGCTTTGTAATCGGTTGGAAAAATTACGACCAATATGGCTAATGGAATAAGCGCACTGTAAGCCACACTTGGAATGTAGTTGGCGTAATATTGATGCAGTGCTTCAACCCCATTATGTAAGGTGTTAAGTGTTGCGCCGTGACCTTTTTGTTCAGTGTATGCTGGTCCAAGTTTGCTGAGCTTTTCTAGCAATGTATTACGCATCACGTTTTTTATTTTTAACGCGGCAAGGTTACTCACCCGTTCACTTAGCGCAACCAACAAAGCACGAACTAAAATGAGCCCCGCAAGAGGCCATAACAATGGGCTTACGGCTTGCAAGTTTGCTTGTTCAAACATAACTTGATGAACCGCGTTCGCAAGAAGGTAACAAGAGGCAATCATTAACAGGGCATTGAGTGTGCCCAGACTAATGCTTAATTTAAGAAGCCCTGAAGCGGACTGGCTATACTGCTTTAAAAAAGCGCGCAGCGTTTGCTGCTGCGCGCGATTTGGTCGGGGTTTAGTTGTCATCGTTGTTTTTGAGTCTCGCGTATAGCTCTAGCTCATCATCAGCGATTGAATCTTTATGTTGGTGAAATTCGTACCACATTACGTTGATCACCCCCAGTGTACAGGCTAATAGAACACCTAAAATCCAGGCAAAATACCACATATTTTAATCTCCTTAATAGCTACCGTGAGTGTTGTTTTCAATTTCACTGATGGTTACTTTGCGCCACATCTTCACATAACACCATGTTGTGTAGATAAGAATAAGTGGTACAAAAATAACTGCAGCAATAAACATCACGTTAAGTGTCATATGGCTCGAAACCGCATCCCACATGGTTAAACTAATATTAGGGTTGTTGCTCGAAGGCATAACAAACGGGAACATTGACATACCCGCAGTGAGTATCACGCCAGCAAGCATTAGGCTTGAAGCGATCAGTGCCATCGCTGGTTTTTGTAATTTAGATAACACTATTGCCAGTGCCGCCATAACGAATGCAAGGGCAGGGAACAGCATGGTTAATGGCATTTTTGTATAGTTATCAAGCCATGCCCCCGGTGCTTGCGTTACTGTTTTAGCCAGTGGGTTGGCATAGCCTTGAGTATCGCCCATGCTGACGATTGTATAACCATCAAGTTGAGATACCCACACACCTGCTAAAGCAAACAATACAATAAACGCCATCAGTGCATATCGGCCATATTGTGCTGAGCGTTTTGCAACCTCCGCATCAGTTCGAAGTTGTAGCCACATACCAGCGTGGCCAACGAGCATAAGTACACTCACAAGGCCTGCAACAATGGCAAATGGATTTAATAGCGCGAAGAATGAGCCTTGGTAGCTAACACGCAGTAGGTCATCAATGTGATAAGGCACACCTTGTAGCAAGTTACCAAATGCCACACCAAATACTAGAGCCGGAATAAAACTACCTGCAAATAGGCCCCAATCCCAGTTATTACGCCAGCGCGGTGAATCTATTTTTGAGCGGTAATCAAAGCCAAGTGGTCTGAAAAATAGCGCAAATAATACCAGCATCATGGCAAAGTAAAAGCCAGAGAACGCAGCCGCGTAGACCATAGGCCAGGCTGCAAAAAGCGCCCCCCCAGCAGTGATGAACCAAACTTGGTTACCATCCCAGTGAGCACCAATGGTGTTAATAACCGTTCGGCGTTCAACATCGGTTTTACCCACTAGGCGAAGCAAAATTGCCACACCCATGTCCATACCATCGGTCACTGCAAAGCCAATCAGTAATACACCAATTAACAGCCACCAAATTAGTTTAAGAGTTTCGTAATCAAAAATCATGATTGAGCTCCTTGGCTTGCAAGACTATCTGCTTTGACAAGTTCATGGTGATATTTACCAGTATGAAGCGAGCTTGGCCCTTGTTTTATAAAGCGCAGCATCAGCCAACCTTCAACCGCAGCAAGACCTGTGTAGAATACTAAGAAACCAGTAATACTAATCAATAGGTCATTGACCGTCAGTGATGAGGTTGCCAAGAAGGTCGGTAAAATTTCCGAAATTGCCCAAGGTTGACGGCCGTATTCAGCAACAATCCAACCAAACTCAATAGCAATCCAAGGCAGTGGAATACTCCATACCGCAGCCCACAATAACCAACGCTTTTGCTCAATAATTCGGTGTGCGTTGTAATAAAAAGATAAGACAAATACGCCAAGCATGATCACACCACAACCAACCATGATCCTAAATGACCAGAACATTGGGCCCACTTGAGGGATTGAATCTTTCACTGCTTTTTGAATGTGCTCTTCTGTTGCATCAACCACGTTAGGCGTATAGCGCTTAAGTAGCAAACCATAGCCTAAATCAGCTTTTAAGGTATCGAATTTTGCAATGTTTTCAGGAGTGTCTTCACCGCTGCGAAGCTTTTCTAAGTATTCGTATGCAATCATGCCATTACGAATACGCTTTTCATGCTGCTCTTCAAGGTCTTTAATGCCCGTTACTTGCTCGTCAATTGAGCGAGTAGCAATAATACCCAGTGCGTAGGGGATTTTTACAGCGGCGTGAGTGACTTGCTCTTCTGAGTCAGGAATACCGACTAGCGTAAATGCGGCAGGGGCTTCTTCGGTGTGCCACTCAGCTTCAATGGTTGCGAGTTTTACTTTTTGTACCTCGCCAACTTCGTAGCCAGATTCATCACCCAGTAAAATCACACACAAAATTGACGCTAAACCAAACCCTGATGCGACCGAAAATGAGCGTTTGGCAAAAGCAAGGTCACGACCTTTTAAGATGTACCAACTACTAATACCCAGTACAAACATAGATGCTGCAACATAACCTGCTGATACAGTATGAATAAACTTAACTTGTGCAACAGGGTTAAATACTAGTTCAGCAAAGCTGGTCATTTCCATACGCATGGTTTGGTAATTAAATTCAGCACCTACCGGATTTTGCATCCAACCATTTGCGACTAAAATCCATAGTGCAGATAAATTAGTCCCTAATGCCATTAAGAAGGTTGCACCTAGATGCTGACGTTTACTCAAACGCTCCCAGCCTAAAAAGAACATACCCACAAAAGTTGACTCTAAAAAGAAAGCCATTAAGCCTTCAATGGCCAGTGGTGCGCCAAAAATATCGCCCACATAGTGAGAGTAATAAGACCAATTGGTACCAAACTCAAACTCCATAGTTAGACCCGTGGCCACACCAATCGCAAAGTTGATACCAAACAATTTCCCCCAGAACTTAGTCATATCACGATAAATTTCGCGACCAGTCATCACGTAAACGGATTCCATGATCACCAAAATCCACGTCATACCTAAGGTAAGTGGAACAAATAGGAAGTGAAATAGGGCAGTGATTGCAAATTGCAATCGCGATAGATCCACAAATGTTTCATCTATCATCGTTTAGCTCCTTGTTAGCGGGTGCGGTAGACACGACAAAAATCTGTCATAAAGTTTCAGTAATTATTGAAACTTTGTGAATTCTAACCTTGTATCCATTTTAGTCAATAGAAAAGTACGAAAAAAAGACAGACAGCCTCTGTATATCTTTTCTACAGGTTAGAGATAATGCTCTACACTTTCAAATATTTAATCGTTATAAAAAGCTCATTTACTATGGCTTACTTAGTTAATTTTTATTATTTTTAAGAATCTGACTAATTATCTACCGCTACTTTGAGCGGTAAACTGTGTATAAAGAATCGACGACTTTTTAGCGTAATTTCGATTTCTAGTATTTATTAACTCTGTGACATTTATCCGACTGCTAAAACACGGTAAACTCATTTTCATTAGTGCCAAAAGTTGCGAATTATCAACGAATGAAAGAACAAACAAAGCCGTTACGTATTGCCTTGGTGGCAGGTGAGTTATCAGGTGATATTTTAGGTGAAGGGTTAATAAAAGCACTTAAACGCCGTTTTCCTGATGCTATTTTTGAGGGGATTGCGGGCCCGCGTATGCAAGCGGCTGGTTGCAATACATTATTCGATATGGACGAATTATCAGTGATGGGCCTAGTCGAAGTGCTAGGCCGATTACCGCGCCTACTCAAAATACGCAAACAATTGGTGCAGCATTTTATCGACAACCCACCGGATGTATTTATTGGCATTGATGCGCCTGATTTTAATTTACGTGTTGAAAAACCGTTAAAAGATGCAGGTATCAAAACGATTCAATATGTCAGCCCGTCAGTGTGGGCGTGGCGCGAAAAACGTATACATAAAATCAGTGCGGCTACCAATTTAGTATTGGCACTATTACCATTTGAAAAAGCCTTTTACGATAAGCACGATGTACCTTGTACATTTGTGGGTCACACATTAGCTGATGATATTGCGCTTGAGCATGACCAAACCGAAGCGCGTAATCAGCTTGGTTTATCACAAACAGATAAAGTACTTGCTTTGTTACCAGGTAGCCGGGGTTCTGAAGTAGGGCTTTTAAGCGAAACCTATATTCAAACAGCAGCGAAATTACAGGCGCAAAATCCTGATCTTAAAATTGTAGTGCCGTTAGTCAATGAAAAACGAAAAGCACAGTTTTGTGAGATTTTAGAAAGAACAGCCCCTGATTTAACACTGCAATTATTGGATGGTCAATCAAACCTTGCAATGCAAGCTGCTGATGCCATTTTGCTTGCCTCAGGTACCGCAACGCTTGAAGGCATGCTGTATAAAAAGCCGATGGTCGTGGGCTACAAAATTAAGCCACTGAGTTATTGGATTTTTAAAACACTATTCACTTTTAACATTAAATATTTTTCGTTGCCTAATTTATTAGCCGATGAAGAACTTGTTCCAGAATACTTACAAACTGAGTGTAATGTTGAAAACTTATCAGCTGCGCTAACACCTATGTTGAATACGGATAACAGCGAATTAAAAGCGCGCTTTTTAGCTATTCATAAAGACATAAGATTAAATGCCAACGAACAAGCTGCAGCTGCAGTCGCGGAGTTACTAAATGCAAATTGAACGACCGAATGTTAATTATATAGCAGGTGTAGATGAAGTTGGCCGTGGCCCATTAGTGGGTGATGTTGTTACCGCTGCGGTAATACTTGATCCGAATAAGCCAATAGCAGGTTTAGCTGATTCTAAAAAGTTATCAGATAAAAAACGCCAATTATTAGCGATAGAAATAAAAGAAAAAGCTCTGTGCTATGCCATTGGCCGTTGCAGCCCAACTGAAATTGACGAGTTAAATATTCTACATGCCACTATGCTTGCAATGAGCCGTGCGGTTGAAGGCTTAAGTGTAAAGCCTGAGTTTGTTTTTATTGATGGTAATCGTGTGCCTAGCCAGTTAACTGTGCCAGCACAGGCGGTAGTAAAAGGTGATAGCCTCGTTGAAGAGATTTCTGCGGCATCTATTTTAGCGAAAGTTGCCCGTGACGAAGAAATGATTGAGCTTGATAAGCGTTATCCTGACTATGGCTTTGCAGGTCATAAAGGCTATCCAACTAAAGCGCACTTTGCGGCACTCGAACAATACGGGGCAATTGCAGAGCATCGTAAGAGCTTTAAACCTGTTCAGCGCATTTTGGCGTTGAAAGGAGAGCAATTGTAATGCCTGCGCCGCAATTTGTTCACTTACGTGTTCACTCAGATTTCTCAATGGTGGACGGCCTTGCTAAAACCAAGCCGATTGTAGCTAAAGCAGAAGAGTTGCAAATGCCAGCGCTGGCAATCACTGACCAGATGAACTTATGTGGTTTGGTGCGATTTTATGGTGCGGCGCATGGCGCTGGGATTAAGCCTATAGTTGGTGCTGACTTTTGGTTAAGAAGCCCTGAGTTTGAAGATGAACCAAGTCGCATTACCATCTTAGCGAAAGATAACGAAGGCTATAAAAACCTTACCTTATTGATCTCTAAAGCGTACCAGCGCGGGCATTTATTTCATCGCCCTGTGGTTGATCGCGAATGGTTGGTAGAGAATAAAAATGGCCTGATTTTATTATCAGGCGCTAAAGATGGCGACTTAGGCAAAGCCCTACTAAAAGGCAACCCTGGTCTTATTGAGTCTGTGGTTAGCTTTTATAAGCAGCACTTTAGCGATCATTATTATATTGAGCTTATTCGTACTGAACGCCCCCTAGAAGAAGATTATCTGCATCTGGCTGTTGAGCTTGCCGCAAAAGAGCAGTTACCTGTGGTAGCAACGAATGAAGTGGTGTTTTTAAAACCAGAAAATTTTGAAGCCCACGAAATCCGAGTGGCAATCCATGACGGTTATACCCTAGAAGATAAACGCAGACCAAAACGTTTTTCTGAGCAGCAATATCTAAAAACAGCGGAGCAAATGGCTGAGCTATTTAGCGATATTCCAGAAGCGTTAGAAAACACCGTAGAAATTGCCAAGCGCTGTAATGTAACCGTGCAGCTAGGAACTTACTTCTTACCTGATTACCCAACCGGTTCACTGAAAATTGAAGACTTCTTGGTTAAAGTCTCTGAAGATGGTCTTGAAGAGCGTTTACAGTTTTTATTCCCCGATGAGCAAGAGCGCAAAGAAAAACGGGGTGAGTATGATGAGCGTCTGAAAATAGAGCTCGACGTAATCAACCAAATGGGTTTCCCGGGTTACTTCTTGATCGTAATGGAGTTCATTCAGTGGAGTAAAGATAATAATATTCCAGTAGGTCCAGGACGTGGTTCGGGTGCCGGTTCATTGGTTGCTTACGCACTAAAAATCACCGACCTCGATCCACTCGAATTTGACTTACTATTCGAACGTTTCTTGAACCCTGAACGTATTTCAATGCCCGATTTCGACGTCGACTTCTGTATGGATAGGCGCGATGAGGTAATTGACCACGTAGCGGCGCTTTATGGCCGTGACGCGGTATCTCAGATCATCACCTTTGGTACCATGGCTGCAAAAGCGGTTATCCGTGACGTAGGCCGTGTACTTGGTCACCCTTACGGCTTTGTTGATCGTATTTCAAAATTAGTACCGGGCGATCCGGGCATGACCTTGGCTAAAGCGTTTGATGTTGAGCCGCGTTTACAAGAAGCCTACGACGGTGATGAAGAGGTAAAAGAGCTTATCGATATGTGTCGCATCCTCGAAGGGTGTACACGTAACGCCGGTAAACACGCTGGTGGTGTTGTAATATCACCAACCACTATCACTGACTTTGCGGCCCTTTATTGTGATGATGAAGGTAAATTCCCGGTTACTCAATTTGATAAAAACGACGTTGAGACGGCGGGCTTAGTTAAGTTTGACTTCTTAGGTTTAAGAACGCTTACCATCTTGCAGTGGGCGCTTGATATGACCAATGAGCGCTTAGCCCGCGAGGGTAAAGAGCCGGTTGATATTAACGCCATTCCACTTGATGACAAGCCAAGTATTGAGTTATTGCTACGCGCCGAAACCACCGCGGTATTCCAGCTCGAATCTCGTGGTATGAAAGATCTTATTCGTCGTCTAAAGCCCGACTGCTTCGAAGATATGATCGCACTGGTGGCACTGTTCCGCCCAGGTCCATTGCAATCAGGCATGGTAGATAACTTTATCGACCGTAAGCACGGCCGAGAAGAAATATCTTACCCAGACGTTCAGTGGCAACATGAAAGCCTAAAGCCTATTCTTGAGCCGACCTACGGTATCATTCTTTATCAAGAACAAGTAATGCAAATTGCGCAGGTACTTGCCGGTTATACCCTTGGTGGCGCTGACATGCTGCGTCGTGCAATGGGTAAGAAAAAGCCTGAAGAGATGGCAAAGCAACGTTCGACTTTTGAAGAAGGCGCTATAAATAATGGCGTTGACGGCGAACTTGCAATGAAAATCTTCGACTTGGTAGAGAAATTCGCGGGTTATGGTTTTAACAAATCGCACTCTGCTGCTTATGCACTGGTGTCGTATCAAACACTGTGGATGAAGACCCATTATCCAGCTGAGTTTATGGCGGCAGTAATGTCGGCGGATATGGATAACACCGATAAAATTGTTACCTTGGTTGATGAATGTGAAAACATGAAACTGACCTTGTTACCGCCTGATGTAAATGCCGGTGAGTACAAGTTTACTGTTAATCTAAAAGGTGAGATTGTTTATGGCATTGGTGCCATTAAAGGCGTGGGTGAAGCACCGGTTGAAGCTATTTTAGAAGCTCGAAGTGAAGGCGGCCCGTTTAAAGACTTATTTGATTTTTGTGCCAGAGTTGACTTAAAACGCTTAAACAAGCGCGTGGTCGAAAAACTTATCTATGCAGGCGCACTTGATCAACTTGGCCCAGATAAAACCCAGCCAGGTCGTGCGACCTTATTAGCGAGCTTAAAAGATGCCATGCGAGCGGCAGATCAACATCATAAAGCAGAGTCATTAGGGCAAGCAGATTTGTTTGGTTTATTGGCTACTGAACCAGACGAAGTTGAACAGGCGTTTATCAAAGCGACAGACTTAACTGATAAGCAATGGCTAGACGGTGAAAAAGATACCTTAGGGCTTTACTTAACTGGCCATCCAATTAACCAGTACCGTAAAGAACTAAAGCATTACACCTCGGGAAGGCTAGTAGACTTGCAGCCCACAAATCGTGATGTGCAGTCAACAGCGGCTGGCCTTGTTATCAATGCCCGAACCTTGATAAATAAAAAGGGAAATCGTTGGGGTCTTATAACTTTAGATGACAAGAGTGCCCGTATTGATGTACGCTTATTCCCAGAACAGTTTGAAATGTACCAAGATATGCTGCAAGTTAACAATATCTTGGTAATATCCGGACAGGTCAGCTTTGATAACTTCTCTGGTGGCATTACAATGACTGCTAGAGACATATGCACCATTGCCGAAGCGCGAGAAAAACGTATAAAAGCGATTAAAATGACGCTGAATATGGTGCAGATCGAGGCAAACTTCTTCGATAATTTACAAAAAGTACTTGAACCTTATAAGTTTGGTACATGTCCTATTAAAGTATTCTATCAACGTCCGGATGCGTTGGCTGAGATTACCTTAGGGACTGAATGGTGTGTTACGCCTAGTGATGACTTAATTCATAAGTTGTCATTGATGGCGGCGCAAGATGTAGAACTAGAATTTAATTAATTAGGTAGTTTAGAGCATGAGCCTCAATTATCTTGATTTTGAGCTTCCAATCGCAGAATTAGAAGCAAAAATTGAAGAATTACAAAATGTAAGCCGCGCTGGCGAATTAGACCTTGGATTAGAAGAGGAAGTCAGTCGATTAAAAGAAAAAAGTGCTGAAATGAAAGAGAAAATTTTCTCTGAATTAGGTGCTTGGCAGGTTTCTCAGTTAGCCCGTCATCCGTTGCGTCCTTATACTCGTGATTACATCGAGCGCATTTTCACGGAATTTGACGAACTAGCAGGCGACCGTACCTTCGCTAACGACCCAGCTATATTAGGTGGTATTGCACGTTTTGAAGGTCAACCTGTAATGGTTATCGGCCAACAAAAAGGTCGTGACACGGCTGAAAAAATCAAACGCAACTTTGGTATGCCAAAGCCAGAAGGTTACCGTAAAGCATTACGCTTAATGGAAATGGCTGAGCGCTTTAAAATGCCAATTATGACATTTATCGACACACCAGGGGCATACCCAGGTGTTGGTGCTGAAGAGCGTGGTCAAAGTGAGGCTATCGCACGCAATCTTAAAGTAATGGCTGCGTTAAAAGTACCAACGATCTGTACTGTAATTGGTGAAGGTGGTTCAGGTGGTGCACTTGCAATTGGTGTGGGTGACCGCGTTAACATGTTGCAATACAGCACTTACTCTGTGATCTCGCCAGAAGGTTGTGCATCAATCTTATGGAAAAGCGCAGATAAAGCACCATTAGCTGCAGAAGCAATGGGTGTAACCGCAGCGCGCGTTAAAGAGCTTGATTTAATCAACAATGTGATTGAAGAGCCTTTAGGTGGTGCGCACCGCAATTACGATGCGATGGCACGTAATCTTAAAAACCAACTTAAACGCGACCTAGCTGAATTACAAGGCCTTTCACTTGATGAAATGCTTGATCAGCGTTACAAACGTTTAATGTCGTTTGGTTATTGCTAAACACTGCTTAAAATTGAAAAAAGCCGCTTTTGCGGCTTTTTTTGTTTTATAATGCTGATAACACAGACGCTTGTATACTCATTGGTTTTTAATGCAAACATCAGATTTATATCACCATTTTTTAGCTCAATTACGGCCGTTGCTGAACGCTGAACACAGCTGCTTTAGTGTTGCCTTATCAGGCGGTGTTGACTCTGTTGTGTTGTTACATTTAATGAACCAAGTTCAAAAGCAGCTCCCAGAGCTTAAGCTTGAAGCTGTGTATGTTAATCATGGTTTGAGTAAGTATGCCGATGAGTGGCAAGGATTTTGTAAGTCACTATGTGAAGAGCTCGGTGTAGCATTTAAAGCGGTGCGCGTTGAAATCCAAGAGCGCTCGCGCACTTCACTCGAGGCACAAGCGCGAGAGGCAAGATACCAAGCTCTTGACGAAAACTGCGTGGCAGGCAGTGTAATACTGCTTGGTCAGCACTTAAATGACCAACTCGAAACCTTCTTGTTGCGGCTTAAACGCGGCTCAGGCCTGCAAGGCTTAGCATCAATGCCACAAACGCGGTTATTAGCGTCTGGGCGAGTATGTTTTAGACCGCTGATTAATATCACACGTGAGCAAATTGAACAGTTTGCCATTAAATTTGCCATTACCCATATCACTGATGATTCAAATGTTGATGAGCGCTTTGACCGCAATTTTTTACGTCATCAAGTTTTGCCTATTTTAATGGATCGTTTTCAAGGGTTTGAAAAAAGTGCAGCGCGCAGTATTCGGCTGTTACAACAACAGCAATCGCTGCTCGATGAATATACGCAAAGTGACCTTGCACACTGCCAAAATTCACAGGGTGGTTTAAGCTGTGTTGCAATTGCGGAGTTTAGTAAGCCCAGACAAGCAAATCTTGTGCGTGCGTGGCTAAATCAGTTTACCCATCAACTACCTTCAGAAAATCAGCTACAGCAAATTATTGAGCAAGGTTTAACGGCACAAGCAGATGCGCAGCTAAAAATTTGTTTGCAAAGCGGCGATGTTCGTCGTCATCAGCAACATTGGTACTTTGTGACTGAGCAGGCAATACCACAGGCAATGGATATTAACTTACAGCCTATAGAGCTCACTGATGGCCGTAAACTTATCGTTAAGCAGGGGAAGGGCATCAGAAAGCCTTTAAAAAATGAGCAAGTAAGCGTTGAATTTAATAAGCCGCAAGCACGTATAAAACCCTTAAAAAAGCCTGGCTCAAACACCTTAAAACATTGGTTTAAAGATGCCAAAGTGGCCCCTTGGTTACGTGCGCAAACACCACTTATTTTTTATAACGATCAACTCGTGCAAGTAGTGGGCTATTTCACTAGCGCTGAGCACAGTGTTGATGAAGGAATTTTTTGGGAGATATTCTATGAGTGAACAACCACATGTTGGTTTATCACTAGTTAATAAGGCACCACTAGGTTTGGTGTTGTCACTGTTAGTTGCTGTTATTGCTGGTTTTGTTTATACAGACTTGAGCTTACTGACACTACTTTATGCCTTAGCTGGCGGCCTGTTGTGTTCAGTATTGCTACTAGGATATTGGTCAGGTAAAGGTGGTATATTCTTTATTTTAGGCGTACTTACGCCATTGGCCTTAGTGATGGTATCACCCCTTACCACCATGGCTGCATTGCTCTACTTGTTAAGCGGCTTTTTTGCTGGCTTTTGGCTGGTATTACTTTGCTATAAGTTTAAAGTTAAAAAAGCCTAGCGGGGGATGCTAGGCTTTCTGTTAATTAAAAAGCTCTGGCGCAGTTTCTTCCTGCTGCTTTAGCTTTGTACAGACCTTTATCTGCACGGGCAAATACATCATTTTCGCAATCTTGGTTAGTTGCTAAAGTATAACCAATACTTGAAGTTACGCGGTATTGTGTCATCAAGTTAGACTTTTTCACCAGCCGCATAATTCGTTCTGCAACTACTTTGTTAGTTGTGAATTCTGGGTCGTCAATTAATAGTGCAAACTCGTCGCCACCAAAGCGAAAAATTGAGTCTGTTCCTCTAACACTACTGCATAGTACTTCTGAGAACTCTTGTAAAACATCATCACCAATTTTATGACCGAAACTATCGTTCACTTGTTTGAAATTATCTAAATCAAGCAACATTAGGCTAAATGGTCGGTTTTGGCGACGACAACGTTCAAGCTTTTGCGCCAAACTGTCATTAAATTGACTTCGGTTATTTAAGCCTGTTAGGGCATCTTTCGTTGCCAAACGTAATACGCGGTTATACATAATGGCATTACGAAGTGGATAAACCAGCGCACTGTGTAACTGTTCTAATTTAGCTTCTATGCCTTTACCCATTGGGAATTGGCTAAAGTAAATTAATTGCCCTAAACGCTCACTTTCGATATCTAAATCAAAAGAGTAAGGCGTTTGAGATGTATCACTCCCTGCACTCTGAGACACGCCGAGTGAAGACTGGAACTGTAATCCCGATAAATTAATCAGTTGTTTTGCATGATTAGCAAAAATCGTCAGTATATTCTCAATTGAAAGTGTGGTTTGCAGCTTAGCAATTAAGTCATGTGGATTATTTGTTTCATTTATTCGGTAATGCTCTGCCGAAAACGGCAGAAATTCGCCTCGCGCAGACACTCGCTGCGTCAAAATATGGACATTTTCCATTAAAATTCTCCCCCCGGAGTGTTTAGTTACTCCTACTTAGCGAGATTTGTGCCACTTTTTTAAACTGGCTGAAAAACAAATGGTTGCTATAGTTAAAGAAGGCTACAGCTTTATCATCAAGTAGAAGGGAGTTTATTGCTTGCAAAATGTGCTGATTCAAGTGTTTGGCTTGCTAGTTGCTGCCGTATTATTTGTTTGGTTCTTCAAACGAATTGGTTTACCACCTATTCTTGCGTACCTGGCAACTGGGGTGTTGGCGGGGAGTCACGGTATTGGCTGGATGGCGCAAAGCCATGAAATGCACTTTGTGGCTGAGCTAGGTATTGTGTTTTTATTATTTAGTTTAGGTCTAGAGTTTTCGTTACCCCGTTTAAGGGCTATGCGTAATATCGTATTCGGCCTTGGCTCATTACAAGTGGTTGTCACCAGCATTGTGTTTATGCTGATTTTGTTGCTGCTTGATTACAGCTTACTAAATAGTTTTACTATTGCCAGCTTAATGGCGCTATCTTCAACCGCAGTGGTTGTAAAGCTACTTAAAGAATCTGGAGAGCTTAACCAACGACGAGGCCAACTTGCCATTGGCGTATTGCTATTCCAAGACATCGCGGTTGTGCCATTACTTATTGTTTATCCACTGCTAGCACAAAGCGGCTCAGAGGAAATTGTAGGCGCATTGGCGTTTGCACTCACTAAAGGCGCATTGGTTTGTGTTTTACTCTTTGCTATAGGTAAGTGGATACTCCCCAAGGTATTTAGCGAAATCGCCTTGGTAAGAACCGATGAGCTATTTATGTTAACCACGCTATTGGTTGCATTATTCGCAGCTGGGCTTACATACTTGTTTGGCTTATCAATGGCATTAGGCGCTTTTTTAGCAGGGATGATGTTAGGAGAAAGTCATTACCGTCACCAGCTAGAGGCGGATATTCGGCCATTTCGCGATATTTTAATGGGGCTGTTCTTTGTCACAGTCGGTATGCAGCTTGATGTACTTTATGTGCTTAGTAGTTGGTATTGGATCATCACTGTACTGGTTGGCTTGTTGCTCTTTAAAATAGCGGTGTTATCGATTGCTGCTCAAGTAATGGGTGAGCGTAAGCAAGATGCTGTTTCTGCGGGGATCATGCTTTGGCAAATGGGGGAGTTTGGTTTTGTACTTATTGCCCTTGCTTCGCAGCACCTTTTAATCAGTGCAGAGCAAGCATCGTTTTTAATTGCAGTAGGGGTGCTATCGATGGCACTCACGCCTTATCTTATCGAAAAAACACCGTTAATTATTAAAAAACTCGGCCTTTTAAGTCAAACCGGGCAACATTGGCAGCAACCCGCTGCGAGTAGTCCGTTGTACCATAACCATGTTGTGATCTGTGGGTTTTCACGGGTTGGACAAACCATCGCGCGGTTTTTAAAGCCCGAGGCAATTGAGTACGTAGCAGTAGAGAGTAATCCAATCTTATTGCAAGAAGCAAAAGCCGCTGGCGAGCCTGTTATATTTGGTCATGTAAATCAAAAAGATATTTTAAAGTCAGCTGGGGTAGAGCGAGCAAGGCTAGTGATCATTACCTTTACCGACTTTGAGCAAACACAAATAGTGGTTGATGCCATCAAGCAAATCGCGCCCAAGGTCAAGATTCTTGTGCGTATGCGTGATGATAGTGAACTCGAAACACTAAAAGAACTGGGTGTGACAGAAGTGGTGCCCGAAACCCTTGAGGCAAGCTTGATGCTAGTTTCTCATGTTCTTTATATGTCTGGAGTGCCTATGACTCGCATTATCCGCAGAGTAAGTAAAGAACGTCGTAACCGTTACCAATTTTTAAATGGCTTTTTTACCGGCGACAAGCTCGATGGAGAGGAAGCAAGTTCAGACCGCTTAGAATATTTGCATGTTATTGCTTTACCCGAGCGAGCTTATGCTGTGAACCAAAAAATCAGCGAATTAAAACTTGAACAGCGCCGTGTATCTGTAAGGGCACTTCGTAGGCAAGACCGTGAAATTGACGCTCCATCATCGCAAACTATTTTACTGGCTGGCGACATTTTAGTGCTACAAGGTAAACCGCGCCGAGTAGAGCGAGTAGAGCGGTTTTTGCTGGATGGTTTGGAGTAGCTAATCCAGCTCTAAGAATTTACGAATTTCAGGGAGTTTATTAAGGCCATCTTGGTAGCCAATCTCGATGAGCTTTTGTGTGTAACGCTTCTCAAACAGTAAGTAGCTGGTTAAGCTTGATTGCGAGCGTTTTTTTACCCCGATAAGACGTAATAACACTTTAATCGCCATTGGCATATCGTCATAAAACTGTGCGGCAATTACATTAAAGTTCTGTGAGGGGTTAATCACGCAGGTTTCGATTTGCTTTAATTCTTGATGTTTGTCGCGAGCAGGTAACAGGCTCAAGGTTCGGTTGATACGTTGTAAACGCTCTAAATCAGACTGCAAGGTATCGGTAAATACACTGTCGAGTAAGTGACCCGCAATATTTGAAAGTCCTGGATAGTGTGGTTGATAGCCCGGAGGATGTGGTGCTTTTGGTTCGTCTACACCAATGATAAAAATTTTCTCAGCGCCTAAATGCACAGAAGGGCTCAAGGGCGATAGCTGGTGGATTGAGCCATCACCAAAATAATGGTTATGTACATTCACACTTGGAAAAACCATAGGAATGGCACTTGATGCCATTAAATGCTCTACATTTATACGTGTTGCTTGTCCCTCGCGCTTCGCTCGGCGCCAAGGCTTTTGAGTAAGCGACTGAAAAAACGCCACAGAGTCACCCGTGGTATAACTAGAAGCAGTAATAGACACAGCATCTAAATAATTTTTATGCAGATTTCGCTCAATACGTGATAAATCGAGTATTTCATTGAGCAGTTTTCTCAGCGGCTTGTTGTTCAATAAGCTCGCTGGTGGGTGGTTTATATGCTCTGACTGGAAGCTTGTTAGCATATTGCGCAGAATATGCAGAAAAACGCTGATGAAGTCGCTTTTATAAACTTGCGAAGTAGAAAAGTTCTTCCATACCCATTCTAGTTTTTTGCTCGCTAAATGAGCACAAGAAGCATAACATGCTAATGCAGCGGAATTAATTGCGCCTGCTGATGTCCCATTAATTATAGTAAACGGTAAAGGGGCAGTACGCGGCATGCTTTGAGTAACTGCTTTTAGCACGCCCACTTGATAAGCAGCACGAGCGCCACCACCTGTAAGGAGTAAGGCGACTTTTGAATGCTGTGTTTTTTTTAACTTAGTACCCATATTTGCATTTAACTAGTTGTGCGTCTTTACTTTATTTATCAACTGTAAGTCTTTAAGCTAGAAGAAG
This sequence comes from Pseudoalteromonas sp. MEBiC 03607, assembly GCF_004792295.1. NCBI lineage: Bacteria > Pseudomonadati > Pseudomonadota > Gammaproteobacteria > Alteromonadales > Pseudoalteromonadaceae > Pseudoalteromonas > Pseudoalteromonas sp. MEBiC 03607. The sequence continues at coordinate 1,811,186 of NZ_SRRY01000001.1, forward strand.
CAAAGTTTAGCTCGCGAGTTACGTTAATTTTCGTCTTTTTGTTTGTTTTTAAAGGGAGTGTGTATGTCTGAGCATTCGTCAGAGCCTACAGTTAAATCAGGTTCATCAAATAATAATCTTATTTTTGCGGTTGTTATATTAATTATTATCGCCGGTGTTGCGGCGTTTATTTTATTGAAACCAGAAGAGCAGCCAGTGCAAGTTGTTGAAGACATTGTCACTGAAGAAGTGCCTGTGGTTGAGTATCAAAACCCTGAGCCTGAACCTGAAACCTCAGAGCCAGAACCAGAGCCAGTTGTGGTTGAAACGGCTCCAGAGCGAACCCCAGAGCCAGTACCAGAGGTAGAGCCACTGCCTACGCTCAATGAAAGCGATGAAGTGGTTGTAGCACGTATGGATGAGTTATTAAGCGATCAAGTGATGAGCTTAATGGTGACCGATGACCTTATTCGTCGCGGTGTTGTGTATGTTGATAATATCGCCAAAGGTAAAGTGGCATTAAGCCATGCGCCTGTTGAGCGCCCTAAAGAGTCATTTAAAGTGATTGAAGGGGATATTTTAACAATCGATCCAAATAGCTATGAGCGTTACACCCCTTACGTAAAACTATTTACTAGTTTAAGTGCTGCACAAGTTATACGTATGTATGACGAATACAAACCGCTGATTAACGAAGCTTATGCTGAAATTGGCTACGAAGGTGATGCATTCACTGGCACGCTAGAAGAGGCGATTGACGTTCTGCTTGATACACCAGAACCAAAAGGTGAAATGCCGTTAGTACGTAACTCAGTTACTTATCAATATGCTTATTCTGAGTGGGAAAATTTACCTGATGCGCAAAAACAATTGCTGCGTATGGGTCCAGAGAACATGAAAAAAGTAAAAGCAGCTCTGCGCAACATTAAAGCTGAGCTTGAAAAGTAATTAACGAAAATCACTTATTTACTGTGCGATTGTATACTAAGCATGCAATCGCACTTTCTTTTTCGAATACCCCTTGAATAACAGGCTAAAACTAGAGATAATCCCTCCCGCGCCGAACGAGGCTCTCAATGGTAGTCTTATTGGTCCTCTCGCAACACTAGCAGGTGAATCTGGTCAGGCCCGGAAGGGAGCAGCCACAGCGTGTGACGTGTGTGCCGAGATGTGGCTGGTAAGACTGCCACCCAAAATCTTCTTTGGGTGACTTTCTTCATACTTATCTCTTTTTTAAACACGCTTTCGATACCCGCTTTAATTTTCTATTAAATTACACCGATTTATTAGCTGGTATGAATGATGCCTTCTTTCTTACAATTTACTTTAGAACCTAGAACCTAGAACCTAGAACCTAGAACCTAGAACCTAGAACCTAGGCTCTTAAAACTATTTCACAAACACTCTAAATCCCCACGCCGGAATTGTGAGTTCTGTTGTTTCAGTAAATTCTATTAGCTGTTTTGAAAAAGCATCAGTGTACTTACCTAAATATAATGGCTCTTCAAAACTGACTGTTTTTGGTTCTTTCGAGAAATTAAATACGGCAAATACTTTATCGTTGCCTTTTGCGCGAACAAAGCTAAGTACTGTTTTTGGTGCAGTGTTTGGTACATGTACCATGCGTCCACCAAATTGGCCATTCCATAGTGCTTCATTATTATGTTTGAGTTCAAACAGTGACTGATACAAGTCACCAATAGGGTGCTTTTGCCATTTTATAGGGTCACGTTCGAAAAATTCGAGTCGTTTATCGTTGCCTGCTTCTTGGCCGTTGTAAATCATCGGGAAGCCTTCGCCAACTACAGACAGCGCAATGACAGATTCAAGCGCCTCACCGTAATGTTCAAACATGGTACCTTCCCAAGCATTGGTGTCATGGTTGGCAACACCTACAAGGCGGTAAGCTTCAGCTGGGAATGCGCTTTCATTCCATGAATAATAAATAAATAGGGCGCTGACATCTGCATGACCATTTACAATTTTGCGCATGTGTTCAGACCATGACCAAGCGTATGTCATGTCAAAGGCTTCGGCATGTAAATCGCGCGATTCCCATTCAGCAAGCATTAAAACAGGCTTTATGTCATCAAGCTCACGGCGTACATTGTTCCAAAAGTCTACGGGTACAAAGCCTGCTACATCACAACGATAGCCATCAATACCGACTTCTTTTACCCAGTATTTCATCGACTCTGTCATGTACTCACGAAGCGCTGGTTTTGAATAATCAAAGTCGATAATGTCAGACCAATCCCACCAAGGCGTCGGTCTAAATTGGCCTTGATAGTCTCTATCGTACCAATCGGGGTGTTCATATCTAAGCCAGTTATCCCATGCGCTGTGGTTTGCTACCCAATCTAAAATAACGTACATGCCCATGTCATGTGCTTTATTCACAAAGGCTTTAAGATCATCTAGTGTGCCAAATTCAGGGTTTACTTTTCGGTAGTCTTTTACTGAGTAGGGGCTGCCTAAACTGCCTTTGCGATTTTCTTCACCAATAGGGTGAATTGGCATTAACCAAATAACATCGACACCTAATTTCTTTAAGCGCGGCAGTTGTTGCTGTGCGGCATTAAAAGTGCCTTCTTTAGTAAACTGGCGAGTATTTAGCTGATACATCACTGCATTTTTTGACCATGCCGGATGCGTTATCTTTACATAGGGTTTTGGTTGGTAGGCACTATTTGTTGTTTGAGTACACGCCGAAGCGAGTAAACAAAGTATGAATATAAGTAAGCACTTTTTTGTAATATGAGTCATTTTAAGGCCTTGTTGTCTAGTTTTATATGCTGATTGAAAAATCAGCAGGTGTCCTTACTATAGCCTTCGCGTTTAGCTGCAACAATAAAGTGCATACGTATTCACTTTGTGTTTACATAATCGATTAAGTTGATTCTTGCTATTTCGCTGAGAATAAGCAACTAATAAAGTACTTAAATGATTAAATGAATGTGTTGAACAAAAGCCACTGCTAACAACCAAATAGTCAGTGGCTTGGTCCGCTTTTAAGCGGATAGTTGAAAAGTTGATTTGCTGGGATCCCAGCTAATGAGTTGGTTGATTTCAAGCTCTTTTAAAACGGTTAGCAATTCGGATTCACTTAAACAACAGCCTTGTTTTAGCTTATCAAGTGAAATCGCTTTGTCACGGCTATGAAACTTAGAGGCCAACATAATACGGTATATTAGTTTAGACTTACGGTTCATAACGCACCCCTCCACATTTTAATTTTGATAGCAGCGGTTGCTACTAATTGGTTTTATAATTAGGTTCAATGTGTACCGATGATTAATGACTATGGGCGATCTTTTTTTGTAAGTCAATCGTTATGTAAAGGTTAAATAAGTGTTTTGGAGTGGGCTGTTCATTTGCCATTTTTTTGAAAATCTATAGCTTATTGAAATAGCAAAATAAGCTGTGAATTTTGATGAAAACTTTAATCTAAGCCTTCATTTTGGTTAATTTCGAGTACATCATTAATCGTGTTAAACAGCAGGTGTTTTTCAATAGGCTTACCAACGTGACCGTTAAAGCCGCAGTTCATATACTCGATAATATTTTCTTTCATTACATTGGCAGTAAGAGCGATAATAGGAACTGCTTCGTTAACTCTTCGTATATGAGCACACGCTTCAATGCCCCCCATATTTGGCATTTGTATGTCCATAAGTACTAGCCTAGGATTGAGCTTATTAAATAACTCTATAGCTTGTTTACCATCTTGTGCGAAGTGTAGTTCAGCATTGGTTTCTCCTAGCATTGATTTAATAATCATGGTGTTTAAAGGGTTATCCTCTGCTATTAACACCGTCTGATTTGTTAAGTCAGGTACTTTAATGTGAGTAATTGTTTCATCAATATGAGCTTTTTGAGATAGCTTAAGTGGTAAATACACTGTAAAACGGGTGCCCTTACCAAGTTCACTTTTTACATCAATACTACCACCCATGCGGTTTATTAAATTAACTGTAATCGACATGCCAAGACCTGTACCTCCAAAGCGCCTGGTAATGCTGTTATCGGCTTGCTGAAATCGATTGAAAAGATGAGACAGTCCTTCTTTGCTCATGCCAATACCCGTGTCGATAACATCTAATTCTATTCCCTCGCGCTGAGCAGCTTTTTTGACAATAACTTTTACACCTCCTTGTTCAGTGAATTTAACTGCATTAGATACTAGGTTTAACAGTATTTGCCTTATGCGTACCGGATCGCCAATCCATAAATCCTCTATATCATCACTAACTTCAATTTTTAAATAGATAGATTTTTCATTACAGACAGGCAAAAAATCAGAATTAATTGACTCAACGACCCGCGAGAGAGAGAAGTCTATTCGTTCAACTGATAGCTCGTTCGCCTCCATTTTAGAAAAGTCTAAAATATCGTTGATGATGGTAAGTAGTGATCGACAAGAAAACAGCGCCTTAGCAACAACTTCTATATTGTTCGGTTTTTGAATGTTTGGCTGCAAGATTTGTAATAGCCCCATAATACCGTTTAAAGGGGTGCGGATTTCATGACTCATGTTAGCTAAAAACTCTGATTTTATTCGTGTGCCTTCTAAAGCACGCTCGGTGAGTTCAATCTGTTGTTTATAAGAGTTTGAAAGCTTTCTAAAGTAAACAAGCAATATGCTGGCAAGCAAGATGATGGTTAAAATGTGTACGATGTAAGCGAGTTGAAAGTTGTTATTGATAGCAAGGCTTTTGTCCTTCAGTATCGTACTTATGTATGTTTCGAATTCTGAAAGAGCCTTTAAGGCCGCAGCATCATCCACTTTAGCCACTAAATCGATTTGCTCACTTGTAGCGCCTTCAGCAATCATTTTTATTGCAATGTTGAGTTTAGCTTCATACTCACTAACTGTTTTTGTAACGTCAGTAAGCGCTGTTTGATCGTATTCTTCTATTGCGCTGAGTTTGGATAGTAAGTCTTTTATTGCGGCAAGTTCATTTTTAATTTTGGGAAGGTAAAGCTCAGTGTTTTTTCTTAGCACCAAGTTTTTAAAATGATGAATAAAACCACCATAACCTAGTTTTTGAATAAGCTTGTCGTGAAGGACATAAACATTTGCTGCTGTTTCAGAATAATCATGCCATTGCGAGTCGACATTTTTATAAGAGAATAAAGAAGTAAAAGTAAGCAATATGACTAATGCAATCACGATAGATGCATTCATTTTTAACTTTTTTTTAGTTTGCAGCAGCGCTTTTGTCATTAGATTAATGCATCTATCCCATTATTATTTTAAGCATAGCAGCATTTTTTTTGTTCACATAAGAATGGACTAAAGTCAGAATGGCTTTTTATGTGAATAATAAAAAGCCTTAACGAATAACATGAAATAACCTAAAGCGATTAATAAGCTATTTATAAAAATATTTTAAATCAATAGCACTGTACTTTTTTCGTACTTGTTGTATCTTAAGTTGGTACGGGATTTTAAGGTTTAATTGAGTGTAAGCTAACACTCATTTGTTAAGTGGAGTAAAGGATATGCAAGCGCAAACAGTCAAAGAATCAATGGCAACTATTCAATCAGGTGTTGCAAAAGCAGATGGTAAGCTTTTAGTTACAGAGCAAGACATTGTTTTTGAGCCATTTAACAAAGAGTTAGGCCTAGGTCCATACACATTTTCACGATCGCAAATCAAAAACATTGATAAGTGTTCAGGTAAAGGCGCGGGTATTTTACCAATTACAGCTGATGGAATTCGTATTACGTTAAATAACCATGATGTATTTGAGTTTATTTTAGCAAACCCTGATGAGTGGCTAAGCGTACTTTCTCACTAAGTAAATAGCCAATAGGCGGCATATTAATTGACGTATTACTATGCCGTTTTTTTACGCAATGAATACTCTTTCTGCGCAACTAGTTGATCTCAAACAATACTAAGGTAAACCTCTTAGGCTACTTTACACATCTAAACCATTAAATTGCTCGTTGCTTATTAAAGGAGGCTCTTGAGCAAATGATCAACTTAGATGAACAACGCCTAGTTTCGCTCGAACGCGGTTTTCATATTCCACCTAAACCTGAATTATTGAGCCAAATTGCTGATGAAATGCAAAAGTCGGATGCAAGTTTAGATAAAATAGCCCTACTAATTTCAAAAGACATTAGCCTTTCGGCCTTATTGTTAAAAACTATAAACAGCCCGGTGTTTGGCTTGCAACGCACTATAAGTGATATACGCCAAGCCGCGATGTTTTTAGGCTTAGAGCAGCTTAATCGGTTGGTAACGATGGCCTTACTTAAGCAAAATTTTAATGGCAATGCCTGCATAAGCCTAGAGCGCTTCTGGGATGAGTCGCTTGAGGTTGCTAATGCTTGTGTGCTGCTCGGTAATAGTTATAAGTCATTAATGCCAGTAGATGAGCTTTATTCTTTAGGGCTTTTTCATAATGTGGGTATTGCCGCAATGGCATTAAAATTTACAGATTATGTCGAGGTACTTAAACAAGCAAATCTAGCTAAAGAGCATGCGATTACAGACCTTGAACAAGCACGCTACCAGTGTGACCACGCGGTGATTGGTTACTTTATCTCTGTTTCTTGGCATTTACCTAAGCCACTTTGTCACGTTATTTTAAACCATCATAACACGCACTTTTTAGCGCAAAATAATGATGAACAACAACGTATGGCCTATGCCATTTTAAAATGTGCAGAAAGTGCTGTGGATTATGCCCGTCACCAACAGTATTCAAGCGAATGGTTTAAAATCAAAGAGGCGTGTTTTACTGAGCTTGGTATTGTTGAGCAAGATTTTGCTGATATGGTCGAAGATTACGTCGACAATGCGATGGCAAGTTAAAGCCATTTAGTTTTATTTCCTCTTATCTTAACTTCGATGAGTTTGCGAGTGGTGAGTTTTCATCACTCTTTTTTAAATAGGCAGAAACTATTCAATATTAAATTTTCTGGTGTTAGCTGAGTTTTATTTTTCCAAAGAGTCCTTAACATTTCATGTGCTTGTAATAGGCACTAGCAGCGTTTGTTTTATAGACGTTTATTACCCATTCCCATTGATTCTTAGTTTTGTTATTGAATAAAAAATTCCCCAAAACAAACACGCGAATGTAATTCTTCAATTCTTAAAAAATACCTATTTTATAAAACATTAATATAAGTTAATGATTTTAAGTGTTTTTTAATCTCGAGGTTGCTTGCAGTATGTTTTTTGTCTCTTTTTTGGAATTTAATATTGTTAATATGAAAAATTTAAAGAATAAAATATCTTGATTTTATAAAATATTACTACTATTGTAGCCGCAATGTAACAATAAAGTTGTTACCAATTGTTGTTCAAAAGAGCATTTATGTAGTTTGTAGTCACAAAATCTCTCACTTTTTAAAAAACGATAGGGTTACATTTCCATGAATAAAAAATTCTCCACGCTAACTGTTTGCATCAAAAAAGCATTGCTCCCAACTCTTTTACTTGGAACATGTGCACCAGCCTTTGCAGCTGATCAACAAGATGAAAAAAAGAAAGTTACAAAAGAAGATATTGAGCTGATAGAAGTTCGCGGCTATGCGGCGTCAGTTGAGAAAAGTATTAATATGAAACGCTTTTCAAACAGCGTAGTTGATGCAGTTTCTGCTGAAGATATTGGTAAATTTCCTGATCAAACAGTTGCAGATGCATTGCAACGAATTCCTGGCGTGCAAGTAGAGAAAGACTTAGGCGGTGAAAGCGACCGAGTGAGTATTCGTGGTACAGCACCTCATTTAAATATAACGCTGTTAAATGGCCAAAATGTGGCTTCTGCAACGGCTTCGGCATCAATTACACGCCCGTCGCGTGGTTTTAATTACTCATTATTACCAGCAGAAATGGTCGATACTCTCGAGGTTTATAAGTCTGCTGAAGCTGACATTGATGAGGGTTCAATTGGTGGCACTGTTGTAGTAAAAACACGTAAACCGCTTGATAGTGAAGCTAACTATGCAGCGCTTTCAGTAAAAGCATTCCACTTTGAAAACGCAGATGAAACTAAGCCATACGTGTCTGGTTTATATTCATGGAAAAATGAAGCCCAAGATTTTGGTTTTAATGTTGGCTTCGTGCACAAAGAAACAGCAACGCAGCGTGATAGTAAAGAAGTACGTTTTGGATATCGCAGCACAGATGCTAACCAAGATGGTAATGCAGAATTTTATCCTGGGGCAGTGGGTTACAACCGCTACGCAAGTGATAGCGATTTAGATACCGCAACAGCGACATTCCAATACGCTGCAAATGATAACCTTGATTTTGTTTTCAATAACTTATATTCAAAGTCAGAACATGAATCATATGGCACGTATTCAAGCGGTTTTATCCTGCAAAATATTGCTAACATTGAGAACCCCGTTATCGTTGACGGTACGGTTGTCGCCGGTGATTTACCAGCACACAATAACTTGGGTTATTATGGTAATGCGGGCTACCGTGGTGAATTTAAGACTCAAGCTCATGATTTAAAAGTGACTTACAAAGCAGATGATTACACTGTTACAGGTCAGCTAGGTTACAGTAAAGCTGACGGTGAGGTGAGTGATGTTTATTCAGAGTACTATGCCAATACAAATGCGTCATTTACGTTAGAAAATGGTACGCCAGATGTGACTTTATCGGCAGATTTAAGCCCACAAGATTACCGTTTAGATTACAACCATAAAAATGACATACTCAATGACTCTGATGAGCTTTATGCGCAGTTTGATGTTGAATATTTATTAGACACTGGTTTTTTCACTGCAATTAAAGCGGGTGTAAAGTACCGTGAGCATACAAAAGCTGCCAGTTTGATCAAAGCTAACTATCCAAAAGTGTCAGCAGCAGGTGAGAGCTTTAATTTGGGTATGTTTGCAAGCGATTCTACTAGCGACGGCATTTTATGGCAGTTTGATAATAACCAGTATGCAGATTGGATCTCGTCTACTAGCCCAACATCAGGTCCTTATGAGCACCTTGACTACACCTTCGATCTTGAAGAAACCGTTACAGCTGGCTACGTCAAAGCCGTGTTCGAGCACAATAAGTGGCGCGGTAATATGGGCGTACGCGCGGTTAAAACAGAGCTTGACTCTCGTTCAGTTGAGTACACAGGACGTAGTTTTGCGCCTGAAAATATTCAAGATGTATATAGCTCAAATAGCTACGATGACTTCTTACCAAGTGTAAACATTAATTATGACTTTACGGATGATGTTGTGCTTCGCTTTGCTGCGGCTAAAGTAATGTCTCGCCCTGATTACGATTTTTTATCAGCGCGTAAAAGTGGCTACTGTGCAGCGGCAACAGGCTGTAAAGGTTCACAAGGTAATCCAGACTTAAAACCTTATCGTTCGACTCAATATGATTTATCAGCTGAGTGGTACTTTAATGAGTCATCAATATTGTCATTAGCTTATTTCTACAAAGATATTGATTCGTATATCACCAATACAACGATTGAAAAGCAGTGGACATGGACAGACCCTGATACTGGCGTTGAAGAGGTTCGTGATTTCTTAGTGACTCAGCCTCAAAATGGCCTAGGTGGTGAGAATTCGGGCTTTGAAGTGAACTACACTCAAAAGCTTATGTATGGTTTTGGTATTCAAACCAACTATACATATTCAGATGCTGAACTAGAGCAAACACCGGAGCAAAAAGCCGCAGGTGAAGAAGCTGTGTTGCCAAACAACTCAGAAGATACTTTTAATGCGACGGTTTATTATGAAAACACTGCTTTCAGTGCCCGTGTTTCTTATACATATCGTTCAGAATATTTTTATACTAATTACCTTGGCTTAAACCAGTATAAGGATGGTTTTGGTCAATATGATTTAAATGTTAGCTATAACATTTCTGAAGATTTTAATCTTATTTTCCAAGCTATTAACTTAACAAATGAAGAGCAAAAAGCGACTTCAGGTAATAGCACAGGTATGCCAGATGCTAATCGTCCATTAGCAATTCATGATTATGGTCGTCGCTTCTTGATTGGCGCACAAATGAAGTTCTAATACTCATTTGAGTTTAGTGAAATTGAAGGCACAGCAACATGATTGCTGTGCCTTTTTTATGAGGTTGATCATGTATTTAAAAATTTTATCGCTTTTGAGCATGTGCTTGGTTTTAAGTGCGTGTAGTTTATTGTCAAAAAATGAAACAACGTATACTGAAAAACAACTGCTTGGTACGATTTACCAACCACAGGTCGCAAGGGAGTTTCGTGCTGCTTGGGTTGCCACAGTAGCAAACATTAACTGGCCAACTGAGCCTGGGTTAGCTGTTACAGAGCAAAAACGGCAAGCGATTCAAATTCTCGATAAATTACAACAGCATAACTTTAATACTGTGATTTTTCAGGTACGCCCGCAAGCAGATAGCTTCTATCAGAGTAGTCGTGAGCCTTGGTCTTATTATTTAACTGGCGAGCAGGGCAGAGCACCAGTACCATTTTATGACCCGCTACAGTTTTGGATTGAGCAAGCACATAAGCGTGGCCTAAAGATACATGCGTGGTTCAACCCTTATCGAGCCCATCATCCTGATGGTGGCCGTGTGTCTGAACACTCTGTGGTCACACGTATGCCAGACCAAGTGGTAAAACTAAAAAATAGTACTTATTGGTTTTTACCAACCGATCAAGATGTGGTTGCTCACACCTTAAATACATTAACGGAACTTGTTAAAAATTACGATTTAGATGTTATTCACTACGATGACTACTTTTATCCTTACCCTTCTTATAATGAAGGCGAAGATTTCCCTGACGCATTACAATATCAGGCTTATGTAAAAGCGGGCGGCAAGTTAACAGTTGCAGATTGGCGTAGAGAAGCGGTCAATCAATTTGTTAAACGCCTTTATGCTCGTGTTAAAGAAACTAAACCCCATGTGTTAGTTGGCATTAGCCCATTTGGTATCTACAGACCCAATAATCCAGACTCAATTCGTGGCATGGATCAGTACGAGAAGCTCTATGCGGATGCTAAGTTATGGCTAAACGAGGGGTGGCTTGATTACTTAACTCCACAATTGTACTGGCCAATAAACCAGTACGCGCAAAGTTATCCACTGCTGGTAAATTGGTGGCAAACACAAAACACCAAACAACGTCATTTATGGCCGGGTATTAACGCACTTCGGTCGTTTGATACAGCGGGTGTCGATGAAGTGGTTAATCAGCTCATGATTAACCGAGGATTTTTAGCATCGCCAGGGACTGTTTTTTGGAATGTTGCGGCGCTTGACGGTAGTCGATTAATGAGTGATGCGTTAGCAAAAGGCGTGTTTCAGCACCAAGCATTAATACCGCAAACCCCTTGGATAGACATGCCAGCGGTTGAGCCATTTAAAGTTTCATATGAACGTTCAGCAAATCACATTGAGCTATCTTGGCAGCATGTAAATGAACCACAAGTAACGCAGAGCTTGGTGTATTTTAAATACGGTGACGATTGGCATTATCAGCTTTATGCAAACAATAAACATACGCTCAAAGTTGCTACAGAAAAAGAGCAACAAACATTAACAACAATTAAAGTAATAGCCGTTGACAGATTAGGTAATCAGAGTGATGCAGTTCAATTAGAATTTTAGTTGAGGCTGTACTGCGTGTCCCCTAATTTGTTACGCTTTATAAAACTAAAAAATGGATTCTAAAGTGAAAGCAGTTTTGTTAAGTGCAATCGTACTGATTGGTAGCTCTTATTCATCATGGGCTACTGCCGCAACAAAGCATATCAAAATAGTAAAACCTGTGGTTGCAGCGTTTAAAGCAGGGGATAAAGCGGCGATTGCAGAACGAGTCCACTATCCATTGCAGCGTAAAGCCCCTCTTAAAGACATTGAGAATAAGCAAATGCTTATCGATAAATTTGAGCAGGTATTTGATCAGCAATTTGTTGAGTCGATAGCTAACTCAAATATTCGTCATGATTGGGAGATGATGGGTTGGCGCGGCATTATGTTTGATTCAGGCAAACTTTGGTTAGACTTTGATGGCTCTATTTGGGCTGTGCCCTATCAATCAGATGCAGAAAAAACATTACGCGAAGCGCTTATTGAAGAGCAAAAACAAGCTTTACACGAAACCCTTCGCGAATTTACTCAGCCGATACTAACTTGGAAGACAAAAAAGCATTTAATTCGTATTGATGAGTTGGCAGAAAATCAATACCGCTATGCGGCTTGGGATATTGAACAATCAATGCTGGATGAGCCAAGATTGGTGATAACAGGGGGCACGTTAAGCTTTGATGGTAGTGGCGGTAACCATTTTTATACATTTATGAATAACGGCTATCGCTATGTGTGTCATGTTATCGTGCTAGGTACTGAACAATCTCCGGCAGGGCAATTAGAAGTATTTAAAAATAATGTACAGATTTTGTCTGAGCCTGCTTTGGGTTTTTAGGTGTTTTTGCTTACTTTGAACTACACTTACTTTTTTAAAGGAGTAAGTTATGAGTACAAAATTTTGGATTTTAAGAGCCACTAGAGTTTTCACGCTGGTGGCTATTTTATTGTTTATGGTAGAAATCCTTAAAGGTCACGACACACAAAGTGCATTGAGTTTTGCATTACTTTGGTCATTTATTGCAACGGCAATTTTTATCGCAACCCGTTTATATCACTCATCAAAAGGGCGACATTGTGCACTTTGTAATGACACCCCGGATGATAAAAAAGCCAGTTAACTTAGGTTGTAAACAAATACACCGCCCCATACTAGCGCACAAATTGTAAGAGCAATAAGTACGGCTGCTGACCCCAAGTCTTTAGCTAGGCCTGATAACGGATGAATTTCAAGGCCTATGCGGTCTATTGCTGCTTCAATTGCCGTATTGACCACTTCAGCAAACATCACAAATAGCACAGATACAAGCAGCATGATTTTCTCATACAGGGTAATTTGCCAGATAAAAACCACGGCTATGGCAAGGACCAATAGTATCAGCTCTTGTTTAAAAGCAGATTCATGTTTTGCTAACCACGTGAATGCACGTTGGGAATTTTTAAATGCAAGGCGAATACGTTTAATGCCTATGGGTTTGTTAGTGCTATCAAATTGCATAGTATGAAATCTCTATTTCGTTAGCTTTGTTTTGAGCAAGCATAAAAAATGTCTTGCTCAGGATTATATTTAGTACTTCCGACATGGGTTAAGCCAAGTAGGGTGTCAAAAATGTTATCGTGTGAAAAAGCATGGTTACGCTGTTGTTCAATACATTGGTTAAAGCGGCTATCGGCTAGCTTATTACTCCAAAATAGCATAGGCACTTGAGTTTGCTCTTTTGGCGCTAATGCATATGGAAAACCGTGTAAATACAAACCTTTTTCACCTAACGACTCACCATGATCAGAGACATATAGCAGTGATTTATCATCCGCTTTACTGTCTTTAAGCAAGTTAATTAGTTTACTCAGCACTAAGTCGGTATAAGCAATGGTATTGTCATAGGTGTTTGTGAGTTGCTCGCTGCTACAATTTTGGATATCGCTACGTGGGCAGTCAGGCAAAAATTTAGTGTCTTTTTTTGGGTAGCGGCGATAGTAGGTTGGCCCATGTGAACCAATCATATGTAACACCACTAGTTGGTGCTTTGCATTACTCTTGGCAAGTGTTGCTGCTAACTCATCAACGAGTACCTCATCAAAACAGTAATGGCCATCACAAAGTGGATTGCTCTTTGTCGGTTCTATCGTTTGTGATTTAACACGTACACAAACCCCTTTGCAGCTGCTGTTATTATCAATCCATGTTACTTCAACTCCACTTCGTTGAATGATATCAAGCGCATTCTCTTGGCTTTGTGCTATGCGTGAATCATAGCTGTTGCGGTCTAATCGAGAGAACATGCAAGGTACAGAAATTGCGGTTGCTGTACCGCATGAACTAACATTACTGAAATATTTTACCCCAAGCTTAGGTGTATTTTGATTGGTTGGTTTTTCATAACCTTGCAGTGAAAAATTGGCAGCTCGTGCTGTTTCGCCTACTACCATAATGGTGAGTGAGCTTTGCTGCTTAGCCAATAAATGCGGTGTTTTATCTAATACTTTAAATGGTAAAGGTGGATAAAAATAATTATCGCGCAAGTACTTATAACCTGCAGTGTAAAATGCAAAAGGAGTTATGTAGCTCGTTAATTGGCGGTTATTACGCCCTACAGAGGCATAATCTTTATAAAATGGTACCGCAATAATGGCTACAACGATAACAGCTGCAAGGTTTAATAGCGCAAAGCTTTTTAGGCGTTCGCGAAAGTGGCCAACAATCTTAAAGCGAGAAAACAAATAGGCTGGCAGCACCCCAAGCACACCAATAAAAGCGATCACTTGTACATTCAGGTATGAAAATGCCTCACCTGAATTTGTTTCTAAGACATTTTGCAGCATGCTTTTATCGAAGATCACGCCATAGTTCAAAGTGGCATAAAACAGCAGTGACGAGAGCACCACGCTTGTCAAAAGTATGGGCTTTACAAAGGTGATTAACGACAGCCAACTTAGCACCATTGCCGTCAATGCCAATAAGAAAAACGGCACGGTTATTATGAATAACCAGTCGACATGCCCAGGCTTGGCTGCCGCCTCAAAGACGTTATATAAAAATAAGCCGTTAAAAGCGATAACTAAATATAAAGACACTAGCCAGACAAATTGGCTGTAGCTAACGGGCCATTTTTTAGTAAAAAGTTGTTTGATTTGCATACTCATAGTCATTCCTCATCGCTATGATTTATTCGGTAAGCGATACAGCTTTTCGGTATAAGCAAGATTGCTAAATAAGACATGAGCCAGCGCTTTTTTGGCAAGGTTTAAGTCAGTGGTTGGTTTATCAATGGCAACTTGGCTTTTATTGGTTGTGTCATAACGCCAATAACTCACTTTTTGGTTTGGCATTAGTATTACCGCCTCACCATTTTCTACATAAGCAAAGTTGTCGTAATACTGCATCATGGCGCGCTCAACAGGGTATTGTTTAGTTAAGTCATAGCCAAGCATGGGAGTTGCTTGCCCTACACCTAATAAAGACAACAAAGTAGCAGGTAAGTCTATTTGGCTGACTAAGCGAGTATCGCGCTTTGCTTCTACATCACTGTTTAGGATCACAGCAGGAATATGGAAAGATTTAAGCGGTACAGGCTCTGAGCCAAACACCCTCACATCATGATCAGCAACCACTAAAAATACCGTGTCTTGCCAGTAATTTTGTGTTTTTGCCTTTGCGATGAATTTACCTAGTGCATAATCAGCGTATTTAATTGCTAGGTCGCGTTTGTAGTTTTCTGGGTCATGGCCATCAGGTAGCGTTACTTTACCTTCTGGTATATCGAATGGGTCGTGGTTACTTGACGTAAACACAAGGCTGAAAAAAGGCTTGCCCGTTTTATTTAACTCGTTTAGCTCTTTATCAGCTTGATTAAACAAGTCTTCGTCGCTTACTCCCCAAGATGAGATAAACTCTGGGCTTTGTATGTCATTAATATCGACAATATCGCTAAAGCCATTCCCTAAGAAAAAGCTTTTCATGTTATCAAAATGGCTTTCACCGCCGTAGATAAATTGGGTGGTATAACCGGTGCGGGTTAATACATCGGCAAGAGAAAAAAAGTTGTGCTGTGATTTAGAAAGTTTTACCACAGAGCGTGAAGGAGAAGGAGTAAACCCCGTTGTAACTGCTTCGATACCACGAACAGAGCGTGTGCCAGTAGCGTATAAATTATCAAACCCCCAGCCTTGTTGATAAAGTTTATCAAGCTCTGGAGTCACGCCAATGCCACCTAACTCACCAACAAAGCGTGCGCCTAAGCTTTCTTCTAAAATGATAACTAAATTCTTTTGTTTGCCGGTGTTAAACGGCTGGTTGTTAGCAAGAGTAGGAATACTCTCAGTGATAAATTGCTGTTTATAGGCGGCTTGCTTGACTGTTTGTAAAATTTCATCACGTGGCATGGTGCCATACAAGCTACTGGCATTTTTTTCATTGCCCATATTTTTAATAGCAAATGCGACACTGTAAGTTGAATTAAGGGCCAAGGAGTTAACCAGCGAGTCACTTGAAAAGTACACTAACGCAGGATTTAACGGGCGATGACTTACAGTACCTCTTGCGCTAATTAAACAAACTAATAAGGTGGTAACGAGTATTACAACTTGGCTAACTTTTTTAGTGTTTTGTTGTTTACTAAATGCTGCGCTTATAAAGCGATACGTAAACACACAACTTAATGTTGCAATAATTAAGCTGCTTATCATAGCCAGCAGATGGCCATTTAACAGCATAGAGAATACTTCTTGAGGATAATCTAGGTATTCGACAAATAAGCGATTTGGTCGCACATCGTATTGGTTAATAAACGCGGGTGTCGAAGCTTCAACAACCACGATTAAAGTCACAACTAGGCTGCTATAAAGAGTAAAAGCATGTTGAAATAAAGTGGTCTTACTGCGCAAAAACACGTTAGCAAGTAACATCAAAACAGCTAAGGCTGATAGGTAACCAAGGCTACTTAAGTCGATTCTCAGGCCACCCATTATCACCGCTAAGCTATCGCCATCAACGAGCCGTTGCTGTTGCCATAACAGCAAGCCAATTCTCGACAGCATAAAAACTGCCATTAATAATAAGGTAAAACGAAACAAAGGTTTTAAAACGGAGAGTTTTGCTGTCATAGTCGTACTTACTTAATCGAAACTACGGCTATAGTAGGAAGCAAAACTTAAGAAATCCTTATGGTAATCTTAATATTTTCTAAACCAGAAAAACTTCAGTAAATCTTAAGTGAATCTTAAGTTTGGTGGCGTAACCTGATGACGTAAAAGTGTTTTTACCTATTTGAGTAACATATGAAATTGTTAATTATTGAAGATTCAGTGTCATTAAGACGTAGTCTACGAATTGGCCTTGAAAACCTAGGTTTTACCATTGATGAAACTGGCGATGGTGCTGAAGGACTTAGTATGGCAATGACAGGAGATTACGAATTAATCATACTCGACATTATGTTACCCAGCATTGATGGTATTACCTTATTACAAACAATTAGAGCAAAGCAGCTCGATGTGCGTGTGCTGATTTTATCTGCCAAGCAAGAGCCTGAAGACAAAGTGAAAGGGCTGCTGACAGGGGCCGATGACTACCTAACAAAACCATTTTCGTTTGATGAGCTTCATGCAAGGTTATTAAACTTGATGCGTCGCGGTGGCTTGAAAACAATCAGTGATGTGATCCGCATCGATAACCTGTCTTTGAACTTACAATTAAAACTGTTGCAAGTCGGTGACACTGTCATCGACCTTACGCCCAACGAATACAAAATTGTTGAGTGCTTATTTAGCAATCAAAATAAAGTGATTACATCAGAAAAGTTAAGTACTTATATTGCAGGGCAATATGACTTGGTTTCGAAAAACTCTATTGAGGCGCATTTATCATCGGCACGTAAAAAGGTTAGAGCGGCAGGTGGTGAGTTACCTATTCAAACCAAGCGCGGCTTTGGTTACATAATTCAAGGAAGGTGATGAAATCAATTCGCAGTAAATTAGTTTTTACTCTATCCATAGCTATAACAGGGCTTGTTTTAGGTATTTTATTAGCCACAGATATTGCCGTCGACAGTTGGATAGATAATGAGTTTAATCGTGGCTTACACTCAAAAGCTGGTATGCTAATGACACTGGTGCATGAGGACGACCAAGGGATAGGTTTTAACCACCCAGGTGAGTTTATGCCAGAGTTTGATGGCCGAGTTGAACCTGAGTATTTTCAAATGTGGACTGATGAGGGCGTACTTATTCGCTCACCAAGTCTTGATTTATTTCCAGTAAAGAGCCTTAAGTTTCAAGAACTAAAACTCGGTGAAGCGAAAATAATGACCACCCAGTTACCAGATGGTCGAGATGGACGGATCATTTATACTCGCTTTCAACCGCAGTTTGATCCACATTCGCACTACAGCTCTTATGATGGGGTGAGTAAGCCGAACTTTAAAACACTCACGTTGGCTTATGCCGCATCTTCCGAAGAAGTTGATTTTATATTATGGCTTATCGACATTATTTTTGTGGTAACCACAGTAACAGTCATTGTCTTTATTCGTTTATTTGTGCGTAAATCGGTCGACAGCTCGCTAGCACCACTCAATAAATTAAATCGTGATATAAGTAAGCTCAGTATCGCTGATAAAAACGCAATAATTGTTGTTAAAGAACCAGTTAAAGAGCTGCAGCCGATTGTAAATAGCTTAAATGCCTTTATTCAAGAAAATAGGCAGCTTTACTTTCGCGAAAAACGTTTAACCTCAGACATCGCTCACGAACTAAAAACCCCTATTGCTGAGCTAATCAACATGACCGAAGTGGCAATTCGTTTTCCTGATGAAAAAGAATTTGAAGCCGATTTTAAACCCGAGGTACTAAAAATTAGCCAACGGTTAAAAAGCATTGTGTCGAACTTATTGCTACTGCATAAATACAGTAATGAAGCCTTACCAAAACAAGACGCATGTGATTTAAATCAGGTCATAATGCGCATCTTAGAAAAGTGCGATTTAGAGCGAGTTGAATTTGCACTTCAAGAAGATATACCGGCGATTGTTAGTAATCTATTTGCACTTGAATCAATCATCACCAACCTTGTCAATAACGCCAAACAATATAGCCCAGAAAAGAGCGTAGTGACTGTAAGTACGCAGTTGAATGACGAGGGTAAGTTGCAATTCTCTGTTACTAATGAATTAAAATTATCCTTAACAGATGAAGATATTAGCCAGTTATTTGATCCACTATGGCAAAAAGACAGTGCCAGAACGTCTAATGATAACTTCGGTTTAGGTTTATCCATTGCCAAGGCGTTAAGTCGAGCAATTGGTGCAGAGCTTCATGTTTCGTTAAGTGGGCAAAACATAATCTTTAGTTTGATTATTGCTTAAGGTTTTGCAGCTAATTATTTTATGTGCAAAACTGTTCGTACTAACATGTAATAAAAAACAACAATAAGGAACAACACAATGGGAAAAATTATAGGGATTGCTTTAATTGTTATTGGTGTAGCACTCGCGGTTTGGGGTTACAACGTGTATGACTCGGCGAGTGCGCAAATTAGCCGAACTTTTAGCGGCGATACGCCGATTGAAGCTTGGTTAGGTATGGTGGGTGGCGCAATTTGCGCGGTTGTGGGTATTTTAAAAGTTAAATAGCCTCAAATATTGAAATCGCTTAGCTAATACCTGATACTGTAATTATATACAGTGTCGGGTTTGGCTATGAAAACACAATTACCAGCAAAATATTATTTAAGTCACTTCTTTGAGCTTGCTGAGTTTATTCAATCTCAGTGCAGGCATCTGCTTTTAGCAGAGCAGCTGCAATTTCTTAAAAAACTCCTTCAACTTGATGAGCAAAGCTTGTGTACTTTGCTGCGTATTTATTCTCGTAAGCCAAAAATTGTCGCATTGTCATCATTAAATTATGAAGAGATCCCTAATCTTCACGGTGCTATTTTTAAGTTAAAACAACAAGGACTGGTAGCGCATCCTAACAACGACGAATTAGATCTATTGCTTGAACATTTAACAAAGCCAACCCTGTTAACCTTATTAGCAAACGATGCGTTAATGGCAACTCAACCTGATTACAAAAAGTCAGCCAGTAAACAGAGCTTAACCCAACTGTGTAAACAACATATCGATCGTAGCCACGCTGATTTAGAGGCATTGTTTAGTCAGTTTGTAGTTAATAGCCGAGACCAATATTATGAATATTTTGAGTTTTTATACAGTGGCCGACTGAGTGGCGGCGATATAAATCATCAAAACCGATTTGTGATGCGTGACTTAGGAATTGCAAAAGTGCGTAGCGATGTCAGCGAGAGCTTATCGCGTTTTCAAACGCTAGCCGAGGCACAAACACATTATCAATTAAACCAATTACGCATGCAGTTTAAGCAAAGCGAGTCACAAACACAGTATCAAAACTTAGCCCATGCGCTTTTAGCTATCAGCTGTGAAGATGAACTAGCCCAGAGTATTAAAAATAAGTTACTTATTCGCCTATACAAACAACTCAAAGAGCATAACTTAGCATTTGCATTTGAGTTACTTGAGCACTGTGAAGGCAGCAGTGAAGCGCAAGAGCTAGCTATTCGCCAGCGTTATAAGCAAGGAGATAAAGACTGGGTTGAGCAAAAGCTTGAAAGTATTATTCAAGACCCACTTGATGATGGCATTTTGTATTTTGCTGAAGATTTTTTACAGCGTAAATATAACAAGCAACAACGTTCACGCTTAACACAAATGCTCATGGATACAGAGCATCAATTAGAGGTTGATGATATTTACCGTGGCGATGTAGAGCAAGGAGTGTGCGAGCACTATCAACAGCTTGGTAACACGGTATTTTTTACTGAGAATAATCTTTGGTTGAGCTTCTTTACCTTAACGTTTTGGCAAGAGCTTTTTATAGAGACTCCGCACCCGCCGTGTAATGAATTTGATATTTACCCAAAGGTGTTGCAGGCTGATTGCTTTTACACTTTGCAACAAACACAAATTGAGCAAAAGCTTGCAAATTTCACTAGCAATGAAGCCTTGTATAAACATGTCTGCAAAAATGCAGGGCAGTTTTACGAAACACCTAATGGTGTTTTTATGTGGCATAGCGATATTTTAGAGCCGCTAGAGGTATTAATAAAACACAGCCCGCTTGCAAATTTAAAAGCGCATTTATTACAAATGTCAAAAACCTTTAAGCAGCTAAAAGACGGTTACCCAGACTTGATGGTGCTAAAAGGGGATAAGCTCACCTTTGAAGAAGTAAAAGCCCCTGGCGACAAACTAAGACGTAACCAACTTGTCAGTATTGAGGTGTTAAAACAGCAGGGCTTTGCAGTAAACATCGTCGCAGTAAATTGGTTTAATGATCCGAACCGTATTTATAGTGTCGTTGATATAGAAACCACGGGTGGCGTACAAGGTAATAATAAAATCACCGAAATTGCAGTTGTGCAGTTACAAGCGGGCGAAGTGATAAAGCAATGGGCAAGTTTAATCAATCCTGAGCGAAGTATTCCTGCCTTTATCACTAAGCTAACAGGAATTAATGCTGCGATGGTGCGTGATGCTCCTCGCTTTGAAGAGGTTGCCGATACACTGCGTTCACTTTTAAAAGGCAGTGTTTTTGTTGCCCATAATGTGAATTTTGATTACGGTTTTATTCGCAAAGAATACAGTGCAATCGGGCAGGGCTTTAAAATGCCAAAGCTATGTACAGTGGTTGAGTCGCGCAAGGCATTTCCAAAGCTTAAGTCTTATTCACTCGGTAATTTAGCGGCACATTTTGAATTGAATTTAACTAATCATCACCGAGCATTAGCCGATGCGACTGCCACTGCAGAGCTGCTAAAACTTATCCAACAAACACAATCAAAAAAGGCGAGTTAATCTCGCCTTTTAAACTTAAACGTTATGGTTATTCGTACTCGATAGGGTCGGTAACGTTATTTAATGCGAAAGCTTCTAAGCGTTCTTGGCAGGCACCACATTTGCCACAGGCTTTGTCGCGGCCGTTGTAACAGGTCCATGTTTGGCTGTAATCAAGACCCATTTTTAAACCGTCTGTTAAAATGTCGATTTTGGTATTGTTTAAGTACGGGCTGAAAATCTCAACAGCGTCGTAATTAGCAATACGGCAAACATCATCCATTTTTCGCACAAACTCAGGGCGACAATCAGGATAAATAGCATGATCGCCTGAGTGCGCACCGTAATAAACTTTGCTGGCTTTTAAAGACACCGCATAACCCACAGCAAGTGAAAGTAAGATCATGTTGCGGTTAGGCACAATTGTGCTCTTCATGCTTTCTTCTTCGTAGTGACCTTCTGGCACGTCAATATCGTCGGTCAGTGATGAACCACCAATCAATTGGTTGATCGCTGAAATATCAACAATTTTATGTGAAACACCTAATTTTTCACATACTTGAGCGGCAACTTTAAGCTCTTTAACATGACGCTGGCCGTAGTCGAACGACAGGGCATACACTTCGTGGCCTTGTTGCAGGGCTTTATTTAATACGGTAAACGAGTCCATACCGCCGGAATAAATAACAACTACTTTTTGCGTCATAACTGTTTTGCTCTTACTTTTGATAGAGGTTTACTTCAGGGCGCGATATACTACACGGCTCGGGCCTAAATAACAATTTTTGCCAGTGTTTTTGGTTTATCTGATGGTATGTATTTTATACCGTCGTGTCGTAAGTGAGATGTCTTTTGTACAAAATTAACGAAGTGTTTGAAACAATTCAAGGTGAAGCGAGTTTTACGGGTACACCTTCAATCTTTTTACGTTTACAAGGCTGCCCTGTAGGCTGTGCTTGGTGTGATACGAAGCAAACATGGGATGTTGATAATGTATATAAAGTGTCTCTTGATGACACGGTCGAGAAAAAAGCGGATTCTGATCATTGGGCAGAAGCATCAGCAGAGCAAGTATTAGCATTATTTAAAGAACGTGGCTATAACGCTAAACATGTGGTGATCACCGGTGGTGAGCCTTGCATGTACGACCTAAATCCAGTGTGTGAATTATTACATGCAAACGGCTACTCAACTCAAATTGAAACCAGCGGCACATTTGAGATTTTAGCGCCTGAGCAAACATGGGTGACCGTATCACCAAAGATTAATATGCGTGGTGGCTATAAAGTACTGCGCAGTGCGATGCAGCGTGCTGATGAAATTAAGCATCCTGTTGCAATGCAAAAGCATGTTGAAGAGCTTGAAGACTTATTCTTAAAAACGGGTGTGAATCCACGTTTAGTGTACCTTCAACCAATTAGTCAAAAGCAGTCAGCGACCAAACTTGCTATTGAAACATGTATTGAGAAAAATTGGCGTTTATCAGTTCAGGTGCATAAGTACTTAGGGATTAGTTAGCCTGCTGATGTACTGATTAAAGATGCGTGTTGTGCTCTGTAGAATATATCTTTGAAAGGGCACGCTCTACTCTTTAGTCAGTTGTTCATTCATTAATATTCAATGGATAATGAGTAACTTAGCTAAATCAATTTTTCCGATTGGTGATATCGATATTTCCGATTGTTCATTTCTCTGTAACCTCTTTAAACTATCTTACAAAATATCAGTGCTTACTCTTGGTTTTTAGTTTTTTGGAACCATATAAAGGTAAGTATTGCTTATGCAATTGGAAATAAACTCAAATATTTGGAGATAAAAATGGGTGTATTAGTTGGCCGTCAGGCACCAGACTTTACTGCAGCAGCTGTTCTAGGTAACGGTGAAATCGTTGAAAACTTCAACCTAAAAGAAACTATCAAAGGTAAAAAAGCAGTTATCTTCTTTTACCCGTTAGACTTCACTTTCGTTTGTCCTTCAGAGTTAATCGCTTTCGACAAGCGTTTTGAAGAGTTCCAAAAGCGTGGCGTTGAAGTAATCGGTGTTTCTATCGATTCACAATTCTCACACAATGCATGGCGTAACACTGCCGTTGCTGACGGTGGTATTGGTCAAGTTAAATATGCACTAGTTGCAGACGTTAAACACGAAATCTGTAAAGCATACGACGTTGAGCACCCAGAAGCTGGTGTTGCTTTCCGTGGTTCTTTCCTAATCGACGAAGAAGGTAACGTACGTCACCAAGTAGTTAACGACCTTCCACTAGGCCGTAACATCGACGAAATGATCCGCATGGTTGACGCGCTAGCGTTCCACAGCGAGCACGGTGAAGTATGTCCAGCAGGTTGGACTGAAGGTAAAAAAGGTATGGATGCAAGCCCTGAAGGTGTTGCTAAATTCCTTTCTGAAAACGAAGGCGACCTATAATTTAGGCCTTTGTTAGCGAATTAAAAAACCCGCCAATTGGCGGGTTTTTGTTTTTAAGCTCAACGAGATTAATTAAAGCGCATTGTTAGCTTAGTATAGAAATAACGACCACGTGGGTTATGTACGCTCGATACATAGCCATATAAGTCGCCATCACCATCGCCAATTGCGAACGGAGGATCTTCATCAAACACGTTATTCACACCCACAGATAGTTTGATTTTATCTGAAAAGTTATACGCAGTTTGTAAATCAACCAGTGTTTGCGAATCAACCATACGTGATGTGTTGCTATCAAAGTCTAAGTTTCCATCAAAGTCGATGTCTGGTGTATCTTCAAACTCGCCTGTGTAGCTAACGTTCACATTGGTATTGAAGTCACCCATTTCCCAATTTGTTGAGAAAATCCAACGGTTTTCAGGATAACGGTACTCGCCTGTGTAATCGCGGCCATCTTTTTTAAATTCGTTTTGGTATGCCCATTCTAAATTGAATTTTAAGAAGCCGTAATCGTTCATAGCATGAGTGTAGTTTGCCGACACATCAACACCCGATACTTCTTGCGATGAAACGTTTTCAAAGGTGCTGTAAACTTTTTGGATTACCCCTAAACTTTGACCATTTTGTGGTGCCAAACGCACACACACAGTGCTGTTTTGATCGTTACAGTTGTTATCATAGATAGGGCCGAACTCTTGTTCGTCTATCTTATTATCTTGTGTAATGCTCCATACATCGATTCCAAAGCCAAACTCAGCGGTTGGTGCCCAAATGAAGCCCATGTTCCATGACTCTGATTCTTCAGCTTCAAGGTTCGGGTTACCCGCAAATTGGATATTGTAATCTAGAGCATTACAATCCTGTCCCGTTGCCTGACAACGATAAGTATCTACAAAGAACTGACTTTCTTCAGATGGACCTAAACCAATCTGTGCCAGTGAAGGAGCACGGAAACCTTGAGCCCAAGAACCACGCACAGTAATTGAATCTGTTGGTGCCCAGCGCACAGCTACTTTAGGGTTTGTTGTTGAACCAAAGTCACTGTAATCATCGTAACGACCTGCTAATTGCAGCTCTAAGTTTTCTGCTAACGGAATTGAAAACTCAATATAAGCAGCATACTGATCGCGCTCTGCTGCAGCTGATACAGACTCAGTACCAAAGATTAACCCGCGTTGGAATTGGTCATCTGGAATATCGCTCACATCTTCTTCACGGTATTCAATACCTGCAGCCATCATCACTACATCATCGCCAAAGCTAAATGCTTCACCACTGATATTTGCATCAAATGATGTCATGTGAGATTCGCCGCGGCGAACTAAGCTTGTGGTAATACGATCAATAACTGCTTGGTCATTATAGGTGCCACCGAATGGGTTATAGTTACCTGCGTCAATTTCTTGTTGTAAGAAATCAGTGCGCACCCAACCTTGGCTTCTATCGCCTGTTTGCATTGATTTACTACGGCCTTTTTGAACTGCCGCTTCCCAGCTCCAGTCACTGATCTCACCTCTTAAACCAGCAACAAAACGTAACGTATCTGACTCAATGTCCCATTGACGAGGGCCTGCATCTACCGTTCTGTAGCGACCAATCTCGATATCTTGGCCAAATGGGTTATTTGGATGACTTGCTGGCACTGTTAAGCCTGCATCTTCATCAAGAGGGGTAGGGGCACCAGCTGCTTGCGATGTATTATGTTGTACAGCCACTTCTAAGAAAGCTGAAATACCGTTATCAAAGTTGTATTCAAACTGTGATATAGCACCAACACGCTCTGACGCCGGAGTTACATAACCAAATGGACCGTAGTCAAATAAACAGCTCCCACTTGCTGTGGCATTTTCTGCCGGGCATGCAGGGTCAATTGTTTTTTCGCCATCTACGTAAAAGTAGCCAGGGAAGCCACGCGATGAACGAAAATCCATGCCGCCATAAGGTTCTTGATTTGCAGTACCTAAGCGACCCATTTCATCAGAAGACAGCGCTGTGTTGTTAAAGTAGTCAATAATGATTGACGCACTGCTTTTTTCAGTACTCGTACCCCAAACTAGGCTTGCCGTTTTTTCTTCGTAGTTAGGACCATCAGTACCGCCGTAACCTAGGTTTACTTCCAGACCATTAATATCTTTCTTTAAGATGATATTAACTACACCTGCAACTGCATCAGAACCATAAATTGCTGATGCGCCATCCTTTAAAATATCGATACGCTCAATAGCAGAGACTGGGATTGAGTTGATATCAACAAATGAATTGGTAATGCTTTCTGCAAAGGCACTAATAGATACACGGCGGCCATTAATTAGTACCAGTGTTGCATCTGAACCTAAGCCACGAAGACTCACTGCAGCGGCACCATTTGCTGTTGAGTCTTGGTTATTACCGCGCGTAGAGAAAGTTCCATTACCTGCAACTGGCATACGCTCCAATAGTTGCTGTAGATTGTCGTAACCCATATTGTCGATATCAGCACGACTAATAGATTGTACCGGTGAAGGGCCTTCAATATCAGAGCGCTTAATGCGAGAACCTGTAACTTCAATACGCTCGACCTTTTCAGCTCCATCTGATTGTGCGGCAACAGACATAAAACTTGTGCCACTTAACGCTGCAATTGTAAATGCATAGAGAGGTCGCTGTATAAAGCGGTGGGTGTTCTTCATAAATTTCAATCCTTGTTTAATTGTGAAAGTATTGTGAAAATATCACAGTAAAGATTGATATCATGTAAATGATATTGTTTGAAATAGCAAAAAAGTATGGGTTTTTAGAAAGGGTATTGATTTATTTGTAAAAAGCGAGAGTTTATAAGGGATAAGAGCCTAACCTTAAGTTAGGCTCAAAGAGCAGAATTATGCTTTATGTTTCATTAGGCGTTCTTTTTCACGCGCCCAATCTTTGTTTTTTCCGTCTTCGCGTTTGTCGTGCATCTTTTTACCTTTAGCAAGGTGGAACTCCAACTTCACCCAGCATTTTTTCCAGTACATTGCAGTTGCGATTAAAGAAAACCCATCGCGTTCTGTGGCACCGATAAGACGATCGATTTCACGCTTATTTAAAAGTAACTTACGATAACGAAGAGGATCGCAAATCACGTGAGTAGAAGCACTATTGAGTGGCTGAATTTGACTGCCAAGTAAAAATGCTTCGCCGTTTTTAATATGAATATAAGTCTCAGAGATGTTTACTTTACCAGCTCGGATACTTTTTACTTCCCAGCCCTGTAGTTCAACCCCTGCTTCGAACTTATCGTGTAAAAAATACTCATGGCGCGCTTTTTTGTTAAGCGCGATGGTATTACTTGTCGATTTAGATGATTTTTTCTTAGCCATAGTGGCTCATATTATACGTAAAAACAGCGTTTTTACATCGCTTTTTTAAGGCTTTGCATAAATTTTCACGCTACTAAAATTTGGGGAAATAGCCAAAGCTTGCTAAAATTCGCCGACACAGTTGGGAGTGAATATGCCGCAGATAGAAAAAAGTGCGCTGGTAATGTACAGCAGTAAAGAAATGTTTGATCTTGTGAACGATGTAGATGCGTACCCAGAGTTTTTGCCGCATTGCTCTGATGCGAAGATAATTGCACAACAAACCAGCGGCATGACAGCAAGCTTAGAGATCTCGAAAGCAGGTTTGAAAAAGTGGTTCACCACCGAAAATACCTTTATTGATGAGCAAACGGTTACGCTACGCTTAGTGGATGGGCCGTTTAAAAAGCTACAGGGTAAATGGCAGTTTTTACCTCTAGATGAGCAAGCATGCAAAGTGCACTTACATTTAGAGTTTGAATTTGCCAGTAAACTAATTGAGCTTGCTTTTGGTAAAATATTTAACGAAGTTGCTAAAAATATGGTGAATGCGTTTACTCAGCGCGCGAAAACTGTTTACGGAGCACGCACATGATTACTGTTGAAGTTGTATATGCGCTACCTACCACAGCGACAAGTTTACTTGTTGAAGTACCGGTAGGGACCAGTGCAGAGCAGGCGGTGATAAAGTCAGGTATTTTTGACAAATGTCCTGAAATCGATGCTAACAATTTAACATTAGGGATCTGGAATCGAACCTGCAAATTAAATCAGCAGGTTAAGGATGGCGACAGAATAGAGATTTATCGCCCATTAATTGCAGATCCAAAAGATGCACGCAGACGCCGAGCAGAAAAAGCAAAAGAAGAAGGCCGAGCAAACAAAGTAACGGGCGGTCGTCCTTTAAATAAAGCATAACAAAAAGGGTAGCTAAGCTACCCTTTTTGTTAAGTGTGATTCGTTACTCTTGCTCGAGCGGTGTATTGAATTCACTTGGCTGTTCATAATCACCTGAAAGTGAAACCAGTTTATCGTTTTCAAAGTTAAGCGTTAGTGATTTACGCTGTTCGTTACTACGACCAATATTAAATACATAAAGATAATGCCATGTATTATTGTCGAATGAATCTTCAGCTACTGGTTTACCAAGTACATAAAGAACTTGTTCGCGTGTCATATTGACGCGAAGTTTATCAACGTCAGATTGCTCTAAAAAGTTACCTTGTGGAATATTGATACGGTAAACCCAGCTTGAACACCCTGCTGTAGCACTTAAAGTAAGGGTAAGTACTAACCAAAAAGAAAAAGTTTTAAACGACTGCATTATTTGTTTGAATCCTTATTTTTTATACACTGCATGATACCGATTAGTCACAGAAGGTAAAACCCTTTTCAGTAATTGTTTTTACTGAAATGCGATTAACAATCACGAGGCATAAATTTGACCACAGATAATACAGAAAGTTTACTCGATCCAATAAAAAACAGCGATAACTCAGATGCTTCATGGCATTTGTATATTGTTCAGACTCGTTTAGGGCATTGGTATACGGGGATCAGTACCAATGTGCAAAAACGTTTTGAAGCCCACCAAGCTGGCAAAGGTGCGAAAAATTTAAAAGGCAAAGGGCCGCTTAAATTAATTTACCAACAACAAGTGGGTAGTCGCAGTGAGGCAAGTAAATTGGAGTGTCGTGTAAAAAAGCTTACTAAGGCGCAAAAAATACAGTTTGTAGCCACATCTAAATTACCTATTAAGTTAGTCGGTTAGCTTGTCCATAAATTCAGCTATTTTTTGAATAGCGTGTTCATATAAATCGAAATTGATGTGTGCAATTGTATCAGTGCTTTGATGATGGTGCTTATCGTGACCCATACCAAAGTAAATATAAGGAATGTCAGCTTTAGCAAAAGAGTAGTGGTCACTTGCCTTAAGCCAGTTAACTTTTAAATCAAACAAACGGTTTAAATAGTGCGAAGAACTTGTTGCTACAAACCGTATTTTCTCGTCAGACAGTGAGTTTATGGCGTTTTTGTACTGCGATTGATGATTTAAAAATGCGATCATACGCGGTTTGTGCTGATTAACCACCAACATGTCTAAGTTAATGTTCAGCTTTACGTCGCTAGGATTTAATGTAGAAACGAAGTAATCACTACCATGTAAGCCATTTTCTTCTGCATCTGTAGCAACAAACACAAGCTTATATGGGGATGTTTTCTCAGCAAAAATGGCTGCTATATAAAGAAGGGCTGCAACACCACTGGCATTATCATTAGCTCCAGGGTAAAGACGACTGCCTTGTAAACCTAAGTGATCGTAATGTGCGGTTAACACGATTAATTTGCACGATTGGCAGCTGTTTGGCTGAACGGCAATAATGTTACTAGCTTGGGGTTGCTGGTAAAAGGTGCCCGAGTAGTGAAATTCTTGGCGTTGAATTTGATAACCAAGGTCACTAAATCGCTGGGTAATATATTCTGCAGCCCGCTTAGCACCAACAGTATTCGTTTTTCGGCCATAAAACTGTTTTGAAGTAAGGATCGCTATATCGTGTTCAAGCTGTTTCTGTGAGCTTGCATTGACTTGAAAACAGCAAAAGTAAATTAAACTAGTCGTGATAAGACAGTTTTGCAGTATGTGAACGAAGCGCGCGTAGCTTGCTTTCATAGCGTTTTTTATCTTCCTCAAAGTCAGCTTTATCGTTAGCCATGGTTAAATATTTTTTAGCCAGTTTTAAATCGCCGAGTTGATAATAAGTTCGTGCTAAACCAAAATCGGTATCATGTAATTTTGGGTCAAGCTCACGGGCTTTTCTGTAATGCTTGATAGCATCTCTATAGCGTTTTGTTGTATAGGCATCATTGCCAAGCGAAATATGATAATACGGGTTTGCTTGGCGTTTTTTGTCGAGCATAGCTAAAATTTCGCGACCTTGCTGTACTCTGTCAGTTAAATTATAAAGCCGAGCTAAATTGCCAAGAGCAGTGTTGTTGTCTGAGTTTAAGGTGATTGCATATTGATACGCTGTTTCTGCACGCTGAAAATCATTGTTAAGCCTAAAAAGTACCCCAAGATTTCCCCATGCACCAGAGTATTTATAGTCCGCATTAATCGCAGCTAAATAATAACTGTAAGCAAGGTCATAGTCATTTTTCAGCATTGCTGAAACACCTTTGTTGTTGTAGAACATTGCGGTGATTCGGGCTTTATTAATGTTAGTCGTTCTAAATGCTTCTTGGCGACTATTCGGATCAAAGTCGATAATAATTGCCCGTTCTTGTGGGTAAATCACCTTATGATTTACGGATGCTTTGTTGCTTTCTTTTACTTTTAAGTTTATGTGGCCTGTTAGCAAATTAAAGCCGTTATTGAGGGCCCAATATTCAGGTATATGAACTTGTTGAAATTGCCCTTCGAGTCCGAGGTGCTCAGCTAAGCTGTAGGCTAATATTGATAGCGATAAACAGTTTGCATTTAAATTGGCATAGCTTTGACCTGCCGTAAGTGTTGCACCTGATTGATATGAAAGTGACGAGTCTCCATTTTTAAGCAAAAAATAAAGTAACTTTTTGGCATTTTGTAACGTTCGAGCTTCTTTAGGAAAGGCAGTGTTGAGCTGCTCTTTAATATGAGGGGTCAATGCAAATATCAGCTCTTGGCTTTCGACCTCAGATACAATGAATTCGTTGGCTTGTGTTAACGACAGCGGTGGGGGAACTAAGTTAGATTGTGTACTATTGCAAGCGGTTAAAAAACTTAGACTCGATATTAAAGCAATGGTAATTGTTTTCATCTGACCCTCTAAATTCATGGCCTAATACTATTTAAGTATAGGCCGTGAATAAAAAAGGGTCAGTGTTATCTGTTACAAAACATGTCAGCGTTTATCAAATGTAGCAACAAGGTCATCTAAGGTTTGTGCGCTACTTGCTAAATCTTTAATCGCTTGCTCTGTATCAATTTGCTCACGCATCACGGTATCGCTGATATCACTAATTTGCTCAATGTTGCGGCCTACATCAGCTACCACGTTACTTTGCTCTTCAGTAGCGGTCGCAATAAGTGTTGCCATATCATTGATTTCATTAGCTGCATCATTAATGGCATTGAGTAATTCCACTGAACTTTGCATTGCTTCAACGCTAACCTGAGCCTGTGATTTCGAGTGATTTATATGATTTACCACTGAGTCAGAGGTACTACTTAGTTCACTGATCATGGTTTGAATTTCAGTTGTTGATTGTGAAGTTCGGTTTGCAAGTGCTCTTACTTCATCTGCCACAACAGCAAAACCACGGCCATGCTCACCAGCTCGTGCGGATTCAATGGCCGCATTAAGAGCCAGTAAATTTGTTTGCTCTGAAATACCTCTGATTGAGTCAACGATACTGGCAATGGCTTGTGTTTTATGTGCCAGCTCATTCACTTGCTCTGTAATATTATCGATATCGGTCGCCAGTTCTATTATCGCTTCTTTACTTTGTGTGACCTGAGTGTGGCTTTGCTTAGTATTATCTTTGCTGCTTTGTGTTAACTTGGCAGTATTTGCAGCACTTGAGGCTATCTCTTGCACGGTTGCGCCCATTTCATTAATAGCAGCAGCAACAGAAATAGTTTGCTCTTTTTGATTATCAAGCGCTTCAGAGTTCTTTTGCGCTTGTTTAAAAACATGAGAGGCACTTTGTCTTATTTCGCTACTTTCTTGTGCAACTTGGCTGATAGCGGTTTCTATCTTAGAAATAAATTGATTGAAACCAGCTGATAAATTAGCAAGTTCAGGCTGCTCTGAGTCAGGTAGTCGGTACGCTAAATTAGCATCACCTGAGCCTAAACGAGTAAACAGTTCAGCCATTTTTGAAAGAGGAGATGACAGTGTGCGTGCTAATAATAAGCCTGCAAAGCTCGCTATCAGTGCAATAACAATAGCAAAGCTTATAATTTGCCATTGTAAAACTTGAATGCTCGAAAATACTTCATGTTTTGGTACCTGAGCGATAACAAATAGATCTGTATTTTTGATTGGACTTGCAGCAACTAAAGTGGCTTCACCATTAAGCTCGATTTCTTGTAGGTTGAAGTCTTGGTTTGTTAAGAGTGTGTTTGTAATACCCGGCGAGTAGATACTATCAAGTTTTGCTTTCGCGACTTTATCAGCATCTTTATGCAGCTGGATTAACCCATTTTTGTCAGCTAAAAATACAAACCCTGTTTCTTCGATTTGGAAGCGCTTTAGCATTGCTTGCATATCGTCAATGCTTTTTGCAAGGCCGGCTAAACCAATGCCATTGGTTTGCTGGTGGTTTACAAACATTTTCACATCAGTTGGTGATTCTTGATAGATACTAATAGAAAACGGCTGTGTTGTGTTAGTAAACGCAAAAAACCAACCATCTTGATCTTTAGTTAAAACTCGCAAGAAACCGTCTTGATTCCAGTATTGTGCCGTTTCACGATTAGCCCAAGAAGCGGTTGCTAAATCGTATTGCTTAACAAGGCGGTTAAGCTCTTTTAGCAGTGTTTTATCATCAGTATTGCCTGAACGCGCCCACTCTAATACAAATTCGTTACTAGAGAGTTGCTCAGCGGCGCTGATCATTTGATTTATATCGTGAGTAATATAATTATCAATTGCTTGTAGCTTGCTAGGTAGCTCAGATTCAATCATTCGTTGCTCGATGATTTGTTTTGCGCTGTATAGAGCTGTTGCGCCAATGAGAGCGGCAACAATTAATGCAATTGCACTGCCAAGCAGTGTTATCTTTTTAGTAATGGTGAGTTGATTTAACGCCATGAAAGTGTCTTAGTTTACAACATTTAAGTCAGTAATTTTAGCATACACTTTGCAGATGACGAATCAATGTAGGAACAAAAAAAAAGCCCAAAGCATATTAGCAATTGGGCTTGGTTTCTAACAAGCGAAACTTACTTTCCAGGGTTAAACAATTTTCTTCATTGCTGACATATAACCACGTAGCTTGCTACCTACTACCTCAACTGGGTGCTCACGTAGTGCTTTGTTTACAGCAATCAATGCTTGGTTATCTACTTGATTACTTGTTGTATCTAAGCCTTTACCAATTACATCTGTGTCGATGTTTTTCATAAAGTCTTGTAATAGCGGTAAACACGCATGGTTGTATAGGTAACAGCCGTATTCTGCTGTATCTGAAATTGTTCTGTTCATTTCGAAAAGCTTTTTACGCGCAATGGTATTTGCGATAAGCGGCGTTTCGTGTAATGACTCATAGTAAGCTGACTCTGCGATAATACCTGCAGCAGTCATGGTTTCGAACGCAAGCTCTACACCAGCCTTAACCATTGCAACCATTAAAATACCTTGGTCGAAGAACGTTTGTTCGTTGATTTCTTGATCTGTATTTTGTTGCTTTTCAAATGCTGTTTCAGCTGTTTCAGCACGCCATGCAAGTAATTTTGCATCGTCTTCAGCCCAATCAGCCATCATGCCACGAGAAAACTCACCGCTGATGATATCGTCCATATGCTTGTTATAAAGCGGACGCATAATTGTTTTTAGCTCTTCGGCTAGTTCAAACGCTTTTATTTTTGCTGGGTTTGACAGGCGGTCAAGCATGTTAGTGACGCCACCGTATTTAAGAGCTTCGGTGATTACTTCCCAACCGTATTGAATTAATTTAGATGCGTAGCTTGGATCAATGCCTTTTTCGACCATTTTATCAAAACAAAGTAGTGAACCTGTTTGCAGCATACCGCATAAAATTGTTTGCTCGCCCATTAAGTCAGATTTTACTTCTGCAATGAATGATGACTTTAATACACCTGCACGATGACCACCGGTGCCAACAGCGTATGCTTTAGCTTGTGCAAGACCATGACCTTGAGGGTCGTTTTCAGGGTGAACAGCAATAAGAGTCGGTACACCAAAGCCACGCTTGTATTCTTCACGAACCTCAGAGCCAGGGCATTTTGGTGCAACCATGATAACTGTTAAGTCTTCACGAATTTGCATGCCTTCTTCAACGATATTGAAACCGTGTGAATATGCTAGTGTTGCGCCTTGCTTCATTAAAGGCATGATTGCAGTAACAACAGAAGTATGTTGTTTATCTGGTGTTAGGTTTAGTACTACATCTGCTGTTGGAATAAGTTCTTCGTATGTACCAACAGTAAAGCCATTTTCAGTTGCGTTTAAGAATGATTGACGACGCTCGGCAATAGCTGACTCACGTAATGTATAAGAAACATCTAAGCCTGAATCACGTAAGTTCAAACCTTGGTTAAGGCCTTGAGCACCACAACCGACAATAACGAGTTTTTTTCCTTTTAAAGCATCAACGCCTTCAGAGAACTCTGAAGGATCCATAAATTCACACTGCGCTAATTGCGCTAACTGCTCTCTTAAAGGAAGAGTATTAAAATAATTCGCCATTGTTAGTGTCCTATAAAAAACTAATTTGTTAGAAAACAAAGAGCCAATCTGTTGCCCCTTGTGTGAGTTAACAGTATGCAATTTTTTGCCTTGCGTAAAATGATATATTTGAATTAAAGTGTTTCATAAAATGAAATGGTGGGTTTATGGATCACAAACATCTACATTACTTTTTGGCTTTAGCTAAGACGCTTCATTTCGCCAGAGCGAGTGAGCTTTGTCATATTAGTGCACCTACGTTAAGTCGAAATATTAAACAGCTCGAAGAAGAAGTCGGAGTGGTGCTATTTAATCGGGATAACCGCTCTGTAAAATTAACGCGAGAAGGTGAGTCTTTTATTGAGTATGCTAATGCGACATTGGCCAGTTGGCATCGTTTTAAAGCAAATGTCCAAGAGCCCCAGCAACATATTTATGGCAATGTCAGCATATATTGCTCTGTGACTGCATCGTATAGCTTTTTACATCAAATATTAGAACAGCTTCGCATGCAGCATCCTTATATAGAGATCACCTTAAATACCGGCGATCCCGCGTTAGCTATTAACCGAGTATTAGATGGCCATGAAGCAATGGCAATCGCAGCAAAGCCAGCAAAATTACCTGGGCAAGTTGCTTTTACCAGTATTGGTTACTCTCCTTTGGTATTAATTGCACCAAAAATTGTCTGTCCGATCAGCGAAAAGCTTGCAAGTGCTGAGCAAATTGATTGGTCTGCTTTAGAATTTATTGTTGCTGAGCAAGGTTTATCAAGGCAGCGCCTAGAGCAATGGTGGCGAAAAAATAATATTCATGGCCGTATTTATGCTCAGGTGGCAGGGCACGAAGCAATGGTTTCTATGGTGAGCTTAGGTTTAGGTATTGCTATGGTTCCTAAAATCGTTCTAGATAATAGTCCATTAAAAGACAAGGTGCAGATAGTTAGTGATGCAGAGCAAAGTATTGATGGCTTTGAAATAGGTTTAGCAGTGCTAAACAAAGAGCGCCACGATCCTGCTTTAAACGCTATTTGGAGTATTGCACAATCAATGACACAACAGGCAATCTAATATTTTAAGATGATACAATTGAAAGGTAGTTGTTAGTGAGCGGTTTGGCGGATTTTATATTAGTTATTTAGTATTGGTTTAGAAAAAAGTATGTCGTGTTTTATGCTGTTTTTTTATACTTCAAGCGGTTTTTATATTGATTTTTTTTAAGCGATTGCTAACGTGAATCTAAATAATAATATCAGGATTGCAAAGATTTATGACCCTGTCAGCACAAGCCGGACATTCTTTAAGTTTTTCAAGTCACTGTTTAAAACAAGCCATCCCTTTGATGGTTAAGTATAAAATACCTATTACGCCACTCAATTATGCGCTGTGGTATTGCTATGTTAGCGAAAAGAATCACGAGCTCAGTCAAGAATTAGACACTATTATCAATAAATACAATACCTGCAGCACTGAGCAAGCCAATTACTTGTTTAACAAATACCTTTCAAATGATGACATGGCTTTGTTTTATCAACTATCTGATGGATTTAGTGATGTTGTTGGTAAGGTCCATCATGATATTAGCGAGGCACTAACTTATTCTGCAGAGTTTGATTCGGTTTTAAAAGAGTGTCGTGACAAACTTAATGAGGCCGATATAAGCCAAGAGAGTGGCTTTGATGAAGTTCTTCTATGTGTTGAGCGTTTGAGTGACAAATCTGCTGCCTTACAAAATCGTGCTCAGGACTTTCAAAATCAACTTGCGCATGCTTACTCAGAGATCACTGAATTAAAACAAGAGCTCATTAAATCTCAAAGTAAGGCTGAAAGAGATCCTCTGACAGGGCTGTTCAATAGAGGCAAGTTTGACGAAGATGTGGTTCAGTTTTGCCAAGCACCTGATATTTCTGGGGTTGCCGTACTTGTTATGGTTGATATTGATCATTTCAAATCATTTAACGACACTTTTGGTCATCAAAAGGGTGATCAAACATTGCGCGCTGTTGCAACTAAATTATTAAAACATGTCTCGAGTGTCGGGCAAGTATACCGCTATGGTGGAGAAGAGTTCTGTTTTACAGCACATTTTGCCACAATCAGTGATATGACCAATTTTACCCAACAGTTACGTCAAGCCATAACTAAGTTACAGATCAAAGACCCTAAATCTGAGACTATCTTAAGACACGTCACTGCAAGCTTTGGTGTTGCGATTAAATCTAAAAATAGTCAACCAGAACAACTTATTGCAATTGCGGATAGGGCTCTTTATTTAGCTAAAGAACATGGCCGAAACCGCGTCGAAATTATCGAAGAGTAACCAGCATAAACAGAGTTTATCGATATTTGTATCAAATTTGTGAATAGTTGTAACCTAGCAAGGACAGTTTGTTCACATCTTGATAGTATGCGGTTATTAGAAAATCTTTTTGGTCGTAACAACAATAATGAAGTCTCAAGCGATCAGGATGTGCGCAGCGATATATGCTTTGACTGTCATGTTAGTGAATCAAGCGTATGCTGATGATTCAACTCGCACTGAACGTGAAAGCCGCAAGGCAAACCAAGAAATAGAAACCAATCAATGGCATATCAGTATTAATACTGGTATTGGTGCTATTACAAATCCATTACACGGTGGCGATAACTTACCCTTAGTTTTGCTCCCTGAAGTTGCCTACTATGCAGATAAGTGGTTTTTTGACAATGGCCGATTAGGTTATTCTTTTTTAGAGAGTAACTCTCATGTGCTTAATGTTGTCACTGAGTTTAACCCCGAAACTCGCTTTTTTATCGATTTTCATCCAAGCAATGTATTTGCGCTAAATTCATCTAGTAGCTTTATAGTCGAGTCAACAAGCAGCAATGAATTAAGCAGTAAAACAGTATCTGTTGATGATATTCGCCATCGACGTTGGGCGCTCGATGCAGGTCTTAGTTATCATTACATTCAAAATAACCACGTCTTTTCTGTGCAAGCACTAATGGATGTTTCTGGTGTTTACAATGGAATGCGAAGTGCGCTGCAATGGCAGTCTCATTATCAAGTAGGTAACCTCAGTGTTGCACCAAGTCTCGGTATTTGGTACAAATCAGCCGGCCTTAATGATTATTTTTATGGTTTATCGGCTGAAGAGACCTCATATGGGGAAATTGATGTTGGCAGTAGTTGGCAACCTTATGCTAAAATCGACGCCCGTTGGCCATTGAGTGAGGCTAACTCTCTTCGTTTTCATTTAGCATATTATGACTATTCAGCCGTGGATGACAGTCCGCTTTTTGAACACACGTATTCAATGACTGCTTTTATAGGATTCAATCATATTTTTTAATATGAAGTATTTTGTTTTTAGTCTGTGTGTGTTTGCAGTAGTTACTTGGCCGTTCCCAAGCCATGCGCAAGCGACTCAGTTTGATATCTCACCTAAAGTGTGTGTTGTGCTACAACAGCATGAGTTTTGTGATCTTGATTTAAAAATTAGCTGGCAAATAGCGCAGCCTCAAGATCTGTGTTTATACCAAAATGAGCAGCAGATACAGTGCTGGCAAGGTCTTCGCAAAGGGGTGTTAAACCATAAAGCGCGGGTTCAGGTTGAAACAATATACTCCTTAGTCAATCCGCATACGGGGAGCGAAATTGCAACCGCAAAAGTCGAAGTGCAAAGCACTGAAGCAAAAACAAAGAGACGAAGATTGCGCTCACCGTGGAGCTTTTTTTAATTCAGGAGCAACCAATGGCAAAGATTTTACTTGTTGAAGATGATCTAGGCTTACAGCAGTTAACCAAGGATTACCTTCAGCATAATGGGTTGGATGTTGCGGTCCTTGAACGCGGCGATGAAGTATTCGATTATTTAGAGAATAACCCAGTTGATTTAATGATATTAGATGTCATGTTACCAGGCAAAGATGGTTTTAGTGTTTGCCGTCAAGTACGTGATAAATTTAATCTACCCATTTTAATGCTCACCGCCAAAGGCGAAGATTTTGACCAAGTGATTGGGCTTGAACTTGGTGCTGACGATTATGTTATTAAACCAGCAGAACCACGTGTTTTACTTGCACGCATTAATGCATTATTGCGCCGAGGCCAAGCTTCAAATAAAGCACCTGAAGAGCTCACGTTTGGTGATTTAAGCATTGATAAAACCAGTCGCATTGTTACACTTAAAGGCAACGAAATTACACTTACATCTCATGAGTTTGAGTTACTATGGTTACTCGCTTCAAATGCTGGTGAAGTGTTAAGCCGTGAACATGTTCATCAGCATATGATTGGTCGTCAGTATGATGGCTTAGACCGTACCGTTGATGTTCGCGTATCTCGGATCCGCAAGAAACTAGGTGATAATAGTGATAAACCATATCGTATCAAAACTGTTTGGGGCCAAGGTTACCTTTTCGTATCTGATGCATGGGACATGTAATCATTAATGGGGAAACTATTTGCTAGCTTATATTTATATATAATAGTTTCTCTGTTTTTAGTTAGTGGGGTCATAGAACAGTTATGGCCCTATGAAGACACACAGCAACATATTGCACTTGATCAAGAATTTGGCAAATCACTTTGGCTTCTCAGTCAAACAGAAGGTGGTTTAACAAAACTAAAGCAAGAGTTTAATAGCGAGATAATCAATCGTAGCGATCTTGCCCTTCCTGAAAACCTGAAAACGCAACTCAATGAAAAGCATTACCTCTATGTGTTTAATCATGACCAGCGTGTAGTTTGGTACGTAGCGCTGAATGATGCGCAATTGTTGCATATAGGCCCTTTATCTGTAGCTAACCCTAGCTTTAGTTCCGTTTGGCCTTACTTTTTATTATTAACAGTGATTGGCTTACCTGTTGGGCTATGGAGCTTTTTACTTTGGCGAGACTTTAATAAGTTAACACTTGCATGTGAAGCTGTGGGTGGGGCACAGGATTTTGAATTACAAGATGCATCTAAATCCTTTTTTCTTCCTATTACCGATACCTTAAATGCGTTGCAAGAACGTATTCAATATCTTTTAGCAGCGCAGCAAGAACTGACTTCGTCTGTTTCTCATGAATTTAGAACACCACTTGCGCGCTTAAAGTTTGCAGTGGCGATGCTAGAGGAGCAAATTGAGAATGAGAAATCGTTTATCTATATTGATAATATGCAGGCAGATATTGCTGAGCTTGAAGCCTTGGTTTCTGAAATGCTCGAATATGCACGACTTGACTCTCATCAACCCAGTTTAAAAAGCCATTCTTGTGATTTAACCGCATTAGTTAATAGTGTGGTAAATAAACTTGAGTTTGCTACAGACATTGACATTGCAGTTAATGCGCCGTCACAGCTTTATTATAATTGTGATGAGCACTTTATTGCGCGCTGCATTCAAAACTTACTCGGTAATGCACAAAAATATGCGCATCATAAAATAAATTTGATACTTGAAGAACACCCTGATGCCGTTCAAATAATAGTTGAAGATGATGGCCCAGGTATTGCTCAGTCTGAATGGCAGAGCATCTTAAAGCCCTTTACACGATTAGATAAAAGCCGTGATAAGAAAACAGGGGGTTTTGGGTTGGGGCTTGCGATAGTGGCTAAAATTGTCAGTTGGCATCGAGGACAACTACAGGTGTGTGACTCAACGCTCGGTGGTGCGAAATTTGTTATTCGATTATTTAAAGATAAATAAATCTCAAAAACCTTATACCAATCTACAATGGCCGAGAACAACTTAATGACGTAATTGTTACCTTGTTATAAAGGCGGGGTTATTGCCACAACTATGTTTACTTAAGTAACTGGCTATTACTTTGACTAAATGTTACAGATATAAAAAAAGCGCCTGAGGCGCTTTTTAAAGGTTAAAACCAAAAATAAACAAGTAGCAAAGTAATAGACCATACTAATTTATAAAAGTTCTCAAAAAATTTAATTATTTTTCATCTAATAGTGGCATTAGCATTTTTTCAAGACCATTGAGTTTTACTTCGTATATCATCGCAAGTTGTGCCCCTAATTGACCCTCAGGAAATCCCTGCTGTTTAAACCACACTAAATATGGCTCGGGTAGGAGCAGCAATGGTCGACCTGTATACTTGCCAAAGGGCATCTTTGTATTTATGGCACGTTTGAGTAGTGCTGGATCCATCTTATTCTCAGATTTGTATAAAAGGGAGATGATACGGTAAAACAAGGAGAGAAAATAGGCTGTGACGGGCAAGAAACAGCCTATTTAGTGAGGGAGGTAGGCCCTCTGAAAATATTCACTAATTTCTAATAACTATTAGTGAAGTTGATATCGACGTTTTTTTGTAAAACCAAGCTGTTTGAGTTTAAGCAGAATATTAGGGTCATCAATTCTATCGGGTGTGTCGATTTCACGAAGAAAATGATCGCTTGGTACTTGATAAACATCTAGCATCTTGTTGAATAGCACAGCTCTAATATCCGTTGCTGTCATACCATTTTGCTGTAACTCATCAAGACGCTGTTGTATATCTACAAGTTTCCCGGAACGTGCATCATCCGTGTTTGCTAAAAACTCACTGGTAAACTTATCTTTCATTTAAATAACCTCAATCCATTTAACTACAGTGTATCAAAAAGGCGCAAAACCACAGTGAAGTTAAACGTTTTTGTGTTAAAAATAGATACTTAGCTTAGTACCTTGAGATTGATTCTACTCTTTTTTTAGTAGAGATTGCTATTGTTGATGTAAAGCTTTGTAAATAGCGTTGACCTAGTAAGGGGACGAGGGTTTAAAGGTAAGAAAATAGGCTTGGCAACTAACTGAATATAGTGAAATAATTCTCGGTTCCATTTAGAGGAACCGAGAATTATTTTTTACATTATGAAAAAAGTTTTTGTTTTACATGCTCCGCAAAGCCACTACCGGCCTCTAAATAGAAGTTGTAAGTAGAGTCAACCCCCATATCTTCTAATTCTTTTTGCTGGTCAGGGTAATTTGCTATCGCCGTTACTTGACCTTGATAACCTGAAGCCCGAAGTTGCTCCAAGGCAAAAATATTTTGCATATGCTTAGGCATTGCCAACATAACCATACCAACATGTGAATGGTTTACTCGTTGCCAAAAATCAGGGTCAGTTGCGTCGGCAAGTAATACTCGACGACCACGTTGAATATGTTTCTCTACCACATCGGGTTTTATATCGATACCAGCAACAAGGTTTGGATGAGTTTGACTAATTGTTTCATAAGCACCGGTTCCAATCCGACCCATACCAAATATCACAATCTTAGTATCGTTAAGGTTAACT
This sequence comes from Pseudoalteromonas sp. MEBiC 03607, assembly GCF_004792295.1. Classification (NCBI taxonomy): domain Bacteria; kingdom Pseudomonadati; phylum Pseudomonadota; class Gammaproteobacteria; order Alteromonadales; family Pseudoalteromonadaceae; genus Pseudoalteromonas; species Pseudoalteromonas sp. MEBiC 03607. Next base: position 1,852,981 of record NZ_SRRY01000001.1, read on the forward strand.
GGCAGCTCTTCTGCAAGCCGAGTATCACTTTCAAATTTAAGTAACCAGCGCTCAATTTTAACGTAGATTTCATTCGAACGTTTGTTGAGCGGGGATGCTAAAATAAAGGTGATCGAAACAGCAATTGCCATTACTGCAAGCCATTCTGAAGTGATCATATTGCTTGATGCTGCAACGGCACAAACAATAAGCCCAAACTCACTGTAGTTTGCAAGGCTAAAAGCACTTAACAAAGATGTACGTGCGCGCAGTTTGAATGCATTAGTTAATACATAATACAGCGCCACTTTTATCGGTAATACGAAAACTAATACCAGCGCAACAAGTACTGCGTGGCTAGTTAGCTCTGCATTCAAACCAATATTTAAGAAAAAACCAACGAGTAATATATCTTTTAGATTAAGAAGAGACTTTGATAATTCACCCGCTTTTTTATGTGCAGCGAACATCATGCCTATTATCAATGCACCTAAATCACCTTTTAAGCCTGCAAATTCAAAAGCGTGATAGCCAATAACAAGGGCAAAGAAAAAGCCGAATAAAGGTAATAACTCACCGTGCTTTGAGCGGTTTAATACCCAAAACATAACTGGGCGTAACAGAGGTAAAGCAACTAATAGCGCCAGCGCCCAAATGTTCGGCGCTTTTCCTGTACTAATAGCCAAGAAGATCACCGCGAAGATGTCTTGCATAACCAGAATACCGATGGAGATTTTACCGTGCAGACTGGCCATCTCGCCGCGCTCTTCAAGTACCTTCACAGCAAACACTGTACTTGAGAAACTAAAAGCAAAGCCCACTAACAATGCGCTTTGCCATGTAAGCTCGCTGAATAAAGGCAGTGCAATTGCGCCAAGCAGCAGCATAAAAGCACTGAACAGTGTGCTACTAATTACAATATGTAATGAAGCAGGGGCCCACACCTGAGGCTTGATTAAATTAGCCACTTTTAGTTTAAGGCCAATACTAAATAGCAGCAGGGTAACACCTAAGTTTGCAAGGGTATTGAGTAATTCTGTTGTTTTATAGCCATATAAATTAAGCGCGAAGCCTGCTAACAAAAAGCCAATAAGAGGAGGAAGCTTTAACTGGTAAACAGCAAAGCCACAGACAAACGCAGTAGCAAAGTAGATTAATTCCATAATTATTCTTGTAACTTCATTTGTTAGCAGTGTAGCGAAATATTTCTTATTGGAAAACAATATCGAAGCAGAAGAGTTTAAAAAATAAACACATTTGCGCTATTTATTGATTAATCCGTCAAAAGCACCATTTTTTCGCTGACAATAGCTTTTAATTGTGGTTAAGATGCAATAACGAAGGAATTTAAGTCGTCTTTTATTAAAGTTGGCTTAAGGAGAAAAGATGTTTAAGAAAATCCTTGCATCAGTAGGTATTGGTGCAGCTAAAGTTGACACTGTACTTGAGACAGAGCACTTGCAACCAGGTCAAAAGTTCAACGCTATGATTGTGATCAAAGGCGGTGATGTTGATCAAGAAATTGCTGGTTTAGATTTGGCGCTTATGACGCGTGTAAAAGTTGAAAGCGAAGAAGGCGATTATTTTACCAATCATGTCATTGAAAAGTGGCGTATTCCAGATATTGGTATTATCAGTGCCGGTGCAGAAAAGCATATCCCGTTTGAAGCACGACTACATTCTGAAACCCCAATAACAGAAATCAATGCCGGCTATAATCAATCCCATGTCTGGCTTGAGACAGGTTTAGATATTGATTTAGCACTCGACCCTACGGATCGTGATGCCTTACACATTTATCCTAATGATGCTGTTAGTACATTAATGGAAGCAATGGATAGGCTTGGTTTCAATTTAGTTAAAGCAGATGTTGAAAAAGGTTATTTGCGCGCACCTACTTTTCAATCTCATTCAGGCTGCTACCAAGAGCTTGAGTATCGACCAAACAGTCGAAGCTTATTTGGCTTACAAGAGATTGAATTATCATTTGTTCCTGAAGCTCATAAAACACATGTGCTAATTGAGCTTGACCGTGCCTTTAGAGGTGATGGTTATGTGGATTTAACTATTGAGCATGATCACGTAAATCTATCCCAGTTATGTGACCAGCTTGAACGATTATTTGCTTAAAGACTAACGACTAAATAGTTAGTTAAAACCCAGCTAAGGCTGGGTTTTTTGTCTTCGAAAAGGAGCGTTATGTATATTGTTAAAAGTTATGAAGAACTCAGTAAAGATGAGTTGCTCGCAATTTTACGTTCAAGGGTAGACGTATTTGTAGTAGAACAAAACTGTCCTTACCCGGAAATTGACGATGTTGATAATGATGAATTAACTCAGCACGTATTTTTATTCAGAGAGCAGCAACTTGCAGCCTATGCACGTTGTTATAAGAAAAATGAGCAGTATAGTGCATTTGGTCGTGTGCTGGTTGCGCAGCAATTTCGCGGTGAAGGGTTAGCGACTAAACTCGTGCAAATGGCAATTGATACCTGTCTAGAACACTGGCCTGATAAAGCAATTATAATTGGGGCTCAATGCTACTTAACAGGGTTTTATCAGCAGTTTGGCTTTGAGAATGTGGGTGATGATTATTTAGAAGATGGTATTCCACATCAAGATATGTGTCTGAGGTAGCCAAATGGCTACCTCAGCAATGTGTTAACTTAACAGTGAGTTTGCAAACACGAGTGAGATGGCAAGTGGGCAAATGAACTTGATATACCATGGCCATACTTTCCAGAAGAAGCTATTCGCAACATCAGGGCAGCCTTGCTGAATTTCTTTTAATAAAGATGCTCTATGCCAGATCCAGCCTACAAAAATACAGCACATTAAGCCAAGAATTGGTTGGCCAATTTTAGTGGTTAAAGTTATTACAAAGCCAAATAGCGTCCCTAGATTAAACACTATCGTAAAACTTATCAGTGCAATAATACCGCCGATGATCCAAGTTGCTTGCACACGCTTCAAAGCAAAGCGTTCAACAGCATAAGACACTGGGGCTTCTAGCATTGAAATTGATGAAGTTAATGCGGCGATGCTCATCAAAGCAAAGAAAGCAAAGCCAACAAAAATACCCACATCTCCCATACTTGTAAACAGGGCAGGTAATACCTGAAACACCAAGGTATCTTCAGAAAGTAATGCGCCTTCAGGCGAAAATATCTGTACGCCTTGTGCTTGTGCTACATACATTGCAGGGATAATTAATAAACCGGCTACAAAAGCAATAAACACGTCAATAAGCGTTACATATGCACCTAGCGATACAAGGTTTTCTTTTTTACTGATGTATGAGCCATAAATAATCATCACACTTGTACCGAGCGATAGTGAGAAGAATGCTTGGCCTAAAGCATTAACAAGTAGCTCAGGATTTAAAATTGAAGAAAAGTCAGGCACTAAATACGCTTTTAAGCCAGCAATAGCCCCATCTTGCGTCATTACATAAATGATCAGCATGAACAAAATGCCTAGCAATGCAGGCATTAAGCGCTTTGACCACTTTTCGATGCCGTTTTCTACACCTTTCGAAATAATTGACACGGTCAAAATGATAAAAGCAGCTGTGAATATTAAGTTTCTTGATAGTGACTGCTCACTTAACCAAGTGCTTGCTTGGGCTTGTCCAGATAACTGTGCGACAGGCTCTAAAGTAGCACTTAGCATCCAGCCTGCAACAATAGCATAAAAGCTTAAGATAAGGCCCGCACAGATAATGCCACCAAACCCAACCATAAATGCAAATTTCTTTTGCCACTGATGATTAGTCACTTTTCTAAGCGAACTGACAGCATTAGCTTGCCCATGACGACCAATAACTAGCTCTGCCATTAATGCAGGATAAGCTAAACAAAACGCCAGTACTAAATAGGCAACCAAAAAAGCGGCACCGCCATTACTTGCTGTTTGTGTTGGGAAGCCCCAAATGTTTCCTAGGCCAACGGCAGAGCCCGCTGCAGCCATTATAAATCCAAAGCGGGAGCTGAACTCCCCACGTGATGCGCTCATATTATTTTACTTCTCTATCTTTGACGGCGCTGACAATCTACTTGAATTAACATCAAATAAAAAGAGTTAATCTAGGTCAAATTCGTTCTATATATTGTTATCTTTGAAGTCAGCGTACATTTCGTGCAATTGTTCTCTACAATACGAGACAATTAACATAATTAAAACATATTTAAAGGCTTTTATTTTGAATTGAAAGAGTAAAACAAGCGCCTCCGAGCTGTTTGCTCTTTGTAACGCTGACAGTGCCGTGGTGCCAGTCAGCAACTTTAGCGACAATGGCTAAACCTAGTCCATAACTTTCACCATCTCGATTACGATGAGTCTGCTCTTGGAAAAATGGACTGAATACTTTATGCCAGTTTTTTGGATCTATTCCCGGACCATCATCTTCAATTGTAAAAATAACCTGATTTCCAGCTTGTTTAGCGGAAATCAGAATTTCTGATGTCGCAAAATCACAAGCGTTGCTCAATAAGTTAACGATTGCTCTGGCTAACCAGTGTAGATCGGCACATACAGCGCCAGGTTCGATTTGTTGCTGAATGCGAAGCTGACGTTGCTCTAGTTTAGGTTCTAGTTGGTGAACTAAAGTAAGGGTATAACTATCAAGATCTGACTCATTAAAAGTGAGCTGATTCGCTTTTTGTTCTAGTGTGGCAAAAGCAAGGTAGCTTTTTAGCATCGACTCCATTTGATCAAGATCTTGCTCCATACGGGCAAGGTACTCCAGACGTTTTTGTTCGTTTGGACTATCTTGTGCTGCCTCTAATCCAAACCGTAAACAGGCAATAGGTGTTCGTATATCATGCGATAAACTTGACGCCATCAACTTGTTTTCTTCAAGTAGCTTTTCTATCTGGCTTGCCATGCGGTTAAAGGTTAGCTCGACATCCTTGATATAAGTAAAATGTGATACATGAATGCGGCTTTTCAAGTCACCTTTAGCAAAACGTTGCGCCGCGTCATTTAACACCGATAAGCGCTTTGCTAATGGAGTAATGATAAAACCCATGAACACACAAAGCCCAGCATAAAAAAGCATAGTTAGTAACACATCGTTACCTTGTTCATGGCTATGGTCTTTCATTAAGCGCATTTTTAAATGGTGTGACCCTAAGTTTGGTTCACTGTAAAGCAAGTAATAACCTTGTTGATCTTCGAGAATAAGCCCGCTTGGTTGCTTAATTTGTGCAAGTAATGATTGAGGTAAAGCAAGCGATTGGGTTGGCCTGTATTCCAGCTGAACAGTAAAGTCATCACTAAGTTGCTTGATAGCTTGTGGGCGTTGACTGGGTGAAATTGCTGCTAATTGTTTTGCAAAACCTTTTATCATTTGGGTTTCGCTATAAAAAACGTCATGAGGCGTTTGGGTTTGCTGACTGAACGCATCAATAAGCCAACCCAAAATGATAATTGAAAGGAGTGCACTGCCTAATAAGGAAAGGTAAAACTTTTTCACACGCGTTTACTGCCACGCTGTCGAAACAAGCAAATAGCCTTTGCCCCAGATCGTTTTAATTTTTTCTGGGTGTTGTGGATCATCATTAAACTTTTTACGTAAAGACGAGATGAGCACATCGACACTTCTGTCTAAACCATCATACTCTCTGCCTTTCGTCGCCTTAAATACGGCGTCTCGTGATACCACTTGGCCTGCATTACTGGCAAGGTAATGTAATAATAAATATTCTGCACTTGAAATATGAACTTCATCTTCGCCAAAGTACACAGTACGTGATTCTGTATTGATAGTGAGTTTACCAACATTGATTGTGGTACTTTCTTTGCTGGTATCTTGCGAGTCAGTTTTAGAGCGCAATGCGGCTTTTATGCGCGCGAGCAGAGCACGAGGACGCACAGGCTTCATCATGTAATCACTAGCGCCTACTTCAAGACCAATCACTTCATCCATTTCTTCGTCGCGTGCTGTCAGCATGATAATAGGAGCCTGATAGAACTGCCTTAAATCACGACAAACACTAATGCCGTCTTGACCGGGTAGCATTATATCGAGTAACACTAAGTCAGGAGCTGTTTTACGTACCTGCTCAACAACGAGGTCGCCTCGTGAACAAATAGTGGTTTTATAACCTTGTTCAATTAAGTATTCGGCCACCCAATTGGCGAGTGAAATATCATCTTCAACTAATAATATTGTTCCGTAATGTTCCATTATTTACTCCAAACGGTTAGAACAGTCGCCAACGGCGTTTCTTTTGACGATTTTTATAAACCCACTGTAATTGTATTTCAGTGGTGGCAACGACTTTGCCGTTGTCACTATTAATAAGTTCAAAGCCAATTGTTTCTGCTGAGTCGAATTCGTAGCGAAATAAACCCTTTTGTTGCATCAGCCAGCATTGAATGATGTGTTTGCTTTGTTCGTTGCGTAAGCAATAATTGCCTATGCTCTGTTGTTGCCAACTAATGTCTACATCGGCGTAACAGCTTCTGCCCTCACGAAGTGCAACACAGGTGTCAGGTAATGCAACCAAAGCATTAGCTTTAGTATCAACGGATTGTTGTTCTTGCGCATGTAATGAGGCAGAAAACCCGAACGCTATGATGAAATAATACTTAAAAGACATAGCGCACGCCTACCTTGGCTTTATGCTGATACTGTTGTGAAATAATAGGGCTTTGGTGAATATCACTAGAAAACCAAGTAGACAGCCAGCCTGTTAAGAACACCCAATGTCTGTTAAGCGGATATTCGGCATGAAATTCAAAGATCAGGCTATAAGAGGTATCAGGGCGATAAATAGGGCGGTTTGCAAGTGCTTCTGATTCTGAAATACCAAAATAATAATTAGTAAAGTCTTCAGAATAGGCACTTAAGCCAACACCAGAACGAAACTCCCAGTTTCGCCATGGAATAATTTGGCTATAAAACGAATTCATTACCCAGCCATTATGTGTGCCGGAAACATCTTGTAAATACTCAAATGAAATTTGCGAGTTTTCAAAGCGGCGAGATAAACGCAAGCCAACATCAAAATCGTAATTTCTATTTTTTATCCCTGCTAGTTCATCGATGACATCGTCACCATAAAAGGCGAGACCCGTTTCATCAAAACCAGACTGAATGTTTGTACCGACTAAATCAAGACCCCATTCAAATTTGTCAATCAAGCTATAGCCCATAGTTAGGCCACCACTTAATTGGCTTTGGTCATAATCGAGGTAAAACTTTTCATACGATATTGCAAGGTGAATGTCTGGCTCAAAACCATCATTGTATGAATCCATGCCTACTAGGTAAGAGTCTTCGATGTAATAACCAGCTCCAATGCCCCAGTCCCAAGCAAAGCCTTGGCTTGGCTCCAAAGTGTTGTCAGCATAATAGCGATTACTGGCATGGCTTGATGCAGCGAAAAACCACAAGCAAAGTACTAAAATGGTGGCGTAAACTCGCAATGTCTCATCCTTGTTTCGAAAAAGTAATGTCGTAAGAGGATATAGTATATTGTTATCGAGTTCCTGTAATCTGTAAAAAAATGTAGGTGAGGGCTTAGATGTGTAAGAAAGTGTTACGAGTACTAAAAGATAGGCTGTTTGTTTATGGGTAAAACAAACAGCCTAGATGTTATTGTACTTTAATCTTATCGAGCAGGATGCTGCTGAGGTAATATTGCATCATAGGTGTTAGAGCACTAATTTCAGTGCGATTACACGGACCTTGTTGCTTTGTTAATGAACTCATACGCATCACAGTTTGGTAAGGCGGTACCTGTACTTTTTTGTTAATGCGCTCTAGACGAGCTTGTTCAGTATTTTGTGCATGAATAAAGCTGGCAACTTCTAGCTCATTTTTAATAGTTTGCTGTTGCTCTACACGATAAATAAGAGGCTCACGGTGAAAGCTCGCGCTGTCGATTGAAGATTTTGCAAACCAGACCACATCTCCGGTCTTTTTATGCGTTAGACGCATGCTTACTTGTGCCAAAATAGTTGCGCATTGTTGAGTTGGATATTGCGCAGCAACATCTGCAAACAATGGAAATGCTTTATCGGGCTTAACTAGCTGATATTCAGTATCATCAACCAAATCTAAATCAAGCTGATGAATCGACAAAGCGTAATCAGCTTCATCACCTTCTATTACTTTTAATTGTTTTTCGATTAAAGCATCTGAAATTTGTTTATAAAGAGTGTCAGTAACACTCGTTTTGTCGGCAATAATAGTAACAGTCTGATTCTTTTTAACGGCATGGGCTGGCAATTGAACAGACTTAACTTTAGGAGCTTCGTGCTCTGTTTGATACTCAATTTGAAAGTATTGGCTTTGCAGTGTCGGTTTTTTTGGCATAGTTAAAAGCGGTGCTGGTTCTGGTTTTAAAGCGCAACCAACTGAGATAAAACAAAAAATCAAAACAAAAAGAAAGCGCATATAGTATAATCTACCCATAAAAAATAAAGATTAAGCGTATTGTACGTTAGTCGAAGCAAAAGTTCATGATATTATGTTATGAGAAACTTCCTAAACGAATTTAAAAAAATAACTAATGAAGTACAGTTTACGTTTTATTCCTTTCTTTTTTCTCCTTCTTATTCAGCTTTTTTCAAGTCGGTATGCACTTGCTAGTGATCAGCAATGGCAAACATTCGTCAATGATTATAATAAATATTTAACCCGCAAGTTAACAAGTAAAGGTATTCCTGGCGGTTCATTGGCGATTGTGAAGATAGGAGAAGAGGATTTCATCAAAGGGATTGGGCGAACAAAAATAAAGGATGGTCGCAGGGTAAACCAACATACTCGGTTTCGTTTAGCTTCGGTGTCAAAAACTTTTGCAGGTTCACTTACTGCAAAACTTGCGGCACAAGGCGAATTTAATATTGATGATCCAATTAGTAAATTTATTCCTGAGTTTTCAAATACCGTCTACAAAGATGATTTAAAAATTTATCATATATTGAGTCATTCAAGTGGCTTGGTGCCGAATGCCTACGATAACTTAATTGAGTCACGGATGAGTTATCCCGACATTGTTGAACGTTTATTAGCAGTAGAGCCAATTTGTAAGCCTAGTGAGTGCTATGGCTATCAAAATGTGATGTTTAGTTTAATTGATTCAGTAATTTTAAAATCAACTCAAATGGATTATTCCCACTGGATCACTGAATATATTTTTGCGCCACTAAAAATGAATGATGCCAGCGTTGGTTTTGAAGGCATGGTAAAAGATGAAAACTATGCGCATCCACATGTGCGTGGCAGAAAGCGTTGGTATACATCACGTTTAAAGAAAAATTATTATAAGGTGCCAGCGGCAGCAGGTGTAAATGCAAGCGCCAGTGATATGGCAATATGGCTAAACGCCCAATTAGGGCAATTCCCTGATGTGCTGCCACTGGATGCGCTGATCAAACAAACACGCCCTTATACGCATACCAAAAAGGAAACTCGCCGCAGAGTATGGCGAGAGCACGTAAATGATGCGTTTTACGGATTAGGGTGGCGTATTTATGACTATGATGACGAAGTACTTTATTACCATAGTGGCTGGGTGCAAGGTTATCGTAGCGATCTTGTGGTGTTTCCACATTTGAATATTGGCTTTAGTCTAGTGTTGAATGCCGAAACGGGTTTGATTAATGAATTAACAACTGAGTTCATTAATCGGGTACTTAAATACACTCGTGCAGAAAAATAGCAAGCGACTCATGTTTGGTTACAAAATAAAATCGATTCAGAATATAGAAAAGCCAGCGAGTAACGCTGGCTTTTATTTTTAAATTGCCGATACGGACTTAGCCGCGTGGTAATTGAATTTTTTTATCTTCGCTTTGACGATACAGTACAATTGTGTGACCAATTGTTTGAAGCTTCTCTGCTTTAGTCTCGCGAACAATCGCATCAAAAATCAATGCTTTAGTTTCACGATCATCAGTAGGTACCTTAACCTTGATTAATTCGTGAATGTCTAAAGCGCTGTCAATCTCAACCAAAACACCTTCGGTTAAACCGTTAGCACCAAGTAATACAACAGGTTTTAAACTGTGTGCTTGACCTTTTAAAAACTGCTTTTGTTTGTTCGATAATTTCATGTTGTTACAAATTTTGCTGAATATGGCTTGAATTAAGGGTATTCTAACGCCATCTAGAGAATATTACTAATTAGTTACGTATTAATTTTATGGCAAATAAAAAACATTCAGCCAGTTCTAAGCGTTGGCTGAAGGAACATTTCGACGATCCTTATGTTCACGAAGCGCAAAAGAAAGGCTGGCGTTCTCGTGCGGTATTCAAATTAGACGAAATTCAAAACAAAGATAAATTAATCAAACCATCAATGACGGTGGTTGATTTAGGTGCGGCTCCAGGTAGTTGGTCACAATACTTAGCAGAAAAAGTAGGTGATAATGGTCAAGTTATTGCGTGTGATATCCTACCAATGGATTCGCTAGCAGGTGTCGACTTTTTGCAAGGCGACTTCCGTGAAGAAGCCGTGCTTGATGCGTTATTAACTCGTATTGACGGAAAAAATGTTGATGTGGTGTTTTCTGACATGGCACCAAATATGAGCGGCAATACATCTGTTGACCAAGCTGGTAGTATGTACCTAGTAGAACTCGCGTTGGATATGTGTCACCAAGTTTTAAAGAAAAACGGCGCATTTTGTGTCAAAGTATTCCAAGGCGAAGGATTTGATCAATACTTGCAGGACGTACGTAATAGCTTTAAAGCGGTAAAAATTAGAAAGCCCGATGCTTCGCGTGCCCGTTCTCGGGAAGTTTATATAGTGGCGACAGGCTACAAACTGTAGTACAGTTGTGCAGCGTTAAGTTGAATTTAAATTAATTGGATACAAGAGGTTAACCCCTTGAGCGATATGGCGAAAAATCTAATACTCTGGCTGGTCATTGCAGTAGTGCTAATGTCAGTGTTTCAGAGCTTTAATGGTGGTGATCAAGTTGATCGCCAAACAAGTTACACTCAGTTTGTAAGCGATGCTCGTAGCGGCGCTATTCAAGAAGTTTCAATCGAAAGCACAACAGGTACTATTACTGGCACCAAAACAAACGGTGAGCGCTTTCAAACTATCATGCCAATGTATGATAAAGACATTTTGAACGATTTATTAAAAAGCAATGTCAATGTGAAAGGTGTAAAGCCTGAAGAGCAGTCTTTCCTCGCCAGCATTTTAATCTCTTGGTTCCCAATGTTACTGCTTATTGGTGTATGGATTTTCTTCATGCGTCAAATGCAAGGTGGTGGCGGTAAAGGCGCGATGTCTTTCGGTAAGAGCAAAGCGCGCCTGATGAGTGAAGACCAAGTTAAAACTACTTTTGCTGATGTTGCTGGTTGTGACGAAGCAAAAGAAGATGTAACTGAGCTGGTTGACTTCTTACGTGACCCATCTAAATTCCAAAAGCTAGGTGGTAGCATCCCGAAAGGCGTACTAATGGTAGGTCCTCCGGGTACAGGTAAAACGTTACTTGCAAAAGCCGTTGCAGGTGAAGCAAAAGTGCCGTTTTTCACAATCTCAGGTTCTGATTTCGTTGAAATGTTCGTTGGTGTTGGTGCATCACGTGTACGTGACATGTTCGAGCAAGCGAAGAAAGCCGCACCGTGTATCATCTTTATCGACGAAATTGATGCGGTAGGCCGTAAACGTGGTGCCGGCATGGGTGGTGGTCACGATGAGCGTGAGCAAACACTTAACCAAATGCTTGTAGAGATGGACGGTTTTGAAGGTAACGAAGGTATTATCGTTATCGCAGCCACCAACCGCCCTGATGTATTAGACCCAGCGTTATTACGTCCTGGTCGTTTTGACCGTCAAGTTGTTGTTGGTTTACCAGACATTCGCGGACGTGAACAGATCCTAAAAGTACATATGCGCAAAGTACCACTAGGTGACAACGTAGAAGCGGCTGTAATTGCACGTGGTACGCCAGGTTTCTCTGGTGCTGATCTTGCTAACTTAGTTAACGAAGCTGCGCTATATGCTGCACGTGGTAACAAGCGTGTAGTAAGCATGGCAGAGTTTGATGCAGCAAAAGATAAAATCATGATGGGTGCAGAGCGTAAGACCATGGTGATGAGTGAGCAAGAAAAAGAAATGACTGCTTACCACGAAGCGGGGCACGCGATTGTTGGTCGTATGGTGCCTGAACATGACCCTGTGTATAAAGTATCGATTATCCCTCGTGGCCGTGCACTGGGTGTCACTATGTACTTGCCAGAGCAAGACCGCGTGAGTCACTCAAAAGAGCTGCTGGAGTCAATGATTTCGAGTCTTTATGGTGGCCGTATCGCTGAAGCTTTAATCTATGGCGAAGACAAAGTAACAACGGGCGCAAGTAACGATATTGAACGTGCAACTGATATTGCCCGTAAAATGGTTACTCAGTGGGGTCTAAGTGAAAAGCTAGGTCCATTACTTTATGCTGAAGATCAAAACGAAATGTACATGGGTGGCGGTGGTAGCCGTGCTATGAGCATGTCAGATGAAACAGCTAAAGTTATCGATAGTGAAGTGCGTTTGTTCTCAGACCGTAACTACCAACGTGCTGAGCAAATATTAAAAGATAACATCGACATTCTTCATGCGATGAAAGATGCACTTATGAAGTACGAGACGATTGATGCGGGTCAAATTGATGACTTAATGGCTCGTAAGCCAGTTCGTGAACCTCGTGATGTTCATGACCGTCGTCCAGATGACAAAAAATCTTCGGCTCCGAAAGTAGAATCGGCCCCCGAAGAGACAAAAAGCGAAGATTCAGTAAAAAAGGATGAAACAAACCTTGATGACAAAGCTGAATAATCGCTAAAATAGAAAAAGCAAAAGCCCCGCATGCCGGGGCTTTTTTGTAGCAGAAAACAATACTGTATTTTTTGCCATGGAAGCAGTAAAGGTGATCGATGACCGCTATTAAATTACCCCGAGGTCGCACTTTACACCTCGACGACCCTATTGTAATGGGGATTTTAAACGTAACCCCTGACTCTTTCTCAGATGGCGGCAACTACTGTCAGCTCGACAGCGCTGTCAAACAAGCGCAAGCTCTTCTAAATCAAGGCGCAAAAATTATTGATATTGGTGGCGAATCCACTCGCCCAGGCGCACCTGATGTGTCTTTAGATGAAGAGCTAAAACGCGTAATCCCATTGGTTAAAGCACTTAGGCAAAGTAGCGATTGCATTATTTCTATAGATACCAGTAAAAGCGAAGTGATGCGTCAAGCTATTATTGCCGGTGCAGATATCATAAATGATGTAAGAGCGTTGCAAGAACCTGGGGCTATAGATGTACTTGCTGAGTACCCAGATGTGGCTATTTGTTTAATGCATATGCAAGGGCAGCCACGAACTATGCAAAGTAATCCGGTATATACTGATTTATTTGCAGACATAAATCGTTTTTTTGCCGAGCGTATTGCAGCATGCGAGCAAGCGGGTATTCAGAAACATCGAATTATACTGGATCCAGGTTTTGGATTTGGAAAAACACTGGCTCATAACTATCAAATCCTTGATAGGTTTGATGAGTTTAATCAATTTAATCTACCAGTGTTAGCAGGCTTATCACGCAAATCAATGATAGGTAACTTATTAAAAAGAGACACGAGTGAGCGTTTAGCAGGCAGCTTAGCGGGAGCATTAATTGCGGCCCAAAATGGCGCTAAAATTATTCGTGTACATGATGTATTAGAAACAGTCGATGTGCTTAGCGTATGGCAAGCATGTAAGAAAGGAATTACAAATGAGTAAAACAAGAAAATATTTTGGCACGGATGGCGTTCGTGGCATGGTTGGGGAGTTTCCAATCACCCCTGAATTTGCTTTAAAACTAGGCTGGGCTGCTGGTCGTGTACTATCAAAAATTGGCACCAAGAAAGTTATAATTGGTAAAGATACTCGTATCTCAGGTTATATGCTGGAAACATCGCTTGAAGCAGGTTTAATTGCGGCGGGTATTGATGTTGTTCTTTTGGGCCCTATGCCGACACCTGCTGTTGCTTATTTAACACAAACATTCCGTGCTGAAGCGGGCATTGTAATTAGTGCATCGCATAATCCATATCATGATAACGGTATTAAATTCTTTTCAAGCAGAGGCTTAAAGCTACCTGATGAAGTTGAGCTTGAAATAGAAGCTATGATGGATGAGCCTATGACCTGTGTTGCCTCAGACAAACTAGGTAAAGCTCGCCGTTTAGAAACAGCGGATGGTCGCTATATTGAGTTTTGTAAAAGCCAATTTCCACAAGGCCTGTCATTAGAAGGGTTAAAAATTGTGCTTGATTGTGCCAATGGCGCTACATACCACATTGCTCCTTCGGTAATGCGTGAGCTAGGCGCAGAGGTTATTTGTCATGCTTGCGAGCCAAATGGGGTAAATATCAACTTAGAGTGTGGTGCAACCCATGTTGAAACTCTTAAACGCAAAGTATTAGAACATAATGCTGATGTGGGTATTGCTTATGACGGTGATGGTGACCGCGTAATGATGGTTGATCACAATGGCAGAGTTTTTGATGGTGATGATATTGTTTACATCATTGCATGCCAAGCTGCTAATGACGATATTCTAGGTGGTGGTGTTGTTGGCACCGTTATGTCAAATATGGGTCTGGAGAATGCCCTAAAAGCGCGCGGTATTGGTTTTGCTCGTAGTAAAGTGGGCGATCGCTACGTGATGGAGCTTTTACAAGAAAAAGGCTGGAAAATTGGTGGTGAGAGTTCAGGGCACGTATTGAATTTAGACCTGATCAGTACGGGTGATGGTATTATCTCGAGCTTACAAGTACTCGCAGCTATGGTCGCGCAAAATAAAACATTACAAGATCTAGGCGCTGGCTTTACAAAATACCCAATGAAAATGATCAACGTACGTTACCCTCAGGGCACAGATCCAACACAAGCTCAGGCTGTTATCGATATGGTTGCTGAAGTTGAAGCGCAACTAGGAGATACAGGACGAGTGTTACTACGAAAATCAGGGACTGAACCTGTTGTTCGCGTGATGGTTGAAGCTGAGCAAGAGAAAATTGTCCTTGATAGTGCTCAAAAAATTGCCGCAGTTGTTGAATCTGTGAGCAAACAAACCGTGGTATAACAATAACCTCTTGTAACTTAGGGCAAGTCGAGTTAGTATCTTGCCCGCTTTCTAATGTGGAGTGGAAATATGGCAGCACGTAAGCCGATGGTAGCAGGTAACTGGAAAATGAACGGCTCATTAGAGCTTGTTGAACAGCTATCTAGCGCTATTAAAGATGTTCAATCGGATGAACTTGATATTGTGGTTTTTCCACCATTCCCATTAATTAACGCTGTAACTCAGCAAGATGTTGTGGTTGGTTCACAAACTGTTTCTGAGAACCAAGCAGGTGCATTTACCGGTGAAGTAGATGCGCAACTGGTTAAAGATTTAGGTGCAACATACACACTTGTTGGACACTCTGAACGTCGTAGTATTTATGGCGAATCAGATGAGGTTGTGGCAGATAAATTTGCTCGTGCGCAAGATGTTGGTTTAACACCGGTACTATGTGTTGGTGAAAGTGAACAGCAACGTGAAGCAAATGAAACCGAATTAGTGGTTGCAGCACAAATTGATGCTGTAATTAACAAATTAGGTGTAGCAGCACTGAAGAATTCTGTGGTAGCATACGAGCCCGTTTGGGCCATTGGCACAGGTAAGACTGCCTCACCTGAGCAAGCGCAAGCTGTTCATAAGTTTATCCGTGAGAAAATTGCTTCTTTAGATGATGACTTAGCACAGCAATTAACCATCTTATATGGTGGTAGCGTGAATGAAAAAAATAGCGAATTATTATTTGCACAACCAGATATTGACGGTGGCCTAATTGGTGGCGCAAGTCTAAAAGCAGACTCATTTACTGCAATCTGCGAAAGTGCAAAAGGGACCGTATAAGATGTACGAAATTTTATTAGTAGTTTATTTAATTGTTGCTTTAGCTCTAGTTGGTATGGTTTTAATCCAACAAGGTAAAGGCGCAGATATGGGTTCATCATTTGGTGCAGGAGCTTCTGCAACCGTGTTTGGCTCATCTGGTGCTGGTAACTTCATGACTAAAACAACCACAATCTTAGCAACAATTTTCTTTGTGCTAAGTATTGTTCTAGGCAACCTAACAGCTGGTCAAATTAAAAAGACTGATGAGTGGGAAAACCTAGAAGCTGCGCCAGCTGTTGAAACTGTTACTCCTGCACAAAACGATGTGCCGGTAACAGAAGAAAAGAGCTCTGACGTACCAAATTAATTGGCTTAGGCTAATACCTGTTAAGCTGTTTTCATTCCTCAAGTAAACAAAAAGCTTAACAACATACAGAATTGTATGCGGATGTGGTGGAATTGGTAGACACGCCATCTTGAGGGGGTGGTGGCTTCGGCCGTGGGGGTTCAAGTCCCCCCATCCGCACCAAAATTAAAAAGCCGTAACACAGTGTGTTACGGCTTTTTTCGTTTTAGTGCTTTATACAACACACGATGCACTTTTTTAGTGCCATTATTCTAATTTTATATCGTTATTTTTTATATCAAGCTGATTATTATCGCTTTTTAAACTTGGAGCACACCTTGCTTACTTAGTTGTATCTATTCTCTTAAGGATACAATGATGGCGAGAATGAGTTATCTCAGTGCAATTGAGCGATATGAAGAACAACAATTGCTGATACACAATTTACTACTGTCTATTTTAGCGAGTGTGCAAGCTTCAATCACCAACGAACAAGACTATCAGCAACTTGTAAAACAGTATCCGTTCTTAGAGTTACAGTATTGCTTAAATGAGCAAGGTATTCAGCTCGGTGATAATGTCTGCTTTAAACGTCAGTACAAGAAGCATTTGGCGCATAAAGGAGCAGGGCAGGATTTAAGCGCTAGGCCTTATTTTTTATTAGTGTCGAGCGCTCCTGAGGCACATTTCACCTCTCCTTATATCTCGACAGCAACTAGGCATTTATGTATTTCTGCAATTAAACCGGTCGAAAAGAAACAAGGGGGCCATTATTTTCTTGTGATAGATGTCTGCTTAACTGAGCTGGTTGAATTTATTATGGGTGATACTAAACGTGCAAGCATGACCGCTTACTTTAAAGCTGGCTACGGCTTAATTGTTGGTTGTTTGTTTTGTTTAGTCTTTTATTTACTCTACCAAGTATTCATCGGTATGCTAGAACTGTTAATGAGTGAGCAGCCTCATTCTGATCCATTAAAACCTTTTACAATCATCATTTTCGTTACTCTTGCTTTAGCCATTTTTGATTTAGGAAAAACAATTCTCGAGGAAGAAATTTTGATGCATAAAGATATCTTCCGCCATAGCTCGACTCGCCGCACTATCACGCGTTTTATTTCAACTATTCTGATTGCAGTATCGATTGAGGCATTATTAACTATGTTCAAGGCTGCGCTTGGTCAAACTGAGTATGTTATTCCTGCTGTGCTGATGATGTTTGCTGTGGCGGGGCTGTTATTGGCTTTAGCTATTTATGTTTATTTAGGTGCAAAAGCTGAAGACGTGCTTTCGCACGTCCAGCGTTTAAAGATAAAACATTAATTAAGGGCGGAGACTTTTATTTTTAAAGCGTCCCGCCAATGCCAATACTTGGGTTTACATAGACAGGCCCAACTTTAAAAGGGGCATTAATATCAAGGCTAGCATAAGGTGTGCATGCATTTAGTAGCACTAAGGTGGCTGCTAGCGTGGCTATTTTTAGAATGCGTTTTTTCATTACATTTGCTCCTGAATTACAATACCTGCGCCAGCAGGATCACGAATAATGGCTACACTGCCATTTCGCACTTGTTGAGTCGGCGCCATAAGAACTACACCACCTGCGGCTTTTACTTTAAGGAGTGTGTCGGAAATATTGGCAACTTTAATGTAGTTAACCCAGGTATTGCCAATGTTAGTGTCAGGCTTTTTAACAAAACCAATAGCCGGTTTATTATCGGCTGTTAGATATTTATAGTTATTCTCACCCAGTGTTTTAGTCTGAACAGAATAATTGCCAAGCGATTGATAAAAAGACTGACTTTGCTCAGGGTTGTCAGTCCAGACTTCTTGCCATATCCAACGATTATCACTGTATGTAGCAGCTGGGTCACCATTAACTGTGTTGATCAAAGAAAATACCGCGCCTTGCGGATCTTCTAATACTGCTATGCTGCCTCGTCCTTTAATTTCTGTACTAGCAATTAAAACTTTACCGCCAGCGGTGACTGTTTTTTCGCTTATTGCAGCGATATTGTCAGTACTTAACATGCTCAGCCAATGACTGGCATTTTGCTTATTATCAAGCTCAGCCATACCTGCAATTAATTGACCGTCTGAGGTAGCGAGTAAATAGCTGTCGTTAACCTGCTTAAACTGCCAACCAAACACATCGCCATAGAAGGCTTTAGATTGTGCTAAATCAGGGGTAATAAGATCGTGCCAAACTACATGACCAATATGCTTGGTACCTGTATCGCTAATAGCAGGTAGTTCGCTAGAGGTGAGTTGACAGCCTGTAAGTGAAATCGCAGTGGCTGCGGCTAAAATGGCAACACGCAAAGGGGTAGGTAATTTCAAAGTTTGCTCCTTGCAAAATGGGGTCAACTAAAAGCATAGACTATTTATTGTTTGTTATTCAATCAAAAGTAAGAGGAGTTAATGAAGATTTAATTGCTTTTAGCTAAGCGCTACAGGCTTACTTTCTATAAATTTTAACCTTGTCTGTTTGCATGCAAATTAATGGTGAGATCAAGGAAGGAGTTGTTTTGGGTAAAATTATGCTATTTGTAATACATATTAAGGAGGATGTTATTTAAAATTAATAAAAAATAAAATAATTATACATGTTTTCACAAAACTGACATATAATGCCCTTCCAGAGGAAAGATGCTTATAGCTAAGCGTCTTTTTTTATGCCTGAAATTTATGGGCGAAAATACACACACGGTATCCTTTGGAGTTTTAATTGAAATTACGTCATCTCTCACAGTTAACTGTGGCCATTGTTGCTGCATTATCTACTTCAGCGTTTGCTGAGCAAGAAAAAACCTCTGCTAAACAAGATGCTTTCGAGAAAATCGAAGTAACAGCGCGTAAGCGTACAGAAAGCATTTTTGAGTCGCCAACAGCGGTGACATCAATCGGTGAAAACCTGATTGATAAAGCAAACATGAGCAACCTAGAAGACATTGGTAAATACGTACCTAACCTAAACATCACCCGTTATGGCGTTGGTAATGCGGCCCATGCATCCGTGTTTATTCGTGGTATTGGTTTACAAGACCACGTGATCACAACCGATCCGGGCGTGGGTGTTTACCTAGACGGTGTTTACCTTGGTCGCCAAATGGGCTCAAACTTATCATTACCAAATGTTGAGCGTGTAGAGGTGTTACGTGGTCCACAAGGTACTTTGTACGGTCGTAACACATTAGGTGGTGCTGTAAATATTATTACTAAGCAACCAGGTGATGATGGCATTGTAACGACAACGGCAAAAGTAGGTAGCCGTGGCCGTTTAGCGGGTGACGTTTACTTTAATAACAGCCTCACCGACACTGTAAGCATGTCTGCAAGCGTGTCTTATAAGCAACGCGATGGTGTAGGTGAAGCGATTAACCTTGCTAACCCAGAAAAAGAAATCGGTGAAGAGCAAGAGTTAAGCGGTCGTATGGCGCTTAAATGGCAAGCAAGCAGCGACTTATCTTTTGTGTTCTCAATTGATGGTGTTGATAACGAATCAGGCCAATCACCATACACAATTGAATTAACAGCGCCACTGGATCCGAATGACCCATTCAATGGTGATTTCCCATTACTAACAGAAGATATGTTACCAAGCGATCCTGATGATTTAGCATCAACGGTAGCTGGTATTGAGTCGACAGCTTACTCAGGCTGGGGCACGTCTTTAACCGCTGATTGGGAAATCAATAATACCTACACAGCTAAGTTCATCACCAGCTACCGTAGCTCAGAGTATGAAGGTGGTCTTGATGATGACGCTGTAGCTCTTAACTTATCTGAATTCCCTGAAGAAGGTGGCGCAGATCAATATTCATTCGAAATCCAGTTAAACGGTAGCTTCGATAACATGGACTTTGTATCAGGCTTATACTTCTTTAATGAAGATGGTTTCACAAGCTCTGGCCCGTTTGTATTTAGCCCATTCAACACACCTGATGGCCTTTTGAATGATGGTACTACAGCGTCTTTTGGTGATTACGGTTACTTTGATATCAACCAAGAGACTAACTCATACGCGGCTTATATCAATGCAAGCTATGACCTAAGCGACGATTTAACGGTGGGCGGTGGTCTACGTTATTCGAAAGATAAAAAAGAAGCCGATGCCTTATTCCCAACGTTTGCGACACGTAAATACGTAAGTGCTGATTTTGATGCAGTAACATGGGATTTAAATGCGTCATACCAGCTTAGCAATAACATGAATGTGTATGGCCAAATCCAAAAAGGTTATCAAACAGGTGGTTTCCCACCGCGTCCATTTGGTGGTCCTGATCAATTTGTTTCTTTCGATGAAACCAAAGCTATTAACTATGAGCTAGGCCTTAAAGGTCAGGTACATGAAGATGTATCTATGATGCTTGCGGTGTTTGTTACTGACTACACAGATCTGGCATTACCATTCTCAGATCCAACTGCAGGTGGCGGTTTCGTTACTATCGTAGAAAATGCGGGTGAATCTAAAGCACAAGGTATCGAGCTTGAGACAACAATTGCATTTACTGATGACTTTACGCTACGTAGTGCTATTGGTTACCTAGATTCAGAAATCACAGAAGTAGATGACGGTGTATTAGGAATTGGTAAAGGTGATTCACCAGCACTAACACCACGTTGGACTGTGATGGTCGCACCTTCTTATTTCATTGATTTAAGTAACGGTGGCACAGTGGCAGTAAACGCAAACTACTCTTACCGTAGCGATATGCAAGGTCAATCAGTTTTCAACCAAAGTGAACACATTGATTCACGTGAATTAGTTGGCTTTAACATCTCTTACTTAAATCCGAACGGTGACTTTGAAGTGACTCTTTACGGTGAGAACGTGTTAAACGAAGTTTATGATGTAGGTCGCTTACAACAATCTGGCTTTGTTGGCGTGATGCGCAGCAACGACCGCAGCGAATTTGGCTTAAAATTCAAAAAAGAATTTGAGCTTTAATTACTAACAAAAAAGGGGCAAGTAAATACTTGCCCTTTCTTTTTAATTATTTTTCTCTTGTTCGCGCTTTTCGCGCGCTTCTCTTAATTCTTCAGCCAGTTCTTTTGCTTTTTGCTTGGTTTTTTCGGTAAGTTCACCTGCTGCTTCTTTGCTTTCAATCCATGCGTCTAAGGCAATTTCTTTACCGTCGTCATACATGTTTAAGCCCATTTTTTTACTCTCTTCGAGTAATTCTTGCAGCGAGTCATCATTAAACTCATTGGTGGCGTCTTTTACGTCGCCCCAAGCGTCATTAAGAGCTTGCTTTACTTCTTCTTTTGCTTCGCTAGCATCTTTCTTTGCTTGCTCGGCATCGTCACATCCTGTTAAGGTTATACAGCCTAATAAAACTAAGCTTGCTAATTTTTTCATAATTTTCTCTAATGGTTATCCAACTCCACAAGCAGTATAAACAAATAAAAATGAACATAGCTAGAACAACACGTTTAAGTTTTCGATTAATGGATGGCAATGATGCCGAGCTTTTATATGAGCTCGATAACGACCCAGAGGTAATGAAATATCTAACTCGTGGCAAAATATCCAGTATGCAGACTATCAAAGAGGTATTCATTCCACGCTTGGATGCATATCGTAATGAGCAAAAAGGGTGGGGGCTTTGGCAGGTAAATATCATCGAGAGCAATACATTTATCGGCTGGGTATTAGTACGGCCTATGGGCTTTTTTGAACAGCCCGATTACAGTGATTTAGAAATTGGTTGGCGCTTTAAACAAATGAGCTGGGGTAAAGGTTATGCGTCTGAGGCAGCATTAGCTGTTGCCCATGCGGTATGTCAGGATCCAACAGTTAAATCGCTCTCAGCGACAGCACTGAAGGATAACATCGGCTCTATTAAAGTGATGGAAAAGCTGGGGCTTAAATTTATTAAAAACTATAACCATACAGATGAGCACGGCCAATTACCTGCGGTGCTCTACTCTTGTCCAAAAGAGCAATTAACACCATTTGAACACAACTGATTGACCCAACCAGCTTTAACATGCGTAAATGGGTGAAAGTTTCATCAATAAAAAAGGAAGTTCTATGACTCATATAGTTAAGTATGCAGCGCGATTATGTTTCGTAGCCGTATTATTTTGTCATCAGTCACTACTTGCTAAGCAAGCAGCTGTGGCTATGCCTGATAGTTACAGCAGCGACACCGCTCGTGCCATTTTAGAGCAGGGTGGTAATGCAGTCGATGCAGCAATTGCTGCACAGTTCGTGCTAGCAGTTACTTTACCAGAAGCCGGTAATATTGGCGGTGGCGGTTTTATGCTGATCCAAAAAGATGGCAAGGGTGATTTTATTGATTACCGTGAGACGGCTCCAGCTGCTGCACACAGAGATATGTATCTTGATGAAAAAGGAAATGTCATCGATAACATGTCGGTATACGGTATTCACGCAAGTGGTGTACCGGGCAGTGTTGCAGGTATGTGGCTTGCGCATCAAAAGCACGGCAGTTTAGAGTGGAAAACTCTGCTAGAGCCTGCAGTTAAGTTAGCTGAGCAAGGTTTTGTGGTTCATCCAAAATTAGCCGCCAGTATTGAGCGTTACATTGCGCGAATGGCTAAGAAGTCGGTTAACATTAACTTTTCAGATTACTTTGCTGATGCCAAAGCAAACAAGGTTTTCAAGCAGCATGAACTTGCCGCCACATTAAAGCGTATTCGTGACCAAGGTAAAGCAGGCTTTTACGAAGGTGAGACTGCGAAAATCATTGCGACGTTTATGAAGCAACATGGTGGCATTATTACTGAGCAAGACTTAAAAGCTTATGAAGCTAAATCGCGTACACCAATTAAGGGTAACTGGCGTGGTTACGAAGTGCTCACATCGCCACCGCCAAGTTCAGGTGGTATTGCTATTTTACAGTGGCTAAAAATGTACGACCTTGCAAAGCCAAAAGGAACTCTTGAGCACAATTCAACAACCTATGTCCATATTTTGGCTGAAGTAGGTAAACGCGTATTCGCCGACAGAGCTGAATATTTAGGCGACCCAGATTTTTATGAAGTGCCAAAAACTGCATTGCTTGCAGATGATTATCTCACCAAGCGTGCAAGTACAATTCGTCCAGATGCCATTTCAACTACCGAGAACATCAAACCTGGTTTACACGAAAGTGAACAAACAACGCACTTTTCTATTCTCGATAAGTGGGGCAATGCGGTAGCGAATACCACGACGATAAACTTGAGCTTTGGGAGTGGCGTTGTTGTTTCTGGTGCAGGATTTATTTTGAATGATGAAATGGATGACTTTAGTGCCAAGCCAGGTGTGATGAATGTATTTGGTGCAATTGGTGGTAAAGCTAACGAAATACAACCACATAAACGCATGCTAAGCTCAATGACACCGACCATTCTACTTCAAGATAACAAAGTTAAAATGGTAACTGGTTCGCCGGGTGGCACCACGATTATTAGCTCTGTGTATGAGTCTATTTTAAATGCCATTGAATTTGATATGACCGCCGAACAGGTTGTAGATAGTCCTCGTTTTCATCACCAGTTATGGCCTAAAAATGTGATTCGATACCACACAGGTCTTGAACCAAAGGTTGTTAAAGCGCTTGAGAAGATGGGTTATACACTTGATGAACGCCATTTTGGTGATATGCATGTGATCATCAATAAAGACGGTAAATTAGATGCAGCCTCTGAAGCATCTGGCCGTGGTAAAGCGATGGTGTTTTAATTAAATCTTAAATCAGACACAAAAAAAGCACCCTCGGGTGCTTTTTTGATTTGATTAGTTGTTTAACCAATCGCTGGAATAAGTCCCGCCATTTGTAAACCTTGAGCACTAATAATAAGCACACCAAACAGGGCGGCTAGTGCTAAACCAATATTACCACCTTTAACTTGATAACCCGCGTCAGGCTTGCTGCTTCGTTGCTTGTAGACCATAGCAACCGGTAAAAATACCGCTAAAATAACCAGCGCAATGGCGGCGTAGCCAAGTGCCATAATAAACCCTTGTGGATAGAATAGCGCAAAGCCTAGCGGTGGAATAAAGGTGATCAAGGCTGTTTTGATACGATCTTTACTTCCATCACCTTTTTTAAATGCATCAGCAAAAAAGTCGAATAAACCTAAACTTACCCCTAAGAAAGACGTGGCCAACGCTAAATCAGCAAAAATGTTTACTGCTGTGGCAACATGCGGGCTGTGAGCAATGCTAGCGACACTACTTACGAATCCAGGTAACCCTTGGCTTTGTAGTAAATCGCTTTGACTCATCATGCCTTGGCTAAGTAACTGCCAAAAAATGTAAATCACTAAAGGCAGGGCTGCACCTGCCACCATCACTTTACGAAGTGTTTTGATATCTAAACCCACGTATTTCACAATCGACGGAATAGAGCCATGAAAACCAAATGAAGTAAATACCACCGGGATTGCAGATAAAATCAGACCTTGTTCAATCGGCATTTCAAGTAAGTGTTGACCGTGAACATATGGTGTCAGCATATAAAATAAGCTCGCTAGTACGCACACTTTAATAGTGAAAAGTACGCGGTTAAGTTTATCAACTTTACTAGTGCCGAGCGTAACCACCGTACCAATTACCACAGCCAGAATGACTGAACCAACTTGCGGCGCTAAAGACAGAGATAAACCAGAGTTAAGCTTTTCTTGTAATTGTGCACCGCCACCTGCGATATACGCCGCGCATAATGCGTAAAACAAAAACATCACTGAAAAGTTAGCCACCCATTGTCCACGTTTACCTAACCATGATTTAGCTAGGGTATTGAGGGTCGCATCTCTGTCGGCATATTGATGTAGCTCTAGCATCAATAATGCTGTGTAGGTCATTAAAACCCAAGTTAAAAAAATTAGTGATAACGCTGTTGTGAAACCAAGCCCTGCGGAGGCGATAGGCAATGCCAGCATCCCTGCACCTATGGTGGTGCCAGCAACAATTAACATGCTACCTATTGTTTTATTTTTAAGCACTTTTTGCCCCTTAAACTTCGTGAGAGGCAAGCAAGATATAACTTGTTTAACAAAACTTAAATAGTTTTGTTATAAATCAAAGAAATTAAATGTAACCTATGATTTACATGTGCAAACAGACTATTGAAAACGCCTAGAAACTTTATGGAAAATTGTCTGAGTTTTAGTGTTGACAAAATCACCATTTGGGTGGATTCTTAAGCTTCTTCAACTTACTTTTTAAATACCATGATGCAGCTAAACCAACGACCAACAAACAATTGTATGCGCCTGACCTCATCAGTCGTATGGTCTGTTATGTGCTGCGGTTAATTAAGTAAGTTTTACTAACCGCGTCCTAAGCGGTTGGTTATTTCTCTTTTAAATTCTCTTCCGCTTTTTTCGCCTTTTTAAAGGAATAAGCTTGTGCCTGTTAAAGCCTCATATTTTTTAATGGTGGTGATTTGGTCAACAACACCATTGGGTATTGTTTGGAGTAGTGAAACGGTAGCGCCGACCCTAGCCGTGTTTTTACGCATGCTGGTGGGACTGGTGTTGGCTGCCTTTGTCGTTGCTGTGGCTAATATCCGAGTGCCTTGGCATCGCCGCGCTTTGTTCCTCTATGGCTATTCGAGCATTGGTATTTTTGGTGGCATGTTATTAAGCTACATGGCCGCTAAAACGGTGCCTTCAGGGTTAATCTCATTGATGTTTGGTTTAGCGCCAATTTTGTCTGGCTTACTTGCGCAAAAGATCTTGAACGAACCTAAGTTCAGTGCGGTTAAGCTTGCGGCACTTGGTTGCGCCTTAATTGGCTTATTTTTAGTGAGTCAGCGCCATATTCAAGGTGGGGTAGAGCAGCTTAGTGGTCTGCTATATGTATTTATGGCAGTGTGCTTTTTTAGTTTAAGTGGCGTGATGATCAAACGGGTAAGAATTGCTATTCACCCAATGGCCACCACATTCGGTGCTTTAGTATTTGTAACGCCACTGTTTTTTATTACTTGGTTGCTGGTAGATGGCCAACTTAATAGCCAGATGTGGAGTGCAAAATCACTGTACTCAATTGTTTACTTAGGCGTGTTTGGCTCATTAATTGGTGCGCTGGCGTATTTTCATGTATTGCAAAAATTGAACGCGAGTACAGTAGCATTAACAACCTTGATCACACCGAGCTTTGCAATTGCTATAGGCGGCTTATTAAACGATGAACCAATAGATCAAGAGCTGGTAATTGGTGCAACGGTTATTATGATAAGCCTAGCGTTCTTCCAGTTTGGCGATAAATGGATAAAACGTTTTAAAGGTATCAAGCCATTAGAAATGGGTTAAAGCGAGTAGCCGCTATAGCGGCTACTACATTTTAGCAATTTGAATCACTAAACGGCGGTTTGTGTTCCGGCCAAGAATGTTGTCGTTACTGGCAACATGGCGTTTTTCACCATATCCTTCAGTATCAATTTTATTTTCATCAATACCTAAGCTAACTATATAGTCTTTAATCGCTTTTGCGCGCTTTTTAGATAATTCGAGGTTATTCCAGCGGCCGCCGTAACTATCGGTGTAAGACGAGATTGATATAGAGGCAATACTCGTATCGTACTTTAAGTATTCAGCTATTTTCTCCAAGCGCTTTTGCGATGTCTTAGTTAAGTTGCTGCTGTTTGGTTCGTAATTCATTACAGTGAACGAAATATCTTCGAAACTGTAGGGCAACATGGCATCGCGACATTGTAAAAATGCCCAGTAGGCTTGCTTGAAGTTAACACTTGATAAGCCAACGGCAATTTTGTCGGCACTGTTTTGCCAGTCTTGGTAATAAAATGTCGGTTGGTAACCTTTTTCAAGTTCTGTGAGCATCTCCCACGCAGTTTTATTACCCAGTTCGCCGTCAAACTTTCGTAACAGCTTCATATTAGCTAAATCACGGGCTGGGATGCCTGCACGCCAGTGTGGTGGCACTGCTTTTAAGCCAGCAATGCTGTAGTTATCTGGCCTAACAACCATATCAAGATTAAAGTTAATGTCTTTATTTTTACTGGCCGTGGTGCTAAAAATAGCCTCACCATAGTAAGGAACTTCATGATTTAATTGGCATTCTAAGCGAGATGTTTTAACCATATTCCAGTTAGAAGTATCTGCTGTTGCAGTGTACTCACGCATAGCTGCGCTTGTATGTGTGGCAGCAAATAGCGACATAAGACTTAAACTTAAAGGGAGTAATGAAAACTTCATCACGGTAAATCTCCAACAAATCATCAATGCCAATTAATTGGCAAGTTTGTGTGCTAAATAGTTAAAACTGCATAGCACAGCGCTAGCTGATTAGTTTAAAGCAAATAATGTGCCTAAAAACTTGTTAAGAATATACGATTTCAGTGTATTACCCCTAGCAGAGCAGCCGTGGTTTTTGACATAATAGCCAGCTTACACTGGCAAACCAAGAAGACTATGGAAAATACTGAACAAACTCTTTTCGCAAAACGCTTTCGTGGCTTTTTTCCTGTTGTGATTGATGTTGAAACTGCAGGCTTTAATAAAGACACCGATGCGCTATTAGAAATTGCCGCATCTGTATTAAAAATGGATGAACACGGTGTGTTAAGTATTGATCACACAGTTCATTTTCATGTTGAGCCATTTGAAGGCGCGAATATCGAGCAAGCGGCTATTGAGTTTAATGGTATTGATCCGTTTTCAGCTTTACGTGGTGCTGTACCAGAAGAAGAAGCGATTAAAGAGATCTGTAAAGTTGTGCGCAAGGCACAAAAAGCAGCAGGTTGTCAGCGTTCAGTGGTTGTAGCACATAACGCAGCGTTTGATCACGGCTTTTTAAATGCAGCGATTGAGCGTTGTAAAATTAAGCGCACACCATTTCATCCATTTGTTAGCTTTGATACCACCTCACTTGCAGGGCTTGCGTTAGGGCAAACCGTTTTAGCCAAAGCGTGTAGAGCTGCTGGCATTGAGTTTGATAACAAACAAGCTCACTCAGCGCTTTATGATACCGAACGCACCGCCGAGCTTTTTTGTTTGATCGTTAATCGCTGGCAGCAACTTGGTGGTTGGCCGCTACCAGAAACCGAAGTAACTGAAGAAGAACAAGACTCAGCCGCTAAAACGACTGAGTAATTTTTCCTTCAACATAGCGCAGCATATTAGGAGGGTAGATACGTGAAAACTGTTTACTCTCTTGCGCAATCTTAAGCTCCACCCCTGGGTGCATCAACTCATTTACTTTAAGCCTGCTTGTTGCTAGTAACCGTGAAATTTTTAGTTTGACCAAATGCTTTTTCTTTTTCGTACTGGCCGTTTTTAACTTAATTTGCTGCTCACTTGCAGTAATCTTATTAATGTAATGAGCCCGTTGTGTTGCATCTGGGATCTTGTTGGCTTTTTTGCGTGCTTGCTGTAGGGCAGCGGCTTTTGTTGCTAATAACTTTTCAAAGTCATTAATTTGTTGCTGCTTTTGGCGTAAATCATGCCAGTACTGCGCTATAAAAACACGAGTTTTGGTGCCTGATGGCGCACCAAGCTCGCCTGTTTCAATTCGCATAGCATCTAAAATATTGCCACCAATAATTTTACCGCGAGGATTGTTCGCTTTGCCCACACGAATAAGTCGTCTAGCACTTAAATCACAGTGCAATGCTTGGCGCTCTATAAACAGATCTTGCTGTGTTTTAATGTGGCAATATTGAGCATAACCAACAGAAATAGTGCGCTCGGCGGTAATATTGCAAGTAAAGGAATCTGCATTATCACGTTTACGACCAATCGCACCTAGCATAATCGTCACTTCGCTCTTGCTTTCAATAGTCGCTGATTCGACAAAACCTAAGACTGTAATATCGCCCGTTGCTTTAACGAACATACCATCTTTAACATCACCACTGATAATAACACTGCCATCAAACTCAACATGACCTGTACTTACATCAACATGATGAAAACACAATACATCATCAACACGCATACCACGGGGTAGGGCAACAGGCACCCCTTTAGCATCCGCGATCAGCATATTGCTATTAGCTGGGTCAATTCGTGTGCCTTCGAATGGTTCAAGAGGGAGATCTTTTCCGGGTTTAGCGGGTAAAACATCACCAAATACAGTAAAGCCATCTTCTCCACCGGTTGCAGGAACTCGCTGCATTAACGGCGTCCCAGGCTTAACTGTGATAATGGCACCTAAGTTGCGCATATCCACTTTACCGCCAGTGGTTTCTTGTGGGCTTAATACGCGGTCTTGTGCTGTTGAGCATAAACGCACGAATTTAGCATCAGTGCCTTCTTTGGGCATTCTGCCATGTGCAATAATAGCGGAGTAATGGGCGCCGGGGGGCTGTTTAAATTGTTGCCCTAAAAATGTATCAAGCGCTCGGATACTAATACCTTTTACAACACCGGCTTCAGCCAGCATTGCTTTAGCACAGTCCATGCTGATAATTTTTCCACCGCGGGCAGTTGTTATACTTGCTTCAACCACCATGTTTTTTTCATCAATGCTAATTTTTAACTGTGCATCTACAGCTTTAGCAACAATCAAAGACTGAGTTTGGTAATGGCTACTTGGCGTGAATAGCTTGCCGATATTGGCATCTACTAACTCAAAATTAGCATAAGGCGATTGTTCAATCGCTTCTATCAATTGTGCACTATTGATAGGAAAACCCGCATCTCGTGGGTGTTCTTGCAAAGAGACATCACCACTTTGCTTATCGAAGGTAAACATCGACATTTAGTAAGTCCTGTAAAATACGGCTTGTTATTATAGTTATGTGTTGCTACAGGATTTTTATAGTAGAGGTAACAACAACCCCCATTTCAGCACAACTTTTGTACTATGTTAAGATAATGTATGCATTAAATGTAAAAATATGTATAAAAACTGATATTTCCTGTTTGAAATTTCAGCATTCAAAGGGACTTAGCAAAAATAACCTCATTAATGCCTTGAGTAAAAACGACTTACTCAGTTATACTGCTTGCACACTCTGAATGAGATACCAAATTCAGGGGCTGATTAGGATTCGACGGAATTCAAGACGCCCGAGGTGCATGTCGAGGTGCGGTTGGCCTCGTAAAAAAGCCGCAATTTAAAGTAATCGCAAACGACGATAACTACGCTCTAGCGGCATAATAGCCCGCTAGCACTTCTCCGGTGTATGTCTGTGGACCCGGTTCTGAAGTGTCACCCTACACAGACTCGCTGCGGAAACCCTGGCCGGGGTTGAAGGGCTAAAACTAAGCGGCCTCGCCTTTGCAGATCGTGTTCGTCCGAGCTGTAAAGGTTAACTAAAAGACGATACTAAGCATGTAGTACCAAAGGTCGAGGCTTTTCGGACGGGGGTTCAAATCCCCCCAGCTCCACCAACACCTAGAGAAACCCTAAGTTACGAGTAAAATCAATGGCTTAGGGTTTTTCTTTATCCACTCATTCGGGGAACCTTTTCGGGGAACCTCTTTTAATCTAAAATACTCCCAAGTTAAATCAACACGTTAAGGTACTATGGCTAAATGGAAGCGACCAAGTGGCTACCGTGGGATAGCTATTCGCGGAAATACATACTTTGCTCGTCTTACGGTTCCTGAGGACGTTCGCGAGGTAATCGGTAAGTCTGAGTTCTGGAAAACTCTCGAAACTGACGATATTCATATCGCCCAAAAGCGAGCCGCCCTATATATACTCGAATGGAAGGCACAGATTAAACAAGCGAGAGGAGCGTCTAGCGCCGTTAAGGACGCACTCCAATGGAAACGTGAGCTTGAGGCGGAAAAACGTCGAGAAGCGCCCCTCATTGCGCAGCTACAAGCCCGATCTGAGGACGGTCAACTCTGCGCCCATCAGGTAAATGAATTGGGCCTAGGAAGTAAAGAGCATGAATTCTCGGAGTACCTCGATCAAGTTGCTGATAGGAAAGGCCCTGACGCGGCTAGGACTTTATCGAACATAGTCTATGGTGAGTCACTCCCCTGTACGACTTACCTTGAAGAATGGCTCAAGTCCCAAGAAGGGAAGTTAATCCCACGGACAATAAAACAAAGGCACACAGCGATATTGAGGCTCAATGATAAATTCCCTGTCTTACCTATTAAAAAGACTGAGGTCGCAAGGTGGATCATTGAACAAGAAGCCGAAGGGAAAGCCGAAGCCACAATTAAGGGCCTCATTGGCTCCTGTCGCTCGTTCTATGACTACCTAATGCGTATGGGCTACTTAGACCCCGAAGGCGTTAATCCCTTTGAAGGACACAAGTACAGTAAGAAGAAAAAGGCCAGCCGCAAAGAACAACGTCAAGCATGGGAAGTTGAAGACGTCATCAAGCTGGTGGCTAAGGCAAAGAGTAAAAGCGGCGATGCTAACTTACATGACTTAATCCTTCTCGGGGCCTATACAGGCGCAAGGATCGAGG
The DNA here is from genome assembly GCF_004792295.1 of Pseudoalteromonas sp. MEBiC 03607. Taxonomy (NCBI): domain Bacteria; kingdom Pseudomonadati; phylum Pseudomonadota; class Gammaproteobacteria; order Alteromonadales; family Pseudoalteromonadaceae; genus Pseudoalteromonas; species Pseudoalteromonas sp. MEBiC 03607. The sequence continues at coordinate 1,884,552 of NZ_SRRY01000001.1, forward strand.
AGATAGCTCAGTTAAAAGTGGAAGACGTTAAGACCAAAGACGGCATAACCTTTTTGTCGATTGACGAGTCAAAGTCTAACGCTGGTCTTCGCGATATTCCTGTTCATAACGACATTCTTCCCCTAGTCAATTCTCTAGCGGAGAGTAGTCCTGACGGCTACCTTTTGCCTAACGAGAAAATAACAAGCAATGGCGAGCGCTCATCGGCTATCGGGAAGCGATTCGGGCGACTTAAAAGGTCTTTAGGTTATGACGAACGATATGTGTTTCATTCACTGAGGAAAACCTTGTCGACCTTGCTCGAGCGCTTAGGTCTACACCATAACCAAGCCGCAGAGATAACAGGACACGAGAAAGTAGGGGAAACTTATGGGACCTACTCTGTGGGATTAACTATTGTAGAAAAGGCCGAGCTGCTTAATCGGATTACGTACCAAGGCTTAAACGTAGAACCCAAGGAGGGCAAAAGGAGGCCATAACCTTCCTCGAATTCCCGCCAACGTCTAACGACGGCATAGCGGCGAGCCGTGTCGTACTTCGTGACAAGGGTCATCGTAGAGTCGCGGTCTAGGCGGTATTGCTTGCGGGTTTCTCCGTTGGCGTCCTCGTAGTTGTCCAAAAAATCAACGGGCTGGATTTTCAGCTCGTTAAACATCTTTTCGCAGTCCGCTCGGCTCAAAGTTGAGCTCAGTAAAGTTTTTCTCGGTGTCTCGCACTAAAAAATCAACCGCCCCAAAATTGGGGGCGTTAAACATAGCCTCGACGTCTCGAACGACGTTGTCGTGACGTTTCCCCGTTAGCTCCGCGATCTCGCGGCTGGTCATTGTGTATTTAAGGTTCATTCACTAGAGCCTTACTCTGCCTTTAGGTCTAACCCTCTGGGAACCCCGTCGCTAAAGGGGCCGGAGCTAGGAACAAAATAAACCCTGCCCCAAAGGCCCCCAGAATTTAAACAACGGGGCCAGAATTACCCTCGAGGACAGCCCCAGAAAGGACCCGTAAGCCTTCCCAAGGCATAACCGTTAGTCTTCTCCGAAATACTCGAGAAAAGAGTCGTCTGGCTTGCTGTCGAGCTGTTCTTTGGCCTTCATTAGATACATCGACAAAGCTTGGACCTGTGCCTTGGGGCTTGCTCCCTTCAAGATATAGGATAAGTCTCCAGCTAACTCCTGAGCTTCGCTTTTCGTCCTTTCTCGTTCCTTTTCGGCTCTTTCAATTAAGGGCGTTATGTCCCCACCCTCGAGGACCATTCTCCATGCCTTTACAGTCGACTTCGTCGGAAATCCCTTAGCGTCGTACTTAATTTTTAGGAGATCCCCTAGGGTATCTTTAATTGCCCCCCTGAGGGCTACTTTTACGTCATTCAGGGGGAGGTCTTCGAGATTGGCTTCGGTCCTTGCGAACCTAGCAAGGGATATATATTCAGCTAATGTGGAGCGAGAGAACACATCTCCGTACTTCTTCATCAGCCTATCGGCCCCTTCGGTATGAGCCCCAAGGAGGAGGAGCCTAAAAACGTGGGCTTTCTTCTCGTTAGCACTAATAACTAAGGGTCGTTGATAGTTAGCCTCGAGGGCTGCCAGCATGAGGTCAACCATTGAGTTTCCTTCGACTTCTTTAATGCTGACTCTTACCTCGAGACCATGCTTAGACTTAATAGCCTTATAACGTTGATAGCCGTCCACCAGCACTAACGTGTCTTCGGTAAGTCTATTCTTGTAGTTCTCGGGTAGGTCCTTAGGGGGCTTAGCTACAAGCAACGGTGGAATGGAGGCCCCGATCGAAGGTCCTTGAGCTGCGGGTATAACGTCCCGCTCTGTTCCGCTGGCAATGGCTTTACGGTGTTCTTCCGTAAGGGACTCGAGGGCATCCGCTTTAGCTTTGGAACCTGAGTCTAAGGGCTCTCTCGCGGTTACTTCCTTTACTGGGAGAATGGTCGATAAGGGGACTTTACGGGCTCTGCCCATGAGGTTCTGCTCCTTATAAATAAAAAAATAAAAAGTCAGACCCTAAGCGGCGTAAAGACCACGTACAGCGGTGCCTCGGGACGACTTAGGGGGTTCTTTGGAGGGTCCTATAGATACACTATAAAATACAGACCCTCGGGGGTTATTCAGAAATACCGACCCAGCAGCCAAAATGGGAGATTATCGCGGGCTTCTTGTCGATTAACCATTCTACCGCTGTGTCTGCGTTCGTGGCGAACCACTTATCGACGTGACCGACGTGGGTCATGTTGTAGATCTCGCAGTCTTCAATGACGGTCTCGTCGCCTACTAAAATGTCTTGAACTAGGTGTGTTTGATCGATCATATTTCCGTACTCCTTAATCGAAAGTGCGGGAGCTTACGATGGATTTATGGCTTTGACAATGAAGCTCCCACGAGTGGGACTATTTCTGAGGTTGGTTCTCACGCATCTCTTTGATTATCTTAAAGACTGATGTTTTACCAATGCCTGTCTCTCTGACGATTTGAGCGGGTTTAATTCCGTCTGAATACATTCTCTTTACCTTAGCCTTTTTCTCGTCGGAGAGTGGCGCTCTGCCCTTATAAACACCTTTAGCTTTCGCCTTAGCGATACCTTCGAGTTGCCTTTCTTTACGAAGGTTCGTTTCGAACTCCGCGAAGACACCTAGCATATCAAGGAATGCTTTTCCTGCGGCTGTCTTTGTGTCGACGGGTTGCTCTGTGGCTTCAAGGTGAATGCCTCGAGATTTAAGGTCGTGGACTATGTCTTGTAGGTCCTTAAGAGAGCGAGCTAGACGGTCGATTCTAGTAACGACAAGCGTGTCACCTTCCCTTAAGATCTCGAGGACAAGGGATAACTCCGAACGGCCTTCTCGAGTTGTTCCCGAGGCATTTTCCTCAAAGATACGGTCGCACTTGGCTGCCTCTAAGGCTTCCCGTTGAATGCTGGTGGATTGGTCAAGAGTTGAGACTCGGGCATAGCCATAACGATGAGCTGCCATTATACCTCCAATAGTTCATTTAGGCTCTAGAGGTCTGCATCCTATGATGGAGTTCATGGAAGATCAAGTCTAAACGAACTACTTTTCGGTTCATGCTAAAAGTCCGCTATGGGTATACCCTTTTGGCCTAAAAGTACATCTCAGTTAATGACTTACAGACTCCATCAACCCCTGGAAAAAGAGTTGAAGCTGTAATACCCATGATTTCTAGATCTTTCATTACTGTGGCTCTTTCGGAGTGGGGGATATCAAAGACAGTTAAGTATCTTTTGTTGTTTCTATTCTCATAGAAACGTATGAAGCGCTCAATGCTATAGACATTACTAAATGTAACGAGAGATTGTTGAGGAAGTACTCTGGGGTTGCCTCTTGTAACTAGATTAAAAAGACAAAATGAAGGGCGAGGATCTTCTAACGCAATAGCACGTTCAGGGCCGCTGAGCTCCCACTCTCGACTATCAAACATAAATATTCTTGAAGCCCCGCTTGCATCACCCTTAGGCACAGACTGAAATGCGAAATAGGCAGCGACAAATGGGGAGTTTGACCAATCGAGTAAAGGCGTTGGATAACCATGATGCTGAGCCAAAAATATAAGCTCCGTGTGTTCCTCTGAACTAGCAAAGTCAAATTTGCGGTTTATTGTGGCCGCTATGTGTCGGTGCAAAACAGGAAGATCCTCTTTGGCGTACCTCTGTAAATTTCTACGACCCTGTCTATGAAAATAGGTCTTAAGTGCAAAACTACTGTCGTGTTGACCTCTAAAAATCATCTCGTCGTTTGCATGTTTCGACTGTAGTGCTATCTCTTTAAACTGATTCCAAGTAATCGTGGCATGAGCATCGCTGGCTTCACATTGTTCGGCATTATACAAAGTACCGCTGCCTATGGTTTCAACATCTGTATCCCAACGTGCTGTTAAGTTACCAGCTTCATCAATTTCTGCACTAACATTAATTTCGGTTGGCATTAAGGATTGAGCTTGTTCTGCTGAGAGGGTATCGCCGGGGAGCAAATTAGGAATAACATTGAATGCTTTTCCACTAAGAGTATTTTCTGTTTTTGTTAAGAGTAAGTCGCATGAAAATGACGCTCGATCGGAACCGTATTCATAAACTGTAAGAAAACCTCTATCTAATCTATCGGAGTCAATATTGAGCTGTACGAGGCCATCATTAGTACCTTTAATTTCGCCAATCCACTGACCCCAAAATTGTTCATTCATTACAGACTTCACCAATTAGTTATATAACTATATGAATTATAGCTAATTACAAAGAATGAAGTATACAGTCATAATCAACCAATGGAGATCCATAACTTAAATCTAAATTTACCCTCTTTGCCCCTGTAAACTTTGATGAACCGATTAGTAAAGTAAACGATTGTAGTCCTAATCGGACCTCAAGGGCTGGCGTTCAATTCCCAAAGAGGGAGTTGAACCGAGAAACGAACACAAACAAAATTCGGGGAACCACTTCGGGGAACCTAGATACACAAAAAGCTAACAAATTAGGCAATTAAAGGGCTATAAGACAACAAGAGGTAACCTCCCCCCAGCTCCACCAAATATGAAAAAGGCTGCTCTCAGAGCAGCCTTTTTTATTGCGTATTTTTTGTTTTGAAACCAGCTAATACGTAGAAGAGTAATGACAATTTCAAAGACTCATACTCTTATTACTACTCGTTCCCCAGATTCATTAGATAATGTAATTAATGTTAAAAACAGTGGTGTTTCTAGTTCAATGGCATCTTCTAAAAGTAGAAATAACAACAGTAATCGGGTATTGATCCCTGCGGTGCCCCAGCCTAACTTTGACCAAAAGTCATCAAATGCATTTTTTAATATCCCATTTACATCAATCCAATAATCTAAGTCTTTTTCCAGTGTGTTAGAGAGAAATAATAACCTATTATTCAAATCTTTTATTGCGTTTTCTTGGACTGAATTAGCTTCAAATAAATTTATTGATTCCCTTATTTTTGAAAGTGTGGCAGGAAACCTTTTTAACGCCATAGCAGCTGCGCCTATCTTTTCAAGTTGGCGTTGAATGCCAAGCCATGATTCAAATTTATGTGCCCCATAACCTACATCTCTTATATCCGCTAAATAAAATTTATAATCATTCAATTTACTTAGTTCGGTTTTTATTTGTTTTATATTGATAGATGTTCCATCCTCACCTTCAAATATATGATTAAATAGGTTATTAAAGTCACCAAAACGCTCATCAACTTGAGGGTAAAGCATCAATATATTTAATATACCGTTGTATACAATCTTATTCGTTTTTATTAAGTAAGCTAGGTAAATTACAGCCTTTTGAAACAGCTTTCGTTCGCTTAACGTCTCAAATTGACGAAATACTTCTTTTCCGGATTGCATCGACATCGAGATTTTGCTTTGCGTGTACGGCCCATTCAACTTTAAAGTATATTTTTCCACCGCCGATGAAATTGCACTTTTCGATACAATAGTTGGAATATTAATAGGTAGGTCTCTAGCCCTTGGGTTATTAGACAAATCTAATGAAGCAAAGAAATCTCTTAGTTCCGATACATCATGAAGTTTGTTATCTACATTCGCATACTCAAGCCCAATAGCACCGCTAAAATTAGGGTCTTGGGTAGCTTGTGCGACTCCCAACAAAATACTTAGATTAGCCTCTCTACACTCGCTTAAACCGCTGGCGGTAGCTTTAACCCTATATTCATGTTTTACATACAAATTACCGTTAGCGTCTACATCAATTACCAGGTCAGAGTTTACATCTTTAATTTTATTTAGATCATAGCCTATGATGCTTAGACCTAATCGTGTATTACTATTCAAAATAGTTTCTAATCTAGTTGTTAGTGCTATGACCTCGATAACTTTCTCTTTTGAGAGTGTTTCTATTAAAACAGAAGCCTTTTTCGAATCACCTACAGCCATACAGCAATACATTTCTTCGACCTGAGGAGTTAGTGTGTTTATAATTATTTTCAATTTATGAAGCTCAGAAGAAAACTGAGCTTTATTTGATTCAAGACTTAATCCAAGCTTGATATTTGCAGCTTTTTCAAGCTTAGAAAGGATATTATTTTTAAACTGCTGATATTTGGTAATGACACGGTCAAAATTGTTTTGTGCATTCTGGTCAAATGAATTTAAAGAGTTAGCTACTTCTTCTCCAAATACTGCTAGCGGGCTAAGCTTTTCTCTGGTGGCAGTTTCTACCATTTTTTCGAATTTCTCTGCGTTTTGCGATAATTTTTTTTGTACTTCTTTAATTTTTATAGAAAGGTAATCCTCAGCTTTTTCTGCGAGTTCTTTGCCCTTACCTGTTGTAGTAATTGTTTCATCTAAATCGAATATTCCTAAAAGTTGCAAAATGATTTTTTGAGCTAATTCATTTGCATCAACTTGAGTAGAGATTATTTTTTTATCGACTTCAGCTTTTAATTGAGTATCAATAAGGCTTTTAGTAACGGTATCTATGTCTTCTTGTCCAAATAGGAGTTTTGCAATTGGCTTATACCACTTATCTTCACTGACTTGTCCTGTGATTATATCAAGTAGGCTTTGTCCTAAGTTGCTATTCTCTTCCAAATACTTTACTAATTCATTGCCTTTGCCGAGTAAAATATCTACATATTGTCTCGCCAATGCATCCATCCCTTTTATTTCAGCATCAATTGCAGCTTTAAAGGAGTTTTGATGTTGGTTTTCTTCAAGTATTGTTAATAGGATTTCTAATTTTTGTTGGGTATTGCGATAAACAATAAATTCTAAGTCACCTCTGAGTTCTTGACTTCGAGTCATAGTAACCCCAGTAGTTGCCTGTATATTAATGAGCTTTCCATCTATATCTGTCGAAGTAGCAAGGGACTTTCCAATACCTAACTCACCTGACAATACCAATCCAGAAGTTGCTTTAATTGAGAAAGCTTTGTAGCCTTCAGTTGCCCCAGATAAGGTTACTCTAGATAGTTTTGTGTCTACATTGGATAAGTTCCAAGGTCTAACTTGTGTTTTCAGCATATTCCAAATAACTTTATGTGTAGGAACAGATTCTTCAACTTGGTAATATGAGTCAAATTCAATACTGGCCGCTTTATCTAAGCCTACACCCAGTTTTATTAAGTTAACCTTACCTGATGCAGATGCCTCTACTTTGTATCCGGCACGAGCATCATGATTGACTACACAATACTTTTCAGGGGTGGGTGCTCCAGGTAATTTTTTTAGTTTATCTTTTTGTACAAGAGAAAGGTAAAATGAAGCAGTTGCATTGACATTCAAACCTATATCGACCCAATTTATCGTAGAACTATGCGCTTTTGAAAATTCGATTTCTTCATTTAAACTTTGAATCTGTTCACCGATAGGTGAGTTTAACTCTTCCCATAAATCAAGCGCATTGATAGCTTTATTGTAAACTTCAGATGCTCTGATCTTATCTGCTTCTTCTGCAGGTATGAGTGCTAGTAGTTGCTTGGTCTTATTTTTTACATTTTCAGTAATTGAAATGTTCTCAGAGTTTGATACCAAATTGCGTATATCTTCTAATTTAGAGGTAATATCTTGTGTTTCAGAGGTAACTGAGTGTATATAATCGATTAACTCATTTATTTGGACAGGAGCTAAAAACCTTTCAGGGACTATTCTATCGAGGGAAGATAAAAGTTTCATATGTAATTCCTCTTGATTTGTTACCAAAGATGTTCCGTATCTAATGCACTGAAAGTACGTACAACAAATAAGAAATCAACTTAAAAAATCGTATAACAATTATTTGTTTTACACTTTCTTAAATCTTATAAGCGTTGAATAAAGTGTTTAATTTATTTTTCGTTTAATTTGTTACTCAAGACTAATAGTTTTTATGGCATATCTAGGTGTTTTAATATCTAGAGCATTCAAGTTTTCACTAACGATAGGGGGAGCTTGTACCTGAATTTTGTATACATCATTTACATATAGGTAGAAGAATAA